>NZ_JBQZGE010000001.1:0-1356486 GCF_052691815.1 Paenibacillus sp. TSA_86.1 | reverse complement strand
ATACCCTATAAGATGGGCTTTTTTCAAAGTGTCCATCTTATAGGGTACATTTTAATGATCAGACGGGTTTATGTTTTACCTTTATTTTGCTCACATAAAGAGTTGAGATTGGACTTAACTTAGCTTAACTTAACTTAGCTCGACTTGACTTGAGTTGGCTTGGCTTGGCTTGGCTTGGCTTGGCTTGGCTTGGCTTGGCTTGGCTTGGCTTGGCTTGGCTTAAACCAGTTTAAATTCATGTCATGGAACAGGATGTCAATACTCTCTTATTTGATGAAGCACTTCCTGGAATACCTGCATCACATCCTGCTCATATTCATCCTTCTCTCCACCAGAAGCCGTATAGACCAATGATACATGTCCTTTACTGCGAATGGTCGTTCTGCCCATTACATTCTCCAGAACTGCATTCTCTCTACGCTCACCATACATTTCTTCCATTCGTGCGGCCCGGATGTTCGCATCACGATAGATGTGTACTTTGACGATATGCCTTGCGCTACCATTCAATAAGTACATATAAGACATGCCGCCATCCCCATCATCCTCGAACATATTATTCATCAGCTTCATGTGTTTAGCAGTAAAACCGTCTGTTAGTTTCTTCGCTAACGTACCGTTTAATCCATGACCCTGCTGCTTGGCTCTGAAATTGCCTTCCGTTGTTGCTTCGCGTGTGTAGACTTTTCTTTCCTGTTCAATCGATGAAGACGTACAAGCCGCCAAAGACACCATACTCAGCAATAAAACGCCACTTACCAGCAAAACTCGCATGACTTTTCGGTCCATAGGGTTCCATCTCTTCTCGTTCAACGACATGCCTATCCTTCCTTTCCACGAGCCACCGCATGGCGACTCTCTCAGGTAGAATTAGCATGTCTAAGAGATAAACATTTTATCCCAAATATTATTCAGACAGAATACGTACAACGGTGCGCCCGACTGCACCACCCTGCAATATATTCTCTAACGTGTGTGGCAGCTGCTCCAGTGTATTTTCCTGAATTCCCAGCGTAAGTGCACGCTCCGGTTTCCATTCACCGCCCAGCTTGTTCCAGATGCGTTCTCGACGTTCCATGGGACAATACACCGAATCAATACCAATCAGCTGGATACCACGCAAAATAAAAGGATATACCGACGATTCAAAACCGTTGCCCCCAGTTAACCCGGAAACTGCGACCGCTCCGCCATACTGTACCTGCTTCAACCGCTCGGCCAATGCTGGCCCTGCTGTAGGATCCACAATTCCTGCCCATTGCTGTTTACCCATGGCTCCCTTGATCGGAGCGTCTGCTTCTTCGCGAGAAATCACTTCGGCGGCTCCCAAGCTGCGGAGCAATGCCTCTTCTTGCTGCTTTTTCCCGGTACTTGCTGTCACTTCAAAGCCAAGTTTGGCAAGGATGGTGATCGCCATGCTGCCAACACCTCCAGTGGCACCCGTAACCAGAACTTTGCCCATGTCCGGGGCCACTCCAGCGTGTAATAATGCGTCCACCGAAAGCGCCGCCGTGAATCCGGCTGTACCAATCGCCATCGCTTCTTTTTCACTTAGTCCTTGCGGCAAAGGTACCAACCACTCACTTTGCAAACGAGCATACTCGCTGTATCCTCCGTAATGAGAAACACCGGGTTCAAATCCCGTACTGATCACCCGATCTCCGGGTGCGAAGCGACCGCTTACGGACTCCTCTACTATCCCGGCTAGATCAATACCAGGCACCATCGGATAATTCCGAACAACGCCACCGTTCTCTTTTGACGCCAGCCCATCTTTATAATTCACACTGGAATAGTGTACTCGTACCGTCACGTCACCATTCGGAAGGTCTTCCTTTTTCAATTCTTCTATACTGGCGGTTACTCCCGTTGAAGCATCCTTACGTATCACATAAGCTTGAAACTGTTCTTTCATCGGTATCATCTCCTTATTTTCGTTCCGTCAGCAGATATAATAATGGTCCCACCAGCGGCAGCAGTCCTGCCCAAGCCCAGTTTGTTGTTCGTCCATTCGTTCGGGCATCCCGGGAAAGGGCGTAAGTGGACAGTAACGTCAGCACACCAAAATCAATTGTCATGATATGTACAAACGAGGATTGATGGAATGCTTCTGCAAACTGTTCCGGATTTCCCTGCATCACTGCATAACAGGCTGTTCCTAGTGTTAAGATTAGCAAGACCAGATGAGTCAGCTTATGCGAAGCCAATCGTGAAATACCATTTCTTGGACGTGGACGTTCGGCAGACGGCAATGGATCATATGTTGCTTTTTTTCGAAAAGGGGAACTCCACGCAAAATAGGGCAATAAAGCAAACGCCCCCAGCGCAAACGAAAACAAGACGAACGGCCATGCAGGCACGCCCCGATCCTCACGTACTTTCACTGATCTCCGTAGTAAAATGCAGGCATATACTGCCGGGAATATACCCAGCCACGTAAAAACCGAAAGTAGCCATGGCTCCTTGCTTTGTAATGTAAGCAATTCTTTAAATATAGGATCATTCCCAGGGGAATTTCCCGGCGCCATAAATACCGCGTAAGCTATAAACGCAACCCATATCAATCCAAGCAGATATCTCATATACGCACCCCTCCTCTACCTTTCATCCCCTGCTCGCAGGAAATTGAAACAAGTCTTCTCCGGGGAAAGTTTAGGGCGTGTCTGAAAACGCTGAAGAAAGCAGATTTTGCTGAATTTTCGTTCCAAGCAAGGAAGTTTTCTGCAGACGTGCCGGGGCACGTCAAGGGAAACTGACGCAGAAGTGGGTGAAAAGGCGGTAAAAGATGCACTTCAGTAGGTTTCAAGACACGCCCTAGATCATCTTCTACCTCTGTCCGAGCGGATTAAGAACATGACGGGATTTGGCGATTCCTGCGCTTTCCCGAGAAATAATCTATCTATTGCTTGGCTTATCAAATAAGTGTACATCTTCCTCCAGCCAACTTCTATGAAGCTGCACACATCTTATAGCAAATATGAATCGAATGGTTTCGTTCTATCAAAAAAAGGCATAAGCCAGTATTCTCTACCGGTTATGCCTCCTCTATTCTCTAGACCAAGTTACACATGTTACTCTTCCGTTGTTTTTACATGCTCAGCAATAAGCTTCTGTTTCATATTCCATGCCGCCGGGCTGATGTTCACGCGGTAAATTTCCGGATTCAGCTTCCGCTGGTACTCGGGCCAGAACAGATTCAGCTGTTCTTTATGATACGCACGTATTTCATCCAGGGTAGGCAGATCATACACCTTACGTCCATTCACAAAAATCGGCTCCAACATATTCACTGCTTCGTAGCCAGTCACCGTCTTTTTCAGATAAGGATGAAGCGGGTTGAACAGCTTGAGCGGCCCTCCCTGAAGCGGCTGCTCCTCATCCGGATAGCAGATGTAATCCGCAATCGCCTTGCCATGCTTCGGATCAATGATCCGGAAGACTTCTTTTTTACCCGGTGTGGATACTTTCTCGGGATTAGCCGATATTTTAAGCGTTGGCAGCATTTCTCCGTTCACTTCACGCTCTACCAATTTGTATACGCCGCCCAGTGAAGGCTGATCCGATGCCGTGATTAACTGCGTACCGACACCCCATGTGTCGATCCTTGCGCCTTGAGCCTTCAAGTTAAAGATCGTATTTTCGTCGAGATCATTCGAAGCTACAATTTTCACATAATGCAATCCAGCTTCATCCAACATCTGACGGGCCTGAATGGAAAGATAGGCAAGGTCGCCGCTGTCGAGACGAATGGCATTCATTTTTTTGCCCTGACTCTCCAGCCACTTGGCTGTTTTGATCGCATGCGGAACACCACTATTCAGTGTGTCAAACGTATCCACGAGCAGCGTCACCTGATCTGGCAGCACTCTTGCGTAGGCATCAAACGCCTCCTGCTCACTCATGAAGCTCTGCACCCAAGAATGCGCGTGTGTACCTGCTGTAGGAATACCGAACTGTTCACCAGCCAACATATTAGATGTGGCATGAAAACCGGCAACATACGAAGCACGTGCCCCCCAGATTGCAGCATCTGCTTCTTGTGCACGGCGTGTTCCGAACTCAAGCAGTGTATCCTGCTGCGCCACCTGTTTAATACGGGAAGCCTTCGTTGCGATTAGCGTTTGATAATTCATAAAGTTAAGGATTGCCGTTTCCACCAGCTGTGTTTCGAGAATACAGCCTTCAACCCGAATTAGCGGTTCGTCAGGAAAAACAATTGCACCCTCCTTCATGGAATGAATTGTTCCCTGGAAAGAGAACTGAAGCAATTCCTCCAGAAAGACCGGATCATAGTTCTCTGGTTGTTTGGATAAAAACTTGATGTCTTCCATCGTGAAGCGCAGCTGGCTGATATAATTCACAATGCGCTCCAATCCAGCAAATACGGCATAACCGTTGCCAAACGGAAGCTTACGGAAGTAGGCTTCAAATACCGCCTTCCTTTTGTGTGTACCATTCACCCAGTGCGCATACATCATGTTGATCTGATATTTATCCGTATGTAAAGCCAGGCTTGTTGTCTGCATTTGTCTCATCCTCTCTGACTTCCGCTCGTTTCTCAGAACCATACCTGAACAACGGGCTTAAAGCTGATTCACCGCAATACTTCGTGACGAATCAGGCCAAAATCGTTTCACTTGCCTTAAGCACCTGAGCTCCCATGCTGGAACGAAAATGTCCAAGCGCCCAATCATGGCCTGCGGGGTTAAAGCTTGCTACCGCATCCTCATAGATCGTAATATGGAATCCTTTGTTATAGGCGTCCACAGCGGTATGCAATACACATATATCTGTGCATACTCCAATCAATGCAATATCCGTTATGCCTCGTTCACGTAGCTTCAGTTCCAGGTCTGTTCCGCAAAACGCACTGTATCTGGTTTTATCCATCCACCGAATCTCGCTCTTACGTTTTTCCATCACTTCAGCCAGGCGACCGTATAGCTGTCTTCCTTCAGTATCACGAATGTTATGAGGTGGAAAAAGTGCCGTTTCCGGATGGTAAGGATCATTTTCTTCATGCAGATCTACCGCCATGATCACTTGATCTTTGTTATTAAGATATGCCTCGGTAATCGCCGCTACCGTCTCTTGAATCTCCACAGCTGGCTGACCTACAGGCAAAGCCCCTGTAACAAAATCCCGTGTAAAATCGATAACAATCAATGCTTTCATCGTCCACACTCCTCGCTCACCAAATGGCTTACACCCAAACAACACTCATACATACCAGCTTTGGGTAAACTGAATTGACGTTTACGTATAGATTGACAGACGCGGCACCAGTTCCGTGAATCGATACAGCTGTGCCGGACGTTGTGAATACTGGTTAGAGCTAACCAGATTGCCTTCATCATCACGCACTTCCTCGACAATCCCTTTACGGCTGCGTGTAGATGTTATTTTACGAATAAAATTGGGCTCTTCGAAATCCGGAACAACACTCTGGATGACTTGGTATAATTCACTTAAGGTGAAATCACGCGGCAAAAACTGTCTGGCGATGGTTGTCTCCAGCATCTGTTGCTGAATTCGTCTGTACGCATCTTCAATGATCGTTCTGTGATCGAAGGCCAGTTCCAACTCTTGCAATGCTTCCTGGATCGTAAACAAGCCTACATCCTCAGCATCATCCGCTGCTTGCCGGTGTTCCAACATCCACTCCTCCACTAGCGCGAAGAAAGCGTGAGAGATAATCCATCCCCTCGGGTCACGTCCGGGTTGACTGTAAACGTTCAGATACTCCAGATGCCCACCGTCTACTCCGGTTTCCTCCATCAATTCGCGCTTCGCAGCGCCGTAAATGGACTCATTCTCTTGGCAAAATCCGCCAGGCAAAGCCCATCTTCCTGCAAATGGCCAACCTTTGCGTTTGATTAACATGACCTTTAACTCCCGAATCGGGAGGGTTTTCGTAACTGTCTTGCGTTCCCGCTTCGTCAGGGTGAACATAACGATATCTGCAGGAACCCCGTCTGGAGTACGATATTTCTTGGAACTATACTGTTGTGCTTCCAATTCTTCGTTCGCTGGTTCATTGTTGACGTGTTTGTTATTTTCGCTCATGGGCACCACCGACTATTTTCGTTTTGATAATCTCATTATGACATAATAATGTTTTTTGTCAACCTTCGATTCTGGTCTTCATCTTCATGCTCTTGATTTCGCCACGCGGAATGTGGCTGTAGCCATACATCCCAACGTTCCCGCTGCATCGCGAACCTCAGACTGGGTTGTGATACTACGTCCCGCCTGATGCAGCACAGTAGATGTAACCATTAATTCACCTTGCCTCATTGGCGCAAGAAAATGCACATTCAGGTTGGTTGTGACACAACCATCGACTTCCATCGCGGCTGTCGCCACCATACCCATCGCCTGATCCATCAAAGAAGTGAGTACCCCGCCATGAATAATACCCATCGAGTTGGTATGGTGCTCCCCCGCTGTCAGCGCAATTTGAACTTCTTGTTTGCTGCCCTGGATATAACGGCATCCAAGAAATCCCCAGAATCGGCCATCGCCGTCTTCCACCATTTTGTCCAAAATACTCATGTTTCATTTCTCCTTCTATGCCACATGTTGTTTAAGCCACTCTGGATGTCGTTTATCCTTATTGAAATATCTAATCTTCACTCATATTAATGTATGCTTGCACACTTATTTAACGTATCCAAATCAAATAACCCCACATCGTGGAGTAGGGCCTTTAAACGTTTCCCATGTGTGCAGGCGATTACTGCTCCATTCGTTGTGTCTCCATGATGATGTCAAAAAAGGCGCGGACTGCGTCCGCACCCTTTCGTTTATTTAACCGCAGTTGGTCGGAGGTGAATCCGTTCCAGCTTCAACATTGACTTTATCGGATACTGTATCCCGAATAACAGAGATGACCAGTTGAAGCAGATAATTGATGTCAATTTGACTCTGCTGGAACTCCGTCACTAGCGGAATGCTGTCCAGTTCATTTTGTAAATCATCAATTTCCTGTTCGATTTTGCTAACCATTGCGCTGTTATTAAAACTTTCAAAAGCAACGATTTCCTTCTGTTTCTTCTTAATCGTTGTGATCAATTGCTGAATGCGCTCATGATCTCGAATCTTGGCTTCTGCCTGTTGAAACAGTTTCACTTCTTCGCTCGTGCCGAGCATATCTGCCAATTCTTTGGCCTTTCCCATAATGTCGTCGCGTATGATCAGATTGCGCGTATCGTAGGTTGGCATTCCGTAATGGTTGTACTGCACTTCTTCCTGCGCCACTGTGATCGCTCCATTCGTATGAGATGATTTAAGATGAGATATTGAGATTGCACTAAGGTCAAAGGGGAGTGCTCTGGAGGCCGCTTCGGGTTCGGATCGTTCTTTCGATCGCTGTTATCTCCGGATTTTTTTGATTCCTTTCTCAAAGGGAAAGTTCCGGAGATAAAGGCGAGCGCTTCGCTTCTTCAGAATCGATTCCGTCCCCTCCGCTACGTCTCGCCGCACCCCTGACCTAAGTACAAAAGAATATTCATCTTAATTAAAAGATGTTGGTATTGAAACCTGAAATCTCATCTTGTTAGGTGTGTAATTAGATATTACTGATTCGCGGCCACGGGTTCGGTAAGCAAGTTCCCGCGAATATAAAACGTCATCGGATCGGTAATTTCCACTTGTACAAACGTACCGATCAGTTCCTTAGACCCTTCAAAATGCACCAGCTTGTTGCTACGTGTACGTCCAGCCAGAACGGTTGAGTTTCGCTTACTCTCACCCTCCACAAGCACTTCAACAATCTTGCCCCGTTGCTGCTCATTGCTGCGATGACTGTACTCGTTGACCGTTTCATTCAGGCGTTTCAGGCGTTCTTTTTTCACTTCCATCGGTACGTTATCTTCCATCACCGCTGCAGGCGTACCTTCACGCGGAGAGTAAATGTACGTATAAGCAAAATCATAACCGACTTCACGAACGAGTGAAAGTGTATCTTCGAACTGCTCATCCGTCTCGCCAGGGAATCCCACGATGAAATCGGTTGTCAAAACCACGTCTGGAATGGCCGCTTTGATCTTCGCCGCCAGATTCAGATAGTGTTCCCGCGTATACTTGCGACTCATACGTTTGAGCACTTCTGTGCTGCCCGATTGTACCGGCAGGTGAATGTGCTCCACCAGATTGCCGCCTTTGGCCAGCACCTCGATCAGATGATCATCGAAGTCGCGTGGATGGCTTGTTGTAAAACGTACACGTGGTATATCTACTTTTCGAATATCATCCATCAGGTCACCAAAGCTATACTTCAGATCTGTAAAGTCCTTGCCGTACGCATTCACATTCTGACCAAGTAATGTAATTTCCTTGAATCCCTGCCTAGCCAGATCCCTTACTTCCGCAATGACGTCCTCTGGACGACGACTGCGTTCCTTACCTCGGGTAAACGGTACGATGCAATATGTACAGAACTTGTCGCAGCCATACATAATGTTTACCCAGCCGCGCATGCCTTCCCGTTTCTTCGGCAGGTTCTCAATAATATCGCCTTCCTTGGACCATACCTCAACAACCATCTCTTTACTGAAGAGCGCTTCCTGAATCAGATGTGGCAGACGGTGTACATTGTGGGTACCAAAGATCATGTCGACAAAACCATGCTTCTGCATAATCCGGTTAACGACACCCTCTTCTTGAGACATACATCCGCATACACCAAGCAATAAACCCGGATTTTCCAGCTTCAGCGTTTTCAAATGACCCAGTTCGCCAAATACCTTGTCTTCCGCATTTTCACGGATCGCACACGTGTTAAGCAAAATAATATCTGCCGTTTTACGATCTTCTGTTGCTTCATAACCCATGCTCTCCAGCAGACCTTTAATGGTCTCGGAGTCATGCTCGTTCATCTGACATCCATAGGTATATACGATATAATGCTTGCCTTTCCCTATCGCTTTTAGTTCATCGGGAACAGCCGTCTCATATAGAACCTGAATATCTTCCTTGCCCCTTTGTTTCTCCTGACGATGATTCGGTTCCGCTTTAATATTAATCTCGCGGCCGCGAATTCTAATTTTTTTGCTGAATTCATCTTGCGAAATTACTTTGGCATCGGAGAAATCAAAATATTGGGAGTAATCCTTTTTTGAGTCTTTAGCCATTTCCTTCGGTCACTCCTTACAGCCTCTATTCATAAAAAAGCGTTCATTTCATCACTGAATACTTATATGTCATTCCTCATGCTTCAAAAGAGCATTACAGCAAATTATAACATGAATTGGGCTATAGTTCCACAAGCAAACGCATCCCTTCCGAATCGCTTCTGTCCCTCAAATCTGCCCTGAGTACAAAAAAACCTGAGCACCCTGACATTCAGTCCAAATGGACTGACTATGCCAGTGTACCCAGGTGTTTGATACTTTACATACAGCCTCCGTATAGCAAAAGCTACGCCGGAAGATCTGTTAGGATTTAATCGATGATTTCAGCGGTATCCCCATTGCGGGCACCTGCTGCATTGGCTTCATCTGTATCAATGTGCATGTCCAGTGCAAAAGAATCGGATACACGAGCCAGTACATTTTCCAATACCAGACCACGCTCTCCACCCAGACGGACTTTCAACATTTGTTTGTCTTCAATGCCCCAATTGGCTGCATCGGACGTGTGGAAGTGAATGTGACGAGCCGCAACAATGACACCTTTGTCAATCGTTACTTCACCAGCTGGACCTTTAATGGTAATGCCTGGTGTGCCTTCAATGCTTCCGGATTCACGAACAGGTGCTTTTACCCCGATGGCAAAAGAATCCGTCATAGAGATCTCCAGTTGTGTTTCAGGACGAACCGGTCCCAGGATACGTACTTTATCAAA
The DNA here is from genome assembly GCF_052691815.1 of Paenibacillus sp. TSA_86.1. Classification (NCBI taxonomy): domain Bacteria; kingdom Bacillati; phylum Bacillota; class Bacilli; order Caryophanales; family Paenibacillaceae; genus Paenibacillus; species Paenibacillus sp. TSA_86.1. The sequence goes on along the minus strand of NZ_JBQZGE010000001.1, from coordinate 1,346,640 downwards.
CTGTCCTTTGGAACCAATGACCGCTACAGTTTCGTTCGCAGCATATTGTCCGGGCTGGGACAGAGGTTTAAATTCAGTCAGTTCATAACCTTTGCCGAACAAAATGTCAACGTGCTCTTGGGATACATGAATGTGACGGGCTGATACGCCCACAGGTACTGTTTTACTCATCGTAAATTCACTCCTTGTTTATCTATGGCCTGTAGACAGGCTCTTAACAATCCAAGTGGTATTATACTCCTTTTTACCGTGAAATGAAAACAAACTATTGAAAATTCATGAAATACACTTATTTTAGTTCATTGTTAAGCATTTCACGGTACTTATCTTGAAAAAGGTGATCTTGGTTACATCTTTCTTCCAGCCTTGTTTTTTTACTTTTGGTCTACACTCATGTATTGTGTTTAATCGTTTCTCCCAGCTTCCCCTTTGGCAAGTGTTCCCCCAGATAACGTATCGCATTCCCCCATAACCAGCCTTGCACCAAAGCCTCATCGTAGTGTTTTAGCAAAATCTCTGTGAGGTTAGGGTAACATCCGGCATGTTCCAGACCTTGAACTTTCGTCGCTATCCCGTCAAAATCAGATCCCATCATCAGATGATGAGCTCCGCCAAGCGAACAAATTTGCTCAATATGTGGTAGCAGATCCTCTATTCGCACTTGATCCTCTTCTTTGACAAACCAGGGCACAAAGGTCAAACCAATACGACCATCCCTGGCAACAATCGCCTGAATCTGGTCATCACGCAGGTTGCGCACATGAGGACAAATGCTGTAGCTGTTGGAATGTGAAGCAATAAAAGGCCTCTCGCTCAGGTCGGCTAGTTCCCAGAACCCTTTTTCGGACAGATGGGATACATCCAGCAGCATGCCGATCTGATTGCAGAGAGACAAAAGTTCCTTGCCTTTCTCAGTCAAACCCGCCCCGCGCTTTTCCATAATGCCGTCCGCAGCCCAGTTTGCATGATTCCAAGTAAGACCTATAACGCGTACCCCCATCTGAAAACACAGTTCCAGATAAAACAGATTTGCTTCCAGCCCGTCCACGCCCTCGAGCGTGATGAGCCCCCATGGAGAGGTTTTCGTCTCCTTTTGTAACTGTGCTGCCTGTTCACGCCAGAGCAGTGTCTTGACCCCGCTGGAGCGCTCTACGCTATGCTCTACCTTTTTGCGGTAAAGTTCCAGCTGCCCCATCACATGTTCAAACTTTCCTCGGCCCAGCACTTCCGGAAGATAGACCGCGAACGCCTGTAGAGCAATTCCACCTTCATGCATACGTCTCAGATTGACGTCCAGTTCGAGAGCATCCTCAAAAGAAAGCTCGGGCTTCATCAAAAGTTTACTCAGTGCATCACAATGAAAATCAGCTACAGACCAGTCTCTTATCGACATCTCTGACCCTCCTGTTACAGTTAAATGACCCATCTATTCTACAAAAACCCTTCAAAAATAACGCAAAAAAACCTGTCTACTTCATTCGTAAACAGGCTCATGCATAACGTAATTCATGTATTATCTGGGCTCCACAATCAGCTTAATGGCCGTTCGGTCCTCACCGTCAATCACAATGTCTGTAAAAGCTGGAATACAAATCAGGTCAACTCCGCTTGGTGCTACAAATCCCCGGGCAATCGCTACCGCTTTAATGGCTTGGTTCAGTGCTCCCGCTCCAATTGCCTGCAGTTCAGCATTTCCACGTTCACGTAGAACTCCTGCAAGAGCGCCGGCTACAGAGTTAGGATTGGACTTTGCTGAAACTTTTAATACATCCATGGTAAGTACCTCCCTGGGAATGTTGAAAGTTTGTTTCCACTTTACTAGATGTTATTCGCGGGAGGCAAAAAAATTCCTTCTTTTTAGCAGGGATTCTCGTCAAAATGGGACCATCCCCCTATTCCATGCGCCACTCGTCTTCCATTAAACGAATTTTTTCAATGCGCGTCGCTGCTCCAGTTGCTTCGTCAATGTCCACGATCACGCCATGGAAATGCCATTTGCCCTCGTCTACGACAAAACGAACCGGAAGCTGGGTATAAAATTTGCGCAACACCGCTTCACGCTCCATCCCCAGGATACCGTCACGTGGGCCCACCATGCCCGCATCGGTCAAATAGGCAGTACCTCCAGGCAGAATACGTTCATCGTTGCTTTGCACATGCGTATGAGTACCTACAACGAATGATGCGCGCCCATCCAGATGCCAACCCATGGCAATCTTCTCGGACGTCGCTTCCGCATGCATATCCACCAAAATGCATTTATAGTCATTGCGAAGCTCATCCACAATTTCATCGGCTGCACGAAAAGGACAATCAATGGCAGGCAAAAATGTTCTGCCTTGCAGATTTACGATGGCAAGTTCCTTGCCTTCGCCTTTAACCACGGTATAACCACGCCCAGGTGTGCCTGGCGGAAAATTGGCCGGTCTGATCATACGTGGTTCATCATCTATAAAATCAAAAATATCCTTATTGTCCCATGTATGGTTGCCCAGCGTAATACCATGGACGCCCCAGTTAAAAAATTCATTAGCGATCGCACCTGTAATGCCGCGTCCTGCTGCAGCATTTTCACCATTTACAATAATGACATGTGGTTTATACTTCGATTTCAGGTATGGCAAATTTTCTTTGAGTGCTTTACGTCCCACGTTGCCTACAATATCACCTATAAATAAAACTTTCATTGATTGCTGCCTCCTCAATTCCTACATCGCTTATCAACAGGAAAAGTGGCCCAGTAAGCGGCCACTTTTCCTAAAGACTCTATTTTGCGTATTCAACCGCCCGGGTCTCCCGAATGACGGTGACTTTGATATGACCTGGATAATCGAGTTCATTCTCGATCATCTTCGTGATGTCACGCGCGAGGCGGAAGGCTTCAGCGTCATCGATCTTCTCAGGCTGTACCATGACACGAACTTCGCGTCCAGCCTGAATGGCGTATGATTTCTCAACGCCTTCGAAAGATTCCGAGATTTCTTCCAGCTTCTCCAGTCGCTTGATATACGTCTCCAGCGTTTCGCGGCGTGCACCTGGACGTGCTGCGGACAGCGCATCAGCTGCACCAACCAGCATAGCAATAACTGAAGTTGCTTCGCAGTCCCCGTGGTGGGAAGCGATACTGTTGATAACCACTGGGTGTTCCTTGTATTTCTTCGCCAGCTCCACGCCAATCTCGACGTGTGATCCTTCCACTTCGTGATCCAGCGCTTTACCGATGTCATGCAATAAACCTGCACGTCTAGCCAAAGTTACGTCTTCTCCAAGTTCTCCAGCCATCAGTCCTGCCAAATAAGCGACTTCCATCGAATGTTTCAGGACGTTCTGACCATAACTTGTACGGAACTTCAGGCGGCCCAGAATCTTGATGAGATCCGGGTGCAGACCATGCACGCCCACTTCAAAGGTAGCTTGTTCACCGTATTCACGGATGCGCTCATCTACTTCTTTACGGGATTTCTCCACCATCTCTTCGATACGAGCCGGGTGAATCCGTCCGTCTGCTACCAGTTTCTCCAGTGCAGTGCGGGCAATTTCACGGCGAATCGGGTCAAAGCCCGACAGAATAACAGCTTCTGGCGTATCATCGATAATGAGGTCAATCCCCGTAAGGGTTTCAAGCGCACGGATGTTACGTCCTTCACGACCGATAATCCGGCCTTTCATTTCTTCATTAGGCAGTGTTACAACGGATACCGTTGTCTCTGCTACATGGTCAGCCGCACAGCGCTGGATGGCGAGTGTAATGATCTCGCGGGACTTTTTGTCCGCTTCTTCCTTCGCTTGCTGTTCAATGTCCTTGATCATTTGAGCCGTCTCATGACGGACTTCCTGTTCTACGTTGGACAGTATGATACTGCGTGCGTCTTCCATGGTGAGATTGGAGATACGTTCAAGCTCCGTCACCTGGTTTTTGTAGATCATTTCGATCTGCTGCTGTGTTTCGTCAATCCGTTTCTCTTTGTTTGCCACTTGCTCTTCTTTACGTTCGAGTGATTCCAATTTTTTATCCAGCGACTCTTCTTTTTGCAACAATCGTCTCTCTTGTCGTTGAATTTCGTTCCGACGTTCACGAGTGTCTTTTTCAGCTTCGGCGCGAATGCGATGAATCTCATCTTTCGCTTCCAGCACCGTTTCTTTCTTCAGTGCCTCTGCCTCTTTCTTCGCGTTCTCCACGATTTGTACGGCAGCTTGTTCCGCACTAGAGATTTTAGCCTCTGCAAGAGATTTGCGAATAAAATATCCGACTCCGAACCCAATAACGAGCGCGGCCACAACGAGAACGATCGTGATAGCGATTTCTCCCATACTGTTCACCTCCTCGTTGGTTCCTCCAAGGCACTCCTTGGGTCAACTTTTCTGTTTTCATACCTTACATATGTTTGGGAATAACGAATACTCACGGCGATCCCCCGCCGATTTTCATTTCACATGTACATGAATACATGTACTATTCACCGTCTCCAGTGAACCCATAATTAAGAATGGTATAAATCTGTAGAAACCGAAACCGCTTTTTTGGAAGGAAAAAGGGTTGTCCTTTTCTTACAGACTCATGTCCATTTTAGTATTTGACGAAAGAAATTGTCAAGAGAATGCAGTATTGTTAGTCATCTTATCTAGTCCCATAACAACGCTTCGTCATCTTCAGCATCTTCCGCACCATCTTCTTCAATTAAACGATTTACAACACGACGCACCAAATCCATGCTAAAACCGCGTCGCATCAAGAAAGGGAACGTTTTACGTTTCTTTTCCTGCACGTCTCCTCGAACCTGTTTCCACTTTTTACGTCCAGCTATTAAGGCCGTGTCCAACTCTGCATCTGCACTCACATCATCCATTACCTCAGCAATGAGTTCATTTGCAATGCCTTTTTGACGCAGCTCTTGCCGTATCCACAGTTTTCCCTTCCGCTGCCCCTCCATACGCTGTCTAGTCCATTCCTTAGCAAACAGGTCATCATCGACAAGTTTCTCTTGCTCAAGCCGATCCAGAACTTCTTCGATGAGCGGTGTCGCGAACTCCTTTTGCTTTAGCTTTTGCCTTAATTCATGACGTGACCGCTGCTTAAATTCCAAAAAACGAAGTGACTGTACATACGTTCGCTGACGCTCATCCGCAACGACAATTTCCTCCAGATCTTTCTTCATAAAGGTATTGCCACGTGTCATTCTGTACTTGATCATCACATCTTCCAGAACCGTAATGGAATAGTTACCAAATGAAATGCGATAGCGCGCTTCACGGCTCTTTGTTCGCTCCACCAGGGTAATGATAAGTTCTTCATCGTCTGGAAATTGGGAGATACCGGCTAATTCTGCTTCTTCATGCAGTTCTTCGTCATTTGTATCATATTCATGCTGATTTTGGTGATGCTTCACTTCGATCTTCACACTCCCCATCACTTGCTTGTATGTTGATTCAAAATAGGCTTCCCTGCTATTTACCCTTACGATCCTGATCTAGCTCACCTCGTACATGGCATAGATGCTAACAGCCCCTGTCCGGAATGGACAGAGGCTGTTAGCATCGCGAGAAACCAATCCTATTTAGCTAGGTAAGCATTAGCACTCGTTCAATACAAGTTTCAGGACATGTTAGAAGACAGGAAACTGTCCCGTAAAGAAGAATTACTCATTAATTTCAAATAATTCCTGTTCCTCAGCCGCTTCTTTATCTTGCTCTTCACTCGTTGGTGCAGGAACAGCAGTTGTCAAATTGCTGGCCTCACGAATTCTCTGCTCAATCGTGTTCGCAATCTCTTTATGTTCTTTCATAAACTGTTTCGCGTTCTCACGACCTTGACCTAAACGCTCACCTTCATATGAATACCAAGCACCACTTTTGTTCACGATATCCAGATCCGTACCAATGTCAATGATACTTCCTTCTCTGGAAATACCTTCACCGTACATGATATCAACTTCCGCTTGTTTGAACGGCGGAGCTACTTTGTTTTTCACTACTTTAATACGGGTACGGTTACCCGTAATGTCATTGCCAGACTTAATACTCTCGATCCGACGTACATCGAGACGAACTGTAGAATAGAACTTCAACGCACGACCACCTGGTGTTGTTTCCGGGTTACCAAACATTACGCCGACCTTCTCACGAAGCTGATTGATAAAGATGGCAATTGTTTTGGATTTGCTGATTGCACCAGACAATTTACGCAACGCTTGAGACATCAGACGTGCCTGCAAACCTACGTGGGAATCCCCCATTTCCCCTTCAATCTCTGCTTTTGGTACCAATGCAGCTACAGAGTCAATAACAACGATGTCTACAGCCCCACTGCGTACAAGAGCTTCTGCAATTTCCAAACCTTGCTCACCTGTATCCGGTTGAGACAAAAGCAATTCATCAATGTTAACACCTAATTTGCTTGCATAGCTTGGGTCGAGTGCATGCTCTGCATCGATAAATGCAGCTTGTCCACCCACACGTTGCACTTCAGCAATTGCATGCAATGCTACAGTTGTTTTACCTGAAGATTCAGGTCCATATATTTCAACAATACGGCCTTTTGGCAAGCCGCCTGTTCCTAATGCAATATCCAAAGCCAAAGATCCGCTGGGAATTATTTCCACATTCATGTGAGTTGACTCACCCAATTTCATGATGGAACCTTTACCAAATTGCTTCTCTATTTGACGGAGCGCCATATCAAGCGCAGCACGACGGTCTGACAATAAACTCACACCCTTTACTGTTTATAATATAATGATACCTTGTTTTTACTCGTTTGCCAAGCTTTTTTTCGAACATACATTCGTTTTTTTTGTTAAGGCCGAGGCGCCTCTTCCTCATGGAAATCGACAAAAAAATAGAAAAAGAACCGTAAACCAGGCTGTTAAGCCAAATTTTACGGTTCTTCCGTCTTCAACTATTATAATGGGTCAATGAAGCAAATGCAATCTGTAGCCCGCTAATCAATCAATGGCAACTAATTTTTGCCATAATCGATACAGAATCGCTTTGGCCGAGCGAATGCGAACCGTCTCCCGGTTACCATTAATCCGAAGTTCATGAATTTCAGTTTCCTTACCACGCTCAGCCAAAGCAATAAAAACAAGGCCTGGTGGTTTACGCTCTGAATAACCTGGTCCGGCTACTCCGGTTATTGCCAATCCAAAATCAGCATCCCCAATCATACGGATCTGCTCTGCAAGCACTTTTGCCACCTCTGGACTAACTGCACCTGGTGCATCTTCGCCCTCCAGATAGCTATGAGGCACATTAAGCAGTTTTTCTTTGATCTCATTGGAGTAACATACAATGCCGCCCTTTAACATCGATGCACTTCCAGGCACCGAAGTGAGGCTCTGCATCACAAGACCTCCTGTACAGCTTTCAGCGGCACTCAGAGTCAATCCCATATCAGACATCATTGTAACTATCGTGTACTCTATAGGCACATCCTCGTTAGCGTAGAGATGTTCAGACAGACGTTCGCGGATCTGTACCTCCATCGCATCCAGTTTCAGCTTTGCGTCCCCTTCGCTTCGAGCCTTGGTTGACACACGCACGGTTACTTCTCCCTCGCTCGCGTAGGGAGCAATGGTTGGATCTGTCTGGCCGTCAATGAGGTCCAGCAACCGATCTTCCAGCGCAGATTCTCCAATGCCTGCGAACTTCAGCATCCGCGAATAAATCGGCATTTCTTCAGTAAGCGCATGCTGGAGCAACCAAGGCTTTACTTCCTGCTCAAACATTGGAATCAGTTCCTTAGGCGGGCCAGGCATAACAACATAATATTTTTCGTTATCCGCAATCGCGTTGCCTGCAGCAAGTCCGGTTTCATTGGCCAGAGGGGTTCCACCCTCAAGAACAATCGCTTGGCGCCGATTGTTTTCGGTCATTTCCACATTCCGATCTCGGAAAAACCCTTCAATTTTATCCATGGCCATACGGTCGATATGAAGCTCTCGGTTCAATACAGCAGCAAGCGCATCTTTGGTCAGATCATCCTGGGTCGGGCCGATGCCCCCCGAAAATAAAATAATGTCTGCACGTCCCTGCGCGATACGTATGGCTTCACTAAGCCGATTCAGATTATCCCCAACTACGGTCTGAAAATATACGTCGATCCCCATTGCTGCAAGTTCCCTGGAAAGGTATCTGGCATTCGTATTTACGATCTGCCCCAGTAGCAACTCTGTCCCAACTGCGATAATCTCTGCCTTCATTTCAGCTTCCTCCTGTGCACATGTTGAGTAGTCAAAGGGCAATAGGATAAGTTCCTATTGCCCTTTGACCCGATGAGTCTTTCATCATTACCCGTTTCAGCATAAAACATTACGCTTCTGATAAATGAAGCAAGTTTTTGTTTTTGATAAAGTAGTCAATTCCAGACCAGATCGTGATAAGGGCTGCAATCCATACCGCAATTTCATCGACATGAATGCCCGTATATGAGAACGGGAAATTGTTCAGCAGCATCAAAACAATCGCTATGATCTGCACTACTGTCTTCAGTTTGCCCCACGCACTTGCAGCGACAACCGAACCATCCAGCAAGGCAATCTGACGGAGACCGGTCACGGCGAATTCACGGCTAATAATAACGACTGCAATCCATGAATCCAGCTTGCCCATTTGAACCAGTGAAATCAGAACAGCGGTAACCAGCAGTTTGTCTGCCAGAGGATCCAGCAGTTTGCCCAAATTGGTGACCATATTGTTTTTTCTTGCAAGATAGCCGTCTATTCCATCCGTGCTTGCAGCAACAATAAAAATAAAAGCAGCAATTAACTGATTATACGGAAGCGTAAAGCTCCCAAGATGCAACGGCTCTGGATAAAACGGAAAATCCACAAGCAGAAACACCATCAAAAAAGGGATTAAGCAAATTCGTGCAAGCGTAATCCGGTTGGGTAAATTCACAAGACGCCCTCCCTTTATATCCTCCATTACTTCAAACATTCATCTTAATCCCGTATTCATCATCTGAAGCAAGGAATGAACGTTCGAAACGTCGACTTGTATTCACATGAAACCCTATGTAGAAACGCAAAAAATAAAGTCTACCGCTCAAACGCAAAACCGCTTTTAAACGCTCCGGTGACTTCCAGAAGTGTATTGATTTTCACAAAGTCAGCAAACGATGAAGACTGGACTTGATGCATGACTGCCTGCAATGCACATTCAGTATAATATACGCACCAATACAGTGTCAAAAAGACATTGTTACACAACGATTCTTATTTGAAGTTGGTATATTGCAGATCCAGCGGCAAGTTAGCTCCATTAAGCATCTGCATAACGGCTTGCAGATCATTTTTGCTTTTCCCTGTCACCCGAAGCTGGTCTCCCTGAATCTGACTCTTCACCTTCATTTTTGAATCACGGATGAGAATATTTATTTTTTTGGCAACATCCTGATCAATGCCCTGTTTAAAATTCAAGCGCTGACGAACCGTACCCGAAGAAGCAGGCTCCACCTTCGCGTAGTCAATGTTTTTCAGCGGCAGACCGCGCTTCGCCATCTTGGATTGGAGGACTTCGATAACCGCCTTTAATTTAGTTTCATCATCAGACACAATCGTTAAAGCATCCTTATCAAGTTTCAAGCTGCTTTTGCTGCCTTTGAAATCATAACGAGCGCCAATTTCCTTCTCCGTTTGTGTAACGGCATTTGTCAGTTCCTGCAAGTCCATTTTGGACACAATATCAAATGAATTTTCTGAACTCAAAGCGAGTCACCCTTTCAGCTAATCATATATTCTGTAACATTATAGAGTAAACTTCAAGCAAAAGTCTAATTTTAGCTATGATTAATCATAGAAAAAAGCATTTTTGGCGCACCATTCGGTCACCAAAAATGCTTGCTGATTAGCTGCCTCTAATACCGGCTACGGTCAGGCTGTCTGAACATGTCGAGCACACCCAAAACGATGTGCGCAAGTCCAAAGCCCAATATTCCGTAACCCCAGGCATTTGGCGTCAGGTAATACCCCAGTAGGCTGACAATAATCCCTAAACCAGTTACGATCCAGCTGACTGTCATGCCCGTCCACCTCACTTCACCATAAGTTAACTGCAATTGAAGACAAAATTATTGTCTCCTGCAGTTAGCCAGGTTATTCGTTGCTAGAGCTTCCACCTTCAGTGGAATCACTGGTAGTTGTCCCCGTTGTGCCTTCAGTTCCCGATGAAGCTGCACTGTCGGTATCCAATTTTAGACGAATCCGGTTGGTCGCCTTGCCGTCCGTTACAACTTGACCCCCAACATCGATTGTCGTTGCTGCCGCGTAACCAGACTTAATGTACATGCCTGTACTATCCAAAGTAAATGTAAAAGAGTCACCGTCGGCTGTATTGCCATACTTCAGTTTCTCACCACTGGAATTCTCGCCTTTATATACTTCAAGCCAGCTATTCCCAGTCGCCTTGATCGTCACGGTTACAGGCTGACCAGCGCTTCCGCTAACTTTGAAGTTTGTAATATTGCCCGATTTTCCATCTTCTGAAACAGTGACTGAGCCAGGTGTGCTTGGTGTATTCCCCTCTTGATTCTCACCTGTTTGACCATCCGTCTGTCCATCAGTTTGACCATTATTTTGGCCGTCAGTCTGACCACTATTTTGTCCATCAGTCTGTCCGTTCGCTTCGTTACCGCCACCGTTTCCGCCGGCTTCACCTTTACCGTTGTTCTCCGAGCCCGAATCGTTTGTAGGCGGAGTCACCGCTTGGCCGTTATCGGACGATGGATCAGGTTTGTCGTCAGCCGGTTTCTGACTATCTGTAATTTTTGTATCATCCAACCCTTGCGGATTGGAATCGTCACCCTTGTTGTATGCCATATACACATACAAAAGGACAAAAATCAGAATAGGGAATGTCCACATCAGTGCAATGGACATCCATCGATTGCTCCGCTCTGCGGGCCGGTTGGAGCGTTTCTGAATTACAGGCTCCATCGTCGCTTCCGCAGCCTCTGCAGGTACGTCTTTTTTATGGCCTTCCAGCAGCTCATCGGGATTCAGTCCCACTGTTTCCGCATAGGTTTTTATAAATGCACGCACATAGAAACTACCAGGCAGTACTTTATAGTCCCCTGCTTCTATGGCCTCCAGATACCTTTTGCGAATTTTGGTCATTTCCTGTACATCGTCAAGACTCATCCCTTTTTGCAGCCGGGCCTCTCTTAACTGCTGACCCAGTTCAGACATGCCATCATCTCCTTATGTTTATCTCTTCAGTTGTTGCTGATCTATTCCATGATTCCGTACGGAGCTTTACAGTTCGTCGGTATAGCTTGCCGTAAACGTATCATAAATAATTTCTTCGTTAGGATTATTACGCAATTCAATAATAATATCAAAATGATTATAATCAAATTCGGATTCCTGTACAAAAATATCCGGGTGTTCAATGACTTTGGTGCTAGGCATTGACATAATATCCTGGAGTAAGTTGTAATGCCTTTCACTGGAGCGAATCGTACTGACAATGCCATCAATGATAAATACATTATTCGGATTTAACTCGTCCTCAGACATCTGGCTCCGAATCGTTTGACGAAGAAGTGTAGAGGATACAAAAGTCCAGCGTTTCATGGCACATACACTGCCCGCGATGATTGACTCCGTTTTGCCAACCCGGGGCATTCCACGCAAGCCGATCACCTGATTGCCTTCTCTTTTAAATACTTCACCCAAAAAGTCCACGAGTAACCCAAGTTCGTCGCGAGTAAAACGAAATGTTTTACGATCATCTGAATCCCTGTCGATATATCTGCCGTGACGTACGGCCAGAATATCCACCAATTTAGGTTGACGCAGTGCGGATACGGTAATGCTGTTTACTTTACCAAGCATCTCTCCAAGCAGACGAATTTTCTCGTCATCGTCTGATTCGAGCAGCATCCCCCGTGTTTTACCTTCCACACCGTTGATTGTTAATATATTGACTTCAAGCATACCCAGCATCGAGGCGATATCCCCGAGAAGACCAGGTCTGTTCTTATGTATTTTATATTCCATATACCATTGTTTAGTTTCCATATACACACCCCGTAATGCATTATTCCACATTATTCGACAACATCAGAACGCGTCCACTGGACGTAATTCCAGGTCATCTTCTAAAAATGGGTCACGTTAATGATATATAAAATGAAAATGAATTACAAGAACAGCTCTGTAATCCGTTTGTAATCATTAGAGAAAAGCCCCCTTGCGGGAGCTCTTCATCTCTTGCCTTTATGCGTTTTGTTTGGCCAATTTGACCATCAGGCACGCAATCGTACGACGCTCATCCGCATCGCCGACATCCCATAGTTCCTTCAATGCACGGTTGGAATGATTCGCCGGATCAACCTTCTCATCAAGAAAGTCACCGATTTCGTACGCCAGTTTATTGATGGTTTCTTCACTCATCCCCATCCTCTCAGCTTGCAGTACGCGATCACCCAGGAACTTCTTCCATGTGTCGAAGTTAGAAACCACTGTTTTGTCTGTTGACATGATAAATCCTCCTTGGCTGACGCATGAGATTTAAAATCAACAGTTGTAATATGTGCTTCCGGGACATTTTATATACGAGCTTTCGAAATAAATAAAACCTGATGGTCCAAGAATGAACAACGGTGTTCACCTACTGCACTTATAAATCACAACGGCTTGAAAGTGGCAACGCGGCACTATGTCAGCCAGCCTCCATTGGGGCTAATAATCTGTCCATTGATGTAACCCGACTCGGGTAGCGCGAGAAAATAAACCAATGACGAAATCTCGTCCGGCTGCGCCAGACGTCCTGCGGGAATTTCCTCTTCCAGCATCTTCAGTTCACTCTGATCCAAGTGGTCTAACATCGTTGTCTGAACCGCACCAGGGGCAACGGCATTCACCGTAACGCCGGAGGGAGCAAGCTCTTTCGCAAGTGCCTTCGTGAATGCATTCACCCCTCCCTTCGTTGTGGAATAGAGCACCTCACAAGAGGCGCCAGACAACCCCCAGATAGATGACACATTAATAATACGACCGTATCGCTGAGAGATCATGTGTGGCATCATCTCCTGTGTACACAGAAAAGTACCTTTCAGATTAATCGCCATCACTTCATCCCAGATTTCCTCTGTCACATCGGCAAGCAATCCATAATGAGATATTCCCGCATTGTTTACAAGAATATCCGGCAGCAGCTCATGGGACGCCAGCTTCTCCCGCATACGCTGAATCTGTTCCCTACTGCGGAGATCGGCCGAAACCGTCATAATGCGTCCGCTCCCCTGCTCCATACAACGTCTTGCCGCTTCATTGGCCGCTTCATGTGATTTCATATAGTGCAGCACAACATTCATACCTACACTGGCAAAACGCTCTGCAATTGCGGCTCCTATGCCCCCGCTTGCTCCAGTGACCAGAACGGTCATTTCCCCTATTGCTTTCAATTGTCGTTCCCCCCATAACCTTTACTCTTGCTTCTTCAAAACCTTTAAACGGCTCTGTTCCCTCTCCAAATCACGGACTCACAACCAACGAAACCACCAGCTGTTCCCAGCGAATATGCTCTTTCAATCGTTGATTCACATCTTGCAGTGTAATCGCTTCATACAACGAAAGCATATTGAAAAAGTCACCTCCGCGGAATTGCTGACGCGTGAACTCATTTGCAATGTTTTCTGGTGAATTAAGCATGCGCAAATAACCGCCGATTTTCTTTTTGCGTGCACGTTCAAAATTGGAAGCATCAAACCCTTTTTGCACAATAATATCCACTTCTTCACGTATTCGTTTCAACAATTGATCGGGGTCTTTGGTATCCCCTCCAACTGCGGAAAAGGCATATTCCGGTGAACTGATATACTCATGTCCAAAGCTGTCCGAGATCAGATCTTCATCATAAAGTGTCTGAAACAGACGTGTGCTGGAACCAAATAATAGATCCATCATCAACTGGGTAATGGTATCCCGGCACAAAAGCGATTCTCCTGTTAGCCCAACATCCGTCTCCTTAAATCCAAACAAACATTTGGGCAGAGAAACCGATAATTTGACTTCGCGTCTCGCCTCTCTAACCTGCTCGGGCTCAGGCTCGAAAAAGCGCTGAATTTGGCCCTGCGGCTCGTAATTCTTTTGCGCCTGATTGGATCGAACCATGCTGATCACTTGCTCAGGGTCAACGCCGCCCACAACAAACAAAAGCATGTTGCTTGGATGATAAAAAGCGTTATAACATGTATACAGCGTTTCTTTTGTGATCGTATTAATGGAGTCAACCGTGCCTGCAATGTCAATATGCACCGGATGTTTTTGATACATCGCTTCTATCAATCCAAAATAGACCCGCCAATCCGGATTATCGGCATACATATTAATTTCTTGTTCAATAATGCCTTTTTCCTTGTTGACATTCTGGTCTGTGAAGTATGGATTTTGCACAAAATCAACTAATGTTTGTATATTTTCATTCATATTTTCGGTCGCGGAGAACAAATATACGGTCTGATCGAAACTGGTAAATGCGTTCGCAGAAGCGCCATGAGAAGCAAAAGTTGCAAAAATATCACCTGTAGGCTCCTCAAACATTTTATGCTCCAGAAAATGAGCAATACCGTCAGGCACCTTCACTTCGGGCTGTCCTTTCACTTGAAAGTGATTATCAACTGACCCATATTTGGTCGCAAACGTAGCATAGGTTTTCTGGAAACCTGGTTTGGGCAAAACATAAACGTGCAGTCCATTGTCCATGACTTCGTAATATAACGTTTCCTGCAGATGTTCATACCGAATGCTCTCCACGACTATTCCCCCTTCTCGTCCCGCAAGAAATAAATCGTATCCAGACGGAACTGCTCTGCGGCTTCACGGACATCCTGCTTGCTGATCTGCTCCATTTGCGCAAGCAACTCTTCAGGTGTTCTCTCCTTACCAGACAACTGACGGTTAAAATCATAGGCAATCATCTCAAAGGCAGAATCCTGCATTTCCTTCAGCAGATTACGTATCATCGCTTTAGTCTGAGACATCTCCAGATCTGTGATATTGCCATGCTTCATCTCATCAAGCTGCTGCTTGATAATGCTAACCGCTTTTTCATAGTTGGGGATTTCAATCCCGGATTGAATGGTGGCAATACCCTTGTGCCCGTCATATCTGGAAGAAGCATAATAGGCGAGGCTTTCTTTTTCACGAACGTTGACAAACAGCTTCGAATGCGGATAACCGCCAAGAATGCCGTTATACATCAGCGCTGCCGCGTATTTATCGTCTGCATATGTGATGGAAGTACGAAGACCCATATTCAGCTTGCCCTGACCAATGTTCAGCCGCTCGATGACTGTATTTGCTTCGTCATTCCCGCGAACCGCTGTCTGAGCGTGATAATCGGAGGAAATCGTACGTTCCAGATTAAAATGACGCTGCACCAGTCCCTCTACCTCTTCAAGTGATGTATCCCCCACCACATACAGATCCATGCACGCGTCATTTAGCCAATTCTCATAAGCAGATGTCAGTTCTGGAGGTTCTATATCTGCCAATGCTTTGCGTTCACCTAGCGGGTGGAGCCTGTACGGCTCATGCTTGCACATTTCTTCGATACAACGCTCAGCCGCATAACGCATTTTGTCGTTCACGATGGACTCCAGCTTTTTACGGACCGTCTCACGCTCTGCATGCACGTACGATGTTTTGAAGTGTCCATTTTCTCGTGCAGGCTTCGTTAACACTTCGCCAAGAAATGCAAACGAACGATCCAGTAGTTGCTGCTCTCCACCTCCAACAAAGGAATCATTAATCGTGTCCATGCGGAACTGCACAATCTGATAATCACCGCGTTTATAGACGTCAAAACCGAATCCTGCTCCGTACAGATGCTCCAACTGCTCTCGAAACTGCGTTGTTTCCGGATAGGATTCGGTCCCTCGCCTTAAAACAAACGGCGTTAGCCCGACCTGTGTAACCGTGTTCTCGCGTAAAGGAACGCCGGCATACAGGGAGATCGCGAACGTTTTGAAACGTTTGGTTGGAAGCACATGGATACGTAGCTGTTTCCGGCTGCCCCGTTCAAATTCTGCGGTATTCAAATGTCAAAACCCCTTTACGGCCTCATTTAGATAACCAGTCATGATCAACCTTAAACGTAACAACCATTTTAAACCATCCAAAAGCCAAGAAGCAACCGAAGTCATGCCTTCTGGTTGCTTCCCTGCCTGATTACATGCAGAATATATGCTGCCCGATCGTTTTTACCTGCGGACGAGTCCATATCCACTTGGATGTGGCTGTCTTCGGGTTAAAATAATACAGGCATCCACCGGAAGGGTCCCATCCGTTTAACGCCTGTTCCACCGCTTTTTTCGCCTGTGCATTCGGTTCCAGATAGATCTGTCCATCGGCTACAGCTGTAAAGGCTCCCGGCTGAAAGATGACCCCGGAAGGGGTAGATGGAAAACTTGTTGAGTTTACCCGATTCAGAATAACAGCAGCTACGGCTACCTGACCTTCAAACGGTTCTCCTCGCGCTTCGCCATATACGGCATTCGCCATAATTTTGAGTTCGTTCTCGGAGAGCCCCAGCGCATTGGCTGAACCCATATCCTCTTTCTCATTGGCTGCGGTACTTCCACCATCATTACCTGTAGATTCTCCAGCGCCTCCTTTGTGCAATGGTGGTGCTGTAGGTGACCACTTGGTGCTGGCATTATACAGTTTCAGCTTCGTTTTTGCCCCAACCACACCGTCGGCCTTCATACCAAATTCGGATTGAAACCATTTCACCGATTTGAGCGTGCTGCTGCCAAAATTACTATCGATTTTGCCATTGTAGAAACCGAGATACTTCAAGCGTCCCTGAAGCTCGTATACATCCTGACCGTAACTGCCATATTTCACGGTATTGTTGCTGAAGGTCGGCATTGCTTTCTCCTCAGCCGGAATGTTGTTCTGGGCATTACTTTGTGGTGCTGTATGCTCAGGAAGCAGATAACGGATTCCCAGCGCAGATATCAGCAAAATAGCAGTGAAAAGCCATAGATTCATTTTTCGCATCGACTATGCTCTACCTTTCTCTTGTGGGATTTAACAGAACCGCTACTGATATTATGACAAGTGAACTTGTTTCCTATGCACCAAACGATCCGAACTCTGGAGCAAATGGCAAAGCCTCAAACGGTGTTATGCAGCAAAAAAACCTCCAACCATAATAGTTGAAGGCTTTCCGAAGCTTGACTATGAACTTATTTTGCTCTGTTGATACTGTTCCAGCGAAACAAGGACTTCACGTGGCTTACTGCCTTCGTACGGTCCAATCACACCTCTAGCTTCCATCGAATCAATCAAACGCGCTGCGCGCGTGTACCCTACCCGCATTCTCCGCTGCAAGAGTGATACCGACGCCTGTTTGGCCTCCAGAATGATCTGTACAGCCTGCTCATATAGCTCATCTTGTACTTCTTCTGCCGCCTGATTGGAATCGTCGATTTCTGGAACAAGGGTTTCATCGTATTGTGCCTCACCTTGACCTCGAACGTAATTCACAATATTTTCAACCTCTTCATCACTCATAAATGCACCCTGAACCCGAATCGGCTTGGAAGCACCCATTGGCATGAATAACATATCCCCGCGTCCTAACAGCTTCTCCGCCCCACCCATATCCAGAATGGTACGTGAATCGACTTGAGAGGATACACCAAACGCGATCCGTGAAGGAATATTGGCTTTGATTACTCCCGTAATAACATCGACGGAAGGACGCTGTGTGGCAATAATGAGATGAATACCCGCTGCACGTGCCATCTGCGCAAGACGAGCTATCGCATCCTCTACGTCGCCAGCTGCTACCATCATCAGATCAGCCAGCTCGTCCACGATAACTACGATATAAGGCAGTACCGCCGCCGGATTATCCTTCATCAAGTTATTATACCCTTCAACATTACGTGTACCCGATTTGGAGAACAGCTCATATCTTTTCTCCATTTCGACCACAATCTTTTTGAGTGCAAGGGACGCCCTCTTCGGATCAGTCACAACCGGGGCCATCAGATGTGGAATTCCATTATATACGTTCAATTCGACCATTTTAGGGTCAACCATTAGAAACTTGACCTCATCCGGCTTCGCTTTGTACAGAATACTCGTGATGATACCGTTAATACATACCGACTTCCCTGATCCAGTAGCTCCGGCAACCAGCAAATGGGGCATTCGAGCAAGGTTGCCAATGATGGTCTGGCCTGATATATCACGGCCAAACGCGATGGTTACTTTGGATTCTGCATCCTGAAACGTGGCTGTCTCCATGACTTCACGCATCGTGACAACGGATACCTCACCGTTGGGCACTTCAATACCAATTGCTGATTTACCCGGAATCGGTGCTTCCATCCGAATATCCTTGGCAGCCAGGGCAAGAGCGATATCGTCCGTCAGACTGACAATGCGGCTAACCTTGACCCCGATATCCGGCTGAATCTCATACCTTGTCACCGCTGGACCACGGACAACCTCCAGAACTTTCGCACGCACACCGAAGCTTTCCAGTGTCGCTTCCAGTTTACGTGCAGTCTGCATATAATCCTTCTGGTCTGCGCCTTTCCCGCTATTATTAGGCTTGGAAAGAAGACGGAATGAGGGCAGCTTGTACGGCTTCGGCGGTGGAGGTGGCGGAGCAGCTGGCTGCACAACATCTCCTCCTCCTTCAGCGGGTTGCTCCGTTTCGGAGTTCACTGCTTCGCCCGGCATGGGCTCACCATTGGCTATCTCATGTTCAACATTAGCTCCAAGCATATCTGATGCACCATGTGCATCAGACCACTCTGTTTCAACTAGTTCATCTGTAATTTTAATGTCAGCTCTGTCCGTCTGATCTGTAGTACTATCCTTACCGCCCAGATCATCCGGGAATGGATACGCGTCATCCAGATCATCATCTTTGTCCGGCTCTTCTGCTCTGACATGCTCAAAAAAGTCACGGATGATTGGTGCCGAATCAACCTTAGGTTGTGCTACTGGTGCCGCTGCAAGGATTGCGGCTGCTCCAGTTCCTTTGGTTACAGATTCAGGTTCGCCATACCTTGTATCGGATGGAAATTCCTGTCCAGCGCGATAAACGACCTGTTCCGATTCTTGGGCATGCATCTCTTGTGATTCATCAGACTGTTTCGACGACTGACGATCCGCTCCCCATTTTCCAAACAATTGGAAGAATATTGGAGCCTTACGTTTAGGGAGCTGTCCTTCATGGGAATCGTGCAGTTCGTGCTCATCGTCTTCTTCTTCATCGTCAACTGGTACAGGCGCTAATTTACGAGTACTGGCTCTCTTAGCACCTTCTGCAGAAGTTGAACGTTTCGCTGGTCTGGACTCAAACTTTTTGTACATTGAGCTGCCAGCGTCCCACATCTTTGTTCTGAATATGCGTATCAAATCAACATAGGAAAGGCCCGTAATAAGCATAAAGCTTATTACAAACATGACAATCATGATAAGCCTTGCGCCCAGACTCCCAAACAACCACAGGAATAAAGCAAACTGTCCTGCACCGATATACCCGCCACTAATATCCTTACCCAGCATAGAATCGCGTTCCCCTGGCGTAGCAGGCGTCAATAATTCAGTTTGCATATCATTATGTACCTGAGTCAGAACCGCTCCCGGTTCAAGTGCACCAACCGGAATCAGCTTCTGATGCATGGCGGATATTGTACTCATCAGGGTTAAAGCAAAGACAAGCAGCACCAATCCGGTCTTGCGAGTGGTCCAGCCGCTCGGCCACTTCCGGTGGATCATTACCATCAGACCGTAATAAATACCCACCAGTGGAATCGCAAAATAAAACTTGCCAAGCATGAGTCCAAACATCTTGGAAAGTGAACGTCCCACGGTGGCCTCACCTGACAGCGCTATGACTGCCAGCGTTATAAGCACAATGCCGTAAATTTCATATTTTAAGACGCCACTAAAGCCGGCAGCCTTTTTTTTCCTCTTTTTTCTTCTGGCCAAAATCCGGTCACCCCCAGAAGAATATTATACCATACAAATATAATCCGTACATATGTTCTTTTTCTGCACCTTTTGTCTGAATTCGTCGCGTTATGTTGGACTTGTGTTGCCCGAAAACGAAACCATAGAACCCGGCAGATTGGCCGGATCCAGATATGCTTCAAGGGGGCAGTCGAGTAAACGCACAATAACGGCTTCCGTGTCATTTACCGGTCTCACCTGCATTAACAAACCGTTCATTCGAAGCTCTCTCGTATCTCCGACTTCTGTCCACATTCCTGACCATAACTGCTCCGGGGGCATTACGGTATACATTGTTGTCATTGCGTATATCCTCCCGCCTGCATCGTCTGTCTCTTATCCCCCATAAGTTTGTTCAGTTGTGCGATCGCTTGGCCAATACCACCGACAGCGTCCATAAGGCCGTACTTCACCGCGTCTGCACTTCCTACAGCCGTACCGATGTCCCTGTTCAACTCACCTGTCTTGAACATCAGTTCTTTGAACATGTCTTCGGAAATGTTGGAGTGGGACGTTACAAAGCGTACAACACGCTCCTGCATCTTTTCCATGTATTCGAACGTCTGCGGTACGCCAATAACAAGCCCGTTCATGCGAATCGGGTGAATAGTCATTGTTGCACTTCCTGCAATAAGGGAATAGGTTGAAGCTACCGCAATGGGCACACCAATACTGTGACCTCCTCCAATAACAACAGTTACCGTTGGTTTGCTTAAGGATGCAATCATCTCAGCGATCGCGAGTCCAGCTTCCACATCACCGCCTACCGTATTGAGAATAATCAGAATACCTTCAATCCTCGGATTTTGTTCTGCAGCTACCAATTGCGGGATGATATGTTCGTACTTCGTTGTTTTATTTTGCGGGGGTAAAATCAAGTGTCCCTCCACCTGACCGATAATGGTCATACAAAAAATGTTCGATTCACTGGCTGGTGACTGTGTTTGTCCGAACTGCTGAATCGACTCCGTGACTGGAGAAATGTGCTTTTCCTCCTGGATTGGAATCTCGGGAGCCTCTGTCTCCGGTTGATTGGACCTTGGTATTTGCTTGTCATTCATCTGCTCATTCATTAATGCTGTCCCCTTCTCCTGAAAGATGTAATGGTTTGATCTTTCCTTAGTATGGGGAATCTGCCAACAAGCTTATACTTTCCTGAACAATCTTTCCATCATTCAGCATGAAGAACTTCTAATTCCCTTGAAAAAACAAAAAAAGCCCCTTCTCTACGAGGAACCGTCCAATATTACTCGTAGAGAAGGGGCGACTGTGTGCCTGCCTATATGTTTTTCACTAACCTTATTTTAAACTTCCATAATGATTGGCAAAATCATCGGTCTGCGACGAGTTTGCTCATATAGGAAACGTCCTAATGCATCTTTAACATTTGTTTTGAGTGAAGCCCACTCATTCACATTTTCGCTCATCAACTTCTGCAATGTGCTACTAACGATACGGTTAGCCTCATCGAGAAGTCCTTCCGATTCACGTACATACACGAATCCGCGGGAGATGATGTCCGGACCAGAAACGATTTTACCATCCTGCTTGCTGAGTGTTACCACAACAACAAGAATACCATCCTGTGACAAAAGCTTACGATCACGCAGTACAATGTTACCTACGTCACCTACACCCAGGCCGTCAATCAACACATTACCAGCAGTAACTTTACCTGCTTTGCGTGCTGCTCCACCTTGAATCTCCACAACTTCACCGATATCTGTGATGAAGATGTTGTCCGGGTCGATGCCTACGGATTCAGCAAGAACCGCGTGACGACGTTGCATCCGGAATTCACCGTGAATTGGGAGGAAGTATTTCGGTTTCATCAGGTTGAGCATGAGCTTCAATTCTTCCTGACTACCGTGACCAGATACGTGAACACCGCTGTTAGCGCCACTGTAATGCACATTGGCTCCCAAACGGAACAGTTCATCAATTGTACGGCCTACATACTTCTCATTACCTGGTACAGGTGTTGCCGCAATGATGACCGTATCTCCAGGAAGGATATCCACTTTACGGTGCGTAGAGCGTGCCATACGTGTCAATGCTGACATTGGCTCGCCTTGGCTACCTGTGCACAGAATGACCACACGATCTGCCGCCATTTTGCCTACTTCTTCCGGTTCAATGATCATACCGTCCGGAATTTCCAGGTAACCCAGTTCCGAAGCAATACCTACAACGTTTACCATGCTGCGTCCGATAACTGCTACTTTACGTCCAGTTACCTCTGCTGCATTGATAACCTGTTGAATGCGGTGTACGTTGGAAGCAAACGTTGCGACAACGACACGTTGGCTTGCTTTGCGGAAAATATCTTCCAGCACGATACCTACATTTTTCTCCGATGGTGTGAATCCAGGTTTCTCCGCATTGGTACTGTCAGACAACAACGCGAGTACGCCGTTCGTTCCGATCTGTGCCATACGTTGAAGATCTGCATATTGACCATTCACTGGCGTATGATCAAACTTGAAGTCACCCGTGTGTACAACTGCACCTTCCGGTGTTTCAACACATACCCCAACGGAATCCGGAATACTATGGTTAGTAGCAAAGAATGATGCTTTCAGCGTCGAACCCAGTTCGATCTCCGAATCTGCATTGATGAGAATACGTTTCGTATCACCCAGCAAATTAGCTTCCTTCAGCTTGTTCTCTACTAGACCAAGTGTAAGCCTAGTTCCGTATACAGGTACGTTCAAGTGCTTGAGAACATATGGTAAACCACCGATATGATCCTCGTGTCCGTGAGTCAAAATAATGCCTCTTACTTTATCACGGTTCTCAGTCAAGTACGAAATGTCAGGGATGACAATATCAATACCTAGCATGTCTTCTTCCGGGAATTTAAGACCAGCGTCTACGACAACAATGTCGTTCGCGTATTGGATAACATACATATTTTTACCAATCTCGCCTACGCCGCCCAATGCAAAAATCATCAGCTTTTCGTTATTATTATTATTTTTCTTAGACAAATGAATCTGAACCTCCTATGGTAGTTGGACGTCGTACCTTATTATTTATTGTAAGTTAAGAAAAGTAGTTCAAACATTACACACCTATGAATCAGGAGCGAATGTAAAAGAACACCTTTATTCACGATATTTGGAAGAAGTTCTTCGAAGTTATTCCCATCACCAACAGGTTGGATCTGAATTGTGCCTC
Source organism: Paenibacillus sp. TSA_86.1 (assembly GCF_052691815.1). Classification (NCBI taxonomy): domain Bacteria; kingdom Bacillati; phylum Bacillota; class Bacilli; order Caryophanales; family Paenibacillaceae; genus Paenibacillus; species Paenibacillus sp. TSA_86.1. Next base: position 1,323,475 of record NZ_JBQZGE010000001.1, on the reverse strand, counting down.
TTAGCCGTTCCTTCCTTTTTCACAGCAAAGCCACACCATCGAAACGATGTCGCTTTCAATTTCAAAAAAATACCGCACCCAGTCACTTGACATCATTATACATGATTAAAAACAGAAAAAACAAGTCACTCTCTCGTTAACCTGTAGGTTTCCCTTACCTATCAAAAAAGAAACCTTACAACACTGGCAAAAAAAAGAACCGCAGCCTCAACCTTAGAGGTGCAGTTCTTTCCTTAAACAAAGCGTTCATGCTTATCATTAATAAACCAGTGTAGAATCTAACTGTTATTTACAGTTGAAGCAAATTTTCAATGTAATCCTGCTCATCTAACGTTGGCGGAATCAGAGGCAAACGCACTGAACCTACGTTCAAACCACGCAAGGTTAGCGCATATTTTACCGCTACCGGGTTTGGCAAAGGCTCCGGACACTCAAACAACCCTTTGAAGAGCGGGAAGAGCTTCTGATGGATTCGTGTAGCTTGAAGAGGATCACCACCGTAAAAGGCTTCGATCATTTTTTTCATCTCCGCGCCTACCACATGACTCGCCACACTCACGATGCCATGAGCCCCAACAGCAATAGCCGGCAGCCCTGCTGCATCATCTCCGGAATACACTCTGAAATGTTCCGGTGCACCCGTAGCAATTAAGGTAACCTGTTCCATAGAAGCACACTCTTTGGTAGCCACGATATTCGGAATTTGTGCGAGTTTTAACGTGGTTGTGGCAGACAGATTCGCGACAGTACGCCCAGGCACATTGTAGAGCATCACTGGCAGCGTGGTAGCTGCAGCAATGGCTTCAAAGTGTTTGTACATACCTTCTTGGCTAGGCTTATTGTAATATGGAACTACCAATAATACACCGTCCGCCCCGACACGCTCAGCTTCCTGAGTAAGATGGATGGAATGCGCCGTGTTGTTGCTACCTGTTCCGGCAATAATCTTGCACCGTCCAGCCGCATGTTTCACTGCAAATTCGAATAATTGAACTTTCTCCGTATCACTAAGTGTCGGCGACTCCCCTGTTGTTCCAGAGACCACGAGAGTCTCGGACTTTTGATCAACGATCAGATAATCGATGAGACGTGCGGTTTCCTCCCAATGAATCTCTCCCTGTGCATTGAACGGAGTCACCATTGCTGTAATCAATCTTCCAAAGTCCACTTCGATTTCCTCCCTCAAAACAGGTCCGGCTCCGCTAACTTCGATATTTATAAGTGAAGTTCAAATGAGGCGTGAAGCGCCCTCAGAGCCTGAACCATATCTTCTTTTTTGACAAGCACCCAGATCGTTGTATTGGAATCTGCCGATTGCAGGATCTGAATGTCTGCGAGGGTCAAAGACTCTACAATGCGAGCCATAATTCCGGGCACACCGTTAATTCCCCCGCCAATGACGGATACTTTGGCACAGCCAGACAAGCTTTGAGGCTTGAGACCAATCTCCTGCAATACACGTATAGCCTTCTCGGAATCACTATCAAACACGGTATAGACAACTCCTGAGGGGGTAACATTAATAAAATCAACGCTGATTGAGTTTTCAGCCATCGTTTTAAATACTTTCAATTGCAGACGATCCGTTCCGCCGGGAACATCTACTGTAATTTGCGTAACATTGCTCACATAAGCAATACCGGTTACATAACGGTCAATAATACCTGTCTGTACATCCTGGAATCCTTCCGGATGAGTAACAAGTGTGCCTTCTGTATCTGCAAAAGTAGATCTTACCCTTACCGGTATTTGGGACTGCATTGCGATTTCAACCGCTCGCGGATGAATGACCTTGGCCCCATGATGAGCCATATTGCAGATCTCCGCATAACTAACTACGGTCAGCGGACGTGCATCTTCAACGATCCGAGGATCAGCCGTCAAAATGCCGTTTACGTCCGTATAGATATCCACCATCTCCGCGCGCAATGCTGCACCCAGCGCTGTTGCAGATGTATCACTGCCCCCGCGGCCGAGTGTAGTGAAATCGCCTTTTTCCGTCTGTCCCTGGAATCCGGTTACGATAACGACACGCCCCAACTGAAGCTGTTCCAGCACACGAACAGGACGGACATCCAATATCCGGGCATTCCCGAAATTGTCGTCCGTCACAAAACCCGCTTGTGCGCCGGTCAGCACTGAAGTTGGAATGCCTTCATGTTCAAGCAAACTACTGAGCGTTGTTGCAGAGATGATTTCACCACAGCACAGCAGTAAATCCTTTTCGCGAGCAGATAATGCATTTCCGTTCTGCGCAGCCCAGTCCAAGAGCGTATCCGTTGCATAAGGTTCACCGCGGCGACCCATGGCTGATACCACAATAACCAGGTTTAGTCCTGCTTCAAGCTCACGTTTAACATGCCGGAGTACATGCTCTCTCGCTTGAACGGTGGAGAGCGACGTACCTCCGAATTTTTGTACCATAATACGCATCTTTATTCCTCCATTTGTGTACGCAAGAAGACTGGACACGGGTCAAATCAACAAATGCATAACCCTTGGGAGCGTTCCGATGCGATAATCTCAGCAATGTATACGGCATGATGAGACATGTATTGTAAATACACCTCTCCTGCTTGCTGCATGATAATCCTTTGCAAGCAGGAATGCCCTTATGAACAGGAACGTGGTAGAGGTAGCCATGTAATCCAGCTATCGTCCCCCATGATTTTCTTTGTCTCTCGAACCCTTCTTCATTTCTCCAAGCGTATAAACGTTATTGCCCTGGTTCTGATTCTTATGCCTGTGGAGTGCGCTCCACAATCATCGGCTGCAGCTGTTTGCCTTCGAGTGCACTCCAGCAAGCTTCCGGAATCAGTTCCATTTTGGCAACTAACGAATTTGGTTTTTTCATTGGATCATCTTGACCAAATGGTACAAAATACAAATATTTGGCCACAAGTAATTTTGCAATATTTGCTGCATTCAAACCAAGACCGTCATTCGTCGATATCGCCAGCACAAGCGGACGCTGATTACGCATCTGCGCTTTCGCAGCCATTAGCACCGGACTGTCGGTCATTGCATTAGCCAGCTTGCTCGTTGTATTTCCTGTGCATGGTGCAATAACCAGCACGTCAAGAAGCTTGGAGGGCCCTAGAGGCTCTGCCTCAACAATTGTAGAGATAATATCATTACCCGTTATATCTTTCAATTGTTTTTGCCAATTCTGGGCCGTGCCGAAACGAGTATCTGTCGTGAGTACCGAGTTCGAAATAATCGGAATGACGTTCGCGCCTTCGGACACAAAGCGGCTAATGACCGGCATAACCTCTTCAAACGTACAATGAGACCCCGTAATTGCGTATCCTACCGTTTTACCCTGCCAGTTCATGATTTAACCTCCCGTGCGTTCTGTTCTTCCAAAAGCAAACGGATTAACGCGTCGGCAATAATGCCGCCAGCCGTTTTGGGAGCAACGATGCCGGGGAGGCCTGGTGCGAGCAGTGCCTTAATGCCGCGTTTGTCGGCATATCTGAAATCACAGCCGCCAGGAGCGGATGCAAGGTCGATAATGACTGCTTTCTGAGGCATTCTGGACAGGATTTGTGCTGTGATTATCATAGTCGGTATCGTATTAAAAAGCAAGTCAACTTCCCCGGTTTGAGCGGCTAAATCCGTTGTCATGAAAGGCTTCCAGCCCATGATTGTTGCGCGGGCAACATCTTCATTTCTACGGATTCCCACCCGTACATTGGCCCCAAGCCCCTGCAGAGTTTTAGCTAGCGTAAACCCTGTTCGGCCGATGCCAAGCACGATGCATTCTGACCCGTGAATCGTAAAATCCGTCTCTTTAATTGCAATGGCGATGGCTCCCTCAGCTGTCGGAATCGAGTTGTACAGTGCAATGTCATCACGATCAAGCACTTCAACAAGCCGTAGGCCGTTCTCCTGGCAAAGTTCACGCAAAAATGGCTTAGCCATGCCCGTAAACACGGTGCAGTGCTCTGGCAAAGCAGCCATATGTTCCTTTTTCAGAACAATAGCATCACTACTGAACGAAGATCCAACCTTCCCTTGATCATCACAACTCACGACTGGCAGTACCAGCACATCTGCAGAAGCAAATACATCATCCTCAAGTTCGCGGTGTTCAATACCCGGAATAACTTGCTCCAGTTGATCGAAGCCTACCACACTTACCGCTGCATCCAGCTCGGCGCACTTTTGAATGACTTCAAGCTGCCTCGCATCTCCGCCCAGAACAACAATCCGGACTCCGGTCAGCATCGGGACGTCACTCCTTTCACCACATGTATGCCTTATCGTATGCAGCAGCCTACAGGGGGGTGAAAACAATAAATGAACTCATGTTCAACACAAAAAAAGCCGCCCTGTGAAGGACGGCTATGATACACGATGTATCCAGATGTTATTTAAACTAAGCACTTCCGGACAAAGGAGATATAACACACGTTACTTACCCGTATGACCAAATCCACCATCGCCTCGTACGGTCTCTGAAAGTTCTTCCACTTCAGTCAATTCGATGACAGGAACTGTCTGGAACACGATCTGGGCGATGCGTTCTCCGCGCACAATCGTAAATGGTTCTTGTCCCAAATTAATGAGCAGCACTTTCACCTCTCCGCGATAATCGGCATCAATCGTGCCCGGAGTATTCAGACAGGTAATACCGTGTTTGAATGCCAGCCCGCTACGTGGTCGAATTTGAGCTTCCAGCCCAGCTGGCATGGCCATTGCAAGCCCAGTCGGGATCAACGTGCGCTGACCCGGCTGCAGTACAACCTCTTCTTCTAATGCGGCCACAACATCAAATCCAGCAGCCAGCTCGGACATTTTTTGCGGTAGTTTAATATCTTCGTTACCTGGTAGTTTCTTTATCTGAACGTAATGCAACTAAATCATCCCTTCTCAATCCCGCAATCGTCTTGTCTGAAGCACCTACCATAGCAAGTGCAAACGGCTCTGCAAACATCAGATCAAGCACAGCATTAATATCATGCATCGTTACTTGCTCAATTTTGACAATCATCTCATCAAGTGTATGATGTCTGCCAAGCATCAATTCGTTTTTCCCAAGTCGGTTCATTCGGCTGCCCGTGCTCTCCAGACTCAGAATTAAACTGCCTTTCAGTTGTTCTTTGCCTTTACGCAGTTCATCCTCAGATAAACCATTTACAGCCAGGTCGCGAAGCACTTCTTTGGTCAGCTCCAATACTTCCTTCGTCTGTTTCGGAGCTGTACCCGCATAGATTGTAAATAGACCGCTGTCTGCATGCGAACTATGATAGGAATATACGGAATAGGCGAGTCCGCGCTTTTCACGAATTTCCTGGAATAGTCTGGAGCTCATTCCCCCACCAATCGCATTGTTAAGAACAACCATGGCAAATTGAAGCGGATCTCCAATTTTACAGCCTGGGAACGAGATACAGATGTGATTCTGCTCCGTTTTCTTTTTATGGAAGAGTTGTCCGCTTTGGAATGCCGGCATGTTCACTTCTTCCGTTACCCCTTTGACGTCAAACCCACCAAAGTGTTTCTCCATCAGATCAATTACACTGTCATCTATATTGCCCGCAATGCTGATCACTGTGTTCTCGATCGTGTAATGTTCCTTCATGTATGCACGCAAATGACTGGAATCCATCGCTTTAAGACGTTCTTCTGTGCCGAGGATTGGATAAGCAAGCGGGTGTTCTCCATATGCAGCCAAAGCCATCAAATCATGAACCATATCGTCAGGCGTATCCTCGTACATTGAGATTTCTTCCAGAATCACGTTTTTTTCTTTAGCCAGTTCACCATCGTCCATTTTCGAGCGAAAAAACATATCGGACAATACATCGACCGCGATCGGCAGATGTTCATCCAGCACTTTCGCATAATAACAGGTATATTCCTTGGAGGTAAATGCATTCACATTACCGCCGATAGCGTCAAACTGCTCCGCAATGGCTTTGGCATCGAAACGATCTGTTCCCTTAAAAAGCATATGTTCAATAAAATGGGATACCCCGTTATTTTCGAGCTGCTCATTACGCGAACCTGTTTTGACCCATATTCCGAACGATACGGAACGACAGGTCGGGATTTGTTCCATCACTACTCTGAGGCCATTGCCCAGCTGAATTTTTTTCACGGTTGGCCCTCCTACATCTCTATAATTGCCCTGACCCCAATCTTCGAAGATTGAGATAGACATTAGTTCCAACTTTTTGATATTAACAAAAAAACGGCGTTCACTCAACCGCATGCCCATCCGCCCGTTCGGAAGACAACGTCTCACTTACCGTTCCAAGCGACAATCCCTTGGCGTGAATGGAATTAATCATGCCTTTCAGCGCACCCGCAGAGGAAGCTGTAGGATGCATTAGAATTAATGAACCCGCCTCCGTTTTATTCGCAATTTTGGCAATGATGGAGTCCGGGCTTGGTTTGCGCCAGTCCACCGTATCTAGCGTCCACAGGACGGTTTGTAAACCCATGGATGTCGCGATATCCACCGTTTTTTGATTAAAATCACCCGAGGGCGGTGCAAACCAGCGATTTTCTACACCAAGCGTTTGCTGCAGCAATTCCTGGGTTTTGCTTATCTCCAGTCTTGCTCTCTCCGTACTCAAACGACTCATATTCGGGTGTGAATACGCATGATTAGACAGCTCATGTCCACGCTTCTGAATTTCCTTGGCGAGTTCGGCGTTTTTGCTCAGCCAGCTACCATCCAGAAAAAAAGTAGCTTTCACCTTCTCAGCATCAAGCGTGTCCAGCATGGGAATGAGAAATTCATTCCCCCATGCGACATTGATCATAAAAGAAACCATCGGTTTACTCGCATTGCCTCGATAAATCGGATGTGCTCCCAGATCTTTTAACTGAATCTCAGGTTCAATCTGGCGATAAACATACGGAATTTTGGTATTCAGCGTGCCACCTAGTGCCTTTCGGTAGGTTGCTTCCACATCAATCTCCAGCCCATTATACCCCGGGATTGCTTTCCATACTCGATCAACTCTCGCATTCACCGGTGCAATTCGTGTCTCGGCTGCCTTATCCTTAATCGCGGATAACAACGATTCTTCTCCGGTAGCTTCCTTAAACATATCAAATGCATTCTGTGTGCCGGGACCATCACGGATCTCCGTAATGTATGTACGTACACTGTCGACTTGTCCGATTAGCATGACCGATGCCATACCCGCGAGAACAACCGCCAGTTTTTTGGATTGGTTTCTCACAGCTCCATCCTCCTGCCGTCTTTGTCCCCATCATATGAGGACAAGGGCAGGAATATGATTAAAAGCCCTGATTAATGAATAACCACATTCTAATTTTAACGTTAAAAAAAGAGCCAGAAATTCGCATTCTGTCTCTTCATTCAATCATGCATATGTTATTCAATCGTCAGCTGCCTAGGATTGCGCAGGTGCTTCCGCTGTTAGTACAGCTTTACGGGACAAGTTGATCCGGCCTTGCGGGTCAATCTCGGTTACTTTTACTGTGATGGAATCACCGATCGCCACAACATCTTCTACTTTCGCTACACGCTCAGTAGACAATTGAGAGATGTGAACCAGACCTTCTTTGTTTGGAAGCACTTCAACGAATGCACCGAATTTCTCAACGCGTTTTACTTTGCCGACATAGATTTCGCCAACCAGCACTTCGCGTACAATGCCTTCGATGATCGCTTTCGCTTTATCATTCATCTCCTGGTTGGAAGAAGCGATAAAGACACGTCCATCCTGCTCGATATCAATTTTAACACCAGTTTCTTCGATGATTTTATTGATGATTTTACCACCAGCACCAATAACATCACGGATTTTATCCGGATTGATATGCATAGTCGTAATTTTAGGTGCATACTGGGACAATTGCTCACGAGGTGTTTTCATCACTTCGGTCATTTTACCCAAAATGTGCATACGACCTTCTTTCGCTTGAGCCAGCGCTTCAGCCAAAATTTGACGGTCGATTCCATCAATTTTGATATCCATTTGGATAGCAGTTACGCCTTCAGGTGTTCCCGCAACTTTGAAGTCCATGTCGCCCAAGTGATCTTCCATACCTTGAATATCACTCAGAATAGACACATGCTCTCCATCTTTGATCAGACCCATCGCCACGCCAGCTACCGGAGCTTTGATTGGTACACCTGCGTCCATCATAGCAAGTGTACTTGCACAGATACTTGCCTGGGACGTAGAACCGTTGGATTCTAACACTTCGGACACCAAACGAATCGTGTATGGGAAGTCCGTTTCAGAAGGAATGACTTTGGACAACGCACGCTCACCAAGCGCACCATGTCCAATTTCACGGCGTCCTGGCGCACGAAGCGGACGAGCTTCACCTACGCTGAACGGAGGGAAATTATAATGATGCATGAAACGTTTTGTTTCTTCCAGACTGATACCATCCAGAATTTGAACATCACCCAGTGCACCTAGTGTACAGATGCTCAGTGCTTGTGTTTGCCCACGTGTGAACAGACCTGAACCATGTGTACGCGGCAGCAGGGAAGTATCACATTCAATTGCACGAATCTCGGCCAGACCGCGTCCATCCGGACGAACTTTATCATGAGTGATCAGACGGCGCACTTCTTCTTTGACGATATCGTGCAACACTTCTTTCACGTCTTTAAGCAATTCAGGTGATTCGATGTATTTCTCTTCAAAGTGAGCAACCGTTTCGTCATTCACGACATCAATCGCATCCTGACGTGCATGTTTCTCAGCAATTTTAACAGCTTCCACCAATCGTGCACTTGCAAAATCACGTACACTGCTGTTCACATCAGCATTAACTGCATGCAGCTTCACAGCCATCTTTTCTTTGCCAGCAACTTGAACGAGCTGCTCAATAACAGCCACAATGTTCTTGATTTCGTCGTGACCAAACATGATTGCTTCAAGCATCACTTCTTCTGGCAATTCATTCGCTTCAGCTTCAACCATCATGATCGCATCTTTAGTTCCTGCAACCACCAGTTCAAGTTCACTAATTTCAAGCTGCGCAATGGTTGGGTTAATAATGAACTCGCCATCAATGCGACCCACTTTTACGCCACCGATTGGTCCGCTAAAAGGTACATCTGAAATGCTAAGTGCTGCTGAAGTACCAATCATTGCTGCAATTTGTGGTTCACAGTCCTGATCCACACTCATAACAATATTCAGAACTTGCACATCATTACGGAAACCTTCCGGGAACAATGGACGAATCGGGCGGTCCGTCAGACGGCTTGCCAGAATCGCTTTCTCGGATGGTCTGCCTTCACGCTTGATAAATCCACCCGGGATTTTACCTACAGCGTACAATCTTTCTTCATAGTTTACTGTCAGTGGGAAAAAGTCCAAATCTTTCGGCTCACTGGATGCTGTCACAGTACACAACACTACCGTATCTCCGTATGTTACTTTAACAGCAGCATTTGCCTGCTTGGCCAAACGCCCGGTTTCAAGCGTAAGTTTTCTTCCACCAAGCTGCATTTCAACACGTTGTTCCATGAAATCCCTCCTTTAATTCGTTCCTATCACAATGGATTCTGCATACTTACAGTATTTCCTGCTTGTCCAGCATTCATTAGCTTGAGTCGGACGGAGTGCAGGCTGACTTGCAAAACAAAAGCTCCTCGCGGAGCCCTCAGCTACAAATATATGGCAACATGTTCATCTACAAAACAACCCGGCTGTAAGCTCCGCTTGTCCTTTTAGACAAAAGAACGGCGGATAACAGCCAGGTTGATTTTGAAAACATGTACGATAATTAACGACGCAATCCGAGTTTTTCGATCAGTGCGCTGTAACGTTTAACATCTTTGTTTTTCACGTAAGCCAAAAGCTTACGACGTTGACCTACCATTTTCAAAAGTCCACGACGTGAGTGGTGGTCTTTCTTATGCGTACGCAAGTGGTCTGTCAAACTTCTGATGTTTTCCGTAAGGATAGCAACTTGCACCTCAGGTGATCCAGTATCGGACTCATGAGTTTTGTGCTCGTCGATCAGTTGTTGTTTACGTTCTTGAGTCAATGCCATCCTATTCACCTCCTTCATTATAATCGCCGTTAGCCTCGTCACCGCCGGTGAGAGCGTGTAACCAAGCTAAGGTTAGTGTCATCTCATTCGACAACGTAGTACATTATACCATAGTTGCCCGAACAAAGTAAATGTAAACATGAATCTTATGAAAGATTTTTAGGAAAGCAAGCGAGCAGCGGTGAGTGCATCTTCACGAATCTGAGCAATCAAAGCGTCAATGGAATCGAATTTTCGTTCGTTTCGAATGTAATGCACCAGTTCTACTTTCAGCTCCTGATCATAAATTTGACCATCAAAATCAAGCAGATGCACTTCGTATGTCGGTCTCATTCCATTCTCGTGAAAGGTCGGTTTGACACCCAGGTTCATCACACCTGCCAGTTCTTGATCCCCGACATTAACTCGCACGGCGTATACACCTTTGGCTGGGGTAACATAGTGGTCGACAAGTTCGAGATTGGCGGTAGGAAAACCGATGGTTCGTCCCCGTTTCTCTCCGTGAATAACAGTACCTCTGACACTATAGGGGCGTCCAAGCCACTGACTTGCCTCATCCATCTCCCCACGTTTCAATAAAGCACGAATCAAGGAACTGCTTACTTTCTCCCCGCCAAGCAGAAACGGAGAAACCGTCTCTACCGTCATTTCTCCATCACCCAGCGTACGAAGCATTTGCTCGTCCCCTGCACCTTTGTGACCAAAGCGGAAATCAAATCCAACAACAGCTGTACGTGTCTGAAGAGGAAGTAACAGTTCGTGAACAAATTGCTCTGGCGAGAGCTGTGAAAATGATTCATTGAACTCGACTACATAGAGTATATCAACTCCCATGCCAGCCAGAATCTCTTCTTTGTCCCTGAGAGGGGTGAGATAACCTTCGTAATCCCCTTTACGCATTACTTCCTTCGGGTGTGGATGGAAAGTCATGACAGCCGATTTCATGCCCGATTCCCTTGCAATGCGAACTGCGGATAGAATGACACTTGCATGTCCGAGATGCAGCCCGTCAAATTGACCGATCGCCAGCACTTGGGGATGTGTAGTCAGTTCAGCCGATTGTAAGGTTTGCGGATAAGTTAGCATTACGGTTTTCACAATCATTCACCTGCATTTCACTTGATGGGCCAAGCTTGAACCTCGTGATCACTCCAAGCCCGGTACCTCTTTATTCCGGTAAGAAGACTTTAACAGCCCTCACAGTTGGTTTCAATTCATCCCGCTCAAATATCCCCAGAAACGTTCCATCCTGAGCATACAGACGCAGCACTCCTGGCTTCTCTGCTGGCGGATCCAGTAAACGTGCTGACAGCTTCTGACCTTGAAGAGCGCCCTTCGTCTGTTCCTCTCCAACCTTGTGGGCTGGAATAGAAGAAATCGCTTCGTCTACAGGGATCAGAGCCTCTGCCAGCGTACCCTCGGTCATGCGACGTTCCACTTCTTCGATACGAAGACAGTGATCTGCAGATATTCCGGCTGATATGGTGCGCTCCAATTTAACCATAGTGGAAGGAAAACCAAGCACACGGCCAATATCTACACACAAAGTTCGAATATAGGTTCCCTTTGAACATAAAGCGCGAAATGATATATCAGTTACTCCATCACTGGTTTCAATTCCGGTAAGCTCCAGCTCATAGATCGTGACCTCACGGCTCTTACGCTCCACCGTTTTACCTTCACGTGCCAGTTCATATAACCGTTTCCCATCCACTTTTACTGCAGAATACATCGGCGGAACCTGGGATATTGTACCCAAAAACCGCTCCAATACCTGCTGAACCTGTTCCTGGCTGACTTCCACAGCGGACTCTGATCGTTCAATCACTTCACCCGTGAGATCCTCTGTGTCTGTAGCGAGTCCCAATCTGAGTGTCGCCAGATATTCCTTTGGAAGTTCCTGCATATACTCCACAACCCTTGTCGCTCTCCCGAGACAGAGCGGGAGAACCCCGGTTACCTGCGGATCGAGAGTACCCGTATGACCAATCCGCTTCATTTTCAGTATTCGGCGCATTTTGGCTACAACATCATGGGAAGTGAAACCGGCCGGTTTATAAACCGGGAGAATGCCTTCAAACGGTTTTACCATTGAAAATTCACCTGCTTTAGCACTTTTTCCACGATATCGTCCAGCTTACCTTCCATTCGGCATCCAGCTGCGAGAACATGCCCGCCGCCGCCAAAGGTTTGTGCCAGTGCCGCTACATCTATTTTGCCAGCCGAGCGCATAGAAACTTTAGTGGCATTCTCGTTGATTACTTTGAAAAAGATACCTACTTCTACTCCTCGAATGTTACGAGTGTAGTTAACAATCCCTTCCAGATCTTCGTTGACCGCTTCACATGCGTGCATATCCTCGGGTGTAATAATGACCCATGCAACTTTACCGTCTTCTGACATTTGCAAAGATGAGAGCGCCTTGTTCAAAATACGGACTTGCGGGAAAGTCATCTCTTCCAGCAGTGATTGTGCAAGATAAGGCCCATCCACACCGTGTTCCAGCAAACGGGAAGCCGTAGCCATCACATTAGGACTGGTATTGGCATAACGGAAACCACCCGTGTCTGTAAGCAGACCCGTGTATACCGCTGTAGCTATATCCTTATCCCATGTAATGTTGAAGAGTTGCAGCAGTTCAAACAAAATCTCAGCCGTTGCTGCTGCATCGGATTTAATGATGTTTACTGCTCCATATCCGTTATTTGTGGGATGATGATCGATATTTAGAATCATTGCATCTTCTTCAAAATAATGACGGGTAAGCCCCACTCTCGCAAAGTCAGCACAATCTACACAGATGATCGCTTTATATTTACGTTCCGGGGGGTGTTCGGTCATGTTCACAATGGCGTCCGCCTGCCACAAAAAACGCATCCGTTGCGGAATTTCACCTTCATTGATCATTGTGAATGTCTTTCCCAGACATGACAGCAGCCAGCCCACCGTTACCGTCGAGCTGACTGCGTCACCGTCCGGCTGTACATGCGACACGACCAGGTAATCGTCATGCTCCAGCAGGAATTGTTTTCCTGCCTGGAGCGCCTGTTCATAAGTGTGCATTGCCGTCTCCTCTATTCTGTTACTGGGATTCGTTTTTGTCGGAACCAATATCGCCAAGCAGCTTTTCAATCCGGCTGCCGTAAGCGATCGATTCGTCAATCTTGAATATCAACTCGGGAACATGACGGAAACGGATACGTTTCCCGAGTTCCGTGCGCAGAAAGCCGTTTGCTTTGGCAAGTGCCTTAAGCGAGTTATCCTTCTGCTCCTGTTCACCGAAGACACTCAGATAAACTTTGGCTTGCGACAAGTCGCCAGTCACTTCAACTCCCGTTACAGTGATAAAACCGATACGTGGATCTTTCAGTTCTGACTGGATGAGCAGACTCAGTTCTTTCTTGATCTGCTCGCTCACTCTACCTGTACGAACCTTAGCCATTGTTGTTCACCTCATACTTCCTTGCTTATCGTTGTACGGTCTCCATGATGAAGGCTTCAATGACATCGCCTTCCTTGAGATCGTTGTATTTATCCAATGTGATACCACACTCGTAACCTTGAGCCACTTCTTTGGCATCATCTTTGAATCGTTTCAGGGAATCCAGCTTACCTTCGTAAAGGACGATACCATCACGAATGAGGCGTGCTTCCGCAGAACGAGTGATTTTGCCCGAGGTAACCATACAACCTGCAATGGTACCTACTTTACTAATGGAGAAGGTATTACGAACTTCAGCATGACCAATAACTTTTTCTTTGTAGATTGGATCAAGCATACCTTTCATTGCTTGTTCAATCTCTTCGATAACACTGTAGATCACGCGGTGTAGTCGAATGTCTACTTGCTCTTGATCCGCAGTAATTTTCGCCTGATTTTCAGGACGAACGTTGAAACCAATCACGATGGCATTCGAAGCCGCAGCCAAAATAATGTCGGATTCTGTGATCGCACCAGCACCGCTGTGAATGATCTTCACGCGTACGCCTTCAACTTCGATCTTGGCAAGGGAACCTTTCAATGCCTCGACCGAACCTTGCACGTCACCTTTAATGATCACATTCAAATCTTTGATCTCGCCATCTTTGATGTGTTGGAACAGATCATCAAGAGTTACACGTGTGTGCGTACCCAGATCGGATTCACGTTGCGTAATCGCACGTTTGTCAGCGATGGAACGAGCTTTACGCTCATCTTCGAAGACCATGAACGGATCTCCCGCACCTGGAACTTCAGTCAGACCCGTGATTTCCACCGGAGTAGACGGTCCTGCCTCTTTCAAACGACGGCCTTTATCATTGACCATTGCCCGTACACGACCGAAGCAGTTACCTGCCACGAAAGCATCCCCGACTTTTAATGTACCATGCTGTACAAGGATACGTGCAACTGGGCCGCGGCCCTTATCCAGCTCAGCTTCAATCACCGTACCACGGGCACGTTTATCCGGATTCGCTTTGTATTCATTTACTTCTGCAACGAGCAGAATCATTTCAAGCAAACCTTCCAGACCCATTCTTTGTTTCGCGGATACGTTGACAAAGATGGTATCTCCGCCCCACTCTTCCGGAACGAGTTCATAACTGGTCAGTTCTTGTTTTACTTTGTCCGGATCAGCGCCCGGTTTGTCGATTTTGTTGACTGCAACGATAATCGGCAGACCAGCAGCCTTGGCATGGTTAATTGCCTCAACGGTTTGTGGCATAACGCCATCATCCGCAGCGACAACAATAATCGTCATGTCCGTAACTTGTGCTCCACGCGCACGCATCGCTGTAAATGCTTCGTGACCTGGAGTATCAAGGAATGTGATTTTCTTGTTGTTAATCTCAACCTGATAAGCCCCGATATGCTGCGTAATTCCGCCCGCTTCACCGCCAGTTACATTCGTGGAACGAATAGCATCCAGCAATGTTGTTTTACCATGGTCAACGTGACCCATGATCGTTACAACCGGAGGACGTGATTGAAGATCTGCAGCATCATCATTCTCTTCCACAGTTTCAAAACGGTCATCTTCAAGCACGATCTTCACTTCAACTTCAACACCGAATTCACCTGCAAGCAAGAGAATAGTATCAATGTCCAGCTCTTGGTTAATGGTTGCCATTACACCCATACCGATGAGTTTTTTGATCACTTCAGAAGCATCTTTGTGAAGAAGTTTTGCTGTTTCACCAACCGTCATGTCACCGCGAACGATGATTTTCTTCGGTGTGTTATCGATTTTCTCACGTTGAACATACTGCTGCTGATTTCTGTTACGGTTGTTCTTGCCACCGCGGTTATTACGGAAGTTGCCACCACGATTGTCGTCAAAGCGACGTCCACCACCGCCTGTGCCTCCACCATTGGAGCGGTTGCCATTGTTATTACCGGAACTGCCTTGACCGCCTCTTCGTTGGCCACCTTGTCCCTGGCCTTGCCCTTGGCCACCACTACGGTTAGCGCTGTTGCTGGAGTTACCGCCGCTGTTCGGCCCTGTTGATCTGTTAGGACCACTGGTGTTTGATCCCGTTGTTGTTCTGCTAGGACCGCCACTATTGTTCGGACGTTGACCCGAACCTTGCGGACGTGAAGCTGTGCTGCCTTGACCACTTGATGCTGGTCTTGGACGGTTTCCTGTTTGTCCTCCTTGGCCTGAGCCTTGGGAAGTTGTTGTTCTGTTACGGCTATCTTGGCCGCTTGGTCTTTGAGTGCCATTGTTATTGTTGGAATTTGGTCTATTGTTCATACCTACCTGCTTTTCCTGTTGTATTTTTGTTTGTACGGGACTACCGGTTGTGTTACTGTCATTCGGCGTGTTCACTCCGCCGCCCGGCTTGTTGCTGTCCACTGGTTTGTCACTGCGCACAGCCGAAGTCGTAACCGACTTGGCTTCGTTACCTTGTTTCGATGCGGCAGTGGATTTGATATCTTTAAAAAATTGTTCCACCTTACCGACTGAACCATTCTCCATCACACTCATATGATTGTTAACGGGAATATCCAGTTTTTTAAGAATGGTAATAATTTCTTTACTACTCATGTTAAGGGACTTCGCATATTCATAAACTCGCAATTTTTCCTTGTTTTCCTGTTTACTCAATATACTCCACCTCCGACATTATACCGACTTGCTTGGAGATCATTTTTGCAAACCCAAGGTCTGTTACCGCAAGAACCACCCGCGTGTCTTTACCGATACTTGACCCTATACGGTCACGATCTAGTCCGATAAGAAGCGGAACCTTGTAAGTAGCACATTTGTCGCGAAATTTCTTTTGTGTATTCGCTGAAGCGTCACCTGCGACAATAACCATCTTGGCTTCACCCGAGCGTACCGCTTTATGCACAATCTCATCACCTGTAAGGAGTTTACCAGCGCGCATAGAGAGCCCGAGGTAAGACAGTACTTTCGTATCACTCATCCTCTTCACGCTCCTGTGCAGCTATGAATTCATCTTCAACTGAGATAAAATCCGCAGCGAGCTGCTCATAAATTTCTGGTGAAACTTTGCTCTTCAGTGCTCGATCCAGCGCTCGATTTTTTAGTGCAAGCTTGAAACAAGACTCTTTGCCGCACAGATATGCGCCGCGTCCAGACTTTTTACCAGTCAAATCGATCAGCACTTCGTCCTCAGGCGTTTTAACAATGCGAATCAGCTGCTTTTTGGGCATCATTTCCTGGCATGCCACACATTTGCGCAGCGGCACTTTTTTAGGTTTCATACGTCAGCGCCCCCCGTGCTTTCCTTTAATCGACGGAGACGGAATCCTGATGCATTTCCGAAGAAGAATCTTTTTCTCTGCCGAATTCCTGCTCCGCCTGGCTCTCGCTCTTAATGTCGATTTTCCAGCCCGTTAATTTGGCTGCCAATCTGGCATTTTGGCCTTTGATGCCAATGGCAAGGGACAGTTGATAGTCAGGAACAATCACCCGAGCCATCTTTTCTTCCTCAAACACATGAACTTCCAAGACCTTGGAAGGACTCAGTGCATTAGCCACATATTCATCCACTTGTTCGGAATATCGAACGATGTCAATTTTCTCACCGCGCAGCTCACCCACAATGGTCTGCACGCGCATTCCTTTTGGACCTACGCAAGATCCAACCGGATCAACTTCCTCATTGCGGGAATGAACTGCGATTTTGGAACGGAACCCTGCTTCACGGGCAACGGAACGAATTTCAACTACGCCGTCAAAAATCTCAGGCACTTCCAGCTCAAAGAGACGTTTCAAAAGCCCAGGGTGAGTACGGGACAAAATGATTTGCGGCCCTTTGGTCGTATTTTCAACCTTGGTAATATACGCCTTGATACGGTCACCGTGCACAAACTTCTCATTCGGCATTAATTCGGTGAGCGGCAGTGCCGCTTCGATTTTGCCCAGATCGATGTAGATATTGCGCAAATCCTGACGCTGCACTACTCCCGTAACGATATCTTCTTCCTTATCCACGAAAGCATTGTAGATCAGGCCGCGTTCGGCTTCACGAATCCGCTGGGTAACAACCTGTTTGGCCGTCTGTGCGGCAATACGTCCAAAGTCGCGCGGCGTAACTTCAATCTCCGCAATATCTTCCAGCTGGAAGTGAGGGTTAATTTCCCGTGCAGCAGGTAACGAAATTTCAGTTCGCGAATCCAGGACTTCTTCCACGATCAGTTTGCGGGCATATACACGAATAACCCCCGTATTACGGTTCATGTCAACACGTACGTTCTGCGCCGTGTTAAAATTACGCTTGTAACTGGAGATAAGTGCAGCCTCGATCGCTTCAAACAGCACATCCTTGCTGATCCCTTTTTCCCGTTCCAATTCATTCATTGCTTCAATAAAATCCATACTCATGAATGTTGATCCCCCTTTCAAACATGGCATCCCATACGTAAAACGGCGAAAGGCTCGAAACTTGTGAGCACCTTGCCGTTATCGTGAGATGTGTCTTTTTCATTAATCAAGTGAACAAGGCACTCTAAAACAAAATAGCCAAGCGCGCACTGGCAACCTTTTCATAAGAAACGGTATGCTGCTTCTTGCCTGCTTCGATCACAAGTTCCTCGTTATCAAAGGAAAGCAACTTGCCTTCGAATTCCTTCATTCCATTCACCGGCTCGTAGGTTGTAATGAACACATTCTTGCCTACGGCTTTGGCAACATCCTCTGCTTTTTTCAGTGGACGTTCCGCACCGGGAGAAGACACTTCAAGGAAATAGACAGATGGAATCGGATCGTTTTCATCCAGCTTGACGCTGAGCTTTTCGCTGATCAAGACACAATCGTCGATGTCGATTCCACCCTCTTTGTCGACATACACCCGTAAAAACCAGTTGCTGCCTTCTTTGACGTATTCGATGTCAACCAGCTCGAAGCCTTGTTCATTCAAGTAGGGTTGGATCATTTCTTCCACGGTAGATTTAATATTCGTTGTGCTCAAAACCGATAACCTCCAACTTAGGTTACACCAGCTAAAATCGCTGGCAGATGATTAAATACCCAAGATTCTTGTATACCAAAGACTAAAGAGTGGGTTTCCCCACTCTCCAGAAATTCGTACTATCTCGTTCACTTCAAAAATTATAACATAGTCTGGTAATAGTGACAAGTAAGCGATCCATTGCGCAGCAACCGCACTAATGAAGGAAAAAATCAGATTACATGGCTCCAGACGTGAAAATGTGTTGTTTCGACCTTTTAGAACAAAGAAAGCTGGTTGCTCTCAGGCAAACCACGGAAACATCCCATATTGGTCAGTAACTCCACAATCGTTTTGGTTGCTTTGGATTTCTGCTGGAAGTCCTCGATCGACAGGAACTCACCATGTTCGCGGGCTGCGGCAATGTTACGAGCCGCATTATCGCCAATACCTGCCAGTGCAGAGAATGGAGGAATCAATGACTTTTCGTCCACAATGAATTTTGTCGCTTCCGAGCGGTATAGATCTATCGGTTTAAGCGAGAAACCGCGGGCTGTCATTTCCAGTGCCATTTCCAGAACAGGAAGCATGTTTTTCTCTTTTGGCGGCGCCTGAAAACCGAGCTGTTCAATCTCTACGATTTTGCGGTATATGGCATCATAACCCTGACATACCAGTTCGATATCCAACTCATCTGCACGAACGGTAAAGTAGGTCGCATAATATTCAATCGGATGATACAGTTTGAAAAATGCCGTACGCACCGCGGAAATAACGTAAGCAGCTGCGTGGGCCTTCGGAAACATGTACTGGATTTTGAGACAGGAGTCAATGTACCATTGCGGTACCTTGCAGTTTTTCATCTCGTCAATCCATTCCTGTGGCAGTCCACGTCCTTTACGTACACTTTCCGTAATCTTAAAGGCAAGACTTGCATCCATTCCCGCTTTGTAAATCAGGAACAGCATGATATCATCCCGGCAACCAATTACTGTTTTGATGTTACATGTACCGTTCTTGATGAGATCCTGTGCATTGCCAAGCCATACGCCCGTACCGTGAGAAAGCCCGGAAATCTGGAGTAAGTCGGCAAAAGACGACGGCTGGGATTCGACAAGCATCTGACGCACGAATTTGGTTCCCATCTCGGGCACACCGAAGGTTGCAACAGGGGAGCGAATTAACTCTGGAGTTACGCCAAGAGCCTCCGTGGAGTTAAACATGCTCATCACTTTGGGATCATTCATCGGAATCGTTGTTGGATCAACGCCCGTAAGATCCTGTAACATACGCATCATGGTCGGATCATCGTGTCCCAGAATATCAAGCTTCAGCAAGTTTTCTTCAAAAGCGTGATAGTCAAAGTGGGTCGTTTTCCACTCGGCTGTAACGTCATCTGCAGGATATTGAACAGGTGTTACGTCTTCCACTTCAATATAATCCGGTACAACGACGATTCCGCCGGGATGCTGTCCCGTGCTTCGCTTTACACCGGTACAACCGGATGCCAGACGATTTAGCTCGGCACCGCGCCATTTCTTTTGATGTTGTTCTTCATATTTCTTCGCAAATCCAAACGCCGTTTTCTCCGCGACCGTTCCGATCGTACCCGCACGGAACACACTTTTCTCACTAAACAGCACTTTCGTGTAGTTATGGGCATGGGGCTGATAATCCCCCGAGAAGTTCAAGTCGATATCGGGAACTTTATCCCCTTTAAACCCAAGGAAAGTTTCAAACGGAATATCCTGTCCTTCCCCTTTGAGTTTCCCACCACAATCAGGACACGGTTTGTCTGGCAAGTCAAATCCACTCGGCACACTACCGTCAAGGAACCATTCGCTATGCTTACATTCAGGGTTCACACAGATATAATGTGCAGGAAGCGGATTAACTTCTGAGATGCCCAGGAACGTTGCTACGACGGACGAACCCACCGATCCCCGCGAACCTACAAGATAACCATCTTGATTTGATTTTTTAACGAGACGTTCGGAGATCAGATAGTTGGCAGAAAATCCGTATTTGATGATTGGCTGCAATTCTTTTTCCAATCGAGCAATAATAACTTCCGGCAGGTCTTCACCATAGATCGATTTGGCCGTGTTGTAACAGGTGTTACGGATTTCCTCCTCCGCACCCTCCAAAATCGGCGTAAAGAGTTTGTCCGGGAAGAGCTTAATCTCCTCAAAACGATCGGCTAGCTCAATGGTATTGGTAACCACAACTTCATACGCTTTATCCTGTCCAAGGAACTGGAATTCCTCCAGCATTTCGGCTGTCGTTCTGAAGTGAGCATCAGGTTTGCGCTGGTCTTTGAGCGGACTGAAACCGGTTATGCCATGAATCGTAATATCCCGATAGATTTTATCTCGCGGCTCCAAGTAATGAACATTACCTGTAGCAATGACAGGTTTATTCAATTTGGCGCCAATATCTACGACTTTACGAACCGCAAGTTTTAACTCTTCTGGCGTAGCCACAAGTCCTTTGTCCACCAAATGCATGTACATGGTCAGAGGTTGAATCTCCAGAATGTCATAAAACTCGGCGATTTCCTCAGCCTCTTCCACAGATTTGTTAAGGACAGCTTCGAAGAATTCTCCTTTTTCACAGCCTGATATGACAACTAATCCTTCGCGCAAGCTTACGAGCTTGGACTTCGGTATACATGCAACACGTTTGAAGTACTCGGTATGTGAGAGGGAAACCAGCTTATAGAGATTTTTCTTGCCTACATCATTCAACGCGTAAATTCCGCAGTGGAAAGGACGTGTATTCGACAGGTCTACCCCAACGAAATCATTCAAACGATCCAGCATCGTTAGACCTTTTAATTGAGCTGCATCATTGATGAGTCCATTCAAGATCCCTGCCAAAGCAATCGTATCATCGATCGCCCGGTGATGACTTTCCAGCGCAACTTTATATTTATCAGCCAATGTATTCAACCGGTGATTTTTCATTTTTGGATATAAAAGACGAGCCAGTTCTAGGGTATCAAGCACCGGATTTGGCAGCTCAGGCATGTCCAGATTTTTGAGGGATGCCTGGATAAAGCCCATATCAAACCGTGCATTGTGCGCGACCAGTACACCATCTCCAGCAAAAGCAACAAAGTCACGAATAACCGGTTCAAGCTCTGGTGCATCCTTTACCATCTCATCTGTAATGTTGGTTAACTGCTGAATGTTGTATGGGATTCGTTCATGCGGATTGACAAAGGTAGCAAAACGATCCACCTCTTTCCCCTCTTGAACTTTGACAGCGGCAATCTCAATGATTTTGTTTTGCGTTACCGACAGTCCCGTGGTCTCGATATCAAATACGATATACGTGGCCGTCTTCAGATCCATTGGTTGTGGATTCAGGACAACCGCTACGGAGTCATTCACCACATTGGCTTCCAGGCCGTAGATCATTTTAATCCCATTTTTCTTGGCTGCCTTGGATGCTTCCGGGTAAACCTGAACACCACCGTGGTCCGTTACGGCAATGGCCTTGTGTCCCCAGTCAGCAGCTGTTTTCACATATTTATCAATGGACGTTACCGCATCCATCGTACTCATCGTGGAGTGCAAGTGAAATTCTACGCGCTTCTCCTCCGCTGAATCCTTCCGGGATGGCGGCGCCTTGACTTCAGTCAGATCCGAAGGAATCATGGCGAGTTCAGGAATTTGCATAAACCGGTCGTATTCAACACGTCCACGAACTTTTACCCATTTCCCATTTGCAAGCAAACTGAGAATTTTGACATCTTCTTTGGTTTTGGCAAACATCTTCATTTGCATCGAATCCGTAAAGTCTGTCAGATAGAAGGTAAATAACGTATTTCCATTCCGCAGTTCCTTGCGGTCCAGACCAAAGATTGTTCCCTGAAGTGTAATTTTTTTCTCTTCATCCTGAACTTCCTGCATAGGCACAGCAGGCTCTTTGATCTCATAACCCATTTGCAAACGCACATCGCCTTGTTCTTCATCCTCTGGCAGTTCGGTCTCCGTGACTTCGCTCATCATCTTTTCAATAACTTGACGTTCTTCTACCTTCTTCTGGGCCTGGAATTGTTCCATCGCCTCTTTATTACTTCCCGCTTCACCCACCTGCATCTTGACGCGTAAAGGCAAGTGGAAATATTTTTCGTAGAACGTGGTAATGGCTTGGTCAATCTGTTTCTTACGTGCCAGTTCCATTGACGTGGAGTCACTCATCGTCAGTTGAAGCAGATCGGCTTCACATTCCACTGTCGCACGATTCATCCAGCCATTTACAGACGGAATTTCGCGTGTAACCCACTCCAGGAACAGGTTCCAATATTCTTTCACGATATCACCAGACAGCACCTTGTCCGTATATTTAAAGGCAAAAGTGATTTTGGCAATATGATTCATCTTCTCCTGAATATGCAGACTGAACGTTCGATAGATCGGCGCAGGTACCAGTGTATCCTTCCCAATCTGGATGTGCCATTCGCGATTCGCACGATTGGTCTCTACCCGTTCAATCCACCCATCCAGGAAATAAGGATCCGTCAAGCCTGCCGGAAGTTCTGCCTGTTTCATCAACAACTCAAACCGTTTTCTCTTCTCCTCAAATCCACTCATCGTGTTCCTCCTGTGCCCCCTTAAAACATGAAAAGCCTCTGTATTCAAAAATGACCCTCGATCCGAACCCGCACCGATCCATTTTATCCGACAGAAGCTCTTCATTCATTACTAATCTGGTGAATAAGTTCTCAATATCAAGCCATTGACTAGTCTAGTATGCTCTTGCAAACACAACGGTGTGTTTTGCCTGTTCACCGCAAGCCAGACATGTGTGCTTCTCTTCCGCAGGCTGGAACGGAATGTTACGGCTAGTTGCACCCGTGACTTCTCTTACTTTATCTTCACATACTTCTGATCCACACCAGCCAGCCAGTGTAAATCCGCGTTTATTTTCCATCAATTCTTTCATCTCATCCAATGTATCCACCGAGTAGAAATTGTCTGACATAAACGTACGTGCACGATCAAGCATGTCAGTCTGAATTTGGGTTAACAAGGTTTGAATTTCTTCAACCAGGTTCGCCTGTTCTACCACTTTCTTCTCTCCGGTAATCCGGGATACAAGCACACATACACCGTTTTCCATATCGCGAGGGCCAATCTCTAGACGAATGGGTACACCGCGCATCTCGTATTCGTTAAACTTCCAGCCTGGACGAACGTCACTGCGATCATCCATTTTCACACGAATACCAGCCTTTTTCAGTTCTGCGAACAGTTCATCCGCACGACCTACAACGGAGTCACGTGTTTTTGGCGGTCCAATCGGAATCACCACCACTTGCGTTGGTGCCACTTTTGGCGGCAGTACGAGACCACGGTCATCCCCGTGAACCATAATCAAAGCCCCGATCAAACGTGTGCTCGTTCCCCATGAAGTGGTATGAGCAAGTTCCAAAACATTGTTGCGGCTCAAATATTGAATCTCGAATGCTTTGGCAAAGTTCGTACCCATGTAGTGAGAAGTACCCGCCTGCACCGCACGTCCATCTTTCATCATGGCTTCAATGGAGAAAGTATCCACCGCACCGGCAAACTTTTCCGATTTTGTTTTCTGGCCTGTAATGACCGGAATAGCGAGATACTCTTCAACAACTTCACGGTAGATTTCCAGCATTTTCATCGTTTCTTCGCGTGCTTCTTCTTCCGTTTCATGCGCTGTATGCCCCTCTTGCCACAGGAATTCACTCGTGCGCAGGAACGGCAGCGTTCTTTTTTCCCAGCGGACAACGTTAGCCCATTGGTTAATCAGAACCGGCAGGTCGCGATAGGATTGAATCCATTTAGAGTACATGTGTCCGATAATGGTTTCAGACGTTGGGCGGATGGCCAAACGTTCTTCCAGCTTTTCTCCACCCGCTTCGGTTACCCAAGGCAACTCAGGGTTAAAACCCTCCACATGCTCTTTTTCCTTTTGGAAAAAGCTCTCCGGGATGAACATCGGGAAGTATGCATTGCGATGACCCGTTTCGCGGAAGCGTCGATCCATTTCATCCTTAATGTGCTCCCAGATTTCAAATCCGTCCGGTTTGAACACAATACAGCCACGAACCGGTGAATAGTCCATAAGATCTGCTTTTTTAATAACATCAATGTACCAGCGAGAGAAATCCTCACCCTGCGGTGTAATTTCAGTCACGAATTGTTTATCGTTTTCCTTTGACATAAGACTCCAGCGTCCTCCCATAACGACCAGCACTGAATATTACTCAGCACGTAGTCAAACCGTAATTATCCGTTAATTAAACGTAGTATATCATTATATGTTACCGCCAGCATCAGCACAAAGAGCATCGCGAACCCGACAAAATGCACCATGCCTTCACGATTAGGGTCGACTGGTCGACCCCGCAGCGCTTCAATTCCAAGGAAAACGAGACGACTGCCATCAAGCGCAGGGATTGGAAGCAGATTGAATATGCCCAGATAGAGGCTTAGAATCGCTGCCCATCTTGTTAATTGCTCGATACCCTGCTTTGCAATCTGTCCAGTAACCTCAAAGGTACGCACAGGTCCACCAATATCATCCATGCTAAACTGATTGATCAGATGTCTGAATCCTTCAAAAATAACTTTGGTGGTGTCCACCATAGCTATTCCTGAAAACTTGAACATTTCCACAAATCCTACAGAACGTGTAGGCAGAACAGGTGCAATTCCTACCTTGCCGCCTTCCTGACCTTCTACCGCTCGAGGGGTAATAGTGATATTAAACGTCTCATTCCCCCTGCGCAGTGTCCATTCCATCGGCTTGTCTTTGGATTCGGCAATCATCGTCACCATTTTTTTCGAATCTGTACCGATCACAGTACCATTAATGGTTTCAATAATATCACCTTTTTGCAAATTGGCCTGATCCGCTGCCCCGCCTTTGAACACTTCGCCAATCTGCAAATTCTTCGGATTTTCAACTGGCACGCCTGCCATCAATGCATAAACAGCGAACAGAACAAAAGCAAGAATAAAGTTCATAAGCGGGCCAGCAAAAATTGCCAAGGCGCGTTGAGCCACCGTTTTGCTGCCAAACTGCCGATCTTTAGGAGCGATCTGTGTCTGTTTTCCACGGCTTACCAGCATCGCTTGCGGATGAATTTGATAGTCTTGTATTTCACCATCCACATCCAGTTGAAGCTTGAGCGTATTCTCCATATCTATGGAGATCACTTCTCCGCGAATTACATTTTTACGGTTATCCAATTGATCCAGATAGATCATTTTGACCTGATCCTCTACAGCCCGTACCGCTATGGTCTGTCCTTCCTGGATTTCAATCAGTTCCGGATCTTCTCCTGCCATTCGTGCATATCCGCCAAAAGGCAGCAATCGCAGTGTGAACTGCGTCTCATTTCTTTTATATGAGAATAATTTGGGACCAAAACCGATCGCAAATTCCCGCACAAGAATGCCGGCACGCTTCGCAAAGTAATAATGCCCCCATTCATGCACCGTCACGATGACAAAGAACATCAGCACCGTTAGAAATACCACTTGTATGGTTTCCAATCCCTATTCATCCTCCTTCACGGCACGTACCGCAGTCTGTCCCTCTAGACTATCATTATTCTCTAATGCCGCACAAGAGAATCCCTTCTTCCAGTTTGTCTCTAAAAAAAGAGATTACAACAAGGAAGCAAGCTTGCGGCTATCCTGATCACAAGCAGCGATCTGCTCCAAATCAGGTTTGTCCACATTCCGGTGCGCTTCAAGCACAGAAGCAATGATATCTTCTATTTTAAGGAATGAAATCTCCTTCCGCAAGAAACGGGCTACAGCAACCTCGTTGGCTGCATTAAATGCCGTTGTTGCAGTTCCTCCCATTTTACCACATTCATATGCCATTCTTAAACACGGGAAGCGATCCATGTCCATCTCCCGGAATTGAAGTTGTCCAATTTGAGCAAGAGACAAACGTTTTGCCGGAGAAGGCATACGATCAGGGTAGGTTAGCGCGTATTGAATAGGGACACGCATATCCGGAGTTCCTAGTTGGGCAATAATGCTTGTGTCTTCAAATTCTACGTATGAATGAATAATGCTCTCTGGATGAAGAAGTACTGTAATTTGATCATAATCAAGACCAAACAACCAGTGCGCCTCAATGACCTCAAGTCCTTTGTTAACCATTGTTGCGGAATCAATTGTAATTTTGGAACCCATTGACCAGTTTGGATGTTTAAGCGCATCTTCTACGGTTACTTGCTGGAGCTGCTCACGAGTAAGAGCTCGGAACGAACCACCTGACGCAGTCAATGTAATTCCAGCCACACTTGAGCGGTTCTCTCCGTTCAAACACTGGAAGATGGCCGAGTGCTCACTGTCTACAGGCAAAATAGCTACCCCTTTTGCCACAGCTCTTGCTGTCACGATATGACCAGCCGTAACCAGAGTTTCCTTATTCGCAAGTCCAATCTGTTTACCTGAATCTATTGCAGCAAGCGTAGACTCTAGTCCAACACTTCCTACGACGGCGGTAACAACTGTGTCTGCATCGGTTCCTGCAGCAATCTCAATGAGACCTTCCGAACCGTAATACACTTTCGTGCCTGCTGGTACATGTGGAGCAACTTTGTCGGCCAGTTCCTTGGAACCCACAGAAATCTTTTTCGGCTGATAACGTCTTGCCTGTTCAATCAGCAAATCTGTATTGCTCCCAGCAGCCAGCGCTTCCACTTGAAAGTGTTCTGGATGCATATCGACAACATCCAGTGTCTGTGTTCCGATCGACCCCGTCGAACCAAGAATCGCTATTTTTTTCATTGCTGCACCTCACCTCTAATGAATCCGATACTTGCAGGCGGTCGACTCTATCACCTTGCACCTGTTTCCTCTTAATAAGGCAATAGCATCAGAATATGTACAAATGGAAACACCACAATCCAGCTGTCGCACCGATCCAGAATACCGCCATGCCCAGGAAGAAGATTGCCTGAATCCTTAATGTTGTATACGCGTTTGTAGGCTGACTGGATCAAATCCCCCATCTGACCTACTACTGCACAGGCTATCCCGATCACAATCGCTCTCTGCCAGGAGAGCAACCCATCCGAAACCAGTGCAAACACCACCGAGGTGACAACAGCAATGACAATGCCACCGAGCGCCCCTTCTACGGTCTTGTTCGGGCTGATCGAAGGCCAAAGTTTGTTTTTGCCAATCCACTTGCCTACAAAGTAAGCTCCGGCATCACTTGCCCAGATTGAACCCAGTAAGAGGAATGTCCAGAACAAGCCATGATGTAAATGTCTGGACTCTGCAATATAATAAAACCCTGTACCAATATACAGCACGCCGATAAAAAGCATAGCCACTATATTAATCGGCACTCTGTTCTTAGTGACAACCGAAGCGGTCATCAGAATTAACATGACAATCCATAAAATTTGAAACAAGGATAACGGTCTGTAATCCCATACCAGTTCCCAAGGAAATACAATGGAGATCATTCCCGCATATCCAATCAGGGCTACACCTGAAAAAGGCTTCACCCCCGTCATTTTTACAAACTCATAATAACCGATGAGAGCCATAAGCAAGACTAACCCGTGATACCATAGGCCGCCAAGCATGCAAAATCCCAAAAACAACACACCTGCTATTATTCCTGTCGTTAATCGCTGTTTCAACGGCTTCATCCTCCATCTATTTCAAACCGCCGTAACGCCTTGTTCTGCGCTGATATTCGGCTACTGCTTCAAGCAGATGCTGTTTGCCAAATTCGGGCCAGTATATATCCGTAAACCATAATTCACTATATGCAAGCTGCCATAACATAAAATTACTCAGCCGCAGTTCCCCGCTTGTTCGGATCAACAAATCCGGATCAGGTAGATCTGCGGTCAGCATATGTTGGTCAATAAGTTCCGGTGTGATATCTTCTGCAGCCAATTCCCCCGACTTTACCTGCATAGCAATTTCTTTCACACACTCCGTCATTTCCCGGCGGCTTCCATAGTTCATCGCAAAGTTCAACACCAGACCGGTATTATGTTCTGTAAGACGAATGGCTTCCCGCAAAGCATTTACCGTATGCGAAGGCAAATGCTCTTCATGTCCCATCATACGGATACGTACATTTTTTTCTATCAGTTCTTCTAACTCAATAGCCAAAAATTCTTGCGGAAGTCTCATCAGAAAATCCACTTCTTCTTTTGGACGCGTCCAGTTTTCTGTCGAAAAAGCGTACATCGTCAGATATTTGATGCCCAGTTCATCCGCCGCGATGGTTGCACGTTTAACTGCCTTCATGCCGTTCTGGTGTCCAGCTATACGCGGGAGACCCAAACGTTTGGCCCATCGTCCATTGCCGTCCATGATGATGGCGACGTGCTGCGGGATATTATCCTCGGATATAGTCAGCGTTTCCTGCTTGTCAGCCCCATTCCACCACGACCGAACCCGTTTGATCATTCCTGTTCCTCCAAAATCCCTGAAGTTTCTTCATCTGAAGCTTGGAAAAAGAGACAAAACCCCACCGTATTGGAGGGGCTGCGCTTGTCTTACACTTCCATGATTTCTTTTTCTTTGGCAGCAAGTACCTTATCGACTTCAGCGATAAATTTATCAGTCGACTTTTGAATGTCGTCCTGATGTCTCCGGGATTCATCTTCGGAAATCTCGGACTTTTCCATTTTTTTAATATCATCATTCGCATCACGGCGAATGTTACGAATTGCGACTTTACCTTCTTCGCCGAACTTTTTAGTCAACTTGACAAGTTCAGCTCTGCGCTCTTCCGTCAGCGGTGGAATAGACAGACGAATCATACTTCCATCATTTGCTGGAGTGAGTCCCAGATCTGATTTCATAATCGCACGTTCAATATCACTCATTGCAGATTTGTCCCACGGTTGAATCATCAGTGTACGGGAATCTGGTGTACTGATATTAGCGAGTTGATTCAAAGGCGTCATTGCACCGTAATACTCGACTTGAACACGATCCAAAAGAGCCGGCGTTGCACGGCCTGCACGCAAGGTAGCCAGGTCACGGCGCAGTGCCTGAATCGCTTTCTCCATACGCTCTTCAGCATGTTGTTTAACTGCTTGTGGCATTAATCTACACTCCCTTTAACGATTGTTCCGATACGCTCGCCCAGAACAACGCGTTTGATGTTACCTTGTTCTGTAATGTTAAATACGATTAACGGAATGTTGTTATCCATGCAGAGCGAGGATGCCGTTGAATCCATTACACCAAGGTTTTTGTTCAATACATCCAGGTATGTCAACTGCTCAAACTTCTCAGCTGTGCTATCTTTAAATGGATCTGCTGAATAAACACCATCCACTTTATTCTTTGCCATCAAGATAACTTCCGCTTCAATCTCCGCTGCGCGAAGTGCTGCTGTTGTATCGGTGGAGAAGAATGGGTTACCTGTACCTGCTGCAAAAATAACAACACGGCCTTTCTCCAGATGACGAATAGCTTTACGACGAATATACGGCTCTGCGATTTGTTGCATGGCAATGGATGTTTGCACACGCGTTGGCACTTCAATCTGTTCAAGCGCATCTTGCAGTGCGAGCGAGTTCATAACCGTCGCCAGCATGCCCATATAGTCCGCAGTTGCACGGTCAATCCCGTTTTCACTACCGGCAATCCCACGCCAGATGTTCCCTCCGCCACATACGATAGCAACCTGTACACCGAGTGCAACAACATCTTTTACCTGCTGCGCAATGGAAGAGATCGTTTCTGCATCAATACCATAGCCGTTCTGACCGGAAAGGGACTCTCCGCTGACCTTTAAGACAACACGTTTAAATACTGGCTGTTCCAATTGTTCACCCTCCACTTTGAATTGAACACGCCTGGTGTTCAACCAACAAAACTTTTCGCGTATAGCCTCCTGCTTAAAAAGAAAGGAACACAGAAGTGTTCCACTCTTTTAGGAAAAACAATTAACCGATAAGGTACAGTTTTCCTGAGATATAAGGGAGTTTACGCTTCGAAGTTTCATCATTCTTATATCTTCGAAAATTCATCCTGCTTGTCGGTTTAAAAAACGTCTTATTTGTTTACTTGGGACATAACTTCTTCTACGAAGTTATCTACTTTTTTCTCCAGACCTTCACCCAGTTCATAACGAACGAAACGACGGATGGAGATGTTTTCACCGATTTGGCTGATTTTTTCATTCAGCAATTGGGAAATTGTTTTGTCTGGATCTTTAACGAAAGTTTGCTCCATCAAGCAGTATTCTTCGTAGTATTTACCGATACGGCCTTCAACCATTTTTTCAATGATTTTTTCTGGTTTGCCTTCGTTCAATGCTTGAGCTTTCAAGATTTCTTTCTCTTTCTCCAGCTCTTCAGTAGGAACTTCTTCGCGTGTAACAAATTTCGGATTAGCTGCAGCAATTTGCATTGCTACGTCTTTAACGAAATCTTTGAATTGATCCGTTTTACCAACGAAGTCAGTTTCGCAGTTAACTTCAACCAGAACACCAATACGGCCACCAGCGTGAATGTAGGATTCTACAACGCCTTCAGTTGCTGCACGTCCAGCTTTGCTTGCTGCTGCGGAAAGACCTTTTTCACGCAACAATTCAGCTGCTTTCGTTACGTCACCGTTTGCTTCTTCCAGTGCTTTTTTGCAATCGAGCATACCTGCGCCCGTTTTTTCGCGAAGTTCTTTTACCGCACTCGCATTAACTGCCATTATAAATTCCCTCCAGATTAAGTATTGTACGTACACTCTAAAAAAAGGGCAGTGAGAGGTTATCCACCTACCAACCACCCTTTTCATTTAATTTATGAATGATATGTTCGAAACTATTAAGCGGAAGTTTCTTCGCCTTGGTTAGCTTCGATAACAGCGTCAGCCATTTTACCTGTCAGCAATTTAACAGCGCGGATCGCGTCGTCATTACCTGGGATAACATAATCGATCTCGTCCGGATCGCAGTTTGTATCAACGATACCCACAATTGGAATGCCCAATTTGCGAGCTTCAGCAACAGCGATACGCTCTTTGCGTGGATCGATGATGAACAGGGCGCTTGGCAGGCCTTTCATATTTTTAATACCGCCCAAGAATTTCTCAAGACGATCTTTTTCTTTGCGAAGCAAGATAACTTCTTTTTTAGGCAGAACAGCGAAAGTACCGTCTTCTTCCCAAGCTTCCAACTGTTTCAAACGATCAATACGTTTTTGAATAGTAGAGAAGTTAGTCAGGGTACCGCCGAGCCAGCGTTGGTTGATGTAGAACTGACCAGCGCGTTCAGCTTCTTCTTTAACGGAGTCTTGAGCTTGTTTTTTAGTACCTACGAAAAGAAGAGTACCATTCTCGCCCGCGATTCCTTTAACGAAGTTGTAAGCCTCTTCGACTTTTTTCACCGTTTTTTGCAAATCGATGATATAAATTCCGTTTCTTTCAGTGAAGATATAACGATCCATTTTTGGGTTCCAACGACGAGTCTGGTGACCGAAGTGTACCCCAGCTTCGAGAAGCTGCTTCATGGAGATTACTGCCATCTTCACACACCTCCTAATATGGTTTTTTATTGTGTCCCTCCGCCAGCATCATTTTTCGCTAAGACTCTCCAATAGGAAAGCACCCTCAACAAAATTAGCACAGCGTGTGTTTTAACACCGTTATTTAATATATCATAAGTGACAACCTGTTGCAACATTTTCTGAATCTAAATTTTCATGACTTCAGGTTATCAAAAAGAACCGTCTAGTCCGAGCATTCATACTCAGCTTGACGGTTCTTTGGTGATTTTAGCAATAATCGACTTGAAACTTTCGCCCTTTTCAAGAGAATAAGTGCCCACTTGAATTTTTCTATTAATCCCTTCAGCATTGCCTGCCTTGATAAAAGCTTGCGCATCATCTACGATACCGACGTCCTTCAGGTTTTCAGCAACCATAACCAAACTGTTGCCAGAGCGCACCTTGAACGTTACAGCAGCTCCCTTAGGTTTGCTTGGTGTGGCAGGTTTGGTTGTTTGCGGCTGATTAATCTGTGTTTGGTCTTTGACATCAGTGGACTCT
The DNA here is from genome assembly GCF_052691815.1 of Paenibacillus sp. TSA_86.1. Lineage (NCBI taxonomy): Bacteria > Bacillati > Bacillota > Bacilli > Caryophanales > Paenibacillaceae > Paenibacillus > Paenibacillus sp. TSA_86.1. The sequence goes on along the minus strand of NZ_JBQZGE010000001.1, from coordinate 1,291,026 downwards.
GGCTGCTGTGGCTGTTTTGGTTCCGCCAGCTTCGTTGAAGAAGTGCTTTGGTTAGGTTTTACTGCTGTTTCCCCCTGCATTTTGCTGCTTTCCTGCTTTTTCTTATCCACCCATTCTGTTTCTGTATACAACTCGTCTTGGGCACCAACTAACTTCAGATCCAGACTCTTTGCTGCTGTCTCCAGTTGTTCTTTCGTCCAGTTTTCAGGTTGCACTGGTTCCAAACTGCTGTCAGACAGAGCTTTTTGTCCAACCGTAGCCAGTTGAAGTAACACAGCCCCGATAATCATACCGCTTCCTATTCCGATCCACAAAGACCGCTTATCCATGGTTAGCTCTCCTCCCGCTCTGCCAGCTGCAATATGAGTTGCACCTCACCAAGCTGTATGCCTGTTTGTCTAGAAATGGAGTCCATAGACTTTCCTTCATCATGTAGTCTAAAAAGTTCTTTGTAACGATCTTTAATAGATTCACGCTTCGGCTCTAAGAATCCTGCCTTGACTTGAGACTCTGACACCGATGCAAAATGTTGATTGTTCTCAGCTCTTACACTGTCCAAAAGTTTTTGTGCCTGCAGCCCCTCAGAAGCTTTACCCGTTATGCTCTCCACAGGCGGTGACGCAATAACCTCAGCAGTCGTTACTTTTTGCTGCTCCAGTTGATCAAGCCGCTGCTGTAATTCATGAAGTTGCGACTGCATACGCTGATCCGCTGCTGTAGCTTCACCTTTAAGTTCAGCCACACGTTGAATAAGGGCGTCGTTATCTTCTTCAATCTCTGTCATATAATGTTCGAGCGTTGACTCCATCTCCTGCACCAGTTGATGCGATGGCTGCTGTTCCTTGTCTCTTCGGGGCATGATGAATGCATAAGCAATTGCACAAGCTCCTAATACGACAATAATGATCCATGGTGACAAATTGCTTCTCTCCTTTTGTTACGACCACCGGGGGCGCAAGCTTCCAACCTGGTTGTACTCTTTCACATAGACAGGTCAACATGTTTACCTTTGTAGGGATGCTCTGCAAGTTTTACATTCTCCTGCTCATCGGCTCCATCCTGTCCATCAGCCCCACTATGGTACTCCCCGCCACCCGCATGACCATCACGCACCGAAGTATGCGATGTTTCAGCCATGGCCTCACTGCGCTGCCTTGCCTCATTTGCTTCTTTTGCCGTCTGTTCCGCAAGCAGATTCTGATCGGTAACAGGCCTTTGCTGAGTTTCACTTTGATATCGTCCGGCTTCACTGGTTCGCGGCACCGCAATCTGCAACTCCACTGCTTTGAAACTCATACGCTCACCTCACGGTTTCGAATGGATTTCCTCATAAGCCTGTTGCTTGTTTTAAACGTACGGAGTCATCGTGATATCTCCATCTTGATAAAAAAATGACATTCGACTGACTGGATCTTTAATAAATTTCGTATATCTGCCGATAACTATTTTAGAGCCTCCATAGATCACCTTCAGAATATCAACACGGGCTCTACTTGTATCTTCAAGTACCTTTTCAATTTCCAAGATACGAGTTTTCATTTCTTCACTCTGATGAAGAGCTGATTTTTGTGTCGAGTTTAATTTGATTCTCATAGCCATTTTGTCTGGCGTTAGTTGTCCTGCTGCTGCCAGCTGATCAAGTAAAGTCAGCGCCTTCTTCGTTTTGTCCAAGGAGTCCATCTGTTCTCTAATATCCTTACGTAGTTCATTCATTTCGTTTCGGAGCCTTGGCAGCACGCCAACCTCTATCGAGGTTACAGTAGACATGGTATTGCCCACTACACGGGCAGAGACACATTCTCCAGCCTGTGTTGAACCTCCAACGATAAGTCCTTTGGTTCCTGCACAAATCACAGCATGACCGGCACGTACATTGGAATGCATAATACTTTGGGTTACGAGTACATCTTCACCTGCATCAACGTTACCTTCCTGGATAAAGGTACATTTCACATGATGACCTGCATGAATCAAACCTTTGTTGTAACCAATAATACCACCGGTAATTTCGATAGAGCCACCTGCTTCGAGTTCCGCTCCTTCGACTCCTCCGATGACACGAATGTCGCCTGCCGCTTTTACTTTAAAACCGGTAAGCACATTACCCCGGATAACAACATTACCGACAAAATCAATATTTCCATGTTTATAATCTACATCGCCATTGACTTCGTATACCGGAAATACGTTAAGTTTGTTTCCTTCTGTTCTACTAACCAGACCATCCAGTGCGGCATACATCGCAGAGCCGTCAGGGCTAACAACAACGTTCTTTCCAACTTTAAATCTGGCTTCTTTTCCGGGACGAAAAGGAATTTCCTCCCCGGTCACTGCTTTGCCCGGTACACCATCAACAGGATCAATACGTTCTGCAATGATCTGGCCACTACGAACGTTGTCCAAACGTATCAGCTCTTTGTAATCGACTTTTCCATCTTCTGCTTCCATCGGACGCTGTTCGGTGTCCTCTTCCTTACCGATCAAAACATGAATATATCCATCGACTCCCTGTATGGGTGACACTCCTTGGGCTATATTGCACCTATCCTTCAGGTAAACTGACGGGTTATTAACAAAAACTAATAATGCTTCTCGCATTAGACCGTGTTTAATGCCTTTACTCTCCACAAATTGTTCAAGCTCTTCCATAGTACAAGAAAAGCCTTCTTCTTCGTTGTAATATTCAAGGTAAGCTGTACATTTATCATCTGATATAACAACGTTTAGACATTTTTCCATAACAGTCTGTAGTGTCAACGCCGATCTTCCTCCTTATTAGCCTGTCCACTCCCTACACATATCTTAACTTCTGCTCTCTAGTCTTTACGCATCAGCAAATCTTTTTGTTTATCCAGTGTGCCGCGAAGCCGTAAGATGGCTTTGGAATGTAGTTGGGAGATACGAGACGGCGAAAGAGACATAACCTCTGCGATTTCACTGAGAGAAAGGTCTTCGTAATACAAAAGAGAAACCACCGTTCGTTCTTTAACTGTCAGCTTTTCAAGCCCTTGTACCAGCGCATCTTTTAAATAAAACTCATTGACCTTATGATCTGGATTTTTGGCTTTTTCATCTACCATTAAAGAGAGACGTGTCTCTGACTCTTCTTCCCGGATCGGATCTTCCAGTGAGCAGAGTGACATAACTGCCACCTCCTGAAGCATATGTTGAAAATCCTTAGTTGACACGTCCAGATACTGACTCATTTCTTCATCACTGACAGAACGCAAATAGGTCTGCTCCAGTTGCTGGTAAGCATCTTCAATCCGCTTCGCTTTCTCACGTACAGATCTGGGAACCCAGTCTCCTTGACGTAATCCGTCCAGTATAGCTCCGCGAACTCTCCACGAAGCGTAGGTCTCGAATTGCAAACCTCGTTCATAATCGAATTTTTCCAATGCATCAATGAGACCCATGACTCCATTGCTCTCCAGATCGTCTTTCGGAACGTTCTTGGGTAACCCCACTGCCAGTCGGCCTGACACATAGTTAACGATATGAAGATATTTTTCGATCAACATTTTTTTTGCTTCAAGATCTCCGTATTCTTTCCATTTTTCCCACAGATCAGAATGGTTCAAATGTGAAGCTTTACGCTCGTTCAATTGATTTCACCCTCCTTATTTGTCTGTCAGGTGACGAACGGCCTGCGCCAATTCCTCCGGGTCTTTGGTCCGGACGAGTTTAGGCGGATCCAAAGGAGCAAATCCCGTTGGAGCTTTCGTCTCAGATGGTGGATGATCAGCCCCGGCGGAGTCGCTCTGTCCATTCTTGAGCAAGTCATTCAGCTCTTGTCCATCGTCTTCGAGTTTGATGTCCACCTGTGAACCTCTTAGATCTTGAGCACCCTCTGAATCATAACCATATCCATTTTCTACACGAGGGCTAAACAATACTCCCAATCCCCAACGCAGACCATATGCTAGGACATACCAGGCTGCGAATCCTATTAATCCGCGTATTAAACTGGTCATCAACACATTGCTGCTGAATGCTACAAAAAAAGTCAGAACGAATCCGACTATGCCTGCTCCAAGATTAATGCGGTAGTTTCCTATCATTATATTATAATTCCTTTACACCCATTTGTACGCTACGAATAGTTAAAAGTCCTGTCTCACAATTCATTTCGATAGTGCGCCCGTAATTTCCTCCTGTATCTTCGCCAAGTAGAGGAATTTTGAGCTGTTCCAACATTTCCCGACAGGAATCTGCATTCCGTGGTCCAATTCGCATCGTATCCCCTGCGCCTGAGAAAGCAAACATCTGTGAACCTCCAGCCATCTTGGACACAATCCGTGATTGAGATGCGCCCAACTTTAGCATCTTTTCAAGCAATTCTGGCAATGCCGTGTCCGCATATTTAGCCGTATTCAGATTCCCCTCCCGGGCAATCTCTGAGCTTGGAAGCATGACATGCGCCATTCCAGCCAGCTTTAGCTGTGGGTCATACATCGTTAGTCCCACACACGACCCTAAGCCAGTGGTACGGATTACGCCAGGAAGTTGAGCGATATTCAGATCCGCCATACCGACTTTAACGATGCTCTTGTCCTCAATCATGGTTCAGTGGCACCCCTAGCGATTCAAAAATCTTTGCAAAAGAAGGCGGGTCGGGAATCAGGAAAAACTGCCCTTCTACCTGATCTTCACCCTCAAAGAAAGAAGTATCAATTAATAATGCTGAGTCGCCCATCTCTCCAAATTGCAGTAGCCCATAACTTAAGATTGCTCCTGCCATGTCGATGGACAGCCCTGGAACCGTTGGATACATCGAAAGCTTTGTGAAGTCCGCCAGAGAAGACAGATACGATCCAGCCAAAATGTTTCCAATCTCAGACAGGGCGGAATACTCCATATCTGTGAACGTCAAGCCTTCTTTTAGCTCAAAACCAGCAAGACGATTCAATAACATCTTTGCAGCCTCAGGGGTCATCATAAAAAAGAGATTACCAGGTGCTTCACCTTCTACACGAAGAAAAATTGTGACTACAATCCGCTCATCGCCACCCACTTTTTCAGCAATTTCCTCGAAAGGGAGCATCTGAACAGTGGGTACGCCCATATCAATCGGTCTATTAAGGAGTTGAGACAACGCCGTAGCGGCGTTGCCTGCTCCAATATTACCGACCTCTTTGAGCACATCCATTTGGAAACCCTCAAATCGGCTAAACATCTCCACAGTGCTAGCCCTCAACACTTTCCAGCTGCACAATCTCGCTTTTATTTAATACTTCATTAAGGTTAAGCATAATCAACAAGCGGCCATCTTCCAATTTGGCAACACCACGTAGATATCTCGCTTTAACACCACCGACCACCTCAGGTGGAGTATCGATGGAACTGCTTTTAATGTCAATAACGTCATTGGCAGAGTCAACGATAAAACCAACCTGCATATCGTCCACGCCTACAATAACGATACGTGTTTGATCTGTATACTCCGTTTCTGCAAGGGAGAAGCGTCCGCGGAGATCAATCACCGGAATAACAACACCGCGCAGGTTGATAACTCCTTTTACGAAGGAAAGTGTTTTGGGAACGCGGGTAATCGGCATCATGCGCTCAATAGTCTGAACCTTGTCCACCTCAATACCGTACTCTTCGGACCCTAATTTAAAGACGATGACTTTCAACTCTTCTTCCATGTAAAAAACCTCCCTATTCAATGTAAAACTCCATCTTCATACTTATTTAATAAACGCATTTGGATCAAGAATCAGAGCTACTTGTCCATCTCCAAGTATCGTTGCACCAGAGATTCCTTCAATAGCAGGAAGATACGTTCCCATCGATTTAAGAACGATCTCACTTTGGCCAATGAATTCTTCAACAGCGACAGCTGCCAGGCGGTCTCCTTTTCGAATAACAACGATCTCGGTTTCTTTCTCATCCGCATCGTTGAAGTCCGGCACTCCGAAAACTTCGCTTAATGACAGGTACGGTATCAAAGACTCCCGGAACGTAATCATTTTATTACCATGGATATTACGTACTTGTTCACGCTGTACGATGGCCGTCTCAACGATCGAAGACAACGGAACAGCATACTTCTCTGAACCAAGCCGCACAAGCATCGCTGCAATGATGGACAAGGTCAACGGAAGCTGTACAGAGAAGTTCGTGCCTTTGCCTGGCGTGGAAGTAATGGTTACATTACCGCCAAGCGAAGTAATTTTTGATTTTACTACATCCAGACCTACACCGCGGCCAGAAATATCCGAGATTTTATCAGCTGTACTGAATCCAGGAGCGAACAACAATTGATTAACTTCATCATCCGTCATTTTTGCACCCTGTTCTTCTGTTACAACGCCACGTTTGATCGCAGTTTGCAGGAGCTTGTCACGATAAATCCCTTTACCATCGTCCTCAATCTCAATAAACACATGATTACCGCTATGGAAAGCCCGCAGATTAACAGTACCCATCTCCGGTTTACCAGCCGCAACACGCTCCGAAATAGATTCTACGCCATGGTCTACCGCGTTACGCAGCAAATGCACGAGCGGATCGCCGATTTCGTCAATAACCGTTCTGTCCAGTTCCGTTTCAGCACCAGTAATGACGAGATCAATCTTCTTATCCAATGTTTTGGCCAGGTCACGAATCATACGCGGGAAGCGATTAAAAACGGTATCTACAGGTACCATCCGCAATTTCAGTACGATGTTCTGCAAGTCCGTACTCACACGACTCAAGTGCGCTACCGTATCAGACAGATCATTGTTACCTGTCTCACTTGCCAATTGTTCAAGGCGTGAACGGTCAATCAATAATTCGCTGAATAAGTTCATCAGTACATCGAGACGCTCAATGTCAACACGGATGGTGCGTGAAGGTGCAGCCGCCTGTTTCGGCGCTGTCGCTTTCGCGGAAGCTGCTTTCACTTCTTCTAGAGGAGCAGCAGAGTCTGGAGCTGGTACATCTTTAACAGCAACAGTCTCTGGTTTAGCTTCTACCGCAACTGCAGCGGCTGCCTGATTGGTCATCTGCTGCAACGTTTCTTGATCCAATTGAATCAACTTGGCACTCTCAATCTCCGAGATGCTCATAATGCCCTTTTCCAGTTCTTGCGCCTCTTTGGTCGTTATGTAATACAACGAGAAACTGCGCTCAAACTTTTCTTGCTCGATATCCTGAACAGAAGGATAGGCTTTAACAACCTCACCCGAACGCTCAAGCATGTCAAACACCATATATGCTCGAACACCTTTTAACTGGCTATGCTCACTTACAAGGACTTCAACGTAGAATACACGGTGACCCTCGGCTATAGACTGATCAAGTACTGAATATTGGAATTCGTCCAGTTCTACAGCATTGGTGATCGAAGAATCGCTTTTCTTGTCTGCTTGTACAGCAGGAGCACTGCCTCCTGTCCATTCGCCACTTTCAATAGCCTGGAGCGAAGCAACAATAGAGGTGACATCCGCTTTACCTTCACCGCCTCCGGTAATATCCTGAACCATAGTCTCCAAAGCATCTAAACTTTTGAACATAGTATCAAAGATGTAATCCTGCATTTTCAGTTTCTCATTACGCACCATATCCAGTACATTTTCCATTTTGTGTGTCAGTGAAGCCAGATCTTCGAAGCCCATTGTTGCCGCCATACCTTTGAGAGTATGAGCTGAACGGAAGATGACCTGCACTATGCCCAGATCTTCCGGATTCGCTTCAAGTTGTAGCATGTTTTCGTTAAGGGATTGCAGATGATCATTAGACTCATCAATAAACATGGATAAATATTGGTTCATGTCCATTGTGAGGCACCTCCTCCATAAGTTACACTCCGTTATTTCACTGCTTGAACAAGTCTTGGCGCAATCTCCTGCAGGGGCAGAAGATGACGCACGCATTGCAGCTCTACAGCTGAACGCGGCATACCATAGACAACACACGTTTCTTCATTTTCGGCAAAAGTTGAAGTGACTCCGGTCTCGTATAATTTTTTCATCATACGCGCCCCGTCACTTCCCATGCCTGTCAGAAGTACAAGGTGTCGTTGTAAAGATGTAAACGGCAGAAGTGACTCAAACATTGTATCCACCGAAGGTCTATGACCATTCACTTGCTGATCCTCACTCAGCTTCAAGATGAATCTTCCGTCCGCTGCCTTGTGAACTCTCAAATGGAAACCACCTGGGGCAATATAAGCCGTTCCTTTTTTTAGCATCATTCCGTCTTCTGCCTCAACTACATGTAGCGGACTGAATGTATTCAACCGTTGAGCCAGCGAACGGGTGAAATTAGGTGGCATGTGCTGCACAATAATTACTGGTGCCGGTAAATCTGCAGGTAGCTGTTCCAGTAAGGTCTTGAGAGCTCTTGGTCCACCAGTTGAAGAACCGATCGCAACAATTTTGTTGAAAGATCCTTCCATTCCCCCCGAAGCTTTATGAGCCGTGTTAAGCTTGATCGACTCTTTAGCGGGAACAGGCACAGAACTGGCTGCTGGCTGCTTTGTCGTGAGCCGAGGCGCATCTGGCGGTCTGACCTCTTTGCGAGCTTGCAGTGGACTTACAGGTGGTTTGCCCGCTTTATCCGTATTTGTCATGCGAACTGGTTGATCAGGCCTAGCAATGATTTCCTTTTTAGAGGTCGTACGATCCGGTTTCGGCTGAATCGGCGGGATACTTGGTTGCTTTTTAGCCTGCACCACTTCAGCACGTTTTTCGAATGAACGCTCACTTTTCGGGAGTACCGGCGGAACCGCTTTACGGGAAGATTCAACCTTGCCCTTCGTCGGCTCCTCCTTCTTCACTAATTGCTCTGGAGGGACAACGGTATTGCGCGCAGCCTCCATTTTTTTGATCGACTCTTTACGTTCAGCTTTTCGCTTCACTTCTTGCATGGCTGCACGCATTCGTTCAACCAGTGCTTTGCCAACCTGAGCAATATCCTGATCATGCACGACAGAGGGCTTACGAATAAAGTCAAATGCACCAGCTTCGAGCGCCATAATCGTCTCTTTCATGCCTTGTTCATTAATACCAGAGAGCATAATCACAGGAATGAAAGAATCTTCCATTATTGATTTTAGCGCATCTAGTCCATTCATCTCCGGCATTTCAACATCCATCGTGATAATATCAGGTTTCAGTTCTAACGTTTTTTGGATGGCTTCTTTGCCGTTTGACGCTGTTGCCGTAACTTTAAACTCTGAGTCCGCTTCAATTAAATCCGTCACAATTTTGCGCATAAAAGCGGAATCATCGACAACCAATACTTGATAGACCGCCATATTGTGTCACCCCTGTTCCTTTATTCAGAAATCATGTTGTTCGTTTAAGCCACTTTTTCATAAATCCCCTGATTCCTGACAAGGTTCCGGATTCCGGGGCTGCAGGTGCAGCCAGATATCGAAGAGCAAGTTTCTGTATATCTTTAGAAGCTTTGCAGTGGGGATAGGCCAAGCGATAGGGCGTCTGTTTCTTCACCGCTGTAACGACCTGAGCATCCTCTGAGATATACCCCAAAAGCGGGATGTCTGTTTGCAAAAACCTTCTTGCCACTCCAGCGATTTTATCCGCTACACGCTCCGCCTCCCTTTCGTCTTCAGCCCGGTTTACAATCATTCGAAAAGGAGTTGCGTGCTCCTGGCCATGCATTACTTTGACTAAGGCATAAGCATCCGTTATTGAAGTCGGTTCAGGTGTAGTTACTATCAGGCATTCATCAGCAGCACTGATGAATCTCATATTTTCCTTGGAGAGGCCAGCCCCGGTATCGAAAATGACGTAATCCATCTCTTGCGCAATGTCTTCCACCTGACTGGCGAAAAACTCCAGATCACGATCCGACAAGGAGAATAATTCTTTCATTCCCGACCCACCTGCTATATATGGCAGGCCATCAGCACCCAGTTGTATGATTTCCCTTATAGTTTTATGTCGGTATAAAAGATGATACAGATTATAGGAAGAAGAAGTTCCCATTAAAACATCGATATTTGCCATGCCGATATCTGCATCAAATACCAGTACCTTTTTTCCCATGGAGTGCAGTGTCAGTGCAAAGTTTAGTGTAAAGTTGGACTTGCCTACCCCGCCTTTACCACTAGCTACCGTAATAATTTTGGAGGAACGGTTACTTCCTTTGCTTTCATCGCTCTCCAGTGGCGCAGAGACCAAACTTCGGAGTGATGCTGCCTGATCCTTCATTGTGTCCCGTCTCCCAATAACGCATGGGACAACCATTCCGCATCAGGCTTCAGCAGATCATCAGGCACATTCTGACCATTTGCTACATAAGCAAGTTTCATCGGGAAACGATGAAGCAGATTAAACAGTGGACCGCAGGTTCCTGTTTCATCCATCTTGGTAAAGATCACTTTATCCAATCCGTATTTACTGAAATGTTCGGTAATCTGAACCATATCCTTGCTTTTCGCAGTCATACTCATGACCAGAAAGGTTTCACTATTCTCTACGGGAGCAAGCAAACTTTGCAGTTCAGAGACAAGCAATTCATTTCTATAGTTTCTGCCTGCCGTATCCATAAAGATCAGATCACAGTGTTCTAATCTGGAAATGGCACGCTGTGTATCCCCAGGAGATTGCACAACCTCTAGTGGCACATTCAGAATCGATGCATATGTTCTAAGCTGTTCAACCGCAGAGATCCGGTACGTATCCGAGGTAATGAAACCCACTTTACGCTGATTTTTAAACATCTGTTCAGCAGCCAACTTGGCAATCGTCGTTGTTTTGCCAACTCCCGTTGGTCCAGCTACGTACACAATCCGAGTGTTCGGCAGAATTCCCTCTTGAATGCGGTCTTTCAGGAAATCCGCAACCTCAGAACTCAGTGCCTTTTCGATATCCGATTCGTGCAATTCACCCTCGACTAACCCCCGCTGAATGGGTTCAAACCAAGATTCCCATACTTCTGGCCAAATTTCTTGTTCCATCAGTCGCTCCTGGCACTTCATTAATTCATCAGGAAGCGCATTAGCGGTTGTACCTTGTTTAGCAAGCTTGGTCATCATCTGCTTCAAATCCTGTAACTCATTAAAAAGCTTATCCTGATGCTGGTCTAAACCAGGATCATTGACACTAGATGTTGAACCCGAAAAATCCGCCCCTTGCGGTCGCGGTTTATGCTCACTGCTCAGTGAATCTGAGCCGTAATTCATCTTTGCATCTATATCACTTGAATTGGATACAGATGGAACAACCGCCGTTTTCTCATGCCCTTTTTGGTCAGCTGCAGCTCCCCCTTCTTCAGAACCAGCCGCAAAAGAACGAGCGGTTTGAGCATAAGCTTCCGGTACAAACGCACGGGGCACAGGCGTAAATGGATTTTGTGTCTTCTTTACAGAAGGCCCCTTCGTCTGATTGGATTGTTCTTTATCTACTGCTGCAACCACTTCGATCCGTTTCTTGCGGAACATCCCGAGCACTCCGCCCACCTTGATTTCTTTGGTGGACAGAATGACGGCGTCGCTTCCCAGGTCTTTGCGAATTTGAAGCATAGCTTCGGGCATGGTCTCAACAACGTATTGTTTTACTCTCATAAGTTCACCACCCCGATACTTTGAATTTCAACATTCGGCTCCAACTCGCTATAGGAAAGCACCGGAATATCCTGCATCGTTCGTTCAATAACCTGACGCAGATACATTCGAATGGTTGGAGAAGTTAACACGATGGGCTGTTGGCCCGATTGAATTAAACGATTAACTTGTTCACTCAGTTTTTGATACACACTTTGAGTAGAGACTGGATCCAGTGCCAGGTAGCTGCCCTGTTCTGACTGTTGTACACTTTCAGCAATTTTCTTCTCAAGTCCTGGTCCAACGGTAATCACTTGAAGGGTTTCGCCTTTTTGTGAGAATTGTTGCGTAATCTGGCGTGATAATGATTGTCTGACATACTCGGTCAACACATCAGGATCCTTCGTATATGTTCCGTAATCTGCAAGTGTCTCAAAGATCGTTACCATATCACGAATCGAGACCTTTTCACGCAGCAACTTGGCAAGTACCTTTTGTATATCACCAATCGAAAGGACGGAAGGAATGAGCTCATCCACAAGTGCGCCATAATTCTCTCTAAGATTATCCACAAGTGCCTTCGTCTCTTGTCTTCCAAGCAGTTCGTGGGCATGTTTCTTGATGAGTTCTGTCAGATGAGTGGCAACGACAGAAGGCGGATCGACAACAGTATATCCAGCGAGTTCTGCTCGATCTTTAGTTACTTCATCAATCCAAAGTGCAGGCAGTCCAAAAGCTGGCTCTATTGTTTCTATTCCTGTTACAGACTCTTCGTCGTATCCAGGACTCATCGCAAGATAATGATTCAAGAGCAGTTCCCCACCCCCAACCAGATTCCCCTTAATTTTGATCACATACTCATTAGGTCTTAGCTGAATGTTGTCTCGAATTCGGATGACAGGAACCACCAAGCCCAGTTCAAGAGCACATTGTCTGCGGATCATAATGATTCGATCCAACAAGTCTCCACCTTGTTGATTATCAGCAAGTGGGATCAGCCCGTAACCAAACTCGAATTCGATCGGATCCACCTGAAGCAAATTAATAACACTTTCAGGACTTCTGACTTCTTCAATCTGCTGTTCTTCTTCCATTTGTTCTTCTGCTTCCTGTTTCAAATTCAGATTATTCTGCATTCGCCAGGCAGCATAAGCAAGAACGCCTGCCAACGGGAGCGTTGTGATCACATGAATTGGAGTAAAGAATCCCAGCATCGCGATAACAAAAGCTACGATATAAATCAGTATCGGATATGTAAACAACTGGCCAGTAATGTCATCTGCCAAGTTCCCTTCCGATGAGGCTCTGGTCACGATCAGCCCCGCTGCTGTCGAAATGAGAAGTGCAGGAATCTGACTAACCAATCCGTCCCCTATCGTCAAAACCGAGTATGTGGAGAGTGATGTTGAAAAATCGTAACCATGTACTGTCATACCGATGATAAAGCCACCGATCAGGTTAATCAGGAGAATGATAATACTTGCAATGGCATCCCCTTTTACGAATTTGCTGGCACCATCCATCGCCCCATAAAAGTCAGCTTCACGTTCAATTTTGGAACGACGCTCACGAGCCTGCTGTTCGTTGATTAATCCTGCATTCAGATCCGCATCGATACTCATTTGTTTACCTGGCATAGCATCAAGGGTGAACCTCGCTGCTACTTCAGCTACACGCTCAGATCCTTTGGTAATAACGATAAACTGTACTACCACCAGGATCAAAAACACGACAAATCCAATGGCTATCTGACCGCCAGCTATCCAGCTACCAAAAGTAGCAACAACGGCTCCCGCATCACCTTTACCAAGGATCAGCTTCGTGGTTGAGATGTTTAGTGCCAAACGGAACAATGTAGTAATGAGCAGCAAAGCCGGAAATATGGAAAACTGCAACGCTTCTTTGCTGTTCATGGCAACAAGCAAGATCATCAAAGCAATAGAGATGTTGACAACAAGCAGCATATCGAGCAGCCAGACCGGGATCGGGAGAATCATCATTAACACAATGCCGATAATCCCCGCAAGGATAGCTAAATCTTTTGTTTTCAATGAATGTATGGCCTCCGATCCCTGTTATTTCGTTCTGCCCTTAAGTTTATATACATAAGCCAGCACTTCGGCTACAGCTTGGAACAAATCGGCTGGTATAGCGTCACCAATCTCAGCTCTCTGGAACAATGCCCGTGCCAGTGGTTTGTTTTCCATTGTTATCACACCGTGTTCTTTGGCAATTTCTTTAATGCGCAGAGCCACATAATCCTGCCCTTTAGCAATAATTTGCGGAGCTTCCATCTCAGACCCTTCATACTTCAATGCTACAGCAAAGTGTGTCGGGTTTGTGATGATTACATCCGCATTCGGTACTTCCTGCATCATACGCTGCATAGCCATACGACGCTGACGCTCCCGAATTTTGCCCTTGATTAACGGATCGCCTTCCATTTTCTTATACTCATCCTTGATATCTTGCTTGGACATGCGAAGTTTTTTTTCGTTGTCATACTTTTTGTAGATGTAATCAAATATAGCCAAAACCATTAATGCTGCGGAAATCTTAACACCGAGGTTCAAAGTTATTGAAGCAGCAAAGTGCAAAATTGCATCAAGTGAGAAATGGGAAAGTGCTGCAATGTCTGCCTTGTAACTGATAATGGTGCTGTATACCATATAACCAATAATTGTCATTTTAAAGACTGTCTTGGCGAATTCTACCAATGAATTCAGCGAGAATATGTTTTTGAAGCCCTTAATCGGATCCAGCTTCTCAAGCTTCGGCTTCAATCCCTCACCTACGAGGAGAAATCCAACCTGCATATAGTTCACAAGTAAGGCTACAAGATAAGCAACAATCAAAACAGGTGCAAGCAATAACATAACTTCTATTCCGTATCGCATCATCAGAGCCATCACATTCTCACTATTCACTTCCATGCTCAGCCTGTTCATGAAAATATCCGTGAACAATCGAACGATACGCACCTTGTAGAAATCACTAAAAATCATAAGGATTAAAAACGTAAACAAAAGAATGGAAGCTCCAGAAATTTCTGCGCTCTTGACAACCTGTCCCTTTTTACGGGCATCATTTCTCTTCTTGGGAGTGGCTTTTTCCGTTTTCTCTCCGGAAAATAACTGGAGGTCGAGTTGAAGTTTCATGTGAGTCTTACCCTCCATCTCCCTCATCCTGGCCTTTGCCCAATCGTCCCAAGCAATTTCTCCATGGATTTAAATATCGCTTCAAATAATTGACTAAATATAAATCCAAAGCTGGGAACGAGCAAAAGCAAAATGGCCAAGCCAACAAGAAGTTTAAGTGGCATTCCGACAGCAAAAACATTAAATTGTGGAGCCGTTTTGGCCAGAAACCCCAAGCCTACATCTGTCAAAAATAATGCTACTACAATAGGAGCTGCCATTTGAAAGGCTAACATAAATGATTGCCCCAACGTTTGCACCAAAAATTCTGCTATACTCCCATCTGCCAGTCTCATATAAAATTGATTTGATAATGGAATCCAGCGGTAACTATAAACCACTCCATCCAGCAAATAATGATGACCATTCATTGTCAAAAAGAGCAGCATGGCAAAAGCGTATTTCAAGTTACCTGTAAGTGGTGCAGATGCACCAGTCATGGGGTCGTAAACATTAGCCATAGCAAAACCGATCTGAAGATCGATAAATGTACCCGCGGTCTGGACTGCAGTCATAAGAAGGTAGGCTGTAAATCCTAAAAGCAGGCCAACAAAGATTTCTCTGATAACCAACAGGATGTAACTTAAGTCAGTCGGAACCGTTTGATGGATGCCAAAGGTCATGTAAACCGTCAACGTAACAAAAGCAGATATTCCCACCTTAAATGAAGTAGGTACATTTCGAGCCGAAAAAACCGGTGCTGTTACAAAAAATGAGGCTATTCGACAAAACATAAGCAGAGCAACAGGGAAACTTTGCAGCAATGTCTCCATTGGCTAAAGCCTACCCTACGTATCTGTACAGATTATCGAGTATGTTAAACGTGAAATCCATTAATATATTCAAGATCCAGGGCCCAAACATAAGTACTGCGAGCAGTACTGCAACAATTTTGGGTACAAAGGCGAGCGTTTGCTCCTGAATTTGAGTCGTTGCTTGAAAAATACTAATAGCAAGTCCTACAACCAGAGCTAGTATAAGCATAGGAGCACTGGCCAGCAATGACGTGTATACCGCTTTTCCGGCCAGACCGATAATAAACTCCGAAGTCATGACCGTCCTCCTTTAACATTCCGGTTCAAGTATTGAAACTCAGCAACAGTGACTTGACTACCAGATACCACCCGTCCACCAGAACAAAGAGCAGTATTTTAAAAGGTAATGAGATCATGACCGGGGGAAGCATCATCATACCCATAGCCATGAGTGTACTCGCCACAACGATGTCGATTACCAGGAACGGGATAAATATCATGAATCCCATCTGGAAGGCTGTCTTAAGCTCACTGATTGCATACGCAGGTACCATTACAGTGATTGGAATATCCTGATACGACTTAGGCTGATCCGCCTGAGTGTATTTCATAAACAACAAGATATCCTTCTCACGCGTGTGAGTAAACATAAATTTCTTAATCGGATCTGCTGCCTTTTCAAGAGCCTCTGTTTGTGTCAAATCTCCCTTGAGATAGGGTTGCAATGCAACCTGATTAATGGAAGACAACGTTGGGGACATAATGAAAAGTGTTAAAAAAAGTGCCAGACCAACCAATACCTGATTCGGAGGCATTTGCTGGGTTCCGAGTGAGGTTCGGACAAATCCAAGCACAATAACAATCCTCGTAAAACTGGTCATCAATACCAGCAATGCCGGTGCTATGCTCAGCACCGTAATTAATAGAATAATAGATAATGAACTAGTACTCGGCGTGCTACCGTCACCGTTCCCAATCTGAATATCAATGTTAGGAATCGGCTCGGCAAAAGCCACCGTAACGGATGCCAGGCTGATAAGTCCTATGAAACAACACGCTAACCAAATCTTTTTCTTCATGAATCCCTCGACCGATCTGTAGTATTGTCTTGATCCAGGATCTTCTCCATCTTTTCTTTACGGTTTGGCCTCTGCCGAAGTTTGGATTCAAACATCTCATGAAAAGAAGTGGTGTCCTCAATTTCTATATCCCGAGGCGGTTCTTCTTTACGAAGACGTTTAGCAAGCTTGGCAATGATCGGTGAGAGACTCCCTTGCTGTGAAGTAGCATCCCGTTCAAAGGAATCTACAATTTTCTGCGCTTCTTCCAGATCCGAAACTTTATCCAGCAGCTGTATGTTCTCGCCAACACCAATCAAATAAACGTTTCCGCCGATCTCCAGAATTTGCAGTGACTTATTTTGTCCTAGTCCGACTCCGCCCAAAATGCGAATGGTTCCGCTTCGAAACCATTGCTGATTCCGTTTGTTCAAGAATCGGATCAGGTAGACAATAAGAACCAGAATGACGGCCAGGACAACAATCACCCATACTAGCTGTAGATAATAATTGATTCCCGCGCCAGCTGGTTCTGGAGTACCACCCTGAGCCATCAACATGTTTCTTAAGCTCCCAGTGTTTTGCTAATCGCTTCGATAACCCGATCAGATTGGAAAGGTTTAACGATGAAATCTTTGGCACCAGCTTGAATGGCGTCAATAACCATCGCCTGTTGTCCCATCGCAGAACACATAATTACTTTTGCATTTGCATCGATTTTTTTAATCTCTTTCAATGCAGCAATACCATCCATCTCAGGCATTGTGATATCCATTGTGATCAGATCCGGACGAAGTTCTTTAAACTTCTCAACTGCTTGCGCACCGTCTGGTGCTTCTCCTACGACTTCGTACCCATTTTTGGACAAAATGTCCCGGATCATCATTCTCATAAATGCAGCGTCGTCTACGACTAAAATTCGGTTTGCCATGTTGGTTCAAATCCTCCCTAGATTGTGCTTATTGTAATTTCTGAATACGGTCCCATTGGCTTAGAATATCTATAACACGAACACCGAAGTTTTCGTCAATGACGACAACTTCTCCCTTGGCGATCAGTTTGTTATTGACCAAAATATCGACAGGTTCACCAGCTAACTTATCCAGTTCGACAATCGAACCTTGTGATAATTCCAATATATCTTTAATTTGCTTTTGGGTCCTTCCTAATTCTACGGTGACTTTAAGGGGAATGTCCATCAATAAATTCAAATTGTTCTCGTCTACATTAGCAAAAGCCCCATTTTGCAAATTAGCGAATTGAACAGGCTGTACATTCACATTCCTATTTGGTGCACCACCATAGTGTTGAGGCTCACCGTAAGCTGGCTGTGGTGGCATGTTGTATGGCTGCTGCGGTGGCATGCCGTATGGTTGCTGTGGTGGCATACCTTGAGGCATCCCCATCGGTGCTTGACCATATCCACTATAGTCCTGAACAGGCTGCTGTGGAACATGTGGAGGCATCTGTTGCTGAGCCGGCGGCTGTTCCATAACCGGTGGCGGCGTTGGTGGTGCAACTGGTGCCGGAGCAGGCTCGGGTGTTGAAGCTACAGGAGCACTGGATGTCGACTCTTGAGCACCTCCAATTAACATATCCACCATGTTTTTCGCAAAATGTACAGGAAGCAACTGCATCAGATTCGAATCAATCAGATCCCCCACTAACAGACGGAACGAAACTTGAATAAGTGTTTCATCTGGTGGTAGATTGGTCACACCCTCGCCGCTCTCCAAGTTGAGAATATCAATCCCTGGAGGAGAAATATTAACAAACCGGTTGAAGATGGTCGACATAGATGTGGCAGAAGACCCCATCATTTGGTTCATCGCTTCCTGTACCGCACTAATGTGAATTTCGTTCAGTTCTTCGTCGGCCGGATTTCCTTCACCGCCTAGCATTAAATCAGCGATAATTTGTGCATCTCTCTTTTTGATAACCAGTGAGTTAATACCCTCGAATCCATCCACATAATTTACATGAACAGCAACATGGGGTTTCGGGAAAGCCTCTTCAAACTGTGTTCGACTGATGATCGATACTTTAGGTGTTGTAATATCTACTTTAAGGCCCAATAGCGTGGACAATGCTGTCGCAGCACTGCCAAATGTGATGTTACCAATCTCCCCCAAGGCATCCTGTTCCAGCTCCGTCAGAAAATCATCAACCGTTTTCTCAGCGGGTTCAGAACTCGAGATGGATTCCGATTGCCGGAGCAAAGCGTCGATCTCTTCCTGGGATAAATAATCCTTACTCGTCAAATTCTTCAACTCCTTCGGTGACAACTTGATCTATTTGCACAGCCACACGGTCCTTAATCGTTCCCGGACTGCCGATATACTTCAGCCTGTCACCAACTTTAATGGAAAGCCCTTCTTCCACCGGTTTATTCAGCGTGATGACATCGCCAACCGATAATCCTAAAAACTCGGCTATCGAAATTCTGGATTCACCAAGTTCGGCTACAACAGGTAATTTGGCTTTGTTCACACGTGACCTCAGCGCTTCGTATTCTTCCGGAGCTCTCGTTTTCTTCTCCGAAACAAACCACTGATGTGTTGATAACCGGGACATAATAGGCTCAAGAACGACATGCGGTATACACAAATTGATCATGCCTGTGGTATCGCCGATTTTGGTACTTAGCGAGATCAAGGCAATGGTCTCATTGGGAGATACAATCTGCATAAACTGAGGATTCGTCTCCAACGCTTCCATTCGAGGCGAGATATCCAGTACCGTCTTCCAGGCTTCCTGCAAACTTTCGAAAGCTCGGCTGAATATCCGTTCCATAATTGTCGTTTCAATTTCCGTCATGCTTGCAATTTTGGTAGGAGCACTGCCAGTACCTCCAAGCAGGCGATCCAACATCGCATATCCCACGTTCGGGTGAACCTCCATGACCATTCGCCCCTGTAATGGCTCTGCTTCGAAAATGTTCAAAATCGTCATCTTGGGAATAGAACGGATAAACTCGTCATAAGGCAACTGTTCTACCTGCACAACATTGATCTGAACGAAAGTCCGCAGCTGGGCCGAAAAATAAGTGGTGAGAAAACGAGCAAAGTTTTCGTGAATACGGGTCAGGCTTCGAATGTGGTCCTTGGAGAAACGAACTGCCCGCTTAAAATCATAAGACCTGATTTTCTTCTGAGTTTCTTCCTTTTTCAATTCCTCGGCGTCCATTTCGCCTGAAGAAAGGGCTGCTAATAGGGCGTCAATCTCGTTTTGTGATAATACATCCACCATGTTCTCACCCCCTTACAGGTCTACAGCTTGTTCTATTCACTATATTGGTGCTATAACAATGTCTGAAACGCTAGTGCTTTTCAATTTCGGCTCAGGCAGTGCCTCATTGATTAGCCTTGTCAGTCGCTCATTGAATTGTTTCATCCCTTTAGCCGAACTTAGTTCCTCAGCCTTGGTGTCTGCAAGCGCCTGAATGACAATTGGTTTTACTGTAATATTCTTGATTTTCTCAAAATCTTCTTTAGCTTTTTTATCCGATAACTCGAAAGAGAAGCTAACAATAATAATACGGTCTGCACCAGCCAAATTAGTCTTAATCTGTGCCAGCTCGGACGAAACCTCTACAATTTCATCCGCAGTCAGCTTTTTTTCTTCAGCAGCTGCCGCTGTATGTGTATTGTCGTTCTTGCCTGGCCCAATCATTACAATAACTACGACCACAATAAGTGTGATTGCAAGTAACGCCGTTGCAATCCAGGGCATCATTTTTTTCATCAGGACTCCTCCGTTTGCTGCACTTTAATCGTGGCTGCCTGAACTCCAATTTCACGATTGTATTCTTTGATCTTGGAAATCACCACATCGGCCTTCTCAAGAACGATTAGCCTTTTTCCCGTTACCAGAGTGATATACGTGTCCGGCGTCTCTTCCACGATCTCGACCATCAGCGCATTCAACCACATGGGAGAACCATTTAATCGCGTAACTGAAATCATGCTAAGCCCCCTCAATCAGAGTGGAGGAGCAAGCTCCCCCACCATTTCAAAATTACTAATCAGTTATTAACGTTTCAGGTTAATGACCTCTTGAAGCACATCGTCTGATGTTGTAATAATCTTGGAGTTCGCCTGGAATCCACGTTGTGCAACAATCATTTCCGTAAACTCATTGGTCAAATCCACATTTGACATTTCGAGTTGACCGGCAACGATAGACCCCGTACCGTCCGCTGCGCTGTTGGCAGTCACTGGATCAAGCGTTCCACCAGGGTTTGCGTTGGCCGTCATACGGTACAAGTTGCCACCGATTTTCTCCAAACCTGACGGGTTTACTACCTTACCAATACCTAGCTGTGATCCTGTCTGGATTGTTCCATCAGCCATCGTCTGGTTAATCATTCCATCCTGACCAATCGTAAATGAAACGACATCATCTTCTAGCGTAATATTTGCTCCACCATTGTCGAGAACAAATAATCCGTCAGAAGTTACCAGATTACGATCCGCATCAACCGTAAAGTTGCCTGCACGTGTCAGATATGGAGTCGCTTGGTCATCACTCAGACGAACGAGGAAAAATCCATCACCGTTAATCCGAAGATCGGTAGGTCTATTCGTAGTCATTGGACTTCCCGCCAAGTGCATGGTGTCAATGGAACCCACCGACACACCTAGACCAATCTGTTGTGCGTTGACACCACCGGTTGGTGTAGCTGTTGGAGCTGTTACACCTGAAGTCGTTTGACTCATAATGTCTTTGAACATCACTCGGCTTCCCTTAAATCCAACGGTATTGACGTTCGCAATATTATTACCAATGACATCGAGTTTGGTTTGAAAACCCCTCATACCGGAAACGCCTGAGTACATCGATTTCAACATTTTTAAAAATCCTCCCAGCCTTAATTTGGTTGCCGCGTCAGTCAGTCAGCGGCATTCCGGCTCCCGAGAAGGGCCAGCCGGTTAAGAAATAATTACAGCACTATCAATCTGAGTAAAGACATTATCTTTCATACTCGCACTATCCATTGCCGTAACGACAGTTCGGTTCTTGACATTAACGATGAAAGCCATATCTTGCATCAGGATTAGAGACTCTTTGGCCCCCTTGGCCGCAGCTTTATCCAGTGCAGACCCAATTTGTTTCATCTGCTCCGTTTTCAATTCAATTCCACGCTGTTCTAATCGTTTCGCTGCATGGTTACTGAGTTTTAGCAGATTATCCCCCAGTACTTGTGCAAAAGGTTTAACCGGTGCACCAGATGTTTCTCCTGTTTGGGGTTTGCGAAGCATGTTCGGAGTAACCGGCCCTGTGTACATTTGTCCAACTATTATACGGTCACTCATATGCTTTGCTCACGTTCTTCGGAATCACTCTTCTCGGCATCAACATCAGATGACTCACTATCATTAGAATCTGTAACACGACTCTGAACATTCTCTACAGGAGTCTTGCTCTCTTCCGTTTGTTTTGCACGATTTACCTGAATGATCTCGTCCAGCTTGATTTCGTCGTTGCCCACCTTCGCGTACTGAACCCCGTCCCGCACAATAATGGAATCTACTATACCTTGACGAGATGTGCCACTATCCGTTTTATCAGAAGAAAGCCAACTGATCTCCATGCCAATCATGCCAGATACAGCCCCGAGTGACTGATTCAACGTTTTGAGCTGTGTTGAGATATTTACCAGCTGCTCCACCGAGGTAAATTGAGCCATTTGAGCGATAAATTCTTTGTCTTCCATCGGCTGCAGCGGATCCTGATTCTGTAACTGTGTAATCAAAATTTTGAGAAATTGATCTTTACCCAGCTCTTTTGTCGCAGTACTTGTTGTTGCTCTATTCGCAGCTGAGTAGTTGGGCCACGTGTTATTCGTAGAAAAAATTTCGTTCGCCATGTATTCACCTCATTCCTGTTTAAGCTTCTGCACTAAATGAATCGCGCTTAATGTCGTTGCCCTCCACTTGCTCACTCCGCCAGTTACGCAACTCCTCCTGCAGTCCAGCTGCTGTTACAGCTTCATCGGTCTGCTCCCCACGTTCACGGGAACGCCGTTGCTCCTGAGACTGGTTTCCCTGTTGCCGACCACCATCCTGATACATTTCGGATCCAAGCGAACTGTTCTGAGTTACTTCGAGCCGCTCCACTTGAATGCCTTGTGACTGTAATGAGGAACGAAGCTGCATCATCTGTTGTTCAAGCATATCTTTCGCCATAACATGTTCTGTCATAAACTTGGCAACCAATTGTCCGTTTTGTAACGTAATCTGCACATCCAATCTTCCCAAATGCTCAGGTCGGAGTGAGATTGTCGCTTCGGAAAAACCTTTTTGATTCACAATATCCAGTTTGCTCACCATGAATTGTGTCATTTCCTTAGCAAAATGCGATGCCTGCATCACTGGCTCAGCCGGCTTCCCCATCGCTGTACCCGAGCTTCGTAAAGACAACTCTCCAGCAGTGACAATCGTGTGATGCTGAATCAATGCATCTTCATTTGAAACAGATTTTGAATCAATGGTTGTAGCTTTTGATTCCAACTGCGTTGCTGCTATTCCATTGGTTTCAGATACATTTGCTGCTGTTTTAGATACTGTAGCCGAAGCTACATTAGCCGCTTGATTAGTTGAACCCTTTATCATGGAGAGCGTCTCCAGTGCCGATTTGAGTTCTGACCAACCCTTTTTGCTATCCGTCTCGATTCCAGCTTGTTTCAACTGATTTTGCAAATCCTGAAGAAGTTGTTGGAATTCGGGAGCATGTTTTACTACAGCACTATCCGTTTTAAGAACTTTTTCTGCCAGTTGTGTTAACACGTCCTGTAATACAAAACGCATTGCAGCCGGATGCTGAGATAATTCAATAGCAGATCCAGATTTCGCGTCAAGCTCCTGATTACCAGTGATTGAATCTAAAGAAGTTTGCTCATTGCTGTCATGTTTATTTAATAAAGCGTTCAATTGCTGGATCAATGTTTGAAGGCCTGCAAGCAAGGCTGGATCACTGTCCAAAGCTTCATCTAAACGATCCAAATCACCAAATAATTTCTCAAGCTTTCCACTTAAATCCGAAGAATCCGTATCAGCAAATAATGAACTTAACGTGTCCGTGATCGACGTGTTCTTGCCTTCATTCTCTGAAGCAAACGTAAACATTAGCGAATTAGCGGACTTTGTTGTTGCTACACCATTTGTTGCTTCAGTACCTTGACTGTTTCCCCCGCCTCCAGTCAATGACTGTGCCAAGGTCTGCAGGAACCCACCGCCAGTTTCAGTAACCGAACCTTTCGACTGGGCTGTAGATGACTGAGTTGCACCAGATGTTTTGGAAGAAGCTGTGGTATTCATTTGATATATAAGTGACATTTTTTCACCTCCCCTCCATGCGTTAAGATCAAAACAGTTACTTATTGCCCATCAGCCGATTCAACACCTTGGCCGTCTCAACTGAATCTTCTTTTGACATGTTCTCAAGCAGTTGCGATCGAGTTGCATCGTTGACAGAATTAAGTATAGTCAGTGTTTTGTCCGGGCTTATTTTATACGTTTCCAGCAACAGTTTGGCGCCGCTGGAAGCAGACATGGAGGCAAAGGTCTGACTCAACTGATTTTTATCCAAATTCTTGCTGTTGGTTGTCGTTGTCGTAGTTGCCGCTGCTGTTTCCTTTTTCAAACGCGATTGCAGTGCATCCAAGGCAAGATCGCCTGAAGGTTTGGCATCTTTCATCAGCATGGTTACATCCGCTGCAGTCTTCGGATCCATCTTCTCCAGCACCTTCGTCCGGGCAGTGGACTGCATTGCGTTTAACATGAGAACCATTTCTTCCTTCGTCATATTTTGCAAAATCGGCGCCGCCTTGCTTGGACTCATATCCGCGTACATTTTGGCTAATCCTTTGATTTGTTTTTGATAATCACTTTCTGCTTCAGGTTCTGTAGTTGCAGCTGTTTCAGCAGCCTTTTTGGCGTCATCGAGTTTCTTTTGCAAATCAGCCGTTTTCTGCGTCTCCGCAGTAGCAGCTTCTTTAGCCGCTTTTGCTTCTGCTTCTTTTGCAGTGACTTGGGATTTCAGTTTTTCAATCGTCGCTTCGGCGCTTTCAACCTGTTTTTCGCTCTTCTCCAGCTTTTCTTTCTCAGGGTCTAGCACTGGATCAGGCACCCAATTTTTGACTATAGGAATTTTTTTGGCAAGTTCAAGCGCGCTATTCCGAATATCTACATTAAATAGGGTAAGCAGCACACCTAACAGCACAACTGTAAATACAATCGGGATCGAGATCATGAGAAACTTTTCCCATCCACTCCCGGATTCTTTTTCGATATCAGTGTCTTTAACAGCCACCGTTCATTCCTCCTTCACGAGACAACTTCGCATCCGGCTCACATCAGTTCGCGCGGGCTTTGGCAGCGAAGCGTACAGTAGCCATCTCGTCCAGATCGTTCTGTTCCCGGAGGAGCATCTCCTGCTGAAATCTGCCTTTAGCCTTATCTCTCGCTCCAAGCCACACTTTTTCGTCAATCACTTTTCCATTTAGGAAGCTCTGATTCTGCTGCACGTTGACCTGAGCATGCTCGACATCACTGTTCTTCCGCGATATGCATTCGTCAAGGTGATATGCATATCGCTGCATTTCTTGCAAACTGGATATGGAAGCACAATTTTCAATTGCCGATTGAATGACGTTCATCAGATTATTTCGATCATTGATCAATTGCAACAACTGTTCTTCTTCTGTCTGAAGTTTACCGATTGCTGTGGATAACATCCATTCTGCCTGTGTCTTCTCATTGCTTTTCAGGTCAACAACCTTCTGGAAATGATATCGAAATTTCATCGTTTACCCCTTCATCTCCTTGCGAATTCAAGAATTAAACGCTCCTGCACTTCACTTAGCGTTACTTTTTCATCGACTTTTTGCTTGGTGAAATTCCAGATATGATCAATCTGATCCATTGCTTCATCTATAGCTGCATTTGAACCACGTTGATAAGCACCGATGTTGATTAGATCTTCAGACTCCTTGTACACAGCCATCAGACGTTTCATATTGTTAACCGCATCAATCTGGTCTTCGGGAGCGATGTCCTTCATGACCCTACTGATACTTGCAAGTACATCAATCGCTGGAAAATGACCTTTATTGGCTATCGAACGGTTCAACACAATGTGACCGTCCAATATGCCCCGGACTGCGTCTGCGATTGGCTCGTTCATGTCGTCCCCATCAACGAGCACGGTATAGAAGGCGGTGATTGAACCTGTTGGCCCTGTCCCTGCTCGTTCCAGCAGTTTTGGCAAACTTGCAAAAACGGAAGGCGTATACCCTCTCATCGCAGGTGGTTCCCCAACAGCCAGGCCGACTTCCCTCTGAGCCATGGCATAACGGGTAACCGAATCCATCATTAACATGACATTCATGCCCCGATCTCGGAAATACTCCGCAATCGTCGTTGCTATTACAGCGCCTTTAATCCGAATCAGAGCAGGCTGATCTGATGTTGCCACAATGACGACAGATCGTTCCAACCCTTCGGGGCCTAGATCCCGCTCGATAAAGTCACGAACCTCACGTCCACGTTCACCCACCAGTGCAATTACATTTACATCTGCTGCGGTATTCCGGGCAATCATACCCATCAATGTACTCTTACCTACACCTGAACCGGCAAAAATACCAACCCGCTGACCTTTACCTACGGTGAGCAAACCATCGATTGCTCTCACGCCGACACTCATCGTTTCAAGCACACGAGGTCTGTCCATAGGATTCACAGGTGTGTTTGAAGTTGAATACATCGGCATTCTGGATGGCAACAATGAACCGTCAAGCGGCTGACCAAGTCCATCCAGCACTTTACCGAGCAATTCGGATCCTACTTGTACACCTAACGGTTTACCTGTTCCGACTACATCACAACCGGGACCGATGGATTGAAGTTCACCCAGCGGCATAAGCAGCACCTTGTTATCACGAAACCCGACAACCTCAGCCTGCAACGGCTTGGCAGATTTACCAGGGTAGATGTAACATACATCGCCAATGCTGGCGTCTGGCCCCTCTGATTCAACCATCAGACCAATAACCTGAGTTACTTTTCCGTTTATACGTACAGGATCGAATTGCCGCAGATGCTCCATATAACGCTGTGAACTAAGAACCTTCATGTTGATGTCTTCGCTCCTCATCCTCAAGTGCTATGCGGATCAGTTCTTTTTTGATTTCGGTAAGTTGTGTATCAATTCTTGCGTCAACACTTCCAAATGAAGAACGGATAACACAACCTTTATCTTTAACCGTAGCATCAGGTAAAATCTGCAACTCCGCTTGCGAATCAATCGAAAGAGCCAGTTCCTCCCGAGCAGCTTGTACAAAAGAAAACTGATCTGGCGCTACACAAAGCGCAATCTGTCCCTGCTCCCTTTTCCTCGACAAACTCTGACGTATCAATTCAATCATGTGTTCAGGCTCTACGGTAAGCTGTTTATCTATTACTTTCTCCGCGATGCCACATGCAAGTTCAACTAAAAACGGCTCTGCTTCCTGAATAATCTGCTCTTTGGCAACGTACGCTTCCTGAAGCACGCCTTGAGCTTCGTTCATCATCTCTTCGATCTTCACCTGGAGATCCAGTTCAGCTTGTGCTTTTCCCTCTTCAAACCCTTGCTGAAAACCTTGGGCGCGGAGAGCTTCGGTCAGATGTTCATCCTGCTCTCGTTGTTCCTGCCACCAGCGATCGATCTGTTCCCGGGTTTCCTGAAGCATTCGCTCCGCTTCTTCCGAAGCATCACGCACCTGCTTTTCTGCAAACTCCTTGGCATCTTCCAGCATTTCAGCAGTAAGACGTTCTGTCTCCTCATCCACCCGTGCCCGAAGCACTTCCGATTCAGAAACTGCCCCGCTGCCCTCATCGAATTCCGTCTCATCATCACCGCCATAACGGTGATGATTTTCGAGCCTTTTATGATCTTCGACTGGTACATACTGGAAAGATTTAATCAAATTAGACAATGATATCATCTCCTCCACCACGTGCGATAATGATCTCACCGGATTCTTCCAGTCTGCGGATCGTACCTACGATACGTGTCTGAGCTTCTTCCACATCACGCAGTCTTACAGGGCCCATGAATTCCATTTCTTCTTTGAATGTTTCGGACATCCGTTTCGACATATTACGGAATACAGCTTCACGCACTTCTTCGCTTGCGACTTTGAGTGCAAGTTGAAGATCGGCATTGTCGATATCTCGAATAATACGTTGAATGGAACGATCGTCCACATTGACGATGTCTTCGAAAACAAACATCCGTTTTTTGATCTCTTCTGCAAGTTCCGGATCCTGAATCTCGAGGGAGTCCAAAATTGTACGTTCCGTACCCCGATCGACCCCATTCAAAATCTGAACGATAGATTCGATACCGCCTGCATTTGTATAATCCTGCGTTACGGTAGAAGACAGTTTCTGTTCCAGCACACGTTCCACCTGTGAAATAACTTCTGGTGAAGTGCTGTCCATCACAGCTACTCTGCGAGCAACATCTGCTTGTTTCTCCTGAGGGAGAGAAGACAGAATAGCCGCTGCTTGTTCGAATTGCAGATAAGACAGAACAAGCGCAATCGTTTGCGGACTTTCATTCTGAATAAAGTTCAGAATTTGATTCGGGTCAGCTTTGCGTGCGAAGTCAAACGGTCTAACTTGCAGCGTAGCTGTCAAACGATTGATAACTTCAAGTGCTTTCGAAGAACCAAGTGCTTTCTCCAAAATTTCTTTGGCGTAGTTAATCCCTCCCTGAGAGATGTACTCCTGTGCCAAACAAATCTGATGGAACTCGGACATAATCAGATCCTTTTCGGATGCATCTACCTTCCGCACGTTGGCAATTTCCAACGTAAGCTGTTCAATCTCCTCATCACGCAAATGTTTGAAGATTTGAGCAGATACTTCCGGACCTAGTGTAATCAACAATATTGCTGCTTTTTGTCTACCCGTTAATCCTGCATTGCCTGCCTTTGCCAATGTGTTCACCTCTATTCGTCAGCCAGCCACGTACGCAGCAGATTGACGAATTCGTCTGGCTTTTTCTTGGCCAAACTCTCCAATTGTTTGCGCACCTGACTTTCGTTCGTCACACTGTCCAATGTTATGGACGGGAATTCTGTTGCTACTGGGAGCGGAATTTCTTCCTCTTCTTGAATCTCATTTTGTTTACGACGACGACGTACCAACAAAATAACCACTGCAGCGATCAGGACCGCAATCAGTGCTCCACCACCCCACATCATCGCAGGTGTTAATTGGAAGCCTGTATTCGCATCTGCAGCTGTTGCGAAGCCTTGTGACATAACTGAGACTTTTTTTGTAAGGTCTGCGTCAGTTATTGTGGTACCTGAGTCTGCCAATGATGCTCGAACGATATTAACTAGAATATTTTCAATCGCATCTCGAACGGGCTGTTGTAACTCTGTCTGTCCTGTGGGTGGTTCAACCGCCACGTTGATGGTTAAATCTTTTACAGTATATGGGCTTGAAATGATATCTCTGGCAATTCGATTTACTTCATAATTGATTGTGCTTGAAGATTCTTCTGAATTCGCATTGCTATTTGAATCTGAAGACGGATACCCGGGAACGTCCTGTTGGCCGGTTCCTGCTACACCACCTGTCGGAGTTGCCCCCCCAGTGTAACTCTTCTGGATTTGCTGGACACTGATTTCGATGCCCTTCATATTCTCTTGATCGACGGGTGTGACCGTATTTTCTTTGCTAGTCACTTTATCAAAGTTCAGTTTTGAGAAAACCAACACGTTGACCTTGTCCTCACCAACAATTTGAGAGAGGAATTGCTTCACGTTGTTACGCACATCGCTCTCAAACTTTTTCTGAAGCGCCATGTTTTCCTGCACTTCGGATGACAACCCGCCACTGCCACCGCGAGCAGTTGGAATGAGTTCAGCCTCATCCGTGTTTGTGATGGTGATATTCTCAATCGGCAGGTTTGGAATGGCTGTTTTAACCAAATTAAAGTAGCCATCTACAGCTGCCTGGTTAGGATGATAACCTGGTTTAAACTGCAATGCTACGGAAGCCGAAGCTTTGTCCTTTTCTTCCAGACCGGCAAAGATATTATCTTTGGGCATGTTAACAAGGACTTTCGCATCCTGAATCCCCTGCATACGCTGGAGCAGCTTTTCGACTTCTCCATTTAACGCATTGTTATACTTCACATCAAACTCTTTATCTGTCATGCCGATTGGCGATGATGAGCTTTCAAATGCTTTATAACCCAGCGAACCATTTTGAATGATACCTTGGGAACCAATATTCACTTTGGTCAGCGCCACATCCGTGCTGGGCACAGAAATACTTTTTCCGTCCGCGCTAAGTTTATATGGGATATTTGAAGAGTTCAGATAATTGATTACACCAGCTGAATCACTTGAGTTTAAATCAGTGAACGCAACTTCGTATTCTGTCTTGGATAACTGCATCGTAAGAACCACAGCTGCCAAAATCAGAAATAGGAAGGTTGAAATAAATAATGTTTTCTGCTTCTTGCTAAAGCTATTCCAGTACTGTGAAATCTTATCCCTGTACTGGGCAATTCTCTCATTCACTCTGTCACCCCATCCGAAACTTTGCTTAGTCTGTCCTGATAAAAGCCTTAGCGTTCCGTTAGCTTTTCACAGGAGAAGCATCGCAGCTGCTTGTAGTAATGATCAGCGCTACTATTGCGCAAACGATATCTTACATCTGCGTGCGCATAATCTCCTGATATGCCTCAACCACTTTGTTTCGAACCTGACTCGTAAGTTGCAGACTCAGCAGAGCTTGTTCTGAAGCTATCAACACCTGATCCACATTCGCCTTGCCTAACAAAAATTGATTAGACATTTCATGGGCCTGAGTTTCCTGTGCGGCGACCGACCCCAACGCATTTTGTAAGTATGTACCGAAGCTCTGAATGCTCTCGGCTGGTGTGGAAGTTTTATTTTCAGCTGCACTCTTCATTTGCAACTGCTGAACTCCCTGAACATTGAACATATTATTCTGAATCATGAATATCCCTCCCCTTATCTCTTGTTTTTAGTGGTTGTCGAACGATGCAACAGTTAACCTTTTCCAATCTCCATGGCTTTGGAAATCATCGCTTTGGTTGAATTCAGTGCAGTAACGTTTGCCTCATAGGCACGTGAAGCCGAGATCATATCGACCATTTCTTTAGCAACATCCACATTAGGCATGAACACATAACCATCAGCGTTTGCATCCGGATGAGTCGGATCATAAACCGGTTTGAGTGGTGATTGATCTTCGCGAATTTCGGTTACTCTGACACCGTCGCCTGAACCTCCGCCACGCATTTGATTTTGCAACATCGTACTGAAGGATGGTTTATTCGGTTCAAGAACTACCATTTTCCGTTTGTAGGGAACTGCAACCCCATTCGACATGCTCGCGCGTGTTGTTTCTGCATTCGCAATATTGGAAGAAATGACGTCCATACGCAAACGTTGAGCCGTAAGAGCCGAGGCACTGATTCCAAAACTGTTACTAATATTCAACGCTGTTATCTCCCTTCTACGCCTACTCGCATCATTTTAATTTGTTCATTTACTTGCTGGATATAAGCACTGTAACGCAATTGATTGTCTGCAAGAAAGCTCATCTCGCTATCAATATCCACATTATTCTGGTTGTTATTCATGGACGTGGACTGGTCCATATTAACTACTGGTGTTGGCACAGAAGAGGAAGGTCCTATGACAAAATGCCTTTGATCCGTTACTTTCCCTTTCAAAACAGGCATATCACCGTTCATCTGTTCCTGAAGCATTTCTTCAAAAGAAACGTTTGAGCGCTTGAAATACGGGGTATCAGCATTCGCAATATTGTCAGAAATCGTTCGTTGTCTCATATTCGACGCATCGAGTGCACCTTGTAATCTTTTGAAGCTGATATCATTTAATAGATTCACGATAGCCCTCCTCTCTTTTAGTATATATGGAAAAAGATTGAACCTTTTTACGCGAAACTGCTTATGTTTTTCGACAAAAACATTCGTGTTTACACGGTTTTCTAGGACTTAAGTAGAATTAACTCTGATGTTGTCGTATATCATAAGTTTCTTCGAGTTTGGGATATATTACAATAAGAAAAAAGCCCTATCTTTTCTTCAAGAGAGGGCTTTTTGTGTATTTTCTGCAAATTTCGTTTTTTTTCGTAAATATTCAGTCCCAAATCAAAAATGTGTTAACAATCTTGTAACGCAACCTTACACATTCTTAAAATAAATATCATCTTTCCCACCTGTGTTTCGGTCTGATTATGCGGAGATGGACGTTGCTACACGGATATACACGTTTGTTACGTTTAGCACTTTTTACCGCCATATTAAGGTTTCCAGCTCATATTTAGCAATACTTCTCCTAAGTTGCTACTGTTTATCTAAACATTTTATGTACAGGAAATCATGGAATACATAATTGATTACGCAACACTTTCTTAACAATTGTATGGGCACCTACTATTTTATAAATGGAAAACAATTGATGTACTCTCACTTTTCCACAAAACGACGTTTTGCGCATTTACGCAAGTTTTTACAGAGCATAAGCTTAGTAAGAGACATCAATTAAATAATTAAAATTCTTTTAATGGAAATACATGGTCGGTTAAAATGAGAATCCCCACTAATCCGCTACCCTTTATTTCCAATATACATGCGGCACAAGTCCTAGATTCTGACACCATATCGCTACCTATCTTTTATCGGCCCATTGATCAAAAACTGTTAGCCATAATAAAAATAAAAGGTATACACCGTTAAACATGACACCCGTGCAGCATGATCTGTAATAGAATACAGAACATGTTGATGAATGTTCACTGTTTTTCGATCCATACCCTTTGTTTCACTAATAACACGATCTTCTCTTGTAATACTGCAACATACGCTTAATCGTACCTAGCTATTGATTAGAGGATATATTGGCTTAAATCCCGATCAGTTGCAATATCATTTAATTTTTCACGTACATACTCCGGTGTAATTACCATGCGCTCTAACGTAAGCTCCGGAGCCTCAAAGGACAAGTCCTCCAGAAGTTTTTCCAGAATGGTATGCAAACGGCGAGCGCCAATGTTCTCTGTGTTTTGGTTAACCGATTCTGCGAGCTTGGCAATCTCTCGTATAGCCTCTTCCGAGAACTCAATCTCAATATTCTCTGTACGCAACAAATCGACATATTGCTTTGTTAATGCGTTCTGAGGTTCCGTTAAAATAGAAACAAACTCCTCCAAGGTAAGGCTATTCAGCTCTACACGAATCGGGAAGCGTCCTTGAAGCTCCGGAATCAGATCCGAAGGTTTGGCTACATGAAATGCACCAGCCGCCATAAACAAAATATAGTCCGTTTTGACAGGTCCATACTTGGTCATCACCGTTGAACCTTCTACTATAGGCAAAATATCACGCTGAACGCCCTCACGAGAAACATCCGGGCCACTCCCCCGGCCTTGACTGGCGACCTTGTCGATCTCATCGATGAAAATAATGCCCGTCTGTTCTGCTCGTCTTATCGACTCCTGGGTCACATCATCCATGTCAATTAATTTACTCGCTTCTTCTTGAATAAGTACTTTACGTGCTTCCTTAATGGCCAGTTTACGTTTCTTCGTACGACGTGGCAACAAACTACCGAACATCTCCTGCATATTCATGCCCATCTGATCATTTCCCTGGCCGGCAAACATATCCATCATGTTTGGTGTACTGTCTTCTACATCAATTTCAATGATGTCGTCCTCCAGTTTACCAGACAACAGATCAAATCTGATTTTACGACGACGTTCTGTCACGCCAGTATCCGGTTCAGGCTCCTCTTGCTCCTGGCCAGCATTTCCGTTCGCGTTATTACCAAAGATCATTTCAAACGGATTACGTTGGTTTTTGGACTTGGACTGAGAAGGAGCCAAAATATGTACAATACGCTCGTTAGCTGCTTCTTCTGCCTTGTCCTTCACTTTTTCAGTACGCTCAAGTTTGACCATGCGCAATGATGTTTCAATCAAATCACGAACCATGGATTCCACATCACGTCCAACATATCCCACTTCGGTAAATTTGGTCGCTTCGACTTTGACAAAAGGTGCCCCTACCAGTTTGGCAAGACGACGTGCAATCTCCGTTTTACCGACACCTGTAGGCCCGATCATCAGTATATTTTTAGGTACAATATCATCCTGTGTATGTTCTGGCAAAAGACTGCGTCGATAACGATTACGAAGCGCTACTGCTACAGATTTTTTCGCCTGTTTTTGACCTACAATATATTTATCAAGTTCCGTAACAATCTGTCTTGGCGTTAAGGCTTGAGTATTCATTATACTTCCCTCCTGCTAATATGTTGACGTCAGTTCAGCCGCAAGTGCAAAGAATCTCCTTAACGTAAACCGGAGCAGATGCAGCATCATGTTCCTGTACGGGAGATTTCTTGCTTCTTACAATTCTTCGACAATAATATTACTATTTGTGTATACACACAGCTCAGAGGCCACCTGAAGAGACTCACGAGCGATATCTTTTGCTTCCAGCTGCCCAGCGTGACGTTTGAGAGCCCGCGCAGCTGACAAAGCAAAATTACCACCTGAGCCGATCGCAATGATATCATCATCCGGCTCAATAATCTCGCCACCACCTGAAATAAGCAGCATACCTGTTTTGTCCATCACAATCAGTAAAGCTTCAAGTTTTCGCAGAATCCGATCTTGCCGCCAGTCTTTGGCAAGTTCCACCGCAGCCCGCTGCAGATTCCCATGATGTTCTTCAAGTTTACCTTCGAATTTTTCAAACAGTGTAATCGCATCGGCCACAGAACCGGCAAATCCGGCAACAACCTGTCCACGATATAAACGTCTTACTTTTTTGGCTGTATTCTTCATTACAACGCTCTGGCCCATGGTTACCTGACCATCGCCTGCAATTGCAGCCTTGCCGTTATGACGAACAGCACAGATCGTTGTAGCATGAAATGACATATCCATGATATCAGCTCCCCCCCACGAATAATTTATACGCGTTCCGGAACGGTTAGACCTTCTGAAGCCGCAAATCTGGCGACTCCATCCAGCGCACGGTTAGCAAGTGCTTCGTTTTTTTCTTTTTTGTTGCGGATTTTAGTTTCCAGCTTCGGAAGCAAACCAAAGTTAGCATTCATTGGCTGGAAGTGTTTGAAGTCTGCAGTAGTTATATATTGAGCCATGCTGCCTAATGTAGTCTCTACAGGAAGTACGACAAGTTCCTGTCCTAGTGCTGCCTTGGCTGCATTGATACCTGCAATTAGACCCGATGCGGCTGATTCAACATATCCTTCGACACCTGTCATCTGACCGGCAAAGAACAAATTAGGACGCTCTTTGAACTGGTACGTCGGGCGAAGCAGTTTTGGCGAGTTAATAAATGTATTTCGGTGCATAACACCGTAACGCACAAACTCTGCATTCTCAAGACCCGGAATCAAAGAGAAGACACGTTTTTGTTCTCCCCATTTCAGATGCGTTTGGAAGCCAACCAAGTTATACAATGTTCCAGCTGCATTGTCCTGTCTGAGCTGCACCACAGCATGAGGCAGCTCACCCGTATGAGGGTTAACCAAACCTACAGGTTTCATTGGACCAAACAAAGCCGTTTGTTTCCCCCGCTTCATCATCACTTCAATGGGCATACAACCTTCGAAATAGATTTCTTTTTCGAACTCTTTCAGCTGAGCAACTTCAGCAGTAATGAGCGCTTCGTAGAAAACGTCAAACTCTTCTTCTGTCATTGGACAGTTCAGATAAGCCGCTTCTCCTTTGTCATACCGAGAAGCAAGATACACCTTGTTCATATCGATAGAATCTTTTTCAATGATCGGTGCAGCAGCATCATAAAAATAGAAGTATTCCTCACCCATCAAAGACTTGATCTGCTCGGACAATGCCGGTGAAGTCAGTGGGCCGGTCGCTACAACAACAATCCCGTCCTCTGGCAATGAAGTAAGCTCTTCGTTTACTACTTCAATAAGCGGATGCTGATGCAGAGTTGATGTAATCTCACCCGAGAAGCCATCCCGGTCTACAGCCAAGGCTCCGCCTGCCGGAACAGCATGTCGATCAGCTGCACCCAGCACGAGCGAATTCAGCATTCTCATTTCTTCTTTCAACACGCCTACTGCATTAGCCAGTCCATTGGCACGCAGAGAGTTACTGCAGACGAGTTCTGCAAATTTATCCGTATGATGAGCCGGTGTTTTGACAACCGGTCTCATCTCAACCAATTTCACGCGCACACCGCGACTAGCAATCTGCCATGCCGCTTCTGATCCAGCCAGTCCGGCACCGATAACCGTTACTACTTGTTGTTCACTTGTCAAAATCTTTACCCCCATAATATGCTAATCCGTTGATTCATCATCCGGCTCTTCTACCGGCTCCTGATGATCACATGAAGTACATTGTAATCTTGTCCCTTTTTTGTTCCGTTTCTCAATCATTAACGATCCGCAGCTTGGACAAGGTTTAGCTGAAGGTCTATCCCATGATACAAAATCACATTCCGGATATTTGTCACAGCCATAGAATATACGACCTTTTTTACTTCGCCGTTCTACGACATGCCCTTCCTTACACTTCGGACAAGTTACACCGATATCTTTAATGATTGGTTTTGTATTGCGGCAGTCAGGAAACCCTGAACATGCAAGGAATTTTCCAAAACGTCCAAGTTTGTATACAAGTGGTTTGCCGCACTTCTCACAGATCTCATCCGATACCTCGTCTTCGATCTCGATCTCTTTCATTTCTTCTTCGGCAAACTCCAGTCGTTTCTCGAAAGATTCATAGAATTCTGCCAATACTTTAACCCAGTCTTCGGAGCCCTCTTCCACATGGTCGAGATCCCCTTCCATGTTAGCGGTAAACTCAACATTCAGAATTTCCGGGAAGAACTCTTCCATCTGCTCGATGACCAGCTCTCCCAGCTCTGTTGGCATAAACTTTTTCTCTTCGATCGCAACATATCCGCGCTTCTGGATGGTCTCCAGAGTAGGGGCATATGTACTCGGTCTACCTATGCCCAGCTCTTCCAATGTTTTAACAAGCCGTGCTTCGGTATAACGCGGTGGCGGCTGCGTAAAGTGCTGTTTAGGCTCAATCTCCTGTTTCTTCAGGACATCTCCACTCTTGAGAGGCGGCAGTAAACGATCTTCATCCGTTGTGCCATCGTCATTGCCTTCCACATATACTTTCATAAACCCTTGGAAGCGAACCTTGGAACCTGCCGCACGGAAGATCGTATCTCCTGCAGCAATGTCTACCGAGAGAGTGTCCAGAATAGCTGAAGACATCTGACTTGCTACAAAACGTTCCCAAACCAACTTGTATAAACGAAACTGATCACGGCTCATGAACGATTTAATTGAATCTGGATCACGTAATATTGAAGTTGGACGAATCGCTTCATGTGCATCCTGAGCATTGGAAGCCTTTTTGGAATAATTCCGAGGGTTCTCTGGTGCAAATGTCTCGCCATACTTACCAATGATGTATTCTTTGGCTTCTTCTTGCGCGGAAACCGCGATACGAGTCGAGTCTGTACGCATATACGTGATCAGACCCACTGTGCCTTCTTTCCCAAGATCCACACCTTCATAAAGTTGCTGTGCAACCGACATCGTCTTGGAAGCCCGAAAGTTAAGTTTGCGTGCCGCTTCCTGCTGAAGTGAACTTGTCGTAAATGGCGCAGAAGGGTTACGTGTCCGTTCCTTCTCTTTCACTTCCTTGATTGTAAAGTCAGCGCCTTCGATCTGCTTCAGAATCGCCTGTACTTCCTCTTCACTGCCAAGCTCGGTTTTGGTTCCGTTTAACTTATGAAATTTTGCTTCAAACGGATTGCCATCTGCGCTAAGTTTAGCAGTGATGCTCCAGTACTCTTCCGGTTCGAATTCGTCAATTTCATTTTCCCGATCTAAAATAATTTTGACTGCAACAGACTGAACCCGACCTGCAGACAAACCCTTTTTCACTTTCTTCCATAATAATGGACTAATCTTATATCCAACGAGCCGATCCAGAATCCGTCTGGCTTGCTGAGCATTGACCAAATCCATATTAATTTTACGCGGCGTTTTGAAAGCGTCCTTAACCGCCTGTTTGGTGATTTCATTAAATACGACTCGGCAATCAGCCGTGTCATCCAGTTCAAGCGCATGTGCCAAATGCCAGGCAATGGCCTCACCCTCACGATCCGGGTCAGCTGCGAGATACACTTTTTTCACTTTCTTGCGTGCATCCTTAAGTTCCTTCAATACTGAACCTTTACCGCGGATCGTAATATATTTCGGATTAAAATCATTCTCTACCTCAACGCCGATCTGACTCTTTGGCAAATCGCGTACATGCCCCATCGAAGCTTTCACGATGAACTTGCTGCCTAAATATTTGCCGATCGTCTTCGCCTTTGAGGGCGACTCCACGATTACGAGTGCATCCGCCATAGGTTCATCCTCCTCTCAGTCATGAAACTGTTCATGTACTTCATTTCGTTCGTATTTTATATATTCCACATACTGCACAGGTTGCAGCATCCTCATACCCTCGCATATTTGGTTCCTGGTAATTGGCTAATCTGCTTTTTTATGATTAAAGATAACAGAACTGAATGTAAATGTCCAAAATCCCAACCTAACTGATCAATCAATTGATCCAAAGATTGCTCTTCCTGCTCAAGTAAAACGATGATACATTGCTCATCGGTAGAAAGCTCCACATCTGGAAACAAACTCCGCTCTGCAGGTCTCGGTGTTTCTGCCGAACGTCCTCTATTGTAAGGAAGTTGTTCTGCATTTGGCAAGTCTAAACGATACTCTTCCAATAAATCAGCGACACAAGTGACCAATTTGGCCCCCTGCCTGATTAAATTATGCGCCCCTCGACTCTTCGGAGAAGTAATTGGCCCTGGAACAGCAAATACATCCCTGCCCGCCTCCAGTGCTGCATCAGCGGTAATGAGTGAACCACTTCGTATATCAGCTTCTACGACAAGCGTACCCAGCGTTAATCCCGCAATAATCCGATTTCGCTCGGGAAAAAGTCCCTGACGAGCCCTGGTTCCGAGTGGGTATTCAGACAGCAGCAGACCTGTTTCGGCAATTTGTTCGGCAAGACTCGTATTTTCCGGTGGATAAACCATATCTACCCCTGTACCAAAAACAGCAATGGTTTTACCGCCAGCTCGCAATACAGCTTCATGACACACGCGATCAATGCCTCTGGCAAGTCCACTTACAATCGTTAAGCCCGCATGAGACAATTGCTCTGCAAGCTTCTCAGCCACCTTACGCCCATAAACTGTCGGCATGCGTGTCCCAACCATAGCTATTGAAGGTGTATTCAGCAACTCGGTATCTCCCCGAGCATACATAATACAGGGAGGCTGTGCGGTTTCCTTCATTAATATAGGATAATTCGAATCCAGATAAGTAATAACCTCTATCCCACGATCATAAACCTGTTTTCTTCTGCTTTCAATCCAGCTGGCATTAAAATCTCTGGTCAAACGAGCTGCCTGATCTTTTCTCAGTCCAGCTGCAATCCAGTCTCCTTCTTCATAATAAAGCAGTTCCTGAAGCAAGTGCCGGCCTGTCATCAATTTTGCAATACTTTTCTTCCCGATGCCTTCCATTTCATAAAGCCCAAACAAAATCCAACGTTCTTCCATGTTTCTGCCTCCCGTTAAGGAGAGAAAAACTCCCCTCATATTGTGTGATAAGCAACGATAAATTGCAAGCGGTTGCACGAATTACACCTTAAAGCTTGTCTGCATTTTCAAAAAAAACGCAAAAAAGCAACCCTTCGCCCTGTTTTAAGGACAAAAGGTTGCTTACCTTTACCGTCTCCTGAATCAACGTCTACGGAAACAAGTCGTTTCCGAGCTGTTTCTTCTATTATAACGGAACAAGATTAATGTGTCGTGCACAAATTCAAAATACCGCGTTCCTCAAGCACACTTACCAACGTAGAACCCATTTCGGCTGGCGTTGGAGCAACTTTGATACCGCAAGATTCCAGCTTCGCAATTTTCTCTTTGGCTGTACCTTTACCACCGGAGATAATCGCACCAGCATGGCCCATACGTTTGCCTGGAGGCGCTGTAACACCGCCGATGAAACCTACCACCGGTTTGGTCATGTTAGCAGCCACCCAATCTGCTGCATCCTCTTCCGCAGTACCACCAATCTCACCAATCATGATGACAGCGTGTGTCTGTGGATCTTCGTTAAAGCGTTTCAGGATATCGATGAACTCGGAGCCTTTAACCGGGTCTCCCCCGATACCTACAGCAGAAGATTGACCAATACCACGAGTTGTCAGCTGATGAACAGCCTCGTACGTCAGTGTTCCACTACGGGAAACAACACCGACATGTCCTGGCATGTGAATGTATCCAGGCATAATACCGATCTTACACTCGCCTGGTGTAATAACACCTGGGCAGTTAGGACCGATCAATACCGTATTTTTGCCATCCATGAAACGATCTACTTTGACCATATCAAGAACAGGGATACCTTCTGTAATACAGATAACAAGATCCAACTCTGCGTCAACAGCTTCCATGATGGAATCTGCTGCGAATGCAGGAGGAACATAGATGACGCTCGCTGTTGCGCCAGTAGCTTCCTTCGCTTCCTGCACCGTGTTAAATACCGGCAGGCTGACTACTGAACCGTCTTCCAGCGTGATGTCAACATTGGTTCCGCCTTTACCTGGCGTAACACCGCCTACCATCTGGGTTCCGTAGTCCAATGCGCCCTTCGTGTGGAACATTCCCGTTGAACCCGTAATGCCTTGCGTAATGACTTTTGTATTTTTATCGATCAAAATACTCACGTTGCTTCACATCCTTACGGTTATTTTTCAATTCCCGGACAGCTCCGGTACGAAGGAATGAACCTATTTCACGAGGGCAACAATTTTCTGTGCTCCATCGGCCATGGAATCAGCAGGAACGATATTCAGGCCGGATTCACCCAAAATGCGTTTGCCCAGTTCCACGTTAGTTCCTTCAAGACGAACAACCAGCGGTTTGGTCAGGCCAAGCTGCTTCGCTGCTTCAACAACCCCGTTGGCAATGACATCACAACGCATGATACCACCGAAGATGTTAACAAAGATTCCGGCTACTTTGGCATCAGACAGAATGATCTTGAATGCTTCTGTAACTTTCTCTGTTGTTGCACCGCCCCCAACATCAAGGAAGTTGGCCGGGTCTCCACCATAATATTTAATGATGTCCATCGTAGCCATCGCAAGTCCCGCACCGTTAACCATACAGCCAATGTTGCCGTCAAGCGCTATGTAGCTGAGGTCGTATTTGGAAGCTTCGATTTCTTT
This sequence comes from Paenibacillus sp. TSA_86.1, assembly GCF_052691815.1. Taxonomy (NCBI): domain Bacteria; kingdom Bacillati; phylum Bacillota; class Bacilli; order Caryophanales; family Paenibacillaceae; genus Paenibacillus; species Paenibacillus sp. TSA_86.1. The sequence goes on along the minus strand of NZ_JBQZGE010000001.1, from coordinate 1,250,112 downwards.
TTCGTCTTCCTCATCCAGGTCACGCAGTTCTTGAATGTCCTTGTGACGGAAGAGTGCGTTGGAGTCGAAGTTCAGCTTCGCATCCAGCGCGATAACGTTTCCATCTCCGGTAACAACCAGCGGGTTGATCTCGGCAATAGAGCAATCTTTTTCAACAAATGCCTTGTACAACGCAAGCATGAACTTCACAGCTTTATTCACGAGTTCATTCGGAATGTTAATGCTGTAAGCCAGTTTGCGTGCCTGGAACACTTGCAACCCGATTGCAGGGTCAACTACCTCTTTGAAAATTTTCTCAGGTGTAGCTTCAGCGACTTCTTCGATCTCTGTACCGCCTTCTTCGGAAGCCATCATGACTACACGTCCTGTAGCACGATCGACAACAACACCCACATAATACTCTTTGCGGATATCGCATCCTTCTTCAATCAGAAGACGTTTCACTTCTTTACCTTCTGGTCCTGTTTGATGGGTTACTAATACTTTGCCCAAAATTTCGGATGCATAGGCACGTACTTCCTCTGTGCTTTTTGCTACTTTCACGCCGCCGGCTTTACCCCGACCCCCTGCGTGAATTTGCGCTTTAACAACAGTCACCGGACTGCCAAGTGCCTCTGCGGCCGCAACCGCTTCATCGACTGTATAAGCAACCTTTCCGTTTGGAACGGTAACTCCATACTGTTTCAGTACTTCTTTTCCTTGATATTCATGGATATTCATTCTCGAATCCTCCTATCAACATGACTGCAACAAGGCGGGCTGGTAGACGAACAAAAGACATATGTTGACTATTTTCACTTAAACCCAATTCATTGTAACATGTTTTTAAAACGCTTTCCTTAAAAAGTAATGGTTAATAGACAGCTTTTTGATATGGATATGATCCCTTTTTGTGAATGCTTGGATATAAATGGAAAAACCTCAGTCGAATGGACTAAGGTTTTTCGTAAAATAGAAGCTTTGATTATTATTTTTTAGCTGTACTTATATTCGTTTCGTGGACTTTCTCGAGCAAGCCCTTAAACTGACCGAGCAGTGCTTCAAATTCCGTACTGTTGAGACAAGCATCTCCCTGAATGGCCTCAGGTATGGATAACGCTTTATTCTTAAGCTCACGTCCCGAATCGGTCAGTGTAATCAGCACTTTACGCTCGTCTTGTGCTGAGCGCTCGCGATGGATGAATCCTGCTGCTTGCAAACGTTTTAGAAGAGGAGTAAGCGTACCTGAATCGAGGTATAAAGCCTCACCGATCTCTTTCACTGTACATTCCTCCCGTTCCCATAATACCATCAAAACCAGGTACTGGGAGTATGTTACACCAAGCACTTCCAGGTAGGGTTGATACAACTTGGTAATTTCACGTGAACAAGCGTATATAGCGAAGCATAATTGATTATCCAGCTTTAAACGGTCTGTCTGCATATTGTCTGTCTCACCTGCCTAATGTACATTAGATTGCTTATTTCAGGGAATAACCTTATTACCTCATCATATATTTGCGGTGAATGGAACATCCCCCATTACTATCTTATCATAAAATAGATTAAAAAAAGAATAATTGAGCAAATTATTTCACTTTTACATTTAATCATGTTAAATTTAGTTGCATAAAATATAATTACAAGTAATTCATATCCGAATTATGAATACGATTACGGATGTAAACCTGAACGAGACAATATAGGAATTGAGTAAGCATATTGCAGCATCATTCATACCCGGGTTGACGCTCTGATTCCTTTTATATAGAATGCTAGTAGAAGCTGAGGAAGCACCTTAATTCGAGACTGGCCCGCCCTGTGCGGAGCTGACTACCCGAGTGAGGTGTTTTTTTGTTATGTATGGAAAATTGTATAGCTCATGTCTTTACGGAATTGACGGTGTATTAATTGAAGTCGAAACCGATTTATCCAACGGTCTACCTCTGACTTCAATTATCGGACTGCCAGATTCGGCAATCAGAGAAGCCGTGGAACGGGTTCGAGCGGCCATTAAAAACTGTGGTTATCAGTATCCTTTGCAGCGTATTACGATTAATCTGGCTCCAGCCGATCTGCGCAAGGAAGGTTCTTCCTTCGATCTTGCTATTGCTATCGCTCTACTCACGACCAGCGGCCAGGTTGTTCTGCCTCCACAGGAACGAACTTTGGTACTCGGGGAGCTGGCACTGGATGGTTCAATCCGGGCTGTTCCAGGCATTTTATCGATGGTAGATTTAGCGAAAAGGCAGGGCTTCACTTCTGTTCTGCTTCCTTATGAAAATGTGGAAGAGGCTCGTCTGATTCGAGGCATTGGGATTTATGGGCTTCGCCATCTTAAGGATCTGGCTCCTGATGTGACCAACACACCAAACACTCCCCAAAGTTTCTCACCCAGTACAACTGCGAATGCCGGGCCGATTACTTTGAAGGATTACAGTCATCTGCGAATCTCCGGGTCGTCCAGTGAGCAGAGGATTCAGGGAAAGAAAAATATCTCCTCTTCTTATGAAGATTACAGCGATGTGCTGGGGCAGCATCATGTCAAACGAGCACTGATGATTGCCGCTGCCGGAATGCATAATATTATGCTGGTTGGTCCGCCTGGCACAGGTAAAACGATGCTAATCAAACGGTTGCCGACAATTTTGCCTCCTTTATCGGAAGAAGAGGCGCTTGAAGTAACCAAAGTTTTAAGTGCAGCTGGTCATTTGAAAGAAGCTCCGCCAGGACTAATCGCGGACAGACCTTTTCGCTCTCCACATCATACGATATCTACCTCAGGCCTGATCGGTGGCGGCGGTATTCCCAAACCGGGTGAGGTCAGTCTTGCTCATCGCGGGATTTTGTTTCTGGATGAGTTGCCAGAATTCCAGCGTCAGGTTCTTGAAGTGCTGAGGCAGCCGCTTGAAGACCAGACGGTTACGATCAGCCGGGCAAGAGCTGCGTTCACATTCCCTGCACAATTTATGCTGGCATGCTCAATGAACCCATGCCCTTGCGGATATTTGTCGGCGCAATCAGAGGAACAGCGCTGTATCTGTAGTCCGGCACGCGTCGCAGCATACCGGGCGAAAATTTCCGGCCCGCTGCTGGATCGAATCGATCTGCAGGTCGAAGTCCCGCCGCCAGGAGATTGGCGTAATTCGGGAGCTTCTCCTTCTTCCGCCGAGATGCAGGCCAAGGTGATCACCGCTCATTCCATTCAGGCCAAAAGGTATGCAAAGCGTTCCGTCCGCTGGAACAGCCAACTCTCCGGCACATTTTTACGTAAAACCATTCATCTCCCACGCGAAGCAGAGCAGTTGTTGGATCAAACTTTGCAGACACTGAATCTGAGCATGCGTGCCCATGACCGAATTATGAAAATGGCACAGACGATCGCTGATCTGGATCATGATGGTGAGATTTTGACAGCTCATGTGGCCGAAGCGATCCAGTATCGTCAGTTAGATTTGAGTTTATTTTAATACGGATACTCAGTTGCTAATAAAAAGCCGTATATGTTCTCTATTTGCATGTGTAATGAAGAATATCTATACGGCTTGGTTGGCATCAGAAGCAGATTCAAACGTGATACGGCAGGCAAATGTGATCATATGTTAAATGAATATCTCTTATCTCTTTTCAAACAGAGCTTATCGGAGGGAATATGTAAGCATGCTTGAGAAGGTATTCAGGACATGCTGATCCGTCCGATTGCCCGGAATTACCGGGGGAAGCTGACACCGAATCTCTATTGCAAAATAAAAAAAGACCACATCTACGTGGTCTCAAATGAAGTTTATTCAAATAACGTTAGCTTGTCCTTGGCAGGAATACGTTCTTTAGCAGATGGAATGGCGTCAGGATATCCAATATAGATCATACCAATGATTTTTTCCCCGGGCTTGATGCCAAGTGGCTTCCGAAATTTAGGTGCATATAAAAAGGGTTTGGTTACCCAAAACGTACCGATCTTTTCACTCCATGCTGCGAGCATAAAGTTCTGAACCATGGCGCTGACTGCGGCAAAGTCCTCATCCCAAATCGCTTGTCTCGGGTCTTCTTCCAGAACGACAAGCAAGATGGCAGGCACCTGCTGCACACTCGACGAAAACTTGTTATCCTCGCCCATCTCGGCTTCAATGGCCTCCGCGAGCTTTTTGCGTCCTTTGCCATTGAACAATACAAATCTCCACGGCTCACGCAATTTATGGTTAGGCGCCCACACGGCTGTATCCAGCAAATCGATGATCTGCTCCGTTGGAACAGCATCTTTTTTAAACTTTTTGACTGTACGCCGATTTTCAATCGCATGGCGTACTTCGTTGCTTGGGTTTGTCGTTTTACTCATGGGTCATGCCTCCCTCTCCAAATAGTACACGCAAGTTTACAGCATTCATTATACACCCATCTGCTGAACAGATTCAAAAGAACGAGTAAGTTATGAAATAAAAAGCCAACTACGGTGCATCTTGTTCTGTGGAACCTGTTGTTACATATGAGATTTGATATTTCGTATTTCGTATACTGAGAGACATTCACTGCTTTGTTCTGCTGTGAAATCAAAAAAGATGAGCTGTAGGCCTTATCGTTGTCTACTAGCTCATCTTTTGAAACGTTCGGCTAAAAGCTAAAACGCATTCTCTACATGATTTACGGAACTAATCTCCCCGGTATGATTAATCATGACCGCAATAACATCAAATCGAATCTGACGAGCATGTTCTCCGTTCATTTGCATGTAAATCGCAGCCGTTGAACGCACTTGTTGCATTTTGCGCTGATCGACAGACTCTTGCGGGGTTCCGAATCGCGAATAAGAACTTCGGCTTCGAACCTCAACAAAGATTAACAACTCTTCACGAGATGCGATAATGTCCACTTCACCACTACGGCAACGCCAGTTTCGCTGAACGATACAATAGTCATGTTCCTCTAACCAGCGACAAGCTTCATCTTCGCCTATTCTTCCCTTTTGCTGACGAGTCAGTCTGCCATTCGGCTTCTGTCCAGCTCCCGGTTCTACCATGTGTCATCATCACCACGACCTGAGGCAAGTCGATCGGCTCGATAAACATAGCTCAGCACCTCTGCCACCAGTTGATACAACTCTGCCGGGATCTGTTCATCCAAATCCAACTTGGAGAGTACTTCCACAAGTGCGGCATCCTCCTGCACAGGTACGCCATTTTCCTTTGCTTTGTCCAGAATAGCTTCAGCCACTTTGCCCCGTCCCTTAGCAACAACGACAGGCGCCTCACTCTCTCCTGGAATATATTTCAGTGCAACTGCTTTTTTGGATAACAGCTCCGGTTGTGGTGATTCCTCTTTCATACCTTGAAATCCACCCCTTTGTATCGCTCAGGGCTATAATCTGCTGCGGTCATTTTACGCTCTCCTCCAGGCTCCTGCCCTGCAGGCCAAGGTTCTGCCCTAAAGGTCAATAACTGGTACCCGAGCTTGTCGAGCGATTGATGGATTACTTCACGTCCACTTTCCAAAAGAGCACCCATCTCCTCACGATCATTAACCACTCGCAAGCTGACAATATTATTCACGACATGTACATCGACAAGGGTATGTCCCAGACTTTTCATGTCCAGATCAAACAGCAAACGGCAATTGGACGCATCCAGTTCCCCGCGCTGACCGCGACGTGACTGAATCTGTACAGAGGCCGTCTGTTCTCCGTCCGGACCGGTAATCGGGATAAACCAGTGCATCTGAGCAAAGGCTGCACCGCGATCCGTTGTCAGCAATAACTGCTGACCTGTCAGGTATTGTACAGCTTGCGCGGCGGCATCTTTCAGTGCCGCCGGGGCACTGTCGCTGCTGGCAAGCTGCAGCAGCAAGCCCTTGAGCGTGTCCGCATTCGCCGGACTCGCCGCTTCACCCACGCGCGGCTGCATCGCCGCGCCGTGAACGGCCTGCTGCTCGTGCTCCGCACCGAGCAGCTTCAGCACGCGCCCCACCCACGGGTCCCCCCCGTGGGTGACAGGCGCGTGCGCTGCCGCCGCTCCCGCAGGTGCGGCGGCAACACCGCCAGCCGGCTGCGCAGCAGGGGCGGCCTGTGCCGCCGCGCCCGGCTGTGCCGGTGCGGCAGCGGACGCGCTGCGCAGCGCGTCCAGCAGCGCCAGCAGCTTTGGTGCCAGCTGTGCTGGCGTAGGTTCTGCTGGCGCTGCCTGGCCTGCTGCGGACGGCGTTGCCGCAGCAGCAGGCGTGTCTGAGCGGCCGTCTGCACGAACGGCCGCAGCTTCTGCCGTCCCCGTTGTACCCGGACGGCTCACACCTTGGCCCGCCTCAGCAGCGCGCGGGCCCTCTCCAGGTATTCCGGTACCTGCCGGAATACCTGCGTTCCCTTTGCCAGCCGTCCCAGCCTGGCTGGCAACACCCTCAGCGCCAGCCTGTCCACCATTCGTCTGGCCCGCATTCAGCGGTATGTTGCCTTTAGCCAACTGCTGCGTGCTTTCCGCTGCACCTTCCAATTCAACTGAAGCCATCGGCACACCAGCTACCTGGGTGGCCTGAACCTGATTCTGCTGCGATGACAAAGGAGCCGCCACTGGTGTTCCTGCTCCCGAACGGTTCACATTTACCGCCGCTGCGCCATCCTCTGGTTGAACAGCAACATCGGGAAGTATCGCGGACGCTCCTGATTGTCCTGGAACGGTCCCGGCTTTAGATCCTATCGCTGCTTCTCCGCCCGTTGCCGATTTTCCTGACGTTTGGGACAACAATGACTCTAGCTGATCCGCCAGATTACTTAACAACCGATGCAAAGGAGGCCCAAATACAGTCTGATGTAATCCTTTCACCGTTTCTGCTGTAACAGGCAGGCCGCGTTGAAAAGCAATTCCAGCTGCCTGTACCCATTCCTCCACAGGCACTTGTGCAGGTTTGGCTGCCATCATGTTTTGCACCATAGATACATTATCCTTGGTTAGCGGCAGCCCACTGCGTTGCATGGCAAGCAACAGTTCACGGTTGTCTTTTGTATCAGTCAAGCCTACTTCTTGCAACAAATTATTCAGTGAAGCCTGAGGTAATTCTGCAAGAGAACCCGCAACGGGTTTCATCACGGTTATTCCGTTTTCTCCTGGTGGCTGAACCTGCAGCAGTGTCGTCTCACCTGGGCGGAGCGGAGTCTCCAGTTTGGCACGCACCTGCACACCTTGAATCTGGAGCACAGCGTCTCCTCCGTCGTCTGACACGCTGACTACAGAGCCACGAACGACCTGACCTTCCTTTAATTCAAGCGCCTTGGGATTTCCAGGTTTATTGTCTCCCATTAAACCACGAATCATGGAGCTGATATTCAACTCGCTCTCCCTCCTTTCCGTTCCCTTTCAGTTAAAACAACGTTTGCTGTTCGCCGAGTAAATTGCCGAGAAAACTGCGCCGATGCATTGGTGTTGCCCCACGAGCCATAATCTGTTCCCGATGAAATTGTGTGGCGTAGCCTTTATGTACCGACAGACCGTATTCGGGGTACAACGTATCCCATTCTTCCTTGCACAGCCGATCTCTTGTTACCTTTGCTATGATCGAAGCAGCTGCAATAGATTGACTGTTTGCATCCCCTTTAATGATAGACAATTGTGGTATATTCATATCTACCTTTTCTGCATCCACCAGCATGTAGTGAGGCGTTACTTCAAGTGCCTCTACCGCACGTTTCATCGCTAGTCTGGCAGCCTGTTTAATATTTAGACGATCCACCGTTTCAGCGTCTGCATATCCCACGCCAACGGCTGTCGCGTTCTCCATAATGATGTCATACAGCGCTTCCCGTTTTTTTTCCGACAGCTTTTTAGAATCGTTAACGCCTTCCAGAATTAGCCCTTGGGGCAGGATCACTGCCGCTGCAACAACATCGCCAAACAAACACCCACGCCCTACTTCATCGATTCCTGCGATATATTCAAACCCGCTTCCCCAGTACTCTCGCTCATACAATAACAGATCTTTGGGTTCGCTGATTTCTTTTATCTTTTTCTTCGGCTTGCGCGGCAGTTCTGGCAGTGCAAGCTCCGCTGTTTCCTGGTTTGCTGTCATTCTGTTCATCTCCCTCACACGTTTCATGCACCTGTGTAATCCCAAGTAATGTATAATAATTAGACGTAGACAACGCATCTTTGTTCTGTTTAACCGCAATCTTACACACTTCTTCATACTAAAAGTGTTATATAAAAAGATCTTGATGTCTTCATTTATCGGTCATAATCAGGCTAAATTGAATACATACAAACTCATGTTCTGCAAATTTGCGCCATCATTTATCATATCATGATTCCAGAACACCTCATATACTGAACAAACAATTCCACCAAGCACACTTTACTTCTAATATTCACCATTCATATAAGCATTTTCAAGTCCCGATTAACCTTCATAAGACAAAAAAGACCGTTCCCGGTAACCCGGTAACGGCCGCTTCCTTCGGCTCTTGTGTTCCTGTTTGATTAATACGGAGCTTCCATTGAGAAGCGTCCCATCTTGCCTGCACGTAATTCCCGTAGAAACGCACGAGATGCCTTCTCCAGATCAATACGCCCACCGCTAACTACACACCCGCGGATTCGACCGACTTTCTCCATAATAGCAATAACGCTGTCCGAATCGTCTGCATCTTTAGAGAACTCCTGAAGACCATATCTCTCTTCCAAAGCGTCCCAATAATAACGCATCAGATAACTGATTCCAAAGAACGCAATATCTTCTGCATTCAAGATCTCTTCTTTGATCGCACCCGTTACAGCAAGGCGGTAACCAACATTTTGATCTTCAAACTTCGGCCACAGAATACCTGGCGTATCCAGCAGCTCCATTTCCTTGCCCACTTTAATCCACTGTTGTCCTTTGGTTACACCCGGACGATCTCCGGTCGCAGCGATGCTTCGTCCAGCCAACCGATTGATCAATGTGGATTTGCCGACGTTCGGAATACCAACAATCAATCCGCGAACAGCACGGGGGTTAATGCCTTTTGCCAGTTGACGATCAATTTTCTCCTTCAGAAGAAGCCTTGCCTGAGTAGGAATATCTTTGACATTTGTACCTGTCGAAGCATCTACAGGGAAAGCCGTAATGCCGTCTTTTTTAAAATATTCTATCCACTCTTGCGTCACTTTGGCATCCGCCAAATCCGACTTATTCAGCAAAATCATGCGGGGTTTATCCATCAAAATCTCGTCGATCATCGGATTACGGCTGGAGACAGGCAGACGGGCATCCAATAGTTCGATGACCACGTCAATGAGCTTCAACTTGTCCTGAATCTGGCGTCTGGCTCGGGTCATATGACCTGGAAACCATTGTATCGTCACCTTGTCTTCACCTCATTTAATACATACTTTGAATCTTAGTGGTTGATCCACTTAATTTCTCCAATTGGCCAGAAAATAACATCCGCTCGGCCAATAATATCTTTTAGCGATACATAACCGATCATCCGGCTGTCGGTACTGTTCGGTCGATTATCTCCCATGACAAATACATGACCCGGTGGCACTTTACCATCAGGGAATTGTTCATTCGGGAAATCCTTCACGTTATACGTACCTCCAGTGGCTTCTGCTGCATCAATAGCACCCTGAATATAGGTTTCATTAACCTTTTGTCCGTTAACGGTTACCGTATCCCCTTGAACCTGCACTGTATCTCCCTCAACTGCGATAACACGTTTGATGAAATCTCGCCCTTCGGAAGGTACATGGAAGACGATAACTTCACCACGTTTTGGCTCACGGATATCATACAGAATTTCATTAACAATGACACGTTCTCCTGTGGAGAAATTCGGTTGCATGGACGGCCCGTCCACAACGAAGGGTTTAAAGAGCAGCCAGCGAATGAGAATGACCAGCACAAGTGCAATGACAATAGCCTTCAGCCACTCTACAATTTCATTTTTAGCTTTTTTGGATCGATTATTTTTTTCTACGGCAGGTGTGCCCTGGTCCTGTTGAACTTCTTGTTCCATTCAAGATCTTCCTCTCTTCACAGTACATGATTATAGCAGTATACATCCAGCTCATTTGCATCTTCCCTAACCCAAGTTTAGGGAAAGCAAAATACTCAACTCAGTTATGTAATTCTTGCAGCCAAGCATTACAACAGTACATTGAACCACAATTCAAATGCCTTGAATAACTGATGTCACAATCCTCCCGGACTTTACGCCGCATATCCGCCATACCATTTTACTCGGAAGTGTACCTCCGGTTCAACTTTTCCCGGACAAAAACGAAAAGGGCTTGTCTCCAAGCCCTTCCCGGTATCCGTTATATTAACGAATTTCTTTAATTCTCGCTGCTTTACCGCGTAGTTCACGAAGATAATAAAGCTTCGCACGACGCACTTTACCACGGCGAGCCACTTCGATTCTATCGATTTTAGGGGAATGAAGCGGGAAAGCTCTTTCCACACCTACACCGTAAGAAATTTTACGAACTGTAAAAGTCTCACTGATTCCACCACCACGGCGTTTAATCACAACACCTTCGAACAATTGGATACGCTCACGAGTTCCCTCGATTACCTTAACGTGCACTTTCAAAGTGTCACCAGGACGAAAACTCGGAATATCTTTACGAAGTTGTTCTTGTGTAATCGCTTGAACGATATTCATCTATGACTCCCTCCTTCCGTACAGGCGTTCATACTTCTTCCAGAGATCACCTTGTCTCCTTCATTATCCATAGAGGACCGCCGTATTCCACATAACAGACTTATTGTATCACGCAGCATATCAAAACACAAGCATAAATAAACAACTATTGCACTTGCGCAGTATGCATCCTTAAAAGCTTCTTTACCAGAGTATACTGAAGGAGCTAACCCGCAACCACTTCTTCATACCCTAAACAAGAGTTCAAGATTGCAGGTGAAGTGTTCCAGAAATCAACCTCTGTAAAAGATAAAATACTGTAACTTTCCTTAATAGAAGATCGTCTATCATGTAGTTTAAAGCTCATGATCATGAGCAACTCATAATATACAGAAATAGATGAATATTAAAGGAGAACCAGGAGAGACATGAAGTACTCAAAAAAAATCATACTAATCGCACTTGCCTTACTCACATGCACCGTCACATTATATGCTTATGCTGTTAACCATCCCACCAACGCATTATCTCACAAAGCCTGCTCGTCTTGGAATATCGTACAACGTAAACTCTTTACGTTATCTCACTCTGACTTTTCCATGCACTCCAAGCTGGATCGCTCTAACTTTGTTATTAAACAAGGCACAGCTGCAGAAGTTCCTGTACTCATGTACCATTATGTTACACCAAAGCAGGACAATCATGAACCTAACAATAAATCCATCATTGACTTGGAAGTCTTCGAGCAAAATATGAAGTACTTACACGATAACGGATACCGAACCGTCACGCTCGCCCAGCTTGAACAGTATGTTAATGGGGAAATTTCGCTACCTGAAAAATCATTTGTCATCACTTTTGATGACGGATATCAAAACAATTATACGTTGGCCTATCCCGTACTCAAAAAATATCATTTCCATGCTTCACTTTTTGTAATAGGAAGCCGAATTCAGTCTACCCCTGTGGCGTTTGACCCCAACAAAAAAAGTGATATCTCAAAGCAAGAGATGCAGGCTGGAAGCGACGTGTTTGAGTATAATAGCCACACGTTCAACCTGCATCACAAAGGGTATATGGTATGTGGAGACGATCTGCCCGTTACCCTCGATACCAGTCTACTGGATCAGGATATTGAACAGATCAAACATATAGGTATTGATACTCCATACATCGCTTATCCATATGGTTATTTCAGTGCACAGATGATCTATAAGCTGCAACAACATGGATATCGTATGGGCTTCACCGTTATTCCTGGATTTGTTCGTCCAGGTGATTCACCTATGCTTCTGCCGCGCCTGACGGTTACGAACGACACCGATCTACCTACCTTGCTACGAACGGGTACCAATACGCACGGTAAGGGGATATAGTTGAGTAACGCTCTAAATGATTCCATCTTACGTTACCAAAAGAAAAAGCCGATTAGTACAGTCTCTACTGTCCTTTCGGCTTTTTCTATACTATTTCTTATCTTGTTCAGACTGATACTGCTTCAGCCATTTCCGTTCTTTCTCAGTCAGATCAGCCGTCTCAAGCAGTTCCGGCCTACGCTCCAACGTACGAATCAGGGACTGCTCTCTACGCCAAGCCTCGATATTCAAATGATGCCCGGACAAAAGCATATCCGGCACCTTCATACCTCTAAATTCAGGTGGACGGGTGTAATGAGGGTATTCAAGCAGCCCTGTACTGAATGAATCCGTCACCGCACTTGTCTCATTGCCAAGAACGCCTGGGATCAATCGCACAATACTATCAATGGCCACCATGGCAGGAAGTTCGCCGCCCGTCAGAACATAGTCACCAATGGATAGCTCGTCCGTGACCAGGAATTCACGAATACGTTCATCATAGCCCTCATAATGACCGCATATAAAGATCAGGTGATCTTCCTGAACCAGTTCTTCTGCTTTTTTCTGTGTAAATGTCTCACCCTGCGGACACATCAGAATAATCCGCGGAGCTTTCATCATGGCGGCAGCCTCTCCGCGCTGCTCCAGGACATCTTCTACCGCAGCAAAGATCGGGTCAGGTTTAAGCACCATTCCCCCACCCCCGCCGTATGGAGCATCATCTACAGTGTTATGTTTATTGGTTGCGTAATTCCGGAAATTGGTCGCCCCCAGCGAGACAAGCCCCTTTGCCTGCGCTTTACCGAGAATGCTCGTTCCAAACACACCATCGAACATTTCCGGGAATAACGTCAATACATCAACCTTCATGTTACAGCAGTCCTTCCATCAGGTGAATCTTGACCTGCTTTTGTTCCACATTAACATCCAGAACGACATCATCTATGACAGGGATCAGCACTTCTTTTCCAGCTGGAGTTTTGACCACCCATACATCATTTGCGCCCGGTGTAAGAATCTCCGAGATTGTTCCGAGGGTTTCCCCCTCTTCCGTAAGCACAGTACATCCTACGATCTGGTGAAAATAATACTCGCCATCCTCCAGTTCAGCAAGGTTTTCCTTGGACACTTTCGCAATGCTGCCCTTGAATTTTTCTACTTCGTTAATGTTTCCATATTCTTTCAGACGAACGATATACATATTTTTATGCAATCGTGAAGATTCCACCGTAACGAGTACGGGATGATTATCCGGGGTAAACAAATACAGTTCAGCATTTTTCGCGAAACGAACTTCCGGAAAATCAGTCAAAGGCATGATTCTCAACTCGCCACGAATACCGTGAGTATTCACAATTTTACCTACATTCATAAACTCTGCCATACAATCCTCCTACGAAATTCAATCAAACTAAACAGGTACTTCGACTCTCGCACAGCCGTTCCGGCGACGGTTCGTTCTTCCGATCGCTGTTACCCCCTCATTTTTTGAACTATTTTGAAAAGGTGAAAATGAGGTGATAAAGGCGAACGCTAACGCTTCTCCAGAATCGATTCCGTCCCCTCCACTGCTCCGAAGTCACTCATACCCAAAAATATTTTAATTTAATATCTAATCCAACATATTAAGTTCAGCATGCACGAAAAGGGGCTAGGACATGCATCCTAACCCCCTTTCGTATATCTTTAAGATATGATATCAACGGTAACCCGTTTATCCATCTTAACTGCTGCTGATGTGACGACCGTACGCAGAGATTTTGCGATTCGTCCCTGTTTTCCGATCACCTTCCCGACATCGTCGGGATGCACGGTTAACTCATAAACGACAAGCCGGTCTTTCTCAACCGTCCGAACCGCCACATCATCCGGATGATCGACCAAAGCCTTAGCAATTATGCTTACTAATTCTTCCATAGATGACCCTCCGAATCAGCACCTTATTTAGATAATTTAGACTCGTGGAATTTCTTCATCACGCCCGCTTTGCTCAGCAAGTTGCGGACAGTGTCAGATGCTTGTGCACCGTTTTGAAGCCATTGCAATGCTTTATCTTCATCGATCTTAACAACAGCCGGTTGTTCAACCGGGTTGTAGTAACCGATCTCCTCGATAAAACGACCATCACGTGGGGAACGGGAATCCGATACCACGATGCGGTAGAAAGGAGCTTTGTGAGCACCCATACGTTTCAGACGAATACGAACTGCCATTTGAAAATTCACCTCCTTCAATGAAATCTATATCTTATTCAGCCTTAGATTCAATCAACGGAAAGGAAACTTCATTCCTTTACCGAGACCTTTCAGCTGTTTCATCGCTTTGTTCTTGCCACCCTTAGGGCCCATCATATCCGAGAACTGCTTCATCATACGGCGCATCTCGTCAAACTGCTTGATCAGACGATTCACCTCTGCGAGCGATGTTCCACTTCCAGTCGCAATACGCTTCCGGCGGTTATGGTTAATCATATCCGGGTTACGTTTCTCTTCGGTTGTCATTGAATAGACAATCGCTTCGATCCGGCCCATCTGTTTGTCATCCACCTTCAGGTCTTTGGCCTGTTTCATCTTGCCCATACCCGGAATCATATCCATGATCTGGTCAATCGGTCCAAGCTTCTTCACCTGATCCATCTGCTCCAGGAAATCCTCGAACGTAAACTCTGCATTACGCATCTTACGTTCCATTTCCTTGGCTTTTTCGGTATCGATGTTAGACTGTGCCTTTTCAATCAGTGACAGCATGTCACCCATACCGAGAATCCGTGAAGCCATACGTTCCGGATGGAACGGCTCAAGTGCATCAAGTTTCTCTCCGAGAGAGGCAAACTTGATCGGGCAGCCTGTGACTGCTTTGACCGATAGTGCCGCACCACCACGTGTATCGCCGTCCAGTTTCGTCAGGACAACTCCTGTCAAATCCAGTTGCTGGTTAAAGTGTTCTGCCACGTTAACCGCATCCTGACCCGTCATGCTGTCGACAACAAGCAAGACTTCATCGGGATTCACTACGCTGTGAATCTGACGCAGTTCTTCCATCAATTCTTCATCGACATGCAATCGTCCTGCTGTATCAACGATAACATAATCGTTTCCGTTGTCTTTTGCATGCTGCAGACCTTGACGTGCAATCTCTACCGGGCTTGTCTGATCACCAAGGGTGAATACAGGCGCCTTAATCTGTTCTCCCAGCACTTGTAGCTGTTTGATCGCAGCCGGACGATAAATATCACCCGCAACCAGCAAGGGTCTGCTGTTTTGCTTTTGTAACATTTTCGCCAGTTTACCGGATGTAGTCGTTTTACCTGCACCCTGTAAACCAACCATCATGATCACCGTAGGTGGTTTGTTTGCCTTGGCCAGCTTGGCTTGACTTCCACCCATCAGATCCGTTAACTCTTTGTTAACGATATCAATGATGACCATTCCGGGTGTGAAGCTATCCATCACTTCTTTGCCGACAGCCTTCTCTTTCACTTTGGCGATGAATTCCTTGACCACTTTGAAGTTTACATCCGCTTCAAGCAATGCCAGACGCACTTCACGCATCGCTTCGGCTACGTCTTCATCAGACACCTTGCCTTTGCCGCGCAGCTTGCTGAACACATTCTGCAATCGGGTCGTTAATCCTTCAAATGCCATGATCCCACCTCCTTAAGCTTAAATACGTTTTTCAGACCGATTCGTCCCAAGTGACTCTAAAAATAACTATTCGGTCAGCTGTGCGACGAGATCGTGTATTGGTTTGTTGTTATCCATAGTAACGCCAGCGCGTTCAAGTGCATGTTGTAAATCTTCAAGGCAGCGGCTGCGTCTCTCATACTTCTCTAGCAAGCCCAGCTTGCTTTCGTAATTTTCGAGCACTTGCTCAGCACGCTTAATATGTTCGTATACCGCCTGGCGGCTGATCTCAAACTCGGCTGCAATTTCACCGAGTGAAAAATCATCATGAAAGTAATATTTCAGAAACGTTTGCTGTTTCTCTGTAAGCAGTGATTCATAAAAAGCAAAAAGCAAGTTAATCCGGTTTGTCTTCTCAAGCCGGTTTTCTTGACTCATATCGGGGCACTCCCTTCGTCAAGGAAAAACACTTTACACTCTTGCAACGTTCCTAATAATACCTAAAACAAATCAGGATGTCAAGCAAAAATACTTGTCACAAGAAAAAGAGAGACAAAGCCCTGCCACGAGGGTACAAAAACGCCATCTGAAGACACTCTGTAAGCTTATTTTTACAGCTGAGCTTCGTCTGATATTGTAAGCTTCTATATACGTGATCCAAAATAAAAAACGAAGCGTCTCCAGTTCAAGAGGCGATTCGTTTATTGATTCTAACGAAGCGGGGTCAGATAAATAATTACGGCAAAGAAATGAAGAATACTTCCTGCCAGCACGAACAGATGCCAGATCGCATGGTGAAATGGAAAAGCTCTCCATACATAGAACAACGTACCTAGCGTATACATCAGACCTCCAGCAACCAGCAGCACAATTCCACCTGTCGGTATGGCCGTCACAAGAGGCTGCCAGGCAGTAACGATCAGCCAGCCCATGGCGATGTAGAAGATCGTAGACATAAACAGGAACTTCTTCGTGAAAAACGCTTTGAAGATTACTCCCGCCAGAGCAATACCCCAGATGATACCGAACAACGTCCAGCCCAGTGTTCCTCGAACAGCGACGAACAAAAATGGCGTGTAAGTGCCTGCAATAAACAGGTATATAGAAGAGTGGTCAAAAAACTCAAACAAATCTTTAGCTTTTCCCTCTTTGAGCGCATGCACAAGCGTTGAATTGGTATACAGCATTAACATCGTAATGCCATAAATCGTAAAACTCACAACATGCCAAGCCGTGCCTTTCATACTGGAAAATACAATTAACAGCACTAACGCTGCTACACTAAGCGCAGCACCGATTCCATGTGTCACGGCATTGGCGACCTCTTCACGGCGGGAATAGGTATAGGTATTGGCCATATCAACCTTCCTTTCTAACCCATTACGATTACGATTTCGGTTACATTCCATTATACACGTATTGCCGATGCATTACACGTGAGCTCTCACATGATGCAGCGGCAATACAACGTACATGGTTATCGTTCAGGTCCCCGATCAGGCCTGTGTATTCTCGTCTTCAGCTTCCTCTGCCGGCTGCTCCTGAATTAATCCGGCGAATAGCGCATGTACGAACTGCTCGGAGTCAAACTCCTGCAGATCATCAATCTTCTCTCCAAGACCAACCAGCTTCACGGGCAAGTCCAGCTCCTGTCGAATAGCAACGACGATTCCACCTTTGGCTGTTCCGTCCAGTTTAGTCAAAACAAGACCTGTCACCCCGCTTTTCTCTCCGAAAAGTTTAGCCTGGTTCAGAGCATTCTGTCCTGTCGTTGCATCCAGCACCATCAACACTTCATGCGGCGCACTTGGAATCTCACGTTGAATGACACGATAGATTTTGTTTAACTCGTCCATCAAATTGCTTTTATTTTGCAAACGGCCTGCAGTATCACACAGCAGCACGTCGGCTCCGCGTTGTTTTGCAGCTTGTACCGCATCATACATAACAGCCGCAGGATCAGAACCAGATTGCTGCTTGATCACATCCACACCTGCGCGCTGCCCCCATACTTCAAGCTGCTCAATCGCTCCGGCACGGAACGTATCCCCTGCAGCCATGATCACTTTTTTCCCCTGCTGTTTGAAACGATGCGCCAGTTTGCCAATTGTTGTTGTTTTACCAACTCCATTCACGCCGACAAACAAGATGACCGTAATACCGTCTGGATTCATTTTCAGTTCATTGTTTTGCTCACCGCGTAGCAGATCCGTCAGCTTCTCAGACAATACAGGCTGCAACTCAGCCGCATCCTCGATTTTACGTTTTTTCACTTCCGCTCGCAGGTCTTCAATCAGATTCATGACGGTATTCACGCCTACGTCTGCACCAATCAAAATCTCTTCGAGTTCCTCGTAGAACTCCTCATCTATTTTTTTGCGGCGGATGACCAGATCGGTTACTTTCTCCACAAGCCCTTTACGGGTCTTTTCGAGTCCATCCTTGAACTGTTTGGTTACCGACTCCGTTTTACTTGCAATGCTGTCTCTCAGCTTTTTAAAGAAACTCATAAAGCCCCTCCATCGTGTACATAATCGAATCGTAATGATTGTTATAAAAAATAAAATGAGTCATGTTCTACAGCTGTGTGCAAATCCAATCAGGCGATTTCAGCTTCCTCATCTTCCAGTTTAACCGAAACGAGCTTGGATACTCCGCCCTCTTCCATCGTAACCCCGTACAGGACATCTGCTTCTTCCATCGTACCCTTTCGGTGGGTAACCACAATAAATTGTGTTTGTTCAGAAAACTCGCGCAAGTACTGGGCAAAACGAACAACGTTGGCCTCATCCAGTGCAGCCTCGACTTCGTCCAGTACGCAGAATGGCACAGGTTTCACATGCAGAATAGCAAACAGCAGAGCCATAGCCGTCAGGGCCCGTTCTCCACCCGACAACAGCTGCAGATTTTGCAATTTCTTGCCTGGCGGCTGTGCTACGATATCAATCCCTGTATCAAGAAGTCGCTCAGGATCCATCAGAACAAGATCGGCACGTCCACCGCCAAACAGCTTCGTAAATACGGTACCGAATTCACGGCGAATGGCATCAAACGTAAATTTGAACCGTTTCGCCATTTCATCTTCCATTTCCTTGATGACCTGATACAATGTCGTTTTGGCTTCCACCAAATCATTCTTCTGTTCGTTCAGGAACTCATACCGCTCATTCACCCGTTGGAACTCTTCAATCGCACCGAGGTTCACCTCGCCAAGAGCCGAGATGGCACGTTTCAGCTTCTGAACCTCCGCCTGGGTGCTTTCTACATCCTCCGGTACAGGATAGCGCTCTTTGGCAAGTTCATAACCTAATTCATATTCATCTGTCAGCTTACGCAAAATGTTTTCCAGTTCAACATCCAGCCGGTTTACGGATATTTCAGTCTGACGCATCTGCTCTTCTACCGCTTTGAGCTGCGTGCGCTGCTCCTTCGTCTCACTTTCGGCCAGTTCCAGTTTCTTCGACAATTCACTCCGGGCAGCACGTTTGAAGTCCAGCTCCTGAGATGCCTTTGCCTTTTTTAACTTGTATTCGTTCAAATCTTCGATCTGTTTTACACTCTCGGTCTGCGTTTTCTTAAAATCAGCTTCCATCGAAGCGAGCAACGTACGATTCTGACGAAGATCTTTTACAAGAGAATCGACCTCACGTTCCAATCTCCGCAGTTGCTCCTCATTAGAAAAGCGCTCCTGATCGAGCTTACCTTCCCGCACTTTCAGTTCGGTCAGCTGACTCTGCAATTCTTCTTTTGCAGACTCATTCGCCTTCCGGGCAAACTCTGCCGCGTGAATCGCACGGTGTGTCGCTTTCTCATCTTCCTCAAGCTGCACGAGCTTTTTCTCTGCTTCAACCCGGGATTGTTCCAGTTCCTTGATCTCTTCCGTGAAGCCACTCTTTTCCTGACCCGCCACAGCAACTTGCTCCAGTACATGGCGCAGTTCATGTTCAATTTGCTTCATTTCCATAGAGGCCTGCTGTTCCGCATTCCGGGTATCGTCACCAGACTGACGGAGCTGATCCAGCTTGTCCTGACACTGCTCCAACTGATCCTTCACATCATCCACACTGCGATGCAGCTTCACAATCTGCTGCTCGGTATCTACTATATCCTGATCCAGCTGATCCAGCTGCCGCTTGCGACTGAGCAAACTTCCATTTTTTTTGTGTTGACTTCCGCCTGTCATGGAACCGCCAGCATTAACGACATCCCCTTCCAGGGTCACAACACGGAAACGATACTGACAACGTGCCGCAATTTTATTCGCAAACTCCAGCGTTTCTGCAATGATGACATTGCCAAGCAAGCTGCCGATAATAGAAGCATATCTTGAATCATACTGCACAAGCTCTGCACCGATACCTACAAAACCGTCCATGCCCTCCACCATTGATCGCTCACCTGAACCGATTGCCCGGGGGCGAATAACGTCCAGTGGCAGGAAGGTCGCGCGTCCCAATTGACGTTGCTTAAGGAATGCAATCGCCTGCCGTGATACCGCCTCATTCTCCATAACGATATGCTGCAGCGCAGCACCCATTGCCGTCTCTACCGCAAGCTCAATCTTCTCAGGAACTTTGACGAGTTCTGCCACGGCACCATGTACCCCGTTCAAGGTACCTTTCCGCGACGCCTTGAGCACTTCTTTTACACCCAGCATAAAGCCGTCAAAATCATCCTGCATTTCTTTCATCGTATCCCGGCGGGACACCTGCGCCTCACGTTTTTGCTCCCATTTACGCACAGTGCTCCGGCTTTCTTCCAGAAGCTTTTGCAGAGACTGCAGTCGCTCACTTTCAGAAATATACCCCCCGCGCAGTTCACTAATTTCCTTACCTAGTTGCACAACCTTTTTCTGAATTTCAGCTTTACGGCTTTCCAGCGTTTGTTTCTGCTCTTCCCATTTGCCGGATTCCTCTGATGCACGGTTCATCCTGCGCTCTATGGTTTCTTTTTGCTGGTCTACGTACCGAATTTCGTTTCGAGCCTGTGCCATCTGATTCATCAGTTCCAGCAGGTTTCCTTTCAGACTTTCCTCCTGCTGCTGACTTATTCCGCCGGTAACACCGACCAGCTTGGCTTCTTCTTCAGCCAAACGATTCTTCACATCCGCAAGCTCCACTTCAAGCTTGCCGAACTTTTCACGCAAGGCAAGCAGTTCCGCTTCACGCTCGCGATGTTTTTCCTCACTCACCGCCAGTGCTTCCCTCAATTGCTCCTGGTTCGCCTGCAGATGACGTGTACGTTCCCGAAGCAACTCACCGAGACCTTCGCTTTTCTCGGTTGCTTCGCTGAACTGCAGCAGGGCAGATTGAAGTTCCTCTGTCTCCGCTTCCAGCAAACGCAGTGCATTACGGTCATTTTCAAGCTTTGCATCATGTGTTGAAACAATCGCAGCGAGACCTACCTCTTCCTGTTTGAGCGATTCCAGCCGTTCACTTGCTTTGCTCCAGGAAGCATGAATCTGTTCAATCTGATACACATACATCGAGATTTCCTTCGATTTCAGTTCGGAACGAAGCTGCTTATAATGCATTGCTTTCTCGGATTGTTCCTTAAGCGGACCAATCTGATCTTCCAATTCGATCACAAGATCGTGAATACGCAGTAAATTCTGCTCCGTTTCATCCAGCTTGCGTGTGGCATCCCGTTTGCGGGATTTATATTTAACAATACCTGAAGCCTCTTCAAAAATCCCACGGCGATCCTCGGAACGAGTACTCAAAATCTCCTCAATTCGCCCTTGACCAATAATCGAGTAAGCCTCTTTACCAATACCCGTATCCATGAACAGCTCGGTAATATCCTTCAGACGACAAGATTGTTTATTAATAAAATACTCACTGTCCCCGCTGCGATGAACACGACGGGTCACGGTCACTTCCCCGAAATCCAGAGCTAATGCATGATCCTCATTGTCGAGCGTAAGTGAAACCTCTCCATAGTTGACTGCTTTCCGTGCATCACTGCCTGCAAAAATAACATCTTCCATTTTACCGCCACGCAGTGATTTGGCACTTTGCTCCCCCAATACCCAGCGAATCCCATCGGATATATTACTTTTACCGCTTCCGTTCGGACCTACAACCGCTGTGATACCACGAACAAATTCCATTTCCGTTTTGTCGGCGAATGACTTGAATCCACCCAATTCAATTCGTTTAAGAAACATAGGGCTTCTCGTCACCTCCTCTTGCAAATTTCAAATACTGCTTTCAGCACCTAGTTAAAGATCCGAAGATGATCCCGAGTCTCTTTACAAAAAAAAGAGCAAAAAGCAGTCCGGCCGATACTTCCGCCGGGGCGGGCCCGCGGGCTGCTCTTTGCTCTTCGTTTGTCTAAGCGCTGTCTGGTACCATTCAGGCTTCCGGAAGCTTCAATCGTTCAAGCGCCGCAGATGCCGCCTGTTGTTCCGCCTCTTTTTTGGAACGTCCTGTACCTCGGCCAAGCCGTTCTTGACCCATATGGACCTCTGAGACAAACTCACGTTCATGGGCTGGTCCCCGTTCTTCTACGATCCGGTATTCCAGAGCTCCCATATTGTGATGCTGTGTGAGTTCTTGCAACTCTGTTTTGTAGTCACTCATTTGCAGCTTGCTGCCAACAACGATTAACGGAAAAACATGCTGCTCCAGAAATGTTCGAACAGGCTCAAGACCCTGATCAAGATATAATGCACCAATAAATGACTCGAACACATCCGCCAGAAGAGCCGGACGTGTACGTCCTCCAGTTAATTCCTCACCTTTTCCAAGAAGTACATATTGTCCAAAATTGAGCGCTTCAGCAAATTTGACGAGGGAAGGTTCACAGACAATGGATGCCCGCATCTTTGTCAGTTCTCCTTCCGGACGGTTAGGATACAGATGATACAAGTACTCCGATACAGTCAGCTCCAGCACAGCATCGCCCAGAAACTCCAGACGCTCATTATCCTGATGTTGACTGAATCGATGTTCGTTTACATAAGAAGCATGGGTAAACGCTTGTTTTAGAAGCTGCCTGTTGTCAAATTTGATTTGAAGTTTTTGTTGTAACTGCTTCAGATCTTCACTCAAACGAACTAGCCCCTTATGCTTCAAATTTTTTGAGAATAATGGTGGCATTGTGACCGCCGAATCCAAATGAATTGGACATTGCTATATTCACTTCAGTTTGACGCGGAACGTTAGGCACGTAATCCAGATCACATTCAGGATCCTGATCCTCCAGGTTAATCGTTGGAGCCAGTGTCTGATGTGTCAGCGACAATCCGCAGATTACAGCCTCTACGCCACCTGCAGCGCCAAGCATATGACCTGTCATGGATTTCGTTGAACTGACTGCAAGCTTGTAAGCATGATCGCCAAACGCTTTTTTGATTGCGAGCGTTTCGGAACGGTCACCTACTGGCGTTGAAGTTCCGTGTGCATTGATGTAATCCACTTCTTCTGGCTTAATGCCCGCATTACGAAGTGCCATCGTCATACAACGCGCTGCTCCATCCGGATCTGGTTCTGTCATGTGATGAGCATCACCCGTCAGACCATAACCGATGACTTCACCATAGATGCGTGCGCCACGAGCCTGTGCATGTTCAAGGGACTCCAGAATTAGAACACCAGCACCTTCACCCATAACAAATCCGTCACGACCTGTATCAAAAGGACGGCTTGCCTTAGCGGGATCCTCATTGCGTGTAGACATGGCACGCATCGCACAGAAACCAGCTAGTCCAGTTGGACGGATGGTTGCTTCAGCACCGCCGCAAATCATCGCATCTGCATCACCATTTGCAATCAACTTGAACGAGTCTCCAATGGAGTGTGTTCCTGTTGCACAAGCGGTAACGACATTGATGTTCGGACCTTTGGCACCAAGTGAGATGGACATCTGTCCAGACGCCATATTTGAGATCATCATCGGGATAAAGAATGGACTGACACGTTTAGGACCTTTTTGCAAGAGCGCATTGTGCTGATCCTCCCAAGTTCCCAATCCACCGATACCAGAACCAATGGATACACCAAAACGCTCTGCATCAATGTTCTCATTGATTTTCAGACCGCTATCTTCAACCGCTTTGAAACCAGCTGCCACAGCGAACTGTACAAAACGATCCATCTTCCGTGCATCTTTTCGATCCATATATTCTTCCGGGTTGAAATCTTTGATCTCGGCTGCAATCTGTGTCGTGTATTCACTAACATCAAACGCCTCAATCTGAGAAATCCCGGACTTTCCTGCCATTAAACTGCCCCAGAACGTCTCTAAATCTTTTCCGAGCGATGTCATTACGCCCATTCCGGTAATTACAACTCTTTGTTTCAACCGACTCACCTCTATATCGACTGCATTTCGCAAGTATTTTGTGGGAATATCCGCAGACTCGGATACGGAACGCCTTCAGTAAAGATCAGCGAAGCAACCCGTCTGCGGGATGTGAAAAACCAATGAATGATGAGAAGTCCCGCCTGTTCGAAAACAGGAGCGGGACTTAATTGACTTTAGGTATGAGATTGTATGTAATTAACAACTTCACCTACGGTCGTAATTTTTTCTGCATCTTCATCAGAGATTTCCAAATCAAATTCATCTTCCAATTCCATGACCAATTCCACTACATCCAAAGAATCAGCACCCAAATCTTCTTTGAAAGATGCTTCAAGTGTAACTTCAGCTTCGTCTGCGCCTAAACGGTCAACGACGATGCGCTTTACACGCTCCAATACATCGGACATCCGGTTCACCTCCTCCTAGATATTATACGAGAATCGCAGGCAAAATGCCATAGAAGACATATGCGGCTCCCGGCCGGGGAACCCGGCCTTTTTCCGGCATTTCGGATCGTCCAGCGCCCGTTCCCCGACTGTAGTTCAAGTCCAGGAAATTTACATGTACATGCCGCCATCGACATGCAGTGTTTGACCTGTCATATAAGATGAAGCTTCTGATGCCAGGAATGTAACCACTCCCGCAATTTCATCCGGCTGACCCAAACGGGACAACGGAATGCCACTAAGCATACCATCGACCAGCTCTTGAGACAATTCCTTTGTCATATCGGTTTCAATGAAACCTGGTGCAACACAGTTCACCGTAATTCCGCGAGAAGCAAGTTCACGAGCAGAGGCCTTCGTTAAACCAATAACTCCAGCTTTCGCCGCAACGTAGTTTGCTTGTCCTGGATTACCCAGTACACCTACGACAGAGGAAATGTTAATAATTCTACCTGAACGCTGCTTCATCATCGGACGTGTTACTGCTTTTAGACAGTTAAATACCCCTTTGAGATTTGTTTCGATTACCTGATCGAACTCTTCTTCTTTCATACGCATGATGAGGTTGTCCCGGGTAATCCCCGCATTGTTCACCAGAATATCCACATTGCCCCACGCTTCGATCGTCGTTTTCACCATTTGTTCCGCTTCAGCCATCAGACCTACATTCGCCTGAACAGTGATAGCTTGAACACCTTTTGCTCGAATCTCATCGGCTACTGCTTCTGCAGCAGCCTGACTGCCGGCATAGTTTACAGCCACATTCGCTCCAGCTTCTGCCAGGGCAAGCGCAATGCTACGGCCGATCCCGCGTGACGCTCCGGTTACCAATGCATTTTTACCTTCTAACGGTTTAGACATAACCATTCCTCCTCTCCCTGAATCTACACAAGTTGAACTTTGATTATTTACACAGCCACTCCGATGACAGAATAACCTTACAATCGCTGTTATGTAAATAAATGGTTTTACTTATGTGATTTAATTATTTTTAAGATCAGCTGCAGTGGCTTCCAATGTTTCAAGACTGTTCACATTGTATAATTTTACGGTTTTATCTGTTTTTTTAATCAAACCGGTTAAGACTTTGCCCGAACCAATCTCAACAAACGTATCCACGCCTTGCTCAATCAGCCATGTCACACTGTCTTCCCATAAAACCGGAGAATAGACCTGAGCCGTGAGCAAGTCAGGAAATTGTCCATTTTCGGCAGGTCTTGCCGTAACGTTAGCTACCACAGGAACCTTCGCAGGTGAGAACGTAGCTGTGCTCAGCTTATCCGCAAGTTTCTCCGCAGCGCCTCTCATTAGCGAAGAGTGGAACGGACCACTCACTTCGATTGCAATCGCACGTTTGCCGCCGGCTTCCTTTACCCGTTCTGACACGGCTGCAACGCCTTCTTTTACACCTGAAATGACGATTTGTCCCGGACAATTGATGTTGGCAAGTTCAACCGCAAGACCACTCTCTGACACTTCACGGCAAAGCACCCCCAGCGCTTCCCGATCTGCACCTAGTATAGCGGCCATAGCTCCCTGCCCACCTGGAACGGCTTCTTCCATATATTGACCACGAGCACGGACAATTTGCACAGCATCCTCAAATGACAGAACACCTGCTGCCACTAAAGCACTATACTCTCCCAGGCTGTGTCCTGCAGTATAGTCCGCCTCAATTCCTTTTTCTTTGAAAGCCTCCAGCAGTGCGATGCTTGCTGTGAGCAGAGCCGGCTGTGTATTGGATGTCTGTTTCAACTCGGCCTCTGGCCCTTCAAAGATCAGGTTGCTTAGCGAGAAGCCCAGAGCTTCATCTGCTGTGCGAAAAACTTCAGCGGCTGCAGGCACAGACTCATATGCATCCTTAGCCATACCTACAGTCTGTGATCCCTGTCCAGGAAATACAAAAGCGATTTTACCCATTTCATTCATCCTCCAGCTGTCTAGTTTACCATACGAGTACGGATGCGCCCCATGTCAAACCGCCACCAAAACCAACCATCAAAACGGTATCTCCAGCTTTCATACGGCCTTCTTCTGCCGCTTCAACCAGTGCAAGCGGAATAGATGCTGCCGACGTATTCGCATATTTGTCTACGTTAACAACCACTTTCTCCTCTGGAAGTTCCAGCCGTTGCATTGCCGATTGAATAATTCGTACATTCGCCTGATGCGGAACGAACAAATCTACATCGGTACGATCCATGCCAGCTTTGCGAAGAACTTCAATCGTTGCTGTACCCATAACACGAACGGCAAATTTAAACACTTCACGGCCGTTCATATAGATGTAATGTTTTTTGTTCTCAATCGTTTCCGCACTTGCTGGCAGGCGTGAACCACCGCCTTCAATGTTAAGGAGACTGCCTCCCGCCCCTTCTGCACCGAGATCAAATGCTTTGAATCCACGGCCTTCCGGAACTTCACCAACGACTACAGCACCCGCTCCATCACCGAAAAGAACACAAGTGTTGCGATCTGTATAGTCTGTAATGCGTGACAGGCAGTCCGCACCGATTACAAGCGCATTGTTATACATTCCACTTTTAATGAAGCTGGTTGCCGTAGCAAGACCATATACGAACCCGGAACAAGCAGCGGACAAATCAAATGCGGCAGCTCCCTTGGCTCCCAGTTTGTCTTGCAGAATGCAAGCTGTTGACGGGAAAGAGGAGTCCGGTGTAATCGTTGCAACAATGATCAGATCCAGATCGCTACCAGTCATACCAGCCGATTCAAGGGCCTTCAATGCTGCTTCATAGGCCAAATCAGAAGTGGCTTGATCCGGTGCAGCAATATGCCGCTCCTTGATGCCTGTACGGCTGACAATCCATTCATCATTCGTATCGACCATTTTTTCCAAATCACTGTTTGTCAAAATTTTCTCCGGCACGTATTTACCTGTACCAATGATCCCTACCGGGCGCAAATTATTCATATCGTCACTCACTTCCCGCTAATTTCCTTAGATATGCTATCCACCAACTGATTTTGCACTGCAATCCGCGCCTGACGCACGGCATTTTTGATCGCATTGCCATCCGCCGAACCATGACTTTTCACGACCAATCCACTTAAACCTAACAAAGGCGCACCACCGTGCTCCGTATAATCAAGCTTGCTCTTCAAACCACGTAATTCCGGCATGAGCACTGCCGCAGCCAGTTTATTTTTGAAGGACGAAGTAAATTTTTCTTTGAGCAGGCCAAAAATTGCTCCTGCCGCGCCTTCCAGCGATTTGAGCAAAATGTTGCCGGCAAACCCGTCACACACGAGCACATCACAGGCGCCAGTAAGTACGTCCCGTGCTTCTACATTCCCCACAAAACGAATGGGAAGTTGTTCCAGCAACGGATAGGCATGCTTTGTCAGTTCATTGCCTTTGCCCGGCTCTGTTCCTACATTGAGCAATCCCACTCTCGGGGATGCAATGCCTTGTACTTTTTGCCGATATAGGCTGCCCATCAACGCATATTGTGCGAGGTGTTCCGGTTTAGCATCCATGTTCGCACCCAAATCAAGCGCAAGCACGCCCACATCATCCATCGTAGGAATCATGGGAGCAAGCGCCGGACGTTCAATTCCGTCCATCCGGCCTACAACGAGCAATCCTGCCGTCATTAATGCTCCGGTATTACCTGCCGAGATCATCGCGTCGGCTTCCTTCTCTTTGACCATACGTCCAGCTACAACCATTGAGGAATCCTTTTTGCGCCGTACCGCTTTTACCGGTTCATCATCTGAACCAATCACTTCGGAAGCGTGCCGGACGCTCAAGTTGGCCAGTCTTGCTCCAGACTGACTTAAAAGAGGTTCAAGCTTGGCTTCATCGCCAACCAGGACGATCTCTGTATCGGCCCATTCCGTAGCCGCGGCAATAGCTCCTTCTACGGTTGACGCAGGGGCATGATCGCCACCCATGGCATCAATGACGATTCTCATTCCAAATGACCTCCTTCTTTGCTGTCTTCTCCACCTGAATGATAGATCACAAAATTCCCTTGAAACACCATTTCTTCACCCACATAGGTGAACACTTCAACTTTTGCTTTGCCTTTCTGACCGGGGATGGATTTGACATAAGCCTTGGCGATGCATTTCTCTCCCAAACGAACCGAACGAACAAAACGTATATCTGCCGAAGCTGTTAAAGCAATCTCATCATTAATAACAGCGACTGCCAGCGAGTTGGCTTGTGCGAAAACATAATGACCACGGGCAATGCCTGTTCTTGAGAAAACATGCTCCTCTTTGATCTCAAACAGAGATATTCCGCTCTTGTCCAGCTGCAAGTCCACGATATCACCGATAATTTCATGCAGGGGCAGTGAGCGCACCTGATCATACGAGCGCTCCGCCATCAGTTTCATCCGTTCCCGAAGCTCCGGTATTCCAAGTTCCAACCTGTCAAGACGGATCGTCTGAATACTTACCTTCAATTGACGTGTAAGCTCCTGGTCGGTCACAAACGGATTCTCATCTATCATTTTAGTTAACTGCTGTTGTCTCTGTCTCTTCGGTAAACGCTCGATGCCTGACACCCCCCGCTGTATCGTTTCTGGAACCGCCCTTCGGTCAGGTTCAGTCATTCAAGTCTTTATTTCTCTATATACTGTAACCCCCGCTCACCCAAGGGAGCTTCTCCTAAAAGTTTATGATGATCTGTATGTAACGTCAAATCTTAGAACCTGGTACTAAACTATAGTATATCTCATCCCGTGTCAAAAAGAAAGGCTGGTATAACAAATTCACATCACTTCAGCAAAGCGTTGTTCGTAGATTAATCGCACATCCAAACCTCGGCCGAGGCCAGGTGTCCGTTGATTTCTTCCTCATACAAAAAAGCAACACCTCATCAAAGATGAAGTGTTGCTTCATGTCCAGCTATTATTGAGAGATGATCTCTCTTGCTTTGTACGTTCCGCACACTTTGCACACGTGGTGACTCAGTTTAAGTTCGCCACATTGTTCACATTTCACCATGCCCGGTACAGCCAATTTAAAGTGAGTGCGACGTTTGTCGCGACGCGTCTTGGACGTTCTCCGTTGAGGTACTGCCATTATTCCCACCTCCTTATCAAAATCAACCTTTACAGGTAGTTGTTACGTTCGATTTTCAATCATGCTCATTTAAAAAAATCCTTGAGTCCTGCAAGCCGCGGATCGATAACCTGGGTATCACAACCGCAGTCACCTTCGTTCAGCTCGTGGCCACACTTGGGACAGAGTCCCTTGCATGTTTCGCTGCAGAGCGGTACAAACGGAAGATCCAGCAGAAAAGTTCCCTCGGTATATACCTTCAGATCAACGCTATCCCCATCCACATAGAGTGTATCGTCATCCTCGGATAATTCCTCCGGTTGTTTTCCCTGCTTGAATTGCTCATGAAAATCAATATGAAAATGTTCACTAAGCGGCTTAAGACAACGGGAGCACAACATGTCCATCCCTACTGTCATTTTGCCATGAACATCCACAACGTTCCCCTCTCTGATCTCAGCAGATAAATCCGCAGTCATCGGGGTAACGGCTGTGATATCTTGTCGGTTAGAAACCAGATGTTGGATGTCCCATTGTTCATTAAACTTTACGGGACGATCACTGGTCGCCACTTTGCGAAATGGCATTAACATGTTCATCACTCCAAACGAAACCAATTTCATAAATAGTTGTCCTACGAATGGCGGCAGTATACAGTTCAAGACGATCCTAATATGTGCGTTCATTCCTGACTGTATGTATTATGGCTGTCACCCGTAAAAGATTTATGAAACTGACTTAACAAACAAAAATCATTATACCGATTTTCCAAGAGGTTTGTCAACACTTTTAACTTTACACCCTTTTTGAAAAACAGTAGCTCCGATGAAACCGTCACATCTGATCTATTATAGACCTACTCCGGAATAACTACAAGTCATTATCCAGAAGTATACCTGTGAAACTATTCTCTGCTTACACCCGATGCACTTCCCTTTTTATATGGTCACTAATCGTTAACGATTGGTGTGATCTATGTCACACAGGCCATTTAACCCGCTGTCTATACTTGCTATAAATCGAAAGCACCATTAGCATACATGAGCATTTTCACAAGCAACCTTTGCAGACCATATATCAATGATAATCGGGAGGGAAATTACATGTTAAGCCAACAAACGATTGATGTAATCAAATCTACTGTACCTGTACTTGAAGTTCACGGTGAGGCCATTACACGCCATTTCTACCAAACGATGTTTGCCGCTCACCCGGAGTTATTGAACATTTTCAACCACGCTAACCAGAAACAGGGCCGTCAGCAAGCCGCACTCGCCAACATGGTATATACAGCAGCCCTGCACATCGATAACCTTGCTGCCATCTTGCCAGCTGTTCGTCAGGTTGCTCACAAACATCGCAGTCTTGGCATTGTGCCTGAGCAATACTCGATTGTTGGCACTTATCTGCTTCAAGCCATCAAGGATGTATTAGGTGATGCCGCAACGGATGAAATCTTAACGGCATGGGGCGATGCCTACCAAGTCATTGCAGATGCCTTTATTGGTATCGAGCAGGATATGTATAGCGAAGCCGCCAATCAGACTGGCGGATGGGACGGTTTCAGAAACTTCAAAGTTGCGAAAAAAGTGCAAGAGAGCGAAGTCATCACTTCGTTTTATTTGATGCCGGAAGATGACCAGTCTATTGCTTCATATCAACCGGGGCAATATATCAGCATCAGAATCCAGCCTCATGGTCAGGAATTCACTCAGATTCGTCAGTATACCCTTTCCGACGCACCTGGCAAACCCTATTATCGGATATCCGTAAAACGCGAATTGGGCGGACAAGGTCGTCCAGGCGGAGTGATCTCTAATTACCTACACGATCACATTACGGAAGGCAGTATGGTAGAAATCTCTGCTCCAGCTGGTGATTTCACATTAGATATGGAAGATCAGCGTCCTGTTGTACTGCTGAGTGGCGGTGTAGGCTTGACGCCAATGATCAGTATGCTAAACACGCTGATAGAGTCCGCTAATCAGCGTCCGATCACCTTTTTACACGCTAGCCCGAATGGAATATCTCATGCGTTCCGCGATCATGTAGACCAATTGACTCAAGAGTATTCTCATCTGAAAGCTTACTATTGTTACACGGCTCCTGTTGATTCGGATCGGGAGAACAAACTAATTTACAAGCAGGGATACATGGATGCGGCATGGCTTCGCGAAGTCATACAAGAACCGGATGCGAATTATTATCTGTGCGGCTCGGTAGCTTTCATGCGCTCAGTCTATGCAGAGCTTCTATCGATTGGTGTGGCAGAGGATCGCATTCATTATGAATTTTTCGGACCAAAAGCCAGTCTTGCTCCTGCAACGGAGAATGTTTGAGTAAAACGACTACCGAAAATGTGTTAAATTAGATTTATTCAAATGGAATATTAACCTGAATTAAGGTACGGGTGCATCTGCGGATGCTGATCCTGTACCTTTTTTCATGATTTGCTCTCACACAAGCTCTCCTCTATGATGGAAGAGGCTAATGACTATCATTGAATGAATCATTACATAGAGACGAAGAGCACATAACAACTTGGAGAAGCGAAACGCTGACCTATACGTTTTTCTGAAAAGAGGCTGCTATATTTATAATATGAAAGGAGTACTGCTCATGAAAGCTGTAGGCGTTATTGTGGAGTATAACCCGTTACACAACGGACATGTGCATCATCTGAATGAATCCCGGCGGCTTAGCGGAGCAGACGCCGTTGTGGCCGTGATGAGCGGCCCTTTTCTCCAGCGTGGCGAACCCGCCATCGTTGGTAAAAGGGCACGCACCGAGATGGCGCTCCATGCTGGCGCCGATCTTGTACTTGAACTGCCGGTTGCGTATGCGGTTCAACCGGCGGAGTGGTTTGCCTTTGGTGCGGTATCGCTGCTGCACCGCACCGGGGTTGTGGACTCGCTCTGCTTTGGCAGCGAGTCCGGCGACATCGACAGCCTGCAGCGCATTGCGCGCGTGCTGGCTGTGGAGCCCGCAGGGCTGCGCGAGGATATCGCGCGCCGCCTGCGGGAAGGCGCCAGCTACCCCGCCGCGTACGCAAGCGCGGCGGCAGCGCTGGCGCCCGGCGGCGTCGATGCTCACGACGCCGCCGCACTGCTGGAGCAGCCCAACAATTCGCTTGGGCTGCACTACCTCATCGCGCTGCAACGGCTTGGAAGCGCGATCCAGCCCTTGACGGCGGCGCGTACCGGTGCCGCCTATCACCAGGCGACGCCCGGCCCGGGGGCGATCGCCAGTGCCACTGCCGTCCGCCGCCTGCTGCTGGCGGACGGCCCTAACGCCGCCGCACCATACGTGCCGGCGGCAACCCTTGCCATTCTGCAGCGCGAATGGCAGGAAGGGCGCGCTCCCATGCACTGGGAGCGCTTTGCACAGCCG
The DNA here is from genome assembly GCF_052691815.1 of Paenibacillus sp. TSA_86.1. NCBI lineage: Bacteria > Bacillati > Bacillota > Bacilli > Caryophanales > Paenibacillaceae > Paenibacillus > Paenibacillus sp. TSA_86.1. The sequence goes on along the minus strand of NZ_JBQZGE010000001.1, from coordinate 1,217,375 downwards.
CTGCTGCACATGGCGGCTACCCGCCGTGCCTGCGAGCTGGAACGCATCGCCGAAGTCACGGAAGGACTGGAGCATCGGCTCATTCGCTCACTCGCCCAGCTCCCGGAGCCTTCAGTCGAAGGTCTCCTGAATGCACTCAAAACCCGGCGGTACACGCGCACCAAACTGCAGCGCATGCTCGCCCACCTGCTCTTGAATCACACCAAAGATGAGTGTTCACCAGAGCGGTTAGCCAGCAGCCCCGGATACCTACGTGTCCTCGGCTTTACTTCGAAAGGCCAGAGCCTGCTCAAACAGATGAAAAAAACAGCTTCTCTGCCCATTGTCACGAAGCCATCCACGTTTGATCATGCTCAACTGGAGCTGGACATTCAAGCCCAAGCCGCCTACGCACTTGCCCATGACCAGCATGATGCACGCAGCATCTCACGCGTCATGTATAGCGACTACTACGATTCACCTGTGAGAATGTGATTGAACATCTGCGTGAATAACGCCTCATTAGATACATAGGTGCAATATCACGCAACCCTGTCATCCAGCAAAAAAAACCCTTGTGCGCAGCTAAACCGGCCGTCATCACAAGGGATTTTGTCATTTATTTTGCCAAAAAATTCTGGGCCTGTTTCCTCTGCCCGGATACTCCATTTCATTACGATTTCACAGACAAGGTATTCAGATAAGTCAGAGCATCATCAAGTGTGCTTACAGGTACAAGCTTCATACCCGTGTGGATTTCTTTTGCTTTAGCCTCGGCTTCCTTGTAATTGTCTTTTGGCACAAAGAAAATCTCAGCGTTTTTACGATCAGCAGCGACAATTTTATGTTGAACGCCACCAATGGCACCTACGACACCATCTTTAGTAATTGTGCCTGTACCAGCAATACGATGTCCTTTGGTCAGATCACCGGGAGTTAACTGATTGTAAATCTCAAGCGTAAACATCAGCCCGGCAGATGGCCCGCCCACCTGAGTACTTGAAAAGGTGATCTGTTTATTCGGATCTTCCGGCTTCACCTTCTGAACCGCACCGATCATCACCCCGAGACCCGTTCGTGTCTTGCCTGTCTTGCTGTCTTTGACCTCAACCAGCGTTACATCCCGACTGATGGTCTCACCGCCGCGTTCCAACTGCATTTCCACGGTATCTCCCGCTTTTTTATCCTTCAGCTGCTCGGCAAGTACGTTATTGTCCGGCGTTGCTGTTCCGTTTACACCCATAATAATGTCTCCGGGCTCAATATCTCCGTCCGGCTTCGGATTTTCCGAGAGACCGAACACAAAGATATGCTCAGGCACAATGGAATACGCGACGCCTGCTTTTTCATACGCTGCTTCCATGGCAGATGACTGCGAGTCACTCATGAACCAGACCTGTTCAGCCGAGTATTCCGCCTCGCTTTTGCCACGCAGACGGTCTTCCTTTTTGTCCACTTGCGCATTTTTATCAAAATACGATGTACCTAGCAAAAATAAGTTGGCATATGTCGCCGACACCGTGGTCATCATGAATACGCCTTTTTCATCATGGTCACCGTCTTTCACGGTAACCATGGGTTTAACTTCATCTGCGCTGCCAGGTTTATAGATAATATATGGCGTTGGCATGTACACCGTAAGATAGACGATCAGAGCCACCGCGATCACATAGATCGAAGCTCTGAAAGCACCCGATTTCCGGAACCGATTCATCTCTTGAGCCTCCGTTCTTTGTATCTCTATACAAGCTGAACCCAAGCTCTACACTGCACCGCCACTCTAGGAGCACCCTAATTGGAAAATAGCTCCCTGAACAACTCCGCAAAAGTTGCTTTCGTGTAAATATTTAGCTCATCTTATTCTATATTCTGTTTAATGCAATTCTAACACCTTGCTATTCCTGCATACAATGGTACAGGCCGGATAGGCCGCTGCATCACCGGCTGTCTGTCCGGTCAAGGCCGAACCGTTTACGGACGTCATTCGGCCGTCCACTACAATCCCGATGCCTGAAAGGCGTTAATCGATATGAGGTGAAACGATGTCCGTATCAAGTGAGGTTCGAAGTCCGGGTTTGTTGCGAACTGTATTCCTGAGCAGTAGTGCATTCATGCTGGTTATTGCGATCGTTGCATCTCCGAAGGAAGCATTTGACGCCTCGATTCAAGGTCTGGACATCTGGTGGAAAATTGTATTTCCAGCGCTACTGCCATTCCTGATGTTATCGCAAATGCTTACCGCGTTTGGCTTTACCCACGCCTTAGGCGTTCTGCTGGAGCCCTTAATGCGTCGTTTGTTCAAACTGCCCGGCCAATCCGGCTTCGCTCTCGCCGTAGGCATGTGCGGAGGATTTCCGGCCGCTGCTGATGCCGTATCCCGATTAGTCAAGGATCAACAAATGACCGCCAGACAGGCGGTTATTATTGCGGCAGCAGCTCATTTTGCCAATCCAATGATGATTCTGCTCGTTGTTGGAGGTGCTTTTCTTCAGCAGCCTGCCGCCGGATATTTTCTACTGATGATACACTGGATTAGCGGCTGGATCGCCGCTGCGGTTGGCATTCGTCTCCTCCCACTATCTCGCAAAGAATTAGCCCAAAACAAAGCACAGACAGCCGAAAACCAACCGTCCCCTGTACCTCCAGCACCTCAAAAAAGCAGTATCGTTTCTCGTATGTTGCTTGCAGCCAGAGAAGCACACAGCCGGGATGCAAGAGGTTTTGGTAAATTGCTGGGCGATACCGTATCCCAGGCAGTGCAAACACTAATGTTAACCGGAGGATATATCATCGTTTTTGCCGTACTGATCCGGTTACTCTCCATTTATCTGACCCCTGGCTTTTCAGCCGCTTTATGGCCATCTGTACTCGAGCTTCATCTAGGCACATATCACATCAGCAAAACGTTACTGGCTCCCGCCATTCTCATGGCCTTTCTGGCAGGCGCGCTTGGCTGGGGGGGGCTATGCTCGCATTTACAAGTCTCATCGATGCTGAAGACAGCCATCCCAGGACTCCAATCGATGCTTTTTTTTGTTTTCGTTCGATTGGGACATGGATTGACTGCCTTCGTCCTTACCCTGTGGTTGTGGGAACCATTCAGTCGAGCAACAACAGAAGTCTCGGCCACATGGCAGACCGTTGCAATAAAGAACTCAGACTCTTTATTCTCGTGGGCATTTCGGTATTCTTCAGACAGCGCGAGTACATTACAAGTCATATGGAGCGCACTCCCTGCCGCAGTTGTAGGCTTCGCTATACTTCTCGGGGTGATGATTAGTCTTTCGGGTCTGACCTTATGGATTAACCGCCATTTTTCTCGCTGATCTTCTGACGAAGTGCAGCTTCGACCTCAGGAGATACCAGATCTGTTACCTCACCGTGATAATGAGCAATCTCTTTGACGATACTGGAACTGAGGTAGGAATATTTCGGGTTGGTCATCATAAAAATCGTTTCTGCATCCGGATTCAACTTACTATTCGTGGAAGCGAGCTGTAGCTCGTACTCAAAATCGGTTACCGAACGAATGCCACGAACAATGACCTGTGCTTCCTTTTGCCGCACATAATTCGCTGTCAGATCACGGAAGCTATCCACTTCCACGTTAGGCAGGTGGCTGGTTACAGTGAGGATTAGGTCCTTACGTTCCTCTACCGTGAACAGCGGATTTTTACTCATATTATTCAATACAGCAACAATAACACGGTCAAACTGTTTCGACGCTCTTGCAATAATATCAAGATGTCCCATCGTTACGGGATCAAAGCTTCCTGGATATACAGCAATGCGTTCCTTCCGCTGAATCATTTCAGTCATGAGGAACCTCCTCTTCTGTGATGCTGTTTTCTTCATCTGCTGCCGCACCGGGTACATAATCGTAAATGGATACAGCGGTCTCCCCGTACACCGCTTTACGCGTTTGTTCAAACGGGCCAAATTGTTCCGGGTACTCATGCTTGGATTCATATTCCAGCACGATGGTTGCCCCCTGCCCAAGTAGTTCCAGTTCGTGCATCGTTAACATTAACTCGTGTCCGTCCTTCATGCGATAGGGCGGATCGAGAAACACCAGATCAAAAGTTGTGTTACGTTTAGCCAGCGCTTTGAGCGCACGACCTGCATCATTCCGATATACAGCCGCCTGATCCTCCAGCTTGGTAGCCTTCAGATTTGCGCGGATCACTTCAATACTTTTCGGTTCCAGATCAACAAAAACAGCCTTGTCCATGCCCCGGCTCAGTGCCTCGATGCCGAGACCTCCACTGCCTGCAAACAGATCCAATGCTGCTCCGCCCTCAAAATAAGGGCCAATCATGCTAAACAACGCTTCCTTCACCTTATCAGTGGTCGGTCGCGTACCTGTGCCGGGAACAGCCTTTAGCGGCCTGCCCTTCGCACTTCCAGATACCACTCTCACGAATGTGTCACCTTTTCTCTCTATGTAAGTTTATTGATAAATCTATCGTACCACACTCCGGTTCTGTTTGAAAAACACTGCTTCTGCCTATACAAAAAATTGTTGACGGATTGTTGACGGATATGTATAAAAAGGAAACCTTTAGGCCATTCTATAATTATCGACATCACAAGTGTCGTAGACAACCGCGGAGAAGACTTACGTTTCCCCATAAGCTCTTCGTCCGGTTTCTCCTCTCCCATGAAAAAGAAGCTCTCGAAAGAGGGCTTCTTTTTGTTGTAATACATATCATCTCTCCGCAGTTAAGTTACGGAGGTAGTCGTCGCTGTATAGTATGTCTCATTCTCTGTTTGACGAGGGTATGACGATGAAGATAATATGTCTTTTAGATTTATAAAGATTAATTATCTGCACAAAACCTGGTATGGTGTTAGATACCCTTCTTGCTGCGCAAAATACATAGCGTTTACAGCTGTACCTGCAAGGCCACTATATTGACCAATTTCAAAATTATATACATCAGATATAAGAAAAGACGGGTTTTTTGTCCAGTTAAAACGATGTATTGCGTAATAAAGGTCTTTGTCTATCTGGCCTCCCGAATTAGGAAATACTCCCGAGCCTGATCTCGAGGGACTTGCCAGTATCCTTTGCGTTACGGAAGAACTCTTAACTCGAGATCCATAAGCTGGACTGTAGTTAGACATATAGATTTTATTCTCTTTAGCATGTATCAATAGTTCTGCTGATAAAAGATAACCTTGGGTCCCGAACCAACTAGCGATTGCTGCAACTGCTGGAGCGTAAATTGCCCCTTGTGCCTGTAAAGTAATGTTATTTTTATTATGTGTCGATATATCACCATTTCTATAATTATTATAGTCTGCTGACAAGTCTCCTATAGTACTAATTAGCTGTTCCAACTTTTCGATCTCTTTGAGATCAGAACTCCCTTGTTTTTGCTGTTCAAATAAAAGAGTGAGGTCTGTTAATCCTGCTTCAATACTAGTACCTTTGTTTTCAAGATCCTCTTGTATTAGAAGTATACTCTCCTCAAGATGTTGGTTCACACCATCAACAGTTGACACATTAGAATTAGGCATACCATACGAAATTCCACCTGAAGCAAATAATGTGCTGAATGTAAAGGAAACGGTCAATAATAGTTTAAATACTTTACCTTCCATTTTGAACTCCTCCGTTAGGTTAATTTTAATATAATATCGTTTTGCACTATTCACTTGATACTGTTTCGCTTTCCACATGAGTTTCCACTCATCGCAGCCAAGTTACAAGGACTAAAAACGAGTTTAGGTTTTTCACCGATTCAGGATCACATCGAAATCACCACCTTATTTTTCTATATTATTCTATTTAATTCTAATATTTTCTATTTATGTATTTATACTAACACGTTGAAAATAAGGAAACTATGAACTTTGTCGCTGTAATTGGTAACCTAAAATATTCCACAACATAACGCAGTATCCTCATGAATTAAAAGACACAAAAAAGACTGCATATACTTTCTAGACAGCCTGAGTAAGCCCCCTCAAAAAGAGAGCCTATTTTGTGTTATAAAATTTTACATAGATACGCTTTTACATTTTTACTATTTTTACTTTTCTATCTAATCACTGAAAAAACTATAATTGTTGAGGGGTTTCAAGTATTTTTTAATTTGATTTTTTAGTCATATGATATGTCCAAGGAGCAATTTATCGAGAGAAAAATCGAACTAATATGTAAAGTACAGACCATAAAATGATCCCAACAAAAATAAAAAACAGGAAAACTTTAAAAGCATCGAAAACAGAATTAATCGTAAACCAGCCACTTAACAGCAGGATCGGATAAATGGTTACAAGCATTACAATAAAATGGACACCGCTTTTTTTCGCCAAAGTCCAATGTTCTATGTTATAAATAACAGTTGCAGCACCGACAAAAAGAGCAATCAGACTTGCAAAAAAAGTGCCTTTAGCGTCAGCATATTTTCCTTGATAATAAAGGATCAGAGCGATACTGCTCATGATCACGAAAGGTATTCCACCTCTTAATAGTGCATTCGTCACCAAGATTTCCAACCTTCTTTCACAAAAGAAATAGATATACATCTCCTCAATATTACCATATAAGAGATGTTTGAATATTCAAACATGGAAATCATGTGGTATCTAAGAAAAAGAACTTCAGGTCTCGCCCTTCTAACAGATATCCATGGGAACATAAAAAGATGACTCCTGTGCAATACAGAAATCACCTTTAACTGCGGCTTACAACGATTTAATGTCCTCTGCAATTTTACGAACCGGAATCCATACTTCAGTGATGAAATCCTTCTGCTCATCATCCACCCAGTAATATTTTTCTATACAGGGTCCTTCCACTTGTTCAAAACTCGTTGACGGGAACCACTCGGTGTAGATCCGTTTCCAAATATCCTGAATACTTACATCAATCTCGACATCATCTGCCATCGTCCCTCGACTGTCAAAAACAGCATAAGTTTGATCAGGTATAGGAAGAACAGTAAATTCATCCGGTACCTGAATGCCCTCTGGCGCTTCTGCTCCCATCAAATACCGCCTCGAACCATTCTCAGCAAAATCATAATGATACCCATACAACAATGTTCCAGCTGGTTTCTCTAACAACTTGAGTATCTGACCATGGGTCCCATCTTTCCAAATCCCCTCCACAAATATGGGTATCTCTTTATACGCATCTTCATGGATGATAACGCTTTTTCCAAATACAATAGAGCCTTTTTCCTTGACCATTCGATAATTCATCTCTGATTCTCCTCTAACCTGAATTTGAAAGGAGATTCGAGGGAAAGCTTTAAGTTTCACATTCATTTTCTTTGCCTCAAGAGGTGTTACCCCGTGCATCCTTTGAAATGCTTTCGTAAATGCTGCTGGACTTTCATAACCATACTTAAGTGCAACATCAATAACTTTACAGTTGGTTCCCGCTAATTCCTGAGCCGCAAGTGTAAGCCTTCTATTTCTTACGTACTGGGTAACCGTTACGCCGGTTACTGCATGAAACATTCGCTGAAAGTGATATTTCGAACTCATGCCTGCCCTAGCAATGTCTTCAATCTCAATCGGCAAATGCAGATGTCTTTCCACATAATCAATGGATTGGTGAAGCAGTTTAAATATTTCCAGGATCTCTCATCTCCTTTCTTCTACAGTGTAAAAGAACGCTTTAAGATCTTCTTGTTCAGAAATGCTCTGATTTGTCTATTACTAAAAAAACCGACTAATTAGTCGGCAGTCTGTTAACACGGCGAGTGTTTATTTTCTCATGTGATGATATTTTTGTACATGTTTAAACCCAACTGTTCACTATACATACTTCTCTTCCATCTCACCAAGCTCTGCTTCCTCTTCCGTCTGCAGCCACCCAATTTCCTGAAGCCACGCGCCCATATCTGTAATAAATGCATCCATTTCCAGATGATCTATCTTATACTTCCTTATCTTTTCGCTCAGCAATGTATAAAACGCATGGCTTAATGCATATCGCTGTTTACTTTTGCTCCAGGTCTTATAACGGTCTTCGCTAACCGTCATATCGAAATAGATCACCTTTTCTGCCTTTACATATCTAGCACTTGATTTGCGTCCGTAATCTTCCGGCAGGCAGCGGAACACAAAGTACAGTTCAATATCACACGAAGCATATTTTTCAGCGACTTTGTCAAAAACAGGCTGCAATTCATCGGATAGTTCGGCAACTTGTGTCAGCCCTGACGTATCGGTTGTTTTGTCCAGAATCAAAGCACAACCTCCTATCCACAACAACTCAAGTACATTCTTGTTTAACACGTTCTCTTTCTTTTCGATTCGAGATTCGCATATTGATCAATGGTACGAGAAGTAAGACAGACGGCAAGAACATAGAAGATGATCCTGATCTGATCGCATAGAAAGCAACAAAAATCAGTGCAAGCCAAGTTATGATTTCAATTATCTCTAACTTCGTTAACGTCACTTTAAAAGCCTTTTTTGAAATGATGCGAATCAAGACGTAAACAATTAAGCTATAGAACGCTAACATACCCAGCAAGGAAAGAGTAACGATTAATATCATCATGCTGAATCACTCAACTCTCATACTTTTCCTTAATTTTACTACAGAAGTAGAATTATGTCTCTTGAATCTGTTACGACACCCTGGATATTCCGAATGCCAGTGACTTCATAACTTTTATTTTTCTTCTGTTACAATCGTTGCATTATAGATCACAACCCGTTTCCCGTTCAGGTCAAACAATACTTTGTTGCCATACTCCGTATCCTGTACATCAATCTTGCCTTCGTATGTCTGAATCAGTTCACCCGAATTACTATACACTTTCACTACACGTTCCAACCCGCCCGCATTATTCGATCTCATCGTTTTGAGTGCACGTTCACCTGAAGCCGTATTGAAATACCATATAAATGATCCAACAATGATACCCAGAACGGCGATCACTGTCACCCACACCCCTGTTTTTGCTTTTCTGCTCATCCTGTCCCCTCCTCAGTATCTTTGTCCAGTACTCTACGAGAATGGAGTGAGAACGGTTTCAATAAGGGTAAGCAAAAAACAGAGGCCCCCATCCAAGGGGAACCTCTGCCTCTGATATAATCACGTTTCAATTCAAGTTACCACTACATTGATACGGGTGGCAACATCACTTGTTGTTCTTACCGTATGCTTCCCTTTTACAGTGAACGAATAACGAATTCAAAGCTCAGCTCACCATTGGAAGGAATTTGATATTCCGGATGTACCGGAGCGCCCCAGCTATCGTCACCGCCAACACCCATTTGTTTACCGGCTACCGTCACGACAGTGTAATGCACGGGTGGCAACTCATAGACATGTTGTGCATTTTCCAGTTCAAACGCTGTATATGGTGACACATTCAGTTCAACCGGCGCACCGGAAGCTTCGATTTTGAAACCATGTCCTGCATTGTCCGTCAGCTTGGCCCAGCGTACACCGGTACGGTTGCCCGACTCCTGCGGAACAAGATATGGAGCCATCGTATCTGCAACCTTGCTGCCATGGATGCCCAGACGAGCGCCAAATGCACGATCTGAATAGTTTTCCTCTGGACCCATCGCCAGCCATTCCACATTCTCATAATCCGGAGACGTTCTGAACGACAGCGCGTGAATTGGCAGGTTTGGCAATCCCTCGGTTCCTTTGTACGTGTTATGCACATGTACACTTCCATCCGCAAGCACCGTATAGATCACTTTCACCTGTACATCTGATGAGATGTTCAGTTGGTACGTGAACTCAATCCGGTATTGATCCGATTTTTGTTCATGTTTCCATTCTACAGAACGCGGCAACAGACTGGCAGCATACCATGCACCAAGCTCGAAGCCCATCGCTGTACCCTTGTCATTGTCTGTCGCTGCACGCCAGAACAATGGTGCAGGCGGGATCGCAATGGTTTCACGTCCGGAGAATTTCAGGGAAACCAGTGTTCCAAACTGCTTGGAGAACAACGCATGCGTTTGACCTACGCGAACGCCGATGTTTACGTCACCTTCAACGACCTGAATATCGCCCACAAGGTTTTTGTCCGTTGCAACAGCTGCGCCGCTACCTTCTTGTGTGAAAATGAACTGACCAAATGCTACTTCGTCACCTTTGTCAGCCCACAGCGTTGCTTCTTTCAGGACAAACGCCACGTTTACAGCATATTCGCCACCTTCAAGAGCCTTTGCATTCAAAGGAAGCTCTACTACGGTTTCACTTTCCGCAGGAACATTTACATCCAGTGTGCCGCGCAATACTTCATGTCCTTCACGCTCCAGGCTGTACACGAGTTCAAACGCTGAAGTATCTGCGAACAGATTCTGGTTCACAATCTTAACGCCATCACGACTTGGGAACAGTTTAATGTTCTGATACAGGAATTTAACTTCCTGCATTTTAGCTGTTACTTTACGATCTGCGTGCACAATCCCGTTGCCGCAGAACGAATAATCCGAAGGACGATCGCCAAAGTCTCCGCCATACGCCAGGTACTCTTTACCGTAACGGTCTTTTTTGTAAATCGATTGGTCGATGTAATCCCAGATGAAGCCACCTTGATACATCGGGTACTTGTCTTCCAGTTCGGTGTATTTATGCATACCACCAATGGAGTTACCCATCGCGTGCATATACTCACAGCTAATATATGGTTTGGTCGGATTATCGTTCAGGAATTCCTCGATGTCAGCCGGTTTTGCATACATCCGGGATTCCATGTCACTTGTGTCATTGAAACGGCGGTCGTGGAACACACCTTCGTAATGAACCATACGTGTTGGATCTGCCGATTTGAAGTATTGGGACACTTTGTAGATCACTTCACCGCCATGTGATTCGTTACCACAAGACCAGATCAGAATGGACGGATGGTTTTTGTCACGCTCTACCATAGAGATGGCACGATCCATAACAATGTCATGCCATTCGGGCTTGTCGCCAGGGATTACCCAAGATGGCTCTACTACGCCAAGCTTCTGCCAGGAGCCGTGAGTTTCCAGGTTCATCTCATCAATCACATAGAGTCCATACTCATCGCAGAGCTCATACCACAAGCTTTGGTTCGGATAATGTGATGTACGAACCGCATTCATATTGTTTTGTTTGATCGTACGTACATCCCACAGCATGTCTTCCTTCGTTACAGCACGACCACGGCGCGGATTGAACTCATGACGGTTAACCCCTTTGAATACAATACGCTTACCGTTGATATGCATCACTTTATCGATCATTTCGAATTTACGGAAACCAACAGCTTGAGGAACAACTTCCACAAGGTTGCCTGCTGCATCATATACACGGATGTACAAACGATACAGATACGGAATCTCTGCACTCCAGAGGTTTACTTTACCGATTTCTTCGCGAAGTTGTACCAGACCATCAGCCACTTCATTACCGCCAAATCTTTTGACTGTATTACCATCCTTGTCCAGAAGTTCAGCTTCGATCCGTGCCCCTGCTGCCGCTTTTCCTTCCAGTTTCAGATCCAGTTCCAACGAACCGTTTGTATAAGAAGCATCCAAATCCGTACGAACATGAACGTCACGAATGTGTGCAACTGGCACGGTATACAGATAGACATCTCTGAAAATACCGGAGAAACGCCAGAAGTCCTGATCTTCTAACCAGCTACCCGTGCTGCGTTGATACACCTCAACCGCTAATTTGTTCTCTCCATCCTGAAGGAATGGTGTCAGATCAAAGTCAGATGGCGTGAAGCTGTCTTCCCCGTATCCCACAAATTGTCCGTTAAGCCACACATAAAATGCGGATTCCACACCTTGGAATGAAATGTATACCGGGTTTGCTTCCCAGCCTGTTGGCAGATGGAATGTGCGAATGTAACTACCCACCGCGTTTTTATCCTGCGGCAGAGCTGGCGGACGGAGTTCATTCAATCCATCCCACGGATATTGCGTGTTCACATATTGAATCTGTCCGTACCCTTGTAGCTGAATATGTCCTGGCACTTCAATATCATCCCAGCCTTCGCTGGAGTACTCGGAAGAATAAAATAGTTCTGGGCGGCAATCCGGACGAATTGCATAGTTGAATTTCCATGTTCCATTCAGATCGTAACGCATTGACATTGCAGCGGAAGCCTTTGCTTCCTCCATCGTGCTGTAATAACGGTGATCGGAATAGGCATGAAGACGGTTGACCTCAAATACGCTTACGTCACCTAACCAGTTGATATCTGCCTTTGTTGCTTTCATCGGCTCTCTCTCCCTCTGCTGATCGTGTCATAATTTTTTTTCATCTATACAAAAAAGATAGAGGTACGCCTGTACAGGCGTCCTCTCTTCTTTCCTGCATTCGTCCATCTGGACGTGATACGCGGTTAATGCTTATTTTACAGAACCAACCATACCTGCAACAAAGTGTTTTTGCATAATGAAGAACACAATTGCGGTTGGCAGTGTTGCAATAACAACTGCGGTCATGATAACCCCGTAATCCGGAGCATAACCTGCGCCCAGGTTGGAGATCAGGAGCGGAATGGTTTGCTGATCCGGAGTTTGCAATACGATGAGTGGCCATAGATAGTTGTTCCAGCTACTCATGAATGTAATGATCGCTGCTGCTGCGTATGTTGTTTTCATCGTAGGCATATAAATTTTCAAGAAAATACCCAGTTCGCTCAGACCATCAATACGTCCTGCTTCCAGCAAATCTTTCGGGAACATTTTGGTGTTCTGACGGAAGAAGAAAATCAGGAACGCTGTTGTGATGGTCGGGATAATAACGGAAGCCATCGTATTAATACCGATTACCGGTGCTACACTCGAAATGGTTGCAAACATCCGATAGAGCGGAATCATAATCGCTGCAAACGGAATCATCATCGACATCAACAGGATGTTAAACACGACATCGCGGGATTTCGTACGGAACACTTCAAATCCGTAACCCGCCATGGAACCAATCAACAGAGCCAGAATCGTGGAAACGATCGAGATTATCGCTGAATTCCCCAAAGCTTGCACCAGATTCGTGGAATCAAGCAGTTTGTTAATGTTCTCAATTAGAGCAGAGCCCGGTAGCAAAGTGCCTCTAGTTACGTCTACCGATTTGTTTGTAGCACTGACGACCATCCAGAAAAATGGGAAGATGGAAATAAAAGCGACGATGGACAGGAAAACATATGTGAAAATGCGTTTTGCTCTTGATTTAGCCATTTTTATTATCACCTGCCACTTTAAACTGGATAATGGACAATATAATGATCAGAATTACGATGGAATACGACACGGTTGCTGCATAACCGAAGTCCGGTGAATATTTGAACGAAAGGTTGTAGATGTACTGTGAGATCGACATGGTCGCGTTACCCGGACCACCTTTGGTAATATTCATAATTTCATCGAAGATTTGCAATGTACCAATCGTTGATGTAATGGACGTGAAGAGAATGATCGGTTTAAGCAATGGTACAGTGATTTTGAAAAATTGAGTGAAAGCATTCGCTCCGTCAATCTTCGCTGCTTCATAGATCGATTGATCGATGTTCTGCAAGGATGACAGATAGAAAATCATATTATATCCGGTCCAACGCCAAGTAACGGCGATTATGATCGTAATTTTAGCCCAGAACGGGTCAGTAATCCATTGGATTGGAGTGCCGATAATGTGCATCCCCAGCAATGCCTGGTTCACCATACCATCCGGTGCAAACAAATATTTGAATACAACCGAGTAAGCAACAAGTGAAGTTACACAAGGCAAGAAGATTGCAGTACGGAAAAAGCTGCGGAAACGCAGTGTGCTGTCATTCAGCAATACGGAAATGAACAAACCGAGAATGATCATTAAAGGTACTTGAATGATTAAGTAAATGAATGTGTTCGATAAAGCCGTCCGGAATGTTGTATCCACGAGCAATCTTTTGTAGTTCGCGAGGCCCGAAAACTCAAGGTTGGCACCTTTGCCTGACTTGAATGATAAGAGCAGCGCTTGAATCATCGGATAGAAGTAGAATGCTACGATTCCGACAACAGCCAGCAAAACAAAAGCCCATCCAGTCAAATTATTTTTCTTTTGGAGACTGTCTCCTGTATTTATGGCTTTCACAGTATGGCTCCTCTCTCTCCATGCAACATGGTTAGAACCTACAGAGCCTCTCGCCATGTCCAGCTCGACTTGCGCCAGACAAGGGAGACGGCTCCGTTGTTTCCTAGGTTCTATAAGTTACCTTGGGATATTAGTTTAATTGTGCCTCAGCTTGTTTTTGTGCATCATTCAGAACGTCATCGATTGATTTACCGTTCAGGTATGCTTGCATTTCAACAACCAAGATATCTTCGATTGCATAAGTGTTGCTACCATAGTTTACTTTTGGAATTTCTTTAGTCCAGTTAGCGAAATCAGCGAAGATTTTTTGACCTCCGAAGAACTCGTCTGGTTTGTTGTATGCATCACCATCAACAGCCGGTGTGTACGTACCGATTGCACCGATTTTAGTCAACAATTCTTGATACAACTCTTTGTCGGATCCAAACGTTTTAGCCATGAAGTCAGCTGCTTGATCTGCACCAGGAACATCGTTCATGATATACCATGAGCTACCACCCAAGTTGGATGCGTGTACAGAATTTGCTTGACCAGCCATTTTCGGCATTGGAGCTACAGCCCATTTACCGGATTGGGAAGCTTCTTGACGAACGGATGGTGAGAACCAGTTACCTGTAGGAATTGTTGCTACAGCACCGCTGTTTGCGTTGGCAACGAATTGGCTCCAGTCGGAGTGCAATTTAACAACGTTAGCATCCATCATTTTTTTGTATGTTTCAAACGCTTCTTTTAATGCAGGGTTCTTGTTCAGGTCAGGTGTTTTACCATCTTCAGCTGTGTACCATTTGCCTGCAGTTTGGATCATCATACGGATGATACCCAGGTCGTTCGGATCAAGAGACAGAAGCTCTTTACCCGTTTTTGCTTTTACAGCTTCACCGATTTTGATGTAATCATCCCACGTGATATCTTGCAGGTCAGCAGCTTTGTAGCCTGCTTGCTCAAGCAAGTCTGTTCTGTAGTACAAACCAGCTACGCCGGAGTCAAACGGAATACCGTATTGTTTGCCTTCATAAGAAGTTGGTCCAATTTTATACTCTGCAAAATCGGATGCTTTGATTGTTGAAGACAAATCCTTGAACGCATCTGGATAAGCGCTCAGGAAGCTTTGTGCACGATAGTCTTCAATCAGAACTACGTTTGGCAGACCGCTGCTTGTTCCGGAGTTCAATCCAGTGTTCAGCTTCTGAATGATCGCATCTTGAGCATTCTCAATGATGTTGATTTTCAGATCAGGGTTTTCTTTTTGATAAATAGCTTTAGCTTGCTCCAGAGCAGCGACGTTAAATGCTTTATCCCAAGCCCAGATCGTAATTTCTTTTGCTTTCTCGCCACCACCACCGCTAGCAGCTTCTTTACCTCCACCGCCGGATGAACATGCGGACAACAGCAATACCGTTACGAGCATCAATACCCACATTTTTTTCAAAACATTCAACTCCCCTTCGACCTCTTTGTTTGTAAATTTGTTTGCGTTTTCTGAAAGCGGTTGCTTTCGATGTATTCATCTTATCATTCCCATTTCTCCATTCGTTAGTAAAAATTTTGTGCAGATTTGTCTTCTTATTGCCACAATGAAAACCTTTACAGAAAACGGTTGCACATAATTTGGATTTTTGTACTTTCTTTTGATTTTGTACTATTTTGAGCTGAAAATTTTACAACTATGCAGGCCGATCCTGATTTTCCATATGAAAAACCCCTCATCTCCGGGATCAGAAATGAAGGGTTCACGTATTTTGGGAGCTCATATCCACTTTTCAACTCGTAATGAGCGGCAGAGTTACCGTAACTCTTGTCCCTTCTCCAACGGTGCTCATAATCGTCACACCATAAGGTGAGCCATACAAAAGCTCAATTCGATCATGTACGTTTCGGATACCGATACCGCTGAACAGCTGACGATTGTTTTTCGGATTGGGCAGTGCCCCCTCCATGTTTAGTCCTTCAATTCCATCTCCATTATCCATGATCTCACAGACCAGTGATTCCCCTGCGCGCGAAACCATCACATGAATCGTGCCCGTTTCCTTTTTGATAAAACCATGGAAGAAAGCATTTTCAATAAAAGGTTGGATCACCAGCTTGGGAACATGATAGTGCGTGCAATCCGGAGCTACATAAAAAGCCGCTTTAATCCGCCCACCATAGCGCACATGATTGATGAAGACATAATTTTTCAGGTTTTCAACCTCTTGCTCCACCGTTACGGTCTGCCTGACATCGCTGATCGTATTTTGCAACAAACCAATTAATGCATTAATCGTCTCCGCAGCTCGATCTTTGTTCCCTTGCTGCACCAATACTTTGACGGAAGCCAGGGTGTTGTATAGGAAGTGAGGATTAATCTGGCTCTGCAACGCCGCAAGCTCAGCATTACGTTGCTCCTGCTGCGTCTGTACAAGCTGATCCACATAATCATGCAGTTCATCCAGCATGTAATTGTACGCATGCCCCAGTTGTCTGCTCTCATAACTTCCACTGACCGGAATGTAGTTATCAAGGTCACTTTTCGTGATGTTCGACATCTGCTTGACCAGTCTGCGTAGTGATTTTGTCATTTGGCTTGTAATCAGGAACACCAGCAACAGAGCCACAAATACAATCGCAGCGCAGATCAAGGCGACCGTTTTCATATCAATCAGCTGTCCCATCGCAGATTCCTTATCCACAATGTTCACCATGTACAAACGGTAAAACGGTAAATATTCAGATACGATGATGCTCTCCTGCCCCATGACTCGTGCCGTAATATTTTTGGGTGTCGTTTCATTGATCGTCTGGGCATAAGATAACAGTTCACGTTGCGTCGTGCCGATCCAGTCTTCCCTGTTAGAGGATACGATCTCCCCTTTTTCGTTCATAATGACGACATCATTGCCTCGACTTGTAAAATTGGCATAAAACTGACGAAATGACTCTTCTCTCATCGTGATATAAACCGTACCGTAAATCCGGTTTCTCGCTCGATCTGTCAGCGCTTTGGTCGCAGAGATCATCTGCACTGTGCCCTCTTTGGTCTGGGCCTGATAGTCATCAAAGATCAGACGGCTCGGCGACTCGGTCGCTGCCTTCGTGATCTGATCCTTTTTTAATTCTTCCGCTGTTTTCTGAATGTATGAAGGATTGGTTGAAAAACTTCGTCCATTTACACCCGCAATGGTAATGCCTACTTCATAAAACTCAATGATGGATTGAACCCGCTTCATCGTTTCACGCATACTGTAATACGATCTGGACATCGTAACCGAATTCCCGTCACCATCCGATAGAAACCCCCGAATCGCTCCACTTTGGGCCACATTGTTGGTCACCGCAGCAATGGAGTCGTTAAACGCATCAAAATTCGTTTTGATCTGGCTGAGCACCTTCGAATTGGTGATACTGAACGTTTCTGTAAACAGGTTGGTTGACATATGGATCGTTGTCCACAATATAAGTACCGAAACCAGGACAATGCTGACAACCATAACCGATATTAGCTTGGGGAATAATCCGAGGCGCGACAAGCCATTTTTCCACTTTTTCATGAAGTAATCTCATCCATTTCTATTTAAGCCCAAAATTTACGCCGATAGCGACTTGGAGATAATCCCGTGAATTTTTTGAACACTTTACAGAAGTAACTGTGATCCGAATACCCCACCATGCTGCTAATTTCCGATATCGTGACATCATCCGATCGCAGCAATTCCTCCGCTTTTTCAATGCGAATCTTGTTCAGGTATTCATTAAACCCTTCTTTCTTATGTGACGAGAAGTAGCTGGATAAATACGACGGGTTAAAATGAAAATGCTTGGCTACTTCGGACAGTCCCAAGGGCTGATCATAGTGCGCATGCATGTAATCCAGCAGCATAGTCATATTCGGATCACTTCGTTTGCCGCCTGAACCGGAAGCACATTCCTGAACCTCAGTCATGAATTGATCCAGAACCAGCATTACTTCGGTGAGGGTTGAAGCTCCGTCAACGTTTTTGAAATACGTATATTTACTCTCCTCAAGTCCGGACGATTGAACATCCATATCTGCTAACGTAATCGTAACATTGAAGATCAAGTTGCCAAGAAACGATTTGATCTCAAATACATCAGCAATATAATCTCGTCCCAGCGTTGCTGCATGATCACGCAAATATTCTCTGGCCGCCTCCACCCGATTCCGTTTCACATGCTGCAAAAACATATTAACATTGAACTGATATCCGGCAGGTTGCATAGGTGGAAGCTCACCATCAATCAGAATCGCACGATCTGTATAATAGAAGCAAAACTCAATTAACTTAATTAGCCGTTCACGATACATCTCCCCCATCTTCTCAAAGGAGCTGAATCTTTGGCTAAGTACCCACACTGGAGCGTTCTGTGAATCTCCTGCTTCATTAGCCCATAGCCTGATTTGTTCAACCATGTCTTCATCTTGATCCGGTTTCACGTTCAGAAGGATTACAGGTAATCGGCTCTCCGCTGGCAAAATGGCACATTCGATCTCTGGCATCCGCTTTCGAACCTCAGCTTCAATCTGGTCATGATCTTGATCTTTAGAACTGCGATCCGCAGGCTGAAATGCGAGTAAGCGGAAAGCTCCGAATGGAAATCTGTCCAGAATGATTGGCATTTCACTGTCTTCATCCAGCGTAAATCCGGATAACATCTTCTCCATCAGTTGACCAAGCCGCCAGCCATCATGCGAAGGCTCATATTGAAGCTCAGGTATTTTGCCAGCGGTACGTCTCAGCACTTCCAAAAGTTCATTGGTATCCAGCTTGGGCTTCAATATATAATCTGCCGCTCCGTGCTGTAATGTAGAACGAACATATTCAAATTCACTGAAACTGCTTAGAACAATGACCTCAATATGAGGATAACGCCCTTTGAGTGTGCGGACAAATGTCTCACCATCCATAACGGGCATCACAATATCGGTAATGACAATATCTGGTCTTAACAGATCTACCTGCTGCAAACCTTCTTCGCCATTGGATGCCTCACCTACAATATTAAATCCTTCTGCTTCCCAGTTCATGTGGTGCTTAATACCCTGTCTAACCAGAAATTCATCGTCAACAATCAGCACCTTGCACAACCGGTTCATGATCGCGACCCCCCTGTCTCATCTATCACTCTATATCTATATCGTTTAGCCCTCTATATGTTGGTTATTGAAGTTGTTCTTGTTAGCGGTTACATGAAAATTATAATAATCGTACATATTGTTATATCTTAAATCCTATGTTTAAGCAATAGTAACTACTTATAGTTTACACTAAAATTCGACAAAACAAGAAGTCCCAAAACGCCATTACCTACTCGGGCGTCTTGAGACTCCTTGTTCATGCTCTATTTCTTCCATCAGATTTGCGGAACCCGCCTGATATTACGGCTCTATTCCCCATTGAAGCTGATCAGCAACATATCCGGTTACTTTGGACCAGTCGGCATAAGCCGTATGGGTAGCTGCAAAGGAATAATCATCCGTTTGTGTGTAACTGGACCAATTGTCTTTGGAGAAGCGAATCTGGATTTCTGTGCTCTGTCCTGCACCCAGGGTTCCCGCAGCTGCCTTGAATCCAACTTCTAACATATGATCTGCGCCTGGCAACGCCGGAGTGATTGAACTAAACGTACCGGTAATGTTGGCATTTCCCACAGCCGCCCAATCACAGAAGAAGTTTTGAGGTTGGTTACCATTCACCGTGTAGTAATATCGAATTTTTACGTCAGACAAATTCAGTGGCGATGTACCTGTATTGGTCAGTTTGAATTTAGGGTTGATCGAACTGCCCGTAGCTGCCGTTGTACCATTGTACATCTCAATACGAATGTCCCCACTTGGGGTGATCACTGTGGTATCCTTGATCGTCAAATTCAGCGCTGCTGGATTGCCTGCACTGAACTGGAAGGTCAACACGGCAGAACCTTTAGGTAGTGTAGCCAAATAACTTTTCTGAAGCACAACCTGACCACCTGCTACAGTATAATCGATACCCGAGGCAAGTATCGTATTTCCATTACGAATGGAAGTCAGCGTATTGCCATTGAGGGTTAACATGACAGGAAGGTTAGCCTGATGAACCGGATTCAGATCAAATTGAGCTGTAACCGGGGTGATTGTCGAATTCGGTACCGTTGGTGTGCCGCCATTACCATTAACCGGATCCGCATAAAATATTCCGCGTCCATTGGTACCGAGATATGCTCTGCCATAAATGCGCGGGTCACCTGTAATTGTAGTCACGCGCGCGTATTGATGCTGATCATCGTTAATCCGCACCCAGTTCGCACCACCGTCATCCGATCTGAAGAAACCTCGGGTTCCATCGATTTGCGCAACGATGTACAAGGCGACAACACTTTGCCCTGGAGCTGCTTTACCAAAACCAACGCTGTCCGCTTCCTCTACATTGGCAAGTTTCGTAAAGGTAACTCCAGAGTCTGTTGAGTGCCACAAGCCATATGGCCCCTGCTCCTCACTTCCTCCTGCAAACCACAGTTCACCTTCTACACCTGGCACAGCATCAAGATCCGAATTGCCTTCAGCCGGAAGCCCGGAAGCCGGAGATACTGTGAATGTTGCTCCACCATTAACACTAACGTAGATCTTGCCTGCGGCAAATCCATAAAACTTGTCAGGATTGACCCGGTCGGAAATCACTTTGGCCCCCGCAGGTATACCTGTACTTGCCGTCCATGAATTCCCCCCGGCAGAGTAGAATACGCCGCGATCCGATGTGCTCCATAATAGACGGTTTCCAGTCGCCGAGATCGCAACGGTTCCGCCTCCTGTAGTACCTGACGGCTCTGCACTTGCTTTGTACCACGTTTTTCCTCCATCACTGGATAAACCAATCGATCTTGCATTGGGATCAACCATATAATCCGCTTTGCCCACACGTACCATCGTATTGGGACTAAGCTCGGCAAAATCAAGGCTTTCAGTGGAAGGGTAGTTTGGATTAGTGAACATGGTGGCTGGAGCCTGAGTCAGATCGTCATGACGGAAGCCGGCAATGTCACCCAATCCGCTCACTAAATGTGCTCCACTTGGCGGGCTAATCAGATCAATGACATTGGTTTCTTCAATGCCTTTCGCCATAACGGAAATGTTAATTTTCTTATCCTCGTCCCAGTCGGTCAGATTGTTGGTGCCGTAGATCGTTGCCCCCGTTCCATACATCAACCGATCGGAATCAAACGGATCAATCTCCAGAGCAGCAATCATCCAGCCCAGCTTCGGTGAAATTTCAGGAGGTGCAGGATTTACACCGAAGGTTAACCAAGGCGCTGCGGATATGTCCTGCGTATACCTGAATTTACGGTCAGGATATCCTTCAAAATCCCATATACGTGTCCAGGTATCCCCGCCGTCCTTGCTTCGGAACAAAATGGCATCTGGCCACCAGGAATTTAACGTTGCCACCATGATTGTGCCAGGCTCCTGAGCATCAATAGCCAAGCCGCCATAACCATAATAGTTTTCTGAATTGCTGCTTGGTAGAGGACTGATGTTTTTCCATACACCCGTGGCCGTATTCAGCTTCCAGACGTCGCCCTTGGTTCCGTCATAGGGCCCGGCACCATTGCTGTAAGTGATATACAAACTTCCATCCACGTCCATTTTTCCGTGATGTGGCAGATACCCCGTAGGTTGTCCAGCAACCGCAGTCCAGGTCAATCCTCCGTTTGTACTGCGATAGATGCTTTCACTTTTGTCGGCTACCCCAACGTAAATCGTCTGCGACGCTTGTCCAGCAGAACCACTCGTTTCATCGAAGGTGATCCAGGCCAAACCTACAATGTCACTGGTATACTCCGTAGCAGGATTCTCAACATAATTGCCCGGATTCGGAAAACTCGTTACTTCACTCCAGGTTACTCCATAATCCGTACTTTTCCATAATCCGTTACCACTACGAGCTCCGAAATACAAAATGCTGTTATCATTCGGGTCCACAGCCAGACGTTCTCCCATGGAACGTCCGGGCATATTTCCCCCTACCTTGAAGGGTAACTCCGTTTTCTGCCACGTATCTCCCCGATCTGCAGAACGGAAAATATACCCATTATCCTTTACCCACGAGTTCGTATACGTTCCTACCGCCATATACACCCGGTCTGGATCAACCGGGTCGGATGCGAGTGCATCTACCCCGTTATTGTTCCAGTCATCCCAGCCTACAAAGTCAGTGAGCGGAGTCCAGCTGCTGTCTACCGGATTCCAGCGATAAGCTCCTCCAATATCGGTTCGCGCGTAGATCAGATCCTTTTCCGATTCATTAAAGATAATACCCGGAATAAAACCTCCGCCTCCGCCAGTAACGACGTTCTTCCATTCGTAGGCCTCACTCGGCGCAGCCGCGGAAGTTCCAGCCATCCCCAGGCCACCCAGTGAAGCTGTAACAATAGCCACACTCAAACTCATCATTCGCAGCTTGCTCATCCACGTTCTCATCTCAACAACTCCTCCCTTTCGCGTTTGAACATTTTTGGCAATTCGGTCTATCCCCGCTGTCTCATCCTGCTGATGATGGCGTTTCAGACGAATCCTTACCTGTCCTTGATGAGGAAACTCACCTCCCTTCATTTATGTTAAGCGCTTACAAATGAGTGTGAAGAACTAACATAAAATGGATTATTCTTTCATAAATAACATTCGATAGAAAACGTTTTTCCCCTCTGTCGGAAGAGCCTCTTTTTTAAAAAAATTTGATACTTAGAGTTAGACACAGCAAAAAGATGCTGTTCTCACAGCACCTCGGATTCACCCATATTTTATCTGTTCAATCTGCTTAAGCTTTTTGCCCATAGACATGTGTTTCCTGCCCTTGAACACCTGGCTTAACAACAAATAGTGAACCGGCTTGCGGCGTTTCCTGCAGACGTTCTTCCTTAATTCCGATACGTGCGGTCGTGATATAGAGGTCTTCGAGGTCCGGGCCGCCAAAACAACAGGAAGTGACCTGATCTGCCGGCACTTCGATCTGCTGCAACAGTTCTGCTGTCTCCGGGTTCCAGCGGGTAATTCTTCCTCCGCCCCAGTGAGCAACCCATAACATCCCTTCAGCATCTACAGTCATGCCATCCGGGAATCCCATCTCTTCAGGAACCGAAATGATACTTGTCCGATTGGAGATCGTGCCGGAAGCCAGATCAAAATCAAAACGATCAACGGAACGTGTCGGCGTATCAATGTAATACATGAATTCACGATTCGGACTCCAGCCGAGACCGTTGGATGTGGATACTTGCTGCACCATAGTGCGCACAGGTTTTCCTTCCTCCAGGCAGTATAGCGAGCCCGCCTTATCCTCGTTGTTAAGACTCATGGTGCCAGCCCAAAAACGTCCGTATGCATCACATTTTCCATCGTTGAACCGATTGGTGGATTTATCTTGCTCCGGGTCTGCGATAGCCTGCTTCTCACCCGTAAGCAGATGATATGTATAGAATCCACTACGAAGTGCAACGATCACTTCATCGCCGCGATAGGGAATCACTGCTCCGACATGTTCACCCACGTCATATGCCTGATCCTCACCAGTCACCGGATCGTACGCATGTACCTTGAAACCTTCAATATCTACCCATAACAAACGGTTATTTTTAGCATCCCAGCTTGGACCTTCTCCCAATTGCGCTGGCGTATCTACAACTACAGTTACATGACTCATATCATCGCTCCTCCTCAGGATTTCTTATTTCCAGACCATTCAAATCCAATCGCATCCAGAAAAACCTTGCTCAGCACCATGTGACCTGTAGCATCCGGGTGTACGCGATCATGTGTGAGCACCGATGTATAAAAATGATCCCACAGCGGTGTAAATGCTGCCTGCGTATCGACAAACAACGCATCATATTCCGATGCTACCCTGCGAACCGCATCTCCGTAAATGTCCATCGTTGCCCGCATCGGATCTTCCGGGTTAGCCTCAAGATAATAGGGAGTCATCAGAACAAGTCCTTTCAGATTCGATCGGACAGATGCAACCAACTCACGTAATGTTGCCTCATACTCCTCCAGGAACACCTGTGAATCAGCCAGCGGATGATCAAACTGACGCCACACATCGTTAATACCAATCATGATCGTGAGCCAGTCCGGTTTCAAGTCAAGTACATCCTGCTGCCAGCGTTGCTTCAGATCACGAACGGTATTCCCACTATTACCCACATTCTGCACTCTCAGCATCAGTTCAGGATAAATGGAACGTAAAAGTGCATACACCTGTGCGACATACCCATGACCCAGTCCTGAACTTCCTTCACCTACAGGATGAGTTCGACCGCAATCGGTAATGGAATCTCCGATAAAAAGAAGTCTGTCATTCTTTTGCAATTTCATGGCTTTGTTCTCCTTTGCTGGATATTGAGTCGTAAGTTCACTGTCTGAACAGAATGTGTCCCGACATTACCAGCCTTGATTTTTCAGCCAAGCGAGACACAGATCAGACCATACCCGAACCGTAGCATCGTTCTCCGCCAATCCCAGGCCGTGTGAACCTTTCTCAAAGATGTGAAGGTCATATGGAATCCCATGTGCACCCAATGCCAGAGCATATCGCAAACTGTTCTCCACGGGTACAGCCTGATCATCACTCGTATGCCAAATGAAAGCTTCCGGAGCGTCTGCCTTCACCTGCCGCTCTGCACTGAACGCTTGAACCTGTTCTTCGGTTGCATCCTCGCCTAGTAAGTTGATACGAGATCCTTCATGTCCATATGACTCCATCGTGATCACGGGGTAACAAAGAATGACACGGTCTGGACGGGAACTTTCCCGTTCGATCCGATCCTCATGTTCCGGTTGTCCCTCGTCATACTGCGTACCCAAAGTGGCTGTGAGATGACCGCCTGCCGAAAAACCAAGCACTGCAATTTTGGACGGGTTAATCCCGTATTGTTCCGCATGAGCCCGTACATAACGGATTGCACGCTGCCCATCTGCCTGGGGTGCCGGATGGCGATGCGGCGCTACACGATATTTGAGCACAAAAGCACTGATGCCAGCCCGGTTTAACCATTCAGCAACGGGTACTCCCTCGTGGTCAGCGAGATGGCCGTATCCACCCCCTGGACATACAATGATAGCGCTCTTGGAACCAGGTTGAATAAAAGGAATCAAATGTGGAATTTCGTCTTCATGTCCTACGGCCCCATAAGGAGCGGCCTTTTCCCACAAAGGAATAGTCGAACTCATGATATAGCTCATCCTCTCTCGTCAGTAAGGAATCATTCCGTATAATCGTTTTCGATTCAGGGATTCGATACCATCATAACGGCAACAGGAGCAAGCATCAATACCCTTCTGCATATCTTTTTGTTCAACCTGATCCCGTTTGGGGCCTGTCTGAAAACGCTGAAGGAAGCAGATTTTGCCGAATTTTTGTTCCAAGCCAGGAAGTTTCCGGCAGGTGTGCCGGGGCACATCAAGGGGAAGTGACGCAGCAGGGGGCGAAAAGGTGGTTAAAGATGTACTTTAATCGGTTTCAATCAAGACACGCCCTAGTACAATTTACGAAACTGTTCAGGGGTAACCCCTTCAATCCGGCGAAAGGTGGCTACAAAATGACTGACATCCCGAAATCCAGCCCGTGCCGAAGTCTCCTTGATCGTAAGCTCTATACTCCCTGTCAGCATTTCTTTGGCCTTGCGTATACGCAGCAAAATGAAGTAACTATAGGCTGTTATGCCGAAGGATTGTTTAAACAGCGTGTTCAGATGTCTGGACGAAATACCGGTAATCGAAGCCATCTGCTCTAGCCCAATTTCCGGATCACCGTAATGCTGCTCCATAAACGCAAGAAGCGGAGCAAGTCTTGTTACGGCATGTGATATGGAGGAGCGATTGCCGGTCATTCCGTGTTTTTTGAGCAAAATCAAAAAACGGTACATGTCCGCTGAGGCTTCCAGGCCGGATAAATCCTGGTCACTCCCCATCGAATCTAACACATGCTGAGCGTAATCGTTTAGTGGACTATCGGAATCCCACTGGTGAAAATTGCCCTCGCTTAAACCGAGCGAATCTACAATGGCAGCACACTGGGAACCACCAAATGTGATATAGATCGTCTCCCACTCCCCTTGAACACGCGCATATTCATGCGGCAGGTTTGGCGGAAGCAAAATGCCAGAAGTTTCACCCAGAATGGCCGAGGCTCCTGACAGCTTGAACTCTCCCGCCCCTTTGACCGTTTGCAGCCAGTGATAACAAGGATAACCTGCAGGTCGGAAGACCTTTTCCTGATTGCCGTTGTATCCGATGCTCTCAATATATAGTGGAAGCGGCTGGTCCCGCGATGTCATAAAAAAACGTTGATGTCCGGGTGAGATAAGCATGATAACCTCCTCATATCCAATCAAATGGAGTTCCATATTCTTATATAGATCATTACTTTTATTATATTTCAAAAGTCATATGTATCATATAGTATAGGATTATTCTTATACAAGAGGTGAACACGTTGATTAGTAGCAAACTACCCAAAATGTTCTATGGAGGCGATTACAACCCTGAACAATGGGATCACGAGACCCACCTGGAAGACCTGCGTATGTTTAAGCTGTCCGGCATTGATATGGCCACCATTAACGTTTTTTCCTGGGCACTAATTCAGCCTGACGAGGTGACGTATAACTTTGAATATCTGGATCAATTGATTGATCGTTTGTATGAAAACGGAGTGTATATCTGCCTTGCCACAAGTACCGCTGCTCATCCAGCCTGGATGGCCAAAAATTATCCCGATGTCCTGCGCGTGGATACAGACGGACGCAAACGGAAATTCGGCGGACGACATAACTCCTGCCCGAACAGTCCGACCTACCGCAAGTACTCCCAGATCATCGCAGACAAACTCGCAGAGCGATACAAAGATCATCCCGCTGTCCTTGTCTGGCATATTTCCAATGAGTATGGGGGCGAATGTTATTGTGAAAACTGCGAGAAAGCATTCCGTGTATATCTGAAAAAACGGTATAAAACCATTGATCAGGTCAACAAAGCCTGGAACACGAATTTTTGGGGCCATACATTCTATGATTGGGACGAAATTGTGCTTCCAAGTAACCTGAGTGAACATTGGGGCCACAACAGTTCGTCTTTCCAAGGGATCTCGCTGGACTATTCCCGCTTCAACTCGGACAGCATGTTGGAATGTTATCTGCTGGAATATGATGCGATCAAAAAACATATTCCCGATTCAGTCGTAACAACCAATCTAATGGGCTTTTACAAACAGATTGACTATTTCAAATGGGCGAAGTACATGGATATCGTCTCCTGGGACAGCTATCCCGGTCTTGCCACTCCGATCAGCTATACAGCCATGGCTCATGATCTTATGCGTGGGCTCAAAGACGGTCAAACGTTTATGCTGATGGAGCAAACACCAAGTCAGCAGAACTGGCAGCCTTATAACTCACTCAAACGCCCTGGTGTCATGCGGCTGTGGAGTTATCAGTCCATCGCACATGGCGCGGATACCGTGATGTTCTTCCAGCTCCGCCGTTCAATCGGTGCATGCGAGAAATATCATGGTGCCGTCATCGAACATGCGGGACATGAACATACACGGGTGTTCCGAGAGGTCGCGCAGCTTGGTCAGGAGTTGCAACGTTTGGGTGACACCACACTTGATGCCAGAGTGCAGTCCAAAGTAGCGATTGTATTCGACTGGGATAACTGGTGGGCTATCGAAAAATCAAGCGGACCGACCGTGGCTCTGAAATATGTCGATCAAATTCACAAATATTATGCGGCTTTCTTCCACAGAAACATTCAAGTGGACATCGTCAGTGTAGATACCGATATCAGCGCATACGCTCTGGTTCTTGCCCCTGTTCTTTACATGGTCAAACCGGGCTTTGCGGCAAAATTGGAGCAGTTTGTGGCGGCTGGCGGCACCTTTCTGACCACGTTCTTCAGCGGAATCGTCAATGAACATGATCTCGTGACCACTGGCGGTTATCCGGGTGAGCTTCGCAATCTGCTTGGCATCTGGGTGGAAGAATTGGATGCCCTGCTGCCGGAACAGAAAAACAGTATCGTTCTAAAGGAAACGCTTGGCTCACTCGAAGGCGTATACGAGTGCGGTATGTTATGTGACCTCCTGCACAGTGAAGGTGCCGAAGTGATTGCCGAGTACGGTGAAGACTTCTATCAAGGCATGCCTGCACTTACACGCAATACCTTTGGTCAAGGAGAAGCCTGGTACATCGCCTCCGATCCGGATGACATTTTCCTGGACGGTTTACTTGCAGATCTTGCCTCGTCCAAAAATATAAAACCGTTGCTGGAAACCCCGCAGGGCGTGGAAGTAAATGCGCGAACCAAAGACGGAGTAACCTATCTGTTCGTTATGAATCACAATGCTTCCACACAATCTTATGACCTGGGTGATACAGTTGTTCGTGAATTGTTAACGGGTCAGGAAGTTAAAGGAAATATTAAAATCGAAGCTCGCGGAGTACAGATCTTTGCATGCACCACGTAGCGTTATGTTCAAAGCCGTAGCACATTACTGCTTAAAGGCTATGAGCCTAAACAAGGCATCTATCCGGCTGTCTGCTGCAAGCAGAGCGGGATGGATGCCTTGTTTTATTTTTGCAGGATGCCTTGTTTACTTTTGCAAATAGATACGTCTGCTTAGAGAATTACTCCGTCTTTGAAAATAGCGATCTCACGGAAACCATGCTGCTCACTAAGTGTCTGCGCACGTCCTGAAGCAATATCAATGATCTGACTGAATAATTGCTCTTTAACCTGATCCATCGTTTGTCCTTCAAGCAACTGACCTGCGTTAAAGTCAATCCAGTGCTTTTTACGATTCGCCAGATCGGATTGTGTAGCAATTTTGACGGTAGGAACCGGACCGCCAAACGGTGTACCACGCCCGGTTGTAAATAGTACGATATGTGCTCCTGCCGCAGATAAGGCCGAAACGGAAACCAGATCATTACCCGGCGCCTCTACAATGTTCAGACCCGTCTTGGTTACTCGTTTACCGTAGCGCAGCACATCAACAACGGAGGAACGTCCTCCCTTTTGGGTACATCCGAGTGATTTCTCTTCGAGTGTTGTAATTCCGCCAGCCTTATTGCCCGGTGAAGGATTTTCATAGATGTTTTGACCATGGTTCACGAAATATTGCTTGAAACCATTCACCAGATCCACCAGATCGTTAAATACCTGCTCATCTGCTGCCCGGTTCATCAAGATCGTTTCCGCACCAAACATCTCCGGAACCTCTGTCAGAATCGCTGTTCCACCCGCAGCAACGAGCAGATCGGCAACAGCCCCTACAAGCGGATTCGCTGTAATGCCTGACAAGCCATCTGACCCCCCGCATTTCAAGCCAATTTTCAGTTTGCTCAGCGGCAGCGGCTGACGTTTCTCTTGCTCCGCAACCTCAACCAGTTCTTCCATTAAACGCAGTCCCTCTTCCAACTCGTCGTCAGTCTCCTGCGCTTTGAGAAAACGTACCTTCTCCCGATATTCCGGTGCAATGCACTCACGGAACTCATCCACCTGGTTATTCTCACAGCCCAGACCAATCACCAGTACACCACCGGCGTTTGGATGCTCCACGAGCGAAGCGAGCAGCTGCTGTGTATACTTCAGATCATCTCCGAGTTGTGAACAACCGAAAGGATGCGGGAAATGATACACCCCGTCAACACGGCTGCCAAACTGCGATTGTCCCATACGAGCAAGGGCTTCACACACCTTGTTAATACATCCGACTGTATTGACAATCCAGATTTCATTCCGGATTCCCGCTTCCCCATTCGGACGCAAATAACCATCAAAAGAACGCAGATGTTCAGGGGGCATGTCTACAGGCAAGGAACTTCCGGGCTGATATTCATATTCCAGCAGTCCATGCAGACCTGTCTTCAAGTTATGACTGTGTATCCAACTTCCTTGTGCAATAGGTTCTTGCGCGATACCGATGGAAAAGCCGTATTTCATTACATCCGTTCCCTGCGCAAGATCATGCACCGCTATTTTATGTCCTTTAGGCACATCATCCACCAGGGTGAACGATGCCCCGTCCGGCAGATCAATACGCTCTCCCTTGACATAATCTCGAAGTGCTATAATGACATCATCCTGAGGCTGGATCGCAATCCAGTCACTCACTGTTTTGGTTGTACTCATTTTCTTTCACCTTCCAGTCTACCGATTTCATGTACGAGCACTTCTCGCAATCCTTCTTTTGCATTCAGGTTTTCTCCCCAGATCACTTCATTGGAAAGCACCGCAGCAACTCTTTTGTCCAGCTCAACAGTTCCACTAGTCAAGTGATCGTAGCCATCCCAATGAGCCGCCAAAGCTGCCAGTACATCCGGATCATCTCTTAATGAAATAGATTCCCCGTTTAGAAGTTCTGCCGTATAACCATCCTGCGTCTGCACTGGACGATATAAATATAGAAATCCTGCAAAACCTTGAATTAACCGCTCAGGCCAGCTTCCCTGACTTTGTTCATAGGCCAGGAGGGTCGGCAGTACACGAACCTTGAATTTGCCAGCTGTATTCAGTGCAATATCCTGCAGCTTGTGATCAATATATGGATTCAGGAAACGCTCGAATACTTCTTCCGCATATTGCTCCAGTCCAAGCTCAGGCATGTCGAGCGCAGGCACAATCTCTTCAAGCACTGCTTGCCTGATCCACGAACTAAACTGCGGGTCTTCCATCGTTTCTCTTACATGTTGTTTACCGCGAAGCAAACCCAGAGAAGACATCAATGTGTGTGAACCGTTCAGGATTCGCACCTTCCGCAGCTGATAGGGTTTCAAATCTTTTACCCAGTGCACATTGAGTCCTGCTTGTTTCAATGGAAGACGCTTGTCCAGTGACTCCTCGCCTTGGATCGCCCAGAAATGATAAGGCTCTGCCGTATTGATCAGTTGATCCTCGTAACCCCAGCGCTCTGTAAGTGCATCTGCCTCTTCCTGTGTCGGCGCACCCGTCACAATCCGGTCCACCAGATTATTCAGGAACAGATTATGATGTTCGATCCAGGACCGGAAGCTGCCTGAGAATCCGAAATCTTCACTATGACGGAGCACGCATTCTCGCAGAACATCACCATTACCCTCCAGCAGCTCACATGGCAGATGAACGAGTCCTCTGGATGGATCTCCACCGAAACGTACATATCGCTGGTGCAGGAACACGGTCAGTTTACCTGGAAAAGATTGAACCGGTTCCCCTGGAATATAGTCTGATTGTATATATTTCAATCCGGATTCTGTCGTATTTGAGATTACAAATTCAAGCGATGGCAGTTCTGCAAGCTCCAGAAACGTCTGCCACTCCTCGTACGGATTAATAAATTGAGAGAAAACCGAAACCATTTCTGTACGTTCCACACGTTTGCCTTCAGACAGCCCACGCGTAATCATCGTATATAGTCCGTCCTGATCACGAATCTGCTCCAGCTTGGCCTTGCCTCCAGGCCGAGGCTGCGTCACGGCCACTGAGCCATGGAACTTGCCTTGCCGAGCACTCTCATGGAGCATCCAGTCTGCGAATCCTCGTAAAAAATTGCCTTCCCCGATCTGCAGAACTTTGACGGGACGTTCAATCATTTCTTTGCATTTGCGCTGACTATCATTGCCAAGCAGATGCATCTTCAATCTTGGCCGCTTTGTGCTTGCAGACATGGACACTCACCTCACCGATTATTTGCGAACTCAGAATGCGAACATCAAAAGCTGGCATCCTTTTATTGTAAACGCTTTAAATTCATTGTATCATCAATAAAAGGAAATAAAATTGCTTATATTGCGTTAAATATACTGTTTTATGATCAGAATTGTCATCTTACCAGAGACATTTGTCTCCAAAGGAGTCCATATGGAACATTTCCCAGTACGCACCACCATCCAGACGGAGTCGGGCATACCGTTTCGTCTTGTCTATAGTGATACGAAATCTCCGCAAAATGAATTGCCTGACCATCTGCATGACTGGCATGAAATTATCTATGTCTATCGGGGACAAGGCAGTATTTTTATCGATACAGTTCTCGAAGATATGCAGGAGGGAGATTTATTTCTTATTCCTGGCAGTACCGTGCACCGCGCTTTGCCGGATGCGGGCAATCCGGTTACCTCGTCAGCACTGTTCTTCAGTCCCGGTCTGCTGGCCTCCACTGCTGGAGGCGTGTCCTCATCCTTGCTACACCCATTCGAACGCTGCCGCAAACGGCGAGTATACAAAAGACATCTGGGCCAGACCGAGCGGGCACAAGTATCAGCCATGATCGACGATATTCATACGGAGTTCCGTTCCGATCATCATCTGGGCTCTCACGCCGCACTGCTCCGCCTGCAGCTTTTGCTGATATTTCTGGAACGACTCGAATCAGCTTCCGGACCAGCTCATACGACAACGTCACTGCCTGCTCCATCATGGTTGTCCTCCATCCTGTCTGACATTGATCATAAACTGCGAAGCGGGTTATCTTTACCTGACCTCGCACAACAGGCTGCGGTGTCACCTGCACATTTTAGCCGGGCTTTCAAACGTTACACAGGGATGACTTTAACGGATTATGTTTTGGCTCGCAGAGTTATTATGGCGAAAGAACATCTCGTTCAAGGGGATGAAACGATGGCTGCTGTCGCAGACGCTTGCGGCTTCGATAGCCTTCCCCATTTTTACAGACAGTTCAAGAAACTGACAGGCACCACACCAGCTGCTTACCGTAGAACGATGGTCCGTAATAGTTAATAATTGGTTAAAATGAACATTCAGGGGAGATTCACTCTCTCCACATCATTATGATTCAACGTATCATCTCGTGTCGGTGAATAGGTTCTATTACCTATGCGGGCACATATTCTCAATCATATACACACATATCCATGTACACACACATATTCTTTCTATCATATACACACACATATTCTTCCAAAGGGGGATATGGTATGATATTCAAGGCGTGCATACGCGATTAAAATGTAACTGGAGTTGAATCTGTGATTATTAAATTTCTGATTTTTGGTCTGCTTTGGCAGATCATTGGCAATCCATTCCTTGCCATTCTGATTTTGCTCGTCATTCTGTACTTTCTGGATCGTCGCTTTGTTGGTGTATTTCCCAGCTTCACCAAACCCCTCAAACGTATGCGTAACATGTCCCGGCTGAAACAACAGCTGGCGCTGAACCCTAACGAAGTATCCTCCAAGCTGGAGCTGGCCAGACTGCTCATCGAACGCAAACGTTACAGTGAAGCATACGCCCTTTTACTTGAACTGGAACGTCCTTACGAACAATCTGCGGATTACTGGGAAGCTCTAGGCACAACCGAATTGTATCTAGGCAAAATCCCGGATGGTGAACGTCATATTTTACATGCACTTGAGATTAATCCGAGAGTCAAGTATGGACAGCCTTATCTAACTCTTGCTACAGCCTTCAAGGACACCGATCGCGACAAAGCACTTCATTACGTACAGCAGTTCCAAGAGATTCATTCCTCCTCCAGTGAGGCCTTTTATCTGCTTGGCTCTGTATATCGTTCATTAGGGCGTAACGATGATGCCAAACAGGCTTATGATCAATCCCTGAATGTGTATCGTTCCTTGCCAAAGTATAAAAAACGTCAGGAACGACGTTGGGCTGTCCGCAGCTGGTTCCGCAAACGGGCGCTATAAGTTTATATCTTGACACTATATTTCTATCCTATAAAAATATAAAAAGAGCACGAGCCTCTGTTTCCCAACCGAAAGCAAAGACTCGTGCTCTTTATTTACAATTTACAATATACATGTTATTCCGTTAACAGTCTGCGTAATAACTCCTCGTTCATACGCATCCAATCGATGCGCTGTTTCAGCTTCACAATCTGCTCTATAGCCACTTCCGGCTCATCTGTTCCTTCCAGCATTCGGCTGATAAAATGCATTACCACGTCCAGACTCCGCAGCAAGATTAACTGCGGGATCGCTTTCAGCTCGTCAGCGTTCAGTTCAACATTTTCCCTAAATCCCCGAATCAGATTAGCTTGCGCTTGCCACATCCACTCTTCACTCTTGTCCATCGTCAGCATGTCAGACATTGGAACAGCCAGCTCCATCACCCGCAAATCCCAGGTTACGAACTCAAAATCAAGAATCGCACTCACATTGCCTTCCTGATCCACCAGTACATTGGATGCGTTCACATCACCATGCACGAGCTGATGCGGAAGCTGCTCCATTCCGCGCAGTACTTCGAACAAACCTGGCAGTTCATGTTGCAGCTGTCTTAACTCCTCGGCACATGCTGCAAGCGTCTCTGGCGGAGAAGCACAGAACTCTAGCAAACGGGCTGAAGTACAGAGCGGATAAGCGTCTTCAATCCGGTAATACGCCGGATAAACAGGCTCAAGTTCCAATTCAAGCTTGGCCAGCGCGGATGACAACTGACCTGCGGCCTGCCCTAACGGGAGCAACTGGCCCGGAGAATCCCATACGGGATTGACACCTTCCAGGTAACGAAACAGAGTCACGATTTTAGAAGCTCCTGTGAAACGATCCCGGATGATTTGATAAGTTTCATTAGAGCATGAGCTGACAGGTTTCGGCGAATTCAGTGCAAAATCTGTCTCGGACAGGGCCATAAGCACGCCATGTTCAAAGGCTATTTTCGCTTGATCATTATGTGTTTCGTATTGTCTCAATACATAATTTGCATCCCTTGTGTGCAGCACAAAGGTAGAGTTATTCATACCGCCTTGATTACGCTCACCTTGCCACTCCGATGTGAAGCCGTATAAGGCTAACACTTCCGAGATCAGTTGCTGTTCAGCTGGAAGAAGAGATTGTTTTTGCTTGTTAGACACCGGTTTTAACTCCTCTATTACGATGATTTAAATGAACCCTTTCATCATATCGGAAGTCGCATGACAGGTCTAGCCTTCTTCAGCCTTCAAGCAAAAGGAACATAACCTGTTCGATTCAACTGGTCTGCGATAACCCGATATCCTCTTGCATTCGGATGCACTCTATCCCAGAACAACAACTCCCGTTCCCGTCCTTCAAACTTATCGTAAACCTGTGCACATGCATAGTTACCTGATCCTGCACCATTCAGATAGGTGTTGTACTGCCGCACCCAGTATGCTGCCTCGGTCGATTGTGGATATGGGTTGTACAAACCGATAGAACGCACAATGTATTTGTTATCCCCTTTTAACTGGCGAATTTGTCTCATGACCTGGGATACGTGATTACGCGTTTCACCCAGCACCTGCGTCATTTTCCCTGCGCTTGGCATACCTCCGCTGGCTTTGAATGTACGGATCAGGTCGTTGCCGCCAATGGATATCGTGATAATATCTGCTTCACGTAGTGCCTGGCGCACCCGGGGATGTCCGTTAATCATCTGCTGCAGTTCTCCAGATGTTAATCCGTTCACCCCTAAATTCTCCATAGATACGAACGTACGAAGGTTCATTTCAGCCATACGGCGATAGATTGGAACAAATCCGGTTCCGAGCAACGCTCCTGTACCTACCGTCAACGAATCTCCTACTGCCACATAACGATATACCATCCCGCCGCCCCTCTCTCTGCTGATCTCCCTGATCAATAATGAACTGCCCTATATCATATGAAGATCAAGCTGGCTAAGCGCGGGATAGTGTCCTTAGGCAGACACCTGTCTTTGTGTCCATTATTTGCAATATGCAAAAGAAGCCCCACCGCATCATGCGGCAGAGCCCCTTCTATTTAATATTAAATGATCAATTATGATTACATGCCCACGTTATGATTGGAATCCGCTGATTCCGACTGCTCCTTATTACGGAACGGCCACCAGTTAGCCCGACCAAACGTCTTCACCATTACAGGCACGAAGAATGGCAGGAACAACAGGGAATACAGAATCAGACCACTGAGCACAACGGTCGCAATTTGCATCATCGAGAGCACCCCTGAAGGGTACATCGCGGCGAAAGTTCCACTGAGAATAACCGCTGCAGACAAAATAACGGTTCCCATGTTTTTCATCGCGTATAACATCGCATCCTGTACTCTCATGCCTTTGTTTTCGTTGAAACGATCCATAAGGAAGATGCTGTAATCTACACCAAGCGCAATCAGCATTACGAAACCAAAGAATGGAGTGACCCAGCTGATTCCGGCATAGCCCATAATATTCACAAAGACCACTTCTGTCAGTGCCATCGATGTGAAGTATGCAAGCAGCAATGAAATAATCAGATAGATCGGCATGATGATGGAACGAAGCAGAATAACCAAAATGATGAAGGTTCCTGCCAGCATCAGCATAACGGTACGTGTGTAGTCTTTGTTCGAGATCGACTGCAAATCTGCAAACGTACTGGTTACACCGCCCACGGCAACGTCGGCTTTTTCAAGCGCACTACCCTGAACTGCACGTTTCACTGCTGCCTCGATATCCGGCACACGGTCAATCGCCTCTTTACCATACGGATTTTCTGCAAAAATAACATCCAGCGTCATCGTCTTGCGATCCTTGGACAGATACGTGTCAAATACCTTCTTGAAGTCCTTGTTATTCAAGGCTTCTTCAGGAACATACCAACCTGCCAGATCGGAATCCGGTGAATTTTGAAGTTGTGTCAGATAATCCTGAGCGGAATCGAGCCCCCCCGACACCTTCTTGATTCCATCCACACTTTGATTCAAACCATCTGTCAGTTGCGTTAATTGGCCACTGAGATCCGAGAAGCCCTTCTGGATCTTCTCCTGTCCTCCCTGAAGTTGACCCAGGCCGTTCTGGATGGAAGGAATCTCTTTAATTACTTTACCTTGACCATCGGCGGCCTGTTTCAGTCCTGTCTCCAGTTGACCAATACCTGCCACAATCTGACCCAGACCATCAGCCAGCGCCTTCTGTCCGGATGCTGCAGCAGCAAAACCTTCATTCGCCTGATTAATGCCGGCTGCAGCTGTACTCAGATTCGTCTGAATCTGGTTCAGTCCCTGCGCAAGCTGCGCTGTACCTGAACCGGTTTGACCAATCGTGCCTTTGATGCGTTGATAGTCGGCATCTTGCTGCAACTCCGGGAAACGCTCTTCCAGCGCAGAGAACGATGCGGTCAGACTCGTCAAGGCTGTTGAAATACCTGTCAATTGCTGTTCCAGTTCCTTCGTTCCATCACCCAGTGCAGCAACCCCTGCTCCAGCTTGACGATAGGCCTGCAACAACTGGTTATTCGCTTTGGCAAGCTGGTCTGCACTGGTTTTGGCTTGTTGAAGCCCAGCCTTCAGATCCCCTGCGCCAGATGAACCGTCCCGAATGCCTTTTTCAATGCGTTTTAATCCATCGCTGAGCTGCGTAATACCCGATTGCAGCTGAGTTGTGCCCTTAGTCAGCTCTCCAGCTCCACTCGCGGCTTGTTTAAGCTGAGGTTCATTTTTACTCAGTTCATTGCTAGCTTTGCTAAGACCATCACTGATTTTATCCAGACCTGTCTTGCCCTCGCCCAGACCGTCAGATAATGTACCTACTTGTTTGGTTACTTCAAAATCTTTAATCTCATCCCCTGTTGGACGTGTCATACTACGAACACCTGCAACCCCGGGAACTTTCTCTACTTCGCGGCTGATCTTCTCTGCTACAGCCATATATTTTGCGTTGTCCATCGTTTCGTCGTTCTGAATGACGATCTGACCCGGCAAGGACTCACCTGGACCAAAACTGTCCGAAATAATGTTAAACGCTTTAACCGAATCGTATTTGTCACCGATCTCGTCAAGACTGTTAAATGACAACTTCCCGTCATAGGTCACGAGAAGAGGCACGGTGACTGCTGCAACAATCAGCAGGGCTGCCCACGGACGTTTAAGAGAAAACTTCCCTGCTGCCCCGTAGATTTTGCTTTCGGCATGTTCCAGTGAACCCTTGGATGGCCAGAATAGCTTTCTGCCCAGCACAGCCATAAAGAATGGCACAATGGTTACCAGGGCCAGCATCATCACAGCGATACCCACTGCTACGGCTACCGCAGAACGATATAGCATGAACTGTGCGAAACCGATGGCCACGAATCCAACCAATACTGCCAAAGCGGAGAAAAACACGGTTTTACCTGCGGTGCGATATGTAGCAATAATGGCATCCCATGTGTTCTCATGGCGTGCAAGCTCTTCCTTGAACCGGCTGATCAGCAGGATACAGTAGTCCGTTCCGATCCCGAACATGACTGCAACCATAAAGATCTGCGTGAACGTGGAGAGCGGGAAGTTAACCCCATCTACCAGGAACGCAACAATCTGCTGAGACACGATATAACTGATACCCACCGTCAGCAGCGGTACAAACGGAGCTACAAACGAGCGGAAAACTACGAAAAGAATAAGCAAAATAAAAACAACCGTAATATACTCCGATTTCTTAAGTCCTTCTTGAGAACTCTCAATCGTATCCTCATCAATCAAACCTTTACCTGTAATATAATGTTCAACATTCACTGATTTCAGCGCGCCATTCAGGTCATTTCGCATTTCCTTGACGGTGCGATCACCCATCTCAATCGAGAGCGAGGTCAGAATGGTTTTGCCATCCTTCGAAATCATTTTGTCCGACAGTTCCGGCTGGGAGAAAGGCTCCAGCACAGACAAAATGCCGAGTTTTTGCTTGTCGGCTTCGAGCAGTTTAACTGCTTTCTCTGCCTCTTGTTTGCCTGTTGTGCCAAGACCATCCGGATTATAAAATACGAGTGCAATCGAGGTGCCCTTTTGTTCCCCATTTTGGGCCGCCGCTTCATCCAGAATCGCTGCAGCTTTGGTGGAAGAGTATCCTTCCGGAACAGAAAACTGTCCCTTTTCACGAATCAACTCGCTCATGTTTGGCGCGGTAAACATCAATACAGCGGCGGCGACAATCCACAGCCCCATGATCCACCAGCGCCCTTTTAATATCGCTCTCATTGCTTCTCCAGCCCTTCTTCTTGTGTTAGCAGTGCTGCCAGCTTCTCAAATGAATCAATAAAGTTTTGAACCGCTTCCGGTGTAAAATGTTTCAGGTAAGGTTCCAGCAGCTTCTGAATCTCCAATTCGGTCTCCTTGTACATCTTCAGGCCAGCATCCGTCAAAGTCAGATAGATAACACGGCGGTCACGCTCATCACCCGTTCGATGCACCAGATTCCGGTCAGCCAGCTTGTTAACCAGAGCCGTAATGCTGCTCTTGCCAACACATAGAAGCTCTGCCAGATCCGATGGGGTGCAAGCAGGTTTCTCGTGAATGAGACGCAGAGCACAGAACTGATCGGTTGTGACCGTCTGGCCTACCTTTTCGCGTATCCGCGTATCAAACCGCTTGGTCACCAAAAACGAAGCGTCCAGATAACGATTCACCAAACTTTTGGCATCTGGCGTGTTCATGTACGTTCCTCCTTCCAAAACTAGTTCATCTAACGAACTATTCATCAGCAAAACTATTCTATAATGAAACTATGTTCGAGAGCAATACTTATTTCCTATTTTTAAAACAAAAAAAATAGGACATCCGGCTCGGCACCTATGCCAAGCCCAATATCCTGTCTGATTTCTTCATATCCAATGATATGCTGAATACGTTACGCGCAGACCCTGTTATACGTCGTCCTCATCCTCTTCTTTTTCAAGAACACAACGGAACCTCTCCGCACCTGGAACCATTTCACCAAGACTATAGACGACAAATCCCGTATTTCGATAAAACTCCACTGCTTCCTGATCCGTCTCTGCGATCAAGGTATCTGGATTGTACTCTGCAAGAACCTGTGAAATCATACCCCGACCATAATTTTTGAATCGGTTCTCCGGCAGCACCGCAATATGGCGAATGGTAATTTCGCTCGCTCCCGTATGTTCGTAACCAATCAGACCAACCAGCTGTTCTTCGTCCTCATATCCGGTCAGAAACAGATTACTGCGTGTCACATACTGCTCTACTGTCTGATTGACCTGATCCGGATCTGGAAAGACAGCGTAGGATAATAACTCCTGCACCTCCGGCTCCTGCAGACGTGGCTTCAAGTTTTTCAACAAAACAATTCCTCCAATATACGTACTTCTCTGCCGAGAATATTTAAAGCTTATTCAGCCATTCGATCGTGTAGGCATTCTCAACCTGTTATCGTATTGTAGACTGTAATTTGGCAAAGTTCAAGATAAGTCCATTACTCTTTCTGCACAACAAACCGAAGCAGCTCACAACGGAACTCGGTTGGTTCATCATACTTCTCTTCCTGAATCGCCTGGGTCACATGCTCCTGAAAAAGGATATTCCATCCCTCGTAGGCTTGCTCCAGCAGCGCAATGGCGTCGGATGTGGACAGATTCAACTCAATCAACGGCTCGATCTGACGCCCGGTCTGGATTTCTTTTTCCTCGACACTGGTGCTCATCGTAATACAGTGGATACCTCCGATCCGGGTTCCCGCCTGTAACCGCTCTACTGTTTCAAGAAAGGCCTCTTTGCTGGATGTGTGTTCCAGACAGGAACACGCCGCAATAAAATCAAAAGCATTCGGTTGAACCTGATAATGCTCAACGTCTGCTTTTTTAGCCTGTACGATGTGATCTACCTGGTACTGCTTCGCATATTTGCGAAGACCCTCTACCGCTTCATCCAGCAGATCCACGCCAATAACCTCGCTGTTAGTATCTGCAAGACGTTGTGCAATCGGAATCGCATGTCTGCCGACACCACATCCCAGGTCAAGCACACGTAATTCTTGCTTATGAACAAGCAAACGTTCCAACATGTCCATCACCATAGGCATGGGTCTGGACATCCATGTTCCGTCTTCAAACAATTCATTGTTTTGATAAAAGTTGGAATGATATCCCGCTTCAGCTTGACGAGCAGCCTCAAATTGTTCTTCTCGCATTCCGCTACCTCCTGCAATGGATTTAGACCTTTACAGTAACCTTCACACAAAAACGAAGAAAAGAATCAGATAGATAATCATCATTATTAAACTGGCAGTGACAAGAATTTTCCCGGCATCCCGTTTACTGGCATACTCATTAAACAACAACACTCCACCAACGGTCATGGCAACGGGAGCAAAAAACAACGTCATGATCACAAGCAACCCCATCGAGTACTGATCCAGTGTTGATTCTTCGTACTCCATCATATGAGACTGTTCCGGCTTGGCCGTCTTGGTCGTGACCATGTTGCCGCAGGACTTACATTTGAATTCATCCGCTCCCATAGGTTTATGACAATACGAGCATTCCCTTGAAAATCGTGGCATGTCTGTCTACCTCCAAGTAAATTCTAGGCTTGTTAGTCAATCCATAACCGCTTTATATTTCTCACGATCCACCCGAAAGGCGGTGGCATGGCCTGCACCAGGAATCGTCAGCAGTTCCTTATAGGTGGGGCAAGCTTCATATAAGCGATAGACCATATCCTTGGTATCCTTGGGTATAATTCAACTCTGATTAGTCTGCTGAAGTGCACTACATGCAGCCTGATACGCGGGAAGAAGCTTATCAAGCAAAGGCTCTGCCTGATGAGTTTGCTCTTGCTTGGCGTGTTCCTCAATCTGACTGAACAAGGTTGAAAGGTAACTGATGCCGAGACTCAAACTCCCTGATTTTAAATCATGTGCTGTCTCGGCTGCGGCTTCATGATCGGCTGAAACCACATGTCTGCGCAAGTCCTCGATTTTTCCCGGCGTTTCCGCACGGTACATCTCCAGTAGCATACTGAGCAACGTTTGACTGCCATCCGTATTTAATTCAGCAATTTCACGAACCACGTTCATATTCAGAATCTGCACGGGTTTCGATGCGGAGTGCCACTTCCGAATGATTGAGCCCAGCAACTCCAAAGTAAACGGCTTACCGATAAAATCATTCATTCCAGCCTCAAAACACTTATCTTTCTCACTTTGCATGACATTGCCAGTCATTGCAATCATCGGCGTCGGTTGACGCATCTCATCCCGCTCTATTGTA
Organism: Paenibacillus sp. TSA_86.1; assembly: GCF_052691815.1. Taxonomy (NCBI): domain Bacteria; kingdom Bacillati; phylum Bacillota; class Bacilli; order Caryophanales; family Paenibacillaceae; genus Paenibacillus; species Paenibacillus sp. TSA_86.1. The sequence continues at coordinate 1,175,393 of NZ_JBQZGE010000001.1, read as the reverse complement.
CGAATCTGACGAGCAGCTTCGATTCCATCCATAACCGGCATCATACTATCCATCAGAATCAGGCTGTATTTCTTATGACGAAACGCATCTACAGCCTCTTCCCCATTGATTACAATTTCAAGCTCTGAAAAACCAAGCTTTTTGAGTTGCAGCTGGACAAGCTGACGGTTAATGGCATTATCATCAGCCAGCAAAATCGGCAAGGCACGAGAATCTGCCGCAGACTGATCTGGATTCACCGAAGTTTCATCTCCACCCGTTTGGCGGGCAATCTCTCCGCTTCCAGCCATCTGTAGTCCAAGTTCAAGCTCAAACCAGAAAGTAGATCCTTCTCTTTCTTTACTCTCGATACCAATCTGTCCATTCATCAGAGTAACGAGTGACTTGCAGATCGACAAGCCAAGACCTGTACCTTCATATTCCTTCAAACGTCCCTGTTCTGTCTGCATATAAGGCTGGAAGAGACGAGCCTGGTCTTCCTCTGAAATGCCAATGCCAGTATCATGCACCTCGAACCGAACAAGCTGTCTACTTGCATGTTGTTTTACAAGTTTAACCCGCATCTTAACTGAACCATCCGTAGTAAATTTATTTGCGTTCTGAATCAGGTTGATCAGTATTTGTGTAATTCGCGTGGAATCCCCTTCAAGTACAGCGGCGACTTCCGAATCACAATCAATCAAAAACTGGTTTCTTTTCTTATCAATCTGCGGCTTAAGCAAACGGAAGATGTGATCCAGAATTTCCTGAAGCTTCACTTCTCCCTGTTCAAGACGCACCTGACCTGCTTCAAGCTTGGAAAGATCCAGAAGATCCTGAATTAATTTGAGCAGGAGCTTGGCCGCCTCCTGGATAACCGTTACTGATTCCTTCTGCTCCGCCGATAGAGGCGATAACGCTAACAATTCTGCCATCCCCAATATTCCGTTCAGCGGTGTGCGAAAATCGTGACTGATGACCGCCATAAAAGCACTTTTAGATTCATCAGATGCCACTGCCTGCTGGCGTGCCGTCTCAAGACCAGCATTATTCTTACTGAGCTGCCGCTGGAGCGTAACCAGTTCATTGTTCATGTCCGAAAATGCCGACAATGTACGCTCCTCTTGCTCCTTGCTTCGAATCAGTTGATCCGATAACTGCTCGATCGTTCTGCGCAGTCTCTGCATTTCTTCATTGTCATTAGGCATCACTTCAGCCCTTTCCTATTCAATTACCTTACTTACATTGTCAAGCGACACCGGAGAAATAAGCATGCGCTCAGCAATAGCAACCGCCTCGTCTGCTCCAGGTGCATAACCGTCAGCACCGACTGTTCGCCATAAATCTTTGTCTATATTAAACGGATAACCGCCTACCATCACTTTGACATGGGCTATTTCTGCATGGTCGCGAATGCGTTCGATCAATTCTCTTGCCAGATGAAGATGATAAGTCATCGTCACGGAAATCGCCACCACATCACTCTCATGATGCTTGATGGCTTCGACAATGCTTCCATTCGGAACATTAGCACCCAGATAATACGTATCCCAGCCCTCCATTTCGAAAACATCCGTGAGCATTCTCAGCCCTACTTCATGCTGTTCACTTCCTACACAGGCTGCGACCAGTTTTTTACCCTGATTCGGCCCGATCATCCATCTGGAATACAACCGTGAAATAAACGATTGCGTTGCCGCCGTGCAGAAATGCTCTTGACCTACACTAATCTGGCCTTGCTGCCACAACCGACCGATTTCGTATTGAACAGGCTGAAAAATGTAGCGATATATATCTCGGATCGACGCGCCAGCATCCAATTCAGACTCGATAATATCAAAAGCTTCTCTCCGCTGATTATCGAGCAAATACTGCAAATATGCTTTTGCTTCCAGTCCGTAGGGCATTGATGCATGAATAAAATTGGTCTGGGTTTCCAGTTCCTTCGTTACATCGATCCCCATCTCCAAATATTCTAATAAAAATGTACGATGAGGTTCTTCGAATTCTTCATATAATGCCTCTTTAATCAGCTTAAGGTTCAATCCCAGATCCTCTGCCGATACCTGATAACCGGCAAGCAGCACTTTTAACCATGATATATAGTGAGTGAACAAACTGGGACTTTTCACAAGCACACTTTCTGCCAGATAGCTTAGACTGTACTGTGAGTCCTGCTTGGTTCTTATTTTTCCAATCGGACCGAAACGCTCCATTAAGTCGGGCTGCAACCGATACTGCATTTCGGTTATTTTCTCGGCCAAGATCCCTGCATCTTGAAGTAAACGTTCTCCGGCCTCCCGATGACTCATCGACGCATTCCTCCTTTGTCTACACCTGCTGCCGCAAATCTGCTTCATCTATATGTTTCAGTTCAAGGCAACTCTACTAATCTAGTATACATGAAGCTGGTGTATATACTTTCGACGTTATAACCAATCTTCCTATATTATGCAGCCATACGCAAGCCATATAGCCAGTATCCGAGGCATGTTACAGACACAAAAAAACGGATCTACGTTATAAACGTAGGTCCGTTTTGCCTTCTGCAGCGAGTCCAAGCTTCTTCAGCAGACGTATCGCATCCATCTTTTCGGAAGGCTCAAGTCCCTCCAAAATGTCGATAATGACTTGATGATGCTGTGGAAATATTTGCGTGAATAACTGTTTTCCTTCCTCCGTCAGCTCAGCATATATCACCCGGCGATCTTCTTTGGAAGGACGGCGAAACAGTAAATTCTTGTTTTGTAACTTATCAACAACATAAGTAATATTGCCACTGGACATCAATACTTTTTCACCAATCTTCTGCAAGGCCTGTGGTCCTTTGTGATACAACAAATCAAGTACGCCAAATTCTGTGGAATTGAGTCCGTGGCTCTGGATGTCCCGATTGGAACGTGATGTCACCGAATTGTAGGCTCGTATAAGAACCACAAACAATTGCAAGGACAGCTCCCGGTTATCCTCCGTTTTCAACATTTCTATAATCCTCCATCAGTTGTATACATTCCCGTTATACGTTCCAATACCTTCATTATGGACGGTGAAGCTCGTCTATAGTGCCGTCTTCTTTGGCGATGATCACTACGTTGGCCATATTCACGAATAATCCATTGTCCACGACACCTGGCAGCATATTCAGATGCAGGTTAAGTTCTGCTGCGTCAGCAATGGCTCCCAGATGGCAGTCTGCAATCAAGTTTCCGTTATCCGTGAGGTATGGTTTATGCTCGTCCATTCTCCACTTCGGCTGGCATCCCATTTTTTCAAGTGCCTGAAAGGTCCATTCCGATGCAAAAGGCACGACCTCAACCGGCAAAGGGAATTTCCCCAGTTTTTTCACAGCTTTGCTGCCGTCAGCAACAATGATCAGTTTATCGCTGTTCGCCGCCACTATTTTTTCCCTCAAAAGAGCACCGCCACCGCCCTTGATCAGATTAAAATCCGGATCGACTTCATCCGCCCCGTCAATCGTCAGATCCAAACGTCCGATCTGGTCAAAAGGAATAATGGGGATGCCCCATTCCCGAGCCAGTTTGTCTGAAGCCTCTGAGGTAGCTACTGCCTGAATATTCAGGCCTTCCCGAACCCGCTCCCCAATTCGACATATCGCATAATACGCGGTCGAGCCCGTGCCCAAACCAACTTTCATTCCATCTTCAACGAACGCTGCCGCATGTTCTGCCGCAATCTGTTTCAGATTCATTCTTATCCCCCGTCTGCTCATAATTTGTATACAACCATATGTAGTTATTATAGATAAAACCTCATCCGATGTATATCCATGCTTCTAAGCCAGGTTGAGACCATTCTTTGATGATTAATGGTGTATTTTTTCCCACTATGTTATAGAATACAGAATGAAACTAAAAAATGGCAATTTTTAATAATAAACAGTACTAATTACCTATAAACAAAGAGTTATGTCCATAAATACGTAAAAAGTTAAAAAAATTTTAACAAAACTATTCAATTTAACGACATTTTACACGACATAATAGATATAGATGTGTTTTAATAATTAGACACATATGGTTTCATAAGGTACATAAGTCTCGAATAGTGGCTAAGAAACCAAGACCATTGTCTCATACTTCCCTTTGAAGGAGATGACGAAATGCAGTAGCTTTTTGTACCAAAAGCATACCTACAGTTTCTTAATTTACAGAAGATCAGGAGTGGAAATTAGTGAAATCATTGAGTTGGAAAAACATGTCGTTTTTCTCCAAAAATCTATTGCTCTCATTTACCAACATTATCATTATTGGCGTAGCTTTGATTGCAAGCAGTTATTACTTCCAAAAAACGGTTCTGGTTGATCAGCTGCATGGACAAGTAGAACAGATCACGAAAAAGTGGGCCCAAGATATTAATCCTGCAGATGTTCAAACCGCAATCACAGAGCGCAGCTACGAAGGTACTGCACAGACGAAACTAAGAGCTTATTTTGATGAAATGCAAAAATATTATCCTAACATTGCACAAGCCTATATCTTCGGTGTGGAGCTTGGCGGCGACAACAAACGGTTAACTTCCCTTGTTGCGATGCCAACGAACCTGAGAGAGGCTTTTCAGAGCGATAACGTAAACATTGGTGATATGTACGAACAACCGGTCATTGTAGCCAATGCCCTGAAAGAAATGCTGAATACGGATCGTCCAACGTTCACAACCTTTTACTCTGATGACTTCGGTACGTGGACAACCATTGCTTATCCGATCAAAGACAGCAACGGCAAGATCTTCGCTTACTTCGCTGTAGACGCGGATGCCAAAGCCGTTCCGGCAGGTCTGAACTCGTTGTTATTAAATGGAGTTATTATTCTCGTAGCGTTCTTGCTTTTGTTCCTCATTATTCAATACCTTGTCGTAAAAAACACACTCTCTCCGATTCGTCATCTGATCAAAGGCATTGATGAAGTCAGCAGAGGTAATTTGGATGTCACCATTCCGACAGGAAAAGACGATCTGGGACTCGTTAACGAGAAATTCAACGTCATGGTACGCAGAATTAACGACACTATCGTAAAAGTGCAAATGACATCCCAGGAAGTGAATCAATCTGCGAAGGAACTTTACGAAGTCTCTGAACGCAACAGTGACAACGCAGACTCCATTAACAGTAACGTGACCCATATTACTTCCAACATTCGTTCACAGGAACAGGCCACCCGTGACAGCGCCCGCGCAATGTCCGAGATGGCTACCGTGATTCAGACCATCGCGAGCAGCTCCGCAAGTGTTGCGGACGAAGCGTATGAGATGGAGCGTCGTTCACAGCAAGGTAACAGTGTAGTTCGTCAGGTATCCGAACAAATGAACCTGATCACTCAATCTGTGAAAAATACGGCTTCAGCGATCGAAGTGCTGGAGAGTCGTTCACAGGAAATCGGTGATATTCTGAACATAATCTCAGGGATATCAAGCCAAACTAATCTGCTTGCCCTTAATGCATCCATTGAAGCGGCTCGTGTAGGTGAAGAAGGAAGAGGGTTTGCAGTAGTTGCTGGTGAAGTACGTAAGCTCGCTGAACAGTCCGAGCAGGCAACCAGTCAGGTTGGCGTATTGATTCAAGAGATCCAGTCGGGTATCAAACAAGCCGTTCAAGCCATGGAACAAGGTACTTCCGAAGTAGATACAGGACTCTCTGTAGCAGATCAAACCGGTCAATTGTTTGATGAAATTCTTGAAGCAGCTAAGAAGGTATCCCACCAAATTCAGGAAGTATCCAGTGCAACGCAGGAAATCTCAGCGGGTACAGAAGAAATGACTGCAACAGCTGATGACTTGTCTGCAAGTGTTAGCAAGACCGCTGACAGCAGTGAGAAAATTTCTGTATCTGTAGACGAACAAAAGGCATCCCTGATTACCCTGGTAGACTCCTCCACTCGACTCACAGATATGTCTGAAGAGCTTCAGGAACTGATTTCTCATTTTAATGTAAGCAAGCAACAATAATAATAAACTCGGTTTGAACCAAGGAGGATACCTGAAGTGATTGAAAACCAATCATTATCCCACTCCATGGAATCTGGCTTACCTGTTCTTCAGATTCCATTGGATTATGGACGTCGCCAGCAAACATTCTCTTATGAGTCTACTCATATTACATTGAAAGCATCATTGAGTCGTGAACTTAAACAGAAGTTTGGGGAACAGATGGTGTACCCTGCATTGCTTTCAGCTTACGCAGCCTTGTTATTCCGATTGTCTGCTGAATCGGAGCTGGCTATCGGAGTACTTGCTCCAGAACAGGCAGCTTCCTATCTTTCATTACAGCTTCAAGGCAAGACAACGTTCTGTGAACTGTTCGAACAGATTACAAAGCAGCTTCAGATTCCCTATACACAACAAACCGGAGGATATCCCGAGACACTGTTTATGCTGAACAGCGTACAATTGCCTCAGGCTCCTCAGGTGATGAATTGGAACGTTCGTTATGATCAGAGCGACATCATTCTAGATCTGTTTTATGACCGTTCGTTACTACAAGAGTCAACTGTTTTGCGTTATGCAGAATATTTTCAGACATTACTTCTCGCTCTCTTGCGTGATGATTGCAAAGCGATTGGCGCTGTAGACATTCTATCTGCTTCTGACCGCCTGATCTATCGGGAGATGAATGACACGGCTGTACTTGAACCCGTTCATTCAACGATCCATAGCTGGTTCGAAGCAACTGCCGCAGCCTATCCGAATTCTCCTGCGATCACCTCACTCTCAGCAAGTTATACGTACCGGGAATTAAATGAACGCGCGAATCAGGTTGCCCGTGTGTTAATATCGAACGGATTGCAGCAAGGTGACTTCGTCAGTATTTTTATGGATCGAAGTCTGGACACCATCATTTCACTGCTCGGTATTCTTAAAGCAGGCGGTGCCTATGTACCGATTGATCCTGAACATCCGCAAGAGCGGAACAGCTATATTGTCGAAGATACAGCTTCACCATTTGTACTGACAACAGAAGCTTCGTATGATCAGGCCAAAGAGTTATTCTCCAGCATTTCTACGGTACGTCAGATTCTATCCGTTGACGGACGACTTGCAGGATTCGCAGCCAGCAATCCCAATCTGGATATCAAGCCGGATGATCTCGCTTATGTGATCTATACTTCAGGCTCTACTGGCAAACCGAAGGGCGCACTGATCGCCCACCGGGGTGTCACCAATCTGGGCAGCGTTGTACAGCGCGACTGTGACATTCAGCCTGGGGATGTATTAACTCAGTTTGCCACATACAGCTTCGATGCATCGGTATGGGATACGATCGGTGCTCTGTTCTATGGTGCTGAGCTCTATCTGTTATCGGCGGAAGAACGGGTGTCTATTGAAGAGTTTGCAAGTGCGATTGAGCGAACAGGCACCACCATCATTACAATTTTACCCACAATTTTCTTCAATCAGCTGGCCTCTTATCTGTCGGATGAAGGATTTCATAAGTTGGCAAAAGTGCGCATCATCACCGTAGCCGGAGAAGCCCTATACGGGGAGCAAGTTCGGGCTTTCCAACGCAAATTCGGTAACCAGATTGATATCGTTAACGTGTATGGCCCGACTGAATGCACTGTCGCTACCACCACACACCGGATCAGTGAGCAGGTTCCAGGCCACATCGTTAACATTCCAATCGGTAGACCCATTCATAATTACAAAGTATACATTGTCAATGAAGAGCAGCAGCTCTGCCCTGTAGGTGTACCTGGTGAAGTGTATATTTCCACTCCCGCACTCGCCAAAGGGTACTTGAACCAGCCTGAGCGAACAGAGCAGTCCTTCATTAGTAGTCCTTTTGCTATTGGCGAGAAAATTTACAAGTCCGGGGATATTGCCAAATTGCTGGATACCGGGTTGCTGGAATATGTGGGACGTAGTGACTCACAGCTCAAAATTCGCGGTCATCGGATTGAGATCGGGGAAATTGAAGATCATCTGGCTCGGCTCGAGCAGATCCAGAACGTTGCCGTTATTCCGAAAAAGGAAGCGGACGGTCAAAATATGCTCGTGGGTTACTTCACATCCAAAGATGGGAGCACCCTCTCCGTAGCCGATATCAAAGCAGCTCTATCCGAGAAGCTTCCATCGTATTTTGTTCCGAAATGGATCTGTCAACTCGATGAGATGCCCGTTGCACCAACAGGAAAAATCAATCGCAAAGCTATGGTATCCATGCCACACGTTGAACGTCATACCGATCAGATTGATCGAGTGATGCCCGAGACAGAAACGGAATCTGTTCTCTTCCATGCATGGAAGGAAATCCTGCAACATGATGATTTTGGAGTTGAAGACAGTTTCTTCAGTATTGGTGGCGACTCCCTGCGGGTCATCCATGTACTGGTTCTTCTGAAGCCACATTATCCGCAGCTAAAAATTGCCGATTTCTTTGCTGAAAAAACAATTCGTGCGCTTGCTCACCGAGTAGAGCTTTTATCCAAGCAACAAGATGCTGTTAAAGGGGCTTCTACTACGAATGGCATGATCACTCAACTTGCTGAACATCCGGTGGAACTGTCATCTCAGCTTGGTTACCCGAACATTCTTCAGCCTGAACATGTGCTGCTGACTGGCGCAACCGGTTATCTGGGTTCACATGTACTGCAGCAGTTGATTGTGAAGTCTTCTACACGTATCTACGCTCTTGTGCGCCGTCCAAGCGATGGTACGACAGCAATGGAACGTTTAAGTAAAGTAATGCATGGTTATTTCGGCAAACAACTTGCTGACCAACTTGCAGATCGTGTCGTGATTGTGGAAGGCAACTTGGAGGAAAAGAATCTAGGGCTTTCCGACGAGCAGCAAGCTTTGCTTGAGATACAAATCGACCGTATCATTCACTGCGCGGCTGATGTTCGTCATTTCGGAGAGGCGACGCAATTCGCCAAAACCAATGTCGAGGGTACGGTTGCCTTGCTGAATTTGATACGTAACAAAAAAGGGGCTTCGTTCCATCATGTATCCACGATGGGTATACCCGAAGATTTGGCTCTCAGCGGACAATGGGAATCTTCATTGCAATATGACCGTTTCCCGGCAGAGTTGCATGTAGACAACGTATACTCCGACAGTAAGCTCGAAGCGGAAAAAGTACTCATGGCTGCTGCAGGAGAAGGTGTGCCTGTCAGCATCTACCGTGCAGGCAACTTGACATGTGATTCTCATACCGGTCGTTTTCAAACGAATATCGACAGCAATGCCATCTACCGCATGATTAAAGCGATGTTGTTGCTTGGCAAAGCCCCTGCCGCAGACTGGCTGATGGACTTTACCCCTATCAATTATGCCAGCGAAGCGATTGTACACCTCGCTTTGCGTCAGGATACAGCTGGACGTGTGTTCCATATCTGTAATCCGGAGCCGATTCGGTATGACGAATTAGTCGAAGCCGTGAAACGTGCTGGTTATGATGTCGATACCATGCCGTTTGAGGACTATACCCGCTGGTTATTCGATGCAACCATCACAAAAGAGCCTGAAGCATTGCAGCTTGCTATCGCTCAACTGGAAGGCGACGGAGCGAAGGATTCAGCATATGCCTATGCATCGCCGGTAACGACAGCCTACGTCGAACCAGCAGGAATCTTCTGTGCCAAGACGGATGACCGTTTCATTCATACCATGCTGGACTATGCTGTTCAGATCGGTTATTTCCCGGCACCGATTCGTCCGAATTACGGTACAACGACGGTTGCAGATTAAACCTATTTGCATAAATGCTTACAAACAGCCAGATAAAGTAAAAAACCACTTTCTCGTCAAACACGGCGGAAAAGTGGTTTTTTTCATAGCCAACACACTTGACTGTCAGCCACATCTCATCTCTATATCCAGCGGATCACCGCAATGATGGCTAGATGAGCCGGATAGAAATATCGCCAGATCCATCGTGGCCCTTTCAAACGAAAACCGGCCTGATAGTACTGTGCAATGGCAATACCGGTTGTTGCGAGCACACTATACATCTGCAGAAAGCTATGATGTAACATCAGATAAAGTATATTTAACACAACATGTGCCATAACCAGAACTGGCCCTTTAAAGTAACGAAACAGAAGTACCAACATCAACCCATACATGCCATAGTCCATGTGTGTCCATTCCATCACCAATCCTGCCCCGATTACAATCGGGATACCAAGAAACTTCGAAGGAAGTTTATCCAGCGCGAGCAGAACAAGTAATGCCGACCAGAGAGTCCAGACCACATTCAGCGAAAAATGATTAAACGCAGCAACAAAAGGGACTTGAGAAATTACAGCGATCCAAAATAAGCGCCATATGTATTTTTGTGCATTGCGTGTATGCTTGTAGCCGATAAATACGGCAAAGGCATAGATTGGAAAAGCGATACGACCGATAATTCTTAGTTCAACCACATGTGGAAAAAAAACAGCGCCTATATGATCAATCAGCATCGTAATCATGGCAATCCACTGCATCATACTCGTTCATCCCTCCTTTTCCCCGTCTAAACAGATGATTCGAAGTGTAATTCATTCAGGATTCATTTTCACGTCCTACACTACACTCATAATACATGAAGCTTTGATCCCGCGTATATCCTTCAGATTCATACAAGGCTTGTGCCTGCTGATTGCTTATCGCCGTAGAGAGTGAAATACGAATGATTTTATGCTCCTGTGCCTGCTTCATAACAGCCTGCATCAGCTTTCTGGCTATACCTTGTTTTCGATCATTGGAATCCACATACAAGTCGTTCAGGATCCAGATCGGCCCCATAGAAACGGAACTATAGCTAGGATAAATCTGCACCAAACCGGCACCCTTCCCCTTGATTTCATCACACTGCTCATACCTGGCTGCATCTGACTCTTCTTTTATCCCTTGAATCCATTCAGCAATGAAGATAATTGAATCGTGATTACTCATTCTTTCATGTATGAAGCGGGATGCTCCTTCCAGATCTGAATCCTGACCATAGAACATTCGATAATCATTAAAAAGCCTGGATACTTCAGAAATATCATCTAACTCGGCTTGTCTGATTCCAATTTCCATTTCCTTCATTCCCTTCAGTTCAATTCAAATCAATTAAATACAATTCAATAAGCATATCTTTTCTATGTTCATTGTAAAATAAATGATCCCTTTCCCCCATTCATCAATTAGAGCAAAGTTTGCAGTAAACCCACACCTTGCCCCAAAAGTGTACATAGATAAAGTATATTTCATGCAAACAGCTGCCTACGTCTTGTGATCCGAACCTGCGTTAGCTATACCTCCCTTCACCTTCTCGTAGAATCCATGCCCACTGCTTATGTTGCTGTATATTGACTACGTTCAAACAAACGGTAAAAAAGCGACGAAAGCTTCACCTGCTCCGTCGCCATAACGATATATTTTTAATTGGATTCTGAGTTCAGCTGGGCTTGAGCGGAGCTGGATTCAGGAAAGATAACTCCTTTTTTCAAAATCAGATTTGCATATTGTGCCCGTTCCCCCGTTGCAACAATGACATAGGCCTTGGCAGCGCGCTCATAAAAATCAAAACGTTCTTCGTATTCCAGAGCATCGCTCATGTCCTCATACGTTTCGATTAACCGGCGGTAATCTTCCCAGATGATCGGTATGACCGGATCTCCTTTGACCACCTGCATCACGGCGGCGGGCCGTTCTACATAGGTGTCAAGCGGAAACAGCTGTAATATAGCATCCAGCAGTTGAACAGTGCCTACTCCATCACAACGTACTAAACGTTGGGCATGGCTGACTGCCGGAAAATTCGCATCGGTGAGCACAAGTTCATCACCATGCCCCATTTCGGACATCCGTTTGAGAAGCTCTGGCGGTAGGATCGGAGGAATATTTTTCAGCATCTTTAAACGCTCCTTCATAACTCATTTTATTATTTTGGAAGCCGTTTCATTCTTATTCTATCAGGATTGTTTGCGCTTTGCATCGTTATGAAATGTACATGTGGAATATCCATTGCCTTTGACAAATATACTTGTTTCACATATAGTTGTCATAACAACTATATGAATTTTAGAGATATTTTTCTACGGAAAGCGAGGTTCACCGATACATGGATTATTCTCTTGAGCAATCCGTTGGATTCATGCTCGGGCTCACCCACCGCAAAACGGCTGCTCTGTTGGCCGCACAATTCAAACCCTACGATATTACCACAGAGCAATTCTCTGTGCTTTTTAATGTGGTGCGTACGGAAGGTGTTAACCAGAAGGAAATGGCAGGCTTTGTTTTCAAAGACCAGCCCACTACGGCACGGATCATCGATTTACTGGAGAAAAAAGGGTGGGTCGAACGCCGAACGAGCGACCACGATCGAAGAGCCTATCTGTTATACCCTACCCATGAAGGTAAAGCGTTAATGGATATCCTTGTTCCTATTGAAAGAGAAATGAATAAAAAACTTGCTGAAGGTATACCGAAAGACCAGATGGAAGCATTTAAGCATACTCTTTCCCTCATTAATCACAATCTGTAACTATCACTACTCAGGGGGAATGGTTCACGATGAAAGAACAATCAGCACCTGTCCGATTATGGACAACGGATTTTATTTTGCTCATGTTATGTAATTTTCTGTTATTTCTGCAACTGCACATGATCGTTTCGCCACTGCCCTCTTATGTACAGGATCGATTCCAGGCCAACGCCTTTCAAGTGAGTCTATTCACGTGTCTGTTTGCGTTAAGTGCCATAGCCGCAAGACTCTACTCTGCGAAAGCGCTGGAGAAGGGCTTGCGTAATGCGATGATTTTTATCGGTTTGTCTATAGCCCTGCTCGCCACGCTTGGCTATTATTTTGCTGCCGGGATCGCCGTTCTATTATTTCTTCGCATGGTATTCGGTGTTGGATTCGGATTGAGCAGTACAGCATTTCCAACGATGGCATCCGACATTGTACCCGTCAAGCGAATGGGCGAAGGGATGGGGTATTTTGGCTTGTCTACGAGCCTGGCAATGTCTATGGGTCCAATCATTGGTGTTACCTTGCTACAAGGAGCCGGGTTTGTCACGCTTATGCTGAGTACCGCCGGTGTGATCGCCGTGATCTATCCGCTCAGTTATAGCCTGACACGAAAAAAAGCGGCAAAGACACAGGCTTCCCTGGCTACTGCGACGCAACAATCACAACAAGAACAAGGTGTCCGTCCTGTAGCTTCCGTTTCGGGAACCAAACCGGGTTCCAGAGCGAAAATGCCGTTTAACCGCAAGCTGATTCTGCCAAGTGTACTGAACGGTTTGCTGTCGATTACCTACGGCGGACTGGTTGGTTTTATCGTATTGTATGGCAAAGAGGCCCATCTCGCGAATCCGGCACTGTTTTTCCTCTTCAATGCACTGGCGGTTTTACTCGTCAGACCATTTGCGGGTCGCATCTACGATAGCAAAGGGCCTAAAGCTTTATTAATCCCGGGAGCGGTATGTATTGCACTCGGCCTTGTTACGCTTTCTTGGGCAACAACGATGCCAATCCTGTTTGTAGCTGCTTTTATATACGGTATTGGCTATGGCTCCATGCAATCCTCATTGCAGACCTGGATGATTCAGGTCGTTTCCCCTGCTCAGCGGGGTATGGCAAACGGTATGTTTTTAAATACACTCGATCTTGGTATTGCCATAGGAGCTCTTCTGCTTGGCTCCATCGCCTCTCTGACCAGCTATACGGAAATGTATCGGTACTCTGTCTTATTCATGATCGTATTCCTGCTGATCTATCTGATTCAAGGAAAACGGAGCGGCAGTTTCCAGATCGTAACACATCCATTGTTATCTCATACACATATTGCGGCTACGGATAGCACTGCATCAAACGACTCGAATGAATTGCAAGCAGAACCTGAAAAAAGGCAATAATGAGCAGTTACTTCGCTTTAAAATGTGTATAGCCTGAAACATACGTGTTTTTAGAAAAAGTTATAACAAGGGACAATTCACTTTTTATGGTATTATAATAGAGAGCGGTTTATTCAGTTAACTATAAGGAAGTGAGTAATTTTGAATCGTGAGAGCAAAATCATGATTTCTCCACTAAATACCGAGTTAATAGAAGACATTAATAAGACCAATGATTCTTTTAAGTTGTATGGTAGAGTTGTCCCCAGTTTACAATCCGGAAAGTGGTCTTATGAAGAAGTCCTTTTGGATGAACCGAGAGAAATCCGTTTTCCAGATGACAAACTTGATTGGGACCAATATATAAACCAAGAGGATAAAACGTTGTTTTTAGCGTATATGAATCATACTTGCATAGGACAAATTAGAATCATCAAGGATTGGAATCGCTTTTGTTATATTGAAAACATTGCTACCAAAAAAGATTACAGAGGCAGTGGCGTCGGTAAATTGCTCTTGAACAAAGCAGAAGAGTGGGCTAAACAACGAAAGCTTGTTGGTATGTCCCTGGAAGCACAAGACGACAATCTCGGCGCATGCCAATTTTATGTGAAGCAAGGATTCATACTAGGTGGGGTTGACACATTAAAGCAGTCATCTAATGCTGATATCGGAACCACGTTATATTGGTATAAGTTATTCAACGAACCGATAAAGTAACCGATAGCTAAAACAACAAACAATGCGCCGAGAACTCTATAGAGACTTATACAGCCTTATAAAAACGCGTTTACATCTGGCAAGCAGTTGTGCTGCTTGCCGGGACGTAAACGCGTTTTTTGATTTACTTTTTACGTAAGGCATCATTCAGATGCCCAAGTTAAAAAGGACTTTTTTTACGGCGCAGGGGTGAAGGTCTATATCCTTGATCGGTTTCACTCTCTTGCACACGCCTTTTGGGCAGCTTATCTTGGCCATCTTGCTTCTCTTGATTATCCTGCACGTCCCGCTCCTCTTGATCATCCTGCTTCGAACCCTGACCTGAAGACGGCTTGCCGCCCTTCTCAGGCTTTACGGCGAGTAATGTTAGCAACCCTCCAACGGCACCCGACGCAGCCAGAATGCCAAAAAGCAAAAAGTGGTGGGAACCGATCAGCAAAGACACCACAGGTGGGCCTAAGGATACCCCGATAAATCGCATACTGCTGAACAAAGCCGTAATCGTGCCCCGTTGCTTCTTATCCACACCTTCTGTAATCAGTGTATCCAGACATGGCAATGCAGCACCAATACCTGCACTCCCCAGGGTGAACAGCCCTACCACAACGTATATATTATCGAACATGCCGATGATTCCCAGTGACACGGTTACTAAAGCAAGTCCAGCAAAACCCAGCCATTTCATGCGGGATTTATTTTTACCAATCCACTTCCCTGCCATAAATGAAGCAAGACATAACGAAGCCAGGGGGATCGCCAAAACAAGCCCTTTGACTACTCCTTTGAGTGCAAATTCACTCTCCAGCGTTTCGGAAAGATAATAAAGGACACCAAAAATAAGAAACATGCAAATTCCGCCGATTGCAAACAGCGCATACAACCAGCGTCCCTTTTCTTTCAAAACGTCTCGGATGGAGGCAACAAATTCCGAAAAGGTAGGCGGTTTTTCCTTCCTTTTCGGCGTTTTCACCAGAAATATAACAAGGATTAGCGAAATAAGACAGAGCACTGGAATTGCCAGAAATGGCGAATACCACAACCATACTGCAAGCGCCGCCCCTAGAATTGGACTAAGCACTTTGCCAAAGGTGTTCGAGGTTTCAATGATGCCCAGGCTCTTGCTCACCTCATCCTCATTCTTGAACATGTCTCCCACAAGAGGAATGACAATCGGAAATGCGCCTGCTGCCCCCACTCCCTGCAAAAACCTTCCCCCAAGAATCGTCCAGTAAGCGACATCACCGTTCAATATCCATGCAGCAATCCCTGCAATTGCTCCTCCAACGGCTGCAATGACAAGACTGGGAATAATAACGACTTTCCTGCCGAATCGATCCGATAAATATCCTGCTAGCGGAATCAGCAGAATGGCCACTACAGCATATACCGTAATCAGCATACTGACCTTGAATGAAGATACCTTCAATTCCCGTTCAATCTGTGGCAAAATCGGTATAAGCATGGAGTTCCCTAGCGTCATAATAACAGGGATGGAAGCAAGTGCGACAAGGTCCCACTTTTTATCAGACATACCCTAACCACCTTCTCAGATTCTACACACAACAGCGTTATTGTCGGTTTATCTGAGGTTGATTATTCAGCATATGTCAAAATGGGTAGGGATTGAGATGGTTTAGCGTAAACCAAGCTGCTTCCATTGTAATAGCAATGCCATGGTACGCTCTTCAAATATTTGGCCATCCTCTGGCTGGTCCACCTGATGCTGATGAACGTAAGCGTTAAAATAAGACGACAATAGACGATACGCAAGCCGGCGCGCTTGCCCATCCGGTGATGGATCAAGGAGACATCCGTAACCTGTATGAAACGTAGCGGAATCCGTGTTAAGGATGGCCTCATATTCCCGATCGGCAAACATGGAGCGGTCCCCATCAATCACAGCAGCAATACTCATCTTCCCTGGTTCACCGTGCACAAGCACATTCGCTGCCCATAGATCATTATGGACAAGCACAGGTTGCTTAATTTGATCAAAAAGGGTCTTGTGTTGCTCGAAGACTGCCGTAATCTCTTCCCCGACACCAGGCATATACCCGATTTGGGCCGCCTTTCTGCTTGTTTCTTCGGCTATAGCCATTAACACCTCAGACCAGTGTTTTGATCCGCGAATCGAACCATCCGCCTGCGGCCAACCGAATGATGATCCTTCAATACGATGCATTGCCGCCGTATACGTACCTAATTGGGTATACAACTGTTCCTTATCCACTGCCCCAATAGACGAATGATCCAGCTGCACACTTGGGATGAAAGTCATAAACATATAGGTTCGCGGTACATGCAAACCGCTGTCATCACAAAACAGCACTTCCGGTGCAGGAATGCCTGCCTTACAATAATGCTTATAGATGACTGGTTCTGCCGCCATCATCGTGCGTTCAAATGAAAATAACGGATCACTCTGTGCTGACTCGCCACTGTTTATGTTTGGCAGATGTTGCACATGTTCTGGAGCCAGTCGCAAAATGATATCTGTAATTGGCGTGTGCTCCAGTTGAATGCGATATGTTGTATTAAAAAGACCACCCTGCAGCAAACCAAACTGCTTTACGACAACATGATCCCCGAAATGATTGTGAACCAGTGCATGCAGCACTTTCTCAGATATCGGGCTGTGCAAGCCCGAATGTTGATGCTCATGTTTTTGTTGGTGTTGATGTGCCATAACGTGCCACTGCCCTCTCATTTCTTATTCTGTCCTGTCTAGATAAACAAACAGACGGCGCCTTCAGGCACCGTCCTTCCTTGTCCTATTTTAACATGTTACAGCTCGATTGTAAGCTTGCCCGTACCTGCTGCAGCAGCTACGATGACACCTTGTGCACCAACTTCCCGTGACCCGCCGTCCACCCTGGATACGGAATGCACACCGCGAAGTACGATATTCCACGGCTTGCCTGCACCTTCGGCATGAACTTCAAGCTTCGATCCACTGCGAGTGACTGTCACTTGCAACTCACGCTCAGCACCTTGGTTAACAACTGCTCCTTGCGCTGTCTTTCCGTCAGCAAGTTCAAACAAATGCAGGGATACGTTGTCCGCGAAATCATAATCCGGTTTACTATCAACTGCACCTACTGCGATCAGACTGTTCGGTTTGACCATCATCGGCAGTGTTTTGAAGTCATGTTTTTCACTGATCCAGCGTGCACCCTGGACTTTTTCCCCTGTCAGATAATTGGTCCATGTTCCTTCCGGCAGGTAGTATCGAACATCACCTTCTTTGTTGAAAATCGGTGCAACCAGGATAGAATCTCCGAACATGTACTGTAAGTCGAGTGTCGCACAAGTCGGGTCCTCTGGATATTCCAGCACCATCGCCCGCATCATCGGCAGACCTTGCACAGAGGACTCTACCGCTGAATTGAACAGGTATGGCATCAAACTGAGTTTTAATTTTGTAAAATCACGCACGACATCGACAGCTTCTTCATCGAACAACCAAGGTACACGATATGATTCATTGCCGTGGAGACGGCTGTGGGAAGATAGTAACCCAAACTGTACCCAGCGTTTATATACGTCTGGCTCGGCTGTCGCTTCGAATCCGCTGATGTCATGACTCCAGAAGCCAAACCCGGAGAGACCGAGAGACAATCCGCCACGCAGTGATTCTGCCATGGAGGAATAGTTGGACGAGCAATCGCCGCCCCAGTGTACAGGGAATTGTTGACCACCTACGGTTGCAGAGCGTGCAAACAAGGCCGCTTCGTTTTTACCCAGGTTTTCTTCGAGCACATCGAATACGGCTTTGTTGTACAAGAATGTGTAGTAGTTGTGCATTTTCACCGGATCGGAACCGTCATGGTACACAACATCGGTCGGGATTCTTTCGCCGAAATCCGTCTTAAAGCAGTCCACCCCTTGATCGATCAAGGATTTCAACTTGGCTTTGTACCATGCCGTTGCTTCCGGATTCGTGAAATCCACGAGCGCCATGCCGGCTTGCCATTTATCCCATTGCCACACACTGCCATCCACTGTCTTGACGAGATAACCGTTTTCCATCCCTTCATCGAACAGAATCGATTTCTCAGCAATGTATGGGTTGATCCAGGCGCAGATTTTGAGTCCCTTATCCTTCAAACGTCTCAACATGCCTTCCGGATAAGGGAACATGTCTTTGTCCCATTCAAAGTCACACCACTGATACTCCTTCATCCAGAAGCAGTCGAAGTGAAAAACGGAAAGAGGCAGATCACGTTCAGCCATGCCATCGACAAAATGATTCACCGTTGCTTCGTCATAATCCGTTGTGAACGAAGTCGTCAGCCACAGACCAAATGTCCATGCTGGTGGCAAAGCCGGTTTGCCTGTCAGCTTGGTGTAGTTATCCAAAACTTCTTTCGGATTCGCACCGCCGATAATGAAGTACTCCAGCGTTTCGCCCTGTACACTGAACTGCACTTTGGATACATTCTCAGAAGCGATCTCGTAGGATACCTTCTCGGGATGGTTGACAAATACGCCGTACCCTTTGTTCGACAGATAAAACGGAATGTTCTTATAGGCCTGTTCACTGCTTGTACCGCCATCTTCATTCCAGATATCGACAACCTGACCGTTTTTCACAAACGGGGTAAAGCGTTCACCCAGACCATAGACATATTCGCCCACTCCCAGCTCCAACTGCTCCCGGAAGAACGCTCCTTCTGTCGCTGACTCGATGTACGCAGGGCCTCTCCAGCCGCTGCCTGTCAGACGTTTTTCATTATAGTGGAAGCCAATATCCCAACCTTTTGTTTTGTCCACGGTTACACGAAGATTTCCGCTTTTCAACTCTGCACCGTTCTCATCCTGGACCATTTGCACATCGGTATTTAGCGTGTTCAGTGCAAACTCAGGGCCTGGATTCACTTTGCCCTTATGGTGGTTCAATTGCACCCGAATGACATCAGGCATGGGGGAACTGTAGGTTGCTTTGAGCAGCGTTCCGTTCAGTGTATCGCCTTTGCGCTCAATGCGTTTCGTTGCTGCATATACAGTAAAGGAATCACCCTTTTGTACAATATCTCGAATATCCGCCGGATTTTGAACATGATATCCGTCACGGATCTGCCAGTAGCCATCGGTAAATTTCATCTTGGATTACCTCCTTCGGTTATACTATAATGATATTGATATAAATGAAGGATTTCTTCTTCTATTTTGACCGATTATATCAGTATTTTGATATACTTCACATATTCAGGGCAGATTATTAGTATAAATTGCAAACGATTACATCCTTTCATATACATAAGGAGGTTCCACGATGGAACGTGAACGTTTACGGGAAGATCGAATTCACGGCAACGCCATGTACCCGGTTAGTGTATACCCGGACATTCAGCAATTAAATGGGGATAGCATTCTGGATTGCCACTGGCA
This sequence comes from Paenibacillus sp. TSA_86.1, assembly GCF_052691815.1. Taxonomy (NCBI): domain Bacteria; kingdom Bacillati; phylum Bacillota; class Bacilli; order Caryophanales; family Paenibacillaceae; genus Paenibacillus; species Paenibacillus sp. TSA_86.1. Next base: position 1,155,476 of record NZ_JBQZGE010000001.1, on the reverse strand, counting down.
TGATGAGATGGAGTTCACCATGGTGACGCAAGGCTCTGCCGTGTTTCAGATTGACATGAACCGAGTTGAGGTAAAAGCCGGAGAGGCTGTTTTTATTCATCGGGGTGAGATCCATGCAGGATATTTGAAGGGTGATGAGCCTTGTATCTTTTCCTCCATTGTGTTTCATTCCGATCTGCTGGGCAGCCATACGTTTGATGCGGTGCAGGAGAAGTTTATCGGACCTATTTTGCGAAAAAGTATACAACTCCCCTATCACATCACGCCTGATGAAGCTTGGGGTTCCGAAGTTCTGGCCTACCTGAAGCGCATCCTCGCAGATCACGCGAGCGGCACAGTCACCTGTGAGATATCCACCAAAGCCTATCTCTATCTCATACTTGCTCGCATGTTTGAACAGCGGAAAGTACTGCCGCTCAAAGGCGAAGTTAGCGGTGGGACACCGGATAAGATGGAGCGCCTGAAATCAGTACTCAGTTATATTCACAAACGTTATCCTGAACCGCTCAAATTAAAAGACCTGGCGGGTGAAGCGAATATGAGCGAGGGGCATTTCTGTCGCTTTTTCAAACAGATGGTGCAGAAGACCCCTGTCGACTACATTAATTATTACCGGGTACAGCAGGCCTGCGCGCATCTTGAGAATACGGATCATAAAATTGTTGATATCGCCATGGATGTTGGATTCGAGCATCTGAGTTATTTTATTACCACGTTTAAGAAACACAAGAATACTACGCCATCTCATTATCGCAAAGTGTTCTCCAAAAACGTGACACTTGCGCACGCTGCGTTTACAGAGGCACAGATTTAAAATAGGAATCAATCACATCCATCGTTACATCCATGAGGATTTGATAGAATATGCTTATAAAAGAACAATAAAAGGTGCCTTCAGCAAGTTCGCTGCAAGCACCTTTTATTTACGTTACCCCTACGAATACGAATCTTGCTCTACTTTCTTAACGTCTTCCAGGAAGAGTACTCATGAACCGAAAAACCATTAAAAGAAGCATGTGCACTTGCCATTTTCTCCACCAGCTTCAACTGTTCCTCCATGTAGGCATCCCCCTCTTCGTAGAAGGTAATAAAGTTGCCTTCCTTGCTCTGCTTCGTTTCCACCGCGATGGATATCTTCTTGCCTACTGAAGCGGCATCGATTAGTTCATCCTTGGCGACATTGTAGATTGCAGCCGCTGTATCACGGTAAGCCATAATCGTAATCGAATCAAATTTACGGATCATCCAGCTACTTACCGCCATCGTTGAACCCGGAATTTTGTAATTATCCAGCCAGAACGGCAGATCGGCCGCCACCGGCATCTTCATGCGGGCAGCACGTTCTACGATGTAATTCACATTTCCCTGCCACTGTGTAATAACGCCGGCTTGATTGATCTTCCACTGCGGATGCACATGGGGTTCAATGTCCAGATGAATGCCTGCAAATTTCTCATTAGCCAGTGCCTGTGTCTGATAAGTTTCAATCCAGTCCATAAAGGAGGCTATCTGTTCCCGGCTTTCGGTCAATCCCCAAGCGGAACGTCCATCCATCACGTCAACAGCGATACGTTGAGCCCGCGCAAGCCGGATAAAGTTTTTGTATTCAGGGATTTTCACATCCCGGTTCATCTGCAAATAGATCGTATTAATTTTGTTCTCCGCAGCAAACTTCAATATATCTTGGGCATTATTTCGAATCTGGATCGTATCCCACACCCATGTAGCTCGTACAGGACGATCCAGCTTACCATGAATCGTGGCATAACTGTCCACCGGTTCAATGGAACCTACAGCATCGACTCGGGTAGAACAGGCTGTGCTTAAACACAGCACCAGGCAACTCATCAGCAGAATAAAACGAAGTTCTTTTTTAGTTTTCATATTTGTACACTCCCTTGAAGTTATGGCAGCTCTTACGTATAAATCCGAAGGAACGGATGTCGTTTATTATTCATTTCTTGCACTATTATGGAAGTACGATGAATCTAAACTTCTTCTATACGCAATATCACCTTTAAGACTCACGACGAAAGAATCATATAACTTATTTCGGGTATTCACAGTTCTGAATACATAGTTCAAAAGTCACAAATTTTAATGTTCTATGTAAAATCTATAATCTAAGTCACGACTTCAGTCTATATTCTCTTATAACACTTAGATTCTGTAGACCTATTTAGATGAACTACGTTTTTCACACGGTCACTTCTCTTTTCACAAACAAAAACAACCGCCCGAAGGCGGTTTGCAATTTCACTTTTCAGCTCATCATTCAATTCTGTGATGTTCCAGCTTCATCTGTATTCGGTTCATCAAACAGGGATACCCGCTCAATGCCCTCTGCAGAGATCCGCACCAGTCCAATGTCGGACAATCGCAGTTCTGGAATAACAACCAGTGCCAGCAGGGATAGCGTCATAAAAGCATTGTTTAACGTGCAACCTGCCGTTTGCAGTGCTTCGCTGACTGCTGCCGACTGCTCTGCAACCACTTCGAAGGGTTCTACCGACATCAGTCCGGCGATACGAAGCGGAAACTCGGTCACTCCTGCAGGAGTGACAACAGCTACACCACCCTGCATGCGGATGACACGGTTACCAGCTTCCCCCATAAGTGCATCATCGTTTCCGATGATCAGCAAATTATGACTGTCGTGGGCTACCGTCATTGCAATAGCGGCTGGCGAAGTGAACCCGATCCCGCCGACCAGTGCCACTGCGCGATTACCGGTTTGTTTATGGCGTTCCAGCACGGCGATCTTGCATACTTCACCTGCGACAGGCAGAACCACCTTGCCAGCCTGCACATTCACTTTCACATGCTTTTCCTTCGTTTCCACATGATTCTCGGTCACATGAATAATGCGCGCGCCTATAGTACCCTCTACAATGGGTGCAGCCAGTTCCAGATCCTGCGGCTGGATGTTTGCTTCGAGCTTCACCGTATTGAGCGCTTCCTCAGGATAAGTGAAGGTATCCCAAACGGCTGTCATTTTACCACTTTCAGCTACGACTTGCCCGGCCGCAATCGTCATGCCTACACGCACATCCGCAAGGCGCCCGTCTAACAAAATAATATCGGCAATGTTACCCGGAATCACCGCTCCGATATCACGCGCCACGCCGAATCGCTCTGCCGTATTAATGGTAGCCATCTGGAACGCTGTAACGGGCTTTACACCCTGGGAGATCGCCAGTCGAACGACAAAGTCCATGTGGCCCTCTTTCAGCAAAGATTCAGAGCTGCGATCATCTGTCACCAACATCATTCGCCGGGTATCCAGTCCAAGCTCCGTACATGCTTTGATGGTCTCGGCGACATCATGCCAGGCAGAACCCTGGCGCATCTTCGCATACATGCCAAGCCGCAGACGCTCCACCACATCTTCTTTCGTAACACACTCATGATCCCCTGTGACACCACTCGCCGCATAAGCAGGCAGACGCCAGTCGTCCGAAGCCCACGTAAAATGTCCATCCGCAACTTTGCCTGCACGCAAAGTTGCTTGAATCTCCCCGATCATCGTTTCATCTCCATACACAACTCCCGGGAAGTTCATCACCTCGCCAAGACCAATCATATCCGGTCCCCATGAAAGTGCCTCGGCTACTTCTTCCGGACCAATATAAGCGCCTGTCGTCTCCAGACCCGGATGAGTCGAAGGCACACATGATGCCACTTGCATATAGGCTGCCATCGGTGTAGTACGTGCTTCATCCAGCATGAGCCGCAGTCCCTTAAGCCCAAGCACATTGGAAATTTCATGCGGATCAAAGAAACCACCTGTCGTACCGGATGGCAGGACAGCTCTTGCGAACTCGGATACTTTCATCTGCGTGCTCTCGATATGACAATGACCATCCAACAATCCGGGAGCCATATATTTTCCATTTGCTTCAATGATGCGGGTATGTTCTCCGATTGTATGGCTTACATCCCTGCCAACATACGCAATTCGCGCCCCCTGTACGGCGACTGACATGTCCGGCAGGATTTCCCCCGATATCACGTTCACCAGCGTGCCGCCCCGAATCACCAATGTTGCCTTCATATCTCCCCGGGCTGTAGCGACCAGATCCGGTACACAATCGGCCATCAGCGGCCGCTCAAAAGCTGTTTTATTCAATTTGTCCGCCTCCTTCATGAAATCACCTGTCCCGTTGTCAAAAAAATAGATTGTTACGATTATATGAGCCTGAGCTTCATGTGTAAAGAAAAATTACATTGATTGTATATGTATACAAGGAGATTCACTTTATTTATCCATATGAACGAAGATATGTCTGTCTATGTCACCATCTTAGGCCATGCTTCTCGTGTTAGCATACTCAAAAAAGGCCAACCAGATGCTCTGGCTGACCTGATCTTGAGATTTACTTCGCATGTAGCGGCGGATACTACTCCACGCGTGTCGCAGGTATATCATTCATTTCGTACCACTCTTCAGACTGTGAGGTGATAAATGGACTCGGTTTCCCTAACGAGTACACATGCAGTAGATGCATCGCCCGGGTACAGGCAGTATAAAACAGTTTACGTTCCTGTTCACGAGAATAAGCACTAGCGGAGCCATTATAGATTAACACCGCGTCAAACTCCACACCTTTCGCCAGATAAGCCGGAATGACATGAACCCCCTGCTCAAAAGCCAGCGTCGTTTTTTTGATCAGCTTGGGAGCCTTGTTCAGCTTTTGACTTAGTATTTCATGAACTTCCTTGGCTTCCTCAGCCGTCTTACAGATCACCGCTACAGATTCGTACCCCTCCTGCATCAGATGACTCAGATCCGCACTGATTTGTTCAATATGTTGTTTCACGTCCGAGGTCACGATGACTTTGGGCTTCTCACCGTTGCGGTTGAACGGGATGATCTCTTCCCCGCCCGGAACCATGCCACGCGTAAACTCAACAATCTCCATCGTAGAGCGATAACTGCGTGTCAGCACAATAACTTCTGTATTCTCTGGCCCGTATAGATCACTTAATGGCCCGGTACCGCTAAGTACAGACGAATGTGCATAAATAGCCTGATTGAAGTCACCAAGAGCCGTCATCTTCGCATGAGGAAAAAGTCTTTTCATAAAGGCCAGCTGAAATGCAGAATAATCCTGTGCTTCATCAATAATGACATGGCGAATGTTCGAGTTAATATGGAAACCCAGCAACAGTTCGCGCAAATACAAATACGGCGTGATGTCCTCATAGGCCAGTTCCTGCACCTTTAATCTACGCAGCGTCATCGTCGAGATTTCTTCCCAGTGAGGCGGCAGGGACTCTCTATCCAGTAAATGAACCATCTGTGTCTGATCCTGGAACAGGTTCGCATACAACTGACGAATGTCGACAAAACGCAGGGATTTAATCCATTTGCGTAAAGGCTTAAGCCGATCACTAACCACCATTCTGGCTAAAATCTCTCTTTCCTGCTGAAAATCATCAAATGTATGTGATTTGCCTTTTTGTTTCCGTTTTAACCGTCGGTAAGCGCGTTGCAAATCTTCCGGCTCCATCAAATCGAGCTGCTGATCCACCCAAGGCGCATCCAGTTCGCTTTTACCAAATGCCGACAGTTCCTTAAGCAACCAGTCCCGCAGCAACTCCAGCCTGCTCACCAGCTTGACAGAAGAGCCGAAGCTGTAGAACTTCTCAGCCATCGCTTCCGCATCCACAATTGCCTTGCCTTGAAAGCGTACAGGCTTGAATCTCATTCCGCCTGAAAGCATGCTTTCCTTGTAGCGGGTGATCACATTCAGGAATGATGCAGAAGACTTGAAACGTATACCGGACATTCGTGCATCATAACCAGGCTCCTCGGTTTCCGTAAGCACATATTCGAGCTGGATAAATGGATCCTCAAGCTGATATTCGCGGCCTAAACGGCGTTCCAGATATTCTTGAAACGTCGTCTGCAACATGTTCTCCTCGCCAAGTTCTGGCAATACCGTAGATACGTAGCTGTTAAACATCGGGTTCGGTGAAAAAAGAACCATCTGATCCGCTTGCAGATGCTCACGGTATTTATAGAGAAGATAAGCGACTCGCTGGAGCGCGGCAGAGGTTTTGCCGCTACCCGCTGCGCCCTGTACAATCAACATGCGCGTCCTGTCATTACGAATGATCCGGTTTTGTTCCTTCTGGATCGTTGCGACAATACTCTTCATCTGTGCATCAGACGTTCGGCTGAGCACAGCCTGAAGCAGCTGATCTCCAATCGTTACCCCTGTATCAAACATAAAGCGGATACGTCCGTCTCGAATAACGAATTGCCGCTTCATCTCAATCTCTCCGCTAATCTCGCCACTTGGCGTACGATATGAGATCGGCCCCGGTGCGCCATCGTAATACAGATTAGAAATGGGTGCACGCCAGTCATAGATCAGGAAGGATTCTTCCTTCTCATCCAGAAGGGATGCAATGCCCAAATAGATGCGTTCCGCATCCGGGTATCCGTCCTCCTTAAAATCGATCCGTCCGAAGTAAGGTGAATGATGTAGACGTTTCATTTTATCCAGTGCGGCTGCTGTATTCAGATGACTTCGTTCGCGGTCTGACAAGACCTGTGATTGTTGCCTCATGCTTGTTGACGTCTCCCCGACATCATCGGCTTCACTGAAGTTCATCGTCACTTCATCCCAGAAGTCTTTTCGCATCCCAACGACTTCGTCCCGGAAAGAGCCCACCTCCTCTTCCAATGTAGCGATTTTGCGCTCAATCTGATCGGTAACGGTGTTCACCCGTCTCTGTTCTTTATCCCACTGTTGCTCTGTACTCATAAGTTGTGCGCCTCTCTTTCCCCGGATTGTGTCTTCGAATATCCATTTGACAAGCCCGAAAAGGCAATGGTATAATTATTAGAAAGTAAACATTTTAATTTTATGTTAATTAATTCTAATTCCTGAAAACCATTTTATATTTTACCAGTGACAGCGTCCCGATGCAAGCGGAGACGTTATTTGTTGTTTTAACGCTACTTCTTTAAATCCTCAATGGTTTCCGTCCAGCGAGCCAAAGCTCCGATCTGATCTTTTAATTGAAACGTGATGCCAGACGTAATTTCCGCATAAGGTGCTTGATCTATACGAAGTTGAAGGATAGCACACTCATATCGATCTCGCGGGTGGACAGCTTCCGCTAGTTCAGGCAACAGACGAACTTCAAGTCTTACATGCAATAAACGTTGTCCTTGCACTGCAATTAACGTAGCCTTACCTGTTTCCATCATATTCATACTCGTCTGCGTACCTTGCCAGAGTGCCAAACGAAGACAGCTCGGGCTTACAGCAATGACTTCCCCCATGCTGATCATAGCCAGATGTGGCCACTGTGCGTCAGTTACGGTCAGCAATTGCAATGCCTCGTGCTGCTTGCTCTCCAGGTTGCTTCCGTTAAACCATTCCATAAGTTCTAGGTCCAGTTGCTTTAACTCCATCTCTTCTACCCCTTAGTTCGTTCATCATCGTTGTCATTTTTCTCATTTTATAGGTTGATTTCACCGATAGACCAAACAACCCGGACTTTACTGTCCGGGTTTGGTTGTTTCTTTATTGTATCTGATTTTTGCAACTAAGGCCATTTCAGCCAGTTCAGCATACTGTCATGTGACTCTTTGTCTTCAGTTGAAGTGTGCACATGGTCCGCGAGCCGATTCAGCCGTTCCAGCTGATATCCATAATCGTAAATAGCCGCGGCCACAATCGATAACCTTAACATGCCGCCCTTATCAACATCGAACTGGGCAATGACCTGTTCCATAAAATGATCATTTTCCGTTACAAACTGGGCAGCCTCTTCACCGTTCGGTTTTAATTTGTCTTCGAATTTGAGCAAGGCATGTTCATGGAATTTAATGACCCGTTCGAGATGGGTATCAAAAAACAGATCCATTTCCGGTGTTCGCTGTGCCTGAAAGTAATGACGTTCTACCGAATCCAGTACATCGTATCCCTTTTGCAAACTGAGCAGCATTTGCTTGTATACGACCATCTGACGGGTTTCGCTGAATTTGGCACGCTTCATCTTCTTCTGCTCTTCTTCGAACAGATGATATTTGTCAGATAAAGATTTGATCGACCCGCCAAGATTGCTTTTCTCTTCCCGGAAAATTACCTCTTTAATCTCATCCGAGATCGACGTTCGAAGCAGCAATGACATCCCGTTAAACACGCTTTGGATCTGCTTCACAAACTGTACCTTCGGTTTAGGAGGAAACACCGAGATATTAATCAGGAAGGCCGATATAATGCCCACAAGCGTTAACAAGAAGCGATTCAGTGCAAAATGCCAATCTCCAGAGGCCTCCATAATGGATACCACCGTAACCAGTGTCAGCCCTACCGTTTCACCCATATTTAATTTAAGACAAATCATAATAACCAGCACAATAATTAACCCTACGGCGATGGGTTCATTGGACAGCACCATGCCCCCTAGCAAAGCTACAATCGCACCCAGCGTTGTTGTCTGCAACTGATCGAGGAAATACTTCCACGAACGATAGATGGAAGGCTGCATGGCAAATATCGCTGCGATGGCGGCAGGCACAGGAGATTGCGGGTTCAGAAACAAACTGCTCAGAAATAAAGCCAGCGTGACCGCTATACCTGTCTTAAGTACACGTGCCCCAAATGACATGGCATCCCCCTCCTACTACCCGACATATTCGTTTACATTTGATGATAATCATGTTCATTATTACCCCATATTTCTATTTTGGCCCGAATTAAGTTCAGGAGAACGATTTATTGTACCATGAGCGCTCGCGCCTTTGCCATTCCCAGTTTCAAAATGCATAACAGAACACAATAAAAAACTTCATCCTTTCAGCACCTTCTGAGCATAACTTAACCCAAAACAGGCAAAAGGATGAAGCTGATTTAACAAAGTTGAAAACAAAATTTTTCTTAGAGTCTGGCCTTATTCACTTAGCGCGTGATCCCAAAATCGATTCTAACGATCCGAACCTGCCCATTCCTGCTTGAACTGCTCCACAAACTGCACCATATAATCATGACGCTGCTGGGCCAGTTCCTTGCCATAGGACGTGTTCATCAGATCCTTAAGCTTGAATAACTTTTCGTAAAAATGATTGATCGTTGTGCTGCGCCCATTCCGATATTCCTCCCGAGTCATCTGTTCCCTCGGCGGTAAGGAAGGGTCGTACATTTCACGGCCGCGGGCTCCCGAGAATGCAAATGTACGGGCAATGCCGATTGCTCCAAGTGCATCAAGCCGGTCTGCATCCTGCACGACCTGGGCTTCCAGCGAGCGAGCCGCATCTCTTTGACCACCCGCATACGATATCGTGCTGATGATGTTCACTACCGACTCACGAGTGGCCGACTCCAGGGGCTGGGTATCCAGCCAAGCATGCAGCTTCGCCATACCGGCCTCCAAACTGTCATTCAGCTTCTCATCCGGTACGTCATGCAGCAGCGCAGCCAGCTCACATACGAATGGGTCCGCTCCCATGTGCTGAGCGAGTGTGACTGCCAGGGCAGTGACACGCTCAATATGTGACCAGTCATGCCCGTCGGAATGTCTGGATGCTTCTTCCTTCACAAAAGCACGAGCCGCATGAAGAATGGTTTCATTAGTAGACGAATCTAATGTCATCAGGATTCTCCGCCTTCACGGGCTTGTTCACGCGGTACACGTCTTGCCACACCTGTCTTGATTGCCGCTTCAATAACACGGCTGCGCATCGATTTGACAATCTTATCATTAAATACACTTGGGATAATGTAATAACGTGTACGCTCTTCATCCGAGATGGACGAGGCAATCGCCTGAGCAGCAGCTAGTTTCATCTCTTCATTAATTTCCGTTGCCCGGCAATCCAGTACAGCTCTGAACATACCTGGGAAACAAAGCACGTTATTAATCTGGTTCGGATAATCCGAACGTCCTGTCGCCATTACGGCAACGATATCTTCGACCAGTGCGGGCATAATCTCAGGTACGGGATTAGCCATCGCAAATACGATTGGATGGTCCGCCATCGTCTGCACATCCTCCCGAGTCAACAAATTACCTCGCGATAAACCAATGAATACATCGGCATCCCGAATAACTTCTCGCAAGGAACCCGTCTCCAGATCGGGATTGGTTCGTGCGGCATATTCCGTCCAGACATCACTATCATACGAATTCGTGCGTACGATTGCTCCGTCGCGATCTACACCGATCAACCGCTTCGCACCTGCAGATAAAAGTATATTACTGCAGGCTACACCCGCTGCTCCGATGCCGCACACGACAATTTTCACCTCATCGATAGACTTGCCAACCAGTTTGAGCGCATTGATCAGACCTGCATACAGTACAACGGCTGTACCATGCTGGTCATCATGAAATACCGGAATATCGAGTTCTTCATTTAATCGGCGTTCGATCTCAAAACAGCGCGGTGAAGAGATATCCTCCAGATTAATGCCGCCAAACGCAGGTGATATCGCTTTCACTGTGCGAATGATCTCTTCCGTATCCTGTGTATCCAGGCAGATCGGGAACGCATCTACACCCGCAAACTGTTTGAACAGCATCGCTTTACCTTCCATGACCGGCATAGCCGCACGCGGACCAATATTGCCGAGTCCCAGCACTGCACTACCATCAGAAACGACTGCCACGGTATTCCGTTTAATCGTTAATGAAAAGGCTTTGCCCGGCTCCTCCGATATGGCGGAACACACTCTGGCTACGTCCGGTGTGTACACACGGGAAAGGTCTTCCCGGTTATGAATCGGCGTCTTCGGCGTGACTTCAATTTTGCCGCCCAGATGCAGCAGAAAAGTACGATCCGATACGTTAATGATAGACACGCCTTTAAGCTGGCGTACCGCTTCTATAATTTTGCTGTTATCCTGCGAATCGGTGACCGCGACAGTCAAGTCACGCACACTGACATCCTGATTGGTCGAAATGACGTCAATGGCAATGATGTCTCCCCCAGCTTCCGAGATGGCCGAAGCCACTTCGCCAAACTTGATATCTTTCGTTGTCATTTCCAGCCGAATAATAATGCTGTTGCCGTCCAGATTTCTCTGATTCATTTCAATTCCTCCCAGACAATGAAAGTCTTAAGTTGACAAGTTACGTGTTTGTCTTCGCTACGTGGACACGATTATCCTTTATATTGTCCAAAAAAAGCCCATAAGCCCCATATAAGACAAAATAAAAAAGATTGCCTTGGTGCCTGTTCCAAGGCCCTAGACAATCCATTTTAATATTTCTTCTATCTGCAAGATTCGTTCGTTCTCTATTCTGACCTACTTGCGATTTGCTGTTCTGCGCAGTACACGAATATCATACGGTTGCAAGTTCAAGCTCGCTTCAACCGATTCGCCGCTAAGCACATCGGTGTAAGCATGACGATCCAGTTGAATCTGTTTCTCGTTCTCCGTATAGTTCTGAACGAATACATAATCGGAATCACCGTCTGTACGTACATGTGCTGTCGTTCCTGCAGCCAAGTCCGACTTAAGTCCACGCTCCAGATCCAGTTCTGCAATCAGTTTGCCGTAGAAGTCATCATAGAACGGTGCTTTCATCCGTGCAGCCATATAATACGCTTTACCGGAACCAAACTCGTTCACAGTCAACGCTGGACGTCCTGCATAGAAATCAGAACGATACACGGCAAGAGATTTTGCACCTTCAAGATGAATCAGATCACAAAGTTCAATTGCATCATACTCCATAGCAAGTCCAAGTTCGTTACCCTGCGCTGGAATAATTCCGTTCAATTCGCGGTCATGCAACCCGTCGATCTCCTCAGACCAGATGCCGAGCGTTTTACGCAGAGGGCCGGGGAATCCACCCAGGAAACACAGATCGTTCTCATTCACAATGCCGGACCAGTAGGTAGCAACAAAAGTGCCGCCCTGCTCCACGAATTGTTCAATACGCTCTCCCACACCTTCACGAACGAGGTACAGCATGGGTGCCACAAGCACTCTGTACTTAGAGAGATCGGCTTCCATGTCGATGACGTCTACAGCTACCCCTTTTTTCCAGAACGCTTCATAGTGAGCTTCCACAGTCTGCTCGTATTTCACCCCGATATTACGTGGACCTTGAGAGTCGTTCACGGCCCAGCGGTTCTCCCAATCGAAAATAATCGCAACTTCAGCCGGAACCGTAGTCCCCACAATATCCTCCATGCTTTGCAGTGCAGTGCCTACATCGGTCACATCCTGAAACACACGGGTGTGCTCAGTTCCCACATGGTCTACTACCGCACCGTGCAGCTTCTCGCTTGAACCGCGGCTTTTTCTCCATTGAAAATACTGAACACTATCTGATCCATGAGCTACCGCCTGCAAAGAAGACAACAGGTGCATGCCAGGACGTTTCAATTTACTGACATCCTGCCAGTTTGTAGAGCTTGGTGTGCTCTCCATCAGCAGGAATGGCTGTCCACCTTTGATCGAACGTACAATATCATGCATCATCGCAATCCGGGACGCCTGTTTCGCATCGTCCTCTGCATCATGCCATGTCGGATAGCTATCCCAAGAGAGGAAATCAAGAATATCCGCGAACTTCCAATAGTTCAAGCCTCCATAAAACTCCATCAAATTCGTCGTTACCGGCAAATTCGGATTTTTGCCCTTGAGTGGTTTGGTCTCATGTACGATAAAATCAGCGGTCTGGTCCGTCACGAAACGGCGCCAGTCCAGATTCATGGCATGAACCTGGGTTTCACCATGCGGTGCCGGAGACTCCACTTGACTCCAATCCGTCACCGTATGACTCCAGAACGTTGTCCACCATGAGTGATTGAGCTCATCCAATGTTTTGTACTTGTTTTGAACCCAGTTTCGGAAGGCTTCCTGGCAGTAATCACAGTGACAGTCCCCACCAAACTCATTGGAGATATGCCATCCAATGACAGCCGGGTGATCCGAGTAACGTTCTGCCAGCTTGCTGTTTATCGCGGTTACTTTTTCCCGGTAAACCGGAGAGGTGTAACAATGGTTATGGCGGAAGCCATGCAGGTTACGAACCCGCTTCTCGGAGACCCGCAGCACTTCAGGATACTTTGCCGACATCCAGGCAGGTCTGGCGCCGCTTGGCGTTGCCAGGAAGGCATAAATTCCGTTCGCCGCGAAGCGATCCAGCACCTGATCCAGCCATTCAAACGTATAGACACCTTCCTCCGGCTCAAGCGATACCCAAGAGAAAATACCGATGGACATCACATTACACTTCGCCAGTTTCATCAAACGAATGTCTTCTTCAAGAACCTCTGGATAACGAAGCCATTGCTCCGGATTATAGTCAGCACCATGTAACATGTGTGGGGCTTTGGAACTTACAGGTGGAAATTTATATGTCATTATGAAAACTCCCTTGCTGTTGAATTACGAATATTTTGCTTAGGCATACCTTCTTAAACGAGGGTTGTGGCATTCCGTTCTTGCGCTGCCGTTAACGCCTTAAATGATTCGAGCTTGCGTCCTTTAAAATCAAACATCGTCAGATTCCCCCAGTTATTGGGGTGTCCTACAGACCATTCTTCTTTACTCGGAATCCACGCAGGCTCCCAATAATAAAATCCATGTCCCAGACCACCAGGAACTTCACGGATAATCTGTAACATATCCTGCAAGTATTGGGTCTGACCTTCTACCGTTGCAGGATAACCCGGCAGCAGCATGTCCTCCTGATTCATGATCCACTGGGTGTCCTCTGGCTGTTCCAGCGTCCACGGATATGCCGTTTCAACTACGTTAATCGGTTTTCCATAGCGCTTGGCCAGATCATTCAGGTTATCACGCAAGGCATCCAGTGTCCCATGCCACCAAGGGTAATAAGATAGACCGATGACGTCAAATTCTACCCCTAACGCCTCAAAACGATCATAGAATTTACGGCTTTCGGCGTTGTCACCACCACGGTCAATATGAATCATGATCTGAATCGAAGGATCCACTGATTTTACCGCTGCAATACCATACTTCACAAGCCCGGCAAAACGTTGCCACTGCTCGTCGGTATCATGCTCTTCACCGCTGACACGCCCATCGTCCCACAACATGCCTGGTGTAATCTCATTACCAACTTGAACCATATCCGGCAAAGCGTCGTGTTCTTTCAAAGTGCGGAGCACATCCGCTGTATACGTGCACACAGCTAGTTTGAGTTGCTCGTAGGGCAAGTGCTCCCAAGCTTTCGGTTTCCACTGATTGGCTGGATCAGCCCAGCGGTCCGAATAATGAAAATCAAGCAGGAACTGTAATCCCTGTGCCTTGATGCGTTTGGCTACTTCTACGGTGCGCTCCAGATTACAGAATCCACCGACAGGATCATTCCAGATGCGAAGCCGTATCGCATTCGTATCATTCATCTTGAGAATGGTCAGCAAATCTTCCTCCTTGCCGTGCTCATCCTGATATGTCCCCCCATGCTGTTCAATCTCGTCCATAAATGATACATCCATGCCAAGAGTGAATGGTTGATTGGTTGATTGATTCAAAATATCAGCCTCCAGTGATTAGGGATTGGGGCTCAGCCTTTTACTGAGCCCAGTGTCATACCTTTTACAAAGAAACGTTGAAGGAACGGATACACAATAAGGATCGGCGCACTTCCGATAAAAATTTGAGCTGCACGCACCGTCGTTTGAGAAATTGTTGCCATTTCCTGCGGATTCATCGCCATCGTACTCATATCACGTTTGACAATAACCGTCTGCATGAACGTTGCTAGCGGATAATCTTTAGCGTTGTTCATGTACAACAGACCGTCAAACCAGGAGTTCCAGTGGAACACCATGCTGAACAGTGCAATCGTTGCAATGGAAGGCATGGAGATCGGCAGGAAGATGCTGAACAACGTTCTGAAATGGTTGGCTCCGTCAATCAGCGCCGCCTCTTCCAGTTCTTTGGGAATACCGCGGAAGAAGTTCAGCATCAGGATGACCAGGAAGGTGTTAACCGCCCCCGGGAGCACCAGCACCCAAAAAGAGTTCATCAAACCGATGTTATGAATAACCATGTAGAACGGCACCAGACCGCCATTGAAAATCATGCTGAATACGAAAACCCAGGAATAGATGGTTCTGCCTTTAAACTCACTATTCTCCTTGGACAGCGGGTATGCTGCCAGGAAGGTAATCAGGAGCGTTATGCCTGTACCAATGACGGTACGTAGCAGTGATATCCAGAGCGAGTTTAAAAAGACTGGATTATTCATCGTTTTTTTATAAGCTTCGAGGGAGAACCCTACCGGCCAGAGACTGACCAGATTTGCATCTGCTGCAGCCTTGTTACTGAATGATACGGCTAATACGTGAACCATAGGTATAATACACATAATGGCAATCAGAATAAGAAAACTGATATTAATAACGTTAAAGACGCGATATGATCGTGATTTATGGTACATCGTAGTCCCTTCCTTCTATGTTGGTTCGATTAGAATATGCGATATCCGGCGTATTTCTTGGCCAGGCTATAGGATACGAGGATCAGGATCATACTGATCACGGATTTGAACAATCCAATCGCGGTTGCAAAGCCCATCTCTCCATTTTCCAGTGCCGAGCGATATACGAATGTATCAATGATGTCTCCCGATTTATATACGAGCGGATTGTACAGGTTATAAACTTGGTCGAAACCAGCATTGAGCACGTTTCCTAGAGCAAGCGTTCCCACGACCATCAGCATCGGTACGAGCGACGGAATCGTAATGTGGAGCGTTTGCTTCCAGCGAGTTGCGCCATCAATTTCTGCCGCTTCATACAGTGCCGGGTTAATGCCGGCCAGGGCAGCCAGGAAAACAATCATGTTATAACCGAATTCCTTCCACACATCCGACACAATGATCGTTGGTCGGAACAAGCTGTTATCCCCCAGAAAGAAATAGGGTCCGAGTCCAAATGTACCGAGTACCCGGTTCACCAGTCCTCCCGTGGACAACAAATCAAGCAGAATCCCGCCCAGGATAACCCAGGACAAGAAGTGAGGCAGATATACCAACGTTTGGATCGTACGCTGAATGGCCATCTTGCGAACCTCATTGAGCAGAATGGCGAATACAAACGGAACAAACAGGTTAAATATCAATTTGAGTACAGCGATAATGAGCGTATTCCAGATGACCTGCAAGCTGTCCTCACGTTCGAATAAATATCTAAAGTTGTCAAGCCCGACCCATTCCGAGCCGCTGATCCCCAGCCATGGTTTGTAGTCCTGAAAAGACATAACGATTCCGCCCATAGGCACATAACTGAAAATAATCAGAAAGATGATAGCTGGCAGCAGCATTACGTGGAATGGCCAAGTTCGTTTTAAAGTTCTCATGATTGCTCCCCCTGTAATTCTTCCTACTCAAGTACTCCTGAGTGGCTCTATAGGCAAATTATATCAACCTTCCAGCACCCCCAAACAGCGCATAAAAGCAATATAAATGGCACAAAAGCAACTACTTTGGACATGTACTGATTAGAGGAACTCTCGGAGTGGTTAAGCCACTGTTTTACAGGCTTCTTCAAGCATCAGGTTACGTTAAAAAAATGAAAAAACGCACAGACCTGTATCGTCTGTGCGTCCATGTTGGCTTTACTTTTTCTTAGCGTATAGCCGATTATTTTTTCACGCCGTCATACCACGCGTTAACTTCTTGCGTGATCTGATCGCCGCCACCGGATTTCCAAGTTTGAACAAAGGTATCAAACGAATCTACCGGACTTTTGCCATAGATAATTTCATTAAACGTTTGGTTCTCGATTTTGTTGAGGTAATCGAGTTTGGATTTCATTGTTTTTGTTGTAGGGCCTGTGAACATGTTTTTGAACGAAATATCTTTCTGTTCAAGCAACACTTTTGCTGCATTAGGTGTCTCTTTACCATAGTTCGCGGCTACATCTTTTTCCAATTTGGTTTCCGGCTCTTTGCCACTCGCCAAATTCATCAAAGCTTTCATCTGTGCATCCGGAATACGGGCACCATCACGCACGAGCAAATAACGTACGACGTTGACATGTCCACCATCGATGTCTTCATAGCGTTTTTGTTTTCCGTTTGCATCTAATTGATAGTCATAACCTGCGAACAGGCCGTTATCATATTCACTTCCTGGTTTCGGATCTGCATAATTATCAAACAGATAGTTTTGATACGTAAAGAATGCTTCCGGGTGAGCCATATCTTTTTTGATCAATGTTACACCATTAACAAATGCTGTACCATGGCGCATCGCTTTGCCATCAGGACCACTTGGGATCTCAATAGGTTTCCAAACTGCTCCCGGGACATTTTTCACCGTATCATTCAGTGGCCATCCACTCATCCAGTATGGACCCGGAATAATACCGGCTGTACCTGCAACTGCCGGTTCTGCCGTTTTATTTTCATCCCACAGCGCTGCTTCCTGAGGAATATAACCTTTTGTCAGCCATTCATTCAGCTTCGTTAATCCTTGTTTCATGCCTGGGTTAATCGAACCGTACTCCAGCTTGCCATCTGCACCTACATTCCATTGGGAAGGCAGTGCACCATAAGCGCCGAAGATCCAGGATGGATCGCCCATCCATGTGTTCATGGACTTCTTGAAACCGATGCTGAGTGGCGTTACCTTGTCTGGAGCCAATCCATCCGGATTTTTGTTTTTGAACGCTTCCATTACGGCTTCCAGCTCGTCAATGGTTTTTGGCGCTTTCAAGTTCAGCTTGTCCAGCCAGTCTTGACGAATCCAGAGCAAGTAATCATTGTTGTACGCGTAGTCCAGTACAGGAATACCCATTCTTTTTCCATCACGGCTGTATTGATTCCATACGTTCGGATCTTGTTCCATCGCTTTTTTCCATGTTTCCGAAGCATATTTGTCAAACAACGGTCCAACTTCCTGATACATGCCCGAATCAATCAAATCTTGAGCTACGAGATTGTCAGGTTGTCCAACGGTTACAATGTCAGGCATTTCCTGACCAGAGGACATCGCCAAACGAAGTTTGGTTGCGAATGCACTGTTTGTATCGGTTACAGACCAAAGGGATTTAATATCAATACCGAATTTGTCCTTCGCCCATTTGGTAGCGACGTTATTTTCCATAGATTCGCCATTTTTGAATTTTAGCTCCGGGTCGATCCCCCATGCGGTTGTGATCGTTACTGCCGGGTCATACTTTTCCTTGTATTCATTTTGAGCTCCCGTGGAGCTTGGTGTTGCACTCTCTTTGCTTTCATTGCCACCCGAACATCCTGCAAGCACGACGGTCAGACACAGCGTTGTAGCGAGAAGCGACAAGAATCTCTTTTTCGTTGATTGCGCTCTCATGTTGTTCCCCCTTAAATCGTTTTGGTTACCCTTTCATTATAGGACGGGTCAGGTACATCAGCCTATGATACGAAATCAAGATTTCTGCACCTTTACCAACCTATATGCTCGAATCATGTTGTATTTATGTCTGATCGCGGAATTCGTTCGGTGTTAACCCATAATGTTTTTTGAACATTTTGCTGAAATATTGCGGATTTTGATACCCCAGTTCACTTGTAATCTCATATATTTTTTTATTTGTGTTTTTGAGCAGATACAGCGCACGTTCCATACGCATACGAATCATATAATCTCCCAGACCTTCGCCTGTCTCCGCTTTATATATCTTCGAAAGGTATACCGGATGTAAGTAGACTTTATCCGCGATCATCTTCACGGAGAGATCCTGCCCCGTGTCTCTGGTTACCAGTTCCTGTACTTGTTTAATGACATGTCTGCGGCTTTGTGCACCTTCTTGGTCTGATAGTTCCTCTTGCAGCTTCGCCAGCATGTCCATCGCCCAGCGTCGTAACTTCTCTGGAGATTGGATTAACTGATGAGCCAGTAACAGGTCAAACCCTGCATGATCAATCTCGTGAACCAAGTGACCCTGCTTGTGGGCAATGTACATAAAAGCATTGGTGACCGACAAGTACATCTCGTACACATGCTCCCTGGATAAACAAACCCGCTCCGCCGCGTCAAATACAGCACTCAACTTTGCGGCTGCTGCCTCCCATTGTTTGGTCTCCAGCAGCTGAGGCAATACCGGCGGCTTGTACAACTCGTCAAGAGCCTGAGCCGCATCATTGTCAGGGCGCTTGTTTATGGTGTTTTCCATATCGATATAGATGATTTTATGCTCTTCCGGTCCCGAGAGAATAAGAGATCCCAGACTTTTTCGATACACATTCGTGAGTTCATGAAAAGGAAATGGCGGGGTCACAACTACGGACAGACCCCCTTGAAGGTAACGCACTACATGCTCCCGGAAAGTCTCAGCCGCATCTCGCATGGTGTTACTCCCTACATGAGATACCTCTGCCATATCCCTGTTCTGCAAAAACATAACCAAACAATCATGAGGCCCGCGGCTGAACCAGACATGGTATGTCTCTCCTAGCACTTCCTCAGCAATATTCCCCACAGCAAAATCCATCAGATCAAGCGATTGCTCATCCATAGTTGTAAAACGTCCGGTAAGCCGAATCAACATCATCACCGCAGGCTGCTCCGGCTCCATATGAAGCTCATATTGTTCTAACTGCTCCCGCACAGCTTTCGATGAAATCTCTCGACCAAGCAACAAATCATGCATAAGATTCTCTCTTAAAATCTTGTAATCCGATTTACGACTGTATAACAGACGATGATACTTGTCGAACTCATCCCACTCATCCCGCAGTGAGGTAATCGCCGCTGAGACCGATTGCATAAACTCATCATCATTAACTGGCTTCAAAATGTAATCAGCCGCCTGCAATTGAATCGCTTTTTTGGCGTACTCAAAGTCACTGTGACCTGTCAGCAGAATACAGCGTACATGAGGCCAGCGCAGGTTCACTTCGGCAATCAGCTCAAGACCTGTCATACCGGGCATGCGAATGTCTGTAACAAGGATGTCCACAGCATTTTCCTCGATGATTTCCAGTGCTTCCTTGCCCGATGCTGCACGCAGCACCGTTGAGACTCCAAGCTCACCCCAAGGAATCGTTAACTCCAAACTTTCCGTTACATACGTTTCATCATCAACAAGCAATATATCGATCAATTGAGTCACTCCCTCGTCCACTTCTATTCACTCTTCATTCTCCAGCAGAGGTTGTTGTTCCACTGGCCATGACAAGGTCACACGGACTCCCCCAAGCTCCGATGCTGTGATTTGAATGCCACCTTTCCCTCCATACCTGAGTTGAAGCCTCTGATTCACGTTCCATAATCCACAGCCCATCTCCTGATCCATCGCCCCTGCAAGTTTGATCAGCAGCGCTTCACGTTCTTCCTGTGTCATGCCTTGCCCATCATCTTCAACCATCAAAAACATGGTGCCATCCCGTTGTTCACCGGAGACTCGGATCTCACCCGCTTCGGCATCTGCTTCAATCCCATGGATAACCGCATTTTCGACCAAAGGCTGTACAATCAGCGGCGGAACTTCAATTCGCAGCATGTCTTCCGGTAGATCCAAGGTGTAATGGATACGTTCCATACGCATACGCTGAATTTCCAGATAATTGGTCACAAATTCAATCTCTTCCGACAACGGAACAACATCCCGTTCCTGTCTTGTTGTATACCTGTAATATCTCGACAGATTGTGAGACATGGCTACAACGGCATCCACCCGTTTCAGCTTCGCCATACTTGTAATAAACGAGAAACAGTTATAGAAAAAATGCGGGTTAATCTGTGACTGCAGCTGCTTTAAGCGCGCTTCCCGAACATGGATCTGCTCGAGATATACATGCTCAAACAACTGCTGAATCTTTTCCACCATCGAATTGAAACGCTCGGACAGAAAGCTGAACTCATTACGGCCTTTTGGCTCAATACGAACCGAGTAATCTTCTTGCTTCAAGCGCTGGAAGCCACGGATCAGTTGTTTCACTGGCACTTGAACCTGCACATATAACAGATACGCAGCAATGCAGCTCATCAGCAACAGACAGATCATCGCAGAATAAAACAAGAGGTTTGACTGGTGAATCGGTTTCAGAATATCCGATAGCGGCATATAATCCACCAGATACCAGCCGGTTGTGCTTGATTTCACAGAATTGACCATATACGGCTCTTTTCCAATGACGATCGTGCGATTTTCCACGTCTTGCAGTGCATGGCTAGATAATTCTTCGATCAACTGATTGGTCAACGTGTGATCTGAGCTCCGATTATAGATCACCCCTGTTTCTTCACGAAAATAGAACGGGTCATGTCTGCCGTCGCCTTTGAATTTATCAAGCATATCTCGAATATTATCACTGTCAAATTCGAGCTTGATGATCGTTTCTGCATTCTCGGCAGGATTCTCGATTCCATAAGGAGATACGGTGATCCAACTGAACTTGAAGCGATCATTTTGCCCATCCTTAATTTTGTGCACATCCCAGCCAGAAATGAGACTTTCTTTTAAAGCCTGCTTGTCGTAAGTACGAGCATCCCGCTCCGAGATCACCCTGCCTAACGATGGAGAATACAGATATAATTTGGTCTCCCAATTAGAGGAGCTTTCCTGAATGCTCAGTTTGTTCTGGATGCGCTTGACGAGATTGATTGCATCCAGATCAAAATAACGGCTCTCCGCAAATATCCGCCGAAAGCTCGCAATATCCGGATCATGGATCAGCAAGTTAGGCCAAGAAGATAACAGCTCTATATTGGTGTTGACTTGATTCTGGAAAAATTCAAGTTGATTGCTGTTCGAACGATTCAGTTCGGCCCTTAGTACAGCCGTTGTTTTATGATTGGAATACCAGTACAGGAGAACAACGGGAATAAGCATGATCAGAATTAAAATGACCATCTTGGAAAACAAATTTGTCCGGTATGACATGGAAGTTTCATCTCGCTTCATCTAATTTTCTACTTATATAGTGACATTAATTGTAGTCAAGTTCGCTGTAAATACAATCTATTTCTTGCACATGAAAATAAATAGAGTGTGCCACTATTCATCGTAAGCGCTATGAACTCGATGGAAAAGGAGATAAAAGCAATTTTTCAGCACTAAATTCAACTTCTCCATACAAAAAAACCGGCAATAGCCGGCTCTGTTTGTACGCAAAGACTTCCTTTTACTTTTCCTTCTGCAAGTGATTCACTATATTTTATGTACTTGGATCTAAAGTCTGTTTAACACACACTAAGGAATGTCGTAATCAAAAATGGTATCTGTCCCATCCACCGCCACATCTAGTACGATTCCCTTCAAGTTCCCACTCACTTCCAGCGGGCATTTCGCCACACCTGAGAATTCAAGTTTCCCTGTAAAAGTTGCCCTGGGCTTGATCTGAATGGATTCCGCCTGTAACTGAACCGACTTTAAGGAATTGGACAACGGGTCATCCTGATTGGAATAACTTTCAGCTAAATCAGGCTTAACCATAGCCGCGACCGCTGAACTGCTATAATTTTTCAGCGTCAATTTGCAAGTGGCAAAAGCTTGCCCATTCGACGACACATCATAGGTGCACGAGCTATCATTTTGCATATAAGATAAGCTACTCACACCCGTGGCTTCCCATTTCACCACATACATTAGCTTGTCCGTCATATATGAATAGCTAAATATGATGATCAGCACACCTATCCACAACGTTCTTGCCAAGAGTGGAAACTTACGCATGATCTCCTTGCGTGTAAGATAATATCCACAAGCCAACATGCCAAGTCCAAAATACATCGTGATATGTACACCGCTCAAGTAAGATGTCGTGTAAGGGGAAATACCAATGAATGACAATAATGAATCACCTACTGAAAAACCGAGATGATGTTTAAAGGTAAAGATGACAGCAAACAGCAATAAAGAGACTGAGAACGCAAGCCTGGTTCTCGACATGCAAACACCTCCTAATCAACCCCCTGATTATATCATAATTTTCCTATTTTTGATTAACAATCCAAACACAAAAAGGAGTTATCGATTTTCATCGATAACATCCCCTTTTGCGTCCTGCCAGATGAAGTAGATTTGATGGACTACTTCGTCAGAACATTTTTTTACTTTTTAGCCAGGAATGCATCCAATTGCTCCTGTTTGGCCGCGATAATTTTATCAATACCTGCTGCTTTCAATTTCTCCAAGTACTTCGGAATCATCTCGTTCGGGTCAACGGCACCCGAAGTCATGCCCGGCTTAAATTGTTTATTGACGTTATTTACAGCCGCAATTTCGTTTTTAACCGACTGGCTGTTAAAGGTGAACCCGAGGGCAGGAGATTTTACACCTTTGGCATTGAACTCCTTGAACTTCTCCCATTTCTGCGGATCTTCGTTATCCCACAGATAGTTCAGGAACTGGTTACCCAGCTGCCATTGTGCACCTGGATTGTAGGTACGGCTATTTGCATCTACGCCGTCAGGCAACTTAATGATGTTCTCTTGACCTTCTACTTTTACATAGTGTTTGCCTTCAATACCGAAGTTGAGCAAATTGTTAATATCTTTGTCAGAGTGTAACAAGTTAATGACTTGCATTGCTTTTTCCGGTTGTTCGGAAGAACGGGAGATCGCGAGCATCGCACCCGATGCATCCCCTGTTGTAATCGTTGGACTTGTCATCTCAATCTGCGTGAGCGGATGTCCTACATACCCTTCTTCTTCCTTGTCTTTACCTGGCTTCATACCATCCGTCCACATGAAGGCTTTTCCGGCTTTGGCCTGGTCTTTCGGGAATACATTAGATGTTGCTGCATCACTGTTAATGTAACCTGCTTGATACCATTTGCGCGCAAGTTCAGCGGCTTCTTTGAATTCAGTTGTTTCCACCTCGTTTAGTACCGTTGTACCACCAGCTGTCTTGGATATCACACCCGGTACAGAGGCATCACCGAGGTAATCCCAATCCAGATTCTCAAGTAATCCATTACCATTCGTATTGGACATATAGAACGGTGTTACTGCAGGCTCATTTTCCTTGATCGTTTTGAGTAAAGGCTCGAGATCAGCCCATGTTTTAACGGTTGTCAGATCCAATTTGTATTTGTCAGCCAAATCCTTGCGCACCAGTACACCACGAGTGGCTGCAAGTTCCTTGTTTGTTGGTACACCATAGTTCACGCCATCCACCTGAGAACCTTCGAGGAAAGCGGGGTCCAGATTTTTCTTGATATCCTGACCATGTGCATCCAGCAGATCATTCAGCGGCAGGAATGCGCCTTTTGCCACGTTTACCGTGTAGTTCTGCCAAGCAGCGGTGAAAATAATATCTGCCTTTTCCCCCGAGGAGATCATCAGGTTCAGCTTGTTATCCCACTGTCCCCAGTCCACCGCATTGATTTTAATCGTAGCTCCAATCTTCGGCTCCATCTTTTTATTGATTTCGGCTTCGACAAGAGCAACATCTTTCTGAGGTGTTCCCGGATAGAACAAGGAAACCTCATAAGGCTTTTCATTGTTTGTGTTCGGCGTATTGCCTTCAGCACCCGGTGTTGCTGTGTTCCCCTTGTCGGACGAGCAGCCAGCAAGCACAAGTGCCAGCGCCATGGCCGCTGCCGTCATACGTGACCAACCTTTTAATGTTTGAACCAATTGAACCCCTCCTGTTCATATGATGGACCTTTCACCGTTTAGCCCCAATTCCTAATAAACGGCAAGCTTTCTGTATATGCCCTTTCGTCTATCTTCGGTTGATCCTACTTACTCCCTAACCGGCCCGGAGTTATCCCTTCACAGCACCTACTGTCAAACCTTTGATGAAGTAACGCTGGAAGAATGGATATGCCAGTACAATTGGACCAATACCAACGACAGCCATTGCCATTTGCAGCGTTTTGTTTGGCAGATTGAGAAGTCCGCCCTGCGACGAAATCTGTGAAGAAACGTTGGAGTTGGTTGTTAAATATTGAATATCGAGCAGCGTCCGGTACATAAGATACTGAAGGCTGATCGTCCGGTTATCCGAAATAAAAATCATACTAAGATACCAGTCATTCCAGTAGTTCAGCGTACTGAAGAGCGCAACGGTTGCCATAACGGGCAGCGAGAGCGGCAGGACAATGCGCAAAAACGTTTTCAATTCACCTGCTCCATCAATGCGCGCTGATTCCAGAATGGATACCGGAATGGAGTTCGCAAAGAATGTGCGCATCACGAGTACAAAGAACGGTGATAACAGCAATGGCATGATCAAAGCTAAAATAGAGTTTTTCAGATCCAGCACGTTGACGTAAACCAGATACCAAGGAACAAGTCCACCATTGAACAACATCGTGAAGAAGATGAAAAAGGCGAACCAGCCGCGGTACGGCAAATCTCTCCGCGAGAGCGGATAAGCATATAGAGCGGTCAAGGCAACACTCGTGATCGTACCTACGACTGTAACTATAATGGATATGCCATACGAGTGGAGAATCTGATCCATATCTTTAAACAGGAATTCATAGGCCGTGAGGCTGAATTTCTCCGGAATAAGCTTGTAACCACTCGCGATAACGGTTGTCTCGTCCGAGAAAGAGATGGCGAAGACCAGTATGATCGGCACGATACAGGCAATGGCATAGAATAGAAACATGAAATGAATGACGGCTGCGGAACGCTTGGATACAGCTAATGGATCACGTGTTTTCAAAACTGACTTGCCTCCTCTCAAAATAATGCGTTATCTTTGTCGACTCGTCTAACGATGGTATTGGACACCAGCACCAGGACAAAACCGACAATTGCTTGATACAAGCCTGCTGCAGATGACATCCCGATGTCTCCACCTATGAGGAATGTCCGATATACATACGTATCCAGTACGTTGGTTACAGGGAACAGCGCGCCTGATTCCAGCGGAACCTGATAGAACAAGCTGAAATCTGCATAGAAGATACGGCCAATCTGAAGCAGTGTCATAATAACGATCAGCGGAATCAGAAAAGGAATGGTGATAAAACGAATCTGATGCCACTTCGATGCACCATCCAGCACTGCCGCTTCATAATATTCTTCATCAATGCCCACTACAGCAGCCAGATAAATGACGGCATAATAACCGATATTTTTCCATGTATTCACAAGCGGCAGGATGTACGGCCAATACTTCGGTTCAGAGTACCAGTCAATCGGCTGCCCTCCAAACATTTGCAGTATGGTCGAGTTCATAAATCCCGAGTCCTTGCCGAGGAAAGCCAATACGAGATAACTAACTACGATCATCGATAAAAAATAAGGCAGCAACATCAGCGACTGATACAGTTTGGACATCGCTTTGTTTTTAACCTCGTTAAGCAAAATGGCGAGACCTACGCCGACCGTAAGATTGAGTGCAATGAACACGGTGTTGTATGCAAGAGTGTTTCGCGTAATCTCCCATGCATCGCTGGTTGAGAACAGGTATTTAAAATTATCCCACCCGCTCCACGGGCTTCCCCATATTCCATCCGCGTAGTTTACATTTTTGAATGCGATCAGAACGCCGAACATCGGCATATAATTGTTTACCAGCAGAAACAGAATACCTGGCAAAAACATCAGGTAAAGCACTTTGTACTTGCCAAGATTGAATAACACGGACTTGCGTTTTCGAACCGTGCCTTCCGGTATCTCCGATATTCGTACGCCCTTACCCGCCTGGGGTTGTGTCTTCATAACGTGTTCTCCCTCACTCCTCTTGAATTCTTCCTCAGGATGAAGCTCCGTGCGCCTCCTGTGGTTCAAGTATACGGCGGGTCGATCAAGTCCTCTATCTGCTGTGGTGACCTATTCAGTTATCAAATTATGACTTTCATACCATAAAAAACAAACAAAAAGCGCAGCATGCTGCGCCTGATTACACGGTTCTGGATTGTTTGCGAAACTCTTGCGGCGTAATTCCGGTGCATTTTTTGAACATTTTCGTAAAATGAGAGTAGTTATAGTACCCCACTTTACCTGCGATATCTGTCACCTTGACGGTGGATTGAGACAACAGCGTTTTCGCCATGGCTACTCTGCGCTGAAGAATGAATTCGGACAGTGACATCCCCTTCTCTTTACGGAACAACCGGGACAGATAAGCCGGGTTAAATCCGGCAAAAGCAGCCAGTTCCTCGCGCATCAGTTCTTCACCGATGTGGTTCTCAATGTAGATACATAACTGATCCACAATCGACATCGGGTTCTGATCGTCCGGGTATAAAATCGGAATGACACGTTCAATGAGATCAAGGGTCCACTGCTTCAGCTGCGGTAATGACCCAGTGACTACCGTTTCTTCCGGCTCCCGTTCTCCAGGGTACAAACTGCGGATGGACACATTTTTCTGATGTAGCAGCGGGTAGACAACATGCAGCATAGCATGAAAGTAGAGGCGCAGTATCTCTGGAGATAAGCTCTCCTGGGCAGCAAGCAACTCGAATATTTCATCCACGCGTTCGCGCAAATCTTCTACTTTACCTGTTTCAAAAAGGATAGACAGTTCCGAGAACCATGGGATAGGCAAAAACCGGTCTTCCTGATCCCGATCACGCTCATCGTAAACAAAAACTTCTTCCAGCTCTTTAATGTTGCGCCGCTCCATATCCATGAGTTCATTTAACATACCTTGCAGTTCGATTACAGATACGGGTGCACCGACATAACAGGACAAACGGCAATAGAAGTATGTGCCACATTCCTGAATATAACGCTGGCAGCGCTGTTCCGCTTCACTTGCAGCAAGGATGACGTCATCTTGCTCGTAGGCAAGCACAATATTTAACCCGCTGTGATCTTGAAACACTTCACCCGGCTTCTCTCCAAGCAACATTTCTCTGGCTGCATTGCGCAGAGCGTATTCCAGTACCTCTTCATCTCGCAGATTAAATTCACGCACCCACTCTTCAACTGAAATCACGATGGGCAACACACGCACCTCAGGATCAATCTCCGCACCGTACAATTCTGCAAGTTGCTGCAGCCTTTGTGGCGTAAGTGTACTGCGCTGGGACACCACATCCTTCCAGAAACGTTCCGTCAGTAAAGGTTTATGGGTTTTCCACCGTTTGTATACGGTTTCGTAAACTTCGTTCGTTCGGGTACGCTGCTCTCCGTCCCTGATTTTATCCAAAGCCCGTGTAACCACTTTAAGCAGTTGGTCTGCGGGAGCAGGTTTCAACAGATAATCAAAGCTGTCCAGTTTGATGGCAGTCTGGGCATAATCGAACAATGCATGGCCTGTCAGAAAAATGGTCAGGATGCCAGGATCATGCTTCAATACCCAGCTTTGCAGATCGAGCCCGGTTTCTCCAGGCATCTCGATATCACAGATCAAAATGTCGATGGCATGGGTTCGGATGACTTGTCTTGCTTCCTCGACATCACACGCCCCAAACACCTGGTCCATCCCGGCTGCCTTCCAGTCCACTCCCTCCAGCATAGCCTGCAAGGCATACACTTCATCATCCACGATCAACAGGTTCCGCATAAGTTCCTCCTTCTTGCTCTTCGGTCTGAGCAGGCAAATATATGCTTACTGCAGCGCCTCCGTCTGTCCTGTTTTCAAACGTTAACCCCGCTTCCGGGCCATACTTCACCAGCAACCGATGAGCAACATTCCATATGCCGATGTGCTGCCCTCCGGGATCTTTGGCATATTGTCCCTGTTGCAGGTGGGCCAGAAGCTCTGGTGAAAATCCGACGCCGTTGTCTATAATCTGGAGCTGGAGTACACCTTCTCCTGCTTGACTGCTGGATGCTTCTGTCAGGCGAATGGTAATACGAATCACAAACGACTGCATTCTGCGTTGAAATCCATGGATAATTGCATTTTCGACAAAAGGCTGGATCGTTAGCGGTGGCAGCACATAATGACCCACATCCGGACCAATATCCAGTTCAAAATCGAGCTTGCTTGGGAATCTCAGCTTCTGAATTTCAAGATAATGCCGAATATGCTCCATTTCTTCATTCAGCGTGATTACACGTTTGCCAGCCCGTAAGCTGGATCTGAAATAGTCAGCCAGATGACCTGCCATCTGCTGTACCAGTTCATGCTTTTGCAGGGAAGCCAGGCTATGAATAATATTCAGAGAGTTCAGATAAAAGTGAGGATTAATCTGCATCTGCAATTGTTTGAACTCGGCCTCCCGCGTCCGCAGCTGCTCCTCATACACATCAATCTTCAGATGCTGAATCTCTTGAATCATCTGATTGAAGCTTCGTGTCACAAACTCTAATTCAGACGAAGACGGTGCCTCTAGCGTCACATCCAATTCACCACGGCTGACTCTTCTCATACCCCGAATCAGAGCATTCATCGGACGGAACAGAAGCTGCCGCAGGAAGAAAAGCGCCGTAATCAAAATTACGGCCGCCCCAATCGGAAGCAACCTGATGATCTGCTGGAAAAACGGCAGATTGCGCATCATATCTTCCTCTGGTAATAACACGACATAGTTCATCTCCGACATTGCGGATGAAATTCCCACCATCAAATATTGACGAGCCCCACTGCCCGGTTCAGAGATCACCTGATATGGACTTTTCAAACCGGTCAAATGATCCGCGACCAACTTGATTTGCCCGGTATTTAACATAGAATCGGATAAAGCTCTGCCGTCAGGTGTAACGATAACCGCACCGCCTCTGTCCCCCGATTCAGCAAACTGCTGGGAGTCATTCAGTGCATTCATATCGACCAGTGCCCCGGCATAGAACTGCTGATTAATCCGTACCGTTTTCACAAGTGCATTAAATGATCCTCCGCGGACGATGCTCCATTCCGGTCTCTGGATGTCACCCTCCAGCTGGCGCATCTGGGCAGGCATATTGCGCTGTACCACCGATTTTTTGATATCATAATTGCCTGCGGTCGCCAGCAACAGGTCATCATTCACCGCATCATACAAATAAAAAGAATCAATGAGATTGTAAAAACCGATATCGGTCATAAATTTGTTCATAATACGCTGCTTGGCAATGGTGTAGTCTCCACTTCCGTATTCAAGAAAAAACAGGGAGATAATATCAGGGTCACGCTCACCCAAGCTATATAGATATCGATTGGTCTCCTGTAATACGCGCTCATTCTGCTCCACGTTTTTGGCCAGATGATTCATATTGGTGAGGGATACCTTATCACGCACGACCTTCATTGCGTACACGTTGTTGTAGTATAACAACATAAAAAGCGGCAACATGATTAGCGTAAGTCCCACAATAAATTTGAAGCGCAATGAACGGATCAAGTTCATACATTACCGTCCTTTTGATTCAGGCTGAGCTGAATTTTTCTAGTTTCTTCCTTCCGATGGCATGTATATTGTAATCACCCCGGTTTGACCATGTCTATCAGGTTCGGTGACTCACGGATGTGTGCTCTCGTGACTTGATATAATCATATGCCCTGTCGTGCGTATGCTTCGTGTCACTCCTATAATTCTCTGAATGTAAAAAAAATCCTGCTATTCTCCTCCTTGAACATCCGGGCTTGACATGCATAGGATATAGCACTCCCAGGATCGATGACCAGGGATACAGGGAGGCTGTTATGATGATGAATATTCAACTCATCCCACTGCATTATGTCTATTTGGCATTTATTGCCCTGATTATCGCCGTCATGGTTCGGCGCAAAGATACAACGATCATCTGTGTCGCAGGTATTATGACCATCGGACTGCTGGCAACCGAAACGTTAAGCGGCTCCGTCAGCGGGATTTTCAACAGTTTTATCTACGCAACAAAGGAACTGTTAAGTACAATTTTTATCATTTCTATTATCGTTGCCATGAGCCGGGTTCTGATCCGAACAGGTATTAATGAAGTCATGGTCACACCGCTCACCCGATTTATTCGTACGCCTCAAGCTGCATATTGGGGTATTGGACTTATTATGATGGTCGTATCTTTATTTTTCTGGCCGTCTCCTGCAGTTGCCTTGATTGGAGCTGTACTTCTACCCGTAGCCGTTCGTGTCGGATTACCTCCGATTGGAGTTGCCATCGCGATGAACTTGTTTGGGCATGGCATTGCCCTGTCAGGGGACTACATTATTCAAGGTGCTCCCAAACTTACAGCAGACGCGGCAGGTCTTCCCGTTGCATCAGTGATGGCTGCCAGTGTGCCTCTCGTCATCGTCATGGGCACGGTATCTACCCTTACCTCCTTCTGGATGCTTCGCCAAGAGATGAAATCCACCCAATGGAAGGAACAGGAGCTTACGCAAAAGCAACAGTCGACGTCTGAGCCACAGCCTGAGGCGCATGAGTCTGTACCAGTCCAAGAGATGCCTCTTCGTTGGAGAAAAACATTCGCTATACTCATTCCGTTGTTATTCGCACTGGATGTCGTACTGATGTTTGTGCTGAACCTGCAAGGCGGGGATGCGACAGCATTAATCGGCGGAACTGCCGTCGTTATTCTGATTGCCGTTTCTCTTATTGCACACCGCCATAACGGATCAGAGGAAACGACTACTTATCTCATTGAAGGATTCCAGTTCGGATTCAAAGTATTTGGGCCGGTTATTCCGATTGCGGCATTCTTTTATCTCGGGGATGCTGCCATTACGGAGTTATTTATGAACCCGCTTCCTGAAGGTTCACACGGGATCGTCAATGATCTTGGGGTCGCACTTGCGGGAATTGTTCCTATGAATGGAACCGTGGGGGCCATTACCATGACCGTCACTGGAGCTGTGACAGGTCTGGATGGCTCAGGCTTTTCGGGAATTTCCCTCGTGGGCTCCATTGCTACCATGTTTGCAGGCTCAGCAGA
This sequence comes from Paenibacillus sp. TSA_86.1, assembly GCF_052691815.1. NCBI lineage: Bacteria > Bacillati > Bacillota > Bacilli > Caryophanales > Paenibacillaceae > Paenibacillus > Paenibacillus sp. TSA_86.1. The sequence continues at coordinate 1,123,823 of NZ_JBQZGE010000001.1, read as the reverse complement.
TTCAGCGCCGGTACTTACCGCGCTAGGCCAAGTAGCTGCAATCTGGGTTGGCGGCGGAACGTTGATTCCGTGGGCGTTAATTCCGGCGGCAGCCATCTGCGGGGTCAACCCGTTTGAGCTTGCACGGCGTAATCTGAAACCGGTGATTCTTGGATTAACGGTTACTACCCTTGTGGCTATCTTTCTCATCTAAAATGTAACGCGTGATCGGGCAAACTCCCATAGCTCCTGCTCCTTCAATTCGGCCAGCTCACGCAGCTCTGTATAAGGATTACCCTCTAACCCAAGTACATGGGCGAAGGCTGGCTCTGTTTTCCACCCTGCCTGTTTTAATCTGCGAATCTCGTGGTGTCCCGCCTCTCCCCATAATTGCAACAAACTCCATTCAACCTGCATATGCAGGTAAGCATTTTGCTGCTCAACAGGCACAGCCTGTACAAATATTTCGACAGGCCTTGACCCCAATTTCAGTTCACATGTAATATATGCTTTCTGATCCGAATCGCCAATTCCGTATGTCCACTGTATCCTGCTGTTTAGCGCAATACCCTCCAGTTGGCCACTCAGCTCTGCTTGAAAAGTTTTCAGGTCGTCGGCACAACACAGCACATCAAGATCACTGTCAGGAAGATCGATGTCAATGGGCACAGTGCCCGCAGGGTACGCAGAGTAGGGAGCAAGCCTGGCTAGCAGTCCGCTATCCTGCAAAACACGGTAAGCATCTTGTTGACGTTGATTGCCAACCGACAGGTGTTCCATCACTTTTTCGGTTGTATCCAGCCTCCCGTTCATGCTCATTACAGGTGATTACCTGCAGTAATGACTTGTTTCACTCGCCCCACTTGACCGCTTGTCAACCTCACCTTGATCCCATGCGGATGAGAAGGAGATTTGGTTAGCAGATCCTTGACGATTCCTCTCGTCAGTTTGCCGGAGGATTGATCCTGCTTCAGTACGATATCAACCTCCAAACCAGGTCTGATGTCAGCTCTCTTTTGTCCATTCAATGTGTTCACCTTCTCTAATAACATAATTTATTCTGATGCAAAAGACTTTATCTATTGTAGACCTTTCGACTGCAAAACAAAAGCGTTTGACTTATCTATAAGCAGCTTACAGGCATAACTAGGGTCTGTCAGAAAACGTCCTAAGTACACTAATCCCATAAAAAATCTTTCATGCCAAACAACCGCAGCCATGAGTGCTTCAAGGCATGCGGTTGTTTGGCGTCGGTACAATAACAAAATAGATGTGCGCTTGCTTGCGGCACTCTGTTTGCGACCAGCTGGCAATAGGATGCCTCACGGACCAGCGTTACTTACTGCATTAAGGCTGGCTTCGCGATAGTGAGGACGCTTCCCCCTCCTTGGCGGCTTCACGGGCCTTCACAGCAAGAAGTTCAGATACGGTAACAAACTGAAACCCTTGCTCCTGCAGTTTGGGCAGGATCGTTCGCAGTGCATCAATCGTATGGGATTTGCTTTCTACTTTGTCATGAAACAGAACGATATCTCCATTACGTGCATTATTCAGCACTTTGTTCGTAATCGCTGATACACCTGGTAAAGCCCAGTCCCGGGTATCCTGATGCCAAGACCATAAGACGATGGTGTATCCTTTCTGCTTAGCTGCCTGAATCACCATATCGTTGTAATAACCTCCAGGAGGTCTGAACAGCAGCGGGCGATGCGCACCTGCATTCACAATGGAAAGCTCAGCCGCCTCCATGTCTTTCAAATATTTGTCCGCTGCTGTTGAACGAACGGCATAGGTATGAGCAAATGTATGATTTGCAATCTCATGCCCTTCAAGCTGTTCCTGTCTGACAATGTCAGGAAATTTCTCTACCCATTTGCCGAGCACAAAAAAAGTTCCCTTTGCGTGATACTGCTTCAGCAGAGCTAAGATCTGCGGTGTCTGGACAGGGTCCGGCCCATCATCAAAAGTCAGGGCAATCAGTTTATCCTGTGTGGGAACTTCCCATACGATCTCTCCCCGTTCTTCATAATACTGACGATTCTTCTGCACTGGCTTGGCATATGCCAAACTTGTTGAACTGCCAAGCAACATTAAAGCCAGCATGATCAATGCAATGAATCGGGTTGCTTTCAGGTTCATGTCGTATCCTCACTTTGATTTTCATACGTCAAACTCTCCGTTAGCATTGCCCGATTCATGTGAACTCATGAATGATCGATTAATAATGATTAATCGTTTTTCAGAGCTGTTGCTTCTACATCATTGATATAACGACGTAATTTGGCCGCAACATCGCGTGTAATCTCCCCGTTCTCATATAATTGCTGCACCGTATTACGCTGCTCCTGAATGGCTACCATCTGAAGCTCCAGTTTATCCTGATTAAACGGATCTTCCGTCGTCTTGTCCGGGTTCCACGCACGTAACTTCGCGATAACCCGTTCATATTTGGAAATGACCGAGAGGGCCGCCGCACGATTCGTGTCATTCATCTGTGCCCGGATGGCCTTAATCGCCGCCTGAGATGTGCGCAGCTTGACCTTGCGGAACAGTTCGGCATTTTCAAGCATAAAGGGCTGGTCTTGTTTGCTGGAGCGGCTTGTGAACAGTTGGCTCAGCATCCGGCCAATCTCGTTAAGCGACGCCAGCAGCTGTGTATTGGTACGATTGGAGAGCATCATCTCTTTGCGATCCAGCCAGTTGTCACATTTGAAGGCTGCCTCATGCCCCAGAGCATTTTCATCCCTCATCGCTTCGATCTCTCTGCGCTCTGCCCGTGTAGCGATTAGATTAATCGCCGTTTCCTGCTTTTGCAATGCTTTGCCATGATCTGCTGTAAACTGACCCGCCACCTGTTTGATATATTTGGACAAGTCGGATACCACAGCCACTGCTGCAGCTTTATTTTCATCATTCATCTCGGATTTGACTGCTCGGATGGCGGCATTCAGCATAATGTCTTGTGCTTTCCGTTCAGACTTATGTGGTGTATTTTCCTCAGAAGATTTCCCCTCGTCTTTGGCTAACACAGGTAACAACACACTCGCAGCAATCAGAGAGAACAGAATGACACCAGCCGCCAGAAAAATAATCAAATCTCGCTCAGGAAACGGTGAACCATCCTGTAGCACAAACGGAATCGAAAATGCTCCAGCCAACGTTACCGCACCTCTGACTCCTGATAAGGAGAGAATTGTAATTTCCTTGAAGCGAGGTTTGCCAATAGTGGACTTGGCACGCAGCCATTCATTGACTTGCCAAAACAAATAAATCCAGAGGAAACGAAGCATGACAAGTAATACTGAGATCAGCAATACATACCCTAACACTTCGAAGTTATTAAATGACACGTTCACAAAGATCTTACTGAGCACATCCGGAACCTGTACACCAAGAATGACAAACACCAGGCCGTTCAAAATAAATAAAATAACAGACCATGTGCTCGCAGATACCACCTGCATCTTGATCTGAACCGATTCGGCCCGGTCACGTTCAATCGCATGAATGATCCCGCCTGCAACGACCGCCAGAATGCCGGAGACCCCGATCTCTTCGCTCACCAGATAAATTACAAATGGAGTAAGAATCTGAAGCAGCATATGTATCGTTACATCTTCCATACCCAGTCTGCGAATCCACATGCCCACTCGGATGAACAAAAAAGACATTAATGCACCGGCGAGCAGACCTCCTGCAGCAATAGCAATGAAACTAACCGTTGCTTGAGCCAGTGAAAAGAAACCGGTCACCGTCGCTGCAATTGCGAATTTAAAAGCAACCAGACCCGAAGCATCATTCATCAATGCTTCGCCTTCAAGAAGTCTATGAATGCTTTTGGGTAGATGCACACGTCCAGCCATAGCTCCTACAGCCACCGCATCTGTCGGAGACAGAATGGCTGCAAGCGCAAATGCAGCAGGCAGTGGAATCGTCGGAATCAGCCAGTGTATGGCATATCCGGCAACAGCAACCGTAACGAACACCAATCCCAGCGCAAGCAAAAGTATCGGCGCACGAAGGTTCCATAGTTCGTTCCTTGGTGTTCTTTTCCCATCGTTATACAATAATGGAGCGATAAAAAGTACAAAAAACAATTCCGGATTCAGTGGCAGATGCACACCAGCTGGCAGTAAAGCCACACCTACCCCCAGTGCAATCTGAATAAGCGGAACGGGAATAAAAGGTACGAACCGGTTCAGCACGTTAGATAAACCGATCAGTCCCAGCAATACAAGTACCGCAATGAATAGTTCCATGATGACAACCCTTTCCGCTGCATAAGTCATGAATCGTTCGTAATGCCTTTATTTTAACAAAAGTATAGGCCTTTATAACAAAGTTTTCATATTCATTTACCCATTTCAACGAAGCTGATACGCATGGTACTGAAACATTTTGATCGAGGTCATATATAAGATGTACAATATGTGAAGCACATACTCTGTTAGAAAGGAACGTTCAACTATGGCTTTTGGTATTAAACGGCAAGAACTTGCAGCATGGAAAGAACGTGTCGCGCGCGGGGAGATCGCCTATCTCACGCATTTCTGGATCGACTCCAGATTTCCTGGAATCACCAGTGTTACCAAAGTAGGCTGCGACGACCTGGATCGCCTGGAACAATGGTGCGACGAACACGGTTTAGACCCACGTTACATTCATCGGAGACAACCCTTCCCCCATTTCGACTTAATGGGCAGCAGACAGAAAGATATTCTTATCCAGGAAGGCCTGACCGATCATGTATCCCGCTTTCATCTATAAACACTGCTGTAACACATAAAACGCCAGTCTTCACAAATTCATGCCCGGTAGTGGGACGAATAGATGAGGACTGACGTCTTCAAGTGTCATATACATTAACGATACGTCTGCTCGAAAGATTTCATATCTTCCAGCAGTTTCATTTCTATTTTCTTGAGCATGCCCAACATTAACTGCTGTTCCTCCTCCGTCAATGCTTGTAACAATTCCCATGTCATACGGCCGCGGTTGGCGTTCAATGTTCTGGTTAATTGCTCTCCCTCTTCCGTTAAGGATAACCACACGATTCTGCGATCTTCCTCGCTGCGTTCCCGTTGAATGAGGTTCTCACTTTCCAGTTGATTAAGCACAATGGTTGTTGCTCCGGATGACAGACTGAGCTGACGTGCTACATCTACGGCCATACAGCGTTTTTCACGCAAAATCATGCCTAATATATGGATTTTCGTTGGATTCAGTCTGCAGTTCGTTTCCGACTTTTGCTGCTGATCCAACACTTTATTCTTATATCTGAAGAAGGCCTCCATCAATTGATCAACGTTTGCCAATTGCGAGTTTCGCTCCGTATTCGGGCTCATATCCGTTCCTCCTGCCTTTCATCATAACCTGCCTTATATTGTAACATATTTACACTCCGTTAGTTGTGAAAAAAACGAGGTTTCCTATGAGCAGCGGTTTCCTTCTCTTCGATGAGATAAAAAATAAGATTAGGCCTCTTGTATATAAGGGATACTTTGTTTATAATAACGTATATCCTTTAAGTTACTTTTAGTTACTTAATGATTTAAATAAATTTGTTATCATAAAGTAAACAAATGTCAGCAATTGATCTTCACCATTATATAGCAAGGGAATAATGTACATGAAATCGATGAAACCTCAAACGAGCGATATCAGTCATACCGATGTCTGTATCGTCGGGGCAGGCCCGGGAGGCGCCTTGCTTTCGTATCTGCTCAATCGGAAAGGCATCTCTACATTACTCATTGAGCGACAGCCACATCTACATAAATCATTCCGCGGGGAACTTCTGAACGCAGACGGCGAAGCCATTTTGAACAAACACGGGTTATATTCGCACATTCAAGAACAGGGTGTTTTACCGCTTGAAGAGATCCAATATTGGGAAGAAGGCAACATCCTGCATACCATTAACCCCGATGCAGACAAAGGGGAGCATCATGTGGGCGTGCACGTACCACAAGATCATCTGCTCCAAGCGATCACAAGCCAGACCGAAGCGTTAAGCCCGTTGCATCAGGTTCGCTTCAGTACAATCATGACCGGTTTGCTTCGGGACAAAAGTGGCCATGTTGCTGGCATTAACGTGCGGCAAAATGGGGTTCCTGCCTCCATTCAAGCATCCGTCGTGATAGGTGCTGACGGCAGATATTCGGCGGTACGCAAACACGCCGGCCTTGTACCCGAGATACGCAAGCACGGATACGATCTGTTGTGGGCACGGATCCCCGCCCCTCCAGGATGGGAACCTGCGGTTCGCATGGCAAGCATGGACGGTCAGCAGCTTGCGCTATTTTCACAATACGGCGGTTACGTACAGATTGGATGGAACATTCCCGAGGGAGGATATACCCAGCTGCGTAAACAGCCCTTTGCTCCTTTTGTGGGCAAGCTCGTATCCGCCTTCCCTTGTCTCGCCGATTCTGTCGCTGCGCATATTAAGGACTGGAGCGACTTTGTGCTGCTGTCCGTGGAGAGTAGCTACAGCTCACGATGGGCGGATGATAATGTCGTGCTTATCGGTGATGCTGCTCATACGATGACGCCAACAGGAGCGTTTGGCTTGAATGCTGCACTCGAAGATGCCGATGTCCTCTCTGAACTGCTCATACAGATGGCCGAGGATCATTTCGGATCTACCGATGTGCTGCAGCAGCTGCAAGCCATTCGCGGCTCCAAAGTTCAACAGCAGTTGGCACGCCAACTGCAAATGGAGTCCTCTTTTCAGCAACGTTATGAATCCTTTCGCTAATTAGAGACCGGGCTGCACAGCATATGTCCTAACCAAGTGAAGAAGCCATGTCTTCCCTTACGGGGAACCATGGCTTCTGACTTATCATTTCAAGTTGGTTGGAATATACAGTAGACTACTCCACGTAGTTTGCTTACACCGGTTTCAAGCCTCAATACCATTTAGAGCACTTACGCGCAGCTCTGTGAGTGGCAAAGCTCTGTTCTCCGGATGCCGAAGCGTTACCGTTCTACTCTCTCCCGGTAGCAGATCAAAATAGTTATCACTGCATCGAATCCGTCCTAGAGGCAGCTCCAGCTTCACCATACGTGCAATGGCAGCACTTGCAGTAACCGTAACCGATTGTTCCTCTTCGTTCACATGAACGCTGAGCTGGGACTGAGGCAACACGATATCCTTAGGATCACGTAAAAAATACCGATTCATGGGCGCTTTAAACCCTTCGGCCCGCAGTTCCACCATCACTTCTTCCGCCTGTCTTGTCCCGAGCACTTCAGCTTCCTCCAATGTTTCGATCCGCATCGATGTCTGAGCCTGCACCCTCACTTCATATGTAGTAGAATACAGTCGCTCTCCATGCAGGTCATAGACATTCAGCCTAAGTTCACCAGCCACTTCATCCCGTGTATCATTAACTACCCATAAAGAAAGTGGCTGCTCAGGTTCATGCTCCAGAGACAGTAATACAGGATGAAAGAACGTTTTTGCATAATAAAAGGATGCCTTTGGCAGCAGTTCATAATCAATCATCGACCAGCTTGTACCGGGCCAGCTGTCATTTAGTTGCCATACCAGAGCACCGCTGTTACGATCATTGATTCGTCTAAAATGTTCAATGCCATAGCGCAGCCCCTCCGCCTGTGTCAGCATGGAAAAGTTCATGTATTCCTCTATATTCTGAGGTATGCCCGTGTACCCTTCCATCAACAGAATGCCTTTCTGATGATTGGTATCCTTGTTGCGATAGGCCATTTCGGGACTACCCCAGTAAAATTGGCCAGCAGGCATATTTTTCTCCAGCGTGTACCGATTAGCCGAAGCATGCATGCCAAATTCACTGCTGAACAGCGCATGATCCTTTTTATAATTTTTAAACGTAACCCCTTCAATGCTGTAATCCAGCACCGGGATTTCTCCTTCTTTTCTCGGATATACCGAACCGTGCCACACCTGCCAGTTATGTCGATCTCCGGTATCCGGATCATTCGCATCCTGTCCATGGTTTCCGCCATAAGGCGAAGAAGGCCAATATGGACGAGACGGATCAAGCCGCTCCAACGCCTCAGGGATCAGCTCATGGTAGATATGTTGCCCATAGAATGGACTCGTGATATCACCGCTCGCCGTCTTCATATCGTACAACCAATCGATTTCGTTGTTACCACACCAGATCGCTAGCGAAGCACGGTTACGTAAACGAAGGACGTTATTCTCAACCTCTTGCTGTACATTGTGCATGAAGTCACGATTGAAATCCGGGAACAACGCATTGGCAAACGCAAAATCCTGCCATACGAGCACCCCTTGCCGATCACACTCATCATAAAAGACATCTTTCTCATAGATACCCCCTGCCCACACCCGTAGCATGTTCATATGCGCTTCTACAGACAGCTCCACAAGTTCACGGTATCGCGAGTTCGGAATCATTCCAATCAGTTGATCGGCGGGTATCCAGTTTGCTCCCTTGGCGTAGATTGTGAGCCCGTTCAGAATAAAAGCAAAGCGCCCCTCTCCCTGCTCATTATGCAGCGTCAGCTCAATCGTCCGTATGCCATAAGCCTGGTAATAACGATCCACGGCTATGCCATCCGCATACAACGTAACCTCCAGGTTGTACAGATAGGGTTCACCCAGATCATGAGTCCACCATAAGCGGGGATGAAGCACGTCGAGTACCGTCTCTGCTTTCCCCTCAGTCACAGATAATGAGGCAGAACTTGCGACAACATCTCCAGTGTCGTTTATAAGGCGAATATCACAAGTAGTGATAACAGGCTGTGCCCGTTTATGCCTGCTGCGGAAAGAAAGAACCGATTGTACATCTGCCGTGACTTGGACTTGAGCCTCCGTCTTACTCACAGACTCGGTTCGTGCGTACACATTCTGCAGCTTGGCAACCGTGTAGCGCTCCAATCGTACAGCTCCCCAGATGCCCACTGTAACGATACGTGGCCCCCAGTCCCAGCCAAAATTCATCGCTGCTTTACGCAGCCAAGGGCGCTCTTTCGTGTAGGAAGACCAGTCAAACATCTCTTTGTCACGATGATGAAGATGAAGCGGATCAAACTTTACGGCAATGGCATTCCAGCCGCTTCGCAGCAGACGGGTCACATCCAAGGTATGAGACATCAGCATATTGGTTGTTTTTCCAGCCTCGTGCCCATTGACGTAAACCGTTGCAAACGTGTCCAACCCTTCAAACACCAGTTCAACATGCTCCTCGGAGGAGGCATCTAATTCCAGATTAAAGGTGGTGCGATACCACCACTCCTTCTGCTCAATCCAGCGACTTTTGGCATCGTTATGTCCAAAATAAGGGGGATCAATGATGCCGCGCTCTACGAGTGCCCCATGAACGTCACCTGGCACCGCCGCGCCGATCCAGAACCGGTCATCCAGTGCCGCAGCGGCGACATCCATTGCTCGCTTCTCTCCAACCTCATAATGCTGTATTCTCCACTGTCCTGATAGATCCTGAGTCGAACGATGAACGTTTACCATGTACTCCCGCTCCTTCCGTCTAACTGCCTGAAGATTTGTAAACAAGTGCCTGCTCCCGGTATTCACTCGGAGTCTTGCCTGTATGCTTTTTGAACAGTCTGCTAAAATACTTCACATCCTCGTAACCACTAATTGCAGCGATTTCACTCACTTTCGCCGGCGACACTGCGAGCATATCCATCGCCCGTCTAATCCGCATGTCCGTAACAAAGTCGCCAAAGGTTACACCCATTTCTTTCTTAAACAACTCACTGAGATGCCCTGGATGCAAATGAACTTGCCCAGCCACCTGCTGCAAGCTGACATCCTGTGTCAGTGAGGTTTCAATATAACCGATCGCTTTTTGCACATGTGCGGCCTGCCCCTGTCCCATACGGCTATGATATGTATCCATCAGATCGTACAGATGATGAAACAGTTCGTCTCCTATCTCTGCAGGTGTCTTATCCGCGTCCGGAGTCCAGGGTTCGAGCCGGGCCGGTTGTTCTCTTCCAATCGCCTGTAGTGTGCGCGCAAGCCAGCGGTGTCCTGCGATAACTGCCGAGTGTAGACAAGCTGTATATGATCCGGGTGTGACGCCCGGTTCAGCAATCATTCTCGTAATCAGCTCACGAATCCACGTCGTTAGTGCGACCGGATCATGATCGAGCAACAACGTGCCGAGTGTGGTTTCCTCCTCATGTGTCAGAACCGTTTTGCCACCTTGCCGGCCGCTGATTTCTTCATATCTCCACACTTTAGCTTCCATTAGCCCACGGTAGCGAAAAGCTGCCAGCGCCGTTTGATAGCTACGGTGCAGTTCAGAGGCGCGGTGAACAGCCTCACCCGCGGCTGCCCGAAGTGTACATTTCAACCATTGTTCCACCCGGTATAACCCATCTTCCAATCTATATATGCTTACGCCCATCTCAGAAGTGTAAGGCAGAATGCAGACAATATGCTGCTTCTCAATCTGAGCTATTGCTCCTGGCAGCACATCTTCCAGCATATTTTGCACAGCGAACCGGAGCAACGCATCCGAAGAACGGCCCCAGCCTTCCGCATGAATCAAAACAACCTGTCTGCTCTTAGATCGATTACCATTACTTCCATACTGAATATCTTGAACGGGAAACGCGGCTTCCTCGCCAAATGCCAAAAAAACGGGACAACTCCCCGAATCGGTATTGCCTTCGATTACCCACCCGGCAAACTGCCTCTCCCGGTTCTCACGTAACCATTGTCCTTCGCGAGACTTTTCTGTCCACCGTTCGGCAATTCTCGCCTTGGCTTGCAATACCGTTTTGATGATCTCTTCCGGTTTGCTCGTTTTGAGCAGATAGTCCTTGACCCCGTTGCGAATAGCCTGCTGGGCGTAAGAGAAATCATCATAACCCGATAAAATAATGACCTCCAGCCCTGGAAGCAGATGCAACGCTTCTTCCGCCAGCTCCAGCCCAGACATTCCATTCATCCGAATATCCGTCATCAAGATATGTGGACGTTCCTCGGCTAGACGGGTCAATGCTTCTTCCGCCGAAGCGGCAGGCTGAAGAACATCAATACCGAGCTCATGCCAGGCAATGACACTAGCGAGACCTGTGCGAATAATAACTTCGTCATCAACAATTAATAATCTCATGGCGATTCCTCCAGGATTGGAATGGAAAACGAAATCCGGGTACCCCCGCCCTCTCTGCTGTTCACTTCAAGGAGCGCATCCGTCCCATAGTAGAGCAGCAGTCTTTCATTTACATTACGGAGACCATAACCTCCATCAGACCATGAATGTTCCAGTTGCTTCCCTTTTTGCTTCCCTTCTGAATGACTGCCGGATGGCAGCATGCCACTTTCATCTGCGGGTACAAGGCTTGCCTGCAATTGTTGCAACTTATCCGGAGCCATCCCCGCACCATCGTCGAGCACCAGGATGTTCATACGTTCAGCTACCGAGTCCTTCTGAATCATGATTGTAATGGTCCCCTGTCTTCCTGCCTTCTGAATCCCGTGAATCATGGCATTCTCCACTAATGGCTGTAGCAGAAGCTTCAGCATCATTCGCTGCTCCAATGCAGGATCAACAATATAATGCAGCACGAACTGATCCGGGAAACGAATCGACTGTACTCGCACATAATGCTGGATATGCGCAATTTCTTGAGCAACCGGGCAATAATCCTGTCCTTTATTCAAACTAATGCGTAGAAAATCACTCAGTCCCTCCACCATATCTGCGATTCGATTTTCCTTGGACATCAACGCAATCCAGTGAATGGAGGAGAGTGTGTTATATAGAAAATGAGGATTGATCTGTGCCTGGAGCACACGCAGATCCGCTTCTTTTTTACGAGCTTCACCGCGGATAATCTCTTCCTTCAGCAACTCGATATGTGCCCCAAGCAGATTATAACTCTCGCCCAGTTTACCAATCTCGTCATCGCTCTCCGCTCGAAATAAGGGCAATGGACGCTTCGGGTCAATCCGCGATAGATGCCTGTTTAATAAAAGCAGCGGCCTTGTAACCCTGCGAACCGTGAACCATATCAAACCGCCACTGATTAACGCAGACAGGGCAACTGCAACCGCAGTTAAAATCAAAATGTAACTATTTTCAGACTTGTACTGTTCATAAGGAACCGTTCCAACCAGCGTCCAGCCCGTCATTTCCTCAGCATAATAAAGCACAGTACGCTTGAATTCTTCCTCACCATACGTTGTCGTTCCACTGTGCCCCTTCTGAATGCGCGTGATGAGTCCTGGTTCCAGATCAGATACATGAAGTCCAAGCCGGGATTTATCCATGGAAGACAGGATATCTCCGGTGTTGCCAATCAGCTCTAGTCTACCTTCTCCTTGCCCTAGTCCCAGTGCAGGCCATCCTTTGGTGATGATCTTTTCATCCAGACTGATCGCGAGCCAGCCGATGGGACGATAGTCATGAATGCTGCGAATAGGCCTAATTAAGGTTATGACATTCTGAATTCCGGCATAATTTCGTACCGGATATACTCCCGTCCACCTCTTATCCGCATGTCCACTAGGGAGGGAGGGATTAAACATCCGTTCCCCGTCTGCTTCATACCACGTGGCGGTTGACAACGCGGCGTCGAACCTTCCAGGATATATCGCTATGTTGGCGATGTACTTTTTGGAGGCAGCGAGGTTGGTCATTCGGCCTAAAATATCAATGCGATCCAGTTCATGGTCTTCATTACGGCTTAGATACTGCTGAATATCCCGTTCTCCAATCAGGAAAATGGACAAATTCTCAGCATCTTGAAGCATATAACGAAGATTCGCCTCCACCTGTTTCAGCGTGTCCATGCCCGACAGCTTCGTTTTTTCCTCTGTGATGCGTGAAGCAAACAGGAAAGCAAACAGTCCGAGCGCCAGCAGCGGCACAATCATCGAAGCTGTGACCACCACGGACAGCTTTCGTTGCAGTGAAGATGTAAGCCAGCGAACCAACTCTGTTCCTCCTTTGGATACGCTTTCGTTTACCCTTTGACTGCGCCTGCTGTCATGCCCTTCATGACTTGTTCCTGGAAAATCAGATAAACAATAATGGTTGGAATAACCGACAGGGTCATGGCAGCAAGCGTTAGACCATAATCAGTCTGATATCCGTCTGCAAAGTTCGCTATGGCGAGTGGCAACGTTTTTAATCCGGTTTTATTAATAAATACAAGGGCAAAAGAAAAGTCATTCCACGCATGTAGAAAACTCAAAATGGTCACGGTGGAAAGCGCAGGCAGTGACATTGGAAGCATAATTCGGGTGAAAAGCCCCCACAGCCCTGTTCCGTCCATAAATGCCGCTTCCTCAATATCACGCGGAATGCTGACGAGATACGCCGTAAGCACAAAGATCGCCGTAGGCAATGCAAACGCCGTATACGGCAGGATTAATGCCCAATACGTATTGAGCAAGGACATCTGTTTCATCAAAATAAATAAAGGAACGAGGGTGCTATGAATCGGGATGAGCATGCCTACAACGAAAAACGTCATAATCAGCCCTTTCCAGCGAAACTGGAATCGTGCCAGAATGAAGGAAGCCAGGGCAGCAATAAACAATGTCAAGATCAGCGACCCGATCGATACCGTTAGTGAATTGCCAAAAGCAGTTCCCAGTTTCGAACTTTCCCACGCATTGGTGAAATTAGCCGTATTCCAGTGAGCTGGCAAACCAAAAGGCCTGCTGTAGAAATCTTCATTGGTTTTGAACGCACTGATCACGAGCCAATAAAACGGATACAATGTTAAAATACCATAGACCGTCAGCAGCGTCCAAACGATTCCGCTGCGAATCCGGCGAACGGGTTGCCCTGCACGGCCTCTTCGTGTTGTCATAGACACAGGTGTTATTTGCATGTACGTGCCTCCTTTCTATCGGTTTTCTTTGCGTTTCCGGCTAGTCACCCACTGGCTTGTTCCGATGAGCAGCAAGGAAATCAGAACAATGGTTGTTGAGATTGCACTACCGAAACCGTAGCGGTATGTTGTAAATGTCGAGTTATACATATACGTAGCAAGTAGCTCCGTAGCGTGAGCTGGCCCGCCTTTTGTCATAATGTAGACGAGATCAAAGGATTTCAGACTGCCTGAAATACACAGGATAATCGCCACCTGAACCGTGCCCCAGATCATTGGAAGAGAGATGGACACCAATTTGCGGATACCTGATGCACCATCTATTTTGGCTGCGTCATGAATTTCACCCGGGATGTTCTGCAAGGCCGAGATGAAGATGATCAAATACAATCCAACAAAACTCCAGAGAAGTGGCGGCACGAGTGAAAATATGGCGATCCTGGCATCGGATAACCACTGCAGCTTCCAGCTCTCAAGCCCTAACGCATCCAGTAGAAAATTGAGAATCCCGATCTGCGGATGATAAATGTACTGCCAGATCATGCCGATGACCACGGTAGACAATACCATCGGCAGAAATACAGCTGAGCGTAGAAACCGCTGGAGCGGATTGCTTTTATGCAGCATAACGGCCAGCATGAGTGCTAATGGAATCTGGCCAAATACCGAAGCCAGCACAAAAATGACGTTATTTTTCAAAGCCCGCCAAAAGATCGCGTCATTCCAGATTTCCACGTAGTTGTTTAAACCAATATACTTGGATGCTCCAATGCCCGACCAGTTGAAAAAGCCATAATACGCTGACCATACAACCGGCACAAACACAAACAATGCATAGATGATGACAGCCGGAGCAAGCCCCAGCATAATAAAACGCCGACTTTGCAATAGGTTCAATCGGTTCACTTCCCCTCGTTAATGCCTTTCTGTTCTGTCCGGCATCGGACTTCGATCTCTGATCTAAAAACCCCTCCCCTGCCGGGAAGGGGAATAAACAGTGGTTTGATTAATCAGCAGCGAGTAGCAGCCTATTGATTCATTGCATTTGCCTGCGCTGCCTGGATTCGGCCCGCAATGTCCTCTGCTTTGCCACCCATCAGCAGCTCTTGCAACCCGTTGTTAATCACCTCAACCGTAGCCGACCCCAGCTTGGAATCGTATACCGGTGTAATTTTCACTTCCTGCATCAGATCGTACAGCTCCACGAACAACGGATGCGCTTTGGACTTATCCAGATCAATCTTGTAGCTCACAAGGGTGCTGCTATCCAGCGTAGCTTTCTGGCCATCCGGCCCAGCCAGTGCGTAGAACAACTCCATCGCGGCTTCTTTTTGGGCACCGCTCAGCTTTTTGCTGACACCAAGACCTGTTCCAACGACGCCTGATGTTGTTCTTGGTTCTCCCTTGCCTCCCTCCACAGGGGGCAAAATCGTAATATGTGTATTGCTTAACACCTCTTTCGGTGCATTGTTGACGAGGTTTGCAAGCGCCCACCCGCCGTTCATGACCATAGCCGTTTTCCCTTGAAAATAAAGCTGCATCATCTGTGTTTCATCGATACTGTTGAATCCATCCTGGAAAGCTTTGATATTGCCAAGCTCCTGCATTTTCTTCAACGCTTCAATAAAATCCGGATCGGTGAAGCTTGCCCCGTCCTGGGCTACCGCCTTCAAAAACCAGTCTGTACCCGTCACCCTGTCAGCGAGCGTACTGAAAATAGTGGACTGTGCCACCCAATTCGTTTTGTTACCCAGCGCCATCGGGATAATGCCTTTTTCGTTAAACGTAGCTACCGCCTGCTCCAACTCAGCCCAAGTTTCAGGAATTTTTACGTTATGCTCCTTGAAAAGCGCCTCGTTGTAATAAATAAAAGAGCTGGGTGCCAGATTCATCGGCACAGAATAAATATTGCCATCTACCGTGTATCCATCCAGCGCATTCGGAATAAAATGTTCTTTCCAATCCGGCTTCGCATCCAGCTCTGCGTTAATCGGCTGCAACAGATCCCCTTTCACAAACTCCTTCGTCATCGCATCTGGCCACATAACGAATAGATCTGGCATCTCGTTGGCTGCCGCAACCGTGCGCAGTCTAGTTTTGAGACCGTCCGTTGGCAAGCCTTCATCCACCACTTCAATCTCTGGATGTGCCGTGCGGAAATCCTCGATAATCTTTCGCATCGCCACCGCTTTGGCGTCCTGTCCGGTCCAGTTATGCCAGATGGTCACGGAGACTTTGTCTTTCCCACTGCCTGTTTCGGATGAATCACCGCTTGTGCATCCTGCCAGAATAACTGCAAATAAGCTTAATGCCAACATGCCTGAAAACCACTTTTTCCACATCGTTATACTCCCCCTTGAGCATTTGGTACTTGTATTGTAAATGGTAACGCTACCATAACATAAGGTGACGATCCACGGATGCAGGGGTGAATAATATCGGTTTTCCGTCTATCTAATAAAAAAAGCCCTCCCCAAGACAATGTCAAGAAGTCAAAAATCACTTCAACACATTGCCCTCAGGGAGAGACTTTAAGGATGTATATAGACTCTACTTGATGAACGTATAACGTAACACTACTGAATAGAATACATAGATAAGTTCGAATTACAGGTTCCTACAGTTTAATCAACTTGTTACCGAAGACTGCTTTTCACGAGAGCTGCAAAAGCTTCAGAACCTTCTGCCGTCAGATGCACCCCGTCTTTTTCAAAATATTCGTCATGACCTTCACTCGCCTGATTCCAGTCAATAAGAGAAACATTACTATAACTGGAGGCTGCATCCGTCAGAGCCTTATTGACCGTTCGCTCCCAAGGACGCGGCACACGTACCGTGACAAGGTATACTCGGGTTCGATCCTTCAACCCATCCAGCACAGCTTTTAAATTTTTGGAGTTAAATGAACCATTCGTTCCAAGCTCCAGCACCACTTGGCTGCCCATTAGCTTGTTACGCTTCAGATCCTTCAACACATCCCCGGCTTGCCACATCTGACGGCCGACATGACCATCGACGTACACACCGGATACACTCTGCTCCAGATAAGGCTTGGCATCCAGAATAACCGAGTCTCCGATAACGGTATATTGGATTTTCCCATCCTTTACGACAGGTAGCGGAGGTGTATCTTTTTGGCCTGAATCCGTCGCATCGGTTGCACCACCATCTGGTTTCGAACTCGGTGGATCCGTTTCTTCGTCGCCAGATGCGGACGAATTGGAATCAGGCTGATTTTCGGACGTCTTGTCCTGATCCCCACTAACATTGGATGAATCATCCGGCTTGCCCTGTTTCGAGCCTTCTGCAGATCCGGCTTCAGACTTGTTATTTCCATCCGTTTTCCCATCCGACCCTGATTCAGGACCTGACTGAGCCGCTTGATCCTTTTTCCCGGAATCCGAAGGTTTGGTTGCAGCCGGTACAACATCCTGACCCTTTTCTTCGGCAGATTTCTCTCCATTGAACACGGTAGACATCGATACCGAATGGGAATCTGAATTAGCTGATACAGGCAGTACCATCTGTGACACCGTATAACATAATAACAGTAATGTCATCAGCAGACCTGAACGTTTCCACCATACATGCCTGGGAACGAGGGAAGTCCACCCGTTTCCCCACAGTTTGGACAACGAATCACGAAATCCGTTATATCGGATCGGGTTCTCAATATATTTTAGTGACATGGATGCCAGTACAACCGTTGCAGCTACCTGTAACATCATACGTACAGGATGAGCACCACCTGTATCTACAACAGGACTCGTCAGGACAATGACGGGATAATGCCACAGATAAAGCCCATATGAACGTTCACCGATCCAGCGTAGTGGTTTTGCCCCAATGATCCGTCCCAGGAACGATGAAGGATGCGCGAGTACAGCCACCAGTATTGTCGCCGCAATGGCTTGCAGCACCATACCGCCCTGATACAGGAACGAGTCGTATTGACTGGTATTCAGCATCATATAGATCAACACCGCCAGGGCTGCCACCCCTGATGCATCCAATACAAGCCGATTCATCGCAGGTAGTGTGCCGGACAGCTTACGGCTCGGCCAGACTACAGCTAACGCAGCCCCTGCAAGCAGGGCAAACGCACGGGTATCTGTTCCATAATATACACGGCTTGGATCTAGATCCGGGTTATACATGATGGCCATTGCACCAGCCGATAGTTCAGCTGCAACAACAATGAAAACAACGAGCCATCCTTTTCTTTTGAGCAACACAATCGATGCGATCAACAGAAGAGGCCAGATCAGATAGAACTGTTCCTCGACAGCCAGTGACCAGAAATGTCCAAAAGGCGATGGTGGGCCGAAACTTTCAAAATACGAAACATGGTGAAAGATATACCACCAATTGCTTATGTACGTAACACCGGATAAAATATCCCCTCTCAGTGAAGCAAGCCGGGATGAGTCTGTGCATAACAGCCAGAGCATTACAACGGCTGTCACAGTCACCATGCCAGGCAGCAAGCGTCTAAAACGTCTTAACCAAAAATCACCAAGAGCAATGCGTCCATGTTCTCGCCACTGGGATAACAAAATATCTGTAATCAAGTAACCCGACAGCACAAAAAATATACCTACACCGAGCAAGCCGCCCGGAATAAAATCCAAATTGAGATGATAAGCAATTACGCCAAGTACCGCGATGGCTCGCAAACCATCCAGTCCGTTCATATGCCTCTTTTTTTTCACTGATTGTGACATACGTGCCCCTCCTTGTTACTGCGAGTCCACATCCATCGAGATCGGGGCATCCTGAAACGTTCGGTCATTCTGGTTGTTATTATCATACGTATTGCACCTTCCATCTTTCATTTACAACATAACAAAGACGAACTGCCTATAGATTTAGTTGTATAGATTGTGAATCTTATATATTTTCGTGAGTTCACGGTTACGATTAGCATTATACTTCTAAAACCATCTATATAAATGACAAGAATAGTTACAAACCCGTTTAACCGATGTAACCTTTCCTCCCCGTACAACCAGCTGTAAAATCATACTCTATATCTAACGTTTAATATAGTGCTTTACATGGACTGGACATAATTACCTGAGCCTGTTCAAATAGAAAAAAGCTGCCGACTTACTCAGCAGCCACTATCCATTATAAACCGATCTCCGAGCGGATTGAAAGTTTTGCTCATAATTGCTCCTTCATTCCTAGGACTCCAGGAGGTGGAACGGGTGAATCTTTTCTGTGGCGCCTGCATCCAGAATACGGTAGCTGGAACGACCTGTGTACATTGGAATTTGCAGCTTTTCAAGATTGACCAGCCCATCATCCATAAAGTAATCATCATCCCGATAACGCTGCAGTACCTCGCCTGCAATCCACTCATGGTCACCATAGGTTGTAATATCAATCACCTTGCATTCATAAGCAAAATACGCATCATCCAGAATAGGTACATTGACTCGCATTCCCTCACTGTAGGTGATGCCAAATTCTGAAAACTTATCTGTGTCTTTCCCGCTAAACGTTCCTGCGGCCTGAATCCACTCTGACCGATGGGCAGGTAGAAAATGAACTCCGAATACACCGCTCTGCTCGATGAGTTGGTAAGAATAGGTTTCTTTGCGCAACGAAATGCCATACACGCTCGGAGAAGACCCGATATATGTATGCCAACCAGAAGCCATCACATTCTGCACATCTCCATGACGCGAAGTTACCACTGCAACCATGCCGGGATAAGAATAAAAAACAGGTTCATTAATCGGTTTATGCATGTACTCAGCTCGCTCCTCTCTTTTCAAGTTTGGAATACACTAACATTCCTCACAATACATAGGATCTTGAAGCGCCATGATAAGACGATCCAACTGTTCTAAATAGTCATAATTGCTGATGTTGTCGCGAATGAAAGACGTATCCATCCCGGATTTTCGAATACTTTCGATCCAGTGAATTGCAGCACTTTTTCCAATTCCCCGATAAAGCATACCGTAATATAAGTAAGCAATTTCATTACTGATATTAGTATTAAATACGATTGGATCGTCCGTATTAATACTAATCATGATATTATCCAATTCTTTGTCATGCGGCTTATTGATCTGAAAAAATTGATTATCGAAGAGTGAATTCATCTCCCCAATGGTATGGTTAGAGGATGGATTCACTTCAATAACAATACCGTTCATAGCTACTTTTCGCCTGACATAGCGTTGCATATCCACCGTAATTTCCTTCTCTATATCCGTAGTGTTAACATAAATAGGTGCGGCGAACCTCTCGAGATAAATACGATCGTGATACATACGCATAATGCGATCGGGGCTCCACTTCGTTTGACTCAACTCGTTCTCGTTATCCGTAAACGAGATATTACCCATTTCAAGAATTTCTGGAATCTCTTTAAAGCGTCTTTTGTATGTTTCATATAACATTTCAATGGAAATACCGTAGTCGAACTCGTTGGCAAGTATATTTTTAACCACCTCATGTATTTTGTGTTGCAAGTACGAATGAGTTTTGTAGTTGATATCTGATATCTTGGTGTACACTCCCCATATCCACAACAGATTATCAAGATATTCTCCTTGCGGAATAATGACTTTGCTGTTTTCTTTCACCCACTCTTCTACTGAAATGCCCAGCGCAATTCCATGCCCAATTCGATCTCCCGAATGAAACTTGCAATAATCGATAACCTCATCGATTCGGCGCAAACCAGAATTTAAATGCCTAAAGTCTTCACCAGCGTGAAAAGTAAAAAACAAACTTTGATGCTTAATCTTGTTGCCGTTATGATCAATTTTCATCATTTTGTCGTTATCGCTGTTTCTTGCTACACCATATACCGGAGCAAATACCTGAACCGGCGTGTTATTTTCTAGGCTGGCCGCATCCAATCCGACAATAAAATGGGACAAATAGGGGATACGGTTACGCAGATTCAAAATCATTTTAATCTTATCCAAATAACTCCGTTGGATTTTTCCGTAATGAAGCTTGTCAATTTGACCCTCACTATTTGCGAGCCTCCAATCCTTATTCAGATCATCCTTTTCCTTCATCAGATGATAGACAATTCCAATACGTGGAAAAGAAGATTGACGGTCCTGGTCAACATTGTAATCCTCGCTTAAAATTAAGCGATACGCTTTAAGAATTCGCAAAATTGTGAGTCTGTTATGCGATTCCCGCTTCTCGATCGAAATTCTAAACTCAACTTTCTGCAAATATTGATTCTGAAATAAGTTCCTTAACATATCCAGATAGAAACGTTCACTTTTCGAATCAAAGATGCCGGTCGCTCTGCTGAAATAAGTACGGAAGTAGTCAAGCCCGTTAATCGCCTTAGATTGGTTTACTTGCTGATAGAACTCATTTTTGATCCGGATGTACCGAAAAAACAAAGTTAACACTTCTTGCGTTTCAGGATTTCGCTTTTCTCTGTCTTTAGACTCAATATATTTCATCACCTGTTGCATGAATACAAACTCGCCGTACGTATTGATATGCTTGTATTCACCGAAAATGTCAAAAACCCAATCTGTCTCGTCATGCTCAATGTTTGTTTTAAACATTTTATTTAAGACTTCCAAGTTATCTTTCAATTCCTCAATTGAAGCAAAGTGAAGATCATTGAATAATAACTCATTCAATCTTCCAAATGGCTTAGCTGTAAAGGAAACCATCCACTTGCTGATTTTTATTGTTGTTCCGGAATCAAAATAATAACACAGTACACGCCTTAAGAGTTGAGCAGTCAAGAGGTACTCTCCTACCTGCGTGGAAGTAGAAGAGAAGGAAGTTTTAAATGTTCTGATATAATCTCCCACAATATTATCTTTGAAAATCCCATTAAAGTTCATACAGGCTTGCCACAGCAACGTAAACGTAGAAGCTGCACTCGCATGCATATGATTTTCCGCTACTCCCTGCCGCAAAACGTCATGTAGCGGGGCATCTGCTAAGTTGATATGTTGATATAGTCCATCAAGTTGGAGCGGTTCAAGTAAATAATTATCTGCATGATATTTAACTATAAATAAATCCAGAGGTAGGAGACGACTCAAGGTGCTAAACATATGAACTTTATCGAATTCGGTAAAAGCTTCCCACACATCAGCCAAGTGCTTCTCGTCTGCATGAACCTCCTGCTTCCAATACTTAAAAACCATCTCTCCGTCCCGATGCGACAACAATGCACGAGCGAAGTGTCCTATGAGGTTAAAATAATATTTGTAAAGCTGAAGTTCCATCTCCTCCAAAGTCATCGTGTCTGAACCAAAAAATTGGCGAAACAAATAGGGGTGAAACTTCTCCAGTAACAGATCGATCTGATCCAGAGTCGACGATCGACATAGGGTCAAAAGTGAGGGATACAACTTACTCCTCAGTTTATAACTGGAGCTAAGGCTTTTATTTTCGTTCTGATGGACTTTCCGCGCTACCTCAACCAGTTCCATGTTGTGTGCAAACAATAGATCTTTAATAGGAAAAAATGCAACATGTAACATCAAGTTTACTTTACTAGGCATTTTCGCGTTCCTCTGAATCTTCATCTTCCCATAATTCCATATCAAGTGCATTTAATTCACTGCTGGTTATACTCATTGCTTCCTCAAACGCAGAGCTCAGATTCTGCCGCATCTGAACTTTTGCAGCTTCGTATTCTTGATCTTGGATAATATTTTCATTAACCTGGAGAAGATAAGGCTTTAGAAGTCTTAAGACATGCAGCTCGACTGCATAAAAGTTTTTGGGAGCTAAAAAAGATTGCTCTCGAAGCACCTTTATAAGGTTATCAGCCTCTTTCCTTCCAAACCAAACTCTATAATTGTTAGCAAGATTACTGACTTTATGACGTCTTTCTATGTAGTCCGCATACGCTTCATACTTGTTTTGTACTTTTTTATTTTTGATCAATTCCTTCACTTCTTTATATTTTGTTTTCATGCCGTCAGTTCCATTTAAAAAAACATCCATTGCTTGGTTGACTGAGTCGCTCGATTTCCATTCAACCTCAAACAGCCCTTGATGATCGTCTCTGATTCTACTTAAAAGATCTTCATAGAATTTTTTGATTCTTCTTAGAATTGCGGCATTCTGATTTGGTGTCAAAGAAAGTTCTTGCGTTTTGGACTGGTTCTGAATATTGGTGAGAATTTTTTTAAGACGCGATGCCTCTGCTGTAGCAGAAACTCCCTCCGGTTCACTTCCAATTTCTTTGACATAGGAATCAAAACTATGATCATCCAATGAATTCAATTGAATCAACATGTTGACAAAAAGCTCATTGAAGTGTGTGGTGTTCCTAACCCATGAGAAAATAAGTTCGGACCAATCCTGTTGGGGATATGCGTATAGATTTGAATAATAATCATATAGTTCCGTTCTGGAACTCCGTTCAGAAAGAAAATCTAAAATCCCCCTGCTATAATCCAGTTTCTTCTCATTTCTGTTTTGTTGATATAATTGTAAATATAAACGAACGAGCAACTGGGGTTCTTTGTCTTTCTCCAGTAAGGTTGCTATTAACATAAACATCCAACGTTCTTGAATTTCCTGACTTTCGGAATGAACATTACCTTCACTTTTTTTGTAACTTAACCATTCTGTGTGCTCCGAGGCCTGATCAACAAAAAAAAGGGAATTTCGAAAAGTAATATGTTTTATAATCGACTCTGCAATATTTCCCAGCTTTGTTTTAGTGTCTTTGCTTTTCAACAAAGAGTCAAACAAATGATTTTGAATCTCGTGACATTTATTTTGATCCACCTTCATATTGATTAATAATGATTTAGCTATGTCTCCGATCAGAACTAGTGACAATAGTAAATCCAAATTCTCTTGATGGGTTGATTTTTCATTCTGATTTACTTCGTCTATTACATAATTCAGAGCCGCATAATCAATATATGAGTTACTTGAATTGTTTCCCCATCTTATAAAATGTTCAAGGATAAATTCTTGTTCCACAACCAATCTGGTGGAAGAGAGAATAATCGTATCAATAAGTGCTTTTACGATATTGAACCACTCTGGATTATTTATGTTGCGATGCTCGTCCATCTCGAGCGGAAATTGTTGATTGATTTCATTAATATGATAATAAACATTCACAATCCCCCGAGGTGTTCTGTCAAATAGCGTATAACTAATTGTAATCGGCTGAAGCTTTTCTTCTCCAACAGATCTATGGCTGAACAGACTGGACTCGCCAAACATCTTGAGAAGTTGATCCATCAAGGTTTCGTTATCGAATGAAAATCCAGGTATTGTATTATTGTTCCAGTACAACAATTGATGTCTTCGTGCAGGAGGGATCATTTTCTTTATATATTCATGTGCCAGATTTTTCTTTCGATCCATGATGGTTTCTTTGTCATTTAATTTACTAATCGGCCTCAAATTACTAAAGTGCAGTTGTTCGTCCCTTATTAAATCCAGCATGACGGATTCCTTTAGAATTTCATAATCACCTGACAGAACGGTAACGACATTTGGGTGATTTGCATATTGCAATACTGCCTCCAGCAGTTCACGGCTTCTCGTCATTTTCAAATCAATATCGTCAATGAAAATAAAAAAAAGCGGCTCGATTTTTATTTTATTGTCTTGTGAAGTCTGAAGCAAAATCCGCTGATTCTTAACCAAACAGGTTATAAGACCATGCAGTTTTTCCTTAAACTCGATATCCGGAGTTAATAAGTGAGAGGATTTTTTGATATGAGTAGCCAGATCATCGTAAGTATGGACAAGAAGATTACGGTATTCGCTTTCGGTATACAAGTGATACTCAATCAAATCATTTAGTTGTTGCTGAAGGGGATTGCCTGGTATGAAAATTCCTTTGTTAAAATAGGGTTCGAACGCATCGATTGATCTTCTATGACTTCCAGTATCTTTAATCAGCATGATCTGTTTTTCAGCTGCCTTCTTTAATAAGCCGACAATGGATCCCATAATTTTTGTATTGTCACCGAATTGATCAGGTTCAATAATTCCCAAGTTATGATTATGAAATCTAAAGTGTTTTTGTTTGTTGTGTTCTGCAGGTATTAACTTATTAATCAGCGTATACAAAACTGATGTTTTTCCTGTGCCTCTTTTGCCAAATATACCAATTGTGTTATTAGGGGGAGTTTGAATCCCGTTATCGTTTCCCACGTGTAGTGAACTCGATCGGATTTGCTCAATTTGTTTTAATAACAAGTCGAACGTCGGCAATGTTTTCCTAACTGCCTCTTCTCCAAGATTTCGGGCACCGATAGAAACTTTTGAAACCATTCCTGCCCCTTCATCTTCGTTTCTGTTCATCCTACTTCTCCTTTCGTTTCTCATGGAATACTTACTAAATGTATATCTTCAAAATTATACCATGTAGATAATTAAATAGTCTGCCTCTTTAGTCGCCAAAAGTCGTTAGATCAGCTAAATTTTTCATACTCTAAATTCAATTCACCCAAAAACTCTGACCTAGCCAACTCGATAATAACAAGACCTTGAAGCTACGAAAGCGTTATCCTACAAGGTCTTTTAACTCTTGAATGTTCAAATATCTGTTATCCATAGATGCATCTATTCAAATATGTTATAGAACTCACCTTAATAAACACGGCAATCAATTATTACAATAGTGTCATAATTCCAAAACCATAGGGGACTTTTCATTCAATCTGCTTAATTACACTTGCTGTAACCGCAGCTACTACATGTTTTACAGCCTTCCACATTGATCAGCGATGCTGAACCGCATGAAGGACATAAGTCTATCGATTGGACACAAGCCTTTTGCTCCTCACCTTCAGCATCGTTCTCTCCATTGTCCTCATCCATCTGCACATGGCTTTCCAGTGCTTTGGCCACGGCATCGGCGATGGATTCCACCCGGTTGGCTCCGAAGCCAATCGCCCCTGAACCGCCGATGCCCTTCAGATGTTTGATCAGAAGCTCCACTTTATGACCATGGTCACCATATCGCAGGAATAGAGAGCAGACCCGGCCTAATGCCTCAGCCATCGCAAATACATCCGAGCCTGCCTTGCCAACATTGAGGAAAATCTCGCCGGGTGTACCATCCAGATCGTTAATCGTAATATAGGCCATGCCAAACGGCGTATTGATCTTATACGTTGCACCGCGTAGCACTTGCGGACGGCGTTTGTACTGCGTATCCACAACAACTTCTGTTACTTGTTCGGCCGTCGCTGGCAAACCTGCCCTAACCTCCGTATTCCCGTTCTCTTTCTCCGAGGCGTCTTCTTTCTTCGAGGTGGAGAGCACCTGCACATCCCTGCTGCCATCCCGATAGATGGTTACCCCTTTACAACCGAGATGAAAGGCTAACTCATACAGTTCTGCCGTATCCTCCACTGTAAAATCAGCCGGACAATTTGCCGTTTTGGAGATCGAACTGTCCACCCATTTCTGAATCCTGGCCTGAACCCGAATATGATTCTTAGCTGAAAGGTCCATCGCAGTCACATAATAATCCGGTAAAGGTTCGCCGGGATGCTGCTCGAGCCAATCTTGAGCAATCGGTACAAATTGTTCATCATACCCAAGACGGCTCTGGCGAAAATATTTAAAGGCAAAATACGGCTCAATGCCGGTCGACGTTCCCACCATCGTTCCGGTACTTCCCGTAGGCGCTTGAGTAATCAGCGTCACGTTTCGAACCCCATTTTCACGGATGGCTTCTCCAACCTCAGGATATGTTGCTGTCATCTGTTTCATAAATCCACTCTGTAAGTAAGGTTCTACCTCAAACGCGGGGAACGCACCTTTCTCCGCAGCAATCTCGGCTGAAGCCAAATAGACCTCCTTGGCCATGAATCCGTACAGTTTATCGAGAAAATCAAGCGACTCTGTACTGCCATAACGGATACGAAGTTTGATCATTAGCTCCGCAAGCCCCATTGTGCCAAGCCCCACCCGGCGTTCACGCTGCTGATTTAATCGATTTTCTTCAAAATGATACGGCGTCGCGTCAATCACGTTATCCAAAAATCTGACCGAGATGTGCGTGGTTTCCGCCAGTTCGTCCCACGCCACATCGTGATTGGTTTCATCATAGAATTTGGACAGATTAATCGCCGACAGATTACATACCCCCCAGCCGGGAAGACCCTGTTCACCACAAGGATTAGTACATATGATCGGATTAAAATACCAGCTGTTAGACATCTGGTTATAGTACTCCATGAATACAACGCCAGGCTCGGCTGATTTCCACGCAGATTCAATAATCGTATGCCATATTTCTCGCGCTTTCACCGTGCGATATGGAATGACCTTATGTCCTTCTGCCTTCCACCGGCTCAGATCGCCCTCCCACTTGATATCATAATCGGGATCACGGGTATCGGGAAAAACAAGCTCCCAATCCCCGTCCTGCTTGACGGCCTCCATGAACGCGTTGCTCACGCAAACCGACAGATTCGCATTGGTCACCTGTCCCATCGTTTGTTTTACCGTAATAAAATCCAGCACATCCGGGTGCCAATCATTCATCATCAGCATCAACGCACCACGACGGCTGCCGCCTTGTTCGATAAGGCCCGTTGTATAACTGAACAAACCGCCCCAGGATACCGATCCGCTGGACGAACCGTTCACGCCTTTTACCATAGCTCGCCGCGGACGAAGCGAAGACAGATTGATACCTACCCCACCACCGCGGGCCATAATTTCGGTCATTTCCGTCAACGTCTTCATGATACCGCCCCGGCTGTCTTGCGGAGAAGGAATGACATAACAGTTAAACAGCGTCAATTCATCACTGGCTCCGGCACCAGCAGCAATGCGCCCCCCAGGAACCAGCTTCCAGTCATCCAGCACAGAACGGAATTTCTTCTCCCACAATACCTGCTCTTCAGGTGTCGATTCAACAGATGCCATCGCTCTCGCAAGACGATCCCACATCTCTTCTGGTGTCTTCTCTATCGTGAGCGTCAATTTCTCCACATCGGTCTCTATAATCACATCGCTTCGCGTCCGTACTTTAACATGCTGTCCCTGCCGCTCTACAATCTGCCCCACTTCCTTCACCGGGAACCTGGGATCATCCTTCGTTAGCACAAGTACGATATCTCCGATTTTTGCATGATTCGAATCCTCGTCTTTCCAGGCATAACGATCCAGAAATATTTTCTCGCTGAGCCCATGCAGTTTTTGCTTGTTTTCCTGGTTATCCTCTGGATGACTCGTTTGTGTATTGTTGGATGACATCATTGAAATCAACCTCCCCGAATAGACAATTCAATTCATCAGACAAACTGCTTTTCCTGTGAATAAAATATGCAAAAATACTACATATAGTGATATATAACCAGTATATTACACTATATATTGATATTCCACAAAAAACCCTTATAATCTCACCGGTTACGATGCGGAACAGGTTATGAACTCCCTTTCCTTCGTCCATACTATTACCTACGAATAAAACATTATCTATATTTTGAATGATCTATAATCCGGGATACAACGCTCAGAAGTTTGTTCTTTCATCGGAGTAATCCGTGAAGATCATGTCCAACATAAATAGAATGGCAGAGGAGGTCGCATCATGAACCGGAAACATCCGCATCATCCGAATCAACCTGTAGCTGAGTTGCCTGTGCCTCTTGAGTTTGATCGTAACTGGCTTAGCCAGCTTGAATCACGTTTGGACAAAGGCGGCCCTTGGGGGGATTACCGTCTTTTTCAACTTGGCATTCAGGCGGAAGAAACCAATCTAATTCCGAACTTTGATGAAATCCAGTGTCTGAAGCATTTGCAAGGTTTGACCCCGCTTCCTCACCAGATGGATACGGCACGCAAAGTATTATTTGAAATGTCAGGCCGGGCCATTCTTGCCGATGAGGTAGGTCTGGGCAAAACGATAGAAGCCGGTCTTATTCTGAAAGAATATATGGTTCGTGGTCTGGTATCTAAAGTATTAATTCTCGTACCTGCCTCTCTTGTGCTGCAATGGGTGCGTGAGCTGAATTCCAAATTTGGCATCCCTGCAATTGCTCAGAAAAAAGCCTACTCTTGGCAAAATGAAGTCGTAGTCGCTTCCATGGACACGGCCAAGCGCGACCCACACAAGGATATGCTGCTGGGCACAGACTATGACATGATCATCATTGATGAGGCCCATAAACTGAAAAACAAAAAAACGACCAACTACCAATTCATGTTGAAATTGCGCAAAAAATATTGCCTATTGCTCACGGCTACGCCTGTGCAGAACGACATGAGTGAACTATTCAATCTCATCAACTTGCTAAAGCCTGGCCAGCTTGGTCGTCAGGGCGATTTTGCAGCCAACTTTGTTGTGGATAAACGTGTTCCCAAAAATCAGGCACAGCTCAAAGACGAGCTGTCCAAAGTGATGATCCGTAACAGACGAGGGGAAGGCCCCGTGCAATTTACGAAGCGGAACGTTTCTAACGTAGATCTGCAACTCTCCCCCGAAGAGCAGACGCTCTATGACGGGGTGACCTCGTTTGTCAAAGACCAGTACCAGGAAGCGGGCGGTAATCTCAGCAGCATGCTTTCGCTCGTCACGTTACAACGGGAAGTCTGTAGCAGCCGGGATGCCGTATTTGTAACCCTTGTGAATCTGTCTAAGAAACTTCCGCTCGATTCCCCGCTGCGAGATAAAATCTGGGAGCTGGTGGCCCATATCAAGGCGATTAAAGAAAATACAAAGGCCGAAAAAACGATGGAACTGATTCGTGATATGAATGAGAAGGTCATTATTTTCACGGAATACCGGGCGACGCAGGAATATCTGCTGAACTATTTTCGCAACAACGGCCTTACAGCCGTTCCTTATCGGGGCGGTATGAATCGGGGTAAAAAGGACTGGATGATGGATCTCTTCCGCGGGCGCGTGCAGGCAATGATTGCCACGGAAGCTGGCGGTGAGGGCATCAACCTGCAATTCTGTCATCACATGATCAACTTTGATCTGCCGTGGAACCCGATGCGGGTAGAGCAGCGGATTGGCCGGGTTCATCGGCTAGGGCAGCAGAATGACGTTAACATTTTCAACCTGTCTACCAAAGGCACGATTGAAGAACATATTTTGAATCTGCTGCATGAGAAAATTAATATGTTTGAGATGGTCATCGGCGGATTGGATGTCATTCTGGAGCGGCTGGAGAAAAATGAATCCATTGAAAAAAGTCTGTACAAAATTATGCTGGAATCGCAGAACGAAGAAGATATTCGCCGCAAAATGGACTCGCTCGGTCAATCGCTGAGCACGATTCAGCGTGAAGTCGCGGATGAGGTGCCGTTGATAACCCAACTTGATCTGCACAAAGGAGGCAACTGATCCATGACGATGTCACCGCATGAGATCCAGGCTTATGTTCTGACCTACCTGGAAGCCCTGGATTGTCAGATCATGGAACGATCCCCTGCTCATGTTACCGTTAAGCTGTCACCTGAAGCAGACAAGGCATTAACGAACCGTCCCTATTACTGGGGATTTGTGGAACGTGTCGGGGTGGAACCTGAGACTATGTCCTTTACATTTGTTTTTGACCCGGAGGCCTACCAGCAAATAACGGAAGCGGCAGAAGCCAAAATCAAAGCTGCAGAGCCTGCTCGAGTCTCTACGGAAGCGAACTCTGATGCACCGAAAGATACGATTCTCGGACGTTATTTCGGCATCACACCCTCAATGCCACAGCTCGGCCCTGGACGCATTCTGCGGGAAGATGTCGTGTATGGCAGCCGCAGGTTGCAACAGATTTTTGAGGCGGCACGCGAAGGTGGTGCTTTTGTTAACCTGTTTGAACAAGCTGCCAAACGTCAGATTCGGGCCACAGTTCCAGCTGTGTATGAACCTTGGTTAGGCGTTTGTTTTAAAGTGGAGTTTGCGTGTGATCTGAAACGGGAGGAGTTACATTTTCTCGGCATTTCATTGCGCTCGGGTGAAATTATCGAGAAATTCGGCAGCAAGCTGAACCGGCGTGATCTCAGTCCAAGGCTGGCTGAAAATATGCACGCTCAGTCACCCAAAATTTCACTCGCTGATGCCGGGGCTGCTCTCGAAATGCATCTCACCAATCATCTGAGTACACTTGATTATAGCTGGGCAGAAAAAGCCAAAGAACGCCTGCAACTGGAACTGGATGTTGTCGACGCGTATTATGAAGCCGTGCTGCGGGAAGATATGCCTGAGGTTACTGAAGGAGATGCCACTCCTGCTTCATCTAAACCCTCAGCAACCCATTCAGATGTACAGACTTCAGCTGATGTTCAGGCGATTTCCCCTCCATCACCCGCTCCGTCTTTCCATAATCGGGTTCGTGGCGTACTGGAGCCAGTCACGGATGACGTGGAATTGGCTGCCGAACCAGCCGTTATGCTTACTCAGGATCAGGAAGACCCAGAGCAAGAAAAAGCAAAACAGGCGGTCATGGATCGTGAAGCAATGAAACAGCAATATGAGACACGACGAACCGAAATGATCTGGCAATATGAGCCCAAGGTGAAGGTCACCGCCATTAGCAGCGGCATGTTTCACTTAAGATAAGACGAAGACACTACTTTTCCTGCAAATGCTGGCAAAAGTAGTGTTTATTCATGATCACTGAACCGACACTTTGCAGCACTCTTTGCATCGTCTCTGCTCTACAATGGAATCAGGAAGAAGGTGTTCAAGTTGAAGATACACGCCACGACAGAACGAGAAAATCTATGGAAGCCCCTATACGTCTTCCTGAGCGTAATGATCGGTCTCACCCTCTTCTCATTCGGGTCAACAGCTCACGCGGCTGTACTCACCGACAGGTTGGCTCCCGCTGCTGTAGAGCAATATGCCCAGCAACAAGCTAGTGTGCTTGGCACATCTAATTCGGACTGGCTTACTGCCCAGCTTGAATATTATCCTTTGGGGCCGGGTACCCACGGCTGGCTTGTTTACGCCAACGTTCAGGATCAACGAATCGGGTATATGATTATTTCCATAACTGAACAAGGAAAGTATTTCCTTAGCGAGTACGGTCAGGGAGAAGAAGTGCTGTACAATAACGAGTTGTTAGGACAGGCTCTGGAACGACAGCAATTGAATCTGAGCACAATACAAACCGCAGGTGGAGAGCTTACGCGTCGATATGCTGCTCCTCTGCTGGCGTATTGGAAAGTGGGACGTGCGAATTATCCTGCCTTGTATATTGATGCATCGAATGGAGATTTGTTACCGAGTGATGTGTTGGAACGTTTAGAGAAAAGTCCCGGAACGCAATCTTCGGCCCCACCGAAGTTGCAAGAATTGCAGGCCATGCCTGCCGCCACAACGTGGATCACAGATCCAGTCCGTTTGCGGCCAGCTTTTGGCCCCTCATTACAACTAACCTGGCTAACATCTGAACCTCTTCAACTCTCTCAAGTCAAGGAACGGATTCAGAACAGTCATCTTAGTGCTCTTGTTTTTTCAGCAGGAGAACGCAATCTATTTTACGGAGGCCCCTTGCCAGTAAGCGGATACCAAATGTGGCATACGCAACAACCCGAAGCAATACCCCCAATCCAAACGGGTAACAAGGATAGATCAGGTTTAACCACTGGGACAGGGAAAGAATCAGCGTCTGTTCTTTATGTAGGGCTTGGAGGTTTTGACTCCACTCAACGGTTTGTACCTTTGAATAAGCTTTTGCTTGACGGGCATTTTTACATGATCAATCTGTAGAAGACAAGCACAAACTCCAATCACATGATAAAAAGACGCGTCCCTTCTCGGACTGCGTCTTTTTGTTTAATTTATACAGGTTTAAGACAACACTTCACTCAGAGTTTCACTCAGAACCTTTTTTCTTTTTACCCATCCATAGCGATACCGCAAAAGGAATCATGCCAAACCACTTCATCGACCACGGCTCTTTCCTCCTGCTTTGCGCTCTCCGCTCTTTCCGTTCATCCTTCGGGGTGTCGATATAATGCACCACACGCTGTGTAATGTATTTAACCAACTCATCACTCTTAGCCATCATACAGCCTCCTTTTCCGCACAACCGTAACGTGACCGTTATTCCTATTGTGTGCAGAACGTGATGGAACTAAACATTATTTTGTGCAGCAGCGTATGAAATGATGCAAAATGCACAGTCTAATGCCAAAGGTATCCATCCTGTCTCCCTTGTGCTTCTGAACCATAAATACCGTAATAGGAGTGTGTATTTGCATGTTCAAGCTGTTATTGACCGTTTCCGTGACCTTGCTAATTAGTTTACATTCTCTTTCTGGTCTGTCCTCGGCGTTCCGTTTGGATCACCCTGATCCATCTGCTGATCAGACATCCATCATGCCAATCACCGAAGGGGATGCCTATCGCTCCAGCCATCACGCTTTTGCAGCGCCGACTATTTTGCTGGATGTTGGACATGGAGGTATAGACGGCGGCACATCCGACGCAGGTGTTTTGGAGAAAGACATTAATTTGGCCATCAGTCAAAAGTTATATTTGCTGCTTCGCAGCAAAGGTTACGCGGTCATCATTAACCGCCTCGGCGATTATGCACTTAGTGATGAGAATCGCTGGTTAAACAGCCGCTCACGTCACGTTAGGGATCTCGCACAGCGCAAAAGCCTCAGTGAGGAAGTTAGCACCGATATCGTCGTTAGTATTCACGCCAATTGGAGTTCGCGCTCAGCTACGCACGGCCCTGTAGTGCTGCACCAGAGAGAGGGTAGAAGTTATTTGCTGGCGCAATCCATTCAGGATGCCATGAATCGCTTATGCGGTACCCATCGTGAAGTGGTATGGGGCAAGCCGTTTTATATGCTGAATTACGTGAAACAGCCCGCAGTTATTGTGGAAACCGGTTTTTTGAGTAATGCAGCCGACCGGGCCAGAATCAATAATCCGGCAGAACAAAAACGCATTGCCCAGTCGATTGCAGACGGTATCATTTATTATCTGTCGGTAGTGTAGGGGCTGCTTCCCAGTGCCATACATCCCTTATCATATCGCCGATACCAACGAATTGAACCCGCTTCTGCAAGCGGGATACCGACTCGCGTATTACTGCGGAAGTGTTCATTCCGGTGTGACCCACATGACCAATGACAACGCAGCTTTTCTTGTCAACCGCACGCTGAGCAGCCAGATCAAGCTGTTTGCGGATGTGTGCCTTTGAATTTTGGTCATCGAGAAAAATGTCATTACCCACAGGCGGCAACTTTTTGGCTATAGCAAGCTCTCCGACCACGGAGCGAAAATTGGTACGACTGTCCACGAAAAATAGCCCATGCTCCCGACAAACGTCCAGTACAATGGACATGATGCGTTTATCAGAAGTGATTTTGGAACCCATATGATTGTTCATACCGATGGCATAGGGAACATCTTCAATAGCCTTTTCCACCCGTTCCCGAACCTGCTCATCCGTCAGATTGGATGTGATGGCCCCTGGGCCAAGCCATTCCGGTTTGCCCTTCTTGGGTTCCATCGGCATGTGAACAATCACATCCATCCCTTTTTCATGCGCAGCGATCGCATCTTTTTTCGTTGTTTGCAAAAAAGGCATTACGGCCACAGTCAGCTTCACAGGCATATCAAGAATCTCCTTGGTACCCCTCATATCATTGCCGACATCATCAATAATGATGGCCATTCGATTGAGCTGAGATGATGATAACTTCGTCTCTGGCGGCATAGCAGAAACTTCGGTTCCTCCTGAGGCAATGACTATACTTACGACACACAGGAAGATCCAAAATCGAAACTTCAGTCCCCCCCAGTAACCTTTTCTCCATTTATGTCGCATCATATCCTGCAGCCTCCTCTGTACTTGGTGTTCTCATTGTTTGATTCCAGCTGCAGTTCTATGTAAGTTCACTTTCCCAATTCATTCTAAAATAATTGGAACACAAAAAAAGCCTGCATTAGAGCAAGCTTTATCATGTGAACTCATCACCAATTTTATATTACGGACTCCACTAACTTGTCAGTAAAACGATCACTTTTTTGCAAAAATCAGATTTCGGCTCCGGTTCACGGGTTTAATGCCTGAGCTAAACGCTCAATATACTCGTTTCGAATCCGTTGACTGCTCTCCGCTTCGGGAGCTACATGCTCTGAAGCATGATAACAACCCGGATACAGATGAAATTCGACCTTAACTCCTGCTCTCGTCAGACGGATAACATAGTCCATGATCTCATCCCGGAACAGATCCAGCTCACCGACACAAATATAAGCAGGTGGCAGACCTGTAAGATCGGCAGCAAGGCTTGGAGAAGCATATTCAGGAATATCATCGTTCCACTTCGGTCCGAGATACATCTGCCAGGCCGCCATGTTGTGTGCTCGGTTCCATACCGAAGGATATGTGATCTCATAGCTAGACGATGTACTATTCCGATGATCCAGCATCGGGTACAGAGGCAGCTGAAAGCACAGTTCAGGCCCCTTCCGATCTCTTGTCAAAAGAGTGAGCGCTGCTGCAAGCCCGCCCCCTGCACTGGCTCCCCCAACGGCAATACGCTCTAGATCTATTCCTCGTGTCACGGCCTCTCCAGATATCCATTCGAGTGTGCTATAACAGTCTTCAAGTCCTGCAGGATAAGGATGTTCCGGTGCCAATCGATAATTCGGAGAGACGACAATGCACCCGGCACGGATCGCAAAATCTGTACACAGCTGATCATCTCCCTCGGGATTTCCCAGAATCAGCCCACCCCCGTGAATCCATAACAGGGCCGGTCTATCCGTTGTATCTATATGCGCAGGTGTATAGATACGAAGCTGCAGTTCGTTTCCATCCACTCCGTGAATGTACATGTTCACAATCTCGACAGCTGTCGAAGTTTGAACAACTTGCACGGCATTCGTACGTGCTTTCATCAAGTCCTCTGGCAACTGTATGACCTCAAGTCCCAGTAGACCCGCCCGCAGCTCCGGTGTCACCCTACTCATAAAATCCATTCTGTATCCCCCTGTCTCGTAAAGAATTCATAACGTAACTAACTTACTTGTGCGCCTGTATATCAACCGGTTGACATACGAACAACACAGGAATTGTGCTTTTTTCAAAGCACCCCTTCTATGTTGTTTCCCGCTCAATCAGTTGGACTGGAAACAGGTTTGTACTCGGAATGTCTTCTCCCTTAATCTGTTGTACAACCAGTTCAATAATGCGTTCTGCCATCTCCTGCACCGGTTGTCGTACACTACTTAGACGCGGACTGAGCAACGAAGCAATTTTCACATCATCATAACCGACAATTTTCATATCCTCAGGGACATGTCTTCCCGCATGACGAGAGGCCTGTAACGCTTCAGCCGCAATGACGTCACTACTTGCAAATATGCCATCCACTGCGGGATGTTGATTCAGAAACTGTATGATCTCCTGTTGAATCTCCTGCTCGTCCCTAGCGGATGCGTTCAGCTGTAGATGAATCGGATCGAGACCCGCGTTACGCATCACTTCTTCATATCCCTGTGCCCTCCCGTTTGCTAGCAAAGCGACATGGTGCGGCCCACCAATCCCTCGATAGAGAAAAGCAGGTTGTTTACAATTCTTGTCGAGCAGAAGTTGTGTAGCCTGCCTGCCTCCCATCTCGTTATCCGAAGAAACGACCGGAATGTTGTCAGCCACTTCGCGATCCAGTGAAACAATCGGCAGATTGAGATTCAGATAATGTTCCACTTCAAGCAGAGAACTGCCTGTGATGATGGCGTCCACCTTGTTTTTTTTCAACATATCAATATATTTGCTCTCTTTACCAACATCCCGATTCGAATTACACAGTAACAGTTTGTATCCGGACTTATCCGCATAATACTCTAGATGATATGTCATCTCACTGAAAAAAGGATGGGATACATCTGGAATGATCAAACCGATCATATTGGATTTTTTGCGAAACAGTGCTCTTGCCATCTCGTTGGGTTGATAATCGAGCTCTTCCATTACGCGATAGACCTTTTCACGGGTTCCCTCGCTAATATAGCCTCTATTATTCAGTACACGGGACACCGTTGTGACAGATACTCCCGCTTTTTTGGCAACATCATCAATCTTGGGCATAACTGTTAACCACCTTGCTCTTTTTAATCCATTATAAACTTAATCGTTTTCCATTTCACTCCAGCCGTCCCGTTTCTACTTCAATGCACCCTCTGTAATTCCCTTAATAATCTGCTTCTGCAGAACCAGATACATAATCAATACCGGAATAATTGTCATGATCAAACCAGCCATCAGCGGTGCATAATCCACCGAATATGATGAGAAGAAATTATACGTCGAGAGCGGCAACGTTTTGTGTTCCGGTGATAACAGTACCAAGCTGGGAAGTAAATAGTCATTCCAGATCCACAACACATCCAGCACAATCAGAGTAACAAATACCGGTCTTAACAAGGGAAGCACAATCTGGAAGAACGTTCTCATACGAGAGCTACCTTCAATAAAAGCAGATTCTTCGAGTTCATACGGGATGCCCTTAATAAATCCGTGGAACGTAAATACGCCAAAAGGCACACCGAAACCCAGGTACATAAACAGCAAGGTTATTTTGGAGTCGAGCAGACTCATATTGCCGTATAACATCACCAGCGGGATCATTAATACCTGAAACGGTAGAGCAAGTGAAGCCAGCATTGCATAGAAGAGGATGCCGTTCACGCGCCATTTGAAGCGGACAAACAGATAACCCGTCATGGATGAGAAAAAAAGAATCAGGATCACCGAACCGACTGTAATCAGCAGCGAGTTCAAAAATCCGTCCAGAAAATTCATATTGTCAAATGCACTGACGTAGTTATCCAGTTGAATACCTGCTGGCAGTGATAAAGGATTCTCCACGAACTGCTGGGTCGATTTGAATGAGTTCATAATAATCAGCAAAAACGGTGTTAGAAACAGGAACAGCAAAACGTACAGCAGTATTTTTTTCAACGAGGGAAGATATTGGCGGCTTGACATCAGGATTCAACCTCCAATCTCTTGAGCAGGTACGATTGTGTCAGCGCAATGATAGCGACTACTGCAAAGAGCACTACAGCTTCCGCCTGACCAACCCCATACTGGTTGGACAAAAATGCCTTTTGCACGATATGGTAGGTCGCCAGCTCCGTGGAGTTAAACGGCCCTCCTTTGGTCAATGCAAGGTTGATATCATAGGTCAGAAATGAACGGGAAATTGAAATAAATACACAGATGACAATGGCCGGAATCGTAAGCGGCAGCATAATACGGCGAATCGTTGCCATACGGTTTGCTCCATCGATGCTGGCTGCCTCGAGTACATCATTCGGAACCCCGGCAAAGCCGGCAATATAGATGATCATTAAATAACCAATCAGTTGCCATGACGTAGTAATGACCAGTGCCCAAAAAGCAGTATCCGTGTTGGTTAACCAGGATGTCTCAAACCAGACCCAACCATACTTTTGCCCCAGATAAGGCAGTACCTGCGAAAATAATGTCTGCCACAGATATCCGAGAATAATGCCGCCAATCAGATTCGGTGTGAAAAAACCTGTACGAAGCCATTGCTCACCTCTACCCCCGCCGGTCAGGACAAGAGCGACAAAAAAAGCAGCAGCGTTAGCGATAATGACAGTGAAAAATACATATTTCAGGGTGAACCATAATTGAGTCCAGAACACACTATCTTGCCAGACCGCGATATAATTGGATATACCAATAAATGTGTTATCCCCGGTACGAACATCCCAATTGGTGAACGTAAGGTACAATCCAACGATAAACGGGATCACAACCACTGCGAGAAAAGCGATGACGGAAGGCGCTCCAAAGAGTAAGAAGGTTCCCGCGTTTCTCATCCGTATTTTTCTATCCATGTTGACCTCCTGTGTGTCCCTTGGCTTGGTAACGGCTTGATGAATGATTTAATGAACGATTGGAATAATGGAGGATGCGCCCCCTGTATGGATGCACATCCTCTTTCAAACGTTTATAATTCTATTTTCCCGCCTGACTAGCCCAGTAAGCTTGCACTTCCTCTGCCAGTCCTTTCCGATCAATAACACCTGCCAAATATTTCTGCATCGATGCGCCAGTCTTTGCCCAGTAATCCTGTGGTAAATAGTTAATCACACTGATATTCAACACCTTTCCTTGGTCTACGTACTGGTTCACCGCTTCGGATAAAATGTTACTGCTTTTCACTTTGACATCTTTATATGGCAGCGCCAGACCCATCTGTCCGACAATCGCCTCCTGCCCTTCGTCACTCGTTACCATCCATTGAATAAATGCTTTGGCCGCAGCCTGCTGAGCTTCCGTAGAACCTGAATTATCGATTGCAATGAGTTTGGGCTCACTGTACGCCACTTGTGTATTTCCGTAATCTTCGGGATTGTTGCTGACCGGAACTGGGATAATGCCGAACTCTTTGTCCCGACCTTCCAGACTGCCAATCACAGCCCAGTTCCAGTCACCCATGAAATAAAAAGCAGCTTCTCCTTTAGCAAAATCTGTACTGTCTTTGGTGTAATCTGCCACCAGCGGATCTTTGCTGCGTGCATTATATTTTTTCAGCAGATCGAACGTATCAATCAATCCGTTAAATGCAGCATTGTCCGTGAGCTTCGCAGTTCCATTTTCCAAGTCCTTCACGAATTTACGATTGTCTTCCACGTTGCTCGATTGAAGAGAATAGGTCAGTCCCAGATAATGCGCTCCAAGTGACCAGTCTGCACCATGTAGCATGACAGGTGCTTTGCCAGCAGCCTCTACTTTTTTGAAAACAGCTTCCAGATCATCACGAGTTTTAATGCTGTTCGGATCAAAAGAGCCACCCATCGCGTCATCTACAACCCGTTTGTTGTATAAAAGACCGTATCCTTGTGCTGTCCAAGGGATACCCAGAAATTGACCATCCAGCAGGGCTCCGTCTACAGCACCAGGTTTCGTTAAGCCTTCATATGTTGCCTTTTCGGAATCCATATTAAGAAATTTGTCTTTATATTGCAGAATCGTACCTGCATCCAGATTTGCAATCGTTGCGGGATTGCCAGATGCAAGCAGAGATTGAAATTTCTCCAGCTGCGCTCCACCAATCGGGGTAGGGATTAGCTCAATGGTTACCTCCGGATGTAGCTCATGATACGTTTTGAACAACTTTTCAAAGACGCCGTTTACTTCAGCCGAAGTGTTGAAAAAGGTTAATTTCACCTCTTTTGAAGCCTCACCGGCCTGCTTGTCAGAACCCTGCGATGAAGAATTCGTTGTTTTTCCTGAGGAACAGGCGGTGATGATTAACATCAGTAACAATACGCTAACAAACGGTACCCATATCTTTTTCATTTCTCAACTTCCCCCCTGATGTTCGTTATGAATGCGCATACATTTTGAATACAGCTTTATCATAATGGCGATATTCTGACATGTCAACCGGTTGACATAAATTTTACAGAAGCTTATTTTCCTATGAAAATAGTATTCATGTCATAAAAATATAAAAAATTACAAAGAACTGCAATATATCGGGTATTTTTCACAGGAATAATATAGTAGAATTTACAAAACAAAACTTTTCCTTGTTATCCAATCATCTATTAGATGCATCTTGATCGAGAGGATGTGATGCCCGCCCTATTCGAAGTTATGCCGAGGAATTTATTTTTCTTGTCCATGCTTTCGCAAGTCACTTATATTGAGGAGAGTGTACACATTGAAGATGAATCTCAAATTTAAAAAATCAGTCAACATTTTGTTAGCCTGCTTAACTGCTCTGCCACTGATGTTAACTCCAACGAACGTATCCGCGGCGAGTGACGCCAACATCAACTTATCCTCACAGAAACAAGTAATCCGTGGTTTCGGCGGCATTAACCATCCCGTCTGGATTGGCGACTTAACGGCGGCACAACGTGAAACCGCTTTCGGAAATGATCAGAACCAACTGGGATTCTCCGTGCTCCGAATCTGGGTTGACCCGGATCGGAATAACTGGTCTCGTGAATTGGCTACAGCCAAACGTGCGATTGAAAAAGGAGCTATCGTCTTTGCATCACCTTGGAACCCTCCAAGCAGTATGGTTGAGACGTTTAATCGAAACGGTGATACCAATGCAAAACGATTACGGTATGACAAATACGCTGCTTACGCGCAACATCTGAATGATTTTGTAACTTATATGAAAAATAACGGTGTAAACCTGTATTCCATTTCCGTTCAAAACGAGCCGGATTATGCTCATGACTGGACTTGGTGGACGCCGCAAGAGATTCTTCGTTTCATGAAAGAAAACGCAGGTAGCATTCAAGGTGCCAAAGTCATGGCTCCAGAATCCTTCCAATACCTCAAAAACATATCTGACCCGATTCTGAATGATCCACAAGCGCTTGCTAACATGGACATTCTGGGAGCACATTTGTATGGAACACAGTTCAGCAACTTTGCCTACCCTCTTTTCAAACAAAAGGGAGCCGGCAAAGAGCTCTGGATGACTGAGGTGTATTATCCAAACAGTGACAACAATTCGGCTGATCGCTGGCCAGAAGCATTGGATATCTCCTACCACATGCACAATGCAATGGTTGAAGGCGATTTCCAAGCCTATGTATGGTGGTACATCCGCAGATCATATGGACCAATGAAAGAAGATGGTACGATCAGTAAACGTGGTTATAACATGGCCCACTTCTCCAAATTCATACGCCCAGGCTATGTCAGAGTTGATGCTTCCAAAAATCCGGACACAAACACTTTCGTATCTGCATACAAAGGCAACAACCGAGTGGTTATCGTAGCCATTAACCGTGGTACCTCTGCGGTTAGCCAAAAGTTCGTGCTGCAGAATGGCAATGCCTCCACGGTGTCTTCTTGGGTGACAGACGCCAATCGGAACTTGGCAAGTCAATCCGCAATCAATGTATCTAACCGAGCCTTTACTGCACAGCTTCCAGCGCGCAGTGTAACCACTTTTGTAGCTAACCTCACAGGTACAAACCGTATTTCGGAAGAGGACATTGCCTCCGAGTTTGAAATTGAACTTCCATTGACGGATATGGAGACTAACGTTGACACTGACGTTACGCCTGCTGTTGAACCCGTGAATCAGTAAAATACAAACCAAGCCCTCAATTCCTTACATGCTCATGTGGCACGTAAGGAATCGGGGGCTTTTCTTCAAGAGAAGTATTCCAGAATCAATTCGAATAAAAAAAGGTTCCTTCAGAAGTTAATCTGAGGAACCTTTTTATTCGATGCGGTCGAGAGGACTCGAACCTCCACGGGGGGTTAGCCCACACGGACCTGAACCGTGCGCGTCTGCCAATTCCGCCACGACCGCATATATTTTGTCTCTCCAATTATTATCGGCGACAAGAAATAATATATCACGCGTGCTTTGACCTGTCAATACATAAAAATAAACAAATACGTGCGAACCGAATACGTAGTCGGTTCGCACCCCTTGGGCTTGCCTGTGATGAAGCTATACATAACCGTTGGTGATGTGTTATTCACTACTGTCCAGAAAAGATCTTTTACAGCTTGGACGGCCAGTTGCCGTACCATGCATAACCGCCTCTTCTTTCCTTTTCAATATCACTCAGCTTATATTTCACGACGCCATCACGTCCAACAAAGATAGGTTTGTCCGTACCGAGTTCATAGAAACGCGCCCAGATCGGTGATGCACTCGAATCAGCAATGATTCGGCTGTCCCCGTTCCCACGCTCATACCGATATCCTGTAATTTTCACTTTGTTAAACCAAGCTTCGGCACCTTTGATGGATGCAGTGATTCTCGAATTAGCCGATCTTGTTTTCAGAAACTTCACAATATTAACACTTTCACCTGCCGTCAGTGACGGCACTTCATAGATTCTCGCTCCTGCAGGTCTCAGTGAACTGGAATCATGCTGCTGTCCCCAAGCCGTTAACTTCCCACCGGATACCACCTGGGTGTTCAGGATGGCGTCCACTCCTTTAGAAACCGCATTTTTACTACGATTTGCGAGTGAACTGTCGATAAAGGAAAAGTTCCCCTTACGTGCTGCGACTTCATCGAGCATGTACATCACATTAATCATTGCATCATCATTATAAGTAATATGTTTATGATAACCGGAACTTTGATAGACTTGTGGCCAGCCGCCATTGGAATATTGCATGTTAAGCAAAAAATTAATGCCTTTGATTGCAGCAGCCGAGTATCGCTGGTCATTTGTTTTCTTGAATTCAGTTGCAAGTCTTCTAATTTCTGAATATGTAGCTTTATTATCAATTGTTGACTTAGCCCATTCACCTGACGTCTGACTATAATCTTTTCTCCAGCCACCATCCGGGCGCTGATTTTTCAAAATATCGGACAAACTCGCTGTTGTACCAGAGGCATCTGCCGCCGATACGGTTGGTGCAGGAAGAACGGCCATTCCCGCGACGGAAAACACCATTGAACATGCCAGTACAAATGTTACTAATTTTTTTGCTTTCACTCAATAACACTCTCCCCAATTCACAAATTTGATTACTCCCTCATAATAATTCCAATGAAAACAATTTAAATACAAATTTTGTATTTAATAATTGTATGATATGCAATAAACAAACATTTGTCAATATATGCAACATCCTATATGTATTTTCTTTAATTTAACATAAAGGAGTACCCTTTTAGCTCTTGAC
This sequence comes from Paenibacillus sp. TSA_86.1, assembly GCF_052691815.1. Taxonomy (NCBI): domain Bacteria; kingdom Bacillati; phylum Bacillota; class Bacilli; order Caryophanales; family Paenibacillaceae; genus Paenibacillus; species Paenibacillus sp. TSA_86.1. Next base: position 1,080,408 of record NZ_JBQZGE010000001.1, on the reverse strand, counting down.
AAGCTTGTTTAATATCCACACTTGTCTCCCATGAAACACTAATGACTTTTTTGTAATCTTTTCAGCCCTTTTTAAACATAATTATGACTAAAAACGATAATTCCGCTAACATTGACGTTAAAAGAAGGGCTTTAAATAGGTTTGACAATTACGTATTTATGCAATATAGTTTCAAATAGTTACAAAAACTTAATTATTCATTTGCCGAGTTTCAGGATTGAAAACGGGGGAACCATTTTGGGTGAATTATTCTTATACATAGGAAATATAGGGAACCTTCTACCGAACCCTTAGCTAACTCCGTAGGCATCGAAGGGAGAACATTGATTTTGAAAAAACTGATTATTTCCATTTTTGGAGCTGCTGTACTATTTACATCCGGAGCAACAAGCACAGAGGCAAGTACAATTAATACAATGGTTAACAATATGACAGGCATCCCGTATAAGTGGGGCGGCACAACCATGGCTGGCTTCGATTGTTCCGGGTTTATGAGATATCTTTTTAACAAATACAGCATTGAATTGCCACGCACGTCGCAACAACAAGCCAAAGCAGGAACTCCGATATCCAAAGCGAGCATTCGTACAGGAGACCTGGTATTTTTCAACACAACGGGCAGAGGCATCTCACATACAGGCGTTTACATTGGCGGAGGTCAATTTGCTCATGCTTCCACTAGCAAAGGTATCAGCATCACCAAGTTGTCTAACCCTTATTTCAATGATCGTTATGTGACAGCAAGACGCGTTACAGGTCAATTTATGTATAACAAAATGTTGGGTAAAATCTAAGAAACCATTCCGATCTACATCCACATAAGCAGTTACAATAAAAGGGAGGCTCCGGTTTAAACCGGAACCTCCTTTTTATTGTAACATCGTAAGACTACTGCAGCGCCTTCTGCACCCTCATTGCTCCCTGTGACAGAGCATGTCCGCCGCCCACTGCACCAGCGACAGCTACGGTCTCCATGATCTCCTGATCGGTCGCGCCCTTGGAACGTGCCTCTTCTACATGATAGAACGTGCAGACTTCATTATTAGCAAACAAACCGATACCTAGCGCAATTAACTGCTTGGTCTTGGCATCAAGCACACCCGGCTGGAAGCACTCACCCGTGAACTCATGATATGATTTCACCACATCGGGGAGAACATCGCTTAATGCGCCAATCTGATCCTTATACGCATGAACTTTATCATTCATCAATGTCATGACTTGCAGCACACCCTCTCGGCTGTAAACACAGCGATTATTTCCACTGTACCTATCTTCCCACGCCTGTGTCGCAATTATGCCCAGCCTTGATGGTAATTCCAAACATTCGGTGTTGAAAATATTCTCTTTGGAGAAGATTTCCGGTCACGTGAATCCGTTATTTATTCACTTAAAACACTTTGACGAGGCTCACTGAACAACTGATAACGGTAAGACCGATCCAGCTTCACAACACGGCGATTCTGCCTGCGTATAAGTACTTGCCCATCATCCCAGGCAACCACGATACCCGTTACGTCATTAGACTCCAGCTCGTCCCGCACTACTCTTACCTTCTCCCCTGACAAACGCAGGGCATCCAACTCTGTATCACTAATCATGTCTCTAACTCCCATACTCAAATTTCTTTACAAAAAGAGACCTAAATGAAAAGTCATTTAGGTCTCACGTGACTGTATTGGACTGTCATGTCATTCGAAAAAATGTCCCGACTGAGAGTTTACCGCTGCGCGTGCTCTTTGCTGTCGTTCTTCTCGAACCAAAAATCAAGCACTTTGGCGGACATCACACGTTCTTCAAGGTACTCCACTTGGTGCGGTGTAAATTGTTCTTTCCAAGAGAAGGACAACTCTTCACACAAGCCTACAATCGTCAGCAATTCTGACCAGGCAACATAGCGTTTGTACCAGAAAAATTGAGGATGTTCAATCATATAGGGATAAAGGTCATCGAATTCCGTATGTTTACAATCCAGGGCACGTTCAAAATGAACTTTCGATTTCGCCAGCTTATCAATAAAAAATTGGTCTGTTGCCGGTTGGTTCCCCATGTTGTTGCCTCCTCTCCCTAACATAACCCCATTATAAATGAAATCGACGGCCATGCAAAGCCATAGTTGAAAAATTAGGCCCTATTTCCTTCAAAAAGTCACATTTCATTATCGTCGAATTGCACGGTGCCATTATTCAGTGAACGAATGCGTACAAGGGCTTCCACTGGAATGCCTTGCTCCCGGATCGTGCGGGCACCAGCCTGGAAGCACTTCTCCACCACCACACCGAATCCTACCAGCTCTGCGCCAGAACGCTCGATAATTTTGATGACACCGCGAGCAGCGTCTCCGTTCGCTATAATATCATCAATGAATAAAATGCGGTCATGCTCATGAATGTATTCGCGAGATACCATGATGTCCGTTACAATTCCTTTCGTAAAGGATGGCACGCGTTCGCAGTAAGCATCCGGATCAGCCAGAAGCGTTTTTTTACGGCGGGCAAATACCAAGGGTACCCCCAGTTCATGTGCTGCAGCAAAGGCCACCGGAATACCTGAAGATTCGACCGTAATCACCCGTGTCACTCCACTTTCTCGGAAACGCGCAGCAAACTCCCGTCCCATCTCCATCGTTAATGCAGGATCAATCTGATGGTTCAGCAGACCATCCAGCTTCAAGACCTGATCCGAAATGACGACACCTTCTTGTAAAATTCGTTGTTTTAATACATCCATGATTTGACCTCCCAAGCCTATCCTATGAGGTTTAAAGTATCATATATCGAGCTACAAGTTCAAGCGAAATCCGTCATAAGGCTGGATCACACCATTATTCACTCGTTCCTCATCCTGCTGTCATGACTTTTATGGGTCAAGCATAACTTGTACTATGGTACCCGCATAGCTAACCAATCCCGGGACCTGAAAGGGGTAACGCATTGAAACAGGTATTCCGGGTGCTACAGATTGCATTCACATACATCGGAACCGTCGTAGGAGCCGGCTTCGCCACAGGGCAGGAAATTTTGCAGTTTTTCACCCAGTATGGCAAGTGGGCCACAATCACCATCGCATTGTCCACCATACTCTTTGTCTGGCTCGGAACAAAAATGATGCTTATTGCTCATGATACCCGCTCTCGTTCCTATGAGGATCTCAACAAACATTTATTTGGCCATAGGGCTGGTAAATGGATCACATGGGTAACTCTTATCGTTCTCATCGGCGTTAACAGCGTCATGCTCGCCGGGGCAGGTTCTGTTTTTATGGAACATCTGGGTTTGCACTACCAAACGGGCTTGATCATTACTTTGTTGGGTACATACCTTCTTCTGGGACGCGGAATGCAGGCTATTTTGCAAATGAACAGCATTGTTGTGCCCATGATGCTCCTGCTCTCCCTGCTTATGATATTCAGTACACTCCATCATCCAGGTGTTTTTCGTTTTGTCACACTAACAACAGATAGCAATCCCATTCAAGTATGGTTATCCCCGCTGCTCTACACCGCCTTTAATCTCGCGCTTGCTCAAGCGGTACTTGTACCTGTTGGCAACCAGATTCGTCATCGTAATACGTTAAAATGGGGTGGAATTACAGGGGGAATCGGCGTTGGTTTTATGCTGATGGCAGCCCATTTTGCCATGTCGGCCCAGATGCCAGGCATCATACAGTTTGAAATCCCTATGGGCAGTATCGCTTTTCAGCTGGGATGGGTTGTGCAGTCCGTATATGTCACACTCATTTTCATGGAAATCTTCACTACGTTTGTTGCTGACATCTACGGCATGACCTTGCAGCTCAGGCAACATATCCAGGTTCATCCCCGATTGATTACACTAGTCATCATGATGCTGTGTTACTCACTCAGCCAATTTGGCTTCAGCTCTCTCTTATCTATTCTTTACCCTATCTTTGGATGTATGGCACTCTTTTGGGCGGGTAAACTCATTATGGATCGCTGGGGCACATTTCGTGGTCGGAACAATATGAATTGAATACACAGATCTGGGGTGGAAGTCATTAATAATAATGGGTCATGTTATGGTACAATTCAAAGTAAATCTTAATTAAGGATGGGTTCTTTATGAAGAAAGCAGACAATTTCGCCTCCTAAATTCGCTTCAAATAAAATTTAGGAGGCTCATCTAATGAATTTTAATAAAATCGATTTTAGCAGTTGGAAAAGAACAGACATATTTCATCACTATATGAATCAAAATACTTCATTCAGCCTAACCAATGAAATTGATATTAGTGCTGTATATCAACTCATCAAACAAAAAGAATATCGATTCTATCCTGTGTTTATCTTCTTGATCACGCATGTAATCAATTCACATCCCTCTTTTAGAACGAGTTACAATAATGATGGAGATCTAGGTTATTGGGATACGCTGGATCCACTTTATACCATCTTTGATCAACCATCTGAGTCGTTCTCTGCCATATGGACTCGTGTTACAAATGATTTCAGTACGTTTCAAGAAGACTACATTTCCGATATCGAAAAATATAAACGTTCAGGCAAGTTATTTCCCAAGACACCTATACCTGAAAATATCTTCTCTCTTTCTATGATTCCATGGACATCGTTTACTGGGTTCAACTTAAATATTAATAACAATAGTCGTTACCTTCTACCCATCATTACGGCAGGGAGATTCATTCATAAAGAGAATTCCATATTTTTGCCACTATCACTACAGGTTCATCACTCGGTCTGTGATGGTTACCACGCCGGATTGTTCATGAATGCTGTTCAGGATTTAGCAAGTCATCCAACGGATTGGCTGTTTTAAAATCTGTTAAATATTAATAGCCGCTGTATACCTACAGCGGCTTTTGTGTGTTGTTGTTATTTCTCAGGCTTGTGCCTGAAATTGCAGGTACATCTTTTTCAAATCATTCACCGATCTTCCCAGCGAATAGAAGGTTTTAGCTTTTTCACAAGCGGAACGAGCCAGTTCATAGCGATATGCCGGGTCGAGCATGACCTTTTCAAGGGCATCAGCCAACGCAGATGGATTCTCAGGTGGCACAAGCAAGCCGTTTATTCCATCTTCAATCTGTTCAGGTATTCCCCCTACGTCCGTGCCAACAAGAGCCAGGCAGCTTAACGCCGCTTCAGCGAACACCGAACCAAAGGCTTCTGCACGTGATGGCAGTACAAACACATCAAAGAACGGCATAAACTCTTCAGGATGCAGTGTATATCCATAGAAAATGGTCTCATTATAGATTCCCAAACGCTGTGCCAACTCTTCGAGATCCAGACGAATCGGTCCATCTCCAATAATATGGAGCACATAATCAAGCCCTCTATCCTTCAGTTCCGCACAGGCTTTAAACAAAATATCAAGTCCTTTAGCCGGAACAAGACGACAGACCGTGACCAATTGCGGAACTGCATTCTCATGTGGAATCGGCTTAAACCGTTTTTCATCAAAACCATTCGGAATAATTCCAATTCGGTCTGGGTGTTTCACATACGGGCTCAAATATCGACGGAACGAATCGGATACCGTTAACAGTCGCTCTGCACGATGTTCAAGTTCCCCATAAATGGCCTGCAGGAACTGATGCTCTATCCCATTAGGCTCAATACGCCCATTCAGGATAAGCTCTCTTTCGTAACTGGAGTGAATCGTCTGAATGAGGGGAACCTCAGGAAATACCGTTTTCATCGCAAGCCCTGCAATAGGGTGATGAGCATGGATCAGATCATAGGGCTTCTGAATCCGAAGCCGGGTCCACCAGAGATAGTCGCGATAGGTCTGAATATATTTTTGCACCACAGGACTATCCTGATAGATGGTCCAATCAAACGTTTCAAACCGGACTTCCTCTCGCCCTTTGTTACGAATTCGTTTGGGCAAGGAGAACAGATCCATCTCCCATCTTGGACTCGCAAACCTCTCCTGCATGTAAGGAATCATAGAGGATACGCCTCCGGGCTGCTCCGGAGGAAAAAATAGGGCCTGTAGCAATTTCAACGTCATTATCCCCCTTTCCCAGCTTCATTTCTCTTCTTCTACATTCATTTATGATATATTAGAACATATGTTCAGTAAAGCGGTTCTAAAGCCATGCACTTCGTTCTATACACCAAAATGTATTTTCATGCATTTTATTGCATATCATCAATGTTCATTATGACATAAAAAAGCTTGAACATCCACTGTTTTGACAACTAAAACATCAAGTCGTATATACAACGTATTCAATCTACTCTCCATACAGAAGTATAAATTCACATTTCTTGACTAATCAATCCATTCAGCTGTTCACATCAATATAGCCGGATAAGCTTAACAGCTTCCGGCTTCTTTTTAATCATTTTCTCAGCAGCATATCTCAACCAGTTTCTCTACAACTCAACCGGCTTCTCATAAATGCTGAATCCTTCGTGAGCCCCTGCATAACTGAATCCATTTCCTGCATAAAAAGCATTTAACCTGACATTGTCAGCGCCGCAATCAAGTCGTACGAGAGATTTTTCTTTAAATTGTATGCCGCTGGTAGACCATTGTAATATGGATTTCCCCAGACCCGTTCGAGCATATTTTCTTCGAATCGCGAGCCGATGCAGATAGAGTGCTTTATCATCCGCATGGGCGTGATCTCCCCATAACTTGATATCCCATGGACTTGGCTTCTTCATGAGAATGACCATTCCAGCAATCTCCGCTTCTTTTTTGAAAACAAAGACATCGCCTCGCCGAATAGCGGAAGGTGTATCATGAGAATCCTCCCCTTGAAGCAATGCACTCCATTGGGAAGATCCTTGACTTTTCAGCCAGGAAGCCGTCTCTACAAGCAAGGATAACACTTCTTCCGTGTCCTCTGGCTGTGCATGAACAGCTTGAAAATTATCATTAATGTATGGGTTGCGAATTGTGAATGATTCCGTCATCATGCCCCTCCTATATGCTCCGGTTTCGACTGCTCGCTTCCCTTGGTTTGGACTACGTCCAAATCCAAAAGTCGCTCCCATTCGATACCATCGCAACTGCATTAATTAAAATAACTAATCGTACTATACCGGGAAAAGATTTTTTCGTCAAAATCAATTCAAGATAACTCAAAAAAAGGATAAAAGGCTTTCGCCTCTTACCCTTCCATTTTGGCTTCATCAATAATCTGATTACGATACAACATGGTGAGATGTAAGGAGTCAAATTCGATCTCTTTATTCAGCTCTCGCATCAGTACTTCCACCAATGTCCTCCGCTGCACACTCGTACCGGGCACATCATAATCCATATAACCCGTCAGATCCGAATGGGACGTATCAATAGTTGCCGTACCCACCGGAAGGCCTCCGCGCTCCTGAACGAAGAGATCATAGATTCTGAACTCCCGATCCCTGTTCCTAAGCATGACATAGCCTGCTTCTTCCGCTTCTTCCGGCTCGATCCAATCATCGATGGAATCCAATGATTCTTCTTGCTCTTCGTCTTCCTCCAGTTCCTCGGAAAAATCACGGTGCACCCACTCAAGCGTCTGCAGTTCGTTACCCTGATGCCACATCCGAATCGTAATCGTATCGATGATCTCCTCGTCCAGTTCCCTTACAAGCAGTTCCGCTGCAGCTTCCTGCACCGTTTCATCAGGTTCGTCATACCAGTGAATCTCTCCATGTGCATCGGCTCCATACTGTTTCAGCGTAGCTTCTGCCATCTCTTCTCCTTCGACATCGTTGAACACATAACTTGATAAGTTACGACCGGCACTGACCATCTCCATTTCCAGCAGATGTTCCCGGTCTTCGTATGTAAAAGAATCATCCCGAGATGCAGGAATGAGATTCACCTCTTCATCAGGTAATACATCATCATAACGGCTCTCGTCATACCCAAGGTAATTCTCCGTTGCTATTGTTCCAGGGGAAGACCATACTTCTTCCTCATCCATGTCCACTGGTCGCAGGACGGAATGCAACGTGCCACAGCTCACCAAAACTTCATAGTAAGATGCCGCCACCGCATCCGCAAGCGCACGGACATAAGCGTGCACCTTATCTATAATGAGCTGTTCCACTGCCTCTTCTATCGATTCCTGTTCCAGTTGAAGGCTGCCTGACAGACGCTCCCCTTCCCTGTATATCAGTAAAAGCGAGCCTGTATATCGGTCATCCACCATAATATCCTGCACTTCACCACTTGCTGTTCGCAGATCTGTCGTTAAATCGATCTCTATCATTGCAAGTCCTCCTCATTCCTAACGTATTCTCTTAGGATGTCCCCGGAGAGAGTAGTTTATGAGGCACTGTACATTTTCGCAGGTCGAGTAGGTCCATTTACACAGATCAGGTAACAAGTAAACGCAGAATTATACGGATAAAATATGCTTGTGAATAGCGTGCGCAACGCCCTCATCATTGTTGGACAAGGTCACCTCATCGGATGCTGCTTTCACCTCTTCAGGAGAATTATCCATTGCGATCCCTTTTCCGGCGAAGGTGAGCATCGTAATGTCATTAAAATAATTGCCGATGGCCATAATCTCGGAAGAAGCAATGCCTTTGGAATCAGCCAGTCTTTTGAGCGCAGCTCCTTTGGAAGCTTCCGGATGCATCAGATCAATGAAAAAATCTCCGCTGCGTGTCATGTAATAAGGCAAATTCCAGGACGTCCATTCGCGCTGGACAGCGTCCATCTGCTCGATCGGACCAAACGCTGTAAACTTAGCAAGTGGTTCAGTCATATCTGCCCACCGGGGTAGCTTGAGCGGCTCAGCCAGGAAATTGTAATACATCTGTCTTACCTGCAGCTCCAGACCTTCCGGTTGATCTACATACAGACCAAAGGCTGTATTGATGTCAAAATGCACATCATTTTCACGGCAGTACGTCATAACAGGTTCAAGTCCCCGGGTGTCCAAAGCAAACTGATGAATAACTTCCCGCGTATCCACCTGTGCAGTCACAGCGCCGTTATGCGTAATAACATAACCATCCAGCCCCATCTGTTTCATAAAAGGAATCGTGTTGGCCGGACCGCGGCCTGAACAGAGTACAATCTCTGCCCCATGGCGGGAGGCCTGAATCAACGTTTCTTGTGTCCATTCCGTCAGTTCATGATGATCATTCAATAAGGTTCCGTCAACATCCAGTGCAATCAATTTATACGTCATATGATTTTCATCCTCATCTGTGTTTAGTTGGCTGCATCATTATTTCGTAAACAGGTCAATTCATCTGCTGTTAATTCGCGATAAGTCCCGATCGAAAGATCGGAAGCCAGCTTCAATTCTCCCATCGCTACACGTTTCAGGTAGATAACACGTTTGTCCACAGCCTGGAACATGCGTTTAACCTGATGAAATTTCCCTTCATGGATGATCAGTGAAATAAGCGATACAATATCTCCGTCTGTTTCTTCATATCCCAGCACGGTCAGCTCCGCCGGCATGGTCTCGTATCCGTCATCAAGCTGCAGTCCGGCTGCAAAACGCTTTACATCCTCTTCGTCTACTTTTCCTCGTACCCGTGCTTCATACGTTTTGGGCACATGCTTGCGAGGAGATAACAGATCATGGGCGAGGGGGCCGTCATTCGTCAAAATAAGGAGCCCCTCCGTGTCCTTGTCCAACCTTCCTACCGGAAACGGTTGGAAGACTCGATCTTCCTTGCGCAACAGATCCAGCACGGTTTTATCCCTAGTATCTTCCGTCGCAGACACAACGCCTGGCGGTTTGTGCAGCATCAGATAGATCATTTCCCGGTACACAATCCGCTCGCCATCTGCTTCAATAACGTTAATCGCCGGATCCACCTGAATGCCGCTGTCCTTCACTGCTTTGCCGTCCACATGAATACGTCCCTGCTTCACCATTTTTTTAAGCTCACTGCGTGTTCCTACACCCATATGGCTCAATATTTTGTCCAAGCGCTGCGTTTGTTTGCCTTTCCCACTCATACGGATGTCCACCTCCAGCCTGCCGGGTATTCATTTTTCAACACACCATCCAACCATTTGCCCCAACCCGCCGCATATCCATCCACACATACCAGCACGTACCCTTTGGGTACTGTTCCTTCCTGAAAATGGACCCGTTCCTGCTCTATGTTCAGCGTTTCCCCTTTCAGGTACCTCACCGCTTCCCCATCCGTAGAGGAAAGATTCACACTACGACGAGCCTCCGATGAACGCAAAGCACAAGCCAGTGGATGGGATGGCACAAAGCGGCCATTCTTGATCGTGCCCATAAACCACCCCGGACGAATCACTTTAAGTCCCTCCAGACGGGCCGCACCTACTGCTGACTGGTATACACGATCCCCGTAACATACCGTCTCCCCTTCAAGCATCATATCCAGATTTTCATTTACAAATTGAGCGTACACCGCTAACGGATCAGACGAACCTGAATCGGCACCTCGTCCTTGACCTCGTTCAGACTTGCGACCTCCAGCCTCTTTCCCTTTCTTGCCTGGTTTAGAAGCCTGTTTGCCGCCTCGCGCACTTCGGTCACTGCTTTCTCTGGATTCAACCCGTAACAAACGTTCCTTTTTACGATCGGCTTTGGTCATAGGAAGCGAAGCCGATCGTAAAAAGGAACGATCCTCACTTGGGTCATGCAACAATTCGGACTCCTGTACACGTTGTCCGATACTTTGTCTTTCTTCATCCAGATCTTTCCCTGACTTTCCATTGAACTCATCAATAAGTTCTTCTGAACGTCTCGTGCCACTCTCAATACGCTCAAGGTGTTTTAACACAGCAACATAATGTCCTTCCCCTTCTATCAGATGAGGCCATAATCGGGCTGTGCCGCGCGTCTGATCCAACACTTCTTCTGTCTCAGCTGCCTGCACGGGCAGCATCCGGCGCACCCACTCCGGGCGTCCTGGGGCAAAACCAGCGTTATCCGCAATATTTACCACGGCAAAGTCACGGTTCATCTTCAAAAACTCGGCGATCATCGCTTCGTTTTCCTCCGGCGCAAAAGTACAAGTCGAATAAACAATCGTACCTCCCGGAGCCAGTAACCGCGCTGCCGTTTCCAGAATGTCGCGCTGCATCAGCACACATTTCTCCACAGAATGATGTTCCCAGGATTTCACCATGTCTTCATCCTTGCGGAACATGCCTTCACCTGAGCAAGGTGCATCAATCAACACTTTATCAAAATAATGAGGGAACGCTTCCGCAATGCGTTCGGGTGACTCATTCAGCACAACGGCATTTCTTACGCCGTACAGTTCCACATTTTTGGCCAGTGCTTTGGTTCGCTCCGCATGAATATCATTCGTGACCAGCACTCCTTTACCTTGAACCTTGGCAGCAATCTGAGTGGATTTCCCCCCTGGCGCAGCACACAAGTCTAACACGCGGTCACCCGGCTTTACATCCAATTGCTCCACCGGAGCCATTGCACTTGGTTCCTGAATATAATACAGACCCGCGTGATAATACGGATGCAGACCGGGCTTCACTCCATGAGGCACATAAAAACCAGTTCCACACCACGGAATGGGTCTCAAGTCAAACGGAGCTATCTTTTCGAATTGTTCCATTGATATTTTAAGTGTATTCACTCGAAGTCCGGCATGCGGAGATTGTTCATATGATTTCATAAAAGATTCAAATTCTTCGCCAAGCAAATGTTGCATTCGCTCCGCAAAGATGAAAGGCAGCTGTACAGCCATAATTCCACTCATCCTATCCTGTTAAAATGACATATTGCTCTATGTTATCATATCCTCATTTTACTTGCCTATCCTATCATGTGTATTCCACTACAGCGTGTAATGTAGTATAATGCTAATAGATTGTTTTATAAGCAAAAATTCGGTTGTTTATGTATATTATCCCAACCTATATTTTTGTTGCAATTTATCTCGATATGAACAATGGGGGATGAACAATGAATTCCAAGAAGAAAAAGAAGAGCGCCACAATCCTTATATTCCTTGGTATACTGGTCGTCATGATTGCTGCGCTGGTTCTTGTGAACCAACAATCCAAGAAACAGATGGATACTGTAGAAAACGCATATGGAATCGCAGCTTCCAAACTTAATCCGGCTACACGGGAATTGCTCGATGATCCTAACTATCAACAGATTATCCTGCCCGCTGATCTGAAGGCCAGAATTGACAAGAAAGACAGTTTCTTTGTTTATTTCTTTGCTTCCGACTGCTCACACTGCCGTGCAACGACACCACAATTGATGCCGCTCGTGGACAGTGAAGGAATCAAGCTTCCACAATTTAATCTGCGTGAGTTTGAAGCGGGTTGGACCGATTACAACATCGAATTCACACCTACACTCGTCTATTATCAAGATGGCGTTGAGAAAGACCGCATGGTTGGCGGCCTGAAAGAGAACGGAAGCGACAACGGTTATTCGCTGGATGACTACAAACAATTTTTCGAAAAATATAAAAGCAACGCAGCCCCAAGTAAAAGCTAACTTGAATGAACTCCAGGTAAAAGACTACATTCAATAACCAAAAACACCCCGATCATTCCTTTACCGGAATCGACGGGGTGTTTTGTATTCAAGACATAGGAGTTTCATCCTAATTATTGGCATGATTATGAGCGTTTCTCCTGGTGCTCATGCACTTGATTCTGCTGCAACGCCTTCATTTTCTCTTCGTAAATTCGTCCTCGTGTTGGACTTCGCCGCTGTGGAACATTAGGCGTCAGCTCTAAAGATCTGATCTGTATCAGCTCGATAAGTGCCCTGTCTTCAATGGTGATAGACAGATCACGATACCGGATTGTTTCAGGTTCATTTCCCTGTAAATCCCTTACAAGTTCACGAACGTCCGTAATCAAATCTCCAAGGCGGATTCCGAGACTACTGTTCGGATACGATTCCAGCAACTCCAGCGAACTCTGGAGCATCATAAGTCCTCCACGAAAATTCCTGTTTCGGTAATGATACAATCCTACCGCGATCTGTAACAGTCCTTTGTACAGAGGATCACGGTTCCGCTCCAGCCACAGTTCCTCAAGCACCTCGTGACACTCAAAGTAATCCTGATCCCGATTAAAATAAATCAGATAATCAATGTAGAGCGGTTCATAGCTGTTCATCGGGATTTTCGCCCTTTCTGGCGTTGTTCAGGAGTTCCTTCACATCGTCCAGCAGCACTTTGAGTCCCTCCATATCATTCCGTTCCCAGCAATCATTAAATCTTCTCTGAGCTTCAATCGCCTCATGAACCAGATGATAGAAATACAGCTGCTGAATGATGCTGAGCGTTCTTGACACAATATTGGAATCATCCTCAAACGCCTTCTGCGCTTCAAGGATCTGTAGACGAATTGCTGACATCTCGTTATCCAGTACGAAGGCAGCCTCTGCCGTTTTCTTCAGTCTCGCTCTCATATCATCCGGCAGACTTTCCCGAAATTTATAGCTCAGGGAATGTTCGATCGTTGCCCAGAAATTCATCGCAAGCGTCCGGATCTGAATTTCGGCGAGCACTTTTTTCTGCCCCAAAGCCGTCTGCACAGGATACTCAATAATCATATGGAAACTCCGATAACCACTTTCTTTGAAGTTGGTTATATAATCTTTTTCAATTAACACCGTTAAGTCTTTCCGTGCTCTGATGTACTCGGCAACCCGACGAATATCATCCACGAACTGGCACATGATTCGAATGCCTGCAATATCCTCTATCCCCGTCTCCACATCATCCAGTGCGACATTCAGACGTCTTGATTTTTCCAGAATGCTGGAGATTTTTTTGACACGGCCAGTAACAAATTCAATCGGGGCATACTCTTCCCGTTTCTTCAATTCGGCCCTCATCGTCTTGAATTTGACCTTTAATTCTTCTACCGCTTGTTCATAAGGAAGTAAAAATGTACCCCAGTCTCTACCGTCCATGGTTAAGCCTCCTGTCTCTATAGCATCCCCTGTTCCTATCCATTATACATGATGTTAGCCGGGGGGAAGAGTCCCGATCCATGTTCTACTCTTCCATGCTTCTATAAATCGTGTCTGGGGTGTGTAACTCGCTCCTTAACGGTGGTCTGCACCAACCGCCTCTGAAATATGATGATAACCGTCCTCACGCAGCAATTCGCGCAATCCGGCATGGATCCGGCGATTCACTTCAGGTCCTTCATAGATCAACGCAGTATAGATTTCCACCAGACTTGCCCCGGCTTTAATTTTCTCGTACGCATCCTCACTTGTAAAAATACCACCCGAGCCGATGATCGGAAGCTTGCCTTCCGTCTGTCTGTACACCTGACGAATGATTTCCGTTGAACGTTCACGTAGCGGCTTGCCACTAAGCCCGCCCGTTTCCTTCGCATGCTGATGCGAAAGACCTTCACGGCTGATTGTCGTATTTGTGGCAATGATACCCGATACTCCACTCGCGGCAATCGTACTAACCATGTATTCAAGTTCCTGATCATTCACGTCAGGCGCTATTTTCACAAGCACAGATTTGGCTTCTCCGCCAGCTTTAGCCTGTTGAAGGTTCATCTCGGTCATCACCGCAGCCAACAATTCTTTTAATTCATTCCCATGTTGCAGATTACGCAAATCCGGTGTATTTGGTGAACTGATATTAACCACAAACAGATCTGCATAAGTATATAACGCCTGTATACATTTCGCATAATCCAGATGAGCTTCCTCATTTGGAGTTGCTTTATTTTTACCGATATTGACCGCTACGGGGATACGTCGTTCCTGAAGGCGGGCAAGCTCGCCTGCCATCGCTTCTGCACCCAGATTGTTGAAACCCATTCGATTCACCAGCGCCTCATCTGGCGGTAAACGGAACAAACGAGGCTGATCATTGCCGGACTGAGCCAGCGGCGTCACCGTTCCCACTTCCATAAATCCGAAGCCGATGGAGGAAAACCCGGTTACGGCCTGTCCGTTTTTATCCAGACCTGCGGCTAGACCAACCGGTGTAGGAAAATGACAACCAAACATGTCCACTGCCAGATCCGGTGTTTCACGTACGCCGTACATGACACGTAGTCCGGACGGAACTGGACGAACTCTGCCTACACCGCTAAGGCCACCAATGATTAGATGATGGGCCTGCTCAGGATCCATTTTAAACAATAAAGGTTTAGCAAGACTTTTGTATAACAAATCACTCACTCCGTTCTGGTTCGGTACGCCATATGGCCGCTCTCCGTCCTCATATGTAAAAAAACTCTACACACAAGTCTAGCCGTTTCTCCTTCAAAAAGAAAGTCATTTACGCATAGACAAACAAAATTCAATTCAGATGATCTATGCACAAGAAATCAACCCAACTACTGGAAATAGCGGGCCAAATTCTTTACAATGAAAGCATGGTTACTCTAGACCAGTTCGATACCTATTAAGGAGGACGAAGAAAACATGGCTCAAAAACGCAAACCACCTGCATTACAGCAAAAAAAAGAAGAGGTTAACCGCAAAGCCATTATATGGACAGCAGCCAGTGTTGGCGGTTTAATCCTTATCATCGGCGCACTGATCATTATTGCCAATATGTAGATGATTCAGTAAGCCAGCCGGACATACATATGAAGATCTTTGAGATGAACGGGAACATTGCCGATACATCAGAGATACGCAGGATCAATTAAGCCAGTGATATGTTTTGTTTGGATTGTTCTGCTGCGGAACAAGTTTGTACTTATACCGCTGTTCGGCTTGCGGAGCAGGCGTAAGCTCTGGCAGCAGGTCTTTACCGATGCGCACCGGAGTTCCTTGCGGAGCAAGGGCGAACAACTCCTCCACATCCGCTTTGCTCATTCTCACACATCCAAGGGACTCGTCCAGTCCGATGCTATCAGGCTCATTAGTCCCGTGGATGGCATAATTCGTATTCGAGAGCTGCATGCCTCGACTTCCAAACTCTCCATTCGCGTGACCATTCGGATTAACAACCTTATCCGTAATGACATATGAGCCCTCTGGCGTCCGCTTCCCGCCCAGGCCCACTTCATACATCCGTACGATCGTACTCCCGCTTATGAGTGCCAACCTGTGGTTACTCTTGTCAATAACAATCTCAAGCGGTTTCTCTAAAAACGGCTGTCCACCCAATGTATCCGCAAACGGGGCCTTTTTCGCAGCGGACGATTCAACAGCCTGCGGTATCCCGTCACCAGTAGAACTCCCCTCCCCAGCTCGAACCTTGGCTTGAGACATCGCTAACAACGCTGGAAACATCTCGCTCATTTCAGCTGAAGTTTCACCCAATATATTGTTAGGAAACGGCTGTGCCAGTGCTGCGACACTCTTCGGCCAAGTTTTATGCTGCTTATGATAGGATATGATGGCACTGGATAAAACGGCAGCTGTCTCCTGTTTGCTCGTCCAAGCGAGACCCAACCGTTTAATCTTCGAGGATACTTCAGGAGGTTTACAGTTACATTGTTTTGCATCATAACTCTGAGCCGTAAGTTTGCCTTTTGAATTGGTCTGCACAATATATTTTACGGGCATAACCCGCTTCCAGACCAACCATTTATCCGATGTCTGCATACCGAGTACAGCTGTAGTATGAAGTCCATTACCCGATCTTGACCAGACTGCGGCAAGAGCAGCCCCTCCATCATTTTGGCCGCCAAACGCAGCCGCAGTGAACACATTGCTCTGTTCCACAGGTGCTGTACTCGCTCCTCGTTCTTTGTTCACAGGCGATGCATCTGATGCATCATCCTCAGTCTCCAGAGCTGCGGATAACGCGTCAGCCACCTCATGTTTACCACCCGGGGCATCTGCAGGCGGAAGTCCCGCTAACAGCAAAAACATGAGCAGCGTCAGCCACATTTTGCGTCTGCGTCTCTTTTTCTCCTTTTGCTCAGACTCCTCTACCAGCTTCTCCTGGTAATCCATCCATATGTCGGCAGGAGCTTTACTGCGTTCAAAAGCTTCGTACACTTCGCCCGCTTGTTGGAAACAATAATTCGCCTTCGCTTCCTGTCCTTCGCCCAGATACTCTTTGCCAAGCAAATACCAAGCCATTTTATTATCTGGATGCTTCTTGACATATGACCTTAGATCCGTGTTTTGCATCTAATCCTCCACTATTCCGCCTTGTGCTTATAGAGTATATATCGGCAGCCACAGGCAAAATGTGCATAGGACTTCGTTACTTGGTACTAACCATATAAACATACAAAAAAGCACACCTTCTGTCACTGGGACAAAACATGTGCCTTGATATACAATATGAAGAAAAAAATTAACCTTCTTTATTAAAAGGCTCGTCCGCTACTTTAATGGAGTCTGTAGGGCAGCCATCGCATGCATCCTGCATATCATCGAACAAATCTTCAGGAATAGCCTTGATTCCATGGTTGGCATCACCATCAAAAATAACTTCTGCCAAACCTTCATCATCATAATCATAGATATCTGGAGCTGTTGCTCCGCAAGCGCCACATGCGATGCATGTATCTTTTTCAACCCAAGTATACTTACTCATTATACAATCTCTCCTCCTAGGATTCTCCACGAACCGTGTTTTTATCTAAAAACATATTAAACCAAAGTTAGAATAATTACAAATCAAATTGCAACAACCACAACTTTATATTATCCCTATTTAGTCCAGACTTTGCAAGTTATCTTTTTGCAGTGACGTCCCCCTTACCTTGTGGTTGCGAAGCAATGTGGAAGGATCATCACCCAGCATACCTGCAGTGACAACTGCATTCTCACCAAACTTATCCCGTAACTGATCCATAATACGAATCAAACTTTCCTTTTTTGGCTTCTGCTCATATTCGAACAAATCCATCTGCACAGCGGATTCCTCTCGTGGAATCAAATTCTGCAGCGTGATGCCAAGCATTCGTACAGGCTTTCCGCTTCCCCAGTGTTTTGCAAAGAGCTGGCAAGCCTCTCGGTAAATGACTGCTGCGTCCTCTGTAGGGATATCCATCATGCGTGACCTCGTGATCGTTTTCATGTCAGGGGTACGAATGGTGATCTGAATGCCCTGACTGAACATTTCATGTTTGCGTAATCTTCGGGCGACCTGATCACTGATGTTTAGAAATACCCGCTGGATATCACTTTGTTCAGAGACGTCGGCTGGCAGTGTCGTCGTGTGTCCAATGGACTTGTTCGCTTCCCGTTCAGCAACGACCGGAGAATGATGAATACCATTTGCCGAATTTTTGAGCCATGTTCCATTAACACCAAACAGGTCAGTCAGCATTTTTTCATCCGATTTAGCCAATTGACCGATCGTATCAATCCCCAGCTTTTTGAGTTTCTCAGCCGTCTTTTTACCGATGCCAAACATCTCGTTACACGGTCTGTTCCATAAAATGCGCGGTACATCCCTCATCCGCAAAATCGATATACCGTTTGGCTTTTTAAGATCAGAAGCCATTTTGGCGAGTAGTTTGTTCGGCGCAATACCGATGGAACAAGGCAGGCCAAGCTCATCCCTGATCCTATTCTGGATCTGTTCAGCGATTTCGACAGGTGTACCGAATTGTTTGGAACCCGTAATATCCAGATAACACTCATCAATCGAAGTTGCTTCCAGCAGCGGCGTATAACTATATGCAATCTGCATAAAAGCTCTGGAGTATTGACGATACAGGTGAAAGTCAGGTCGAATTACAATCAGATCAGGACATTTTTTCATTGCTTGATGTACAACCATGCCCGTGGAGATCCCTCTGCCTCGGGCTGTGTATGAACAAGTAACAATGACACCTTTGCGCAGTTCACTGCTTCCCGCAACGGCAGTTGCCTTTCCACGATATAACTCCGGCTCTTCTGCTTCATGTACAGAGCAATAGAAGGCATTCATGTCCACATGAAGAATCACTCTGCCTGCTGCCGGATAATACTCACTTACATCGATTGGAGGATTGCTGTCTGAAGACTTCACGCCCCCCATCCTTTCTATCCTCCCGGCCCGGGAGTTCACTTTATTTTCATCCAGGTCTATTGTTGTTCTTGAAAATGGCCCGGACAACCAGACCAATAATGATCAGAAGCATAACTGCAATCAATACATTCTCCCATATTATAGTCACCGTAATCCCCTCTCTTCCGTTAAACCAAATTATAACATAGATGTCTGTTTTATATCCCCGGACGCTTTTTACATTTAAATCGGCAAATGTTTATGTTAACCTGCGAATTCAATGTAGCATTTGGCTATAATGATGCTATAATAATTAATTATACAAATTCACGCGTTTGGGACAAATCTATCAAGTCAGTTTAACACAGTGTAGCGTTGCTACATCGAAGGATTTATCCATTAACATTTCCACCTGCTTTTCAACCACACGACCAAAACTTATAAAAAAGCGCTTTACCTAAAAGGAGGATCTTCATGTCAAAGGCCATCTCCATCTTCGATACGACTTTACGTGACGGCACACAAGGAGAGGGTGTCAGCTTATCCGCAGATGACAAACTCAAAATTGCCAAAAAGCTGGACGACCTCGGTGCTCATTATATTGAAGGCGGAATTCCAGGCAGCAACACCAAGGACATTGAGTTTTTCAAAAGAGTC
The DNA here is from genome assembly GCF_052691815.1 of Paenibacillus sp. TSA_86.1. NCBI lineage: Bacteria > Bacillati > Bacillota > Bacilli > Caryophanales > Paenibacillaceae > Paenibacillus > Paenibacillus sp. TSA_86.1. The sequence continues at coordinate 1,060,928 of NZ_JBQZGE010000001.1, read as the reverse complement.
AAGGAACTGAAGCTGAACGCCAAGGTCGTTGCATTCGGAAGTACACGCCGCAAAGGCAGCATTGCCAGCGAAGATGCCAACTTGAAGCGTATGATTGAATCCGGGGCACAAGCAGCCACGCTGGTCGGAAAATCATGGGACTTTCATGTGCATACCGCCTTGCAGACAACACTGGAAGAAAATCTGTCTATGATCTACGATTCCATCGCATATTTGAAGCAAAGCGGAATGGAAGTCATTTTTGATGCCGAGCACTTTTTTGACGGGTTCAAAAACAACCCCGAGTATGCACAAGCCGTCTTGACCAAAGCTCATGAAGCCGGTGCGGACTGGCTTGTGATGTGTGATACCAACGGTGGAACGATGCCGCACGAAGTTCATGAGATCGTATCCAACCTGCATCGGACACTGCCTCATGCACATCTTGGTATTCATACCCATAATGACTGTGAACTGGCTGTCGCCAATACCCTTAGCGCTGTACAAGCCGGTGCCCGTCAGATTCAAGGTACAATGAACGGATATGGTGAGCGATGTGGTAACGCTAATCTCGCATCTATTATCCCGAACTTGCAGTTGAAACTGGGTTACGAGTGTGTATCGGAAGATTCCATGAAACAGCTCACCAATGTTGCCCGTTACATCAGCGAGATCGCGAATGTGAATATGCCCATTAATCAACCTTATGTTGGTAATGCTGCATTTGCTCACAAAGGCGGTATCCACGTATCTGCCATCTTGCGGGATTCCCGGACATATGAACATATCGTACCTGAACTGGTGGGCAACAAGCAGCGAGTTCTTGTTTCTGAACTGGCCGGACAGAGCAATATCGTGTCCAAAGCGCAGGAACTCGGTTTGGAGTTTGACCCAAGCAGTGCGAACTCACGCCAGATCATTGAAAAAATCAAGGATTTGGAACATCAAGGTTACCAATTTGAAGGTGCTGACGCATCACTGGAACTGTTAATTCGTGAAGCGAATGGCGATATGAAAGAACTGTTTACGTTTGAATCATTCAAAATGCTTGTGGAAAAAACGGCTGGTAAATCCGTAGTCTCCGAAGCTTTTGTCAAACTGAATGTCGCGGGAACAAGTGTGTACACTGCAGCAGAAGGCAACGGTCCAGTCAATGCGCTAGATAACGCACTTCGGAAAGCACTTGTGCAATACTTCCCTTCTCTTGCCCATATGCACTTGTCTGACTACAAAGTTCGTGTATTGGATGAGAAGGATGCCACCGCGGCCAAAGTTCGTGTATTGATCGAATCCAAAAATACAGAGAATACCTGGAACACGGTTGGGGTATCCGAGAACGTCATCGAAGCCAGCTGGGAAGCGCTTGTGCATAGCTTCAGATATGCTCTGCTTCAGGAAAAAATCTTGAACGAGCCGGATTCACTTTCGATCCCAACCCCTGGGCTAATTAATCACTAAGGTTTAAGCCCACTTTATATTTCCCGGAAAATAAAAGAAGCTTCTGCAACCATTCGTGATGGTAGCAGAAGCTTCTTTAGATGCAAAACAAGTGAGCAGACAAATCCTAATCTGCAATCAACTTTTTTATTTTTTTTTCCAGCTCTTTTTCCGGCAATATACCAAGAATGATCTCCTGAATCACACCGCGGGAATCAATCAACACATTGGTCGGAAATGCAACGCCGTTATACTGGGCATATACCGTTCCTTTTTCATCCAGCGGGATCGGGAATGAAAGCTTGTACTCGTCCGCAAAAGTTTTCGCATCCTTCAGTTTATCGTATGAAGTAACATTCACACCATATAGATCCAGCTTATCTTTGTATTTTTCCGCGAAATGGTTTAGTTCCGGTGCTTCTTGCTTACATGGCTCACACCATGACGCCCAGAAACTAACAAAGGTAGCTTTTTCTTTCGCCCCACCCACGCTATAAGTCTTACCATCCAACCCTGTCAGAGAGAACGGCGGTGCCAGCAAACCCGCCTTCGGTCCTGTCTCTGTAGGCATAGGCTGCTCTTGCTTAAAAACAGCAGCAATGCCACTGTCTGTATTCTGAGCCAGAGCTATGCCAACAAGCAGGACAACTCCAAGCAATATGTATATGTTACGTTTCATCCCTATCCACCCTCTTGTTCAGTCAAAGTGTCTCAAATGTTGTTAAATCAATTCTTTATCATATTGTACCCTTTTCCCTTAAAATTTTACAATCCGGTTAGAACAAAATAAAATAAAAAAGGACTCCTGCATGAAGCAGGAGCCAAAGAGAGAGGGGTGAATACAAATGGCAGCACTTCACGGGCAGCAAAACACCTTAACCCTTCCCCGCTCGGTGGAACAGGAAATGTCCAGGCATATGCATCTTTCGCTGCCGCAGGAAGCCTGCGGAGTTGTGCTGGGTGAATCCGCAGCGGGCGGCATACGAATCAGTCGGTTTCAGCCCATTCGTAACGTAGCGCCTGACCCGCTGCATCACTTCTTACTGGATCAAACGGAATGGATTCAATGTTTTTACTCCGAATGTACCATCGTTGGCATCTTTCACTCCCACCCGCGTACATGGCCCATTCCTTCGCAAGAAGATTTGCAGGCCCTTCCGCACTTCGCAGGAATGATACAAGCCTATCTGATCGGCGCGCCTGATCTTTCGGCTCCAGCAGTTTCAAGCGAACTGGAATCCCCCATGCTTCTGAACTCGTATCAGATTATAGCGGATGAAAAACAGCGACAAAGTGAACCATCGTCTATTCCACCCACCTATAGCCTAGTACCATTGGCACTACGCATGACTTAACCGGGTGTAGAGATCACCTAATGTCTCAACGTTTTCACGTTTCATATCCTCCAGATAACTAGACCATAACTGTGCTGTCATTCTGGCATCCTCAAGCGCATGGTGCCGCCCATAGATGGGAATGCCTCTGGATTCTAGCAATTCATCCAGTCCGTATCCCGGTCTTGCAGGTTCAAGCCAGCGGGCGAGCATCATCGTATCAATTAAACGATGGGTCAACCTAACCTTAGAGGTTCGCCACAACGCCGCATTGAGAAAAGCCCGGTCATGCGCACTCGCATGAGCAACCAATACATTCCCGCCAACAAAGGACATGAAATCATGCAGTCCCTTCAGCAACGTAGGAGCCTCTTCCGTCATCTGTTGCGTAATGCCGGTAAGTTCGGTAATATGCTTCGGCACCGCTGTTTTTGACTGTACCACCGTATAGAATTGTTCTTCTTCCAGCACAACACCGCCTCGAATGCGCACTGCACCGAAGGACAGAATTTCGTCTCCATGTTGGGGAGAAAACCCTGTTGTTTCCAGATCAAACACAACTGCATCCAGTTCATTTAGCGGTGTATGCAACACTTCAGGCCTGCGCTGCTCCCTCATCATGGAACGGATGAACGCCATATGTTGCGCCGTAGGGGCTCCCATAATGGAAGCGATGGCGGAAGGAACCCCTCCCTGACGCAGCGAATTCCAAAATCCTGTACTGCCCCTTGCCGGCTCTCTCATAGACGTCTCCTTTCTTCAAATCGCAACTGTCTTTGCAAAGCACGATGTACTCGCTTAACAAGTCCCAGAGTCTCTCTCAGATCATAAAGGATTTGCTTTTGTTTCATCTGCTTTTCATCCAGAAAACCGCTACTCTGCTGCAGTTCCTCCCGGATAACAACCGGTGTACTTCGGCGCAGCTTCAAAGCCGCAGAAAAAGCACGTTGGCAGGTATCCGTTAACTGAAACGGAATCGCCTCAAGTGAAGTCAGTCTCTCCATACGTTTTAATGTCGATGATTCCTGAATCCCATGCTGCAAAGCCAAAAATCTGGCACTGTTGACCAGCGGAATATACACACCGTATTTGACATCAAAACCGCCTGCGTGTTCACCAAATCGCTCTGTAACCACACGTCCAAGTATATTCAACGTTGCCTTATGCTTTACTGTATTACGCAGCACGGCGTCCGAAAGTTCAGGCACTCGGCGAAACTGTTCGTAAAAACTCGCAAGCCAAGCATCTGCCAGACTAACCTCACCCGCAATAAAACGCATATCGGAAGCAATAATCAGGTTGCGGACAGGCTCCCAGTTCAGGTCAGAACTCCATTCGGAGAGCTGCTGCTTCCAGGATTTCAGCGTTTTACGCCATAGCGGCTCCGAGCACATCACCTTACCTTCACATTTGGCATAACCCAACTGTTCCAATAGATCAGCAATACGTATTCCCAGTTCCGTAAAATATTCTTCTTTTCCTGCATGCGGAGCATCGCTGATAATCATGCCATTATCCTGATCACTCCATAATGTCGCTTCTTCCCTGCCGGAGCTTCCGAATACGATAAAGGCATAGGGGACGGGAGGCTGGCCTAAGCCCTCCTCTACCATCCCCTGAATGCATAACTCTACTGCTTTCCGTGCAATGCGGTCATGCAGTTCATTTACCGTCTCGTACCATTCTACCAGCGACAAGGAAGCGGACAGTGATTTCTGGAGCTCTCTCTGTAAAATGACGCGCGCCTGGCGCAGTTCATCTGCAGAAACCGCACCATCGATCCCTTGATAAGACCAGGAAAGATTTGTTGTTGAGATAGGTTCCATCATATCCAGCCTCCTTGAAGCAATTTCAATCATCATCTACCTCAGGAGCTGAACGTACCGCCCGACTTGGATTCTGTATGTTTCATTTGCTCAGGATATCCATACGTACCGTGTTCACTCAGATCGAGACCCATGGTTTCTTCTTCTTCAGTAACGCGGATCCCCATCAAAGCTTTCATACCACCGAGAATGATGAAGGACATCACGAGCACGAAGGCAAATGCACCGACAAGACCTAATAACTGTACCCCCAGTTGGTGGAACCCACCCCCATAGAACAGACCTGCTTGACCTACGCCCACTTTCTCAGCAAGTTCAGGTGTAGCGAACAGCCCTGTGGAGATTGCACCCCACATACCAGCGATACCGTGTACGGAGAAGGCATAGATTGGATCATCAATACCTTTGCGCTCGAAATATTGAGCCGTGAAGAAAGTAATGATACCTGCAAGTGCACCGATGACCAGAGCCGCCCAAGGTTCTACGAAAGCACAAGCACCTGTGATAGCTACGAGTGCCGCAAGCACACCGTTTAACATGCTAGGAATATCTGATTTCCCAAGAACTGCCCAGGAGATCAACAGTGCCGCGACACCACCGGCAGCTGCAGCGACGTTTGTAGTCAATGCCACATAACCGAAGAATCCTTCACCCATCGCGGACAACGTACTACCCGGGTTAAAACCGAACCAACCGATCCAGAGGATAATGACCCCGAGTACGGAATACACTTGGTTATGACCTGGAATGATGTTAGGTTTTCCATCTTTATTGTATTTACCGATACGTGGTTTTAGCAAAATAGTAGCTACCAGCGCCGCAGTTGCACCAGTCAAGTGAACAACTGTTGAACCCGCGAAATCTTGCATACCCAGCTCTGCAAGCCAGCCACCGCCCCATACCCAGTGAGCAACAACCGGATACATAATAATGGTATACAGTGTACCAAACACGATATATACGCTCATCTTTGCACGTTCTGCCATACCACCGCAGGCAATCGCCAGGGAGACAGCAGCAAATGCAAGGTGGAATATAAATTTAATGGTTAACGGAACATCAGAGGCAGCCAGTGAATCAAAGGAAGATGCCATGTTGTCGCCACTCATGAAGAAACCAGTTGTTCCAAAGAATCCGTTACCGTTACCAAACCCGAGGCCAAAACCAAGTCCCCAGAATGCAATCACTGAAATGCCCAATGTCAGGATTGTTTTACCCGCAATATGTCCTGCATTTTTCATTCGTGTCGAACCTGCTTCAAGGAGTGCAAATCCCCCTTGCATAAAGAACACCAGCACTACGGCCAAGAAGGTAAATGCAGAGTTCAGACCACTTTGAAGTTCAATATTTGTTGGCCCCTCTGCTGCTGCTGCAAATGCACTCATCGGAAATGCCAACAAAGTAAGCATTGCTAACATTGAAACTAACCATTTCTTTCTCATGTACCCCACTCCCTCGAATGTTATGTTTATTAACATGACGTGAAACTCTTAATGTCATTATAAGCAGAAGTTAGGAAAGTTGACAAGAGTATTTTAATCAATTCCAAAAATATTTTATGGGAATAAAGTCTTACGTCTTTTTCTTGCACTTAAGTACATATTCACATGCCTTGAGCACATAGATATAAGAAGGAAGCAAGCTATCGATCAAAGCATAACGTTTGACTGTACGGTTCATGTTCATGTATCATACTTATTAGTAAGAATAATTGGGCGTGTTCGATTGAAGCGCTTGTGGAAACTACATTTCCCTACATTTGAACTTGCAAGCGAGGTGAATATCATTGGGGATATGAAACTTTTTAGAATTGGCGAACTCGCCAAAACGGCTGGTGTAAGCGAACGGACAATTGACTATTACACAAAGCTCGGGTTAATTGCTCCCGAAGAGCGCACACAAAAAAATTATCGTCTCTATAGTCATGAAACCTTAACCAGACTCGAACGTATTGTACAGATGAAACAAGAGAAGTATAGTCTCGAAGAGATTAAGCATTCTCTTGAAAAGTGGCGTCTGGTCAGTACAGAAGAACAAGTAGCAAGCAAACTGACAACACTTGAACTTCATGTACAGCAGCTTGAGCGAGAGGTCAATGAACTAAAACCACTGCTTGGAGAGATGAAACCTGTACAAGCTCGCAAGATGATGGCAGGACTACTTACCAAAAGCGCCGGTACAATGGAAGCATTGAAAATCTTGCTTGAGCACACCATGATGTAGCTTATTAAGAAAGCGGAGGAATGGATATGAGTTTTAATAACGGTATGTTCGTATTGATTATCATCGCCTTTTTGCTCTCATTATGGGCGCAATTTCGCGTTAAAGGCACCTTTAGACGCTGGTCAGAAGTACCCAACCAGAACGGAATGACTGGTTATGATGCAGCCCGTCACATGCTTGACGCCAATGGCCTGCACGATGTACCGATTGAACCCGTTCGCGGAGCACTCTCCGACCACTACGATCCGATTAACCGGGTTGTACGTTTGTCAGAACCTGTGTACTACGAAAAGTCCATCTCGGCCTTATCCGTTGCCTGTCACGAAGTAGGCCATGCCATTCAACATAAGGAAAGTTACCCTATGTTGGCATTACGTCACCGGATTTTCCCGATTGTAAACTTTGCATCCGGACTTGCACCGTTCCTCTTGATCGCAGGTTTCCTCTTTAACGCCATGAATCTGGTTGGAATCGGTATTATCTTCTTCTCCGTTACCGTCGCATTCCAATTGATCACATTGCCGGTCGAGTTTAATGCCAGCAATCGAGCACGTGAGATCATGGTCTCTGAAGGTTACATCCGCAATGAAGAAGAAAAAGGCGTAGCCAAAGTGTTGAACGCCGCTGCTTTGACTTATGTTGCTGCTGCATTGATCTCCCTGCTTGAACTGATTCGTTACATCGGAATCTTTAACAGCCGCGATTAATTACCACAGCCGATAAAATAACTAAAAGTTAAATAAACAAACAAAACAATACCCCACCGTTATTCGGATGGGGTATTGTTTTGTTGTAAACCGAAGTATTGCAGCAAAAACGAGCGAAAAGATTGGGCAACCAATGGCAGTTTATCATCTGCACGATGAATCAATCCTATCGTTCTGGTTACCTTCGGATGAGAAATCGCCACATGCGCAGGTTGAAGAGGGTTCGTCTGAAATAATGCCATTTCAGGCAGGAGACTGACCCCCATACCCGCAGCTACCAACCCGCGAATCGTATCCGTTTCCTCACCTTCAAAGGCAATTTTCGGTGTGAATCCAGCTTCCAGACAGGCATGCCATACAATTGGTCGTAAGGAATACCCTTTGCTAAACAACACAAACTTCTCATCTTTCAACTGCTCCAGCGCAATGGTCTCCTCCCCTGCAAACGGATGATTTGGCGGCAAAATTGCATGTAACTCCTCGGTCAGCACAATATCTCCAGCAACCTGGTCATGTTTTTCCGGAAATGGTGAAATAAACGCCAAGTCCACTTCCGCTGATAATACATCCCTTATCAATGTTGGATACATACCCTGCTTAAATCTGAATTTCACATTCGGGTACTTCTGACGAAAAGCCGCTACTACAGAAGGAATCAGATGAATTCCGAGACTGTGCGGAAAACCGATCCGAATCTCCCCGTGTTCCGGGTCAAGAAACTCATGCACCTCACCAACGGCTTTGTCGAGATCCTTCAAGATACCTTCTACCCGTTTGCAAAAAAGCTGCCCTACCGCAGTCAACTGCAGATTCCGTCCTTTTTGCATAAAAAGATCAACGCCAAGCTCTTCCTCAAGCTGATGAATCTGCCTACTGACTGCGGACTGTGCCACATGTAGCTCTTCAGCCGCCTGTGTAACATGTTCCTTCTGAGCCACTTTTAGAAAATAATGCAACTGTCTTAATTCCACTTGCCTGATCGCTCCAATCTGTTTTACCCTACTATATCTTTGATCACATTCCGTCTTGAGAACGTTCCGACTACTTCTTAAAAATACGAGGTTTCCACAAACGAATAATCAAACCATAAATAAAGAATCCGCCGAGCAAACCACCTAAATGCGCCATCCAATTAATGCCTGACATCGCAAAGGAGAAAATAATCCCGAACAGCAGCAACGTATACATCGTTTTGCGCGAGGTTTCATCCATAATGCTACGCTGGAACAAGGCCACATAGAGAAATGCCCCATAGACAGCATAAATCGCACCAGACGCCCCTACCGAAATCGTAATTTCGCCGACCGAATTGTACCATGCAACAGCAAGAATATTACCTACCACGCCTCCTCCAAGATACAACACGCCGTATCTCAACGATCCGAGCAAACGTTCCATCGGTGGTGCAAACACAATCAGCGCAAAACTGTTAAATAAAAGGTGACCGAAACCCGCATGCAAAAAGATGGAAGATACATAACGCCACCAATCCTGAGCAAACAATTCATAATTCGTCAGCGCGCCAAACTTGAGCAATACCATATTGTTCGTTGATCCGCCATTAAGCGATAACACGATAAACATAACCACATTTGCAATTAAAAGAATCGACGTCAAAGGGAAGTACTTCAAATAATCTTTCCAATTTTCATAACGAATAAATATCATAGATTTTCACTTTCACTCCACCCTGTTAAAATCAACCTATCTTTTAAATCCATCGTACAGATTCACGCCCAGATTGGACAATGTCTTTCATAAAAGATTATAATGGATTTTGGCACGGATCACCAATTTATAAGGAGGAACATTATTTATGACACAAGAACGTAAAGGCGCAGCCACATTTAAAGGCAACCCTATCACATTGATCGGACCCGAATTGAAAGTGGGCGACCAGGCACCTGACTTCACTGTGAGCAAAAACTTGATTGAAGATGCGTCTCTGAAAGATTTCGCAGGCAAGATCAAATTAATCAGCGTTGTTCCTTCTCTGGATACTGGCGTATGTGATGCGCAGACTCGCCGCTTCAATGTTGAAGCTGCTGATCTCGGAGAGAACGTTGTTGTATTGACTATCAGCGTTGACCTACCATTCGCACAGGAACGTTGGTGCGGTGCAGCTGGCGTTGACCGCGTAGTTACTCTTTCCGATTACAAAACACGCTCTTTCGGCGAGAACTTTGGCGTCCTGATCAAAGAATTCCAACTTGATATGCGCTCTATTTTCGTCTTGGATGCCGAAGACAAAATTACATATGTGGAGTACCTGCCTGAAATGACAGACTCCCCTAACTTCGAGCAAGCTATTGCTGCAGTAAAAGCCTTGCTGTAAAATAGGTTCCATATGTGCAGCATAAAAGCGAGGAAGGCCAGCCTTCTCTCGCTTTTTGTTATTTCATCATTTATTTCACTCATTCGCCTTATACTTGCTCAGCTTTTTATCCAGTATAGAGAACAAGTGCATAATCGTACGATAGTTTGAACCAAGATCCCCCATTGACCCGCGAGAAGCAGAGTACATATCCACCGCACTCCGAACAGGGCTTACCGAAATAATGGAAACTGTAATATCCATCGTGCGTCCAAACGTTGTACGTTTCTCCAGTATAATCTCACCCACTGAATGTACTTCATGTAATACTTTATAACCCGGAATTTTCTTAAGTGTCGAAGATACCTCTTCCCAGGCTTTTTCTTTGGATAAATTGTAATACCGCGTTTTTAATTTGGGATCCTTGGCTCGATCGCTGGTCCCCTCCATACTTCGGATGATACCGACGAGCGTTCTCTTTAAGGTCAAGACCCTTCCTCCTTTGAGTGTAACCGTTCCAGTTATGTATTCTAGTGTAACATTGTTCAAGTAGTAACAAAAGGGTAAGCATCATATTTAACAAAAATACACGGACAATTCCACCCCAGATTCAATGCATCATTCATGTCAAACAATAAACCAACATAAAAACACCCCAACTTCCTCGTAAAAGGAAAAGTCAGGGTGCTGTACATCATAAAAAATAGAAACCCGCCTATGCCGTCCGGCTACATTGTCTTATGAACCTGCTTGGCAGGTGGGTGACTGCAAAAATGCATTTGAAGTCCCCATGTCGTATAGACAGGGCTTTTCAGCAACATTCTGTGTTAATCTCCCGAAGACATCATCATTGGTTCAAAACAACGAATAACCGAAACGTACATCGCAGGATGTACAATTATTATATCCCTAACTGTGTAAAAAGTAAATGCCATACAGACATGTTTTATTTTTGCTGTGTAAAGTCTTTGGGATTCAAAGGTTCGGCAGGTTGCAGATCATCCTGTTCGGCTGGTTTTTCAGCCAACGCAGCAGCTTCTTCTTCCTCTTTCTTCAATTGAAGCTTTTGCATCTGTTCCTGCATCTTGTTGTAGGTCGCATAGAAGTTAAAGAATGCAAACCAAGCTACAATACTCATAATGAAAAAGATAAACAGCACCGGATAACGCAATCCGAAATAGAACAGTAACCCACTCCCCAGCAATGTGGAGAACACACGGAAAGGTCGAATCAGCGTCAGCAGAACTGCATTTTTGATAATGAGCCCAATCGACATGTGATAGTGAACGACCATCGAGAAGAAGTTAAACAGAGACACAAACAATAGTAACAACAGCACGAGCATAATAATTCCGACAAGCTGCATGTTACGGAACTGCGTCATATATACCGTATAGTCCAGATACATGATAGCGAACAGCAGTGTGTAGAAAATACCCCCGATTAAACTTTGTTTGTAGTTTTCCTTGTAACCTGTGAAGAATGTACGGAAGATCGGTACATCCGTATCCCCCATATTCCATTTACGAACAACCGTAAACAATGCGGATGTCGCAGGAAACAGTGTAAGCGGTGCCACAATGGCAATAGCCCAGTTCATTTGCAATGATTCGTTAGCGAGATTCTGCTGCATCACGAGCAGTTTCATAACCATGAAAAACAAGAACGGTGACGAACAGATCGCCCACAAAAGATTGCTTGCGGCCAGTCTTGTAATCCATTCGGTCAGCCGGTAAAGCCCGCCCATAGCTCCTTTAAATTCCAAACATTTCTCCTCCTCCGCACCTTGCGTGTAACCTGAATTCTAATATTAATATACCTTATTATATATAGGAAAAGCCAGCATTTCCCGAAAGAAGATCCCTCTAACTTAACCTCACAGCTCTAATAAATGGAAATTTCATGAACATTTACAAAGTAAAAAGGATGGAGCAGCATCCTGCCCCATCCTCGTTAATATTGCACTTATTCGAAAGAGTTGTCTCTAGCAGGACGACGTCCTTCGTTGTTGCTTGGACGCGGTTTGCGGTCACGGTTGTAGCTTCCGCTTCCACCGCTGCTTCCACTTCCACCAGTGTTACGGTCACGATTATAACCGCCACGTCCGCCGCCGCTGCTGTTGCGATCACGGTTGTAACCACCGCCGCTGCTTCCGCTGCTGCTACGGTTACCGCTGTAACCTGATGGTTTACGTCCGCCCGAACGCACATCCGGTCTGCGGCGTTTTGCACGGATCGGATCTTCAGGAGTCAGATCCACCTGAGCATCTTTTTTATCACCTGTCAGGAGTTTCAAAGCTGCGGACAGCAATTGTACGGAATCGTACTGCTCCAGCATTTGAATAGCGATACCTTTGTATTCATTGAGTTCACCGGATTGAACAATCTCCAGGAGACGTTCAGCCGTTACACGTTGTTTCCCTTCAACCGCTTCTGCCATTGTTGGCAACGGTTTACGCGGAATACGGTGACGTGTTACACGCTCGATGAAGTGCAGGTGATCGATCTCACGCGGTGTTACGAAGGACCATGCTGCACCCTCTTTACCCGCGCGACCTGTACGGCCAATACGGTGAACATAACTTTCAGGGTCTTGCGGAAGGTCAAAGTTAACTACATGTGTTACGCCGGATACATCGAGACCACGAGCGGCTACGTCTGTAGCAACGAGTACATCAATGCTGCCATCACGGAACTTACGCATTACTGTATCACGTTGGTTTTGAGACAAGTCACCATGAAGACCGTCAGCCGAATATCCACGTTTTTGCAAAGCTTCAGCCAATTCGTCAACACGACGCTTTGTGCGTCCGAATACGATAGCCAGTTCTGGAGATTCCATATCCAGCAAACGGCTAAGTGCCTCGAATTTTTGACGCTCAGGAACTTCAATATAAGCCTGATCAATCAACGGAGCGCTGACTTGTTTAGGAATAACAGAAACGTGTTCTGGATTATTTAAGAATTGTTGAGCCAATTTTTGAATATTAGGAGGCATTGTTGCAGAGAACAACATCGTTTGACGCTCGTCTGGAACTTGTTTCAGGATGGATTGGATATCCTCCATGAATCCCATATCGAGCATTTCATCTGCTTCGTCCAATACAACAGTTTGTACATCATCAAGTTTGATTGTTTTGCGGTTGATGTGGTCAAGGAGACGTCCCGGTGTACCGATGATAATCTGTGGTTTTCTTTTCAATGCACGAATCTGACGTACGATGTCTTGTCCGCCGTAGATTGGCAGGGAGCGCAGACCTTTGAAACGAGTAAGTTTTTCGATCTCTTCAGCGACTTGGATCGCAAGTTCACGTGTAGGTGCCATAATGAGGGCGCGGATTTTATCATCCGTTTTGGAGATTTTGCTGATCAACGGAATACCGAATGCCGCTGTTTTACCCGTACCTGTTTGAGCTTGACCGATCAAATCTCTGCCTTCAAGTGCCAGAGGAATGGATTTGGATTGGATCGGCGTTGCTTCTTCAAACCCGAGCTCAGTGATGGCTTGCAGCACCAGTGGTTCAAGATTGAAATCTGTGAAATTTAAATTTGTCAAAATTATTCATACTCCTTTTATATGGTGGACATGGTGGACAATCCACTTTGTTGTCTGTATTCTTAAGTAGCGTTAATATTTATAGGGTATCCCAATGGGACGAATTATTTTCATGAACGAACATAATTCCATGAATGGGTCCCCAAGATAAGACTAAAACTACAATCATGGGTTTGAAACATTTCAAATTTTAGCTATCGATTTGGGAAAAGTTTCCTACTCAAGAATATCCACAAATCATTATATCATAAAACTATTCAAGATTACCAGCAATCTGGTTTTAAATAAAAATGAGGTGATTAAATTGCCCAAAATAATTTGGCACTCTTTAGTGATCATTTTGGGTGCTGCAGCGATTGCTTGCGGCTTCAACTGGTTTTTGGTACCCCATCAGCTTCTCAGCGGTGGAGTATCAGGTATTTCCATGCTTTTAGGTTATTTTACGAATCTGAATCTTAGTATAATGTATTTTGTTCTTAACATTCCCCTGCTCATAGCAGGTTGGTTTATTCTTGGACGACGTTTCATTATATTGAGCATTGTGTCGGTAGCAGCCACCTCCTGGTTTATTGGACTGCTGCCTGTTTCTGCTGTCTCCTCCGACCCACTCTTAAGCTGTGTGTTCGGCGGAGTGCTTGTTGGACTCGGCACAGGGGTATCCTTCCGAGTTGGCGGCTCTACTGGAGGTCTGGATATTGTAGGCTCTATATTCACAAGAAATCGTGATTTTCCAATCGGTACCGTCATGGCAGGTATGAACGGAGCTATCATTCTACTAGCCGGTTACTTGAACAATAACTGGAACAGCGCTCTCGCCTCCATGGTGTCGATCTATGTTACTGGTAAAGTGCTGGATCTCATTCATATCAGTCATATCAAAGTAACGTTGTACATTATCACGAACGAAACCGAAGCCATGTTGAAAAAACTGCTGAGCAGACCGCGCGGAGTTACAAAAATTAAAACGCAAGGGGCATACACGGACATTGAAAAGGATATGTTAATGACAGTGACGACCCGTTACGAATTGGTTGAGATCAAACGGATTATCAAAGAAACCGATCCGAAGGCTTTTGTTAACATTGTAGAAACGGTGGGTGTCATGGGCTCATTCCGACGCAGTTAGACATACGCCCGTTAACAATTCATAAGTTTGTGGTATAATAATGGTGCACCGCTCTTAAATATGTTGTAAGCAGGTTCTAACCTTTACTTTTCACAAAGCCATATGCTTTCCCGATTCGCGCCGAATGACTTACCATTTTGGAATTCGAGTAGGAAAGGGTGATGATTGTGGATACGGAAACGGTAAAACTGTTTGATATCGTCAACAGATGGTGCCCTGAAATGCTCCCTTTCTTGAAACCGAATGAACTCGACTCACTGATTGTTCTCCGGGATGGGCTGGGCATCCTGGAACAGGGAGATGCATTGGAAATTATTCAGTACAGTATTTGTGAGCATCAGAATGATGTATATATTCAATAATTTTTTAGACCGTTTACGCCGCTTCTTGACGAGGTATTCCTCAGTCAGGAAGCGGTTTTCAATTTTTCCACATGTTTCATAAAAGGATTAATATGGTTAAAAGCACGGAGGACTTTGCTGTATAATACAATTATGGAATGTACATAAAGGGAGTGGAAAAATATGAACATACTGTGGGCCTTGTTCGCATTGGCATTTGGAGGTTTTGGGGGTTCGTCCGCAGCGCAAGATCATGGCAACCATATGTCAGTACCCTCACTCAACAGCAGTTTTAATAGCGCTATCATCCAATCACAAAAAGATCAGGTCGTCATCGACGCTAACAATCCTCCTGCCAAGGTAGACCCTCAACCCGATGCACCTGTCGTTAAAGGCATATATGTCACCGCATACAGTGCAGGTGGTGCAAGAATGGCACAATTGCTGGAACTGACAGATCAAACCGAACTGAACGCTATGGTTATTGATGTCAAAGATGATCTGGGATACATTACCTACCCCACGAAAAACACAGCAGTGAACAGAATGGGCGAAGCGAAGTCCTTCATTCGGGATATCGATGCCATGATGAAACGATTAGAAAAACATAAGGTTTATCCCATTGCGCGTATCGTTGTATTCAAAGATACCATTCTTGCCAAAAAGAACCCCGAGCTTTCCTTCCGTAATCAAGACGGCTCTGTGTGGGCCAACGGTAAAGGAGACAGTTTCGTGAATCCCTACAGCAAGGAAGTCTGGGATTATAACATTGAAATTGCCAAAGAAGCTGCCAAGCTTGGTTTCAAGGAAATTCAGTTCGACTACGTTCGTTTTCCTGAAGGTTTCGAAACGCGCGCGGACAAACTGAAGTACACCCAGACGGATCAATCACGCGTAGACGTTGTCGCAGAATTTGTGCAATATGCACGCAAAGAACTTGCACCGCTTGGCGTTCGAGTCTCGGTAGATATTTTCGGTTATGCAGCCTCGGTGCCAGCAGCCGAAGGAATTGGTCAGGATTTCGTGAAAATATCAGAAAACGTGGATGTCATCTCGCCCATGGTATACCCAAGTCATTATTCAACGGGCTGGTATGGTGTGAAGGACCCTGACAAAGACCCTTATACTACCATTAAAGGTTCCATGAAGGACACGCATAAGAAGCTGGACCCCACGAAAGAACTCAAACCGGTCATTCGTCCATGGATTCAAGACTTCACAGCAAGCTGGCTGGGCAGCGGACATTATACGAAGTACGGCAAGAAACAGGTAGAAGATCAGATCAGAGCGATGAAGGAAATGAATGTGGATGAATATCTGCTGTGGAATGCATCCAATCGTTACACACCTGGCGTGCAATACAAATAATTTGAACTCATACGTACGGATATTCCTTTAACCTCACCCATCTCGAAACAGCAACCTTAGTTCTCCCAACCTCGACCCGTTCATAACGGATCGAGGTTTTTTTAGATGCCCTGGGCATTCTAATGAAGTCTAACTTTAAGACGCTCTCTTTTGAAGCACTATTCAAATCCTTAAAAATCCTCTACAATAAATAGCTGTCTGATGTGACATCAGAATGATAACTATACAGGATCGCGAGGCACTCTCAGTGAATATGAACACATCGAATTTTTCACAAAAAATCAAACAGTTCCTGGTTATATTTTTACCTATCTTCACTACTCAGATTGCCTTATCGGCCATGTCATTTTTTGATACCAATATGTCCGGAAAGTTCTCCCCCGCCGATCTCGCAGGCGTCGCCATTGGTACAAGCCTTTGGATGCCCATACAAACGGGACTTAGCGGGATACTGATGGGCATAACACCCGTGGTCTCCCATCTGCTCGGCTCGCGGCGACACGAGCAAATTGGACATAGCGTCATCCAGGCCCTTTACCTAGGTATTACTGTGGGACTACTTGTACTTGGTGCTGGCGCTCTTCTGCTAAGTCCCATTCTAAATGGAATGCCGCTGGAGCCACATGTTGCGAATGTAGCATTTTATTTTTTATGTGCGCTTGCCTTTGGCATCATGCCTCTGTTCGGGTACACGGTGCTGCGCAGTTTCATGGATGCACTTGGACAGACACGTGTCACCATGCTCATAACCCTCGTCTCCTTGCCCGTCAATATTGTGCTGAACTATCTGCTCATCTTCGGGCGCTTTGGTTTCCCTCAATTGGGCGGTGTGGGCGCAGGCGTAGCCACGGCTTTTACATATTGGCTTATTTTCCTGATCAGCCTGTTTTTTGCCCATCGCATGGAGCCTTTTGCCCAGTATCGTATATTCCGTCAATGGTCACGGATCTCTCTGAGTAAATGGAAGGAACTTTTGGCTATTGGTATTCCAATTGGATTCGCTACCTTTTTTGAAACGTCCATCTTCGCCGCAGTTACCTTGCTGATGAGCCGATTCGATACGGTCACCATAGCCGCGCATCAAGCAGCGCTGAACTTTGCTTCCACGCTCTATATGTTGCCTGTGAGCATCTGTATGGCACTCACCATCCTGGTAGGTTTCGAAAATGGGGCTGGACGACTGAAAGATGCCAAACAGTATAGTTTGCTTGGCATCGGGGGAGCAATCGGGCTCTCTTTGATTACAGCGATCATATTGGTCGTTTTTGGAGAGTCGATTGCAAGAATTTACTCTAATGAACAAGAAGTTATTACGCTAACCCAGCATTTCCTGATCTATGCAATCTTCTTCCAAATCTCGGATGCCATTGCAACACCCACACAAGGAGCGCTACGCGGGTACAAAGATGTAAATCCGGCATTGATGATTACCTTTGTCGCTTATTGGATTATCGGTTTACCCGTTGGTTATTTTACAGCAACCTACACTTCGCTTGGGGCATTTGGATACTGGATTGGTCTTATTGCAGGACTCGCAGTGGGTGCCACTGCACTTCTATGGAGACTTTTCCGGGTACAGAAACATGCTGCGCTTCGCACATAAGGTAACCACTTATATCCTAAATAAATAAAGAGCACAGCCCGCATGATTCGGAGCTGTGCTCTTTATTTATTATAAATGATTATTGAGACAAGCGCTGTGCAAGCTCATACGTTTCCATATCAAACGCTTTTTTGGTGTTTACTACTTTATCGATGTCGGTCAGAACGAGTTCACCTTTGACAAGTCCGCAGCCTTTATCCGTCTCGCCCGCAATCAAACTACGAACGGCGAAGTCACCAAGACGGCTAGCGAGGTTGCGGTCAAATGGCGTTGGAGTACCACCGCGCTGGATATGTCCAAGAACGGTAACACGCGGCTCATACGTCGGGCAGCGTTCCATCAGTTCCTTGGCAACGTCTTCGCCTTTACCTACACCTTCAGCCACAATAATAATACTGTGACGTTTGCCATGTGCAAAGTTGGCTTTCATACGCTCAGCCACTTCGTCCATGTCAAAAGGTACTTCTGGCACCAGGATGGTTTCTGCTCCAGAAGCAAGTCCGGCATGCAGCGCAATATCTCCGCAGTGACGACCCATAACCTCAACGATGGAAGAACGCTCATGCGAAGACATCGTGTCACGCAATTTGTTCACCGCATCAACCACAACGCTTACGGATGTATCAAATCCGATCGTATAATCCGTGAATGAGATGTCATTATCAATCGTACCTGGCAAGCCCATCGTGTTAATACCTAGCTTGCTCAGTTTGTTTGCGCCATGATATGAACCGTCCCCACCGATCACGATGAGACCGTCAATGCCGCGCGCACGCAAAATATCTGCCCCTTTTTGCTGCCCTTCAGCGGTATAAAACTCTTTACAGCGCGCAGATTGCAGAACGGTTCCCCCGCGCTGAATAATATCTCCCACACTCCGCAGATCCATTGGGAAAATGTCATTGTTCAAAAGCCCTTGATATCCACGTTGAATACCAAACACTTCCAATCCGTGAAATAGTCCGCTGCGAACAACCGCACGAACAGCCGCGTTCATCCCCTGTGAATCACCACCGCTCGTTAGCACTGCGATTTTCTTTACTGCTGTCATGATGTTTCTTCCTCCTCTAGTTTCACTTCAGGCTCCGCAACAATACACCTGACTTACATATGCTTTCGTATCCAGCGACTGAAAATGAAGAAAAACACGCGTGTAATCGGACTATTCTTCATCAGACGTTTGGACACAACGCGAACTTCCTGTTGTTCGCTGACTTTGGGATCAGACAGGTAGATGGCTATCAGTCCTTCAATAATCATTCGGTGAAAAGAACTTCCCGGAATCTTCTGCACATCACTGCGAGCCATCTCCACAATAAAAGCAATTCGGTCCAGCATCATCTCTACATTCTCGTAATAATTGCAGAAGTTGAGATCCCCACCAGCACGATCCTCATCCTGATCGATCAAATAATCGAGCATGATGTGTAATGCGCATACGTGCGGGAAATAGGCAGTGTGGATTGAAACCGCCTGCTCTTCGGTCAGCTGATCGTCACTTGCAGCGAGGAACAGCATAAATACACCCAGAGTAGAGCCAGTAGCGGCGGCAAATTCGTTCCAGCGAAACTGAGGTGTGCGGTGGCGATGCTCCGACCACCATTCAAGCAAAGCCGTTTCTCTCAGTTCCGGTTTGATGTGCTTATATACCTGCAGGTCCGTGTATAGGCCTGCCAGATCCTGTATTTGGGGCTTGGCCGATGCATATCCGGGCAGCTGACGGGTCAACTCCTGACATGTGGTCACCAGATTCCGCAGGTATCCACCGTCATCCTGCTCCTCGCGGAGTGCATAATAATTGACAGGTGTTGCCTCGGGATCTACCGCATCAAGCATGGATTGATGGAGCAAACGAAAGTCATCTGCGTCCATCGAGGTGCTGCGATCACACAGATTGTCCAAATAATCACTTATGGTTTGATATGAAACGATCAAAGGAATGAGTATGTGTCTGTTAGGCATATCTGCCAAAGCATAGACGGTTCCACCTTCACAGTGAAATTGCTTATCCCTTAGACTGGCAAGTGCTTGCGTACGTAATTCCTCGTCTGGAATCGTCTCAGCTTGAGCACGCCATCCATCCAATGCCTTACGCGTTTCCGGAATGGTGTATTTGTACACCCCTCTCATCAATGCCAGCGGTCCTCGCGGGTACTGATGACGTTTTCGATTTGATTGGCTCAAAATAAATGTGCCTCCACTTTGGTTGAATACGTATTAGAGCGATTTTTAACCATTCCTATTATAATATGAACCCCTTAATTGTACAAATGATCTGGCGCATAAACCGCGTAAAAATTCGCATCCTCACCCAAAGCTTTATGATATACTATCCATATTTCTATCCATCAAAGGAGTCGTTGACATGTCGTCAGATGAACCACTTTCGTGGAGACGGTTATTTTCTTTTTTTGTGCCGCTTGGCATCTCCGCCTCTCTCGTTACCATATCGCATGTAATTATTAACAGTACACTCGCACGTTCAGCTCATCCCGAGACTGTTATTGCAAGTTATGCCATTGCCGGAAGTTTACTGACCCTCACGGAGCGTCCCTCCACTTTGCTGCGCCAAACCTGTTCTGCGCTGGTGCGTGACCGCCTCTCTTTTCAGGCTCTTACGTTTGTAACCAAAATATTTCTGGCCTGCGTGTTACTGATTGGGTTTCTCATTGTATACTCCCCCGTGGGTACTGGGGTGTTCAAATATCTATTCGGCGTAAGCCCGGATCTGCTGGACAAAGTGATCGACGTTTACGAGATCCTGATGTATGTAAGTATTTTTTCTGTCATCCGTAATATCTACCAGGGCATTATCATCACAAACAACAGAACCAAATGGCTCACCATTGGCATGATATTTCGATTAGCAGGTATGTATGGATTATCTCTGTATTTCATCTACACAGACTCCGTTAACAGTGGACGTGTAGGCGCTATCATCTTTGCTGCAGGTATGATGATTGAAGCCCTTGTCAGCTACCTGGAGGGCAGAAGCATTATGCGAAAAATGCCAGCGAAGCTTGAAGAGCACCCTGTAGAAAGTAAGGGGGATGTGTATCGTTTCTACAAACCATTGCTTCTCTCCAGCTTTGTAGCTCTTTTTATAGGTCCTGTGATCAACATTGTGCTTGGCAAAACAACTGGAATCGCGCTGGCTATCTCTTCGTTTGCTGTAGCGAGCAGTCTCATG
Organism: Paenibacillus sp. TSA_86.1; assembly: GCF_052691815.1. Taxonomy (NCBI): domain Bacteria; kingdom Bacillati; phylum Bacillota; class Bacilli; order Caryophanales; family Paenibacillaceae; genus Paenibacillus; species Paenibacillus sp. TSA_86.1. The sequence continues at coordinate 1,039,925 of NZ_JBQZGE010000001.1, read as the reverse complement.
CAGCTCATGCTAAGTTTTTTCACCTATATTCATCAGATCGTGCTCAACTTTTATAGGATGGATGCCAAGCTCGTTAAGAAATTTGCGCTCGTTACCGGTTTTATTCCGTTCACTATGACCGTCTCCATTGCGTATACCCCTCTGGGACCATGGGTATTAGAGAATATGATGAGCGTTCAGGGACAGCTGCTTGAACAAAGTCTATGGACACTGCGCGCTTTTGTGCTCTTCCCACTGATTTCCCCATTTCTGGATTTCAGTAACGGCCTCATCCTGCTTCGCGGACAGACCAAAACCATGTTTCGTTCGCAGAGCGCCAATGCCATCTGCACTGTTATAGTATTACTTATTCTGGTCAGCATCTTTCCCGCTTGGAATGGCATGATCGGTGCAGCCGCCCAATCCATCGGTTTGCTCGCAGAGCTTGTTATTGTCTGGATGGTCATCCGGCGCACGCAAAAGGAACCAACGATGTCTGTACCGCAAAAATAAATTAAACACTGAATCGCATTCAAGAATGGAGTTTCTCATCATGAAATTAAGCCACACTGCCCGGCCAGATCAGAACTGGCTTCGGGCACTAATGTTCACCATCTTTGGCTCTACCGCACTGGTAGTATCCTACTTCCAACTTTACTTCAGCCATCTTGGCTTCAGTCCGGCCGAGATTGGTTACCTGTATGGCATCGGTCCGCTCATCTCTGTATTCTCCAATATGTTTTGGAGTATGGCGAGCGACAAATACAAGACGGTACGGAAAGTGATGATCCTATTGCTTGGCGGGCAATTAATTACCGGTGTCCTACTGGCTAATGCATCAAGCTTTGGAGAAGTGTTTATACTCGTAACTTTATTTTACTTTTTCTATTATCCGGTCTACCCGCTTTCGGATACGATGGCCATTACAACGGCGAGCAAATACGGCCGTAACTTTACGTCCATTCGGGTTTTCGGCTCCATTGGATACGCTTTTTTCGCCCTTAGCATCGGTTATCTTTTGGGCTCCTTTGGTGCCGAATGGACGATGGGAATTTGCATTAGCCTCGCGGCTGTGACATTACTCATCAGCTTTCAACTACGTGATCAACCCTCCGGTGGCGGTAGCAGAATGGAATTGTCCGGTCTGTGGGCTATCCTGAAGCGCAGAGAAGTTCTTATCTTTTTCGGTTGCGTGTTCCTGCTCGCTATGGGACATCGAATGAACGAAGCCTTTCTGACAATAACACTCAAAGATTTGGGTGCGAGTGAAGGATTGATTGGATGGTCATTACTCATCTCCTCGGTGAGTGAAATCCCGATATTTTTACTACTGAGCAAATATGGAAATAAATACAAAGAACTTCCGCTCCTCACCTTGGCAGCCTTAATGTATACCATCCGATTACTGTTCATGTCTGTTTCTCATACACCTGCTGCCGTTGTTCTCATTCAGACCATGCACAGTGTTACCTTTGGTATCTTCTATGTCACAGCCGTTCGTTACATAACCCGGCTGGTTCCGGATGATTTCCGCGCAACAGGCATGGCTCTGTTTACTATCGTCTGGTCGAGTGCATCTGGACTTCTTAGCGGAACCTTAGGAGGCTTGCTGCTCGAGCATACTGGACGACAGACGTTTTATCTTACGGCAATGGCCTTTGCCTTGGCTGCTCTGGTTGGTTTTGGTATCCAATTATTGCGTACGTTAACCAGTCGTTCATCATAGGTTTTGCAAAATCAAAAAAAGCACAGCCTCCAAATGGGGACTGTGCTTGTGTTTGTTATGTTCAGCTATAATAGAATTTATAAGAAGTCCGGTAAACGGAAAAATCTTACAATTTAGTTACGTTAGCTGCTTGAGGACCACGGTTTCCATCAGTGATTTCGAATTCTACCGCTTGACCTTCTTCCAATGTTTTAAAGCCGTCGCCTTGGATTGCGGAGAAATGTACGAATACGTCCTCGCCGCCTTCAACTGAAATAAAGCCATAGCCTTTTTCTGCGTTAAACCATTTAACTGTACCTTTCAAATGAACAACCTCCTAAAAATATCGCCATCTATGGCGAATACCTTCATTATACTGTATGGGCTTCCATTTTGCAATTTATCTTTTCCATAAATGATGAAAAAATTTGCTTTGCATCGTAGGGTACGGTATCATTTTACCAAAACCGTTAGTTTGGAGACTACCTATGATAAAAAAACACGAAATATACAAAACAGACAAGTGGAATATGATGACTGTAGAAGTCCAAGGCAAATATCTCGTTCTACGGGAAATTTCCGAAGAGTGGGGCGAAGAATGCCATACCTTCCTCAGCCGTCCGGCATTGATGCATTGGGCTGAGCGCCGTTTTCCAAAGGAGGATTTCGAAAATCGCGAAGAGGAATGGCGTGCGCTAATGGCCGCCTTCAAGGGAGTTTAATCGATGCAGCTGGATTCAGGCAATGTCGTTATCTTTATCATCCTTGCCTTTGCACTCGGGTTTGCTCTAATTCTAGGACGTAATTCCGTCCCGGATCGTCTAAGAAGGGGAATGGCGCTAATCGCTACGTTGCTCGTTTGCTTTGCCTTTTTCCTCATCGTATATTACCTCGTTAACATGGGAGCCTGATTCAAGATACTGAATGTGATTACACCCGGTTCAAGGCACCCAAATATTTCAGCTGTGCCCAGGCCATACTATACGAAGTTATTTGGATTTAATTTTCCTAAGTTATTCGTATGGTAAGGAGGAAGGCTGTTGAAATATCAGAAATCGTTATCTGTTCTTCTGACTCTTAGTCTGATTCCTTCGTCTCCTGCCGCATATGCACAGGAGACGAAGGCGGCTATGCCGATATTTTCAGCACATCAAGCACATAATCAAAGGAGGATTCCCATGAGTAAACTATTAAAACGTTCCGAAGTACCCGCCGAGCATACTTGGAAACTGGAAGATTTATTTGCCGATCAGAAGGCTTGGGATCAGGAATATGAAGAAGTATCTTCTATGATGAAAAAAGCCTCCGAATTCCAAGGCAAATTAAATCAGCCGGACGTCCTTAAAAGCAGCTTCGAATTCGAAGACGAAATCGGGCTCAAGCTTGAACGGCTTTTCGTGTACGCTCGCATGCACCAAGATGAAGACACAGCTAATCCTACATATCAAAGCCTGTCCCAAAAAGCTCAGAAACTCGGAGTACGGGTAGGCGAAGCACTTTCCTTTGTCACACCTGAGATTCTTTCTTTACCGGATTCAGAGCTTGACGCCCTTATTAAGAATGAGAGTCTCTCCGCATATACGTTTACCTTGGAAGAGATGAAACGGGAAAAGGCACACGTATTAAGCCAGACGGAAGAAGCACTGCTCGCACAGGTTGGCAATCTGTCTCAAGCACCGCAGACCATCTTCAGCATGCTGAACAATGCGGATCTCAAGTTCCCACGGATTAAAGATGAGAAAGGCAAAGAAGTCGAACTGACACATGGTAGCTACATTCAGTTTCTGGAGAATCCAAACCGTGAAGTTCGGGAACGTGCTTTCAAAGCGGTATATGAAACCTATGCAAAACAGAAAAATACGATTGCCGCAGCACTGAATGCCAACGTAACCAAAAATATGTTTTATGCCAACGTGCGGAAGTATCCTTCTGTAATGGAAATGAACCTGTATGGTGACAACATCCCAACGGATGTATATAACAATCTGGTAGATACGATCCATGAAAGCCTTCCGCTCTTGCACCGTTATATGGATCTACGTAAAAAGTTGCTTGGTGTAGACCAGCTGCACATGTACGACCTGTTCGCTCCACTTGTGGATGAATACAAAATGGACATTACCTATGAGGAAGCTAAAAAGACCGTGAAGGAAGGTCTGGCGCCGCTCGGCAAAGAATATGCAGAGGCACTTCAAGCTGGATATGATAATCGCTGGATTGATGTATACGAAAATGAGAACAAACGCTCAGGCGCTTATGCTTGGGGAGCTTATGGCACTCACCCATATGTACTTCTCAACCATAAGGACAATCTGAACAGCATGTTCACATTGGCACATGAGATGGGTCATGCGTTACATTCGCATTATTCAGATACCACCCTTCCGTATCGTGATGCACAGTATACGATCTTCCTTGCAGAAGTCGCTTCCACGACAAACGAAGCTCTGCTCATGGATTACATGTTGAATAAATCCACTGATCCGAAGGAAAAACTGTTTTTGCTTACCTATTATGCAGATCAGTTCAGAACGACTGTATTCCGTCAAACCATGTTCGCTGAGTTCGAGAAAATTATTCATGAACGTGCAGAACAGGGCGAAGCACTTACACCACAGCTTCTATCCGAAATTTACTATGATCTGAATGTACAATACCATGGTAAAGATATGGTCGTAGACAAAGATATCGAGATGGAATGGGCACGTATTCCCCACTTCTATAACAGCTTCTATGTTTATAAATATGCTACAGGTTTCTCGGCAGCGACCAGCTTCTCGAAGCAAATCCTGGAAGAAGGTCAACCTGCAGTCGATCGTTATCTCGGATTCCTGAAGAGTGGCGGCAGTGACTACTCCATCAATATATTGAAAAAAGCAGGTGTCGATATGTCGTCGCCACAGCCTATTCGTGAAGCGATGAGTGTATTCAAGGAATTGATAGAGCAGATGGAACAATTAACCAAATAAGGGCGTACATCCCTGTAATCTATATCCCTTGCCCCAAGCGGCAAGGGATTTTATAATCAAGCAAGATGCAGTCTGCTTGAAAAAGGGTAATGCAGTTTAGTTCACAATTGGTCAACAACAAGGAGGCAACATCATGAAAATGCAATGGGCGCTTATAGCGGGTCTTGTTTTTGCCCTGCTTACAGGTATTTTCGCAGTCATTAATGTAGATTCTGTTCAAGTTAATCTTCTGTTTAATACCGTTCGGGTTCCGTTAATTTTGCTTATTTTGGGCTGTACTCTAATTGGCGGTATTATTGTAGGTTCATACGGAATATACCGCCAGTATCGTCTTCAGCGGGAGAACAAACGCCTGCATCTGCGTGTCGCTGAACTGGAAGCTTCTGCAGTCAGCGAGGTTGTACCTGTATCTTATGATAACATGAATTCCGTAGGTTCAAACGAACCTGAACATGACAGCCAGTTACACAATGACTCCATCCAGAGTCAACACAAAGGAAACAATCCAGGTACGTTGTAGAAATAAGAGACAGCCTGCTGGCGGAACTGGAATGCACATCATTCTTCGCCAGACAGGCTGTATTCTATTTGTTCTATTGAATCAACGCCTGCATGATTAAGGAGGAATATAACGATGAGTTTTACCATTAATGAATCTTACGTTTTATCTTTTTTAAAAAAGCTACTTGATACACCAAGTCCCAGTGGATACACTCACCACATTATAGAGATGATCCGCAAGGAGGCCCAATCTCTGAATATCTCCTGTGAACTGAACAACAAAGGCGGGGCTATGCTTACGTTACCTGGCGAAGATCCTTCCAGAACCATTGCTCTAAGTGCGCATGTAGATACACTTGGTGCCATGGTGCGGTCCATCACCCCTTATGGCACGTTGAAATTGACCTCCGTAGGCGGTTTTACGATGCATAGTATCGAGAACGAGTATTGTTCCATTCACACAAGGGATGGCAAGGTTTACACCGGAACCATTCTTACTCTGCATCCCTCCGTACACGTATATCCGGATGCCCGTACGTTTGAGCGCTCGGAAAATCATATGGAAGTCCGCATTGATGAAGTTGTATCATCCAAAGAAGATGTCTTAAAGCTAGGCATTGGTGTAGGCGACTTTATCTCCTTCGATGCGCGGGCCGTCATTACACCAAGCGGTTATATCAAATCTCGCCATCTGGATGATAAAGCAAGCGTTGCCGCCCTGTTCGGGATCCTCGAATCTGCACATCGTGAAGGCTGGAAACCCGTACATAACGTTTCCTTACTGATCTCAAACTATGAAGAAGTGGGGCACGGTGCTGCTTATATCCCGCCAGAAATTAGCGAAATGATCGCCGTGGATATGGGTGCTATGGGTGATGATCTGAGTTGTAAAGAAACCGATGTATCTATATGTGCAAAAGACTCTTCAGGTCCTTATGACTACGATATGACAAGCCGTCTTATTGAACTTGCTCAACAGGATGGCATGGATTATGTGGTGGACATTTATCCCCATTATGGCTCAGATGGAAGTGCTGCTCTACGTGGCGGTAACAACATTCGTGCAGCTTTAATCGGCCCTGGAGTCCACGCTTCGCACTCCATGGAACGCACTCATAAAAACGCAGTGATAAATACAGCACGACTACTTGCCGCATACATTACTAACAAGTAGTTCACATCATCCGATCTAATTCATTGATCTAGCTGATTAAGCTCATTTATTAGTTCATTAAATCTGCTTCAAATGACATAAAGACACCTCTTCCCCGCACATGACAGCATGTGTAGAGGAGAGGTGTCCTTTGTTCTGGAACTGGCAGCAATGTACAACACGATCATTGATCACGCCTGTTCGATATATTCGTGATATTGACGTTCCTTTAGCTCAAGCTGTGCTTCGTGATCCTTAATCTCACCCTGTAATACCTGTATTGTTTGGCGCACCATACTAAGTCCATGTCTGACCTGTTTTTCGGCGCTACGAATTTTGTCCTGAATCATCCAATCCACGAAGAAATTATCAAAGAAATAGTCCGCAAAAGATAACAAACCTCCCAGATTCAAATCAGCACGGACTGCCATCTCCACATCTTCTAACTCCTTCTGAAAACGCCGCAAGCGTTTGCTCGCATCTATAATAGCTACTTGAGCATCATCCATACGGCTACGCTTGATATGCGTTGAGAGCACACCTCCGCCCATCATGTCATAGATGCCCCAATTCCCCGCTGATTCCAAGGCTTTCTCGGCACGTTCAAGCGCATATACCAGATACTCACCTTCTCTGAAAGCCTCATTAAGTTCTTGTAGCTCACTCGCCAGATGTTCCCGCTCTTCGGCTAGATGTTGCAGTTCTTCATCCAGTTTGAGTAAGCGATCCTCTTTCTTGCCCCACAATATCTGATAGTCACTCTCCCAGAACTGATATTGCTGTTGTCTCTGGAGTTCTTGCTCGACTTGTGTCCGCTGTTCTTGTACATCCTGTAACATTCGACATGCCGTATCATATGCTGCCTTGCTCTCCAGCAATTCCAGCTCTTCTTTCTCCAGCCGCTCAGTCTTCTTGCCAATCAGATCATAGAAAAAAGAGGCCAAGCTCATACCGTTCAGCCGGTCAACATCCCTCTGCTCCTTCTGCAGCACTTCCGTACAGTGCTCCACCTTCGCTTGCCATTGCTTCTCTTCAGCTTGGAGTTTATGAAGACGTTTCGTCCATTTCTCGTAGATTCTGCCTTTTTCCTTAAGTACGGCAAGCTGTTCATTCATTTCTGTGTTCATCAATATAACGTTCGCTCCCTTCTATAGAATTGTTTACTAATACAACGTAATAAACAGCACTCCCGTTTCATAATTTATTACCCATGTCTAATTCATGATCCATATTTCTATAAAAAATGCCCTCCCTCAAAGCGGCATTCAGCCAACTTACGAAGAAAGGCAATGATATGTTTTTACATGCATGATGCAGATTAGGCTTTGTTCTGCTGAATCTGTTCTGCGAGCTCGTTCAGTACAGTCCAGCGCTCCATCAATTCATCCAGATGACGCTCTGCCTCGGCCTGCTCCGACATTAACTCCTGAAGACGAGCTGAATCGCTGAAGGATTCCTCCATCTCCTTGTTAATCCGGGCCAGATTCGCTTCGGCCTTCTCAATATTTTCATCGATCTCATCATATTCACGTTGTTCTTTGAAACTGAATTTCAGTTTAGGTTTTGCCTGCGATGCAGCGGAAGCCTCGGGACTTTTCTCAATTACCTGTTTCTTGACTGCTCCAGCACCACTTTCCTGATTACCAGGAGCATTTTTCAGCATCCATTCCGCATATTCACTGTAATCACCAACATGCACACGCACCGCTCCATTCCCCTCAAACGACAGCACTTTATCCACTGTACGATCAAGGAAGTAGCGATCATGGGATACAACAAATACAACACCCGGAAACTCATCCAGGTAGTCTTCAAGCACAGCAAGTGTTTGAATATCCAAATCATTGGTCGGCTCATCCAGTAACAGCACATTCGGAGCTGCCATCAAAATGCGAAGCAGATACAAACGGCGTTTCTCTCCGCCAGATAACCGTGCAATCGGTGTCCATTGAGCTGTCGGGCTAAACAAAAAACGTTCGAGCATCTGGGATGCGGTAATCAGTGAACCGTCTGCCGTTTTCACATTTTCGGCCACTTCCTTGATATACTCGATGACTCGTAGCGTTTCATCCATTTCCTGATGCTCTTGTGTAAAGTAGCCCAGATTCACGGTTGGTCCCAGAACAACCTCTCCAGCGTCCGGCTGTAATCTACCTGAAATCATCTGCAGCAAGGTCGATTTACCACTACCGTTAGGACCCACAATACCTACCCGGTCTCCTGGGACAGCAATGTAGCTGAGATCTTCAATCAGCTTGCGATCATCAACCGATTTGGAGAGATGTTCAATCTCCAATATCTTTTTACCTAAACGTGTAGAGCCAACGGACACCTCCAGAGAGCCGGAACGTTGAACTCCTTGCTGATCCTTGAGTTGTTCAAAGCGATCAATTCTCGCTTTTTGTTTCGTCGTACGCGCTTTTGCTCCCCGGCGAATCCAGGCCAGCTCGGTTCGCAGCAGATTTTTCCGCTTTTGCTCCGTGGCCGACTCCCGCTCTTCCCGTTCAGCCTTCAATTCCAGAAACCGCGTATAATTTGCCTCATAACGGAATAAACGCCCATGGTCCAGCTCCAGCATGACATTCGCTACACGATCCAGGAAGTACCGGTCATGCGTAATCATTAGCAGAGCGCCGCGGCGCTTCTGCAAATACTGTTCCAGCCAAACAACGGAATCATTATCAATATGGTTCGTCGGCTCATCCAGAATGAGCAGTTCACAAGGGTGAATTAACGCCGAAGCAAGCGCAACCCTTTTTCGCTGTCCGCCTGACAATGTGCCCATAAGCGCATCGAATTGTTGTATGCCAAGCTTGGACAGAATGCTCTTTGCTTCACTCTCCATCTGCCAAAGCTGGAGCTGCTCCATCTGTTGATTCAGACGCATCAGACGTTCATTCAGGGCGGTATCCGATGGATTTAGTTCCAACAACTCCATCGTTTCCGTATATTCGCGCACCGTTCTCATTTCGGCACTATCCCCTTCGAATACCTGCTGCAATACCGTATTGTTCGGATTAAAATCCGGATTCTGTGCCAAAAACTGCACTCGCACGTCATTACCGATGGAGATCTGTCCCTCATCCGCTGGCTCCAGACCTGCAATAACCCGCAAAAACGTGGATTTCCCCGTACCATTCACACCAACAACGCCGATTTTATCCTGATCCGCCATACCAAATGAAGCATCTTTGAACAGAACTTTCTCGCCATAACTTTTTGCAATTTGTTCTACCGTCATTATATTCATTGCCCGTTACCCACACTTCTCTATAATTTGAAATGCTTTATTCACTATAAAGCTAACCTTTACTACGCAATCAAACAAAGCTGCTTATACTCGCAGAAAAGAACGACAACCGTCCAAAAATAACGCCGCCGCAAAAGCGATTCGTTTATTCAGATCTTGCTCATTAAATTCAGGATTCAGCATGATATCCATCTTCAATCGATCCAAAATGCCGATATAGGCTTCAGCCAGCAGCACAGGCTCAGGGACACCAGCACTCTCAAGAACCTTACATACCATGCTCATATATTCGTTCATAAATGCTTTCATAAATTTCATCAAATCCGGATCATTATTCGGCGCCATAAAAAATAACTTGGTATGATTGCGACGTTCATAATAATACGTCAGATGTGTCTTGGCTATGGCCCCCAATTTGTCACCTGTATTCTCATATGCTTGCAGTGCATAATCCAAACGGCTGATAAAGCTGTTACAATCCCGTTTGGATACAGCGACAAACAATTGTTCCTTACTTTTAAAATATAAATAAATCGTGCCTTTGGCAATGCCCGCCTCATCGGCAATATCGGACATCTTGGTTTCGTAGAACCCTTTCGAACCAAAAATGCCGTAGGCTGCATCCAAAATAGCCTCCGATTTATCTCCCTGCACCGTATTCAACCTGCATTCCCTCCCTATAACGCCAAAATACTGCCTAACCCTATGGCTACACATGCGCCTATCACCGAACTCAGTACGTTGACCAGATCATTACTCATCCATGACCAGCCCCGAGCACGTACTGTTGGTTGACCACAGTGCTCATGAACTTCAACTTCACGGCCGCATACCACACAGCGATACATCTTTTGCACCGTTGCACCTAGATAGGAATCCGCGAATGCTCCCGCCAATCCGCCGATCAGTCCAACCACAGTCCAGCCCAGCCATCCGGTTTGATCTATACCACTAATCGATGCAAAAACAAAAGCGCCTGCACCAATAACTGCCCCGCCCAAAGCCGCAGCGAAACTACCCCATAATGAAACCCCGCCCGAAGCCCCCGGCGTTAACACCTTCCAGGTAAGCACAGAACGAGGCGGCTTGCGGCTGAGACTTCCGATTTCTGTAGCCCACGTGTCCGAAGTGACCGTCGCCATGACCCCGATAAAAGCATACATCCACGCCGGATGCGGAATAAACCAGTTTGCCAGACATAACAGCATGCCTATTCCGCCATTAGCCATGACTTGCCCGACATCCCGATTGCCTGTCTTGGCATAAGACTTCTCCATCTCCTGCTTTCGTTCTTTACGAAATCTCGAAAGCAGCGTAGACGTAATGAAAAATAATAGCAGTGTCCCGAACCAGAACAGATTACCTGCCCCGTAATATATCGTCCCCATCAGGATTGCTGCAAGGCATCCGGACAGGGTTAGCGATTTTTTTGCATAAGCAGCCCCTGCCACCAGAGAAGCGCATACAGCACCAATCATCCAATCCATAAGCTCTCCTGCATGTGATCTCTACACCGTCCACATGACGTTTATTTATTTTTGAAAGTTAATTATACCACGGTTTGAGACCAATGCCGAAACCGGACATGCAGCTAAACAAAACCTTATTTGATTTTAAGTTTTGCTTCAGGTTTCCGAGTTACAATACATTCAGCTCAAACAACAAGAACAGCTGCGATTCATTTCGTACACAACGATAGAAACGAGGAGCACGACTATGAATATGAAAAGAGTTTTCATACTGGGTACGATGATTGTTACGATGTCTTTCGCTGGATCTGCATGGGGAAAATCAACGATTTCTCCCATTCCTGAACCGAAATGGTCTATTGTTGACCTGGATAACAGCAGTGAGAAAGATGACGATGAACTGCTTCGTGCACTAAACCAAACTTCCGAAGAGGAACTGGCGGATAGGCTGTATGAAGGACACTCGCTGCGAACGATTGCAGAGAGGAGTGGCGGTAATTACGCCAAAGCCATCGCTATTCAGATCAAACAGCTTCAGACACAGTTGGATGAGCGTCTTGCCAGCGGAAGTATCAGCTTCGAGCAACACGCGCTTCAATCCATGGAAATTGCAGAACTGATCACAGCGAGTGCCAACAGATCATATATCTAGTTTACCTTTCGCTTCGATCTTAAATGATTCAAGGCAGCGCAACGCAAAAAGGAGCGCAATTACGCACTCCCCCCACTAACACGATTCTATGTTGATTTGTGCTGTATTGCCATACATCTTGCGGATCACTTTGTTGATCGTTTAGTCCGCTGCCTTGATTGTACATGCCCCCATGGGTTCACCGTCCCAGGCCAGTTCAAGCACATCTCCTGCCTGTGCAGCACCTACACCCTCTGGCGTTCCCGTGAAAATAATATCTCCCGGCCCCAGGCCATAATGATGACCTACATAATCCACAATATCCTGCAGGCTAAAGATCATGTTAACGATATTGCCACGCTGAACCCGAACCCCGTTCTTGGTCAACGTAAAATCCTTTTCGAGCAGTGACGCCGCTCCAGGGAATGTCTGGAACGCCGTGATCGGTGCGGAGTTTTTGAAGCCTTTCGCAGCCGTCCACGGGTGTCCCTTTTTCTTGATTACCGTCTGCACATCACGGAGGGTAAAATCAATCCCAAACGCATAAGCATCGACCAGTTCATCGACAAGCACTCCCCGCTTGTAATCCTGACCAATGCGAATGACTAATTCAGCCTCATAGTGAACTTCGCCTTTCTCGAATGGCAGTTCAAGTACTTCTCCAGTCAGAGGTACAACAGCATGGGAAGGTTTCATAAAAATCATCGGTTCATCCGGAACCGCATTCCCAAGTTCCTCGGCATGAAGTTTATAGTTTCGTCCAACACAATACACATTGCGAATATTAGTCAACATAGAGTTATAACCACCTTTGCTGGATTCAATGCTTCGTTTGTTAGTTCGACTACGGGTACTACAATTAAGGTCTGAAAAAACGGCTGCTGGTCTCCTGAAACGCGTCTTCCCAAACATCAGGGCGATTTGTACATATCATGACGTCTGGGTCGATAGCAGCCAGCTTTTTCATACTTGCCTTGTCATCTACTGTCCATGCCATCACTCGAATGCCTGCAGCGTGCATTTGGTTCATCAACGCTTTATCCACATTGGTATATCCGAGCGAGAGGAACGTGCAGTGCATTTGTTTCAACGCTGTAAGCAAATCCCCCGGTTTGGCATCAATGATGAGACCCGTTTCTAATTCCGGCGCAAGCTTTTTCACTTCAACCAATGCGGCCGGTTCAAAAGAGGTGATAACGACATCATGTTGCATATGTCTTTTTCTAATTTCATGAATTACGGCAGCAGGCAGACCGGGATACATATTCCCCTGTGTTTTCAGTTCAATATTTAAACGAACTTTGCCGCATGAACGATCCAGAAGTTCACTCAGGGAAGGAATGCGCTCGCCTGTGTAGTTCTTGCCTTTCCATGATCCTGCATCCAGTTGTTTCAACGCCGACCAATCCATATCCTTCACCAGACCCTTGCCATTCGTCGTCCGCTCCAGTGTGAAATCGTGGATCACTACAGGTATACCGTCACGGGATAACTGTACATCCAGTTCCATCCATTGAACTTCCGGTCTTTCCATCGCCATATTAAAAGCGGCCATCGTGTTCTCCGGTGCAATGGAAGAAAACCCACGATGCGCCACACACAGATTGTTCATGATCATCTCTCCTCAGTAGTACGCTCCTTAGTTAGGCACAGCAGCTCCATCCGCATTAACCGCAATCCCCGGTGACATCTTAGCCATCTGTTCCAGCAGAAGCCGGTTTGCATCATCAAGCATCGGCACAGCCTGCCCAAGAGCGGCTTCATAGGGGATCACTTTCATACTGCATACAGCATCACGGCTGCAACGGGCCTGAAAGACAGCTGTTTTCCATGTTTCTTCGTTCGTAGATCTGGTAAAAATAAAATTACCCGTACTATATGCAATCCACTTGCCTTTGTAGTACTCAAGCCCTTGCAAAACATGAGGGTGACCACCGATAATCAAATCAGCACCGGCATCTGCAAACTCATGCGCAAGCCTTGTTTGATCCACATTCGGGGTACTCACACGTTCCTCACCCCAATGGGCTACAACGATAACCAGATCTGCCTTCTTACGTGCCGACTGGATCGCTGCGACTGCTCTTGTAGAGTCATACGCTTCCGCCACACCAGCTCGATTTCCGTCTGCTTTCCAGCTGGCTACGGGAACAACCCGACTGAAACCAAGCAAGGCAATCTTCACGCCCTTACGTTCGAAATAGGCAGGCTCATAAGCCTCGGTGCCATTCATACCAGCGCCAGCATGCGCAATACCGTAATCATTAAGATACGTCAAGGTATCTACTAAACCTTCCACTCCTTGATCCAGGATGTGGTTGTTCGCCAGATTGACTGCATCAAATCCTGCCGCAGCCATCGCTTGCAAAGCTTTAGGCGAAGATTTATACACATATGTTTTGTTTGCGGCCCCTGCGCCGCCATGGGTCACCGGAGTCTCCAGATTACCGATGGTTAAATCGTCGTCTTTAAACATTGTGCCAAGCTTTGCAAATGGATAGTTATATCCATTCTTCTCCAGCAACTCTGCAACTTTTCCGGAAAATTGAATATCCCCGACAAAATGAATGGTGACATCCTTCGATGCATCAGAGGTAGAAGGATTTCCTTGGTTCCCATCTGTTTTACTTGAAGTTCCTTTTCCGGTGCTTGAAGGCTTCGTTCCAGATGTAGGCTTCTCACTGGCTGCCCCCGATGTTTTACCCGTGCCCGATTCAGAGCTGTCTCCAGTATTACCCGGCTCTGCCTCTGGCTTCTCGTCAACCTCGGGAGACTTTTCATCCGGTGTATCAGCGGGTTTAGTATCCGATTGATTCATTGCACCTCCACCCTTGTCTTCCGATCCGGAAGGCTGCTCCTGCTTCACAACCTCTGAATTCACAGGCTGGGACGGTTGCTGTTCACGTGTGTTCAGCATGTAATATAAGCCGATAAGACCAATCGCTGCAATTAATATTACATTTACGATCCTGATTTTTGTATTACGGGTTCGTCTTACTTTTTTCTTTTCTGAACTTTTCTGTGATCTTGGGGGATACATAAGCAACTCCTCTTCTTAACAAAAGATCCATATGCATACCATTATATCAAGCATATTCTGGATGTACATCCTATAAAAGAAGCCGTCCCTTCTGTAGATGCTGCTACATCGGGACGGCAGATATAAAGTTCATGCTTTTACTTCATTGCAGTAAGCTGTGCTGCCGCCTTTACGGACATTTCTTTGGCTTGTCGGATACAGTCTGGCAGTCCCACACCCTCATAACCTGCCCCGGCAATGTAAACACCCGGAAGCTTATCCCCAAGCTCTTTACGAAGATTAGCCAGGTGCTCAAGATGACCCACAGGGTACTGCGGCATGGATTTACGCAATCTTGTGATCTCCGAGAAAATCGGCGTGGCTTCAATCCCCATCGTTTCTCTAAGATCTTTCATCACAAGCTCCGTAAGTGCCTCGTCGGGAAGCTCCACATTTTGTTCATCTCCGGAACGGCCAACATAACAACGAAGCAGGACCTTGTCATCCGGACTGGTATGCAGCCATTTGGTTGAGGTCCATGTGCAGGCCGTAATATTACGCCCCTCTTTTTTTGGCACAAGGAATCCTGAACCGTCAAAGACATGTTCTACTTCTTTTTTCTCAAAGGCCAGAACAACGTTAGCAACGGATACATAATTGATCGCGTCCAGCGCCGATGTATCCACATGGGGCTGGAGCAGGTCAGAAGCCACATAGGTAGGCACGGTGATCACAACATCATCCGCCTCCAAAAATTGTCCGTTATCAAGTTCAACCCGATATCCGGTATCTTGACCATCCAGTCGTTGCAAGGATTGGGCAGCTGTATTCAGACGCTGATCCACATCATTCAACTCATGAACAAGCGCATGCACGAGACTTTGCAGCCCCTGGCGGAAGTTCAGAAACGCACTCCGTTTGGTGCCCGTATGTGTCTCGGCAGGTTTACGCCCTGTCATCATCCCTCGGATCAAGCTGCCATAATCCCGCTCCACTTCTCCAAACTGCGGGAAAGTTGCTTGCAGGCTCAGCTTTCGCATATCTCCCGCATAAATCCCCGCCAGAAGCGGTTCAGTCAGGTTTTCCAGCACCTCTGGACCGAGCCTGCGCTCAATCATATAACCAAGAGATTCATCCTCAGTTGTGCGCTTGGGCGGAATAATAAAGTCCATTAGCGCCCGCAATTTCCCTGCCGGAGAAACAAGTCCGCTTCTAAGAAAAGATTTCAACTCTGTTGGAATACCGAGAACCAGACCTGCCGGCATCGGATGAAGTTTGCCACGTTGCATGATGTATGTTTTCTTGGACTCCGGATTCTGGCTGACCAGTTCATGATCCATCTCCAGTTCCTTCGCCAGATCAATCATCGCTGTTTTGCGAGCCAGGAAAGAGTCAGGCCCTTTCTCGATTACAAATCCGTCCCGATGCAGCGTTTCAATCATACCGCCCATGGACGAGCTTTTCTCAAGCAAGGTAATCGCAGGTTCAAAGCCAGCTTCCCTGTAATGCTTGCGGATATAAAATGCTGCGCTGAGGCCTGTAAGACCCCCGCCGATAATAACAATGCGCCGTTTCTTGTCTTCCATTAGTTATCAGACCCTTGCTGCCACTGGCTAATGATAGAGTCACTCAATGTCTCCATATACAGAGGATCACTGTTAAGGGAGTCGATACGCATTAACCGCATATCCATCTCTTTCGCGATCGCTTTGGCTTCAATGTCGAGATCATACAAGACTTCCAGATGATCCGATACAAAGCCGATTGGAGCCACAAGCACATCTTCCACCTGTTCACGTGAAAGCTCCTGGAGGGTGTCCAGAATGTCCGGACCCAGCCATGGCTCAGCTGTTCGTCCGGCACTTTGCCAGGTAAATTGCCAGTTGCTAATCCCCACTTGGGAAGCGATGGCTTCGGAAGTCTCCAGCAATTGATTCGGGTACGGATCGCCCATGTCAACAATTCGTGCTGGCAAGCTGTGCGCGCTGAACAGAACCTTCACATCCCCGCGTTTGGCTCCCGCTTCTTCAAATGCGTCCAGCTTCGCGCTCACTCGCGTGGAAAGAGCCTGAATCAGCTTCGGATGCAAATGATAACTTTCAATAAAGGTCATCTGGATGCCTAGTTCTTCGGCTTTTTCCCGTGCACGTTTGATGTAACTACCCACACTCATCGTTGAGAAATGGGGCGCAAGTACAATGCCAATGGCGGTCTGGATACCGTCTTTGGCCATCTGTTCCACGCCATCCTCAATAAAAGGATAAGCATGCTTCAGTCCTTGGTAACAGCGGAATTCAACCTCACCACGGCGCTCATCTTGCTGTAACGCCTTTTGAAGACTTCTCACTTGGTTATCCGTGTTCTCACGCAGCGGAAAAACACCGCCAACAATGGCTTCATAGCGATCTGTCAGCTCTTTCAATTGTTCTGGCTCAGGCGGACGCCCTCTGCGAATATGCGTATAATACGCTTCAACACTTTCCATATTTTCAGGTGTGCCATAAGACATCACCAGTACGCCTACTGTATTAGTCATTGCTTACCGTCACTCCCGTCTTTAACGCTTCTGCTGAATATTGATGAATATATGCCGTTAGTTCTTTTAATTTATCAAGCGAAGCTTCAGGGAACAAGCCGTGTCCCAGATTGAAAATATAACCCGGATCCTTGATCCCTTCATCAATGATCACTTTCGCCTGTTCTTTGATTAATTCCATTGGCGCAGTCAGGATATACGGATCAAGGTTACCCTGCACGGCGAATTTTCCACCTAGACGTCTGCGTCCTTCAGAAATGAAAACTCTCCAGTCCAGCCCGATGACATTTGCATTCAGATCTTGCAGCGTTGGCAACAGTTCACCTGAAGCCACACCAGGGAAATAGATTTTCGGTACATTCAAATCGGATAATTCGGTAAAGATACGAGTAATCGTTGGCAGCACATACGTTTTGAAGTCTTTGGGAGAGAGTGCCCCTACCCAGCTGTCAAATAACTGAAATGCCTTACCGCCATTTGCGATATGGGCACGAATATATGTAATGACCATATCACCAAGCTTCTGCATCAGTTTATGCCACACTTCCGGCTCACTGTACATCATCGATTTGGTTCGGATATACCCTTTCGAAGGCTGCCCTTCGATCAGGTAACTGGCTATCGTAAACGGAGCCCCGGCAAACGTAATCAACGGAACGTCAAGTTCCTTGTCCAGAATACGGATCGTTTCCAGAATGTGAGACAGATCCCCTTCAACATCAATGGGACGCAGACGCTCTACATCTGCAGCCGAACGAATGGGATTATCGATCACCGGCCCAATATTTTTCACAATGTCAAAATCAATGCCGAGTGAAGCAACCGGATTCATAATATCGGAATACAAAATAGCCGCATCCACACCCAATTTACGTACAGGCATGAGTGTAACTTCAGCCGCCAGCTCAGGCTGTTGACATATTTCAAGCAAGGAGTACTTTTCTTTAATTTTGCGATATTCGGGATCGTAACGTCCAGCCTGGCGCATGTACCATACTGGCACACGGTCTACCTGCTGTTTGAAACTGGCCCGAATAAGTCGATCATTATAGCTCATGTAAGAAGCCTCCAATAGTTTTTGGACTCATAACTACCATTATGCCCTTTTTAAACAGCCGTAACAACCTTATGGGGATGTGTTCCAAGTGACAATACTATGACATTCGTTACACCCTAATCTATTCCATTCGTCATGCCCCTCTCTATATGCCATTTATGATATAATGAAAGAATCGGTTTTTTTGAGAGTTACAGAAAAATCTTTGAAAGGAAGTGAAAGCACTTTGAAAATGTGGAAAGTTAATCTCATTGTGCTTTGGTTCGGACAATTCCTCGTCAATGCAGGAATGACGATGATTACGCCTTTTTTATCTCTATTTCTTGCCAGAGATCTAGGCGTTGTAGGAGAGCATGAAATTGGTATTTGGGCCGGATTTATTTTTGCAGCCAATTTCCTCACCTCATTTTTATTTCAGCCGCTTTGGGGCAAGCTGTCGGATAAATACGGACGAAAAATTATGTTGCTTCGCTCCGGATTTGGGATGGCTATTGTCATTGCCTTGATGGGTTTTGTGCAAAATCCTTGGCAACTCCTCTTCTTGCGTCTGCTTAACGGAACGATCTCCGGCTTCAATCCGGCGGCTGTTGCCCTGATCTCAGGCACAACACCGAAGGATCGCATGGGTTTTGCCATGGGTATTAGCCAGTCCGGTCAGGTAGCGGGCACAATTCTGGGTCCGCTCATTGGTGGATTGCTTGCAGATGCGGTGGGCTTCCGTCCCATTTTCTATATTACAGGTGGACTTATCTTCACAGCTTCCATGCTGGCAATGTTCCTGGTACGGGAGAAATTCGACCGTCAAGAAGCCGCAAAGCTACCCGACCAATCCGTATTATCCGGTTTGAAAGAACTCACTAAATCACCTCAGCTACCTGCACTGTTTGCGGTGACGTTCCTGCTGCAATTCGCGATGATCAGTCCAATGTCACTCTTGCCTATTTATGTAGAGAAACTGCATGGAACTCAAGTGAATGTTGCATTCTGGGCTGGTATGGTCGGCGCTGTCACGGGTCTATCCAATATGGCGATGTCACCTGTGCTCGGAAAACTCAGCGACCGGATCGGTTCACACCGGGTGCTCACCTTTTCACTGATCGGAACCGGAATTATGCTTATACCTCAGGCTTTTGTTCAAACGGTATGGCAACTCATCCTTGTCCGTTTTGTCATGGGCATATTTATGGGCGGACTGCTCCCGAGTGTAAATGCATTAATTCGCGGGTACTCACCCGACAACATGATTAGCCGGGCATTCAGCTTTAACACAAGTACACTGGCGCTAGGCAACATGCTTGGCGCAATCATCGGTGGATTTATGGCTGGTTTCATCGGCATCGAGGGCCTCTTTATCGTATCCGGTGGCCTGTTACTGCTCAATATGGTTTGGGTGCGGTTCAAATTGTACAAAAAGCCTGTTCGTCTAAATGAATCCTGACCCTTAACGAAACAAAAAGCCGCTTCAGTGCCATTTCTGGACTGAGAGCGGCTTTCTTTTATATGTGTCGTTCCTGGAATTGAATCGGATATTCCTTCACACCAAAGACAAATGCGCTTTGGATTGGCTCTAACGAGCTTTCAGGATCAAGTACTAACTGTATCTGTTCCATACGCTGAAGCAATGTGTGCAGCACAACCCTGGCTTCCAATCGCGCCAGCGGTGCACCCAGGCAGAAATGAATACCAAATCCAAATCCCATATGTCGGTTCGGCTTACGATCGGATACAAACTCATCTGCACGTTCGAACTGTGAACTGTCACGATTGGCAGCCCCCACCCAGGAGATCACCTGTTCACCTGCCTTAATGGTCTTGCCTCTTAGTTCCACGGTCTCCCTCGCAACACGTCCAATCGCCACAATCGGCGGATAAAAACGCAGCGTTTCTTCTACAGCACTCGCGACCCGATCCGGATGCTCACACAACTCCTTCTGCAATTCGGGTTGCTCCGAGAGGATACGTACTGCGTTAGCGATCAGATTGGTTGTTGTCTCATTCCCTGCGGCCAGCAAAAGAATACAGAAATTAACCACTTCTTCCTCCGTCAGCTTCTGACCCTCAATCTCCGCAGCGAGTAGCAAGGAGATCAGATCGTCCTGCGGCTCTATACGGCGCTGCTCCATAATGTCTGTGAAATAGGCATATAACTCCTGCATGTTCTGCTGTTTCTCTTTGGCCAACTCCTGAAACGCCTCTTCACTGTCATCTCGCGCGCCTTTCACAAGTACATCTGACCAATGCTTGAATTCATGGCGATCTGTAGCCGGAACCCCAATCAGCTCAGCAATAACGATGACAGGCAGTGGTGTTGCGAGGTCATCAATCAGGTTCATCTTTCCATCAGGTAAATGCGGAGCCAGCAGCTCATCCGTGATCTCCTGAATACGTGGCGCCAGAGCTTCAATCGCCTTGGGGGTAAACGCTTGGTTGACCAGATCACGAAGCTGTTTGTGCTTCGGAGGATCTGTCGTTAACATGCTGGAGCCCGCGCGATTACGCTCGGAAGAAAACAGTTTTGGATTTTTCAAAATATACTGCACGTCCTCATATCGAAATACATCCCAGCATTCACGATGCTCATCATATCGGACTGGAGTGTTCTCACGAAGTTCTGCATACACCTGGAAGGGAAATAGTTGTTGCTCCTTGCTGTGCAATTCCCGAATAGGAATATAATTGGCATATTTTCGGGGCGCTTGTTTCATCGTGTTTCCTCCAATCAATAATATATATTTATTTACATATAAACTCTTATTCATTATACACACAACTGGATGGAGATTCCAATAAAATAACGCAAATAAGCCTCGCGGCCCATCTCCTGGTCCTAACCACCTTATCTTTGTCAAATAAGTTTATGTAATATTTAATTACACAAACATTTCATATAAATATATAAAGTTCACTTTTATTATTTATTTATTAAGATAAAACAACTTAAATTTAGTCATTCACCTTATAAAATAGCCATTTAACTCTATAATCCTATGAATGTAACCGTTATCTCTATTGAAATCTATATTTGTCATATTAACTAACACAAAATAAAATATTTTTAATCTACATACACAAAAAAATAACATTACCTCACACAAAACTCACTTAAAGGAGCGTGTCAGCATGAAAAAACATTCTAACCTTCGTCCTTGGGCCGTTTGGAGTACTGCCGCACTAACTGCACTAACCCTTTCTCTCTCCCCTATGGGAACTCATGCTGCTCAAGCAGCTACGGTAGAGGTAAAAGGCACAACAGGAACAGTTCAAAGCGCCCCGACCACGCCAGCACGTAACACCACCATCCCGGCTGTGCCGGAATCCTCCGAACAATCTCCCCTCTCTAATGTGCTTGTGATCGGAACAGGCGGAACGATTGCGGGACAATCCGAGGACGCAACCAGCTTCCAAAATTACAAGGCAGGCACACTGCTCATTGCTGACATGGTCAAAGATTTGCCGGACAAGCAAAAAATTGCGGATGTAAGCACGCTGCAATTCGGCAATTCCGGTTCCGGCTCCTATTCGATGGCTGATCTGTACGACTTGTCTCAAACGGTAGATAAAGCATTAGCTCAATATGATAGCGTAGTGGTTACTACAGGCACAGATACGATGGAGGAAATCGCCTACTTCCTTGATATGACGGTTCAAAGCGATAAACCCGTTGTCATCACAGGCTCCATGAGACCATGGACGGTGATTGGCTCCGACGCTCAAGCGAACCTCTACAATGCCATCAAACTGGCCGGCAGCGGCCGAACCAAATCGTTTGGCACTGTATTGATGCTCAACGATACTATTCAGCTTGCTCGCGGTGTAACCAAGACCAATGATTATCGGACAGACACTTTTGAAACGCCAATGCTCGGCGCTGTTGGTTATATCGATGAAGAAAACATCCGAATTTACCGTGCTCCTGCGAGAGCCATGAAACCCGAAGGTACAGCGAAGCCAGCATTTGATCTTCGTAAGATCACCAAAGCCGATCTTGCCAAAGTCGAAATTGCCATCTCCTATCAAGAAGCAGGTGGCGGTGCAATTGAAGGCTTTGTAAAGAGCGGAGTGAAGGGAATCGTTACTTCCGGTACAGGAGCGGGCGGCATCTCCAGAGCAATGGGTCAAGCCCGTACGAAGGCGATTGAAGAAGGGGTTATTTTCGCAACCACAACCCGAACAGGATCGGGCAGCGTATATGGTGGAGGCAAAGGCATTATCGCCGGGGATAATCTTAGCCCACAGCAAGCACGGATTCTGTTGATGCTTGGACTTTCGTTCAGTGATGATTTTGATACGATTAAAAAGTGGTTCGAAACATACGGCACACCAGAGGTATAAATTAGCGAAGAATCATGGCCAGAAGTACGTGAAAAAGGCCGAAGCAAAGGTTCATCCCGCTTCGGCTTTTTTCCTATCCCCACAAACTTTATAATGAATATTAGACATTAAAACCGCATGTCACCGCGATGTAATTTTGCATTTAACTTGGCTCTCTACCAAGCTTTCATCGGAGTTCAATGGATCTATTTCACCCAAGCCAGCGCTAAACCATCATAGTCTGGCAGCATAGTCGTGACGAGACGCGGGTCACTTGCCATCTGTTCATTGAAGCGACGCACGGCAAGCACAGCAGGCCCTTGCTTGTCCGGATTAAGTGTTCGACCGCGCAGGAAACAGTTGTCACCTACGATAACTGCACCCGGACGCGCAAGACGAATCGCATAATCGAGATAAACCGGATAATTTTCCTTATCTGCGTCAATAAAGAAAAAGTCAAAGGTACGCTCTTCTTGTACCAATTGCTCCAGGCTGTCTGCCGCAGGCCCAATCCGGTATTCGACTCGCCCGCCAAATCCGCCTTCCTCCAGATGCGCACGAGCCATCGCTGCGTACTCTTCTTTCAGTTCAAGTGAAGTCAAGCTTCCCCCTTCGCTTAAACCACGAGCCAGGCAGATACCGCTGTACCCGCCGAGCACACCGATTTCGAGCACAGCTTCGGCCTTTGAAGTTTTCGCCAGGAAGGTGAGCAGACGACCATAAGCCGCCGCCACCGAAACCTCCGGCATGCCATTCACCCGAATGGCTTCTTTTACTTTTAACAAGAGCTCATCCTCTTGAAATAATTGATTTACATATTCGTCAGGGGTCATATTCACCACGAAGTTCCTCCTTGGACACTTGGACTGCTTTTCATATGGATGCCAATGTTTTATAATGAATGTTTGTTATTCAACACAGGCTATAGAACGCTGCATTACCTGCATTGAAGTTTTTGCGGTTAAGCCGCATTACTCATTGTAAGTTTTTTCACGGAAAGCGGCAAGGCCGCACCGTTACTATATCGCTGCCAGAAGGGTACGCCCTCTGCGGCTCGAAATGGAGTTGAATGAATTTATATGGCTCGATTGCAATTGATCGCAACCTCAGCAATGGGACTTGAGGCTGTTGTTGCCCGGGAACTGAAACAGCTGGGATACGAGGATGCCAGGGTCGATAATGGCCGAGTATTTTTCACAGGAGATTATATTGACATTTGTCGCTGTAACCTGTGGCTGAGAAGTTCGGACCGCGTGCTGGTCAACATGGGGGAATTCCCCGCAACCACATTTGACGAATTGTTTGAGGGCACCAAAGCACTGCCTTGGGAAGAATGGATTCCGGCAGACGGTGAATTTCCGGTGGAAGGTCGATCACAGAAATCACAACTAAGCAGCGTGCCAGCATCACAAGGTATTGTCAAAAAGGCGATTGTTGAAAAGCTGAAGCTGACACATCACACCGAATGGTTCCCCGAAGATGGAGCACGTTATGTCGTTGAAGTCATTCTGCTGAATGACCGCGCCCTTATTACACTGGACACAACAGGGCCTGGACTTCACAAACGTGGATACCGCAAACTTGTAACAGAAGCACCGCTGAAAGAAACACTGGCAGCTGCACTGATTCAGCTCAGCCGCTGGAACGTTTCCCGTCCGTTTTACGATCCATGCTGCGGTTCTGGCACCATGCTGATCGAAGCTGCAATGATCGGCTGGAACATCGCGCCAGGGCTTCGCCGCACGTTTAACTCTGAGAATTGGGATGTGATTCCTGCTGAACTGTGGGAACAAGCGCGCGAGGAAGCATTCGATGCTGTGCGTGACGATGTGCCTCTGCAAATTTCAGGCAGCGACATTGATCCCGAGGCAATTGAAGTTGCGCAAGCGGCGATCAAAAGTGCAGGTTTTGCCAAAGATATCGAAGTTAGCGTACTGCCAGCTCACCGGGCTAGACCTCAAGGAGAGTATGGAGTCATTATTACCAACCCGCCTTATGGCGAACGTCTGAGTGAAGAAAAAGAAGTACAGAAGCTGCTTCGTTCCCTCGGCCGCAGTTATCTGGAGATGCCGACATGGTCGTTTTTTGCGATCACCTCCACCAAGACATTCGAAGAGTATTTCGGGCACAAAGCGGACAAGCGCCGCAAGCTGTTCAATGGACGGATTGAAACCCAGTATTATCAGTACTTGGGCCCATTGCCACCGCGTAACAAGACACCGCAAGTTTAATAAACGTATTGCATAGGAACGCTCTGACCTCTATGGTAAGGGCGTTTTTTTTGCGTTTTTTCATTTTTTTGTTTGCTTGATACCACTAATCTAATCAACTTCACTTTGCCTCTTTGGAACGCTCAGACGTATACGGCAGACCGATATGACGAGCATGGTTGAAATACCAAGCGGTCACGCTATAATATATGAAGCCCTGTTTTACATTCCGTTAACAAAAAACAAATAAAGATATGTAATGCAACCTAATCTCTGGCATGAATTGCTACTCAATAACAAGGGGGAAACACTATGGTTGTCACACCGCCTAAGCGAAGTTCCGAAACGCGCGGGCTTCTGCGTCATCCACTGACGTTGTATGTTATTTTCACCTTACTTATTCTACTTAAACTGATGCTCTTGCATCACAACTTGCACGCCTATAACATCACGATGGGACTGCTCGACAAAGTCATTGCTATCGGCTCCTTGCTGCTTCTGTCCTTCTGGGTCTGGTGGCTTCCACGTAGAGGTATGATCGTAGCACTTGCCATTCTTCATCTGGTTCTTACTGCGCTTATCTATGCTGATATGGTCTATTATCGCTACTTTCAGGACTTCCTGACTGTACCAGTGCTGTTACAGGCACGACAGGTTGATGCACTTGGGGACAGCATCGCTACTTTGATTTATGCGAGTGATTTCTGGTTTTTTGCCGATGTACTAATCGTGATTCCATTTGCAGTGATGTTACTGTTCAGCAGACGTTATCGCTCAGCTCAACCATCAGGTATGTACACAAGCAGTTATGACGGTGGTTATGGGGGGGATGAAGGATACTCCTCCACTTCCTTTACTTCTTCGAGCGCTCGTAAAAAACGTCTTCGCCGCCGCCTGTTTGCAGGCTTCACAGCTCTCGTGCTGGGACTCGGCCTTGGCGCTGGCCCGATCTATTATTACAGCAAAACCTGGGCCAAAGGGCTGTTTGAGAACAATTGGTGGAATGTATCCATGTACAACGTAACCGGTTTACTCGCTTTTCACGGCTACGATGTGTACTCCTATGTCAAAGATCATGTTGGTTCCGGCCCCGAGGCCGATGCAGCCGATATCAAGCAGGTTCAAGCTTATTTTGCAGATCGGCGGCAGTCGAATGCGGCGCAGCACAATCAGGCCTTATTTGGAAAATACAAAGACAGCAATGTTATTATCGTGCAGGGTGAAGCCTTTATGAATTTCATGATCGGACAAAGCATTGGCGGACAAGAAATCACACCACATTTTAATGAATTAATGAAAGAAAGCCAGTATTACAGTCACTTTTACCATCAGACCGGTCAAGGCAGAACGTCGGATGCTGATTTTGGCGCCAACATTTCTTTACATCCCCTTCCGGTAGGATCGGCGTTTGTGCGTTATGCGGATCATTCGTATGACTCGCTGCCTTCCATCTTGAAGGATCAGGGTTATAACACCAACGTATTTCATGCTTATGAGAGCGGCTTCTGGAACCGCTATACGATGTATCAGAATATGAAGTATGACAAGTTCTACAGCAAAAATGATTTTGTGGAAGATGACCCGCTTGGCTGGTCTTTGTCCGATGTTTCTTTTTTCCGGCAGTCCGTAGAGAAAATGAGCAGCGAGGTGAAGGAGCCATTTTATTCATTCCTCATCACACTTAGCAGCCACCACCCATACTCCTCCATTCCTAAAGATAAACAGCAGCTGGATGTAGGTGAGTTCGAAGGTACCATGTTCGGAAACTACCTGCAATCGGTTCATTATGTGGATGCTGCGCTAGGTGGTATGGTGGAGGATCTGAAAAATCGGGGCTTATGGGAAAATACAATCTTTATGTTCTATGGGGACCATGACAGTTCCATTAAGGATAAAGAACAATATGAGAAGTTTTTGAAACGTCCACTGAACGACCTTGATATGACACAGATCATGAACGAAGTTCCACTACTGGTTCATCTGCCGGATGGAGCTGAAGCAGGTACATTGGAAAAACCTTCGGGGCAGCTGGATATCACACCATCCGTGCTACATTTGCTCGGGATATCCGATGAATCCTATTATCATATGGGAAACAACGTGTACGATGGCTCGGAACGCATGGTCGTGCTGCGTAATGGTTCTTTTACAGATGGCAAGACGTTCTTTATTCCGTCGGATGATCACATATACGCAAATGGAACCTGTTATGATCTGTCTACTCACAAAAAGACCGACATCAATGCCTGCAAAGCCGGTTTTGAGACAGCCTCCAAGCGTCTGCATATTTCCGATACACTGATTACCTACGATCTGATTCGTCAATTCCGTGAGGAAAATACAGCAAGTGCACCTGAACAAATCTCGACTCCATGATTAGAAAAAGAATATTTGAATGAATGGAGATCCGAATTCCATACAAAAAGGGGAACATCATTACATGTCATCCAGCACCCATTCACACGATATCGAACAAAAACTGTTTGATGCCGCTGCCGAGTTTGTACAACAGCGTTATCCTCAAGGATGGGGCGGGGCAGGCGCCGTATTCACGGACGCTGGCTCTCTCCTCATTAGCGTGGCTCCCGAGGTGATCAATGATGCTGTACATCTATGCATGGAAACCGGAGCTTATCTGGAAGCCCACAAATTAAATGAGCGCGTCACCCACTCTCTCTGTATCGCCCGCGATGACGAAAATACAGCATTTAAAGTGCTAACGCCATGCGGAATCTGTCAGGAACGCCTCTTTTACTGGGGTGAGGAAGTCAAAGCAGCAGTTTACGATCCATCTGGACAACTTATTTTCAAAACATTAAATGAGCTTCAACCCAACCATTGGTCAAAGGCTTATCCAAATAAACACGATTAACTTGCGAATTTTCGAAAGTTTCTTTATAATTGTAACTATAAAAGTTTCAATTGAGAATTAAATGGAGGTTTTAAAGCAATGAATATTGAAATATGGTCCGATTTCATGTGCCCTTTCTGTTATATTGGTAAACGCCGTCTTGAAAATGTACTAGAGAAATTCCCTCACCGGGATGAAGTGAAATTGCAGTTCAAAAGTTTTGAATTGGATCCTAATGCAGAAGTGAACAGCGGCAAAACGAACAGTGAGTATCTTTCTTCCAAATACAACATCAGTGAAGAGCAAGCTCGAGGCATGAATGCACAGATGAATGCCAATGCTCGTACAGCAGGTCTCGAATATAACATTGATGCAATGGTTATAACGAACTCCTTTTCTGCTCACCGTTTGACGCACTGGGCAGACACTCAGGGCAAAGCACTTGAACTGAGTGAACGCTTGTTCCAAGCCATTTTTATTGAAGGCAAACATACCGGTGACCATCAAGTGCTGGCTGATCTTGCTCAGGAAGTTGGCCTGGATCGTGAAGCCGCGGCTTCTGTTCTGTCCAGCGACCAATTTACAGAGAACGTACGTGCCGATCAGGCAGAAGGTGCACAGCTCGGCATCCGAGGTGTTCCATTCTTCGTGCTGGATCGCAAATTTGCCATTTCGGGCGCACAACCTGATGATGTATTCCTCGATGCCCTGCAAAAAGCATGGGATGATCGCTCCCCGTTCACCATTGTTGAATCTGATGATTCCGCAGCAGATGGTAACGGTGTATGCACAGATGAAGGCTGTGAGGTTCCGCAAAACAAACCGTCCAACTAACATAAAAAGCAGCAGGATCATGGCTATGCTCATGACCTTGCTGCTTTTTTAATGCCGTTAGAAAAGCGGCTTCAATGTACCTTTCAGCACTTTTGAATTACCTTTAAACTTTTTAGTGGCCTTCAGTGCTCATTTTTGTTTATCCATAATTTATTCATTCATCACCTGTTGCCTTCCTCTTCATATCAGAAAAGTTACAAAATCAGAACAAAACGGAGAAGCGAAGCCCTCCGTTTTGTCACTGCCCTTCGCCTTCCGAAGATCATTTTCCTAGTATCTCTTCAATGAAACGTTGCTGCGGAAAGGACGAAATCGATTCTGTAGAAGCGCAGTGTTGGAAAGAACGATTCATCCTTGAAGCTTACTCCAACGTCCATACTTGTTTAACTGGAAAATCAGCTTCGCCCTTAATCCCAAAATAGTTGATCCGGGTGCGGTCCCGTCCGTTTGTCCGCATCGAGTGCATCAATCTGTCTCAGCTCATCCGGGGTCAGTTCAAAATCAAAGATATCCGCATTCTCGCGAATCCGCTCAGGTGTTACCGATTTGGGAATTGTCACAATCTGATTCTGGATATCCCAGCGCAGAATAATCTGAGCCGGTGTTTTGCCATACTTCTGAGCCAGTCCCTTCAGGGTAGATTCCTGATTCAACTTCCCTTTCATGATGGGACTCCACGCCTCCAGTTGAATCCCCTGTGCTCCGCAGAAATCCTGCAGTTCCTGCTGGATCAGACCCGGATGTAACTCCACCTGATTCACCGCAGGCACAGTACCACCTTCATCTATAAGATCGCGCAGATGATGCACTTGAAAGTTACTCACACCGATCGCGCGCACACTTCCTTCGCTATAGAGACGCTCAAACGCTCTCCACGTCTCTTTATACTGGTCACGGCCAGGCCAATGAATTAAATATAAATCGATGACATTTAACCCCAGCGCCTTCTGGCTGGCTTCAAAAGCTCTAAGTGTCGAATCATAACCTTGATCATCGTTCCAGAGTTTGGTCGTTACAAACAACTCGTTACGGGCTACGCCGCTGCTCGCAATGGCTTGTCCCACTTCTTCCTCATTGCCATAAATCGATGCGGTATCGATACTTCGATACCCCACTTCCAAAGCGGTTTCTACCGCCTGTTGCACTTCTTTACCCTTAGCCTTATACGTCCCGATTCCAAGCCATGGCATTGTCACTCCGTTGTTCAGAATTGTACAATCTGTAATATGTTTGGTCATCCTGTACCTCCCGTATTGATTTTTGCCTGCTCTTGGTCTATTAACCTTCTGACAGAATTTTAAGCGCGTTAGATTAAACCAAAAAAACCTGCAGGCAATGTTTGCCTACAGGTTCAGATGTAACAGAAACCGTTTATTTCCCCTCTTGCCTGTGCTGATTCTGGATCGAATTTAATCTCTTCTTCTCCTCAATGAACATTTCCTGTGCCAATTCGAAGCCTTGTCCTCCTAGAGACAACTCCGCTTGCCTCATGGCCTGCTCGGTATGTGCGAGCCGTTGCTCTGCCTGTACAATCGTCTGCAGATTCGGGTGGGACATGGCTTGAGAAACAGCATAATGAAGCTTGTTCACCGCATTTTGCGCCTGAGATACAGTTGTACCGGCTTGCAAACTGGAATCATAACGCTTGGGCATGAGTACTCCTCCTCGGAATCATATTCCTGTTACCCTGTTAGCATGGGTTAACCAAGCCGCCCTTATTCTTTTTTCCAAAGTCACTTAATGAACTTCGAAACTTTCGTCAGTACCTCTTCTTCTGTAGGAGCACTGATATACCGGCCATTAATAAAAACAAAAGCGCGCTTTGCACACGGGCCGCAATAAGATTTACAACCAATTTTAATCTCTGTGCCTGGCGCCATCTTCTCCAGCTTGGGCACAATCGACTTCAATCGGATATGATTACATTTTTCGCATACGCGGATATCGTTAGCCATGAGTTCCCCTTCTTCGCTCCCTTAGTGGTCGCCGTGGTTGCCTTTGGACGGATTTGTAATGACAAACCCTTCTTGCGGCAAGTAGAGGTAATCAATTTTCACGCCATCCAGCATAGGTTGTCCGTTTTCCAAAATAACGTCAATACCTTTGTCCGTAGATACCACGGTGTCATTATCTCCTGGCGTGTCCAGATCAAGTCCGTAATGCGCGTGGTCTCCGTGTGCATGTGTAATCACTACACGCAATAGTTTACCTTCGTTCTCCGGCTTGTCCAGTTCAAGCTTCAACACTTTTGCTGCGTTACGAGTGATTTTGCAGTTCATTCGATTCATCTCCTATATTATCATTGCTGGTTCCAACAATTTCAGCATACGTTTTAAACTCCAGCATCTATTGTAAAGAAAGTTACAGCTAATCGCAATAACATTGATGCGAAAACAACGTGAAGTCATATTTTAGACACGACCTCAAGATGTTGCGCTTTCCACCAACACAGGATATTTACGTTCAGCACGGCTTACAAACCAGTTCATCAGTATCAAGGTAACCCCGATATCATCAATCGGCATAAATGGCATTACATCAGGAAGCATCCAGTAAAGAAGCGCCGGAATAATAAACAACAGCTTTTCGCCCAAAGGAATCTGCGGGGCCTTGAGCAGACGCGGAAGTCTCTTGAACACATGAACCCACCGCTGAAACGACATCAATCTTCTCCACTTCATCGTATGACCCCCTTTTATGACTGCACTATGATCAAAAAAATTAAAAAACGAACGCCGCTCCAGCGTCCGTTCCAGTTATACGTTTGAATTTCAGATTCGTTTCACGCCTGACCCTGGGCTCCACCTTCCCGTTCCCCATGGGATAACAGTTCTGCCAGTAGCATACCCACTTCCACACAAATGTCATCAAATTGCTCCACAGGTAGCGGATTCACTCCCGAACCCACCTCTACCGTAAATCCTGGTCTGCCAAACGTTTGAATGAACCAATCCTTATATCCAGCATCACTACCACCCAGCTTTACAGCTTTATACCCCGATGCTTTGGCAAGTTTGCGCGACAGTGGCGCACTCTCTCTCGGCTCCAGATCCCGGTAATTCCAATAAATCTCTTGACCTTGACTATGGAGAGATACAACCGCAGCAAAAGCATGCTCCTGCGTCCACTCCGCAAGTGCTTGCGCCTCAGGTTCAGTCAGTGGAGCCGTACCGGCGTAGTCCCGTGGGCCGGGAGAATAAACGCCTCTGCGCGCAACCTCTTCTTCCCAATAT
The DNA here is from genome assembly GCF_052691815.1 of Paenibacillus sp. TSA_86.1. Lineage (NCBI taxonomy): Bacteria > Bacillati > Bacillota > Bacilli > Caryophanales > Paenibacillaceae > Paenibacillus > Paenibacillus sp. TSA_86.1. The sequence goes on along the minus strand of NZ_JBQZGE010000001.1, from coordinate 1,008,217 downwards.
GCAGGAAACTGGTCGTTGAGATCTACCCCCCTGATGTTAGCCTTCCAGTGTGTAAAGTGCGAACGGCTACCATTCCAAGCCAGTAATTCCGAAGCGTAGGCATGATGATTTACTACACCTTCCTGAACTAATTCTACACCATCCGGGTTCACCATAGGCACGGCCCATAAGGTTGTTTCTTGCATCCATCGCTGCGGATCAAAGGTGTGCCAAAGTGAATGTGAGTTATATGCCTCAGCATACTCCTCGATAAACCTCATCAGAACAGGAGAGGTCAGCCACTCATTGGCATGAACCGATGCGTTTACATGAATATGTCGCGCCCCTTGCCCAATCCGCACATAAGGCAGTTTTTTTCCCATCACACTTGTACCGATTACCCCCGATTCAACACAGGAATAACGCAATTCCAATCGCTGTATGTCCCTTATCAATTCACGATACCCATATTCACCTTCGATGTTCACGATAGATTCTCCATCATTCAGCGGAATATGAATACAGCTGCCGCCCCAATCCTTCTCCTTAGCAATCTCCGGATTACTTAAACGAAGCTGGTCTTCCGTTATTCCGAAACGCCGCGACGTTTCCTGTACCGTTTCTCCCGGGGGTACAGCATATCTGCGTCCAGTTCCAGGCAACACACGCAGCATCTGACCCGCAAGCAGATAAGGCTGCGACGTAGCTTCAGGATTCAACGCACATAACAGCTCCTTGGTCATTCGATATGCCGAAGCTATCCTCGGCAGTGTATCTCCTGCTTTCACGATAATCCACTGTAGTTCCATGTTGTCTCTCCCTTCCACAGGATCCAATTCTTCCTGCGCTTGGTTATCGCCTAGACGTGTCTGTCTTATCGTATGCGAACCCGGTTGTCCGTCATGTGACATCATTCGCAGACTTCTGCATATAGATCAATCTGGCTACCCGAGTTAAACACAGCTGCACCCAAGCAGAGAAATATGAAAAACCCGAACCTGTACAGGTTCGGGCACCGAAGCAATATTCGAAACAGAAATGCTGCTTCATCCTTTTGACCAATAAAATAATTACGATTATTCCGACAGCTGTGTGACTTGCCAAACGACAGGTGTCTTGGAAATTTGTTCTCCCAGCCACAGCTTGGTGATATTCTGGAACATACGCGGATCACCTGTACAGAAAAATTGATGAACAGGCGTTTCATCTCCGCTTGCCAACTTGCGTTTATCATATAAGATCGTACTGATTTCCCTCGCTGTCTCATCGGCTGAGCTGATGAGCTTCACTTCTTGCCCCATGACATCCTGAATCGTATCCATCAGAAACGGATAATGAGTGCAGCCGAGAATCAGGCAGTCAATGGGCTGTCCTTTAATATCTTCGAGCGCTTGATCCACCGTATGTGTTGTATGTTCGGAACGAAATTCACCTTGCTCCACCAGGGGCACCAGAGTGGGACAAGCCTGACTGACCACATCTACATATGGTGACAGCTGCTTGAGCGCCGACGTGTAAGCACCGCTTCCAATCGTGCCTACAGTGCCAATTACACCAATTCGACCGGTACGGGTCGCCATAATGGCTGCCCTTGCTCCAGGATGGATCACCCCGATGACAGGCACATTCACCTTAGCCCGGATATACTCCAGTGCGGCGGCTGTCGCTGTATTGCAGGCGATAACGATAACTTTCGGATTAAACTGGATCAAAAAATCAACGATTTGCTCCGTAAATTGTTTCACTTGTTCGGACGAACGGGGTCCGTACGGTGTCCGGGCAGTGTCCCCAAAATAAATGATCTTTTCCCGCGGGAGCTGACGCATTACTTCCTTCGCAACGGTCAATCCCCCTACACCGGAGTCTAATATAGCAATAGCTTGCTGCACGAACACACCGCTTCCTTCTTCATTAAATTCATTCTGATAACCACATATCAAAAAGCTTTCTACCTACCCTATGAAATTTCCGGCAAAAAGGTACCTACATCTTACCCGATTTCATCGCCGTGTTCAAATTCAAGTACATAAACCCTGTTAGCATGCAACGCATAGACACACAACAAAGCAGGCTTTCCACCGGAACGGGGAAAGCCTGCTGGTACCACAACTTCTTACTTCGCGTCTTTGGATTCATCCGCAGAAAGCTTTGCCACGCTCTCCGAACCTTGCTCTTTTGTTTCCAATTTCAGGCCTTGATTTTGTACTACCTCCTGCGCTTGATCCTGAACCTGGATCTCAGGCTGAACTTGAATCTGCACTTCTGCTTTGTCTGTTTCCGCGATTGCGCCGGAAATCCGAATTTCCTTGCCATCCGATGAACAACGCCAGGACTGAATATCCTTAATGACCACATCCGCCGTTTCCTTCACTTTGGATACGATCTGTGAGCTTTGCTCCCCAACTTTCACGGCCAATTCCTGACCTTTGTCCGATACCTGACGAGCACCATCGGAGATATCCTGACGCAGTTCACGTCCTGATTTTGGCGCAAGCAGCAATGCCGTGACCGAACCAACAACCGAGCCGATCAAAGCACCCCACAACAAGCTTTTGTTCGAATCTTTCATGACTCATCTCTCCCTTTGTTTGGATTAGACATCGGTTTATGAATCAACCATATAGGTTGCTCATCTGGGCCAATGCCTACTCTGTTGATGCATTATAAGCATGATGGGCTTGACCTGACACTCCTGATTAAAAAAATCTGAACAAAGGCTGCTCTGGTGTAAGTCGCCCACTGTCATTCTGTTTTACTGAACCGTCTGCGGCTTAGACACCGTGTGTTCTTCCCCTGGATTCAGATCTACGACATAGCGTCCTGGTGCGATCAGAGCAGCCTGATGCTCGCAGCGCCAGCGCCGTCCACCCGACGAACCCAAAGTCTGACCATCCTGCAGCACATCTCCCTGATCAAATATGTAATAAGCGGCACCCAGCAGTGTCTGAGCCACCGTATCGGGGTCAAGTCCAGTAAAGTGACATTGCACATCAGGCACGCCAAGCGCGGATAAACCTACGGTATCCATGACCAGTTCCGGCTGTTCTTCCGTCCCCCCTGCTTGATACATGCGCACATTCATCGCTGCGTACAGATGCTCTTCCCGTTCCTGGGCTTGAATATAAGCAGCAGGTTCAACCAACTTGTCACTGCCGTACCAGTAAAGCGCATCACACTTCAGTGCATCCAATACAGCTAAGACAGTTTCTTGAAACAAATTCAGACGTTGCTTACGCGGCATAGCCGCAGTAAACATATCATGAATACGAATGGAGTAACGAGCCGATTCAACAGCTTGTCCCGCTTCAGGCCAATGCCAGGCTTGCTGCAAAGCCCCTGCAAAACGTGTCCGTTCCACAATCTCATGTGCGGGAAGAAAACAAGTTTGAGCCGGAATACTGCCTTCCTGGAAGGCAACCTTGTGCTCCATATGGTAGAACACCAGCATCTCCTTCGCTCCTTGTTCCTTATCTCCCTGTTTTACATCAAGTCGTCCTTGTCCCGTCCGGTTGATGAGCGCCTCCTGTAACACATGATTATTCACATCCGGCTGTTCGTTGAACAAGAACTCCACCATATACACGGGGTGAAAACCAGAAGAAGTCTCTCCACTTTCACGGTTTCCTTGATCTATCTCTTTTGAATCTTTCTCCATACGGCTTCCCTCATTCCTTACTCTGTCCCTTGGCCTTCATTTCCCTGGAAAGGACCAAGTTCTTTTTCCACATAAACGCTTACCTGGCCGGAGAACTTTTCCAATATATCCGGCAAGGTAACGCTTAATGGATGCAATACAGGCCGCTGCCAGCTGTAATAATCTTGCACAAGAGGTTTTCGCAAAGTGACGAGTTGACGCAATACCTCATAGGTAGATTCATCGAACACATGCTCTTCATAGTTAATTTGAATAATATCATCATAACTACTTGCATCTCTCATAATGAAGCCGTCAATGAGATAACTCCCCACATCGGTCACAATCTCGATGGCAAGATGCAAGCAACGTTCCTGTACCATCCCTAACACCAGACCACTATCCCAAGCCTTTACAGCTTGCCTGAGCCCTTCGGCTACTTCAGGTACCGCGTCAAGCCGGCGGGCGATCTGTTCCCTGTTCACATAATACATTCATTCACTTCCCGTTCGGTGAGTTATCGATCTCGTTTTCCTCTGCGCTTAAGCCAGAAGATCATGACAGGGCAAGCGATCAGAAACACAACAAAAATATATAGAAATTCCATAACGTCTCTTAAATCGCTCATGAAGATTCCCCTTCAAATCCAGAATAGAATGATTAAATCCTCAGATCACATAATCTACAGCAATGGACTGTTCTCTGACTTCGTTCATGTACTTGATAACGTCTTGATGGAGCGGGTGAACCTGATACGCCTGAAGATCTTCCAGCGAAGCAAACTCCGCCGTCAGTGAAATGTCGAACGACCTGTCCGAACGCAGTACATCGATACCTACCTCAAGTGAAATCAGAACATCAATTTTGCCTTCCAGATTACGCAGAACCTGAGCAGCAGCCTCAATACTTTCTGTGGAACGATCTTTCATTTTGAACAGGACAATATGCTTAATCATTTGGGTAAACACCTCGTTTGAATTAATGATTAGAACCATTTGTTATGTTTCGTGTATCCAAAATATATCATATCACCGTCTATTACGAAAGGATGCTTGTATGCGTTTCCTGAACAATGGTAGTGAATCTGACTAACCCTTCGGTGGTTCCGACTGCTGATCAGAGGAGACTTCCCCATTCTCTGCCTTCTTATCCTTGTCCTGCACAGTTTGAACATCTTGATTTGTTTGAGTATCTTCTTTTACGGAAGCCTGACTGCCGGAAGTCTGCTGAGATATAGTCCACTCCTTATCTAGCAGAATGTTCTTTTCCTCCTGTTTCTTGAGCACCATGATAGCCTGTCTGAGCTTGTCGGGTAATGGCAGTCCAATTTTGGCATAGTTCTCCGTTATCGAGATTAATTCATTCACCAAGTAAAAATAAATAGCCCCTCCCTTGATAATATCGGTTCCCATAATCAGATCAATGCGGTGAGCCAGCAGAACAACGGTAAGCATTAGCCCTTTACGCGCAAGTCCCCAAAAGCCAATATTGCTGTTCAATCCCGTTCCCGTTCTCACAGCGGCCGCCAAACCTGTAATATAATCAATAGCCATAGCGATAGCAAGCAAACTAAGCAGCTGATCCCACCCGCCAAAAGCGAACGTTACAACCGCTCCCGATATAGCAGTAACCGAACTCACCGCTGGGCTCACGTTCCTCACCTCTCCCTTGTTATCCTGGTTTGAGTACCCTACAATATATGTAAGAATGAGAGATTGTGACAGTTCAACTGCCTTGCTGAACATGCGGATTTATTATTTCAGATTTGTGCACTTTTACGCTGGCCTGTTATGAATAGAACCGTAAATATATTAGGGACTCAGGGGCACAAACAGCATAATATCAGCAAAAACAACACAAAAGTTCTAAAGACCTAAGAATAGGTGATTAGAACTAAATAATTTGTAATCCCGTACAATTCATTCCATCTTTTTTAGTGAATCATTGTAATCTAGGAATATACTAGGATGCGAATAGCTAGAGGTCTAGTTCATAGTTCCCTCTTTCATGTAGAATGACGCACAAGCGGTTTTGAAACCAGTAAATGCGGCACTTGAAAGTACCCCTTTATTTATTGTAGTATTTGGTTAAAAAAATCGGAGGAAATATGCCTAATCAACCAGAACAACATTCCATCCAGGCGTGGTCTCTGATCAACCGTAAATATTTGGGAAAAGGTGTCCGTGTTAAACGGTTCCGCAAACCGACACGCTGTCAAATCCGCAATCGCGTTCTTCTTGCCGTGCTGATGGCCAATGATATTAAATTGTCTCAGCTCGCTGAAGACCTCTCGATCTCCTCACGCAGTGTAAGCGCGTGGGTGTATGAAGGGCGAATACCCGGCAGTACCAATCTGGACAAGACTTGTCAGTTGCTTGGCTACCCGCGACATATTCTTTTTAATGAAGAGGTTGTGCGCAATAGTCCTGTGATCTGTCAACCTGAGCCTTCCCGCTTCATGAAGCGGACGGTAACCCGCTCTCCGGTGAGTAACCGTATTTTGACTGGCTTATGTATGGTCCATGATTTGTCGGTGACAGATGTCAGCCACTGGATCGGGGTTCATCCCGGCACTTTCCGCAAATGGCTGCATCAGGGAACGCTGCCTTCTGCCGCGTTTCAGGAACAAGCGGAACAATTTTTCCGCATCCCGAAGACCATTCTGTTCGCAGATGTCATTCTTAAAGATCGTCGTAATCACTAACATAGCGAACAGCCAAAAGGCTCTGCGCTCCCTGATCGGGGCCAGAGCCTTTTTTAGATGCATACGTTTTGGTTCATGCATAATTTACCTGTAAATACCACAAAATGAAACCGTCACATTCATCTTGGAAGCAGGTGAACGAAATGAAGTCATCGAAACATCTGGGGATCTCCCTCGGCTTTCTTGCAGGGACCACCTTTGGCAGCGGGATTGCTTTTCTATTCCGTTTTGCCCCCCTTCCGTTGATGCTCTGCGTTACCATGTGCGGCTTGGCTGGCATACTGTGCGGTTTGCTGACCACCACTATATGGAACAGTCGTGTTCAGGAGCGTTAATATCATAAAAAGCCGTCATGTGAAGTCCCTATGTTATAGGTAACGAAAAGCCCCGCGTTCTTCTCATCTCTCTCTAGCTCAAAGAAAAGAGAAATGAAAAGAGAAATGAAAAAAAGGCTTGTACCGTGCCTACAAGGCAAGTACAAACCTTTTTTCTTTTTTGATGCGGTCGAGAGGACTCGAACCTCCACGGGGGGTTAGCCCACACGGACCTGAACCGTGCGCGTCTGCCAATTCCGCCACGACCGCATAATATGTATCTTCTCATCATCAATGAAAAGCATAACCGGTGAAACAATTCCTTGTTTTTCCGTAATTCAGAGTATACATGTTCCAATTTTATAATGCAACAACTTTTTCCACCCTGTCTTTAGGGACATATGTCCTTTTTTCTCAGACCCCAACTGCTTATGTTATAGAATAGAAATCCTCACATTGATAACGAATGTAACTAGGGACAGGAAGGAGCCTTTCATTTGCAGAATTCAAAACTATGCTTTATTGGAGCCGGCTTCCATGCCTCGACGAATATTTACCCTGCAGCGATCGAGGCAGGTGCAACCATCCAGGCTGTAGCCACACGGAATCTCGAACGTTCTCAGGCCGCTCTGCTGCAATTCGGCAGTTCAGGTCAAGCCTATGACCACGCCCCTCAGATGTTGGAGCAGGAAGCGTGCGATGGAGTCGTCGTGGTTGCCCAGCCTGCAGATCAAACCAGACTTGCTCTGGACGTGATTGAGGCCGGTCACAACGTCTATGTGGACAAACCACTCGGCTGGAATGCAGAAGAAGCCACAAAGGTAGCTGAAGCAGCAGATCAGGCCGGTGTTATAGTCATGGTCGGTTTTATGAAACGCTATGCTCCGATCTATCAGAAACTCAAAACAATCATTGATGGGGGAACACTAGGTAAAGTACGTTCGTTCCAGATGAAATTTGCCGTAGACAGCACTCCTTTTTGCGAAAATGAAGAACAGTTTATCAAGCTGGCTGCTATACATATGGTCGATCTGATGCGTTATCTGTTTGGGGAAGCCATACAAGTAACCGGAACCACCGTACGAGATGGAAAATATATTAACCAGAGCATCTCCCTCATTTTTGATCATGGTGTGACGGGCAGTGCTTATTTTACAGGTATGAGTGCATGGTCACGAGAGAGCGAAAGTGTGTTGGTTACCTTTGAACACGGATTTGCACTAGCCGATGAAATCAATAAACTCACGGTACATAAATCCCGGCAAGGAGATCAGCTTCCCTGGAAGTCTCTTGAGGAACACGATGCGGTATATACGCCTTCTGGCACGCCAATGTCCGGTGCATACAGGGATCTTTATTTGCGTGGTTTCGTAGGCGAAATGAAACACTTTATGGCCTGTTGTCAGACGGGTACCGTTCCGCTCTCCAGTGCTCGCGACAATGTTGGCACCATGGCTTTATGTGACCGAATCTTGTCATCATTCATTTGAAACAAATAGATAAAAAAAACAGAAACAGACCCTGTTCATAAGGGTCTGTTTCTGTTTTTCTGTGCTACTCTTCTGCTTTTTCCACCGTCTGAATGACAACGGTTCGATTGCGTCCTTCTTCTTTTGCCAGATATAACGCATTATCGGCCAGATGGAACAGTTCGGATTCCGAACGGGAATGCATTGGAAACTCTGCTATACCGGCCGAGATCGTAACCGATCGGTCAACAGCCAGTACACTTTCTTCAACCGAAATCCGAATTCGCTCAGCTGTCTCATAAGCCATCTTCGAATCGTAATTCCGCAGCAAAACAACAAACTCTTCCCCGCCAAATCGGAAACAAATATCCTCAGATCTTACAGATATCTGAATTAGCTTGGCGATCTGTTTTAACACCTCGTCCCCAGCAGAATGACCGTAAGTATCATTAATCAACTTAAAGCGGTCTATATCGAGAACAATGATGGCAAACAGATTCTCATCTTGAATCCATTCCTGGATCACCTCTTCAAAGGTTCTACGGTTATTCAAACCGGTCAACACGTCGGTTCTCGCATCATATACCAGCTGATCTGTCTTGTTTCTAAAACTTGCCATTGCTCCAAGCATCGTTCGTGTGAGCAGATCTGCTTCCCTGTTCCAATGCGGTTTCACAACAGGCAGCTCCACTCGCCCTTTGTCCACTTGCTGCACAAGATCAGCCAGAAATACAAATGGATGCACGAGTTTGCGAGCAACTCTTAACACAATCAGAGTCAACAATATAAATGGTACTGCTATGTATAGCAGCAATAGTCCGATCTGGCGATTTAACTGATCATAGACAACTTGAGTCGGGGATACGATAACAACTCCCCAGTTGGTTGCTGGAACTTTGTAATACCCTGCAAGCGTATTAACCCCATCCAGATTCGTATATTGCTCTTGTCCTGTCTGATTTTTTATCAGTTTCTGAACCACTGTGTTTTCACTTATATCTCTTCCGATCCGGTTGACATTGGGATGAAAAAGCAAAGTCCCCTTATGGTCAACAATAAAAAAGTACGTTCCATTGCTGGTCTTCAGTTGACTTCCAAATGACAAATCGAGTATATTATTTTCCTGCAAATATATACTTCCACTAATCATGCCTTTGAATTCCCCCTCCGGATCAACAATCGGTTCACTGAGAAAAACAATTCTGCGCTTCGTTCGCGGAGTCAAATAGGCATCCGATATGTATGAGGTTCTTGATTTAATCGCTGTTTTGGCCGCTTCGGAGCTAACGTGTTTACCAACACTGACCTGAGAATAAGGTGACATCGATAGTACAAGCCCTGTCTTGTCAGCCAGTACTATAGCATTAAAATAATCACTGCTATTATGGATCAAATCGAGCGTAGTATTAAGTTTCTCCTTGTCATTGTAATCGACATCTTTAAAATGCGCCGCACCGTACTTTAAACTTTTTTGCATCGATTCAAATAGTGAGTTTAGCGTTTGACTCATCTGTACCGCACTTGCATAGTTAACGGTAAGGGTATTGTTAATAAGAGTTTGTTTCTGGGTGGTATACGAAGTAATCACCATAATTGTAAGTGTCATCAGGACAGAGATTGTAACGAACCCACCAAGTAATGCAGTAAGACTAACCTTTTTGAATTTCTTGACTTTTCTGCGTAATCTGGAACATATTTTATTTGCAATCATGTTTGCTTCCCCCGGATTTTCATAAAAAGGCATACCTGTACCATCATATAATAAAGTTGTTAAGAAACAATGAAGAGAACGAAGTATCTTAACATTTATTTATGGGATTGACGAATTCATGACAAATTCATGCCTACAGGGGGAAGACGCTAATCTCACTTCGTTTGCTTACCCTTCAATGATATGGCCTTCTTCCAGATTTTCTTCCACAAAACCTGCCATAAGCCGTACCCGAACATCAATCGGACGATGGCTGCCCATCAGAATACGATTCTGGACAACATTTGGCTCTGCCGGGAGCGCAAAAGCACGTATATAAGGGAACGCTGTTCCAAGCGTTGTAAAGATTGCATTCACAAGTTTGTCGTTGCCTGAGCGTCCGAACACATTAAGCAGCACTGCACCATTTGCATCCAGCTTGTCTTTCACCATGCTAAAAAAAGAACGGTTCGTAAACTGTTCCGGCGTTCCCGTTGCTGTAAATGCATCAATAACGATGTAATCATATGTTCCTGCCTGCTCCCGTTCCAACAGCTCTCGGCCATCACCAACCAACACCGATGAGCTTTTATATCCGAAAAAGTGTTGGCTTATTTCCACAACCTCCGCGTCCAGCTCCGCCACCTTGACTTGTCGATCTGACAGATATGCAGGAATTGTACCAATGCCCTGCCCCACCACGAATACATGATTGAAATGCGGATCATTTTGTTCCATCAGATGTAACATAGCCCGCGGATACTCCAGTACAATTCTCGAAGGCTCTTCCAGATCCATTGCACCCTGAACCGCATCATTCGAGAACTGTAATACACGGAAGTGCCCCTTCTCCCCATAAAGCCTTTTGGTCTCATATACAGTCAACTCATGCTGTTCACTTTTATTCCGGTATAATACTCTCAACTTCCTGCTCCCTTCGGGTAAATAAAACGAACCTGTACAATCAGTATTACAGGCCAATGGCCTCGTGTAATGCCTGTACATAAGCAACGCCAAGATTGGAAAGAGACGTACTTTTATGACTAATCCACCCTACATTAATCGATTCCTCGCATTCGAGCGGAACCGGTATGATCTCGTTGCCGTTCAGATCGGCGCTAAGCACCCCTGTCGATATGGTATACCCGTTCAGACCAATAAGCAGATTAAATAACGTTGCCCGGTCGTTCACCTGAATGCTTTTGGGATGTGATAGTGTACTTAGAATCTCTTCCGAAAAATGAAACGAATTATACTCTCCTTGGTCAAAGGACAGGTAAGGATAATCTTGAAGCTGCTCGATGGCGACAGACTCCTGCTTGGCGAGAGGATTGTTAACACTGATGAAGATATGGGGTTTCGCTGTAAACAGGCTTGTAAACACAAGACCCGCATCCTTCAACAATTTGTTGATGACTTTGGCGTTGAACTCATTTAGATAGAGAATGCCGATCTCACTGCGAAGACTTTTCACATCCTGAATGATCTCATACGTTTTGGTCTCGCGCAGGGCCAGTTCATATTCATCCTGACCATGCTGCTGAACAAGCCGTACGAATGCATTCACCGCAAATGCGTAGTGCTGGGTGGATACCGAAAAATGCTGCGGAGACGGCTTGGCATTCAGATACCGATTCTCCAACAGTTCAGCCTGCTCCACGACCTGACGCGCATAACTTAGGAACTCGACCCCTTCTTTGGAGAGGGTAATACCTTTATTTGTACGTTCAAAAATGGTAATGCGAAGCGTCTTCTCCAGATCACGAATCGCGTTAGACAAGCTGGGCTGAGAGATAAAAAGCCGTTTGGCAGCTTCGTTCATCGAGCCGTGCGTGGCAACCTCTATTACGTATTTAAGCTGTTGTAATGTCATGACGTATCCCCTTTTTTTCTCATCCATGGTAAACCGCACAGCTCACATTCCCTCATGAAAATGTGTTCTTTTTGGTTAGTCCCGTCAGCAAATGCTCTCCTGTAATCGGAAAATTTTCAGGAAACATGCTGCGCTTTTCAAGCTTCTCCTGAATAAAATCCACGACCTGTTGCATGGAGGCAATCTGTTCCTCTACCTTTTTCTGATAATTAATCAGCATCTCCCGTTCTTCCGGGAAATCGTTCAAATCCGATTCGAGTGACATCCTTAGAAACGGCTTCATTTCCTCCAGAGACATACCTGTTTTCTTCATACATGTGATCAGACTCATCGTCTGGATATCTTGCTCGGAATAGACACGATGACTACTAGCTTTTCGCTCCGCGCGGGGAAGCAAACCAATCTTCTCATAATAACGAATGGTATCTTTGGATAATCCCGACCGTTCTGATGTCTCGTGAATGGAGAACATAGTTGGAGCACTCATCCTTACCCCTCCCGTATACATAGCTCTCTCTATCATATAACTTGGAGCTGACTCCAAGTCAAGCCAAAATTCTCCCCCTTGACTTGGAGTCAGCTCCAACTTGTAGAATAACCTCTCCTGCAGATGAATCGGCAAAATCAACTGATCTATTCAGGCATACCGATTGATTCTGACATGACATGAAACCATTTGGAGGTTATGATGATGAACCACGCTAACCCGCTTCGCACAGCCGTAATTACAGGCTCCACCTCAGGAATTGGTCTGGAGCTTACACGAAAACTTCTAACAGAACAATGGCAGATCATCGGCCTTAATCGCTCCCCTTTTCCTGTAGATGATACCGAAATCGAGGCTGCGTTAAGCTCGAGGCAGTTAATATCTGTTCAAGCTAATCTGACGAATTATAGCAGCCTTCGTTCTGCGCTTGAGCAGGTTCGTTTACAGACGAATGCAATCGACGTCCTGTTCAACAATGCGGGAGGCAGCGCATCCACCCTTCAATATTCGGATCAGGGGCATGAGCTGCACTTTGAACTTCAAACTGTGGTTCCTTATATCATTTACCGGGAGCTTTACGATCTGCTTCGCCACGGGCAGTTGAAAACGGTGGTGAACACTTCCACAACTGCTTTTGGCATGATGAGAACGTTTGACCGTAACATGCTGGAACGACCCACCTCGTTTAAGAAGCTGTTCGGCCCGTATGCAGCATCCAAACTCGCCCTATCGTTGTGGACTCAAGAGGCTGCTCCCACTGCCATGGCAGATGGTATTCGGCTTCTTAGTGTAGATCCGGGCGGTAACAATACGCTGAAAAGCGATAAGGCATCCGGTTTGCCCTTTTATATCAGACCCGTGATGAAACTATTTTTTGCTCATCCGAGTCGTGGCGCATCCCTGCTTCATGAGGCAGCCATCGGGACAGTCCGACATGAATCCGGTACGTTTCTAGTTAACAACAAAACCACCCGCCTTCGTTTTGGCGAGCAGGGCGCTACTGTGCTTCGACGGGTAGATGAAATCTACAAGCATCATTATCTGAGTACCTAATATCATTTTTGAAATTTGCCGATCTCCGATCTCTGTCCTAAAGAGATCTAATTCCAGACTTGACCGAATAAGGTCGAGTCTTTTGTTTTTTTATTTTTGTTTCTTTTTTATCTTTGTCCTTCATATTTTCCAAGCCTGCTTTCATAGGTGTAAGCATAGTGAGAAATCCGTATGACTTGTAACGCGGCGGATCGGAAGGAGACATCGTGATGAGTAAAGAAAAACAACCCAGTGCTCAACCATTCATCATCCCACAGCCTATTCGCAGTGACGGTGCAGGAGGACCCGATTATGGACCACGGGATGTACTGAGAGACAGACAAAACCCAGATATGCTCGTTCCACCTAAGACGGATAACGGCTTGTTACCTAACCTCAGAATGTCCTTCTCGGACACCCATATGCAACTGAACCACGGTGGGTGGTCACGCGAGATTACGGTACGCGATCTGCCTGTCGCCACTACGCTTGCGGGAGTGAATATGAGCCTGACTCCAGGCGGCGTACGTGAACTGCATTGGCACCAGCAATCCGAATGGGCCTATATGATCTGGGGAACGGCCCGGATCACCTCTGTTGATCAGAACGGGCGGAATTTCATCGCGGACGTTGGCCCGGGTGATCTTTGGTTTTTCCCAAAAGGGCTGCCTCATTCGATCCAAGGTCTGGAAAACGGGTGCGAATTTTTATTAGTATTTGATGATGGCAGCTTCTCTGACCTGAACACATTATCAATCTCTGACTGGTTTGCTCATACTCCGCCTGAGGTATTATCGCTGAATTTTGGCGTTCCTGAATCGGCTTTTCAGTCGATGCCCAAGGAGCAGGTTTATATTTTTCAAGATCATGTACCCGGTTCACTGGAGAGCCAGGAGATCCAATCTCCCTACGGAACGGTTCCTCTCCCGTTTACCCATCGTTTGCTTGCACAGGAGCCCTTGATTACACCCGGAGGCAGTGTACGCATCGTAGATTCCACCAACTTCCCCATCTCCACCACTGTCGCTGCAGCCCTTGTTGAGATCAAACCCGGAGCGATGCGAGAACTACACTGGCACCCGAATGCAGACGAATGGCAATACTATTTGACAGGTGAAGGCAGAATGACCGTCTTTGGTGGCAATGGTAACGCACGCACCTTTGATTACCGGGCAGGAGATGTGGGGTATGTTCCCGTAGCCATGGGGCATTATATACAAAATACTGGTAAAGACACCTTATGGTTTTTGGAAATCTTCCGAAGTGACCGTTTTGAGGATGTTTCTCTCAATCAGTGGATGGCTTTAACACCGCGTGATCTGGTACGAGACAATCTGAATGCTCCACCAGAGTTGCTGGATGCGTTGCGTAAAGTGAAGTGGCCTGTCGTTTAAATTAGTATAAACCTATGGAGGAGTATGAAGATGAAAGCCGTTACGTTTCAGGGCATCAAGGACATTCAAGTAAAACAGGTTGAAGACCCTGCACTGCAGCAGAAGGATGATATTATCGTTCGTATTACTTCAACCGCGATCTGTGGATCGGATTTGCATATTTATCAGGGGGCGCTTCCTGCTGCCAAAGATTATGTCATTGGTCATGAACCCATGGGGATTGTGGAAGAAGTTGGACCCGAGGTGACACGAGTAAAAAAAGGAGACCGGGTTGTGCTTCCTTTCAACATTGCCTGCGGTGAATGCTTTTATTGCAACCATGACATGGAAAGTCAGTGTGATTATTCCAATGGAAACCCCACCATTCATACAGGAGGTTATTTCGGCTTCACCGAGCGATACGGTGGTCATCCGGGTGGTCAGGCTGAACTCATGCGAGTGCCGTACGGCAACTTCACTCCATTTGTTATTCCTGAATCCTGTGAGCTGGAAGATGAAGCTTTGCTATTCCTTTCTGATGTGCTGCCAACAGCATACTGGAGTGTTGAAAATGCCGGCGTTAAACCGGGTGATACCGTCACTGTGCTTGGTAGCGGCCCCATCGGGCTGATGACACAGAAGTTTGCCTGGATGAAAGGAGCCAAGCGGGTTATCGCCGTGGATCGTCTGCCTTATCGGCTGGACAGAGCCAAACGTATGAATGATACGGAGGTCTTTAACTTTGAAGAGTATGATGATATGGGTGAGCACATCCGCGAGATAACCCATGGTGGAACAGATATCGTCATTGACTGTGTTGGTATGGATGGCAAAAAAACGATGCTGGAAGAAATCGGTCAGAAGTTGAAACTTCATGGCGGAGCACTCAGTGCTATTGAAATCGGCATGAAAGCCGTGCGCAAATTTGGGACACTCCAGCTTACAGGCGTTTATGGCTCTTCCTACAATATGTTCCCTTTAGGCAATCTGTTTGAACGTAATATTAACATTAGAATGGGACAAGCTCCTGTGATTCATTACATGCCTGAACTGTTCCGCAAAATTACGGCTGGCGAATTCGATCCAACCGAAATTATTTCACACCGGATATCACTAGATAACGCAAGCGAAGCTTACCAGATCTTTAACGATCACGAGGATGAATGCACCAAGGTTATTTTAAAACCTTGAATTTAGTATCTGATACATCGTTATAAGTTCATGCTATTTTATGGCAGGTTCACGCTAAAAGGCAGACTTACCTTCGAACAGGTAAATCTGCCTTGATTTATGTCTATCATAGTTCATTACGATGTCTTTTTACGGTCTTTGCATGCAACAACTTGGCTTCAAGCTCAAAACGAGCCTATCCACAGAGGGACGCACGCCTGGCACCAATCATCAAAATCAATTTTTTTCGTAAAAGAGACCCGCTTCCGATCCATTCGGTTTTCAACGAGAAGAGCAAGGTCCTCGCCTTGTGCATGAATTACACTGGGGACATAATGCTCCGCATTGTGAGAAAATTGCTTCTGTACCGGACTTTTGATCCGATCGTTCTCCATGATGGCAAGCGTAACAACAAACATAAAAAAGCATCCCTCCATGAATTTATTCATTGGAGAGATGCTTGGGGTCGACCATCGTAACACGTTGGTGTAATACGATCACTCGAGCTAACATTAAACCATTTTATTATTTAACAAGCGTAGGTGACTTCTTCCACAATCCCAGAATTAGACCTGAGATCACAGAGCCAATCGCAACAGCAAGCAGGAAGAGCAATGCATGGTTAGCCAGTGCCGCTGCGAAAATACCACCGTGCGGAGCAGGAACGTTAATACTCCACAACTGTGTAAGTCCACCTGCTACCGCAGAACCGATAATACAGGAGGTCAGTACACGAAGCGGATCAGCCGCTGCAAATGGAATTGCACCTTCTGTAATAAAGGAAAGACCAAGTACATAGTTTGTCAGACCGGATTTACGCTCTTGCTCCGTGAACTTCGATTTGAAGAACGTTGTTGCAAGCGCAATCGCCAGTGGAGGAGCCATACCGCCTGCCATAACCGCTGCCATCCAAGCACCGTCTGTATTGCCGCTGGATGTAAATACACCAATCGCAAAGGTATAAGCCGCTTTGTTAAACGGGCCGCCCATATCAATCGCCATCATACCCCCGAGCAGCAAACCAAGCAATACTTTATTACCTGTACCCAGATTACCGAGTGCAGTTACAAGCCATGTGTTCAAAGCACCGAAAACCGGATCAAAAATATAATAAGCAATCGTACCAACGATTAGTAAACCAAGTACCGGATAGAGCAGAATCGGTTTCAAGCCGTCAATCGCCTTAGGCAGACCTTTCAGCGCTTTACGGAGACCAATGACAACGTAACCTGCGAGGAAACCGGCAGCCAGACCACCAAGAAAACCTGCATTGGAGTTTACGGCCATCAAACCACCAACCATACCAGGCATCAGGGCCGGACGATCACCGATACTCATCGCAATAAATCCGGCAAGTATAGGAATGAGGAAGTGGAACGCTCCTTGTCCACCAATCGTTTGCAGCAATTTGAAAATCGGATTATCAGAACCTGCAAGCTGCTCAACCAAGAAGGAGATCGCGAGCAGGATACCACCGCCGACAACAAATGGCAGCATGTGTGAAATCCCGTTCATCAAATCTTTGTAAATTTTGCTTCCCACGCTCATCTTGCTATCGCTTGCACCTTCATCCTTCGCGTTTCCACCTTGACTGCGATAGATTGGCGCATCGCCATTCACCGCTTTACGGATCAGTTCTTCGGATTTGCGGATTCCATCACTTACCGGTCTCTGCAGAACCGGTTTGCCATCAAAGCGAGTCATCTCCACATTTTTGTCAGCAGCAATGATGACCCCTTTAGCACGAGCAATCTCGTCCACAGTGAGCACATTCTGCGCACCTTCAGAACCGTTGGTCTCAACACGAATGTTAATGCCCATTTCCTGTGCTTTTTTCTTCAAAGCATCCTCAGCCATAAATGTATGAGCAATACCTGTCGGACAAGCTGTAACAGCGACAACAAAGTCTTCTGAATTCGCATTGCCAACAATGACACCCAAGTTGTTTTTCACGTTGTTAGTATCACTTTCAGTCGAGGTTGCCTGTGCAGCTTTGTCCGCTTTTGTTTTCTCTTTCACAGCTTCCTTCTCCGCGGCTTCCGCCTGTTTTGCATCAAACAACGCGCTCACTTCTTGTGGCGTATTGGTGTTCATCAGTTCGGCAATGAAATCGCTGTCAACCAACAACCTTGAAAGAGCCGCTAATGTGCGGAGATGTGTATTACCTGCACCTTCTGGAGCTGCAATCATGAAAAAGAGTTGAGCAGGTTGGTCATCCAGTGCTTCAAAGTCCAAACCTTGTTTACTTTTTGCAAAAATAACTGTCGGTTCATTCACCGCTTTGGTTTTGGCATGTGGCATGGCAATTCCGCCACCGATGCCTGTGCTGGACTCCGCTTCTCTTTTGTAAATCATTTCCTTAAACAGTACCGGATCATTAATCCGTCCACTTTGGTTAAGGCTGGCAATCAATTCGTCAATAGCCTCGGCTTTTGTTGTTGCTTGCAGATCCATGATCATCGTTTCCTGGATCATTAAGTCAGTGATTTTCATCTTGGAACACTCCCTTAAGTTCGTCGGCCTGCACATGGCAGGCCCTGCATCAGTTCTTCACTTTACTTTATTCTTGCCATTTAAAGCGTTGTAATCGTAACCTGATTACGCAATTTTTCTATAAACTCACGAGTAGCAAGGTCATCGGAGAAAGCAGTCGCACTGCCGGAAGCTACCCCCGTGCGGAATGCCTCAAGCAAGTCTCCCTGCAGCACGTATGTCCCTACAAATCCACCAATCATGGAATCGCCTGCACCAACTGAATTTCTCACGGTGCCCTTAGGTACGGTTGCGTGATAAACATCCGTCTCCGTGATGAACAATGCTCCTTCTCCAGCCATGGAGATCAGTACATGTTTGGCACCCGCTTCGAGCATTTTACGTCCGTAAGATACGAGTTCCTCACGTGTCCCAATGGTCACGCCGAACAATTCTGCCAACTCATGATGGTTCGGCTTTACCAACAATGGTTGATGAACGAGCGCTTCCATCAGTGCCGGTCCTGTTGTATCAATGACAAACTCGGCTTCTGTCTGCTTGCAAACTTGAATGAGACGATTATAGAAATCAGAACCGAGTGAGGGCGGAACACTGCCAGAGAGAATGACGATATCTCCTTTTTTCAGAGAAGACAGTTTATTCAGCAGTTGCTCCGCCTCTTCTGCACGAATCGCTGGCCCGAGACCGTTAATTTCGGTTTCTTCCCCGTGCTTCAGCTTAATGTTAATGCGAGTATCATCTGC
Organism: Paenibacillus sp. TSA_86.1; assembly: GCF_052691815.1. Classification (NCBI taxonomy): domain Bacteria; kingdom Bacillati; phylum Bacillota; class Bacilli; order Caryophanales; family Paenibacillaceae; genus Paenibacillus; species Paenibacillus sp. TSA_86.1. The sequence continues at coordinate 989,256 of NZ_JBQZGE010000001.1, read as the reverse complement.
AATGGTAACAAAGTCCGTTTGAATAGCTTCTTCCTGCAACTTGTCGTTAATGAAACGTCCCGTAAAGCCGCCCAAAAATCCGATAGCCGTATTGGCCGCTCCGAGCTGATTCAGAATCCGTGAAACGTTAATGCCTTTGCCGCCAGGTAGTTTCAAATCCCGATTCATGCGGTTTAGTCCGCCAAGTTTTAGATCGTGCACTTCGACGATGTAATCAATGGACGGGTTGAGTGTTATCGTATATATCATCGCTATCCCTCAATTATTTTAGTTTTCTGGGTGATTACCGACCGCCAATGTTCTGGCATTCGCTCCGTAATCAGATCTGCCTCCTCCAAATCAAACAATTTGGCAAAAGTAATATCCCCTATTTTGCTGGAATCAGCCAGCACATAAGATTTTCCCGACAATTGATGTGCTCGCCTCTTAATCAAGGCTTCCTCCGGATCAGGTGTTGTATACCCCATTTCAGGGTCCACTCCGTTACTTCCCAGAAAACACTTGTCAAACCGGAAATTGTCCATGTTCTGCAGCGCGATGCTGCCGATCACTGCTTTGGTATGAGTTTTCATCATGCCGCCCAGCAAGTAACTCCGAATTTGTTTGCTTACCAGTGCCTCCACATGGGAGAGTCCATTGGTGACCACCGTTACATCCCTGGCTTCAATAAAAGGGATCATAGCCAGTGTTGTTGTGCCAGCATCCAGGTAAATACACTCACCATTCTGGATTTCCTGTGCTGCCAACCGGGCAATCACTGTTTTCTGTTGAATGTTTTTGAACGTTTTTTCCTCCATACCTGGTTCTAATGATTTTTCATTCACCAGTGAGGCACCACCATGAATACGTTTGAGCATCTGACGGCTTTCCAGATCAATCAAATCTCTTCTGATCGTGGATTCAGAAACACCCAACACATCAACTAGCTCTTGCAACTTCACAATTCCCTGTAAATGTAAGCGCTCTACAATTGCGGCATATCGTTCTTCAGTCAGCATATACATTCCTCCAACTGCTTCTATAGTATCATATATCCCGTAAAAAACAACCATTTTCATTCAAGATAATTTAAAAACCTTCAAAAACATTCATCATTCGACTTATGAATCGTTGAAGCTTCCTCCGTAGGCTGTTCCACAGAAGATAAAAGCATCATGATCCAGAGCCAGCGTATCATATCGATGCCCGAATCTCCCAATTCCTGCAGAGATGGATTTGTTATTCGATATGTTTACTAGCTACCTCATCAAAAATCCTGCAACTACCGCCGATTTTGGCGGCGATGTTGCAGGATTTTGGCGTTACAATCTATGATACTCGTACTCTTGCTATAATGAAGCGGAGCTTCCTGCTACAGCGACTCGATACTCCCCACTTCCGGTTTGGGTTTGAGCCATTTACCTTCTTCATTAATAAAAGCATCCTTGAATCTTCCCATCTCCAGTTGCTCAATTAACTTTTCCTCATCCGTTGCCAGTATCTCAACTAACTGTTCCAGGGTGTAGTATTCGGCAGGATCATAATCCATAAGAATGGGTACAGCGGTATCATATAATTCCCGGATCAGATTCTCGAAAGAAAGCCGCCCAAGATTGGGCATCTGCTGATAGATCTGCAATGGCTGAGACACCATGTTACGGAATGATTTATTTTCCAGGTTCATCCACAACGTATTACAGGCCTGAACGCTCATATAATTGTGTTCCACGTCATAAAACTGCAATTCCTCTATCCTCATAAACTTCTCTTGAAAAGCCACAATTTTGATCAGGGGAACCTTGCGTAAACGTGACATTTTTTTTACATGGGCTCTAAACTGCTCATAATTCATTTGTTTTAATTGTTTCTTAGGTTCCATTTCTTTATCCCTACCTTTAAACATGTTCCAAACGACATTTTACAACAAATGTGCACCGAGCGTAAGTCACATCGTAAAAAAAGCAAAAACGCACAGCATCGTATGCTGCACGAATTACATATTAGGATTGCATGTTATGACTGAAGTGCATGGTGGCCACTTATGAAGTTATCTCTTAACCAAGCACATGACGTTTCACCCATGTCTCTGTGAATTCCGGTTCATTATACTTGTAAAACTCTTGCAGCGTAACCTCCCGGTCATCAAGGAACAACTGATCCGCTATGCCTGAAACCAGTTTGGGGATGGCGCTCCTTGTTCCCGATATCGCTGAAGCCGATAAACCACAGCTGGCCAGTGCAGAATAATTGAATATAAACAGTCCATGCAATAACGACTTTCCCTGTTCACTTCTACTGGTCATTGCAAATCCGGGACTTAAAAAGGGGTGTGCATCGAGCAACACATTACGAAATTCCGGCGGAGCTTCGTAACAGTCATGCCAACGAGCAATATGCTGCTCCACAAGTCGAAGTTCAGGGCGAAGTGCGGGATCGCTGAGCAGACCCGTACTTATAATTAGAAAATCAAATGTATACGTGCCGTGCGCGGTTTGGACCTGGGCTCCTTGGTCTGTCGCTTCTGCGCCAAGCCATGGGGAGTCCAGATGCAGCTCAAATCCAGGCCAAGAGGCTGCGCGGTTAAATGTATCATTGGTGGGCGGTTGATTAAATTTGAAAAAGTGAGATATCACTCGATACTTGTCAGGAACAGGTAATGCGTGAAATCGTTCGATCATGCCGGATTGTTCCATTTGTCGAATTGGATTCACTTGCGGCAGCTGTGCACGCCTGACAAAAACATGAGCTTCGGCCACACCGGAGGCAAGGGCGTGATTTGCATTATCAAAGGCCGAGGCCCCACCACCCAGGACAGCAACCTTTTTCCCTTTTAACCGTTCAAAATCAATCTCTTCCGAAGTGTGTGCATAACATTCTCTCGGCAGATGATCTGCGATTAGAGATGGAATATACCACTCTCCGCCCCCTTGTATACCGGTCGCAAGCACAACTTTCCTGGCAAGAATAATCTTTTGGGATGTCCCTTTTCCGCTTACATGCAGCCGATGAATCCCTTCCTGCGTAGGTTCAATCCGTTGCAACTTCACTTCGTTTTGCACAGGCAGATCCAGCACCTCCCGGTACCAACGCAAATAATCCATCCAATCCCTGCGCGGGATTTTGTCGATCTTTTCCCATCCCTCAACACCTGCCTGAGCCTCCCACCATGAGCGAAAGGTCAGAGATGGTATACCTAAGTCTATTGAAGTCAGATGTTTGGGCGTCCGCAGCGTAACCATTCGTGCATACGTTTCCCAAGGTCCTTCTTTCCCGGCCGCATTTTCGTCGATGATTAGAATATTCGAGATTCGTTCGCGCAGAAGTCCGAATGCAGCCCCAAGCCCGCTCTGTCCTCCACCTACAATAACAACATCATATACATGCCCTTCCAGATGCTCTTGTGCACGGACCCAGTTGGTTCCGCCAAAACTTAACAACGCTAAATCACGCTTCACCTGTTCATTCAAAGCTTCCAGGCCCATGCTTCATCAACCCTTTCGTATCTTTCCAGGAACAGGCTTCGTTGCATCGTACATGATCATCCAGGTGTTATACTACAGTACCCGAATGTAATTAGCGTTATTATATGAGTTCAGCTCAAGCATTGGAAGTTCGAGGCCGCTTTATTGTCATTTAGCATAAAAATAATAAATTCACTTGTTCGTTTACACGAAATAAAACATGTTCAAGTCATCTGATGAACAGACCAATAAATCCCGTTTGTTGAACCACTGCCTAAGTTTAGTGAAACGGTCAAGCCATTGGCCGCATAGAACAGCCCGATCACGTCGCCCTTTTTGAGATCAACCGTTTTTTTGACTTCTTTCGACCTTTACTCCGTGCTCTGCTGATTAAAGATAACCTGCGCTTCTTTTTGGATATGCCACTCACAAGATTATCCTCCCTCCTACATAAGAGCCCTTTTCCGATGTTGTATTCCTATACTTTATGCCTAGGACTCGTTATGTGAGCCGCCTAATTCACAGGAATTTCTTGGTTTTTGAAGGCAAGGCTCTTACGCAAAAAAGAAACAGCTACCTTCGGAGATATACCGACTGTAACTGTTTTTTTGTCTAAACGTGTTCTATACAATTAGCGTTTCAAAAGCATGCGCTCTCGCGTTTCTGAATCTAGTTTTGGACAACTGGTACAATAGCCATGAGAAGAACTGCTACTATTAACTTGATATGCCAGACAGCAATACCGACGAATTAGAAACGGCGCCCCCTGCCAATCCGGATGTTCAAAACGCTGCAAACGAGTGTAAAATGGATTATCCTTTGACTCCTCCAGCCATATAATCGCATCATGCTCAATGAGCGTAAGCCGATCTTGTGTTTTCCATATGTCACTATCGTGTATTATTTGTGCAATCAATTGTTGCACATTATGGGCAACCAGTGCATTCATTACCCTGATACTTGCTCCCGTTGCCTCGGCAATCGATTGAAAAATCCGGTTCAAATGAAGCTGCAAACGGTCCCGAAGCAAGCTGATTTCCGTCTTTCGCTGAACCAGAACTTCACTTGACGGTTCCATTGCAGGCCCCTGCCTCCTGCTGTCCAGAGCTTGCCCTAGCTCCAGTTGGGTCTCATAGCGCATTCCGCCTGTTCCATTCAATTCAAATCGGACGATATCTTCCTCAATGTTCAGGATAGTATCGTATAAACTGCTAGCTGAGATTACAGCCATTACCCATACGGAATACCGCTTGGCAAAAAGAGTTCCGACCGCTACACTTCCTGTACCGCCGAGCTCCAGTCCTTGTTGTACGGCTTGTTCGTACAATATCTGGTCTCTCTTCTCTTCAAGCAAAAGATCTCTGACACCAAACGAATATATGGAAGCTTCATTTGCCCCACGAATGCTCGTCACAAAAGAAGTCTCCAACACTCCCAACATCTCTGATCGGTCATGCCCTGAATAACGTACCATCTATTGAATCATATCTTTAATTTCATTTAATATTTCGCTTCGTCCTATAGCTCCCCATCCTTTAAATAGCCAGAAGGAGTCGGTTTGATAGACCTGACCAGTTCCAACAGCCGGGACGTTTTTCCAAAGTGAGCTTTCTTGCATTTTACTTAAATAGTCCTGAGCATTTGGATCTGCTTCAAGCACAACATAATTGGCATCGATATCTGCTATCTTCTCCATGGACAAATCCTCACGTTGTTCAGCAGGTGTCACTGCAGAAGGTTCAAACCCAAGATCATGATACAAGAGCGTGTTGGTTGGGTGACCTGTTGCCGCATAAATCTGCAGGTTCTTCTCCCTTACTCTTAGATAAGCCAGTTTTTTCTGATCCAATTGTTTTATTTTAGCTTTAAGTTGATCTGCTTGCTGCTCTACTTCCGCGATTTTTTCTTTAGCCAGATCAACCTTATTGTACATTCCAGCAATAGTCAGTAAATCCTGAGTCCAAAACGCTGTATCGCCTTTGTAATCCATCCAATCGTTACCTAATACAATCGTAGGAGCAATTTTCTCCAACTGATCATATGAATTTTCAGCTGTTCGACTCTCAATCACAATGACATCGGGATCAATCTGAACAATCGCTTCAAGGTTGGGACTATCTGCCGACCCTACCGTTGGAACACCCTGAAGCTGATCTGCCAGATAAGGCAAGTAATCTCCACCATAACGAACTTCCACATTAACGCCCGCAGGTTTCTCACCAATGGTGAGCATGTGATCAATGTACGCAGCAGATAATACAACCATACGCTCTATTTTTTGCGGTACAACCGAAGTCCCCTTCAGATGTTTAACCGTTTGTGTGCCCTTCTCTTCAACCGTTGTGTCCTGTTTCGCAGACGTTCCATTTGTTGCTTCCGATGTTGTCTTGCCACATGCTGCCAGAACGAGCACGAACAGGGACAACAGGATCATATAAACTGTTCTCTGTCTTATCATGTATTGTCATTCCCCTTCTCTACTTAATAATAATAATCATTATCATTATGGTAGGGAAAAGCAAAGTAGCTTGCCATGGATTATTCCACTCTCTTCATTTGTAAAATATCACCCTACGGTAACACCGAGTTTCTCGGCTACATATCGCATCGCCGCTAAACGTCCGGTTGGACCCAACGTTTTGAAAAAAATATCGCCCGCATCATAAACATGCCCTGCCTGCACCGCTTTGCATGCCAACCACCCAACAGACTTCTGCAGCTGTTGTAATTGAGCATGCGCTTCTTTCGTAGGATCCACCATAATAAAAAGATGATCCGCATTGTATAGCTGCACATCGTGGATATTCATCTCCACTGCCCAGTGCTCGTTCGGGTAATGCCCAGGGATTTGGAACCCCAAATCTTCATATAACAAGGTACCCGTCTGGGTATGGAGACCATACATGCGAGAAAATTCGGAACACACACGGATAAACATCACCGTCTGTTTCCCCCATTTGGAATGAATATGCGCTTGAAGAACACGGCTTAATTCCGCATGCTGTTCTATCCAGTGAATAGCCTGTTCATTGCGTCCCATAATGTCCGCCACATACAGCAGACTTTCCCCAACTTGATTCGTGTGTTTAAGAATAGCCGTTGGCGCAATATGTTGCAGAGATTCATTCGGCTCCATACGATCACTCGTGATGATCAGATCCGGCTGCAATCCCCTCAATTGATCATAATGCTGACCGGAACTGTCCAGAATAAGTCCTTGCGGAGAATCTGCTTGGCGTGTAGGCATTTGCACAGAATGAGTCACTCTCTGATCATAAGACAACGCAGACACAGGCTTTAACCCGAGCGTAAACACAACATCATCCAGACCATAATACAATGTTGCAATACGACTAACTTTGTTTTTCATATAAAATGTTGGTGCAACACCTTCATTTTTCTTAAATACCCTGCTGAAATAGTGCTCATCTCTATATCCAACTCGCTCCGCGATTTCCTTGATTTTGTCTGTTGAAAACAATAGCTGTTTGGCCTTCGCCATACGCTGTTTCAAGATATAATCCATCGGTGTCAGCCTAAATTGACGTTTGAATGTTCTTATAAAATGATTCACACTAAGTCCCGCCATGCGGGCCATCTCATCCATCCGGATCTCCTTCATATAATGGCGCGTCATATAATCCATTGCCAGATCCATTCCTGCCTGAGGTTTAGCGATGACTTCCACACTAGTCAGCAACCGAATCAACAACTGGTGTAAAAGATGTTTCTTGGCTGTGCTCTCCAACTCGGATGCAGTGTGGTTTTTATAGATTAATCGATCCATCATGTCCTGAATATCTCGCCTGTTGGAAGAAAGTTGAAGCTTGCCCGTAAAAGGAAAATCAAATGCCTGTGTGCGCCAAATATTCTGTGTTCGAACAAGTCCCGCACCGGAAAATAAGATCATCTGATATCGAAGAGTAGCTTCCATATCTGTCTGTAATTCCACATGCATACCTGGAGCCAACATAAACCAATCGTCACGAGAAACGGTATGCATCACATTATCGATCATCAGAGTACCTCTGCCATCAGTTACTCTACATAAGGCGAACCTTTTCCATACCCTGTGCTGGATTTGCTCTGGAATACCAGCATAATGACAGATGTGTACAGAAGAGATATATAGTTGCTTCATTCTTTTAATCCAATGATTTGTTTCCATGGTAACCCCTTTCCTTAGGATAAACCCTTGCTTCTCATTTTTATCAATGGAACCCGGGATCAGATCCAGCCCCATAGAGTTAAATCATACATCTAGGGATAAGCTATAGAAACAAAAACTTGGTTCGTATGCATATCTCATGATTTGAAAAGCAAAAAAATCTTTTTTTAAATGCTCCAAACCTGTTGCATTATCCAAAATCACATGTTATATTAATTGAGCCATCAATGATTGACGTATCAACTATTGATCTATCAACGATTGAGAGCAGCCACAGAATCATGAAGCAATGGCATTGTATACTGGCAACTTTAATTATTTGTTCACATACGCCGTTGTTGATTGGATTCACCCGGGAGGTCTAGTCATGACACGTATGGTTTCCAAAGAAGAGCAGATCATTAATCTGCTGAATGTGCTGGGGAACAGAATCAGTCCCAAGTTTGAACGCTGCACCGGGATCAGTTCCTCTCGTTTTGAAATTCTGCATGAGCTTGATCAGGTTGACGAGATTAACCAGTCCATGCTCCAGAAAATTATTAACATCGACAGTGCTGCAATTACGCGCCATCTGAAACAACTTGAAGCCGACCAGATGGTCACAAGACGCAAAAACCCTGAGGATAATCGGGTAACCTTTGTTCGTCTCACGGATCATGGCCGCAAACAGATTGAAGGATATAAAACAGAGAAAACGAGTTATATTCATCAAATTCTGGATGGTTTCAGTGAAGACGAGATTCATGCACTTGCCAATTTCTTGGAACGAATGCAAAACAATTTTTAAACCTTATTTTTAACACCCATATATAGAGGAGAGATTTCCATGACTACAACACAAAGCAAATTCCAAAAAACCAATGATTTTAACGAAATTACCTACGGCCGTCGTTCCGTCAAACTGTATGACCCTGAAGTGAAAATCAGCCGTGAAGAAATGACTGAAATTTTGGCAGAAGCTTCCCGTGCTCCATCTTCTGTAAACATGCAGCCTTGGCGTTTTCTGGTTGTAGATACACCTGAAGGCAAAGAAAAGCTCGCACCACTTGCAAAATTCAACCAAAATCAAGTGCTCACTTCCGCTGCTGTGATCGGTGTGTTCATCGATATGAAAAATGGCGAGTATTTGGAAGAAATTTTTGGCAAAGCTGTTGAGCATGGATTTATGCCAAAAGAAATTGCAGAGCAACAAGTGAAAATTGTTAAACCTTATTATGACAACATGCCTGCTTCCGATCTGCGTGACGTTAACCTGATTGATGCTGGCCTTGCTTCCATGCAATTGATGCTGGCTGCGCGTGCACATGGTTATGACACGAACCCGATCGGTGGTTATGAGAAAGACCAAATTGCAGAAACATTTGGCATGGACAAAGATCGTTATCAACCAGTTATGCTGGTTTCCATTGGTAAATCTGCGAAAGAAGGACACCCATCTTACCGTCTGCCTGTAGATACAATCACAACTTGGGCATAAGCAGATTATAACTGTTGCTATAATTAAGACGCTCTGACCGCTTCGACAAGTGGATACACAGTATCATAGATAGTTTTAGACAAAATTGCAAAATACGATCTGGAGGTTACAACGATGATTATCATTCACGCACATTTGCAAGTACAAGCCGCTCAAGAACAAGCTTTCCTGGCTGCTGCCAAAGAACTGATCGCTGCGACACGTCAAGAAGAAGGCAACATCAGCTATGATCTGGTTAAAAGCACAGAACGTGAGCAAAGCTACACCATGATCGAGCTGTGGAAGGACGAAGCAGCAAACGCTGCTCATAACACCAGTGCTCACTTCCAAGCCTTTGTAAAAGAAGCTCCGGCATTCATGGCTGCGCCTTTGAACGTTGAAGTGTTTGCCGGCGAAGCCGTTAAACACTAATAATATAAGAAAGACCGTCTGGATTTCACCTCATGGTGATCTTCAGGCGGTTCTTTTATTTGCAAATAAGCAGGAGAAAGCAATCCAATTTCCCATGTTAATCCTGAAATGGTACAATGATTAAGGCTGAATACATAAACCATTTGGAGGTATATGCTGATGAATATGAAAAAAGGACTGCTCTCCGGTTTCCTGGCTCTTGCTCTGACTTCAACTCTTCTCGTCTCCAGTAATGTAAGCGCAAACAATTCTTCTGATACACGGTCTCCTCTCTCCTACTCCCTTGTGACCAAAGGGTATGATTGGGGTCCTGGTGTGTACAAAATCATTCTCGATGCCGGCGTAGCCATTCAAGGAAACACACTTACTACAGACACGTTCAAAGTTCTTGCAGAACGAAGTTATCCGATGATTAATTTTCAAACCCAGCAAAAATACGATGGCTTCGATAGCAGTAGCAGAACGATAGAGCGAGCCTACCTTTCCGACAAAGATGGCAATAAAATCTCCATGTCCAGTGGACAATATATTACAATTGAAATGAAAGTTCATCCAGATCTGATGACAAGTAGCCCGTTTACGTTTGATCTTCAGAGTTTTACTAATCGATATGCAGACCTTCAATATACGATTATTCAGCAAAAATCACTCCAGGATAACACGGGCAATGCCGTCGAGCATCTAACCACAAGACCAGATACGCCACACACGATGATAGAACAGGGTGTTGATGTGTTTGATTCATCAGGCAAATTCAGCTACAAAGACTCCAAGTTTGGTCAGATTAATCTGACCTATGCTTCCTATATGCCCGATACCAGCAAGAAAAAGCCATTGATCATCTGGCTTCACGGTGCTGGTGAAGGAGGTACCGATCCGAGAATTGCCCTTCTGGGCAATAAAGTAACAGCGTTAGCCGATGAATCGATTCAAAAGTATTTTGGAGATGCTGCTGTATTGGTTCCACAAACACCAACATTCTGGATGAATGACGGAACCGGGCAATATACCAAGGACGGAAAAAGTATGTATACCCAACCGTTAACCGCTTTGATCAAAAAATATGTCAAACAGCATGCAGCGGATATTGATACGAATCGCATCTACATTGGCGGATGCTCTAATGGCGGATTTATGACTCTAAATATGCTGCTTGCGAACCCGGATTACTTTGCCGCTGCTTATCCTTCCGCAGAAGCATACGAGGATGCCTTGTTAACCAAAAAAGATATCGCCAAACTGAAGAACATTCCGATCTGGTTCACAGCTGCAGGAGCCGATCAGACGGTGGATACGTCCAAAACGTCAACGGCCACCTACAAGCGGTTGATTGCTGCAGGAGCCAAACAAGCTCATTACTCCTATTTTGATAAGGTAATTGATATGAGTGGGGTATATACCAAAGGGAACGGGGATAATGCTCCATATGAATACAATGGGCACTGGTCCTGGATTCCTGTTCTGAATAATGACATCTCCAAAGACTTCAATGGCAAACCTGTGAAAATCAAAGGCAAAGCCGTAACACTTATGGAGTGGCTGGCTAACCAAAAAAAGTAATTAGACTAATGTATGTGCAATACGTACTTGTCTAATTCGAAGGCGTTGAGGGGCATTCTAACAGAATGTTAGTCAAGCGAAGAGTAAGTTTGGAAAGAAATACACACACAAAAGTGTCTGTAAAATAGACTCCGTTATATTGGCGTAGAGTCCGGGAGCCGCGATAAGCGGCTCCTTTTCCATGACTTCTATTTTTCAATTACACCCGTGTAATCCTATTTCCATCACTCTCATTTTAAAGTGCGTGCCGGACGAATGCTTTGCGGGTTATTAAACACATTTTGGGGATCGTATTTCGCTTTGACTCTGCGCAAACGGGCATAGTTCGCTCCGTAGTATACAGGCCCCGAACGTTTGATTCCCTGATCTGGAACATTAATGTACGAACCGACGATGTATGGCTGTAATTTTTTGCGTGTGTTCCGCACAATCGCAATGTTTTTTGCTGCCTGGGACGGTTTGGTCCATGAACTGTTCCATTCCACATAGAACTTGGCTTTACGCCAGTAAAATGCTGTGGAGGTAGGTGATTTACGGCTAACGGCACCGCCCCAGTTCAGGAAAAAGAATCCGGCGAACTCACCTTCCACATGTTCCAGAAACTCTCGCATCGATTGGATTGCCCGATCCGGGAATGGTTTTCGGCCAAACCCGGAGGAAAATTGATTACTGTATCTTTGGGTAAGCACTGGATCGGGCGGCAACAGAAAAGTGACGGCTTCCGTGTAAGGGACTGACCGTATGATCGTCTGGGAAGGCGTACCCGTGCTGGTCATCGGTTTTAGCAGCCGTAGTGCCTCCGATTTGGAACCAAGAAACAGACCTTCCATACTGACATTTCCGCCCTTTTTGGGCCCGATGGACAGTTCACTCCCGAGCCGGGTATCCACCGATGGAGCCCACTTTTGCCACACTTTGAGCAGCTTCTCGAATTGAGCCCATGGCCAGGTAATCCGGTAGACTGTCGCTCTGGCTGGTGCACGGCGTACTTTGAACTTGTAACGGGTGTAGACCCCGAAGTTCCCTCCTCCACCGCCTTGAGATGCCCAGAACAGATCTGCGTTACATTTTTTGTTTGCACGAATGATTTTCCCGTTCGCATCCACCATCTCGAATTCGAGCAAATTATCACTAATTAGACCAATCGTGCGTTGAAGAGGACCGATGCCTCCTCCCAGCGTAATACCGCCTATACCTACTGTAGGGCTATCGCCGAATGGAGCAATAAACCCCTGGCGTGCGAGTGTATGTGCAATTCTCCCAACGCGGTTTCCCGCTCCCACAACGGCTGTTCCTGTTGTTTTATTCAGCTTGATGGTGTTCAGATCACTGACATCAATGACAATCCCACCGTTCACCTGTGACAGATTAACCTCAAGTGCATGTCTTCCACTTCGCGGCCGGATCGGTACGTTATTTTCACGAGCCCATTTGATGGCATTGGAGACATCTTTCGTTTTTTGGGCAAAAACGAAGACTTTAGGATACCTGTCGGTATGTGGGTCCCAGTTCTTACGTGCTGCCTCATAACCTGGATCTCCTTTAAAGATGACGCGGCCAGTCAGTTTTGTTTTTGTTTTCATGTTTGTTTTCAAACATTCCACTCCCTGCAATATTGATCGTTATACAGCACTTCTGCATCAGGCATTTTATACTGTATGACCGGCATACGCGGAGGGAATGGGCTGTGGACTGTCCTATACGCAAAAAAATTCCCTTAAAGCAAATATAAAGCTTTAAGAGAATTTTTTTTCACTTCGTAATCATCATTCTGGTAATTAAAACAAAAACTACATATTCGCTACGCTGTTTCCGGCATTGGGAACGATCAGTTATCCGGCTCAATTTTGATGAGCTTACGTGGTTCCTGTTCTTTTTCACCGTACCAGACGAGTACGTCGGCAAACAGATCCATGATACGAATGAAGCTTTTTTTGTCGGCTTCCGTAATCCGGTCTGCCAGCTTAAAAATATCATCAAAACAAAGCTCTCGGACAAATGCGGTGTACTTGGTGTACACCTCACGACCTTTAGCAGAAGGTTTGACGTAAATATCTTTGCGGTTACCGCTTAAATGATATTTTTCCAGTAGTCCTTTTTCGGTTAAATTCTTCACATTTTTAGAAAATGTACTCCGACTAACGCCCAAACGTGCGGCCATCTCGGACATCTTCTCTTCCTGATCCTCTGCTTCCAGAATATATTCGAGTGTCTGAATCTGAGCAGCAGAGAAGGTCATATCCGTTCCGTAACTTCGTTGCAGCTTGTAGGTGTTCGAGTATGCATTGCCGTATTTGATTATTTTCTCGACAAGCCCCCGATGGTCACCCATCCAATCTAATTTCATGCATAATCCCTTTCGTCTTCAGAGTCTCCGTCTCTCTAATACTCTACTGAAATCAGATTCGTTTTTCAATCCATGAAATCGCTTCTTCAATCACTTCATCCCGTGCTGTCTCATTAAATATTTCATGCATGAGATGTGCATAGATTTTCAGTGTTTTATCTGCCGAAGCGATATCTCCGTAAAAGTCACGGGAATCCTTTTCGCTAACCAGCCCATCATTCGCTCCATGTAACACAAGCACCGGATCAACAAATTGCTTCGCATGTTCTTTCAGCCATTCTACTCCATACCCCAAACTGTTAAACAAATCTACAGAAATCTCTTTTTCTACCAGCGGGTCATTAGCGTAAGCGGATACGACTTCAGGAACACTACACACTCCATTGCCGAGTTCATTCGGGAAATACGTGCCTGCTGGCAGAGCCATCGGCAGTTCTCCAGCCACTTTCGTATTAAATCGAGTAAGCGCTCCTGATAATACGATACCCTTCACTTTTCCTGGATATTTCGTTCCAAATGATGAAGAAGCAAACCCACCCATACTATGTCCAATAATATACAGTGGCGTATCACCGCTCTCTTGTAGCGCCACCTCAACTACAGCGTTGACATCATCAATCAGATGATGAAAATCACTATAAAACGTACGCTGTCCTTCCGATCTCGCATGACCCCGATGGTCAAAACGATACACGTTGAATCCACGCCCGTTCAGTTTCTCTGTTAGATAATCATAACGGCTGGCATGCTCAGCTAATCCATGTACGATGACTACGGCTGCCTTCGCATCCTCCACTGTATTCTTGCTAAAATAAAGCTGTGTTCCGTCAAAGGATTTCATCGTTGTTTCGATACTGTTCATCGTACATCCCATCCTTTATTCGCATTTTAATATCCGTTATACATAATATTGTTTCTTACAGAAATAATATATCACTCTTTCGAACCATTTGTCCACGAATTTATAAAACGCTTACAGTTTTGAATTCACCGAACCTATCTAACTTAAGTTAGGGTATTCTTTGTTCTCACACAGCCAAAAGAATTCCCTTTCTTTCACTCATTCTTTCACTCTTTTCCTGCTCTAAATAATGAAAAAGACAGTTACTGTGTAAACAGCACCTGTCTTCTCATGCTCCAGCTTAACTCACATTTGATGTATCCCCTTCTCGTATCTCCTTTTCTAACGTTCTATTTTCACATTGGCTACACAATTCATTTCTTCAACAGCCGTTTTACCCGCGATTCGTCCAAACGTAAAGATGTCTGTCAAGGCATTACCGCCCAAACGGTTACCTGCGTGAATCCCGCCTGCTACTTCTCCTGCGGCATACAGATGGGCAATTGGTTGACCGTTTTCATCCAATACACGAGTTTGGGTATCAATCTTGATGCCACCCATCGTATGGTGAACTGCAGGTTTTCTAGGCGTAGCGTAAAATGGTGCTTTTTCCACTTTTAAACTAAACGTATCCTTATGGAACTCCGGATCAAAGCCCGCATCCACGTAAGAGTTATACTTATCAATCGTCGTTCTGAGAACCTGAGGGTCCATATTCACTTTCACTGCCAGTTCTTCAATCGTATCCGCTCTGAACAGAGTACCCGCTTCGACTTGACGATCTATCTTCTCTTGGCTGGTATTCGCTGCGGTCTTCTTGATCTCATCATCCGCAATCAGGTAAAATAAACTGCCTTGCTCAATAGCTGCTTTGGTTAATACATCCCGGCCAGAGAATTCATTAACAAAACGCTCACCTTTCTTGTTAACAATGACAAAGTTCTCAGGTGGTACTTGCAGTCCACTGAACAGTTCACCCGTCTCTGGATCGGCTACAGGCATCATTTGGGTAAAGCCCATTCCGGTTAGTGCCGCCCCTGCGCTCTTGCCAAGCGATATTCCATCACCCGTCATCGCGTAAGAATTCGTTGTTTTGATATCATCGTCAATATGGCTCCAGTAGGTGTTATATTCCTTGAGCATCTGTGTATTTGCACCAAAACCGCCGCTAGCAAGCACAACGGCTTTCGCATGCACGGTAATTTTCTGTCCATTGACACCCGTTGCGATAACACCTGCTATTTTTCCATCTTCGATGATTAGCTGTTTGACCGGACTATCTGTAATAATTTGTCCGCCATTTTCTTCTACATACTTGCTAAGTGCGATGATAAAGGCAGATCCATAACTCTTGACAGGTTTGTGACCACGGCGCCATAGGGCACCAACCGGAGCAAATACGATGCTCTTATCATATTCCACACCGATCTCCTCAAGCCACGTCACACTTTCCAAGGCACGGTCAGTAAGTACTTTGACCAGATCGTATTGTCCATAGATCATGTTGCCATTCAGATCGGTACGTTTTCCCCCGAAATACGTTTGCATTCTGTGCAGCAGTGGAGAGTCGAATAGATAAGCTTTTTCTGTCCCGAACTTGTCCTGATACGCTGTGAATTCCTCTTTAAGTGCATGGAAATCATCGATATATTCGGGATGGATCAAACGCTCATCGGTACGTAATAAATTCTCAATAGTCTGTCTTTCTCCTGGGTTCTCACTAAACTGTTGTTGCCATAAAGGATCTGCTGCATTGACAGGACCACCGGAACGGATCGTATTTCCCCCCACAGCTGGATATTTCTCAAGAACGATGGCACTTGCTCCCTGTTGTAGAGCTGTTGCAGCAGCACTTAGACCCGCGCCACCTCCCCCTACAACGACCACATCACAAGTATATTCCTCGTCATCCTTCAGCTGGCTACTGGCAGGTTTTGCACGTCTTTTCAGAATATCCGGATTAACTCCAGCCAGCTTAACCGCTTTGGCTACCCCGTTAATGACAGCGTTACTCGTTTCAGAAGCACCGGAGAGCGCATCTACATTGAGCGTCTGTCCTTCGATAATTTTATTCGGAATTCTTACAAAAACAACATCGGCGATGCCCTCGGTTTCTCCCTTCGCATCAATATCGATACTCTCGATTCGATTTTCACTAAAGGACACCTTCATCGGAAGATTTCCGCTATGACCTATGGCATTAACTTCATACACACCCGGTTTATAGGTGAACTCTTCTTCCTCATTCAGCTGATTAGAAATGTTGGCGAAGCGAAGGAAACGCAGGAAACATACCTCCAGGAAATCAATCGTGCCTTCACTGTTCAGCTTACCTGATTCATCAAATGCTTTATGTGCACTCCCAAGTAAAAACTCATATCCTGGCATCACATTGGCTTCGACACCTGGTGCATCCAGGATTTGACGAAGATGTAGCTGTGCACGCGAAGAGCCTTGTGTTCCCTGTGATGCACCAATGATCATCACGGGTTTGCCAGCCAGCGGATGGATTTCAAAACTCAGCCATTCGAGCAGGCTTTTAAGGGATGAAGGGATGGAATGGTTATATTCTGGAGTTGCAATAATGACGCCATCACTTGCGATGATTTTTTCATTAAACGATTGTATAATGGCACTGTTCGTTTGGTTATCGGATTGATTAAACATCGGCACATCTGTAATATCAAGGATTTCAATGGCTGCTCTGGATTCAAAATGTTTTTGCATGAACTGAAGCAGCTTGCGATTATACGATTTCTTAGCATTTGTACCAACGATCGCTATGATTTTCATTATGATTAGCCCCCTACTCCTGCCAGGAAAATTTTTTCGTTTTTCTTTTCAACGTTCTTTTGGACAGTAGCTCCCTAGTAATCTCCGTAAACAAAACAAACTCGCTGAAAATCTCTTCCAGCTCCGCTACTTTCTCAGCATTCATGAGACTGCCACTGTTATCAAATGCACTCTGTGATTTTCCCAAAAGAAACTCGCTGCTAGGCATCATTCTCGCACCAAGCTCTGGCGAATCCAGAATTTGTTTAAGATGCGCTTGCGCTCTGGAAGAGCCAAGTGAGCCGTGTGAAGCACCCACGATTAGAACAGGTTTGTCCTTCAAGGTTTGAGTGGTGTAGCTGATCCATTCCAGTGCACTTTTCAGAACGGCAGGTATGGCATGATCATATTCCGGGGTGGCGATAATCACGCCTTGAGCTTCGGCAATTCGATTCGATAGATCTGTTACCTTTTCAGGGATATCAACCTCAGCATCCTCTATGTCATCTTTTTCAATAAAAGCAGGCAAAT
Source organism: Paenibacillus sp. TSA_86.1 (assembly GCF_052691815.1). Lineage (NCBI taxonomy): Bacteria > Bacillati > Bacillota > Bacilli > Caryophanales > Paenibacillaceae > Paenibacillus > Paenibacillus sp. TSA_86.1. The sequence continues at coordinate 971,709 of NZ_JBQZGE010000001.1, read as the reverse complement.
CCTTGATTTCATATAGATCAATCTTGGCCTCGCTCGTGAAATGCTTTTGCATAAATTGAAGCAGCATACGGTTCGTTGATACATCTGAATTGGTGCCCACAATAGCTAAATAGTTCATCGTAATCCCCTTTCTGTCATTCGAAATGATATTCGTACATGTCAGACTCGTTCTTTCGGCATAACTCTAACATAGGAATGGAAGATTGATCTAATAGTTATTCATTGCAGTTTGATAACCAATTTGTTATAATCAGCTCAAATTCAAAGTTTGTTACTTTTTTCACAAAGGATGAGGACCATGTCTAAATTAGAGTCTCAGGATATCTTATGTTACATCGACAGCCTCTTGAAATACAGCAATTATAGCAAAGCTGCCCAGTCACTTTATATTTCTCAACCCTATCTCACGAAGGTGATTAAAAAAGTCGAAAGTCAGTTGAACTGTGAACTCATCACTCGCAGCAAGCTGCCGTACCGATTAACCGAGCAGGGCAAAATATATTATCAGTATTTAACTTCACTCGAACATAGCTATGCCAAACTTGTGAGGGAAATTTCATATGTGTCGGATATCGGCAACAAGCTGTTAAGGATCGGAATTCTTGCCAGCCTTGGTTCTTATTTAACGCCTCTTTTTTTACCGTCTTTCTTGAACCTTCATCCAGCTTGTAAAATAAACCTTGTCGAGGATCTGCCTGAGAAAAATGAGAAGCGCCTCCAAAACAATGAGCTGGACTTCTGGATCGGTCAAAATTCGAGCAGTATATCTCCAAACTTGAATTCCGTTAGCTGGGGCAGACACAGTTACCGAGCTGTTATTCCGCGTAGCTGTGAACTATACCAGAAGGATGTTGCGGTAATTCCGGAGGGAACTTTTGATATCAGTACTATTTTGAATCAAAGGCTCATTCTAACGTCCAAAGGATCTGCGATCCGAAAACAGATCGATCAATTACTTAGTGTGTACAAGATACAACCCAATATCGTCATGGAAAGCAACGAAATCCGCACCGTATTAAAACTTGCAAAACATAATGTGGGCGTGACCATTGTACCTGAAAGTGTAAATATCGAGGAGTGTGGCTCGGAGTACAACATCTATCCCATTCCGACCGATAAGATCAGTCTGGATTATTTTATAGCTCATCATGGAGAAAGAAAACTGACTAGCGTTGACCATGACCTTATCCATACTTTTCTGAATCATGGCCAACCATGTGCGGTATAGGAGGCTGTCATGAACACTTTTACGCAAACAATACCTCTCATGGGAACTCAAATATCCCTCTATATCAAGGGGACAAATGCTGAAAAACTAGCTCGGGAAGCAGAAAACAGGTTGTTTCATTATGAAAAAGTTTTCAGCGCCAATAGTGATCACTCACAGCTTGCCAGGTTGAAAAAAGAAGCTGCAGCCCACCCGCTCAAAGTAGACAGGGAACTGTATGATCTCATCAAAATAGGCAAAGAACACAGTATGAACGAAGATTCTTTTTTGAATATTGCGATAGGCCCATTGATTAAATTGTGGAGAATCGGGTTCCGCGAGGCACAAGTACCAGAGGATACAGAGATTAAGAAGGTTCTGGAGCTCTTGAACCCTGAACATATACAGATCGATGATGAGCAGCAAACCGTGCATTTATTAAGAAAAGGCATGGAGATCGACCTTGGAGCTATCGCCAAAGGTTATTTTGCCGATCAAGTCATGGCTTTTTTCAAAGAAAACGGAGCTGAATCAGCTATGGTTGATATGGGCGGAAATGTTCTTGTTCATGGTGAATCCCCGTCCGGTTCCAGTCACTGGAATGTTGGCATTCAGAATCCCTTTTTACCCAGAGGCAACGCAGCCGCACTCGTTAGCATCAGGGAGCAATCCGTCGTTACCTCCGGCATATACGAACGCGTTTTAGAGAAGCAAGGCCGGCAGTACCACCACATATTCAGCAGCAAAACAGGATATCCCATCGAAAGTAACATTGCTTCGTTAACGATTATTGCGGATAGATCGTTGGACTGTGATATCTATACGACAGAATTATTCGGGTTAGACGCGGTCTCCCTTATTCATAAAGTGAATCAAATGAAACATATCGGGGCCGCCGTCATCACAACTGATGGAAACCTGGCCTATACCGACAATCTGCAAGGAAGAATCCAAACGGTATCAAGCTAAAGGTTTAACATCGAATTGGATGATGAGAATAGTTCCATTTCCGAAAGGCAGTGAGTCCGTTGCCCTATTCAGAACTGACCATCCTATAAGATAATATAGAGTATATATCGACTTTATATAAGGGATGGGATGACAATGAGTACGCTTCAACCGATTATCCATGTCTTGCAACATTCGTCCGATGAAGACGTCATGGAACAGTTTTTCGGGTACGAGTCGTTAATATGGATTGATTGGAGAGAAGACGAGGGAGATATCATCCATTACTTTAACGGTCAACTGTCGGAATCTCACCAAATCAAGTGTGAAATTAACGAAATCGACAAACCAAGGGGCGTCGATATCGTGTTAAGTTCGAACGATCGAAAGCTTACAATTCCGTTCGCTGATGATCGGACTGATCGGGACAGCGCCATTCGAGCTATGCAGAAAATGATTGCTCCCCGGTATCAGATTCGATGGTTTATGGAGTCCCTGGGCAGTGACACGTTAGCATTTCTTTTATTGTCAACAGAACAGTGGACGGATCTGGAAAAGCGATTCGGGAAAGAAAAGCTGGAATTCTACTTTCAGCCGATAACGAGCGAGAGCGTTATGTTCTCACTCGGCATGGATGAGGCGTTCGAGCTAATAGAAACCAGGCAAAAAGCGCGCACCTCTGAATAGTCAACGAAAACTCGTTCTTGTACGCTAAGTTTCCCAGTGTTCCAAATAAAAACGCCATCACGTAATGTGATGGCGTTTCTCTATACTAATACACCTACATCAAACTCCATAAATTATAGATCATCACTACTGCTTCTGCACGGTTAGCATTTTTCTTCGGCGCAAACTCATCGTTACCTACACCGTTTATGATGCCCGCTCCTTGAATTGCCTCTACCGCTTGCTTCGCATAGTTTGCGATGTTTGCTTCATCCTTGAAGGCTGTAGTTTCAGCACTTGCTAATGCTAGTTGTTTCACTTGGATTGCCTTGTATACCATAACGGCCATATCTTCTCGCGTCACGTTCTCATGGACTCCGAAACTACCATCTGGTTTCCCGTTCACAATCCCCAGCTTCTGCGCGTTTGCGATATTTTCAGAGTACCATTCTCCTTGCTTCACATCACTAAAACTTGCGGCCTCGCTCTCAACCGATAACTCCAACATATTCATCAGCATGGTGATGAATTCTGCTCTTGTCACTTGACCCTTCGGATTAAAATCGCCATCGCCTACACCCTTCACAATGCCTCTTGCTCCCAATGCCCAGATCGCATCCGTCGCCCAGCCTTGGGTCACATCCTGAAAGCTCGTTGCAACATACGCTATCGTAAACTTGCTTAGACCCGTTGGCTTGAACTCTACTTGACCTGTCGCTGCATTATATTTACCATTCGTCACCACTCTTAGCTCTCCGTTGTCCTTCACATCGTATAGGATGACGTTGTTTGAATTTTCGGCAGCCTTTAGTGTGTATGGCAATGCAATCACTAGATCTTCTCTACCATCAAACGCTGTAAGCTTCGTACCATCTATCGTTAGCTTGATATCGTATACGACCTTACCATTCAACCCAGCTTGTGTGCCAGCTGGCAGTTGATTCGCTGCTATTTTCTTGATGGACAATTCTAACTTTTTCCCTGCACCTGCGCCTGTTCCTGTTCCTAGCCGTTCGGTTGCCAAGGTTACGACCGCTGAGCCTGTATTGATCTCGATACGATCTACCCTAGAAGTTCCACTTGTTAAGCGCGGATCTACCGCTAGCTCAACGGTTAGCTCGTTCAAGCTTTGATCACCATCGACTCGTACCTGCAGTTTACCACCTGTCGTTTGATCAAGCGCACGCTTCACTGTATCGGCACTTAACTTCACGTTAGAAGTACCGCTCTCATTAATAACTGGTTTAATGTTTATTTGACCGTTGTCCATCACCACTGGCCCACTTGCACCTGTAGCTGGTGGTACTGTAGGTGCAGGGATGTTACCGCCACCGCCACCATTTCCGTTACCACTGCTTGGTGCTTGCGGTGTCACTGTTACCATAGCACGGGATGATAAATTACCATCTACTGTAGTGACTGTAATGTTTGCTGTTCCTGGTGCAACCGCTGTCACTCGACCTGTCGCACTTACAGTAACTACAGCTGGATTACTTGAGCTCCAGGTTACTGCTTTTTTCGTTGCATTTGCCGGTGCGATCGTAGCTGTCAATTGCCCCGATTGACCTTCTGCGATGGTCAATGTTGTTTTGTCCAAGCTAATTCCTCTAACCGGTACGTTCTTCCCACTGAGTGCATCATACTCACTTTGTGTAATGGGAATGACCGTTCCGTGACGCGGACTAGCCGGTAAGTTGGAGTTAGAAGATACTGTCCACACACCTGATGCAAGATTGGTTGTCTCGAATGGAACATAACCTCTTCCACCAAACTCATCTACGAATAAATACCACTTTTCTTCTGTATTCGATTTGAAGATTGTTGGACCCTCAACCCATTTCATGTTACCCACGCCTTGATTAATCATCTTGAAGGTTGGATCCAGGATCGAGTCACCCACCTCCTGGAAAATCATCTTGCCAAATGGAGCAGTAGCTCCGTTGTCTCGTTCATCCTTCGTAAAACGATACACTTTTCCATCATGTTCAATCATTGTTGTATCAATGATGGAGTATCCATAATCCAAATATACTTGCGGTTCAGTAAACGTATAAAAATCTCTTGTCTTGCTATACATCATTTTTTGATAAGCACTGCCTGTATGGGATGCATCATCAAACATTCTTGATGCCCAAAATACGATATATTCGCCTGTTGTCTTGTCGTACATTATTTCCGGTGCCCAGGTATTACCTGCTTCTTCCGGTGCAACCTCTACCATGCGTTGATCTGTCCAGTTGACTAGATCATTCGATTCCCAAACCATAATGGAACGGCTGCCCCATGTCTGTGCTTTGCCCCAGTCACCATTTCCGTTAATTTTCAGATCGGTGGCGATCATGTAAAACTTGTCACCTTCAGGTGAACGAATAATAAACGGATCACGTACCCCTTTCTCTCCTAAAGTAGAGGTCAGTACAGGTTTACCCTCGTTCAATTCCCGCCAGTTCAACGGATCATTACCGTTGCTTAATGCAAAGTAAACTTGCTCCCCCGTTGAAGTACCTTCACCAGTGAAATATGTGAAAAAGTATCCTGCATATTTTTCATCAGCAGGCCGTTCCTTCACCTTCGCAATAAATTCCTTCGTAGTGGATGCTGAATTTAATGTAATCGTAGCTGTGAGCTTCACGTCTACATTTCCACTACCGTGCGCCGGACGTTTTACTTCACCAGTCACTGAAACAACGTTTGGTTGCACAGAAGCCCAAGTAATCGTTGTTCCATATCGTCCAGAGGCCGGTAATGAGAGATGACCTCTTACATCATGAATGTTATGAACAACTAGTGCTGCTTTTGCTTCATCTACAGCAGTGGCATCGCTCGGCAATGCCTTAACTATCAACGTGAAAGTTTTGTTAACTGTCTCAGTACCATCTGTAAATACCGCTGTTAACTTTACAACCTGATCGCCAGTTGCGTTAGCAGGTCTAGTTACGGCACCTGTAGTTGAGATCACATTGCCCTTATCTGAGGTCCAGCTTATTGTTGTGCCATAGGCACCTGATGTTGGCAAGGTTACATTGCTTATAATCGCATCTTTGGATGTATTCGAAGCAAGGAGATCATCGATCGTTAATTTCTCTGTCGCAGCTGCTACCAGCATGCCCTCCATCGAAGCAATCTTCTGATCAGCACGAACCTTAAGTGTTGTAATATCTGCCGCCGTCATAGCACCATCATAGATTTGGAAGTCTGCAATCAACCCGCCGAAGTATGGATCAGCTGTATAGAATGACTTACCGATGTATCCACTGCTGCCTGAAGTATTTTTGATTTGTTCTAGCGTCATTCCATTCGTTGAGCCTGATGCAACAGCAACACCATCAATATAAATTGTTAGTGTACCATCCTTGCCTGAAACAACAGTCGTAACCACTTTCCATTCATTATTCTTTAAGCCCGTGGTAGAAGTTGAAGACTCATTATTCCAGGCATTCGTCGCGATGCCTAAACGCGCTAGACCGTTAGCATTATAACGTGGTGTGAAATAGGTGTAGTGCGTATTATTATTCGGCCTTCCTAATGCATACAACCACTCCGCAGCATTTTTACCGCTCCAGTTCACAATCGATGAAACGGTGATATCCGTTAATCCATCAAGAACTCCTTGTGGCAGCTCTACATAAGAGTCCGCCCTGCCCCCGTTAAAGCTCAGCACACCAGCATCTTCTGTACGAATCCACTCTGCTTTAGACGGATTCATCCATTTCCCGTTGAAATTTCCGGTTTGGTCACTAACCGTCGCGTTCGCACGATCGATATCCTTCATGTCGTAGTGCAGAATGAGCTCAGCTCCAGATGGCTGCTCTACTGGAGGAGTAATGTCTTCATCTGCTAATATTGCAATCTCTTCACCGGATAATGCACGATTATAAATACGGAAATCATCCAATTTCCCATCAAATAGAGGATCAGAGCTATTTCTCGATTTACCAATATAATTCATCGTTGTTTCCAGTAACATTCTCGGCTCAACGTTAAATGTCGAGCTACGTTTAACCTCTTGACCATTCACATACAATACGGCCTCAAATTCATCCATAGTAATGGCAACATGTTGCCAAGTTTTCGTTGGTAATAGTCCGGCTTTTCTCACTGCATATTTATAATCCGACCCTAGTTTCGTGCTGTCATTGCTAAATTTCTCTGTAAAAGGGGTTACAACAGCGAACTCTAAACTACCTGAATCCCCTTGTGTACTCAGATACATGGTATTGCGGTTCACCTGTCTACCTGTTTCGGAAGCAAAATCAAATATTCTCTGATTGGCCTGATTTCTGTCCATTTGAACCCATGTTGAGAATGTAGCCTTCTCCAGATTCAAAGATTGAATCAAGTTATCGGGCAGCTTCACATATCCTGTTGACCCGTTAAGCTCTAGCGAAGCACCCGTTTTACCGATACGATCCTCTTCATTAATGGTTGCTCCACCTACGAGTGTTGCGTGATGGCCATTACCCGAAATGTCGTTTAACGTTGTACCATTCACCGTATCTGCATCAAATGAGTAATGTACAACCGGGTCTGTTGATGGTGCTGGGCCTTTCCATGCATACTTTTCTTGCAAAGCATTATACTCTGCACGTGAGATTGGAATCACCGTTCCGTGCCTTGGTCCTGGCGGAAGTGCATATTGATCACTACTTAACACATTGTTCATATATTGCGTGCTACTATCCAGATCCGTTGTATATCGTACATGATATGGCCATGAATCAAGGAACAGATACCATTTGTCTTTAGTAATATCTTTGAAAATCGTTTGTCCTTCGTTATTTCCATTTTTTCCGATCAAGCCAAGTTTATTATCGCGTGTACCCGGAACAGCGTCGTATTGAAGCCCATTGGCTGCAATACCATCCTTGTCATAATAGAAATTAGGTGCTTTTTCCACATACACTTTCGTATTCACTTCTGATTTGGTGAATCGGTACAACATATCATTATGCTCAATAAACGTTGTATCAATGGTTGGAAGCGACTCATCAATCATGACCTTTGGCTCTGAGAAGTTGTAGAAATCTCGTGTTGTTGCGTAGTACATCACATTGTACTGCCCTGCTGGTCTTCCGTTATAATCACCGTATGTCTCTGTGTTTTTCATTGAAGATGCCCAAAATACGATATACTCACCAGTTGCCTGATCATAGATCGCTTCGGGTGCCCACGTATTTCCTCCCGTCTTGGGAGCAACCTTGATCATACGCTGCTCGCTCCAGTTAACGAGATCCTCCGACTCCCAAATCATCATGTAATGACTACCCGTAATTTGAGCCTGGTCGAAATTCGTACTCTCACCCATTTTCAAATCGGTTGCAAGCATATAGAATTTATCACCTTCTGCTGAACGAATAATGAATGGATCGCGAAGTCCCTTTTCACCCATATTCGATTGAAGGATCGACTTCCCATTATTCAGTGCTTTCCAGAACAATGGGTCTTCGGCTGTAGCGAAGGAGATTTCTTCACCGCCCTCATATTCACCTGTAAAGTACGCAAAGAAGTACGCATCAAGCTGTACTGGCGCAGCTGCTTTTTTAACGGTAAGGTCAAACGTACGCTCTTTAGAAGCTGATCCATTCGTAATTGTAGCTGTTAACCTAACGGGTATATCCGTAGCTTGACGGCTTACCCAGCCCAGCTGTGTAGCATTTCCAGCCGCTTCGGCTGTTCCTTTAACAACAGTAGATTTGCTAGACGTCCACGTAATAGTGGAGCCTTGTTCCTCCGTAGTCACAAGACGTAAATTGCCTTTAACGTTGTCTGCATTGTAGATCTCTAATTGTTCAGCATCCAGATCAACCTTCTGCTGGTCATCGAATTGCTTCAAGATCGTAACAGGGAATACAGCCGATGTAGATACTCCCTGATACGTTAAAGTAGCTGTAAGCTCTGCTTGAACATCACTTGCTTGAGCATTTGGACGTTGTACAGCGCCGCTGTTAGAAATAACTGTAGGCTGACTGGAACTCCAAGTGATGTTTACGCCGTTTTTACCGCTTGTCGGTAAGGTAACGTTTTTCGTTATCTTATCCGCACTCTGATCAGCTTCGTCCAAGTACCGATCTATGCGAAGTTGATTCGCTGCATCATCAACAGTGAGCTGACGTATCTGGGAGATGTGAGTCACTGCTTCTTGTTGATATAACTCGCCCATTTCTTGCTCCGTCAACGCACGGTCATATACTCTGAAATCAGCCACGCTTCCTTGAAGATACGGATCATTCGCGAAGATGGACTTCCCGATAAAACCAGAGAACGTAGAATCCGGATTAATGATGTCTGACAGCTTGAGTCCCTTTGCATCACCTGAAGCAACCTTGACTCCGTCCACGAATAACGTGATCCTGTTGCTGGCTTCGGAGAAGGATACGGTTACATGCTTCCACTGTCCACCGATCAGGTTGGAATTTGCGCTACCTGTAAGTAATGCTTCGTTCGGCCAGCCATTTTTAGATATACCTGTAGCAATCATATTGCCTGATCCGCTACCGTGACGTGGGGTTACGAAAAAATATTTGTTCGTTTCCGGTGTTAACACCGTACCCAAACCGAAAATCCAGCGATTCGTACCATCATTCGTCCAGTTCACGATGGAAGATACGGTAATATCATTCAGACCTTGTAATAGGTCTAGTCCGTTTGAGCCCTTAGGGATCTCCACATATCCACTATTCGATGTAGAGTTTCCACCATTGAAGGAAATAAAGCCAACTTCACGATTTGAAATGAATTGTCCATGGTTTGCATTTTTAAAAATCCCATCAAATGTGACTTTCTTATTGGCGACATCCTTCAGTACGAGTTCACCGTTTACTTCTGTCGTCGTTTTCATGTTGTAATGAAGAATCAGATCATCATTTAGCAACTTTTCTTGAACGGTAATAGCTGAGTCATCCTTAGGCAATAAGGTAACGATAAACTCCTTCGTTGCTTGGCTCCCACCTAAAGAAATGGTTGCAGCTAGCGTCACTTGTTGCTCCATCTCTCGTAAAAACACTTCCCCGGTTGGACTTATCGCACTTTTATCACTGGAGGTCCATGATATCAATGCGCCATATTTATTGGCAGAAGGAAGTTCAAGCGATTCTGTAACGGCGGATACATCACCTAACGATAGCTCTTTTTTACTTTGTTGTACTTGCTTTTCATCGAGCGATTGTTGATATACTCCAGCGATATCTTCACCACTTAGTGCCTCTCCGTAAATTCTTAAATCTTGAAAGCTACCCGCAAAAGTAGCATCCCCTAGATAATTGGAGCGACCGATGTAAGCTTGCAGGTCCGTACCAAAACTGGCTGTTGTTTTGTCTTTGGCAGCCGTGCCTATACTTACACCGTTAATGTAACCTGTAACAGCGTGTTCTGTGATGACCGTAGTATAGTGAGTCCACTGACCTTCATACTGCGACGTAGAAGGGCCTGATACACCTACCTCAGTCGTCCACGGCTGGTCAACATTATTGCGATCTGTAAATACGGACTTAAAATCACCACTTGGATTCGATGGATTAAACATCCAGTAATTGGTTGGCAAATTATTTTCAGCTGCTGGTGTACCGTAGAATAATGCGGAGTAGTTCCCGCTTCCCGTGTTACTCTTGATCCATACAGAAATCGTTGTATTTTCTTGATCATCAAACAATCCCGTAGGAAGCTGTACGTAGTTCGTATTGCTATCTGTCCCTCCAGGCAGAGTAAGACCATCGGCATACGTGATATTGCCTACAGCCGTCCCATGCTTGCCATTACCTGATTGATCCAATGCATCTTCAAGCAATGGATAATGCGCCAACATCGTTGGTGTAATTAGGTCAGCTGAAGCTTGATTGTTAAATGGCATACCAAAACTAAAACAGCTACTGAAGGTTAACAGTAAAACCAAAGTGATGTTTGTCATTCGCTTTCGCATAGCATTCTTCCCCTCATTGAATATTCAGAAGCACACAAAACCATAGCTCGCTTTCAAACCAAGACCCCTTCACTCAAGAAACTAGAGGATCACCCCAAAATGAATACGCTTACATTTTTTCATATTACGTGTTCCGATATTTCAATTCAATGTACTATCATGTTAATAACGTGGACTTTTTTATTACAATTTGAAATTTGATGTGGACTGAAGCGTTGTCCCTATCCCTCGAAGTCATCGTTTTTATTCCAAAATATACTCTGCATTCAAATTAAAGGATTTAACCCCAGATAAACATAATATATATAGTTGTGCGCTTGTCAACTTGATAACGCTTCCAAATACGGATGCGAGTAAACCATGAGCGTACCGGATCAAAAAATAAGGAGGATTGCATCTATGCCAAAACGATTTAGAAAAATGCTCGCGTTCCTTTGTTGCTTGGTCATGGTGGCCTCGCTAATGCCTACGAGCTACGCTGCCGACAATGACAACATCGAGAGCTCAGCAGAAGCGAATGAAACAAAGGCCGCCATTTTTGGAACTCCCGAACTCGGGTCAAACGACCCCCTCTGGAGCCAAACCATGGAGCATCACATCAACAAAAGCACGGTACCCACCGACCCCAGACCCCATGCCACGGGTACAGCCAGAATCCTTTGGGATCATGAATACCTGTATGCCCGCGTAGTTGTGAATGATAGTAATCTATATCAGGGAGCTGGCGCAGATCATCGGTATGACAGCCTGGAGTTTTATGTGGGTACCGGAAACGGAGGCTCAAACCAATGGCGCGTCAGCTCGACGGGTGTATTTTCAGGGCAGGCCGCTCCAGGCAGAGCTGCATGGACCCAGATCACGGAAACAGGATACATTGTGGAGATGAGAATACCCAAAAGAAATTTGACCTTACAGGAGGGAATGCTTACCTTTGAGGTTTATATCAATAACTCGACAGAAAACGGTGCTGACCGCTATGAAGTCGTTTCCTCTTTTGGAATTCCAGACGCAGCTTATACCAGCTCTGATTCATTTACAGACAGCCTGCAGCTCATCTCGGCCAATGAAGTGGACACTAGATTATCCATTACCGCCACTGCCGGACCGGGCGGCTCAATCATGTCGAACCCACCCGGCGATGTGCTGAGAGTGGATCGGGGCTCTAACAAAGAAATTACGTTTACCCCCGATTCCGGTAAAGTTGTGGATACGGTAACGGTAGATGGCGAGAGCGTGACACCATCTGCTGGCACTTATACCTTTTCGAATATTGAGGCTAATCATACCATTCATGTGACATTCAAAAATGATCCGGACGCGGGCATACTTCCCTTTATCGTATGGAATGACAACTTCGCCAGTGGCGAGTACACTACGGCTGTTATCATTGATTTAGGCGAAGAGAAGGCGGCGATAGGCTCCGCGCTTAATCCGGACTTGTTTGCCTTATCGGCTAGGAATACGACCCTAAACGGTGAAGCAGTGACCTTTGAAGGACCACGCAAGATCACAAGGGTATACGCTAATGACGAACCTAAGGTACGAGGCTATGTGGGGCCGGTAAGCAATTCACCAGATTATCAGGACGGACTGGCGAGTGGCCGTTACATCGTCGTTGAGTCTGAATTTTATTCACAAAGCGGCGGCAATACAACACTAGATGGCAGTAGTAACTCGACAAAACAGGTTTACACCCTCATCCCCAAGGGTGAGATCGTACTAACAGAAGGGAATCCGCTTCAAAACGTAGTTTTTGAACAGGAAAAAGTTGTGAATCCCATCCTTGATAAGTTCACAACATTCACGGATAATTCGGTCAATCGTTCGCTCTACCTTCACAAGGATGAAGACGGTAACGTGATGAAAGGATTACCGCTGTATGTGTATACCCATGGCATGTCACGCGGCGGAACAAACGCAGCAGCCGACCAAAAAGCAGCCATGAAATCCGCCAACGGCTCCGTCGCTCTGATGAAAAAAATGGCACAGAATCCTGAAAAATACGCCAGCCACATCCTGAATATTTCCTATAACGGCGTATCCGTTCCTTCAACAGAGAATGTTAAGAAGGTCATAGACGCCCTGATTGCCAGCGGCGAAGTAAACCCTAACCGTGTTTACGCGGCGGGCTTCTCCTGGGGAGGCCAGTATACGAACAACTTAGTTAACAGCCACCCTGGTTTCTTCGCCGCCGCCGCACCTATGGCCCCGGTAAGCGGTTCACCGAACGCTAAGGACAATAACGCTCACACCACCCTGGCCTATTGGATGTTTTTAAATGCTCATAATGTTGGAAGCTACCAGACTAACCTCAATAATTTCATCAATACCAATATGCCGAAAATGGTCAATGCGAGGGCTTCACGCTTTGAAAGTAATGAAGTACTTACATGGCCCTACAATCAATTTGATCAACCGAATCTGAGGCCGAATCCTGCCAACACACCTGTTCTGGCTGATTATATAGCCCATGAAGTTGAAGCGGCGGTTCTTTATAACCAGATAACTATGGGAACTTGGACAATAGCTCCCACAGCACAGTCCTCTAACTTGCCAGCTTGGAACAATGACTACACCGATGTCTTTGATTGGATGTTCGCACAGCGAAAACCGGCCGTACCCGGTGCGCCGAGCGGCTTCAAACTGAACAATATCTAACCTAAAGTGGCCCCCTAAAGAACCATTTTAGCAAAAGTCCTTACTTTACTACCAATAAGAAGACAGATTTACGAAGCGATCCATCAAAGAAACGCCATCACATTGAAGTGGTGGCGTTTCTCTTTGAGTAGAGCTGTCATTGAATTGAATTCATTAATTCGTAGAAATGTTGAGGTTCATGCGTTTTATTAAGATGATACCATGCTTCTAATGTTTCTGGAGAAAACACATCTAGCGCTCTTAAAACATGAACAGAAAATTCAAGTGGAGCTACTCCGGAAGCGGTGATCAGTTTTCCATCGGTAACTGCAGATTCCAATTTGTAATATTCTTCGCCTGTGTAAGACGGACAAATCATTTTAAGGTAAGCCAGATCATTGCTTGTATGAAAACGTGAATCTAATAATCCTGCTTGAGCGAGTCCTATGGAAGCACCACAGATGGCTCCAACGACGATCCCTTCTTGTAGACACATCTCGGCAATTTTTAATATGGGCCTGTGAATATCCTCTGTCCATGTGTTTCCCCCTGGTAAAATTAGTGCATCTATACTGCTAATTCTGCACTCATCCACTTTAATGTCAGGTATTATTTTCAATCCGCCCATTGTAGTTACTGGAGTCTTTTCGATCCCAACGGTTACTATTTGTGCTGAAGCCAGTCCCTTTCTAAAGTATCTTCCTGAGTTCAGCTCGGCCGTTAAATGACCTATTTCCCAATCGGACATGCTGTCAAAAACATAAAGATATACTGTATTTTTCATTTTTAAATTTCTCCCTTTTCTTATCTATCAAGGACTACAATCCATCGATAATCACTGACTATCTCATTATAAAATAGCTTCACTGACATCTGCTGTCAGTGAAGCTATTATTGTTGATAATATTCCATTAACTCTGTTGCAACAGCAACAAGTCTGTCTTTCACACGCTGGGGTTCGATGATTCGAATGGATGTACCATAGGATAGGAGAAAATAAGGGACAGAATGATGAATGGATTTTTCCTCAAATAAAAAGATGGCTTGATTCAATGTTCGCTCTTGCAGATGATGGCCGAAAAACCAATGCATGCTTAGTTCATCTAACGCCTCTGGCCTGCCTTCGATCCTTAAACAAATTAACCCGTCCTTACCTACAAGATCAGGTAACAGGTTTTTCATAAAAAATTCACGGCTAGAAAAAGCTTCAGGACGCTTAAAGATTAGTTGAGTACGCTTGATTCGTAAAATCCGATCTACCCGGAAACTTCGTATTTCATTTCTTAAGTGGCAAAATGCAACCGTATACCATTTATTGTTCCAGTAAACGATTCCATAAGGATCGATCATCCTGTTCTTTGGCTTATCTTCATGGTTTGTACGGTAATCCATCTCTACAGTGATTTCGTTTTCTACAGCATGTTCCAATTCCGCTAATATGAGCTGACTTGAAGGGCTGACCATGCGGTTTATCACTTCAAATCCAGCTACATGTTTGTTTAGTTCGCTCTCCTGTTGCTCATTCGAATACATTTTCAACTTGGCTGTCGCATTCTCTAATGTCTCGCTCGATGGGTATCCAGCTTCTTTTGCAAAAACAGCAGCATGAAGGAGTGTCTTTTTTTCTTCGATATCAAATAGCAGAGGCGCTCTGATAAAATGATGCAACAGGCTATATCCACCATGATGACCTGCGTCGGATATGATCGGCACTCCACTAGAACATAGTGCATCAATGTACCGATAAACGGTTCTTATATTGACTTCTAACTTTTCGGATATTTGTTTTGCAGTTAACTTTTCTCCCGAATTTAACATCCATAGAATGGCTAACATATTATCATTTTTCGGCATAAGACAACCCTCCCCCCATATCATCATAATAGAAATTCCACATGCGTCAATTACATACATTCGTTATTAGCCACAGAGAAACAAATTTTCATCTGTGACATGAGAAACAATTGACTCCAACAAAAAAACGGCATTTCTGCCGTTTTTTTGTAACACTCTTATGAAACCTAAGGGGATCGCCCCCTTGACCTATCGCTGCCAGTGATGCTCTATACCACAATTGTTACTTAAGCAAATAATATTAACGCGGTCTATTGGGCTGTATTATACTCGCTTCCTTCAAAGTTCAGGATCTTATTAAAAATCACATAATTTCTACGACTCTTGAACGGCCCTTATTATGGGTCCTGCTAGATTACAGTCCCTATTTTTCCACAGTAAAAGCAACCACATGACGTTCTTTCTTTCTTGAAGTATGTAGTTTAGGGTGATCGAACTTTTGAGAGCTTCACTGGCAGAAATTCGCTCTTCTATGGACAGTCATTTTCACAACAATAACCCAGCGTGTAACTAAGTAAGTCAAAATGTAGTCTCGATTTCATCTATCTTTTTGAAGCATTTAAGCAGAATTCTATTTAGTAATAAAGTTAGAGATTATCTTAAGCAGACTAAATCGTGTATTCTTATGCGAAAGTGTGAGATATTGCTCAAGGACAGTATGAGAAAATATCGCTTCCTCCAGTGCTCTATGGAGAAATCTCTTAAAATTTATTAGTTCTTCTTCCAATTTACTTTCTGTATACTTTACTATGTCCTCGTAAGCAACCGAACCACCATATTTGTTATATTCTTCAACGAACTCATTTTTACTTAGCATACCATTATTAATTTTTTTGAATTTCATAAATCGATCAGATAAATATGAAATTTTCTCTAACCTATTTTCAATAGCCTTCCGAAATTTATCTCCTTCAATCAGTTCCCAATCAAGATGAGTTTCTCTATACAGTCCCAATTTAATTGTTTCATACCTCACACACTTGTTAATTCTCAGATAAATATAGCCAACTTTCAAATCAGAAATATCTTTTAAGACTTCATTTATCTTCTGTAGAGGAACTTGGAAAGACTCAAGCCCTTTGTAAATATCCTGAATGTTCTTGTACTGGAAATGTCTCCAAGACTCTTTCGTCTTTCGTTTTAACTTATTATCTTCAAATAAGTAATTATCAGTCTTCGTAACTAACTGACAATAAATATTCGGTAAAGAACTGATTTTAAGATTGAGTTCGGAAATATTAGTGTATGACCCGGTTCTAATTTTCCATAACTCGTTCTCAATAGTTTCCTGATATCTAATTACTTTTTCATACTTCTCCTCATTGACTTTCATCATAGCACGCCATTTAAATGAAGAGGAAGATAACCGTAAAAGGATCAGCAGAGAGAGAACAAACAGACTAAAACTAACAAAATCATTTACTTTCTCATACTCAAATTTTGTAAGGGCTAAGTAAACCTTATCAAAAGACAATTGTCTAAGCCAATTATAGCTTGCTATAGGGGCAGTAGGAAAATAGTACATAGCAATTGTACCCCAAATTACAAAATTAGTAGGGCTAACTGCAACCATGCTAATAAATAATGCACTTAAAGTACGAGATAGCACAATCGGGCTGTATTTATCTGACTTTTTAAACACATTGTCACTTGGCCAACTATATTGAAATAAGTGTGGTGAAATTTTATATAAAAGCTTGTCAAACAAATAGAACCATTCAGAGAGCAGTCTTATTGTAGAAATGGATCTTCTCTTTCTTGATAATTCATATAGATAAGCCAACAATTGGGATAAACTAATTATAAGCATATCATAAACTACCAATAAAACAGTCAAACAAACAAGCAAGAAACCATACATGAGCAGAATCCTCACAACTATCCAAGTGCCCAAGTTATCTATTAAAGAAATAACAAGAATTATGTATTCATAAACATTTAGAATGAATGACCACATCATTGAAGACCTCACTCACTGGAAGTATTTTAATTAATATAGACACCAAGCTACTATTTGTTTTAAAAACGTGCTACTCCATATGTTGTCTTTTCTAATATTATTTGATATTTCCATCTTATTTTCTTCATCGTCTGGTGTAAAATTTTTATTATGTTAACTTTAGCATTAGCTTCAGACTATGCGCTCTTATATGAAACGCATTTTGTGAACCCTTTCCCTACACGTCAGTCCACATAAACTAAAACTTGCAGTTTACTCCTCATACGCTTAAAACCCAAAAAGCCACCCCTTTCGGAGCGGCTTTTCCTTAGTATGGAGCCTAGGGGGATCGAACCCCTGACCTCATCGCTGCCAGCGATGCGCTCTCCCAGCTGAGCTAAGGCCCCAGGATATGAAGTTACATCTTGTCCAGCACTGCAAAAACTCATTTTACAGGCGACTTCTATATCATATAAAATCCCTTCTGGACTGTCAATACCCTTTTGAACCGCCGAAATCGTATGGAGAAGAACATTCATGTTGCGGGCACATATCAACGATAGCCCCCGGATTGCTCTTCTCCTTTTCCCCCACTACACTACTCCTCCAGTTCATCCTTGGACAGCAGTGATTTCAGTTCTTTCATAAACATGTTAATGTCTTTGAACTGGCGATATACAGAAGCAAAACGCACGTACGCCACCTCATCCACCGGAAACAGCTGCTCCATTAGCAATTCACCAATCTGACGGCTCTCTACCTCCGCTTCGGCTGTGTTACGCAGTGACTTCTCCACTTCAGATACCATCATCTCCAGCGTTTCCACCGATACCGGACGCTTCTCACACGCACGAATCAAACCACGGAGAATTTTGTCACGGCTGAACTCTTCCCGGCTGCCGTCCTTCTTAATGACGATCAACGGTGTTTCTTCAATCATCTCAAATGTTGTAAACCTTCTGGCGCACTGCTCGCATTCGCGGCGGCGGCGGATGGATTTGGATTCATTGGCTGGTCTCGAATCCAGCACTTTAGTGCCTAAATAACCACAATAAGGACATTTCAACTAAGATCACTTCCCACTTTTACTTTTTACCACATATTCCCTGAGCATATCTTGTAATGAAAATCGCATTCGCGACACATAATACTTTTACCAACCCGCGAGGAGGTGAACAGCAATGGCACAAAGCAACGGTAACTCCAATAACTTGGTTGTAACTAAAGCTTCCGCAGCTCTGGAGCAAATGAAATATGAAGTAGCTCAAGAACTCGGAATCAGCATTCCGCAAGACGGATACCAAGGTAACATGACTTCTTACGAGAACGGTTCGATCGGTGGATACATCACGAAGCGTCTGGTAACAATTGCAGAACAGCAATTGGCAGGTCAATACCAATAATTATCTGCATCGTAATACGTTACACAGAGGAGCATGGGGCGGCCGGTACACTACCGGTCTGCTCCGTGCTTTCTGTATCTCTTTTGCAGGCATCGCTCTAGAACGTATCGTAGATCTTCACATACTGATTATAATAGTAAATGACCCGTTGTACATAGTGGCGTGTTTCGCCAAAAGGAATATCCTTTACCGTTTCAAGTTTGCCATCCCATACACCGTTTTTCAACCAGCTGCTGACCTTCCCCGGTCCGGCATTATACGCGGCAATCATCACAATTTCGTTGCCATTAAACTGATCCGACAGATTCCGTAAATACCATGTTCCGAGTTGAATATTTCGCCCCGGTTCATGCTTTAATTCCTCCAGGGAAGTATCAGGAATCTTGGCTTGCTCCAAAATCCAATTTGCCGTATCTGGCATAAGTTGCATGAGTCCGATCGCACCGCGCTTGGATTCCTTGCTCGTCTTGAAATTGGTCTCTACCCTGATAATCGAAGCGATTAGAAACGGATCCACCTCATAACTCTGAGATTGGGCCCGAATCTCTTCCTTATATTCAATCGGGTAAAACCATGTCATCCAGTTGCTGTTTAGAAATAACACAAGTACAAAGGAAACAAACATAATCAACAATACACGCTTTTTACGCAATATTTTCATAACAAGCCCTTATGCGTTAAAAAAGATTGCAATTGCTGCTCCGTCTGCTCCCATGAACCGCTGTTATCAATGACGATATCTGCCCGCTCTTTTTTTCGTTCGATATCCATCTGTGCCGCAATGCGCGCTTCCGCATCAGCACGGTTCATCTGATCCCGACTCATCAACCGTTCCAGTTGTACTGCTCTCGGGACATACACAACCATAACTTCCGCAAAACCATCTTCAAGGCCCGACTCGTACAGCAATGGAATATCCGATACCACCAGCTTGTCCGGGTGGTTTAATTCATATGCAGTTGCCCTGTCACGCATCTCCTTACGTATGGCCGGATGAGTAATGGCCTCAAGCGCTTTACGTTCCTCCGGTTGCTGAAAAACAATACTTCCCAACTTTTTCCGATCCAGCGTTCCGTCCTCATTTAGTATCGCTTGTCCAAACCGCTGAACAGCGGCAGCCAAAACGGGATGCCCAGGCAACATGACTTCCCGGGCAATAACATCTGCATCGATGAGCAGCGCTCCCTTACTGGCCAGATAGGCGGAAACACTGCTTTTGCCTGTTGCGATTCCGCCCGTTAAGCCTATATTCATCGTCTCACCTCATAACACTTAATTACTCCTCAAAACAACTTGAATATTCCCATAATCATTAACATCAGAGCTGGCAGAATCGAAAGCTTCTGCATCCAGCGCTGTGCTGCAAAACGTAATCCAACCTTCAACCCAACGGACAGAAAGGCTCCGCTGAACAATGCAATTACGAGTGCCGTCCACAGCGTAGGGAAGCCAAGCAACGCCGCACCTAGCCCTGCTCCGAAAGCATCAAGTGACAACGCAATCCCCAGCCACATCGCCTCTTGAGCCGAGATACTACCTGAATTATCCATGTCTGCTTTGGACGGGCTACGCAGGATTTGAATGACCACGCCAAGCTTGCGCAGTTCAAGTGTAAACACCATTCGTTCCACCGACCCATCCGTTGGCGAAGGCTGCACCTCCAGGACCATCAATTGATTCTTGGCTCCAGATGTCAGACCTGAATCTGTTGTCCCGCTTCCCTGAACCACCTTTTCCTGCGACACTCCGCTCTCTGTATCTTCATGTTCTTTACCTCGCCGTAGAATCAGTTGCAAGAGCGACCACGCACCGATCACAATCAGAATGACAGCTCCCACTATCGAAGCCACACCTGGTGACACGACATGAGATAATAACACCCCAACCTGCATAGACAATGCGATAACCAATCCCGAACAAAGTGAAATAATAGCAATGGATAAGAGCGGAATCTTGGTCCTCCGAAGTCCATATGTAATTCCAACTCCGAAACCATCTAAACTCACTGCAAAAGCAAGCGCCAGTAATGAAATAAAATGATGCAGCACCCCGGATTCCTCCCCTGTGCGGTACGTGCCAACTGATGATGTCAGTATGGGTATATGCCCGCTTATTTCTGCCATATCAGTATATGGAGGGAGGAATCCAAGGGTGCTATGATTTCATCATTTCATTGATTCAGTTCAGGTTAGAGAGATCAAGTCGCTGACAATTCGGGCAAAAATGCGTCCCGCGTCCGCCAACGACACTTTTTTCAATCAACGTGCCACAGGTGTGGCAAGGCTCCGCTTTACGGCCATATATTTTCAGCTGATGCTGGAACATGCCCATCTCGCCTTGTCCGTTGACATACGACTTGATCGAGGAGCCCCCGGCATTCACCGCATCCTGCAACGTAGCCACAATGGCTTCGTGCAGCACCTCCAGCTGTGCCTCAGTCAGCGTCTTGGCAATCGTCTCCGGATGTATACCTGCACGGAAGAGTGCCTCGTCCACATAAATATTCCCGATCCCGACGACATATGCCTGATTGAGCAAAACGGCTTTGATTTTGGTGGTACGTTTCCCCACTGCTTCAGCGAACGCATTCACGGTAAAAGCTTCATCCAGCGGTTCCAATCCAAGCTTCATTAGTGGTTTCGAAACCAGTTCTTCGCCTGCACTGAACAGATGCATCGTTCCAAACTGACGAACATCCTTATATCGCAATTCCGTACCATCATTGAAGTGGAAGATGACATGGGTATGTTTCTCTACCTCTTCGTCCTGATGGTACACCCCGTAACGTCCCTCCATCCGCAGATGGGAGACCAGCACAAGCCCGTCCAGCAAAATACGTAAAAACTTGCCCCGGCGCTCAACACTAATCACGGTATGTCCTGCCAGTTCCAGTGCAAATGCTTCTATATCATCAGGCCGCTGAATAATCCGCGGCAAATTAACGGTAACATGATCAATGGTTTTGCCTACAATAAGTTGATTCAATGTTCTTCTGACTGTTTCGACTTCCGGTAGTTCCGGCATGATGTTCTCACCTCCCTTATATTATAACGGAAGATGACGCTCAGCGGGACCCTTTCTTATCTATTTTGCCTCATACCAGTTCTCACCAAAGCTAACTTCAGCTTTTAGCGGAACCGACAGCGAGAGCGCCTTTTCCATGACTGAAGGCACAAGCTCCTTCATCAGTTCCAGTTCATCCGCCGGTACTTCAAACACGAGCTCATCGTGCACCTGAAGCAGCATACGGCTCTGAAGATTGCGTTCCCGCAGCGCCTCATCCATCTGTACCATCGCCAGCTTAATGATATCAGCCGCAGTACCTTGAATGGGTGTATTCATCGCCGTACGTTCCGCGAAGGAACGCAAATTGAAATTGCTTGCGTTGATTTCGGGCAAATAACGGCGACGTTCCAGCAATGTTTTCACATAACCGTCCTGCCGTGCTTCCTTCACGATATCATCCATATAACGACGCACACCCTGGAATACTTCGAAGTATTGATCGATGAACTGTGCCGCTTCTTTCCGTGTAATGTGCAAATTTTGAGAAAGGCCGTAATCACTGATCCCGTATACGATTCCGAAATTAACCGCCTTGGCGGAACGACGCATATCACTGTCCACATCCTCCGGCTTCACGCCGAATACATCGGAAGCAGTCTTCGTATGGATATCCATATCTTGCACAAAAGCTTCTTTCAACCGCTCATCATCTGAGATGTGTGCAAGTACACGCAACTCAATCTGGGAGTAATCGGCTGCCAGTATAGACCAACCCGGCTCGGACGGCACAAAGACCTTCCGAATTTTGCGTCCTTCCTCCATACGGATCGGAATGTTCTGCAAGTTCGGGAACTGGCTGCTCAGCCGTCCTGTCGCTGCAATGGTTTGACGATAGAAGGTATGCACCTTACCATCCCGACTCGATATCTCTTTGAGCAAACCTTCCACATACGTAGATTGCAGCTTGGCAAGCTGGCGATATTGCAAAATATGCTGCACCACATCGTTGTAAGGGGCCAGCTTTTCGAGCACCTCCGCATCGGTGGAGTAGCCTGTTTTTGTTTTCTTCACGACAGGAAGGCCCAACTTGTCAAACAAAATCTCGCCGAGTTGTCTTGGTGAATTCAGATTGAACTCCGTGCCGGACAACTTGTAGATTTCCGCCATCAGTTTGCCGATCTGTCCTTCAAACTCACTACCAAGCGCTTGCAGGTCAGCTGTGTTGGCCTTGATGCCCTGCTTCTCCATGTCAGCAAGAATACGAGATAACGGCATCTCGAGTTCATGGAACAGCGAGTTCATCTCATCGCTCTCCAGCGCTTGTTCCTGAAGCGGGATAATCGCGGCCAGCGCAGCGGCTTTCCGGCACAGAAAATCGCTCAGAACATCCGCATCAGGCACTTTGTATTTCGCGCCTTTCCCCAGAACGGTATCGTCTTCAACCAGCGAAGGCAACCCATACTTGGAAGTCAGCCCGCTAATCGTCTGATTCGACTCCGTTGGATCAAGCAAATAGGCAGCCAGTTGCACATCAAATGCTGCACCGGCGAATTCAATACCATGTGCATGCAAAGCCAAATCCACGCGATGCAGATCATATCCACGCTTCGGCTGCTCGGCACTTGCAAGCCATTCTCGTACAGGAGCCGCCGCACCCGACTGTAACAATTCCGGAGATATGAACGTATACTTCTCCCCGGCACCCACCGCAAGACCGATTAGCTTCGCCTGATGCGGGTTATCTCCATGCGTCTCCACATGAAGCACGTCAATCGAGCCCAGTACATCCATCAGTTCTCCAAGGTTTTCTTCTGTTGCAATGGTAGATTCCACTTCTGCAGCCGGAATAGCCTCTTGCTCGGAAGCAATGCTGCCGCTAAAGGACAAACGCTCCAGCAAAGACTTAAACTCCAGCTTGGCCAGTGCAGGTCCAGCACTCGCTTCCTTCAATCCGTCAAACTGCATATCCTCCCACGTCTGCTCCAGCGGAACCTCGCGGTGAATGGTCGCAAGCTGTTTACTCATTCTTGCATCCTCGGCGTGAGCTTCAATCTTTTCCTTCATCTTGCCCTTCAGTTCACCCGTGCCGTTCAGCACCTCTTCCACCGAACCGAACTGATGCAGCAGCTTCAGCGCCGTTTTCTCCCCTACACCTGGAATACCCGGAATATTATCGGAAGCATCCCCCATCAGACCCTTCAGATCAATAATCTGCAACGGCGTCAGACCGTAACGTTCCTTAATCTGAGCAGGATCATACAGCTCGATCTCCGTAACGCCTTTGCGCGTCAATCCAATATGTACATGGTCCGAAGCGAGCTGCAGCATATCTTTGTCACCTGATACCACCAGCACCTGTCTGCCCACTTCATCCGCACGTTTGGTCAGCGTCCCGATAATATCATCTGCCTCATAACCAGCCAGTTCGAATTGCGCAATCCCGAGTCCTTGCAACAGTTCTTTCAGCAACGGAAACTGCTCGGACAACTCCGATGGCGTTTTCTCACGACCGCCTTTATAATCCTGATACCCTTCGTGGCGGAAGGTGATCTTACCCGCATCAAATGCCACCATCACATGCGTAGGCTTGTGTTCTTCCAGCAAGCGCAGCAGCATCGTCGTAAAGCCGTATACCGCGTTCGTATGCAGCCCTTTCGAATTGGTCAGGGGAGGCATAGCAAAAAACGCCCGATAAATAATGCTATTTCCATCTATAAGAATAAACTTGTCCATTCCAGCACCTCGCGTATCATATGGTCAGACTTGCACTTACATACCTACTCTCATGATACCATACCTGCCACCTACAACAAAAAAACTTCAAAACCCTTTTCCCCGCTTTTCTTCTGCAAAAAAAGAACCTCCTTCCCAGTCAGCCTGTGCACAGGCCAGTCGGAAGAAAGTTCCTCATTTCGATCATCAACTCTTATCTTGTATGTGCATGTTTCACGGCTTGTGCAGCAGAGCCTGCCCCCGATAACTTATTGGTTCAGGTCCGGGCGTTGACCCGTAACCAGATACACGGTGCTCTCGCCAATGTTGGTCGCATGGTCACCGATACGTTCAATGTAACGTCCAACCATCAACAGCAACATGGCTTGTGATGCATTCGTTGGCTGATCGGTCATTAACGTATAGAGATCTCGGATCATGTTACTGTACAGCTGATCCACCTGATCATCCGTTTGTGCCATTTTATAGGCCAGATCCGTATTTTCCTTCAGATAGGATTCAATGGATTCATCAATCATAGATTTCACCACTTCCGCCATACGTGGAATGTCCACCAGCGGCTTAATCAGCTCTTGCCCTTCCATACGGATGGTCACCTTAGCCACATCGAGGGCCAGATCACCCATACGCTCCAAGTCACTGGAGATTTTGAAGGCCACAATAATGCGTCTTAAATCCTTGGCTACGGGCTGCTGTGTAATAATCAGCTTGGAACCCAGCTCCATGATTTTGTCCTCAAGAGCATTGAGATTCGCATCATTCTTAATAATGACCTGAGCCTTCTCCACATCCAATGTCTGCAAACTCTTAATAGCACCGTCCAGGGCATTTCCTACATGTTCCCCCATTTGTTTAAGTAGGGTGCGAAGTTCTTCCAGCTCCTGATCAAACTCTTTTCTGCGAATCATAAGTTTCATGTCCTCCTTCTCTATCATCTCCGGGTAAACCGGGATCGTTCTTATTCAGCTCGCCTTAACCAAACCTGCCGGATATATAGTCCTCGGTCCGGGAATCTTGCGGTGTGGAGAATAACGTCTCCGTATCAGCTGCCTCCACCACTTCGCCATTCAGGAAAAACACGGTGCGTCCAGATACTCGCGCAGCCTGGTGCATATTATGCGTAACCATGACGATGGTATATTTATGATGCAACTCTTTGACCAATTCCTCGATTTTCAGCGTGGAGATGGGGTCGAGTGCCGAAGTTGCTTCGTCCATCAGCAGCACATCCGGCTGTACGGCCAGTGCACGTGCGATGCACAGACGTTGTTGCTGTCCGCCAGACAGACTTAACGCCGACTTTTTCAGTACATCCTTCACTTCATCCCACAGTGCCGCGTGAACCAAACTTTGCTCAACGAGCTGATCCAGTTCTGCCTTTTGGCTTACACCGTGCAGACGCGGTCCGTACGCTACGTTATCATAAATGGATTTGGGAAAAGGATTCGGCTGTTGAAATACCATGCCTACCCGTTTCCGTAACGTCTCCACCTCAATCTCATTACTGTAAATATCCGAACCGTTCAGCATAACTTGTCCTTCCACACGAACACCCGGAATCATGTCATTCATCCGGTTCAATGTGCGGAGTAATGTCGATTTACCGCAACCTGACGGCCCGATAAACGCCGTAACGGTCTTCTCCGGCAGGTCCATCGATATATTTTTAAGCGCATGATGCGTGTCATAGTATAAATTAAGTCCATCAATATGAATGAGGTCTTTCATGGATGTTCACTTCTCCTTCGCTGCAGGGATCATCGGATTCCCTTTACGTTGAGACCAGCGCCAATACGCTCTACCCGTTAGCACGGTCATCTTTAATATCCTAACGTAACATTGTAAAAACAGTACCACCTTCATGTTAACGGAATGTAAAAAACACCTGAAGAAGACCTCGGCCGTTAGTTCAAAGTCCCGGGTCTCTCTTTTTTTGCTTTTGCAATTTTCAATAAACTGTGCCTCGGTTGAGCTTTCGTTTCATAACTCCGAATGATCTGTAATCATGGCTTTTAGCTTCAACTGGATATTCTCCGCAACCCTACCCGCTTCCACGCCTTCGGTAGCAATAGTTTCAACAATGCAGGACAACGCATTTACCGCACGGTTTAACTTTCCGAATGCCGCTGCTCCTTCCCTCACATACACCGCACTGTCATCAATCTCCTTCCCACTTGCCTGAATGAGAGATACCGTCTGCTGGGTTAAACCTTCGATGTCCTGAAGCAATATCGTCATGTTGCCTGCAACTTCTCGCGTCTGCTTGGCAAGGGCGCGGATCTCTCCGGCTACGATCTGGAACCCTCTACCGTATTCTCCGGCATGAGCAGCCTCAATGGATGCATTTAATGCCAGAAGTCCGCTCTGATCTGCCAGCGTTCGAATGGAGCGTGCCATCCCCGCACCTGTTTTGATGGATTCGAGCATCTGACTGGCGTGTTTGCCCTGATCTCCCATATGCTCATGAACCTGAAGGTAGGAAGACTCGACTTGACGCAGTCGTCCTTCCCCATCATTGGATAAGAGGATAACTTGCCCAGCTTCTCGTACAGTTTGATTCGCCGCTTGAACCAGTTTGGTTACGGCCTCATGAATGCGTGAAATTTCCTGTCCACTCTCCGTCACGGTACATATCCGGTCTGCGGATGCCGCCTGCTGCAGCTTACGGGAAAGCGACATCACATCACGTATGGTGAGCACACCAATCAAGCGTTCCTGCTCCGTTACGAGCAGGCAGTCATAGAAGTGATCCTCAGCCCGCCGAAGTGCAGCATCAATAATAGCTGCTGGTTCCGTATGTATATCTACAATAACCGGTGACGTGTCAGCTGCATTCACAACCGGTTTACGATAAAATAAGTCCGCGGCGAACCTTCCGTTCAGTAAACGATATAAGTTCTCACGCATCAATAATCCCGTCGGTCTCATGTGTTCATCACAGAGCACAATACACGGGTGTTCTAGTCCATCACTCAGCATAGCTGCCGCTTCTCCGCAGGTAGTATCTCCCTTTGCTACGGGCACCTGACGGAAATATTCGTACAATGATACGGCATGCTCATCAAGAATTTCGCTGACTGATTCGTCTGGTTCCAAGTCAGGCATAACCGATGATTGTTCCTCTTTTTGTAAATCAGCATCCAGATTCTCAGGTCTAGCTTCTAACAAAGTGGGCATATTTACACATTCTCCTTTACGTGTTAGCTCCGCCCTAAGGTGGAATTATAGGTACAAAGCATCACTTGGATAACCTCATCCTACTCCCCATAAATGAAGAAAAATCTTCCTTTGTGTAAAATGTACGTAAAAATAAAACTCCCCGATCATTTAGCTAGAATGATGGGGAGTTTTTCTTTTGACAACCAATTTATAACCTACACCACGGATGGAATCAATATGAACGGATTCGGGATCAAGCTCCAGCTTTTTGCGTAATGAACTGACGTGTACATCTACGGTTCGCTGGCCTCCAATATAATCGAAACCCCAGACCGCATTCATCAGGTCATCCCGAGTCAGCACAACTCCGGGTTTTTTAGCGAGATATAACAGGACTTCGAACTCCTTCGGACGCAGGCTGATCGATTGTCCACCTAAAGTCACTTCATACTTCAACGGATAAATTTCAAGTTCGCCAAGAATAATGCGTGAGCCGTCTTTATCTTCAGGCTGCGGCAGATCATCGCCATTGGAATAACGTCTGAGTACCGCATCTACCCGTGCCAAGAGCTCGGATACACCAAAAGGTTTCGTAATATAATCATCCGCGCCCGATTTCAGGCCTTGCACAACCTCGGCTTCACCATTCTTCGCCGTAAGGATAATGACAGGTGTACTTACCCCTTGAATGCGCAGTTTGTTCAAAATATCCAGACCATTCATGCCTGGCAGCATCAAGTCCAGTAAGATCAAATCGAAATCCTGGGACAAGGCACGGTCATATCCTGCTGACCCATGGTCCTCAGCCGTTACGTCATACCCTTCTTGTGTTAGGTTATACGTAAGTAATCTCGATAATGTCGGTTCATCTTCAATAACCAGCAAACGCTGTGCCATGATACCCCTTCTCTCTTCATAGGTTGTCTGTTGCCACAACACTTTTTCTATCATAGCACTAATTTGTTAACGCTGTGTAAAGCAAATGACTCATTTTACATTTTGCTTCTATACGCCTAATTTTCATTTGAAGTAAACTATATTTCTTCTTCCTGGATCAATGGCAGGATAACCCGGAAGGTGCTCCCCATCCCGAGTTCACTATCCACCGACAGTTTGCCGTGATGCAGCTCCACCAAGTGTTTAACAATAGAGAGTCCCAGCCCTGTTCCACCCGAATTGCGTGATCTGCCTTTGTCCACCCGGTAGAAACGTTCGAAAATTCGCGGCAAATCCTTCTTGGGTATGCCGATTCCTGTATCAGACACCGAGAAAATAACCTGTTCTTCCTCACTCGTCTGATCCATCTTCACTTGGAGTTTCACTCTTCCACCTTCAGGCGTATAGTTAATGCCATTGGATAAAAGATTAATGAAAATCTGCTTCATTTTATCCTCATCCGCTTCGATATACAATTCCTCAGGGACATTCATTTCCAGACGAATCTGCTTTTTCTCCGCCACCTTGGACAAGGTTCCCAGCACCATTTCGAAGAACGAGTGCACATGGACAGGGGAGCATTCCAGAGGTGCACGTTTGGATTCAATCTTGGATAACTCCAGAATATCTCCAATTAACCGATTTAGTCTGTCACCTTCATCATAGATAATCTGCAGGAAAGAGCGTTCTGTTTCCTTATCCTGCACACCGCCGCTGAGCAAGGTTTCTGCGAACCCCTTAACCGCTGCCACAGGTGTTTTGAGTTCATGAGAGACATTGGCAACAAACTCGCTGCGCATGGATTCCAATCGCCGAATCGCGGTTACATCCTGCAAAAGGAATAACATGCCCCGATATCCACCATTGTCTTCCGACATCGGTACACCATCAAGCCTTATCAACCGTTCTTCCGGGTTAAATACACTTACTTCTTCGTGCATACGTTCCTGTAAAGCCACACTCTCTTCAATCGTGCGTGTCAACTCGTAATGACGCTTCAGTTCAGTATAAGGTTTACCTGTAACTTTCGTGGCCTGGATACCGAGTATACGCTCCGCTTCCCGATTGACCAGTGCGATCGATTGCGTCGCATCAATCATGACGATCCCGCCCGTCATATTGGCCAAGACACTTTGAAGCAGTGCTTCATTGTCTCGAATGGTTTTGAGCTGGGACTGCAAACTGTCCGCCATTCCGTTAATTGCCAGACCCAACTGGCCAATCTCGTCCCTGCGTGTAACTTTTACTCTGGCATCGTACTCCAGTTTTGTAATCCGGTGTGCCACTTTGGTGATATGCTCGATTGGCGACGTTAGCCCTCTGGCTACACGATAACTGACAAATGCCACAATCAAAAAGAGCAATCCCAGCGCGGCAAACATAATCATCCATCCGCGTTGAAGTCCCTGATCCACCGCTTGCAGACTCATCGATAACCGAATATAACCGTCGAATTTGCCGCTTGGCATCTCAATCATGTCACTTTGATCCGAATTGACAGGCAGCGCCACATACAGCATATCCTGTCCTAACGTTGCGCTATACCGGATGGACTGTCCAAAAGCATTTTCGTTAGCCGTCCTAACCTCTTCCCGATTCAAGTGATTATCCATTGTTGCAGGATCGCTCTCGGAATCCCCGATGACTATACCGTCTTTATTGATAAAGGTCACCCGCGAGTCTGTCAGACGATCCAATTCGAGTGCCCGATCCGAGTAATACTTCCGTGTCTCTACTGAAGTCGGATTGGAAGCATCATGAAACGGGAAGGTGGCTTTTAACAAATTAATCTCACGCACCATCGTTTGCTCCAGTGCAGCAATGTGAGTGGTCTTGAAAACTCTGCCCATCGTATATCCGGCTACAATGACGGAAATGCCAATGAGCACCATCATAATCAGTGCCAGGCGAATGCGAAACGGTCTCATTGATCTCTTCCTTCTGTTATATTTTAATCCGTTGAACAAAATATTTATATAACCACTCCGATGATGGCAGAATAACCTTTCAATCACTGCTCGGTGCGGTCACCGCGTGTTGTTGGATGTGAAATGACAAGAAATTCTACATCTGCCGCACTTCGATTTTGCATCTGATGGGGGGCACCCGGTGGAATCTCAATGCCTTCGTGCGCTTCCAATATTACGATTTCTCCATCAAGCTCCATATATGCCTCACCGCTAAGAACAAAAAAGAACTGACGGCTCTTCGTATGTAAATGTCTTGTTTCCGTCGTACCTGCAGGCATTCGCTCATGAATCACACTAAGTGTTTCGCCTTGAACAAGATGCCAGCCATCACACTGTGCTCCCCATATATAATGTGCTGCGTTCTGTTTGCTAATTTTCATAGGAGTGCCTCCCGAATATATTATCCGGTCTATCATATCACATATAATGAGATATCTTTCCATGTAAAATGAGCAATAAGTCTTGCTTCTTCCCGTCCGACACACTCCATTGCTTTATAGTCAGACCTGTATAAAGTATCATAGATCTATCAACGCAGATACAGACTTTTGTAAATCGCGTGTTACAAAATAGCTGACGCTCCCCACCTCCCCTCTTCTTTAAGGAAGAATAGAAACCAAAAAGCGGAACGCTATGATCCATTAAGCGTCCCGCTTTTGAGATATTTTCGTACACCTGCCCGTTTTTCAATTGCCTCTACAGACTATATTTTAACCGTTAACAACCTCTCCGCCGTTCACATGCATAACCTGTCCACTTACATAAGAGGAGTCATCGGAAGCAAGATACACATAAGCTGGTGCCAACTCATCCGGCTGTCCTGGACGTTTCATCGGCTGCGTTGCTCCGAATTCGCTTACTTTCTTCTCGTCAAATGTCGAGGGAATGAGTGGTGTCCAGATCGGACCAGGAGCTACGGCGTTCACACGAATCCCTTTTTCAATCAGATTCATCGATAAAGAGCGGGTAAATGACGTAATCGCCCCTTTAGTAGACGAATAATCCAATAGTGTTGGGCTTCCTCGATAAGCAGTAATCGATGTCGTATTAATGATTGTACTTCCTTGTTTCAGATGTGGCATAGCAGCTTGTGTTACATAAAACATTCCGAAGATGTTGGTGCGGAACGTTTTCTCCAGTTGCTCTGGCGTAATGTCCTCCAGATTCTGCTGCGGATGTTGTTCAGCCGCATTGTTAACCACAATATCAAGTTTTCCGAGCTCATCCACCGTCTGCTGAATACTTTTCTTGGCAAAATTCACATCACCGATGTCACCCGCAATGAGGATGCACTTGCGCCCCTCCTGTTCCACCTGACGTTTCGTTTCCTTCGCATCCTCATGCTCGCTCAAATATACAATCGCTACATCGGCGCCTTCCTTCGCATACGTCACGGCAACAGCCCGTCCAATACCGCTGTCCCCTCCAGTAATCAGAGCCACCTTGTCCATTAGTTTACCAGCCGCCTTGTACTCGGGTTTCTCAAATTCCGGTTTTGGGGTCATCTCGGATTCGATCCCTGGACGTTGATCCTGATGCTGTGCAGGCATTGTTTTTTGATTTTGTTGGGTAGTGCTAGACATTTTACATTCTCCTTTCAAAATGAACATGCTGGAATGAAAAAGACTCGGACACCAACAACAGGTTTCTTTGTCTTTCGTTCTTCATAAGTCTCACTCTGTAGGATGGCATGAACCGACCAGATTATTCTTCTGCAGCTCAGGAGTAGTGCTTGTTTAATAAGCTGCTTCTACTCGTTATTTACCACTTTTATGGGAAATTAATCAACGGAATTGAAACATCAGCATGTCAGGAATGTTTATTTTTTGTGATTCCACCTTTTTCATGATTCAAAGTGATTCCTATGTAGCTGGGGCTGATGTACAATGGAAAATATACAGGTATAAACATAATTTAATTGACATGGAGATCTGAACATGGAATCGCATATTAATTCATACATTACACTTGTGACCACTTCAGCGGTACTGAACTTGTTTCTGTGTATGTATACGTATTTCAGAAGAGCGCATTTTCCAAATGCCAGTATCTTCATACTGTACACTGCTTCCCTTTCGGTCTACACTTTCGGATATGCGATCGGTCTCGCCAGTAATACACTTGAACAGATGAAGTTCTGGAATATCGTTCAGTATATTGGCATGCCTGTCTCGGCTCCACTTGGTCTGATTTTAATGATTCGATACACCGGGAAAAAGTTGTCTAAATGGCTGACGACAGCGCTGTTCATCATTCCTTCCATCACCGTTTTTCTCGTTTCTACGAATGATTGGCACCATCTTTATTACAAAAGAGTGTGGCTGCGTGAGGACAGCACGATCCCTGTCATGGCGATGGATATCGGACAATGGTATGTTGTGCACGGGGCATTCACCTTCTCCTGTCTTTTATGTGCTGGCCTTATATTAATCGCACAATGGCGGCACACCAAAAAGATGTATCGTCGTCAACTGCTTACGCTGATTGTTTCGCAAATTATTCCGATGGTTGCTGCATTCGTGTACCTGCTCGGCGTGACCCCGTTTGGTTTAGACCCTGTTCCTGTACTGATGTGTGTCACATCTGCCATGTATATTTGGGCTATTCTGTCCTCACGTCTGCTAACCATTGTTCCGATTGCGAAAGATAGCATTTTTGAGAGCATGCGTGAAGGGGTACTCGTGCTGGACAGTTCATATCGTCTCGTTGATTTCAACCGATCGCTCCGACATATGTTGCCTGATATTCAAACAACGATGGTTGGACAACCCCTGAATGACATATGGCTCAGACTTGCAGGAGAGACCTTTCCTGTTGAATACGACAGAGAAGGACTGCAAACAGACCTTTACTGGCAGTTAAGCGGTGAAACCGTCTGTTACCAGGTCAGAACATCGTATGTGTTCAATAGTAGCAATGCGGTTGTAGGTATTCTTATTATGTTAATTGATATTACCGAACAACGCTTTTTACAGGAACAGCTGAAGCAGCTAGCTTATTACGATGGATTAACCAAGATTTACAATCGAACTCAATTTTTGAACAAAGGCAGGGAATTGCTTCAGGAAGCCCTGCTTAACCATCATCCAATCTCATTTATATTGTTTGATGTTGACCACTTTAAACGAATCAACGACACCTACGGACATGATGTCGGCGATCAGGCCCTCATTCACGTTGTCACTGTGTGCAATAGCTATCTGAACAGTGGGATGTCATTTGCCCGTTATGGAGGAGAAGAATTCGTTATTGCCTTGCCAAACAACACGCTCCAACAAGCTTATAATCTCGCGGAAAAGTTGCGAATTGCATTATTGAATCAACCGCTCGACGTACAAGGCGAGTCCGTTTCTCTCACATCCAGCTTTGGCGTATCCCAATCCGGCAGTGAGTCGGATACGCTGGAATCATTACTCCGTAATGCCGATCATGCCCTGTATGAGTCCAAGCGGAATGGTCGTAATGCGGTGCGCGTGCACGCTGGAAGTGTTAGTTAATTGAACACTGTAATTCCAGGCTTGTCTATGCCGCTACGTAATATTACGTTCTAATACCTGGAAAAGTTATCAACAAAACTAAACAGACAGCCCCTACCAAGAGGCTGTCTGTTTAGTTTTACCGGTTAGAACTATTCAATTAAGTTCATGTAATGGGACTTACGCCACAGCTTTCGAAGGCAAGCTCGGTTTACTGAGCCAGCGCGTTTATCTTGCTCTAACCGCTTGTCCTGAACTGGTGCAAACGCTTCACCTTAAGATCATAGACCATCTGGAATCTATGAATTTATATGAGTTATTTTAGAAAATGGATCTTTCTACCATCAGATACACCATAATGAGCAAGAACACGGCAAGCAGCGTGCTGAACATACGAATTTTACTTTGGTATGGTGTGACATCCTTATTATTTTTTACACCTTCTGCTGCAAGACGCAGCGGTTTACCCATAATTCCGCCAATGGCTGCAATAGCCAGAAGCAGTACTACGACAACAGCCATCCAGAGGTGGGAGTAACTACCCTTGGTCATTAAATAACCGCCTGTAAGAAGCTGGATAATAAGTGCATACTGTGCTACTTTGTTCAACGAACGAAGTGACGCAAATGCTCCCTCCTGTGCTGGCAAGCTCATTGTACGGATTTTCCCAACCACGAATGGCAGGATCAGATAAAATCCCATGGCCAGTGCTCCGACGATATGGAGCAGATACATAATCATTGTCAAAATTTTCATCCTCCTCAACATATTCGCTGTGCTGTATATCACATCTCATTATACTGGGGAACTTATCCAAAGAAAAGAAAACCTCCGTTTTTACGGAGGTTTTTCTTAATTCCCAAGTTCAAATCATTTTCAAACTTAGATATTTACGATTGAAATGACATTTCGTACCGAGTCTGCAGACGTATCAAGCGCTGCTTTTTCTTCGGCAGTCAACTCCAGTTCGAAGATCTTCTCGATTCCGTTACCACCCAGAACGGTTGGCACACCCAGGAACAGATCGTGATATCCATACTCACCTTCAAGATAAGCGATAACCGGAATAATACGTTTTTTGTCCTTCAAAATAGCTTCGGTCATCTGGACCAGTGAAGCTGCCGGAGCATAGTAAGCACTGCCGTTGCCCAGCAGGTTTACAATCTCTCCGCCACCTACACGGGTGCGCTGCACGATGGCTTCAATGCGCTCTGCCGGGATCAGCGTATCGATTGGAATACCGCCTACACTCGAATAACGAACAAGCGGTACCATATCGTCACCGTGACCACCAAGCACAAATCCGCGTACGTCCTCGACCGATACATTTAACTCCTGTGCGATAAACGTGCAGTAACGTGCAGTGTCGAGAACCCCCGACTGTCCAATTACACGATTTTTCGGAAAACCGAGTGTCTGGTATGCTGCATACGTCATTGCATCTACCGGGTTGCTCAGAATAATGACAATGGAATCAGGGCAATATTTTTTCACATTTTCACACACGGACTTCACGATACCTGCATTCGTATTCACCAGATCGTCACGGCTCATGCCCGGTTTACGGGCAATTCCGGCTGTAATGATCACAATCTCCGAACCAGCTGTATCCTCATAGTTGGAAGTCCCCACGATATGACTGTCGAACCCTTGCACCGGGCTGGCCTCCAGCAGATCGAGTGCTTTACCCTTGGTCGGATTCTCCAGTTGAGGAATATCAACCAGTACAACATCTCCAAGTTCCTTCTGGGCAAGCATCAGTGCAGTTGTGGCACCGGTAAAACCGGCACCAACAACGGTGATTTTTTTGCGCTGAATAGTCACGATTCACATCTCCCCTTACAGGTTTTTAATGATTTGGTTAGCGAATTCGGAACATTTCACTTCAGTTGCGCCATCCATCAGACGTGCAAAGTCATACGTTACCGTTTTATTGTTAATGGATGTTTCCATCCCTTTGTAGATCAGGTTAGCTGCTTCCTGCCAGCCCAAGTGCTCAAGCAACATTACGCCGGAGAGGATTACGGAACCAGGGTTTACGAGATCTTTATCCGCGTATTTCGGTGCAGTACCATGTGTTGCTTCGAAGATAGCATGTCCAGTTACGTAGTTGATGTTCGCACCAGGTGCGATACCAATTCCGCCAACTTGTGCTGCAAGAGCATCAGACAGATAGTCACCGTTCAGGTTCAATGTTGCGATAACATCAAACTCACCCGGACGAGTCAATACTTGTTGCAAAGCGATATCGGCAATGGCATCTTTTACGATGATTTTGCCAGCATCTTCTGCTGCTTTTTGTGCTGCATTTGCTGCATCTGTGCCATCTTTTTCTTTGATCAGATCATATTGTGCCCATGTGAATACTTTGTCGCCAAATTCTGCTTCAGCCACTTCGTAACCCCAGTTTTTGAAGGCACCTTCAGTGAATTTCATGATATTACCTTTGTGTACCAAGGTAACGGTCTTGCGGTTGTGATCAACAGCGTATTGTACCGCTGCACGAACCAAACGTTTCGAACCTTCTTCAGATACAGGTTTGATACCGATACCGGAAGTTTCAGGGAAACGAATTTTGTTAACGCCCATTTCCTGTTGCAGGAACTGGATCACTTTTTTCACTTCTTCCGAACCTTCAGCGTACTCGATCCCTGCATAGATATCCTCTGTATTTTCACGGAAAATAACCATGTCTACCAGCTCAGGACGTTTAACCGGGGAAGGTACACCATCGAAATAACGAACAGGACGCAGGCAAGTGTACAGATCCAGTTCTTGACGCAGTGCCACGTTCAGGGAACGGATACCGCCGCCGATTGGCGTAGTCAGAGGTCCTTTGATTGCTACAATGTATTCACGGATTGCTTCGAGCGTATCATTCGGCAGCCACTCTCCGTATGTATTGAATGCTTTTTCGCCAGCAAACACTTCATACCAAGCGATTTTTTTCTTGCCATCATATGCTTTTTCAACGGCTGCATCCAAAACCCGTACTGCGGCTTTCCAGATGTCACGGCCTGTACCGTCACCTTCGATGAATGGAATGATTGGATTATTAGGTACTTGAAGCGTACCGTTGTCAATTTGAATTTTTTCGCCTTCAGTTGGGAGTGCAAATTTTTCTAATTTCATAATTACAATTCCTCCTAAGTTTTGGTTTCACAGTATGAAGCATACCACATTTTTGCAGGAAGGAAGGGCCGTCTCTACTCGGCAATACAGCCTCATATTCACAAGCCCCTCACCTCATCTATATGATTATACTGTTTTTGTTAACGTTTAGCGAAGATCAATGGAAACGTACTTTTGATCTGTTGGACCAGTGTACTCGGCACGTGGACGAATAATGCGGTTGTCAGCAAGCTGCTCCAGAATGTGAGCTGTCCAACCAGACACACGGCTGATTGCAAAGATCGGTGTGAACAATTCTTGATCAATTTTCAGTTGAGTGTAAACCGAAGCGGAGTAGAAGTCGACATTCGGCTTCAATCCTTTTTGACCTGTCACGATTTCTTCAATCTTCACGGACATGTCATACAAACGTGTATCGTTATTCATCTCGCCCAGTTCTTTGGACATCTTCTGCAGATGCTTTGCACGCGGGTCACCGTTTTTGTAAACGCGGTGTCCAAAGCCCATGATTTTCTCGCGGTTGTTCAGTTTCTCCTGAATAGCCGCTTCCAGACGATCCGGTGTACTAATCTCGTCCAGCATCTTCATTACAGCTTCATTTGCACCACCGTGCAGAGGCCCTTTGAGAGCTCCAATGGCAGAAGTAACGCCTGAGTAAATATCAGACAGAGTAGCCACAGTCACGCGGGCAGCAAAAGTTGAAGCATTCAGTTCGTGATCTGCATGCAGAACAAGTGCCTGATCAAGTGCTTTTACCGCCGTTTCGGATGGTTCTTCTCCTGTCATCATGTATAAAAAGTTTTCAGCAATGGAAGCGCCTTCTTTTGGCGCCACAGGCTCTTGCCCCTTACGAATACGTGAGATTGCTGCCACAATCGTTGGCAGTTGGGCTTGTAGCTTGACCGCTTTATTTTCGTTTGCTGCCTCTGTCATCTCATCCGCTTGCTCATCATACAGCGCAAGTGCGGAGACTGCAGAACGAAGAGCCGCCATCGTGCTAATGTTTTTTGGATACAATTTAATTTGTGCAATCAATTCGCTCGGAATCGGCGCGTAGTCGCTAAGACTTTTACGAAGTGACTTCAATTCATCTGTTGTTGGCAATTTGCCAAACCAGAGCAAATAAGCAACTTCTTCAAAACTTGCATGTTCGGCCAAATCATCGATATCGTATCCACGGTATGTAAGCACACCGTCTACAATAGAGCTGATCGAAGAGGTTGTTGCAACGATGCCTTCCAGACCTTTGGTAGCTGTCATATTACATCTCTCCTTTAAATAAGCGAAATCAGGAATCATTCAGAGTCATATCAGTGCCAAAATGCACTTAACCTCTTTTGTAAACCGTTTCATTTTAAAAATGACCTAAGTTGCCAAAATCCGGTTTTATTATCTGTCAATCGGTATTTACTTATATCATCATACTGGATTTTGTCGTTTATGTGAACATGATGAGAGTTCATTCGCACATCAAACATATTTATCGGACTGATAAAGCATTTTTGAAAGCCTTTACACAAGCAAGGTTGACATTTAATGTGTGCTAAACAATTCAAGTCATTAGCGAATGGAAACAAAAATATAATCAAAAAAATGTATTGCTATAATTTGGTAAACTCAGGCATACTTTAGGCAGACGATGTGCAAAGCAAGATTCCGGCACACGGTTGCAGACTGTTCTTTTTGCGTTTCAAAAACTTACGATTGCTCTATATTAATAAGATAAGCTCTTGAGTGAATAAAGGAGAGGTGATATTTGGATCGAATCATTCTCAAACGTCTGCTTCGCGGTCTATGGGTCATTGTAGCTACCCTTCTGATTGCTATAGCAATATATCTATTGTTCCCGCTGTTATATCCTTTTGTCATTGCCTGGATTATTGCCTATGCCATGAATCCGCTCGTGAAGTTGCTCCAGCACAGACTCCGTTTCCCACGCTGGCTTGCAGTAACCTTGTCCCTCATATTGTATTTTGGTGCAATCGCTGTAATCTTGTCTGCGGCCGTCACTCGCATGGTTAAGGAAGTCATATCACTAACAACCAGCTTTGATCTGCATGTGGACGAAATCAAAGAAACGTTTGTCCGCTGGACACAGAACGATACGATCCAAAGTTTGATTGCTCAGATTAACGAATTTTATAAAGAAAACCCGAATTATCAGGAAACCATCAATAGCAATATTAGTAAAACCACAGAGACAGTAGGAACAGCTGTGACCGATCTTGTCACAGGGTTTTTCAATATGATCCTTAACCTGCTGACTTCTTTGCCTAATATGGGCGCAGTTCTTATCGTTGTGTTGCTGTCTACCTTCTTCATTAGCAAAGGCTGGACGCGTCATAGCATTACGGTATCTGGCTGGGTTCCGTCCTCTGTTCGCAAGCCGATCTCCGACATATGGCTTGATCTCAAAAAAGCGCTCTTCGGTTATGTACGCGCTCAGCTTATCATGATTTCGATTACAGCACTCTTCGTGATGATTGGACTCCTCATTCTTCAAGTCAAGTCAGCGTTTACGATTGCCCTGCTGATTGGTCTGGTTGACCTGCTTCCTTATCTTGGTGTAGGGCTCGTCATGGTACCGTGGGCGGCGTATTTGTTCATGAACGGGGATATCTATCTTGGCATCGGCATTAGCGTAATCTATCTCATCCTGCTCATTGCCCGGCAGATCATCGAACCGAAGGTTCTTGCGAGTAGTGTGGGGCTGGACCCACTTGCAACGTTAGTAGGCATGTTTGTTGGTTTGAAGCTGTTTGGCGTGCTTGGTCTCATTATCGGCCCAGTCAGTCTCGTTATCCTCGATGCTTTTAATCGAGCGAATGTACTGCGTGATCTGAGGACGTATATCATCAATGGCAGAGTCCGATGAATCTGATTAAAGAGTATCAAGCGTTATCGTGTTCGAGTTAAACTTGTGTAAAAAAAAGTCTCCGTTTCAGGCAGAAGGTTCCTGCAGAACGGAGACTTTTGGTTTAAACGAGATAAATGCTCTCTTATTTCGGACGGCGATAAAATGTAATGCTGCCGTTTCTCATCTTTTTCTCCAACCAGCCCAGGAAGAATAACCGATATACTGGACGTGTTAATGGAAATACTAACGTAAAACCGATGAGATCGGTCACAAAACCAGGGATCAACAGCAGGAATCCGCCGACAAAAACAAAAAGACCATCGACCATCTTCCGCCCAGGGACCTTACCGCGCTCCATCTCCTGCTTGGCATCCATCAATACCTTTCGCCCTTCAAACTGCAACATGGCTATACCAATCAAGGACGTGAGAATCATAAGAAGCAATGTTTTTCCGGCCCCGATCCAATCACTCATCAGAATGAAACCAAACAGCTCAATCACCGGAATTAATAAAAGTAAAGCCCACATCCATTTTCGCATTGATTGTTACTCCTTTCCTGAAAACCACACCTTTTCAAGCGCGTTATACAGCTCCGAGGCGACCTTATCCAGTCTAACCGGCTTCCAGTCGGTATTCACCCACACATGCTGGGTAGAGCCCGTCACCAACCGTTCACCTGGGAGGGATTCATCATGTGCCCACACCCGTTCACCGATAGCGAGTGAAACATCATGTTCCTCAGGCATACGTCTTATGTCGTACTCGTAATTCAGGCGCAGGCCGCTAAAAGCAGTGATTCGAGTGAAAATGATGATCTCGTCATCGTACCGCGCCGGTTTATGATACTTCACATCCAGACCGGTTACAGGAAGCAACAGTGCCTGTTCCTCCATTTTACGATATGTATACCCCATTTGGCGAATCATCTCGGTACGGCCGATCTCGAACCAGTTCAGGTAGTTCGCATGATAGACAACCCCCATCTGATCGCTCTCCTGATAACGTACACGAAGACGGGCTGTATACCAATTACCATTACTCTCTTTTTGCACGTACTCAGCCTCCTTGGCTCTACCATTCATACGCATGGAATCGCAGAATCGTGTCATGAAGATGGAAAAAAAGCAACGGGACATAAGGCCCCATTGCTTCTTTCCTGTTGCTTTCCGAATTATGCACTAGATTTAAGCGTTGTTCGGAATTTGGCTTACTTTGATCAGGTTCGTCGAACCAGAACGGCCCAGAGGAACACCCGCTGTAATGACAACCAGGTCTCCTTCTTTAACCAGACCGGATTTCACGCCACCTTCAATAGCATTTTCGAACAGTGCATCCGTAGAATCTACCAATCTGCCTTTGACTGGAGTTACACCCCATGCCAGTGCCAGACGACGGGAAGTTCTGTCTTCTGTAGTCACCGCGATGATTGGAGCTTCTGGACGATATTTGGAGATCATACGTGCCGTGTGTCCGGATTCCGTCGAAGTGATGATCGCTTTTGCGTTCAAATCTTGAGCGGACAGAGCAACGGATTGGCTGATCGCTTCAGTAACGGTTGTTTGTTGTGCAACACGTTGTTTCAGATACAGCTCTTGGTAAGGCAGAGCAGATTCTGCTTTTTCTGCAATACGGGACATCGTCAGTACGGATTCTACCGGATATTTACCGGCAGCTGTCTCACCAGACAACATGATTGCATCTGTACCGTCAAAGATCGCATTGGCAACGTCACTTGCTTCCGCACGAGTCGGACGCGGGTTACGTTGCATGGAATCCAGCATCTGTGTAGCTGTAATAACCGGTTTACCTGCAACATTACATTTTTCGATCATGCGTTTTTGA
Source organism: Paenibacillus sp. TSA_86.1 (assembly GCF_052691815.1). Classification (NCBI taxonomy): domain Bacteria; kingdom Bacillati; phylum Bacillota; class Bacilli; order Caryophanales; family Paenibacillaceae; genus Paenibacillus; species Paenibacillus sp. TSA_86.1. The sequence goes on along the minus strand of NZ_JBQZGE010000001.1, from coordinate 930,027 downwards.
ACCAGTGGCACTTCTTCTGCAGGAATCTCTACACCCAAGTCTCCACGAGCAACCATCAGGCCGTCAGACACTTCAAGGATTTCGTCCAGGTTGTCAACACCTTGTTGGTTTTCGATTTTGGAGATGATTTGGATGTGACCTGCGTTATGTTTCTCGAGCAATTCACGAATCTCAAGTACGTCACTTGCTTTACGAACGAAAGAAGCTGCGATGAAGTCCACACCTTGCTCAATACCAAATACGATATCGTTAGCATCTTTTTCGGTGATACCTGGCAGGGAAATCGCAACGCCTGGAACGTTAACACCTTTTTTGCTTTTGATTGAACCACCGTTAACGATACGGCATTTGATTTCAGTGCCTTGTACTTCTACCACAGTCAGTCCGATCAGACCGTCGTCGATCAGAATTGTAGATCCTGCTTCAACATCCTTAGGAAGGTCTGCATACGTAATGGAAAGACGATCTTTGGTTCCCAGAATTTCTTCTGTTGTCAAAGTGATGTACTCGTCCTGAACCAATTCAATTGGCTCCACTTCGAGTTTACCTGTCCGAATTTCCGGTCCTTTGGTATCCAGCAGGATTGCTACGGTTTTGTTCAGCTCTTCACATGCTTGGCGAATCGCTACGATCCGTCCGCCGTGCTCATCGAAATCACCGTGGGAGAAGTTCAGACGGGCTACGTTCATGCCAGCCATAATCAGTTTTTTGGTATTCTCCAGGGATTCACTGGATGGGCCAATCGTACATACAATTTTCGTTTTGCGCATTTTGGGTTTCCTCCGATTTTAAGGTCTAACTTTTATATCTCTATTTTTCTTTTTCCAACTATTAAATTTACTATACTTTTGATCATTTGTATAGGAAATTCGTCACATCATTCTGCATTTCCCGACAAATTTCTCACAGGCTCTGCCTTGAGATGCTCTTCCGATGCTTCTGCCTCGAACGATTCCGACCCGGATTGTGATTCTAATTCACCTGGAGATTCGCTTTCTCGAGCAGGTTCTACCACAGCTGCTGGCGCTTCAAAGGTTACTGAGCCAATTTTCCGGAATTTATCATAACGATCCTGCTTAAGCTGCTCTGCACTCCAGCCTTTCATCTCTTCCAGATGACGAACAAGAGCTTCCGATATCGCTGCCGCAGCTGTATCGTAATCCTGGTGCGCCCCGCCACGCGGCTCAGGGATAATCTCTTCGATCACTTCCATCTCGAGCAGGTCTTTTGCAGTAATTTTCATCGCTTCAGCCGCTTGATCCGCCTTGGATGCGTCTTTCCACAGAATTGAAGCCGCGCCATTCGGAGAAATCGCCGAATAGATGGCATGTTCGAGCATAAGCACCCGGTTACCTACAGCCATAGCCAGAGCACCGCCACTTCCACCTTCACCAATGACAACAACAATGACAGGAACCGATAGCTTAGCCATTTCCATCAAATTGCGAGCAATCGCTTCCGATTGACCTCTCTCTTCCGCAGTATTACCCGGATACGCTCCTTTAGTATCAATAAACGTAATAATTGGGCGGCCAAATTTGTCAGCCTGCTTCATCAGACGCAGCCCTTTACGGAACCCTTCCGGGTGAGCACTTCCAAAAAAGCGGGCGATGTTGTCCTTCGTGTCTTTTCCGCGCTGTTGTCCAAGAACCGTTACCGTTTGTCCATTCAGCTTGGCCAGTCCGCCTACAACCGCAAGATCGTCGCCAAACATCCGATCACCGTGCAATTCGGTGAAATCGGTAAAAATAAGCTGGATCAAATCCAGCGCTGTTGGCCGCTGCTGGTGACGTGCCAGATGCATCTTCTGAGCCGCTGTGATGCCGGTATAGATCTCTTCTTCCAGTCTATGATATCGTTCTTCCAGACGGGCAATCTCTTCGGTAAAATCAATACCCTTTTCCTGTCCAAACTGAACGAGTTCTTCAATCTTTTTGCGCATCTCAATCAGAGGCGCTTCATATGGCAAACTACCCGCCATTTAGACCCCTCCCTTTTCACTGTGCATATCGAGAAGCTTACCGAGGGTTGACCGAAGCTCTTTCCGGTGAACAACCATGTCCAGTTGACCATGCTGCAGGTTGAATTCGGCGGTCTGGAAATCATCCGGCAACTTCTGACGAATCGTTTGCTCGATAACAATTCTGCCCGCAAAACCAAATACAGCACCAGGTTCAGCGATAATAATATCGCCAAGGCTCGCGAAACTAGCCGAAACCCCGCCCGTCGTCGGATCGGTAATCACGGAAATATACAGCCCGCCCTGCTCGTCCAAACGTGCTAAAGCCGCACTTGTTTTAGCCATCTGCATCAGACTCAGAATACTCTCCTGCATCCGCGCACCGCCCGAAGTAGAGAAAATAATTAAAGGCAGCTTCTTCTCAATGGCATGTTCAACCGCACGGGTAATTTTCTCTCCGACTACAGAACCCATGCTGCCTGTGAAGAAATCAAAGCTCATTACAGCAACCACAACAGGTAGACCTTCAATCGTGCCTTCTCCTGTTATAACGGCTTCCTTCAAACCCGATTTCAGACGTTGCTGCTCCAGCTTACTGCTGTACCCCGGGAATCCAAGTGGATCAACCGAAACCATATCGGCATCATGCTCAACAAAACCTTCTTCATCCAGAACCATTGCAATACGTTCCATGGCGTTAAGACGCATATGGTAGCCGCAGGCCGGGCATACTTTGAGGTTTTTCTCCAGTTCCTTGCTATATTGAATGGTGCCACACTTGCTGCACTTGTTCATGAGCCCTTCAGGTATTTCACGTTTTGGGCGCTCAATGGTTTCCTGACGTTCACCTGGAATTGCACGCTCGGAAGGTATGGTGGCGTACTTCCGTTTCTTTTGGAATATATCTTTGAACACAACTACACCTCTCCAGCCAATGATTTGATGGCCGCAGGCCACAGTCCGCTGTATCAATCAGCCTGATCTGCAATGCTGCGGTAAACCGCTTACGCTTATAACTCATGCAAAGCCTTGGACCTTGACCAGCATTCACAACAAAAAATCCGCCGATACAAGGTAAGAATCAATGGCTTCTCCTGCACGATTGATGTTACCTGCAATAACCGATTAACAAAAAAAGAAGGAAGGACAGCAGCATAACGCACATGCAAGTCGATTCCTCTTTCCGCTTCCGCGGTCAGTCCCTTATGTACCGGTGGTACTTTTTGTTATCTGCCAAGGCACTTCAATATCGAGTGAATCAGGAATGCAGAATGGAATTCAATACTTCCTGAACCTCTTCCAATTCCCCAGAAGGGACGCGAATCTCATATTGCTGCTTGGATAAACTGATGGGACGGGTCTGTACCAGAAAACCTTCTTCCGAAAGCTTAGTCTTGATCTTGTCCGCAACCTTTGCTGTCGGTGCAATATAAATCACCGTCCACATGCCATGTCCGCCCCCTAAGCTAATGTTCAGAGCCCGTATATTGGACTAATGATACCATACCTCCGTTTTTTTCTGCAAGGAAGGGTTCAAGACCTTTAAGGAGAAAATCGGATGATTCGGGACATTGATCCCTGCTTGGCAAGCGAGAAGGTCATAGGGATGTGATAAAATTCGCAGACTTTTTAAATAGGTCAAAACCTTCCAGGGCAGCCATAGCCGCCCCTGATCCTCTGAAACAGGTTGAAGCAACAATCGAACGATCTACATGGAAATAATGGATTTTAACGGTCAGAAGTGTATTTCTTGGCTTTAATATTTTTGTGTGCAATCCGAGCGGAGGCGGCAGCCGCAAGACCTGCGACCAGATCATCCAGAAACACATGAACCGCCGATCTTTGTTCGTTCAGATCATGAATAACGCCCATTTTTTCTTTGTCGAGATAACCAAAACTGGTCAGACCAATCATGCCATACACATGCGTTATTCCTAAAGCGAGAGTCTCGTCCACCCCATACAAGGACTCATCCGCTTCCATAATGGCTTGCAGCGGTTGGGGCAGAAGTTTCTTTTCAGCCAGTTCGTCAAGTGCAATACCGGTGTACAGTGTATACTGTACCTCTCTTTTTTGCAAAACGGATTTCACGCTGGTTACACAGTCGTCCATGGTCAATTCCGGGTGGTACCCTTTTTGCAAACGATATACAATTTCTGCGATAGCATCAATCTGTACACCCCGCCGGGCCAGCATAGCTTCCGCGATCTCATATGACATATCTCGACCTCCCGCATCAATCCCCCGAGAACCTCAAGGTTCTTCGGTGTTCTCAAGTGTATGCAGTGAACTTCCAAAATGTTCATAAATTGTGCGAATGTACAGGTTGAGTGCAAGACGCCTTGTCATCCCAGTCCCCATACTCCCTTCGTTCGTGTGCATGTACACAGTTGTACATAATTGAATAGCTAACGAAACACAGTCATGCTCTTCTTCCCTTCCAAATCATCATTCGATTCTAACGTACCAATGTGACGATATTGCCTCATAACATAAACTTTTTTGCCGTATTTTGCTGTTTTTCACCGTAATAACGGTCCTCATGATCCTCCCAATTGGAAGAAATGTATATTCGCGCAACATACCCCTCCTGTTGAACGTCTGCGCTTGAATAGAAGGGATACAGAGATACAGGGATAAAAGATCCTACAAATAGAGCCTATATATAGAAAAAAAGGATGTCCGCAGTTCTATGATGTGAACTGCGGACATCCCCTGCTGAAGGTAGTGATAACCGCTTCAGCCTTTATTTGATTTTGACTGTGCCTTCACCAAGCATCCTCTCCATTTCGGAGAACAGTGCCGGTGAAGGTTTGATCCGGTAGGCGTCGCTCAGGGCGAGCAGCTTCTGCTGCTGCTCGTAGAAGAGTACGGTCGCCACCGGGCCGGGGTGCTGCTGGAGCAGCTCTTTGAGGCGCGCCAGCAGTTCGGGCTGCTCGGCCTGCGGGGTGAGCTTCACGAACACCCGCTGCTCGGCCCCACGCGGCGCGCGGCCCTGCTCCGCCGCGCTAGCCGCTGGCGCTGCACTGCCCGCGCTTGCGCTGGCTGCGGCGCCTGTGCCTGCCCCGCTGCGCGTCGCAGCAGGGGCACGGCTTCCGCTTGCGCGCGCAGCGGAAGCGTCACCGCTTGCGCTGCTGCGCTGCGCTGCGGCTCCAGCGCCCGCCGGCCGCTGCGGCGAAGCCGCCTGCGCCGGGCGCGAAGCGCTGCCGCCGCCGGGCTTGCCGCGGCGCTCGCGGCTGCGCAGCTGCTGCTCCAATGCCGCCGGTGTCAGCGGCGACACTTCCTCAGCCAGCAGCTTAAAACCCTCGTCCTGCTGCTGCACCTTGGCACGCACGACGAGAAGTTCACCTTTCCCGACATGCTGCTGGCTCCGCCGCCATACCTCGGGAAAGAGAACGACTTCACAGCGTTCCACCTGGTCTTCCAGCTCCATGAACGCCATAGCCTTGCCCTGTTTCGTCGTAATCGACTTCACAGACACCACCATACCTGCGGCGACGGTCATCGTATCATCCGCCGCCTCCGTTAATTCCATGATCCGGTCAGCTCCGCTCGATGCGAGCACATCTTCGTAGTCATCCAGTGGATGACCGGACAGATACAGACCGAGCAGCTCACGTTCCAGCTCCAACTGCTGACTCGTCGAAAACGGTGGAATTTCAGGATATTCAATCTCCCAGTTTGGTGTCTCCACAAAGTCGAATAACTGAATCTGCAGGTCTTCACGCTCTTTACGCCATTTCAGAGCCGCTTCAACCGTCTCATCTAACATCGCCAGCAATTGAGCACGGTGTCCTGGCAAGCTGTCAAACGCCCCCGCCTGAATCAGCGATTCAATGACACGTTTGTTGCACACCCTCAGGTCAACACGGCGACAAAAATCGAGCAGGCTATCGAACGGTTTTTCCTGCCGGACAGCCATGATGCTTTCCATGGCCTGTGTACCTACATTTTTCACCGCAGCCAGCCCAAAACGAATGGCTCCCGAAGACCATAGGGTGACCGCTTCGCTGTCTTTACCGCTTAATTCAGTCGCTTCCACATCTTCAGAAGCTCCCCCCTGATCCGTACCTGATGAATGTCCAGTTGCCTTTGCCACAATCTGTCCATGTACCTGATCAGCTTTTTGGTCGTAGGCATCATCTTGCGCCTGATCGCGCTTCTGGTTGAGTGCCTCATCATCAGACGGAGCATTCTCTGTACGCTGCACTCCATCACGATCCTGCATAGCTTCATGATCTTCCTGATCCTGCACAGAATCCGATGCGGAAACCCTCACGAGACCCGGATCTAACCGATGCCCGGATCCTTCCGAGTCAGCCATAGCGGACATAGCCTGCCAATCGTCCCCGGATCCATTCCTCTCGAATTTCGTTATAAATTCTGGATCATCCGGGAGAGGCCCAGGATCATCCGGTAACGGAGCATCCTCGTATTCCGCATGTTCACCATAATTATCATGAGAAACATCATCGCGAGTTTGGTTAGGTTCATGTTTTTCAGCATGCTCTGCTCGTTCTCCAAGCCCGTTCCGACTATTTTGTTCAATACTGCCCGATTCCCCCACTTCACCCTTCTCCTGCACAGCAGATGAAGTAAATACAGGCGTAAACAAAATACCACTTTCATTCACATCTGGCGGAAGCACATCTATCTGCATGTGACGGCATTCAACTACATATTCGGCTACCTTGCGATGGCTGCCCATAACAGCAGTAAGCATGGAGGCCATGAAATGGATGGGATAATGGGCCTTCAGGTATGCCGTTTGGAACGCAAGCACGCCATATGCTGCTGCGTGAGCACGCGGAAAACCGTAGTTCGCAAACTTGACGATCATATCGTAGACGAGGTCTGCTTCTGCTTCGCTATATCCCTGTTTCAAACTGCCCTGAACAAAGTGCCCTCGTTCCAGATCGAGTACTTCCCGTTTTTTCTTGGAAACAGCTCGGCGAAGCAAATCCGCTTCCCCCAAGGAAAAGCCCGCCATACGGGATGCGATCTGCATGATCTGCTCCTGATACACAATGATGCCGTACGTATCTTTCAGAATCGACTCCAGATCATCATGTGGATACTCCACTTCAATCTGACCATGCTTACCCTGAATGTATTTGGAGATAAACTCCATTGGACCTGGACGATACAACGCCAGTACGGAGATAATATCTTCGAACACACTCGGCTTCATTTCCTTCAACACACGGCGTACTCCGGCAGATTCCAGTTGAAATATCCCCATCGTATCGCCGCGTCCCAGCATCTCATACGTAAGTGGGTCGTCGTCAGCAATCCTTGTAAAATCGGGGACTTCTGCGCGCTCCCCGATCCAACGCAAGCACCGTTCAATAATGGAGAGCGTGCGCAGACCGAGAAAATCCATCTTAAGCAGCCCGATGGACTCCAGATTTTCCATGGAGTACTGCGTTAATGCTGTGCCCTCACTACCTTCTTGCAGGGGTACAGCATCTGTCAGCGGGTCCCTGGATATGACAACACCCGCAGCATGCGTGGAAGCATGACGCGGCATGCCTTCAACCTTCATCGCCATATCCAGCAGCTCACGTGTCTTGGGTTTCGTTTCGTACAGCATCTTCAGCTCAGGCGTAGTTTCCATTGCACGCTCAATGTTGATACCCAGCTGTGCAGGAATCAGCTTCGCAGCCTTGTCCACTTCGCCATAGGGTACATTCAGCGCCCGCCCTACATCACGAACAGCTGCCCGAGCAGCCATCGTACCAAATGTAATAATTTGTGCAACATGGGCTTTGCCGTACTTTTCTGCCACATAATCGATAACCTCATCACGCCGCTCATCACTGAAATCGATATCAATATCGGGCATGGATATCCGCTCCGGATTCAGGAAACGTTCGAAGAGCAGATTGTATTTCATCGGATCCACATCCGTAATACGCAGCGTATACGCAACCAGACTTCCTGCCGATGAACCCCGACCTGGCCCGGTAACAATGCCTTGCTTGTGCGCATAAGCGATAAAATCCCACACAATCAGGAAATAATCCGAGAACCCCATGCTGTCGATAACACGCAGCTCATAGTCCAGCCGTTGGTCCAGCTCTGTTCGGAGCACCTCATCGTTCCAGCGATCAGAATTGGCATAACGTGCGTTCATGCCTTCCTCACACAATTGACGCAGATACGCTGATGGACTCAGACCTTCAGGCAACGGACGGTATTCCGGCAAAATGGATTTGCCAAACTCCAGCTCCAGTTCACAAGAATCTGCGATACGCACCGTGTTGGTAATGGCCTCCGGCACATGAGGAAACAGGCGAGCCATTTGCTCTGCGCTCTTCAAGAACAGTTGGTTCGTTCCGATCTGCAAACGTGTCTCGTCGTCAACGGTTTTGCCTGTTCCGATACAGATCAGCACGTCCTGCAACTCTGCATCGTTTTCCGATAAATAATGGGCATCATTCGTTGCCACAAGTGGAATTTCCAGTTCAGCTGCGAGCTTGATCAGCTGGGGGTTGACTCTTTTTTGCTCAGCCAGCCCGTGATCCTGCAGTTCCAGATAAAAATCGAAGCCAAAAATATTTTTGTAACGCATTGCCGCACGGCGCGCCTCATCTTCACGTCCATGTAACAGATGTTGGGGAACTTCGCCGCCCAAACAAGCGCTTAGACAGATAATCCCCTCATGATGCGCTGCCAGACTCTCCATGTCGATACGTGGTTTGTAATGGAAACCCTCCAGATGTCCAATGGAACACAGCTTCATCAGGTTACGATAACCGGTCATATTCTTCGCCAGCAAAATCAAATGATGAATCGGTTGATCCTTCCGGCTCCCCCGTTCTTTGCGAGAACCCGCCGTCATATATGCTTCACAGCCGATAATCGGTTTAATTCCCCGTGCTATGCAGGCTTTATAAAATGGAATAGCACCATACATCACGCCATGATCGGTCAGCGCAAGTGTCGTCATTCCCAGATCTGCGGCTTTATCCACGAGATCCGGAATACGCGCAGCGCCGTCCAGCAAACTATATTCACTGTGAACATGCAAATGCACAAAAGAACTCATGTTTTTTTACTTCCTTTCCCCGCTTACAGTGGCAGCTCTCATCATTGATGCTATGTGCCGCCGTAGTGTACTTTATAATGCGCAAAATCCGAATCATCGAAGTTCGCGTAAATATGCACCTACATGAATGTTCCCGCTAAAATTGAAATCTCTATCTAAATAAAAGAGTTTATTATTCTATTTTATCATAACGTCAGGGGGCTCGCCCATACATTAGAAGTACAAGCTGCTTCCTCTGTTGCTAACCAAAGACAGGAGGTAGACTGCTGGGTCTGAAAGGGGTGTTACGGGTGAGCACTTTTTTATCCAAAGCCATTCTTGATTTTTTTATTGCATTCGGAATCGTGCTGGGCGGCGCGATGATTGGAGGTATAGGGGCTGTCATCTCTCTCCAGCCTCCCACCCAAACGATGCTCGATATTTCCGGCAAGATCAAAATATGGGCACTCGCTGCCGCAGTAGGCGGTACGATCGACCCGATGCGTGTGATTGAGAGTAATTTTCTGGATGGGAACCTGTCACCGGCAGTCAAACAAATCCTGTACCTAATCTCAGCCTTTATGGGTGCACATATGGGAACCGAACTGGTGAAATGGGTGTGCGGTGGAGGCCGGAGTTAGATGAAGATGATCCATGATGACCCCGCATGAGACTGCCTCCCTTCTCCCGTTACCGCCCGCTGATGCGCATGACTGCCGTATTCGTGCTGGGAATGATTGCTGGATGTGTCGTGTATAACGGTGTTTTTCATCTTAGTTACAACAAACTGTGGCTGAATAATCAGGAGCTGCAGCTACAGCTGCACCAGAACGAGGAAGATATCAAAACACTGAAAAAATACAGTAAACGTCAAACGGTCATCAAAGAGATCAAAGTTCGTGCCGAAGAATCCGACAAAGGCCCAGACGAGGCTTCGCTGAAATTAATGCTGCAAAAACTCGGGGACGAGCTTGAAGTCCTGCGAGGCAGGGATGTTTTTAACATCGACGAATACAGCAAAATGACACGTATTATGCTTAACCAGAAAATTTACAAAGTCAGAGAAAAAGAGTACTCCGTTCAGGTCAAAACCATGCTTGTCATGGAAGGTGTTTTGCAAGTGTGGGTACAGATTCGCATGCATGTTCCCGTATAATTCCGAAAACTGCAAAAAACTGCCCTTGTCTGCATGTGCACATGATACAATAAGGGCAGTCTTTTTTCAGAAAAGGAGTTGCTTCTGCGTGTTGATCGAAGTATTCAAGTATGTGCTGATCGCCCTCTTCGCCATCGCTATGATCTGTTCTGCGCTGAACAGCATTCGTTCACGCCGGGCTCCCGACAACCATGTTGCGGGTTTGTATCGTTCCTGGACGAATATCTGGATGGGCTGCATGCTCATCATTCTCGCACTGATCCTGATGTTTGTTTTCACCGGTTCTACGCTATCTGTCATTGTGGAAGCGCTTTTTCTGGTGATGGGTGCCTATAACGTATTTGCCGGGATTCGTAATCGCAGTTACTATGCAAGACTTAAACAACATTCCAGTGACTCACCTGCTTAGTCTGAATCTTCGCACAATCCTAAGGATTTCGTTACAAATCAGGTTTGGCCAATATATTGGCACACAAAAAGAGAGCAATAAGCTCTCTTTTTGTGTGCGTGGATATGGTTTTCAGCCATCGGCTTGCCCAACATATACAGTTTATTCTAAGCGTGGTCAATGGATTGCAGCGTCATGACCGCTTTGCATACCACATTGCCCTCGCGAGTAATGACGATATCCATTTTACATGTCCGGCGGCTCGTCTCCAGAATCATGGGGCGCACCATAATCTGATCCTCAATCTGTACCGGGCGGACAAAATAAGTCGTTACGTTATCGACCACATGGTCGTTGCCCGTGACGTCCCATGCTGCTCTACGTGCAGCTTGTGTCATGACATTCAGCAGCACCCCTTCCGAGATCGTACCCAGATCCGTTGCCATCTGAGGAATAATAAAGCCGTGGAACAACAGTTCATTCTGCTCCCCACGCTCCTCCGCGAATCCGTTCCAGATCAGATGATCAAAGGTCTCGCCAAGCTGAGGCTGCTTCTGCGCATCACGCATGGCCTGCAACACTTCCTTGCGTGTAACGGAAGCAATAAGCTTGCGGTTGCGATCAACGATGGGCAGGAAGTCAATGCCTTCCCAGGTCATAATCTGCGCGGCGGAAGCGAGAGATGTCTGCAGCGAGGCTGTTATCGGTCGGCGGACAACACACTTTTCAATACTTTGTTCCGCCTGCAACTCACTGACATCCTTGAGACTCACAATCCCGATCACACGATTCCATTCATCCACAACCGGGAAACGGTGTTCCCCTGTCTCCGACACTAACTTATGAAAATCCGCGGCGGAACTCGTCACTTTGAGCACCTGCAGACGCGGTTTCTGACCGATGATATCCTCCACCAACATAATTTTTTTCTTGATGAGCCTGTCAAAGATGGCACGGTTAATCATGGAGGCTACCGTGAAGGTATCATGTCTGGAGGATATAATGGGTAATCCAAGCTCATCTGCCATAATCCTCACATCCCTGCTTGTACCAAAACCACCCGTAATTAACACGCCTGCACCCTGTTCCAATGCCAAGGAGTGGGCATCTTCCCTGTTCCCGACAATAAGCAAACTGCCCGCATCAATGTAACGAGCCATCGCCTGCTCCTTCATCGCCCCGATCACATACTTGTGCAAGGGTTTCCCCAGTCCTTCATTACCGCCCAGCACATGTCCCTCCACTATAGTAACCACATCGGCAAAGGTCAGCTGCTCTGACATGCCCCGAGGTCTTTTCTCGATCCGCACCGTCCCGATTCTCTCTTTGGTCACGACCAGTCCGAAGTTCTCTGCCTCTTTGACAGCACGATAAGCTGTTCCCTCACTTACTCCCAGTTCACGCGCAAGCCCGCGCACCGAGATTTTGCTGCCTACCTTCAATTGTTCAATATGCTGTAGAAGCTGTTCATGCTTCGTGACATTCTCTTCCTGCCCGTCCATCTGTACCACCCCCGAGGTTGCATCTGTACTATACTGTATCTATTATAACACGACCTAAGGAAAATAACCCCATCTGGTACCTGAACTTGTTAGGAAAAAACATCTCACTTCTATCGTGAAAGATTCGATCACGGATGTTCTACTGAAATACACAAATAAGACCGAAACCCCCTGATTCAAGGATTCCGGTCTTATCCAGTTCACACCGATTTGCTCCGCTCCTGCTTGTCCAGCAGTTTCATCTCCCATTGCCGTAACTTCGCCCGGTGTACAGCCTCCAGCGCACGTTTCTTCTCCTCGTCCACGCCAAGAATGAAATGCAGGTGAGCACCTACAATCAACAGGGAGAACAGCACCCACACGATGCCAAAAATATTAACCCAGTCCATTCCGCCAGCAAAGGAAATACGCGGGAGCGCAATCACCAGCATCGACAATGCAATCAACAGGTAGATGACATGTTTTGTCTTTTTCAACCTCTTCACCATTCACAGCTCCTTCGTTCCATATATAGCTAGTCTATGAACGATTCAGAGGTAATATGAGAGGTTTAGAGAAAAAAACAAGACAAGTCAGTGCTCGTGCTTATTGAGCTAATACCTTAAGCTTCTGCTCCGCCGTACAGATGAGCAAGGCTGTCTGCAATAATTTTATTTACATCCTCAATGATTACACTCAGGCGACGTTCTGCATCAAACAGGCGGCGAATGTTCAGGTTCAGACTTAATACCTCAAACACCTTTTCCATTTTTTCCATCTCGTCTGGTGCCGGCATATCTCCGCTCATCATGCGTTGTTGTAATTCCATCTGCTGGTTACGGAAGTTGTCGAGCATCGCTTTGGCCTCTGGATCAGCCTCAATCAATTTCATTGCAGAGGTAATCTCCTCTACCTCACTGCTCTCTCTTAGTGCTTTTGCCAGATCATTCGCTTTGTCATAAATAATCACTATAATTCCTCCTCTGATTGGTTGTTCATCCGTGTAAGAATATGCATTCTATGCTCTCAAACAAAAGGTTCTGGATCAGATCGCCCAGAAACGCCCTAAATCAAACACATTTAATTCCGGGTGGGTCAATCACCAAGGGGTATATGTCCTCATATGATGAAGCACATGCCATGTTCAGATGCCGTTCAACTTCAAGATCAGACATCAAGCTGCCGCCCGGAAGGAGATCCGTGATGTCCACTAAAAAAGTAACGATACAGGTTACCGGCTCGGGCATCCTGCAGGACGACGTCATCATGCTGGGCGAAGGAGTCCTCAAGGCACTCAAGATTCCTTCGGGAAGGCCTCTTCAGTTGCAATTCGGTTCGTACCGCCGTGAAGTTACCGTTATTCCGGTTCCCCGATATGACGGATTACGACTCAATCAGACGGTAGCCAGCAAAACCGGCCTTGTGCCCCGTTCGGTCCTGAGGGTATCTTATCGCGCTTCCAGCCATACGCTTCGCCTGGGACCCTACATCAGTGTTATGGTCAGCCAGGATTACCCCGATCAGCCCGATCGGCCCTTTGGCTCGATTACGATGTTCTGCCAGGAATTAGTGCATGCCTGCCGAAAGCAGGGCGCCTATGTATCCTTTTTCACACCGGAGGACATCGGAGCAGTAACCGGCTATATGAAAGGCTGGGTGTATGATGACGGCTGGAAAAAGACCGTTCTGCCAGTAGCAGATGTGGTCAATAACAGGCTGACGTCCCGCAAACTCGAGAACAAACCTAGCGTACAGCATTTTATGAAAGAAGTAAAATCGCTTTACGGCACACACACCTTTAATGAAAAGTTTCTGGACAAAAATGAGGTGTTTGACGCACTTAAGTCCATCACGACACTCAAACGGGTGCTGCCCGAGTCCCATCTGCTCAAAACATCAGCGACCCTTAAGACCATGTGCCAACGTTATCCGGTTATCTTTTTGAAGCCGGTGCGCGGCTCACTTGGCAAAGGCATTATCCGGGTCTCCCGCCAGCCAGAAGGAGGTTATCTGACGCTGGCGACAAGTGTTGGAGGTACCCGCAAGCAATCGTATGCTTCTCTGGATAAACTGTATGCCAGTATGTCCGGAAAAATGAAAACAACGCGTTACCAGATCCAGCAAGGGCTGACTCTGATTGATAACAGCGGCAGGCCCGTTGATTTCCGTGCGCTTGTGCAGAAGAACAAAACGGGCAAGTGGAGCGTAACCTCCATCGTCGCTCGTATCGCAGGCGGTAGTCATTACGTCTCTAATCTGGCGCGAGGCGGAAGCCTCAGCACCGTCAAAGAAGCCGTAGCCAAAACACAGCTATCCAGTGCCGCCAAAGCTTCGGCATATGCAGGACTGCACACAGCTGCTCTAGATATCGCCAAAGGCATTGAAAGTGCCATTCCGGCCCATTTCGGTGAACTCGGTATCGATCTGGCGCTAGACACGAGTGGACGTGTGTGGCTGCTCGAGGTGAATTCAAAACCATCCAAAAATGATAATACACCATTGAGCGAAAGCAAGATTCGCCCTTCGGTCAAAGCGATGCTTGAATACTCCACATATCTGGCCGGATTCTGAAGTTTATCCCAAGAAGGAGGTGCAGCAACATGTTTACATCGTCGCAGAACTTCACCATCGCTATTCTGGTTCGTGGAGCAGAAGGCTCACCTCCCTTTGCAGATGAATATTTCTGTCGCCAGCTCTGTGTGGAAAGTCCCAGGTATGGACTGCGAATCATCGTCATCCCGATCCCATCTCCGTTTGCTGAGGGCAGCATTATCAGAGGATATACCTATCATCAGAAGCAATGGAAAGCTGTTCGTATTCCAACGATTGGTCTGGTGATGAACCGTTGCCTGGGACCGCTCTCCAGAAATACAAGGCAGCAGTTGGAGCAATATTTACCTCATGCCAGTAGTCTTCGACAGCGTTCATGGTCCACCGCACTTCCTGGCAAATGGGAAGTCCATCGCGTGTTATCCAAGTCAAATAAGCTTCGGGGACTTCTTGCCCCAACCTCCCGGGTAAGGCCGTCTATTCCCTGGGAAATATGGCTTGCACGCTGGCCCAAAGGTTTATTTTTCAAACCCGCAGCAGGAACTCATGGCAAGAACACCTTTCGTCTATCGATGGGAGATACGCCATCTGTCTGGATCGCGGAAGGTCGTAATACAGGCAACGAACACTTTAATATGACATTTCATCAAGCGACGGACGTATCTTCCTGGCTGGAATCACATCAGGCTGTACAAAAGTTGATTGTGCAGCCTTATCTGGAGCTTAGCCACCTTGGAAGAGCATTTGATATCCGGGCGCTGGTTCAAAAAAACGGGCAAGGCCACTGGACGCTAACCGGATGCATGGTTCGGGAAGGAGCCGAAGGTTCTCTAACCTCGAATCTTCACGGCGGGGGTCATGCTTATCCTGCTGATGCATACCTCACTGAACGATATGGTAAGAAACAGGCAGCTTCGTTGCTGCAACAAATCAGGCATTCTGCCACACTCATTCCTCCGCTGCTGGAGAGCCGTTTCGGCAGACTTGCAGAACTTGGTCTGGATTTCGGAACGGATTCAGGTGGCAGGTTGTGGCTGATTGAAGTGAATTCCAAACCAGGCCGCACCTCCTTTGCCAAATCAGGTGACACACGCATGCATGCCCAGACGTATACACAACCGCTTGCTTACGCCCGTTATCTGTTGCAACAACATGTTCTCGCGGACGTCTCACGTCCATTGAAAATGCCGAATTCATCCAGCAAAGCTGGCCTGAAACGCATCCCGATTCCAGGCGGCGAAGGCCTGTAATGCCTGCTTGCCATGGAGCACAAGGATCTTTTTCAGGATAGGAGGATAAATCATGAGTTTGACCTTTTGTAATCTGCATTTCACCCAAAAACCCGAAAAAGTGGTGTACGTATCTAATGCTTTAATGAAAAGCCTCAATCTGTCCGGCAAAAAGACGATACATCTGCGTTTCGGGCGTGATCGCGTGCCAGCCACCATCAAACCCATTCGCAAAGCCGGGAAACATCTGTATCTGGCATCAGGCATCCGTAATTTAATGAACGTTCCCAAACGGGGTAGCATTTATCTTCGTAACCTCCAGAATGATGAAGTACAGCTGGGTCCACTCATCGGAGTGCTATCCGACGGTTCATCATCAAGCTCCAACCCTTTTGGCTCCCGTACAGGTTTCATCAAACAGCTGCTCCGTGAAGGAAGCCGCAAATCCTATATCTATGCCTTCACTCCGCGGGATATCAACTGGCAGAACGAGACGGTTTCCGGTTACTTTCTCAATGAGAGCGGAAGTTTCATCCGCAGGACGGTTCCGCTGCCCGATGTTGTTTACAACCGTTTGCCGAGCCGACGCTCCGACTTCTCACCGGCAATCAATCAGCTTCGGGAACGTTTTATTCGCCGCAAAATTCCCTTCTTCAACTGGAGTTTCTTCAACAAATCGGATATTTACAAATTGCTGGAGAACGAACCAACCGCAGGGCGTTACATCCCTGAATCCATCACCAACCCAACGATCGAACAGATGAAGGAAATGCTTGAGCGGCATCAGTTCGTTTATTATAAACCAACCGCAGGCAGCCTCGGAAACGGGATCTACCGTTTGACCTATTCGCCCAAACGTGGATATTTTGCACGTTATCGCAAAAAAGGTGGTAATGCCTTGCTACGCTTCGGTTCTTTCAATAGCCTGATGCGCATGCTTCAAGGCAGACATGGCAAACAGCTACGGGGCTATGTCGTTCAACAGGGAATACGGCTGATCGAAATTGACGATTGTCCTATTGATTTTCGTTTCCATATGCACAAAAACGGGAACAATCAGTGGGTCGTTGTCGGCATTGGCGCCAAAAAGGCAGGACGAGGAAGTGTCACAACCCATATCAAAAATGGCGGCTCTCTAATGACCCCTGAACAGGCACTTAGCCGCAATTTCGGGGAACGAGCGGGCGAGGTTCTGCAGCAGGCGAAATCTGTCGCTATTACACTGGCCCAGGCGATTGAATCCCAGCACCAGCATCTGATTGGTGAGATTGGCTTTGATCTGGGCATTGATCAGGAGGAACATGTATGGATGTTCGAAGCGAACGCCAAACCCGGACGCTCCATCTTCCGTCACCCTTCACTCCGGGTGGAGGGCAAATCGTCGGTGGAACACATCTTGGAGCATTGCCTGTATTTGAGCAAATTCCGGAAGAGGGAAGGCATTTGATGAGCCTTCACGATGATTTCAAACCTGTGATCGCCGTGCTCACCATGCATGATCAACAGCGTATGTTCAGAGGGAATCATCAAAATTTTCAGGATATTCTGCAAACGGGTGAAAGCATGGGGTATGTCGTTTATATCGTTACCGTTCGGGATTTTAATGTCACTGGACCTACCGTGAAAGGATATACGTACAACAAAGGGAGCGGCAAATGGACTTCACGGCCGTTTCCCCTCCCTCATGTGTTGTATAACCGTATTCCTAACCGGGAAGACGAGCGCAAGCCTTCGGTTCAGCGGAAAATAGAAGAATGTTTGCAATCCGGCATTGAGCTGTATAATCCGTTTTTTTTCAATAAATGGAATCTGTTCGAATGGCTGAAAAAATCCAAGTCCACCCAGCCGCTGATTCCTCACACTCGGCGGATGCGCAGTGCCTCTTCACTCGGCACGGTACTTCGAACATACCCTTATCTATATCTTAAACCAGAGAGCGGCAAAGCAGGAAAAGGCATTATGATGCTTAAATTTCAGGAAAAAGAAAAACTGCCTTACCGGCTTAAAATACAGAATACCCGGAAGAGTATGACGTACAAAGCGGCCACGTTATCCAAGTTATGGGCACGAATTCGAAAGGAAACCGGACACACGCCCTATATCATGCAGCAAGGCATTGAGCTGGCTTCTTCTCACAAGCGTCCTTTTGACCTTCGTGTGCTGGTGCAGAAAAATGGCAAGGGACAGTGGAGCGTGACTGGAATCGGAGCACGGCTCGCAGGCTCGCGCAGCATTACAACTCATGTACCTCGCGGCGGCAGTGTAGAAGACCCGGAGAAGCTGCTCACCGAACTGTTTGGAGAAGAGATGGCCACGGCTCTGATGAAGAGGGTGAAATCCACCTCACTAACGATTGCAAGACAGGTTGAGCGCGGCTCGGGACATACGCTTGGTGAAATGTCCATGGATCTTGGCGTGGATGACCTGGGAGAGCTCTGGTTTTTTGAAGCTAACGCCAAACCTATGAAATTTGATGAACCACAGATCAGACGGCGTTCACTGGAACGCATTTTCCAGTACAGCGCTTATCTTGCCCGCCAGTCTGTACGATGACGGACAGGAATACTGCATACAAAGAAGGTGATTGTTTGTGTCCTCACCTGTTCTGGGCATTATGACGTTGTATCTGAATGAACACCGCGCTCTGGAAGAACGAAGCATTTACCGCCGAATGATTCTGGAGGGGCGCAAACGGGGACTCGATATTTACGTATTCACACCTGCTGATGTACATTCTGGCGGCAAGCAGATCGAAGCAATGGTATACGAGGAAAAGAAAGGCTGGTCCAGGGAATGGCGCGCATTCCCGGATCTGATCTTTGACCGGTGTCGCATTCAGCGCAACCACCGCTTCCAGCAACTGCTTGCATTTCGTGCAAAATATGGACATCTGCGTTTCCTGAACAGGCCTTTACGCAATAAATGGACGATTCATCAGACACTCTCCGAGAAAGCCGCGTTTCGGCAGCATTTGCCGGAAACGATACTATTTCAGGATATGTCCGATGTAAACCGTATGCTGAAGTCTTCCCCGCTGATCTATCTGAAACCGATCAACGGTACGGGCGGCCGCGGCATTCTGCGCGTAGAACGCAGTAGCAAGGAGCCCAGTACGGTGCTTGTGCAGGGGCGGGATCAGAAACGCCGCATTATTACGCCGCGCAAAGTCCATCTATCAAGGCTCGGTCCCCTGCTCCAGCACTGGAATATGAAAGATAAATATCTCGTGCAAAAAGGAATTCAGCTCCAGCTCCCTAACGGAAGGGTACATGATTACCGCATGCTGGTTCAGAAAAATGGAGAAGGCGAGTGGGAGCTCACAGGATGTGCAGGGCGTATGGGCGCAGAGAAAAGTGTAACTTCCAACCTTCACGGCGGCGGTCAGGCCGTTGCCATGCAACGATTGATGAAACAGTGGATTCTTGAGGAAGAGCTACGGGAAGAAGTGACATTAACGGCAGAGAAATTCGGTATTGATGTGGCCACGTTCCTGGAGGATACCTACGGGGATCTGTGCGAGCTTGCTCTGGATTTGGCGATAGACAAGAGCGGGCATATCTACCTGTTGGAGGTCAATCCCAAGCCTGCTCGTGAGGTCTTTGCCCGAATTGGTGAACGAAGCATCTATTATAAAGCGATCACCCAGCCACTGGAATATGCCTTGTGGGTGTACCACAACCGCCCTGCGGAAGTGGTCAGAAAACCTCTTTCTCCCAGGCCCGTTACTTCTAAAGCAGCGAGAGTAAAACGCAGCCGCAGGGTGAAATAATCAACTCGATGATCATAAAGTATAACTTCCAAGCCGAACAAAACAAAAAGGATCGAAGGTTCAATAATACATTGAGCCTTCAATCCTTTTTCAGTCCTACTTCAACCTCTCTAGCTGTAAGGCATGGTGCACATCTTTTTATCCAATTTTTCGTATTCCCGTGCAATTACTTCCAGTTTACCAGATGTTCGTCGATAACAATCCGGGCTGCCTTACCAAGATACTCATAAGATAGCGTGAATCTCATTTGATCAGGCTCAAACACAACCTCCGTAACTTTCACAGCCTCCTCTGATTCATCCGCTGGCAGGCATATAGCTACAACTCCCACTTTGCCCGAGAACTCAGCTTGGCCCTGGATAACAGCTGTTTCGGACTTCGAGCCGTAGATTTCCGATACCCAGCCTACCTGCTCTGTTACCTCAAATGTGTCACTACCTTCTCCCGCCATCAAAAACTTCATGCAGAGCTTAACGGAAGAATCTTCAAATCGAATGCCAGCTCTCTGTTTAGCGCGGTCTTCCTTCCGGATCACAAGTCTGGCTTCCGGATGCAGATGGAATCTTTGTTCCAATGTATGTGTTCCCTCAGCATCCAGCCAATCAACCACCAGGAGCAAAGGTACACCTTTTCCTGCCATCACCCAACGGCGATGGGTAACCCGATCCGGCAGATGTGTATATCCATCCTGAGAAGCATCCATAAAGTGATAGTTTGCGTGACTTTCATAGCGATGTGTTGTTGCTTCTGCCTCAGGCCGCCCCCATTGCTGGGTAGATACATATGGTGTCTGGTCCGTCCCGTCTATGGTAATCGTATTATGCGCGCGCGTGCTCTTGAAATAATGGCGCCATTGCCCTTCTTCGTACGTATAACGTCCGGTGTCCGTGAAAAATAGTCGGTTATTCCACATCCATTCGATGTTCAAGGCATCCGCATGACCGTGAGCCCCACCCATTGACGCTGCATCAAAGAACAGATATTGCTGTTCATCTCTCATTACATAATATCCGGTCTTCGGAAAAGTACGGCTCGTCAATGAACGGGAAGCACCAGACTGCAATCTCATACACTTCTCATATGTGGCTGCACCTACTAACCAGAGACATTCGGAGCTGTCGGTTCCGCGTGCCATGAGATCCTTATCGCCCAGAATCGCACCCAGCAGCGTCAACCGCTGCCGCCCGTCACTAAGCCAGTCGGAATCTCCAATACCTGTTGATTGATGATCCGGTCTGATCATCGCTTCGGTAAATGCGGCCATATTACGCAAACATTCTCCGTACCACACGGAAAATGGATGCCCGGATATACCTGCCAGCAGATACGGTGTGCCAAACATCTCGATACTTGCGTTATGGTAATGGGTATTCAACTCAACCTGGATACCCTCTTCGTTCAACTGATGCAACAGACAGAGCTCCAACCGTTCGGTAGCCACTTGACGCCAGAATGGACTGCGTGGATGCTCCTTGTAAAAAGCTGCAATCATAAACAAACCCTGCATATGCATAATGGCGTGATTGATCTCTGTACTACCGAGATAATGCGTCAGGAACTCTGCATGCTCCTCCAGCCCTTGCAGAAATTCGGCCCGAAAGGCATCGTCCAGTTGCGGACTGGATTCCATATATTTGTACGCGGCAATCCAGGATTGCACACGCAGACCTGTTTCAAGCAAACGCCAAGGACCTGGTTTCTGAAAAAAAACAGCCTCGTCATACGCCAGATCAACAGGCACCTGATTCTGTTCTCTCCACGTGCGGTAGTGATCTATAAATGTCGTCACATATAACGGGTTGCCTTTCATCAGATAAGCTTTACCCAAATCAAGCATATGCCAGTGGCGGTTGATGCCCCAAGTGAACTCCAGATCATTGGTCGGATTATGAAGCCAGTCCACCGGTGTGCCAAGTGGAATCCAGTTGGTCAAATCATGGGTATACGGCACGATAAATTCATTCAGAATGGCACGGTTCGCGATCGTCACTGAATTTCGGGCTTCCTCCGGAAAGTGCTCCTGGTAGTACAGAGCTGCCTGCTGCAGTTCGTCCGCCGAAAGGTAAAAATCACTCATTGGTCAACCTCAAGGAAATCCTCACGGAATGGCGTAAACACATCCAGTATGATCGCATCTTCCAGTGCCTTTACTCCGTGGGGCACATTCAAGCCAGCATAAAAGCTGTCTCCGGCTTTGAGAATTTTGGTCTCTTCGCCCACCTGAACTTCAAAGCTTCCCTTTACAATATAACTGACCTGCTCATGCGCATCATGGGAGTGAACTTCGCCGATTCCACCTTTGCTAAACGTAACTTCGACCATCATGAGTGTTCCACCCATCCCCAAAATTTTGCGCGAACTTGTTTCGTTAATGATATGTGGTTTTACGGAATTCTGGTCAATAATCATTGGATATTCCCCTTTCCAAGGCAAGATAATTTTGAAAATTTCAGTAAAGTGAAGCGACCGAAGTATGAATACGACGGCCGCCATGTTTAGGTTTTACTCTTCTTTGGACAGTTTACCTTGAAGCTTGGATGAATCAAACGATGGATCTGCCGCAATTTTAGTCAGGCCTGCCGCTTTGCTTTTCTCAAGTGCTGCATTATACCGTGTGTTCAGATCCTCGATTACCCCATCCAGATCGCCACCAGTGAATACATAAGCGGAGAAGGCTTCAGCCCATTTCATACCTTCCAGCGAGCTCTCTGTAATGACACCTGGATTCGCAGGGAAGATTGCATCAACTCTTTTCGGCAAGAAACCTTCAATGCCTGGAATGCTAGGTTTTTTATCCGAGCTGAGTACTGCAGGGATCAGGGAGATACCATACCCTTTTTCATAATACTCGCTTTGCAGATCCGTGCTGTATACGTACTCCATGAACTTCCAAGCTGCTTCTTTGTTTTTCGAGTCGGCATTAATGCCGATATAGGAGCCGCCAATGACTTGTGAAGCGCCTTTAATCGTACCATCATCTGTTGGCACAGGTGCTGCACCCCAATTTTCTTTGGTTGGGAACTGATCTTTGTAGACGCCCGGCTCACCGGAGTGGTTAATGTACATCCCGATTTTGCCTTGTGCGAATTGCGCTCTCAGTGGGTCAATATCCAGGCTTTCTACACCTGGCAGCATGCTGCCGTCTTGATTCATTTGACGAAGTGCCTCGGCAATCGACTTGTACATACTGAAGTCAAACTGACCTGTCTTGTAGTTAAAGCCGTCGATTCCTTCGTTCGTGCTTGCACCGGCAATGGTGTTCGCCGCTCTCCAGAAACCGCTACCACTTTTGAACGGGCTGGCGAAGCCATAGATGCCTTCACTTTTACCTGCTTCGGTAATTTTCTTTGCGTCTGCTACCATCTCAGCAATGGTTTTAGGCGGAGAAGCAATGCCTGCTTTTTGGAAAATATCTTTATTGTACACCAGTCTCCAGATCTGGCCTGTATTCGGAAGGGTATAGACTTTTCCATCAATTGTATTTTTATTTTCGATCAGGCTGTCTTTGAACGTGGCCTTCATCGCATCACTCATATATCCGTCGATTGGAGCAAGATACCCCTTCTGGTAATACGTTTGGAAATCGTCAATTTGAAACACATCGGGAGCTTGTTTACTCGCAAAAGCAATATCAACGGCCTGCGGATAATTGTCACCCATAACGGTCATTTCCACTTCGATGTTATCCTTGTTGGTCTGGTTAAACTGATCAATCTTGGATTTCATAAAATCAGCATCGTGGCGATCCGGAGTCCAATAGATCACTTTTGTTTTTCCGCTGCTCTGTTCTCCGCCGCCAGCCGCTGCCCCGCTGTCCGTTGTCGTTCCACTGTCTGTTGAACAACCGGCTACGGTTAATGCAAGCACAGCACTTAGTGTAGTCATCATCCACTTCTTAACCATTGAAATGCCCCCTTATGCTTGTCTGGACAACCTGTTTGGTTCCCCGTTACCGTAATGATAAACGTTCCGCTTCAGTCGAAGTGAGGGACATTCTGACTATGCATGGTGGGAAAAATGACGATCTCTGTCTTATCCGTTCTCGTACATCTGCCGGAAGTGTGTCGGGGTCATACCGCAGTATTTCTTGAAAAGACCACTGAAATACGGTCTGTCCTCATACCCCAGCATCTGGCATATTTCCTGTACCTGTACACCCGCAACCAGCAGTTCCTTCGCCTTTTCCATCCTGAGCTTCGTAATATATTGGATAAGCGTCATGCCCGTCTCCTTCTTGAACGCATTCGCAAAGTAACTCGGGCTTAAGTGCACGGACTGCGCACACGTCTGCAATGTCAGATTTTCGGACAGATTCATGCTGATATACTCTTTGGATTTGCTGATCGCCTGTTTGACATCTGTAAGCCGTTTCTTATCCATGATCTCACAGCCCATGCTGCTAAAATGCTTGATATATGCTCCCCAGCCGTCAAAAGTCAACGAGCGCATCGCTTCAAGCACGGTCAGATCTGCTTCCAGACGAAGACGCTCTTCTTCCGTGATTTCGTCACAGAATGCCCGGTAGATGGCAAATGCAAGTCCTGACAACAGACGAATCATCGTCAGTGGCTCGGGGAACCCCTTGGAGCTCTGCCATACTTCCAGAATCTCATCGATGATCCGGTGACAGGAACTCTCATTACCGCATTTTAGTGCGTAAAACAGTTCCTTTTCCTTTTCCAAAGGATACACAGGGGCGATCACCTCCTGATTCTCCAGTTCTGCATAGTTGAAAATGCAGTTCCCCTCACTGTAAAAGCGATAGGATATCGCCTTATCTGCATTGGCATAGGATATCCAGATTTCCTGTGGTCTCCGGGCAATGGTGCCCAGACCGATGGAGATCGTCTTTTTGCTGTATTGTTCCACATTGTGACGGCATTGCTCCATAAGCTCCGATACCTCAATCTGGTCGGATGTATCAAATATAGCTGCCAGCCGATATCGGTTTTCACGAAGCACAATGCTTCTCGTATACCGATTTAATGTTTCGCTGACAATATTTTGCACTGCAAATGGCACAATCTCTGCATCCAGATGCATCGTGGAGCCGTATCGTGTATACCCGTCCACCTCGATGACCATCACATTCAGATTGGAGGAATCCAGATCAATGTTTAGCTCATCCCACCGGCTCTCATTCAGAAACCCTCCAATCTCATGCCGCAACAGGCCGAGAAGATAACTTTGACGTTCGTACTCGCTGCTGCTAACCGCTTTTTGTTTCAGCTTCTGAAGCTGCTTCGACTTCGCTTGTTCATTTTCAATGACTTGTCTCACTTTGAGCACCGCACCCAGGATTTCTTCGGGAGTAAACGGCTTGAGCAGATAATCGAAGGCCCCCAGCTTGATGGCTTCCTGGGCATATTGAAAATCAGAATATCCACTGATAAAAATAAATTTGGTTCTCAGTCCGGCATCCATTGCCCGCTTCATGAGTTCGAGTCCGCTGAGCCGAGGCATTTTGATATCCGTGATCACAATGTCTGGTTGCTCTTCCACCAGAAGGGACCAGCCCTGTTCTCCATTGTTCGCTGTGCCAACGATCCGAACCTCATGCTCCTCCCACGGAATGGTGGAAGCGATGCCCTTGACCACAGCCTGGATATCATCCATAACACACATCGTTAATTGCTCCATACGTACGCTCCCTCCTAGCTGATCGGAATGGTGATAACCACCGTAGTTCCCACGTTTATTTCACTATCAAATACAAGCGAAGCTTGCTCACCGTACTGCAGGCTTAATCGGTCAACCAGATTGGATAGGGCATACCCCTTCCGTTCGCCTCCAGGTATTTCTTCCGCGCGAACTTTCGCCACGTCCATGCCGCATCCATTGTCCGTGACCGCAAGTCGGAGTGTGTCTTCATGACGATCAATGCGGATGAGAATACATCCCAGATCTTCCTTGTCATTAAAACCATGCAGGATTGCATTTTCAACCAGAGGCTGGAGCAAAATTTTCAAAATTTCGATACTCCTGCACGACTCCTCTGCCTCAATCCGGTATTCAAACAAGTTCTCGTAGCATTGCTGCTGCAGCTGCATGTATTGCTCGACGTGTCTGATCTCCTGCTCTACAGTCGTCATATCTTTCCCGTCATTCAAGCCAAGCCTGAACAGCAGGGAGAGAGAGACAATCATGGCGCTAACATCCTTCTTCTCTCCGCTCTCGCTTTTCCAGAACATCGTATTTAATGTGTTGTACAGAAAATGAGGATCAACCTGAGCTTGAAGCGCCTTCACTTCGAGCCGCCGCTTGTCGTGTTCCGTGTCGCGTACCTCTTCAAACAAAATCTGAATCTGATCCAGCATTCGGTTGAAGCGATGGCCAACGGCACTGACTTCATCGTCATATTTGCTGCGAAACCGCACGTCCAGGTCATTGTACTCCACCTCAACCATGAGTCGCCGCAATTTGTTCAGCGGTTTCAAAAGGGCGGAGGATAACAAGTCGGACAGCGCGAGCGCCAGCAAGATGCAGAACAACATAATCAGAATGACCAGCCAGCGGATCTTCTTCAGTGGAGATAACAAATCGGCCTTGGATTGCACACTGACCATAACCCAGTCCTCATTCATGGATAGAGCCGAGTAGTTCACCAGCATGTCTTGCCCCTGTCCGTTCGTATAGGTGAAATCACCGGCTTCCCGATTTAAACGTTGTGCAAATCCGGGCTCCGTTACCAGATCAAATGTGCCCGCCCCCGGACGTATGACTTCACTTCCGTTTTTGTGCAATAAAAACAATTGCACCTGACTGTTCATCAGATCCTGGTTCAGAATGTCCCGCATCGCGGCTTCCCTCATGTTGACGACCATGTAGACTTCCGTAAACGTGTGGTTATCAATCACAATCGGTTTGAGCAATAGCGATAACACATTGCCACGGGATTGGAACAATTCACTGGGATGTGAACTAAACCACATCGTATTCCAGCCGGGTTGTTTCACAACCTCTCCATACTCCTTGTCAAATGCAGTGCTTTGATTCGGGAAGTCTTTCGTTGAGAAAAAATTGCCGATCGGTGTCTTCAAGTAAGCCGTATCAATCAACGGCTCTACCAGCTTCAACTGAGCAAACGTTGTCTGAAGCAGAGAGAGATTCTGATAATAACGTTTATCATTATGATTACGAACATCGCGCATCACCTGTGTGAACGTGTCACTCAGCATGAACGAGTAGGATGACACCACGATATGACGCAGATGTTCATCCATCACCTGTACCGATTTGTTCAGAATGCTTTTCTTTAACTCAAGGGCATTCCGCTCTATGCTTTTTGCAGCAAAGAGATATGAGCAGATTCCCGTCACACTAATACACAAAACAACGAGAAAAATATAGATGAGTTGTATTCGTTTTTTCAGAGACATTTTGTAGAAATAAGCCATCATAGGCGGTCGCTCCTTGAACAAGGGCTTGCCCTGTCCGCTGTAATTAAAAAGAGTATAGCACAGCGGAATCTGCACGGAATACCGTTCCCCAAATATCTCTTCCTCCGCTTTGTGAGCCTAACCTTTGACAGCCCCCAGCGTAACTTGCATAAAGGACTTATTCGCAAAGATGTATACAACTAACAGTGGCAAAATGGACAGACATGCGCCAGCCATCATTAACTGAACCTCAGCTGCAGCCCCGATTCCGTAGCGCAGGTTGGCCAGACCAACCGGCAATGTCTGCAGCTTGGGATTGCTCATGGTGAACACAAAAGGCAGAATATATTCATTCCATGAATTCTGAAACACACCCAAACCGGCAACGGCCAGACCCGGACGCAGAAGTGGCAGGATAATCAGCCAATAGGTTGTGAAGAAATTACAGCCATCAATCATCGCTGCCTCATCCAGTTCACGGGGAATACTCTTGAAGAACCCGACCAGAATAAAATACGTAGCCGCATGTGCACTAATTAATATGATGATGACACCCCATAGGGAATTATTCAGACCCAGCTTGACCATAAGATCAAATTGCGGTCTGAGTACAACGGCACCAATCGAAATAAACAGCGTGGATGCCATAAGCAGGGTGTATGCTTTTTTACCTTTAAAATGAACCCGATCCACCGCATAAGCTGCCATCGAAGATATCAGCAGTGTCCCTACAGTTGTAGCCATACTTACAAAGACGCTGTTGATCGTAAAGCCGGAAAAATTCGCAGTCTTCCACGCCTGGGCGTAGTTTGTAAACTGCCATATCTTCGGCCAAATCGTTGCTCCTCCGGTAAGCTCCTGGTTGGTTTTGAACGAGCCTAGCAACACCAGGATAATCGGGAATAGGGATAAGAGTGCAATGATCAGCAGAAAGATGAAGAGGATTGTTCGCTTCGTCCAGCGAGCCCAGCGGTATGAACTTGAATTGGAAGATGCAGGTGCAAGCACGGTTTGAGTCATCATCGTTTCCTCCTGTTCGTCATTAGTAGATATCATTAAGCTTTTTGGAAATTTGGAAGTAAATGAGCGTAACCGCCCCTACAATGAGTGCTGTCGTGAAGCCGACTGCACTTCCGTAACCGAGTTGCTGCAAGGATTGGGCGTCTGCCGAAACCGGGAACAACAGTTTGAACAGGTACAGATACATGACCTCTGTTTTGCCATATGGCCCACCTTCGGTTAATACCATAATGCTCTCGTACCCCTTAAGTGCTGTCGTAATCGCGAGCATAATGATCATTTGCAGCACGGGCCCAAGCAGCGGGATCGTTACATTGCGCAATTTCTGAAACTCACTCGCTCCGTCTAGTGATGCCGCCTCGTACAGCTCCTCCGGAATGCTTTGCAGACCTGCAATGAACAATAACATGTAGTTCCCTACAGCGCCCCATATAGCAATCATGATCGTTGTCAGCATCGCATGATTCGCATCCAGCCAACCAATCGGTGAGGAGATGATGTGATACTTGAGCAGCAGTTGGTTCAAAATGCCGTTATATGAATTGAAAATGATAAAGAAAACAATCGCCATAACGGATGCACTGAAGATTGTTGGAAGATAAAAAACGGCCCTGAACAAGGAGCGTCCACGCCACTTGCGATTCAGGATAATGGCCAGAATAAGGGATAGCGGAATGGTAATGACGAGTTTACCCAGTGCATATACCCCCGTATTTTTGACTGAGTCCCAGAACTGTGCATCACGCATAATACGTGCAAAGTTATCAAGTCCGATGAAGATCGGCTTTCCAATGCCCTGATAGTCATAGAACATGTAACGCAGAGCCCATAACAACGGATAGATTCCGAATACCAGTGTGAGAAAGAGACTCGGGACGATGAAGATGTAGGCGTTCAGTTTGGATGGTTTCATCAGAATCAGACCCCCTATAGCTTTTGAATGAAAGTATAGTGGGATTTACAACCTATGCGGGATAGGGAAATCAACTTTCTACAGGGGAGGATGTAACTTCCTGCTCCAACCTAAAAAACCTGCATGGGCGTGAATCACGCCCATGCAGGTGCATCGATAAGGGTTGCTACTTCAAGGATTAAGCCGAATTAACGGCTCATTCTGCTTCTTCATATAGGCGGAGCAAATCGGTGAAATTCGAGATCAGCGCATCGGATCCGGCAAGCTCCTCATCCCGGCCAAACCCGGCATAAGCACAGCCAATGACGGTTTGGTTGTTCATTTTGCCCGCTTCGACGTCCGAGGAACGATCCCCTACCATCCATGCATCTTGAATCCGGTGTTTCTGTAGCAGAATCTGCACCAGATTGATCTTGGAAGGTGTTTTGTACTGACCCGCACTGTATACCCCTTCAAACAGCGGCATAATTTCATGTGCAAACGCAACACCTTTTACATAATCCTCCAGACCATTGCTGGCAACAAACAAACGAATACCCTGGGCCTTCAGTGCTTCCAGCGTTTTTTTTACACCGGGATACAGTTTGGAATCTCCCCCATCCAGTCCTTCAATCTCGAGTTGCAGCAATAATTCATCTGCACGGCGATGAGCCGCTTCGGATGCCTCGGGCATAACCACTTTCCAGATATCTTCAAGCAGCATACCCAGACTTCCAAGCATCCGCTCTTCCGGCGGAGTTTCTCCTTCAAAATGTCCCTCTGCACGCAAGGTATCAAATAACTGCTGGTAGGCAGGCAAGAGTAAAGTCTCTGTCTGAAACAGCGTACCATCCATATCAAAAATCATCGCTTCCGGTTTACGCAAGGCATTTTTTGTGGTCATATTCAAACAACTTCCTTTCGGAGTAAAATTTATTTAATGGCTGTTCCGAAGTGCTTCAAGCACTTGTTGTGCCTCATATCCGTCATGGAACGTATAAATTCTGCCAGGTCTGCCCTGAATCCTTGCGATTACATGTTTCAAAACAGGCAGCTCACTGGAGGATTCCGGCACTTCTACTGGAGAGAGCGGCTGTCCGATCTGTCCACTCATCAGTTCCTCCCAGTTTTCCAGCGCAATGGTACCTTCGGTGCCGTACACAACCATAGATACTCTCTCTTCACCGGCAAAATGGGAAATCCCCTGTAGATGAACACGGGTTCCGTCCTGCACTTCAAGCACAGCCTGTACTTCCTGTTCACACGCATCCGGTTGATCGACCGGATAAATCACTTGAGCGTTCAGTACACGGAGGCGTCCGAATACATTCTGGATCATATGAATCCAGTGAATGCCAACTTCAAGGATGAATCCTCCCTGATCACGGCTTGTAATCCAGTCATTCTGCTGCCATGAGCGCGGCCACTGCGGGAATTGCAGAATCAGGTCGATTTTGCGAATGTCACCCACTTTATGTTGTTTAACCATCTCTTGCAGCTTTAACACGGCAGATTCATGCGGCATCGAGAAATGAACAGCGTGCACCACGCCGGCCTGCTTCGCGGCTTCCACCATCCTGCGTGCTTCGTCTAGACTGTTCGCCAGCGGCTTCTCGCAGAACACATGAATCCGGCGCTCCAGCACTTCCATAACGACCGGACAATGATATTTAGGTGGTACAGCAATATACACGAGGTCAATCTGCTGCTCATCCAGCAGCTGTTTGTAGTCAAGATATGTTTTTACCGATGGATGGGTTGCTGCAAAAGCCTGCAATCCTTGCTCATTCGCATCACACACCGCAGTAATCTTCACGGGGATATCCATTGATGTATTCTCCGCTTGGTGAATCATATGTAAACCCATCTTACCCAGGCCGATCACAGCCATTTTCAATGATGTCATTACCTTCTCCTCCAATTCATTTTCAGTATAGCAGAAATCCTCTGTTATTTAAGTTGAACTAGTGATTTTATCCAATCCAATCCACTAACGTGTAAAGAATCGATCAACTTGTTGACACGATGTTCAACTACCACACTGTTGCATCATCGCGGTAATGCGAATAGGTAATAAGTTGCATAATCTACATTGCATATATGAAAACGGGTTCATAAAAAATGAAGTGTTCACAACTTAAGGCTTAGGAAATTTGAATCAGGAAAAAGATTGACAAAAAACCACAAAAAAAGATACGATTTCTAATACCAAGGAATTCTTCTTCTTACAACCTTAGACAAATACCAACATGCACAATCGGATAAGCCTCCTGGTACTAAAAACCTACTACTCGAAATGAGGTGTCCTCGCGTGAGAACTGTTGCAGACTATTTAGCAGAAACGCTGCGCAATCTGGGTGTCACTCATGTATTTGGTATTATCGGAAAATCCATCTGTCCTGCTCTTCTGAAAATGGTAGATTACGGTCTGGAATTTATCCCCGGCCGCCATGAAGCCAGTTCAGGCTTCGCAGCTTCGGGTTACGCATTGCAGACAGGCCGCCTGGGTGTCGCTATTGCTACCTCGGGCCCTGGAGGAACCAATCTGCTCACAGCTGCGGCTCATGCCAAAGCAAATAATCTTCCTGTGTTATTCCTTACCGGTCATCAATCCATTCAGGAACTGGGCATCCCCCAGTGTCAGGACTCCTCTTCTTATCTGGCCGATCTGGCTGAAATGTTCAAGCCTGCTACACTGTTCAGCAAACTGGTTGAGCGTGGAGATCACTTCGGAACTATTTTGAATCATGCCATTTCCATTGCACTAGGCCCGAACAAAGGCCCTGTGCATCTTTGTCTTCCTTTTGACGTACAAACCGAACAGCTTGCATCCTGCCGCATTGTTATTCCTGAATCTGAGCCAATGCTCAGCATCTCTAATCTGAATCGAATACTGCCTTTAATCCAACAAGCTCAGCATCCTTTGATTATTGCAGGTAAAGGCGTAACTCGTTCCGGGGCACATGAGGAGCTGCAACAACTAGCTGAAACGTTAAAAATTCCTGTTGTGACAACTCCCGGCGGCAAAGGAGCCATAGTATGGGATCACCCTTTCTATCACGGACCTTGCGGTGTAGGTGGTTTCTCACATGGCGACGAGATGCTGAATCAAAGTGATCTTTATATTGTTCTCGGCTCCAGACTTAGCGATATGACGCTGTGTAATCTCAAACCAGATCATCATCCGGCACAACTGATTCAAATGGATACCGACCCAACCTTTGTAGGCAAAATTCTACAATCTCAGACCTTACATATTACAGGGGACATCAAGGATAATCTGCAATACCTGCTCACCACTCTGCCGTCCGCTACAGTAGCTGTTTCCGAAGCGATCACTGAACCAGTTCAATATCAGTCCCCATTACCAGAGTTGCCACATCTCTCTCTCGCTTCGGTGCTGGATCAAATGAGCGACCTGCTGCCCTATGATCATAAATTGTTCGTTGATGATGGCAGCCATGGCTTTCACGCCGTTCAGCGTTATAAAGTGAAGAAACCGGGCAGTTTCATATTTGATGCCTACTTTGCCTGCATGGGGAATGCCATCGGTATGGCTATTGGGGCCAAAGCCGCCTCACCCAAAGAGACGGTGATCTGTATCACCGGAGACGGATGTTTTATGATGCTGGGCACAGAAATTAATACAGCTGTGTGCAAAAATATTCCTGTCATTTTTATTGTTGTCAACAACAAACAGCTGGATATGGCCCTGAAAGGTATGGAAAAAACGACGGGACGCATCGATGGTACCCTCTTCGAGATTCCCATGGATGCCGTCAAATTTGCCGAGTCACTGGGAGCTACGGCTTTCCGTACAGAAACGTTGGCACAGTTCTCCGCCGCGCTGGAGGCTGCTTTGAAGTTAAAACGGGTCGCTGTAATCGAACTGCTGACGGATCGGGACGAGATTCCGCCAACGGCACACCGGGTTGTCAATTTGGATTAGGAGGCACAAGTCATGAGTGAACAGGTGACGCAAGGTTTAGAACGCTTTAGCAAGCTTTCCGGAGAATATGGTGCGAAGGCATTTGCACCGATTAAGGAACACTTTCCCGAGCTGTCCGAGTTTATTATGGGAACAGCATATGGTGATATTTTTCAGAGAACAACGATTACGGATCAGTGGAAAGAAGTCGCTATCATCTCATCGTTAATCACGCAGGGACAGTTCGAACAGCTCGGTGTCCATTATGCCATGGCTCTAAGCGTAGGGGTTACCTTGGATGAACTTAAAGGAATATTACTCCATCTGGCGCCGTGCGTAGGTGTTCCGCGTATTATCAGCGCTTTTAATGTATTACTTGCCACGCTTGAGGAAATCCAGTAATTCAACGTTCTACATTTTTATACACTATTCGACCTTTTTATTGATCTTTTTACATTATTACCTTTATAATATGGGTAAATTATCCTTCCGGCTTAACAACCTGGTATCCCTCTCTTTAGGGTCTAATGGACGGCAATATTCCATAGAGGATATATTTCACTCATATTACAAAGGAGAGAGAACACGTAATGGGAAAATTTATTCTAAAGACAGATGCTTCAAACAAGGTGTTGTACATTGAATTGGAAGGTTCTTTTTCTCAAGAGGATGGTCTTCGTTCGATCTCGGCATATCAGGATACGATTTCTTCCATCAACACCCAAGACTTCAACCTGGACATTGACTGCAAAAAGCTGAATGTTACCGCCCCTGAGATCGTACCTCTTCTTGAGGGATGCCTGGCCATGTTCAAAAAGGACGAATATAAAAAAGTCGTGTTAACCCTGGAGAACAATGCCATTTTGAAAATGCAACTTGCCAGACTGGGTCGGACCGTAGGGCTCGACAATCTGGAAATTATTTCGGCGTAACGCCTTAGATTGTCTGGTGTTCTCATCACAGCTCTGCCTTTCCACATAAGAGGAGGATGACGATGGCTGGAATTCGTATTGTTGATATCGATATGTATCATCCGGAAACCAAGGTGCACAACGACTTTTATATTGAACACTTTGATGCAAGAGGGGTAGATATCCGTGGTTTGTTAAAAGCACTCGGGCGTGAATCACGTTACAAAATTGATCACGCTGACGAAAACTCACTGACAATGGCCTTCGAGGCGACCCGAAATCTGCTGGCTAAAACCGGATTAACCGGCCAGGATATCGACTTGATTGCTTATGCAAGCCAAACACCCGAATATATTTTCCCTACGAACTCCTTAATGATTCATCATCTGATCCATGGAGCATCTCACACCATTTGTATCGATAGCAATGCCAACTGTGCAGGTATGACTGCGGCTTTTGAACAAGTCAGTCGGCAGATGCTCGGTAATCCAAGGATTAAACGTGCTTTAATCCTAGGCTCGGATTATGTGGCCCCACATGCCAATCCGGATGATCCGGTTTATTTTGCAAATTTCGGAGATGCTGCAGCAGCCGTCATTGTCGAACGGGATGAACATGCTGTTGGATTTATCGATTCAATCTATCAGACGGATACCTGTGTATATCAAAATTCACTATTTCCGGCGGAGGGGCTTGCCAAGCTCGGAAGCACAGGTGTGGATGCAGGAGCTTTTCATGTGAAATTCACACCGTTTGATGACTCGATCTGTGTCGATGCCGCTTCAGAATCCATTCGCACGTTACTAACACGCAATGAAATCAGACCGGATGAGGTCAAAGCTGCCTGTTTCTCACAACTGTCGATTGCCAACATCCGTGCGGTATCCGAGAATATCGGCATTGATGATAACATCGCTGTCTATATTGGAGATGAGTTCGGTTACACCTCCACCAGCAGTCCGTTTATTGCACTGCATCGAGCGATAACCTCCGGCAAGATACAGCGTGGTGACAAAGTGTTGTTCTGGACCGTTGGAGCCGGATGGCAAAATGTTGCCATGGTCGTTGAATACTAAGAGCGCTTATTCATACGTTTATTCTAGATCTGCAGGACGACTTTGGGGGTCAACACCTTAATGAATCGTCCCTTTTTCTGATTTTATGGGTATGAAGTAATAGTACCCGAACAAAAAAGCAGTCCTCCTGGACTGCCCGTTATCTTTTCTGGCTATAGGTCTGTTTGATTTCGTAATTAAAAAATCTTCTTCGTCTCCCGATCATCCTTCAGAATCTCAACGGCCTCTCTGAACCTTAGCGAGTGTACAATCTCACGTTCCCGCAAAAATTTCAGGCTGTCCTGCAAGTCCACGTCATCCGTTAGATCAATTAACCATTGATATGTAGCCCTGGCTTTCTCTTCGGCTGCGATATCCTCGTACAAATCAGCGATGGGGTCGCCCTTCGCTTGAATATAGGAGGCCGTGAAGGGTACACCCGCAGCGTTGTTATAGAAAAGCGCCCGATCATGTCCTGCATAATGAGCGTCCAACCCGGCCTGCTCCAGCTGCTCCATCGTGGCATCCTTGGTGAGCTTGTAGATCATCGTTGCAATCATCTCCAAGTGAGAAAATTCCTCCGTCGCGATATCATTTAGCAGACCGATAATTTTGTCAGGAATAGTATAACGCTGATTCAGATAGCGTAAAGCTGCTGCGAGTTCTCCATCCGCACCACCATATTGTTCCATCAGCAGCTTTGCCATATGAGGATCACATTTACTCACCCGAACCGGGTATTGCAATTTCTTTTCATAAACCCACATGTACAGGACGCCTCCTTCGATTTTATACTTGCCAAGGCCAAGGTGTCTGGGACCACTCCCATGGATATTTGGAAAAGGAATGACCGAAATTCGTTAACGGACCATATAATTGCTGAAACTCTTGTGCAACACGCATCCGTTCCTGGCTAAATTTGTTGTACTGCTCAATGCTCTGAAAATCTCCCGGATGTGTATCCAGATAAAGATTCAGCTCGACCAGAACAAAATCCAGCGCCTGTAGCTCCTCCAGCAGTTCGTAATATTGGGCGTCACAAGGCTTCGGCTGTTCCTTCTCCATCGTTCTCCACCGCCCTTTCCTTCATTTTTTTTGAGGTATACGGACTATACAGCGCTGGCCACAACGTGCCCAGTCTTAAGGCTTCAGCTGGACTGTACTGCGGCCAACCCATGGGCTGAAAGGGAATAAATAATTGCGGTGGAACCAGATACGTACGAACACCTAGAGGTTTACACGGATCAAATGGCCCCACAAAAGGAACATAAGCCCGTACCTGAGGATCTTTCAATCGAAACGCCTCCTTTATGATCCAAAGACATGCATTCTGCATTCCTTCACAAGGCATGCAGTACATTCCCATCATTTCCTGTCCTTATAACCATATGTCGTGCTGAGCAAGATAATCCCTTTTTGCAAAACGATGAGCAGATTTTTGCCATTTACAGAGTAAACTTGCTTATTCCCACCCATGCAAAAAAGACCTTCGAAAGGTGCCAAAGCACCCCTTTCAAAGGTCTTGTCTGTTTTCTACTGTTTATCATTTATCATCAATCACAGGCAACAGCAGTTCACTGTTCCTCTTCCATGTCTGTATCTTGTGTTTTCGTTTGCTTGTACACTTTGACCCGGTTAATTCGTAAACGTGCTGACTCTTCCACTTCAAAGACATAGCCGTTCCGCTCACGTGTTTTGCCCTTGGCTGGACTACCTTCCAGCTCTTTGAACAACCATCCGCCAATGGTATCTACCTCTTCGTCCTCGATGACCGCTCCAGTCCATTCATGCACTTCTTCGATCAACGAACGTCCATCGATCGAAAACGCATCACCGATCCGTTCCATATGTGGACGCTCATCTTCGAACTCATCATACAGATCTCCAACGATCTCTTCCAGAATTTCTTCGGCCGTCAGTAGTCCTGCAGTACCCCCATATTCATCTACGACAAGGGTCATCTGGGAATGCTTTTTCTGCATCAGACGTAACACATGGCTGATCTCCATCGACTCGGGCACGTTCAGAATTGGACGCACAAGTGAAGCCAGATCCTGTTGCTGCTCCGGTTCCGCCAGCAGCAGATCGGTGATGTGGATAAATCCGATAATCTCGTCCTTATCCTCCACCGCTACCGGGTAACGGGAATGCTTCGTTGCGTTGATGATCTTTAGATTTTCCTCCAGCGACAGATG
The DNA here is from genome assembly GCF_052691815.1 of Paenibacillus sp. TSA_86.1. Lineage (NCBI taxonomy): Bacteria > Bacillati > Bacillota > Bacilli > Caryophanales > Paenibacillaceae > Paenibacillus > Paenibacillus sp. TSA_86.1. Next base: position 893,084 of record NZ_JBQZGE010000001.1, on the reverse strand, counting down.
GGTATACAAACAGTCCATATCTGTACGAGGCAACATAACCTCACGAGCCAGCATGTCGGAGAAATCAAAGATATTATCCATCAGCTTGATCTCATCCTTGTCGATAACACCACTTTTGGCACTCTGTTTCATCAGAATGCGAAGCTCATCCTCGGAATGGGCTTCACTTTCACTCGCCGGTTCAATGCCCGCCAGACGTAATAAAGCATTCGCCGAAGCATTAAGAACCCAGATGAACGGGAAGAAAACTTTATAAAATAACAGCAACGGTGCGGATAAAAGCAACGCTACCCCATCTGTCTTTTGAATCGCCAGCGATTTAGGAGCCAGCTCACCAAGCACAATGTGCAAAAACGTGATGATACAGAATCCGATAATAACGGATACCGTTGTAATCAGGCTTGTATCGGACACACCCAGCTTAAACATCAGCGGTTCCACAAGCAGTTTGGAGATTGCAGGTTCACCTAACCATCCCAGTCCGAGAGATGTGAGTGTAATCCCGAACTGTGTTGCCGACAGATAGGCATCCAGCTTACCGTTCACCTTTAATGCATAACCAGCCAGACGGTTTCCCTCACTCTGTAATTGTGTCAGGCGTGTCTGTCTTACTTTGACGAGAGAAAACTCCGCTGCCACAAATACGCCATTCAAAAATACGAGCAAAAAGACACAGACCAGATTAAATACCAGCTGTCCAAGATGAAATTCGGTATGAATGCCCAAGATGTAACTCCCCTTCTCTGTCTATTTCAGGAATGCACCTGGAATATTAACATTTAACGTGTAATTGCTTTTCTCGATTTGAAGTCCACGCCTTTATAGTACATGTCAGCCACAAGCAGGTTCGGCCCGCAACACGATGCAGCATCGCAATGGCAGTTTACCGTCTGATTGAGTGGATGCTCCGCAGCCCATTCGTGGAAGACATCATCCAGTTTACGATCATGAATATTACCAAACGCCGGGATATCTGCAAAATCAGTCACATATACGTTACCCGTAAACATGTTGACATTTACACGGTTGCGTCCATCCGGATCATTACGAACCGTCACATTAGGTTCACTGTACAAACGATTAATCAGCTCACGATCCTGCTCGGCCGCACTGCATGCGAAGAACGGCAGCGTTCCGAAGAGCATCCACATGTCTTTGTCACGAACATCAAGCAACTTGTGAATGGCAGCTCTCATATGATCCAGCGAGAGCACTGGCAGAGCGGTTGCAAAGTTAGAGCTATACATCGGATGTACTTCGTGCCGAACGCAACCCATTTCCCGTATTAATTGATGGATGCCATCCAGTTTATCGTGGGTACGATAATTAATCATCGTCTCGGCAGAAATAAACATGCCGGCTTCACTCAACTTGCGAGAGTTCTCAATCATCTTTTCATACATTTTCACAGCAACTTCACGCTTCACTGATCTGCCGCTATTGGCAAACCCGACCTGATGGAAATCATCCGCATTCAGGTAATTGAATGAAATGTGCATCACATCCAGGTATGGGAGCAGTTTCTCATATCGGCTGATATCCAGCGTCAGATTGGAATTGATCTGCGAACGAATCCCGCGTTCTTTGGCATATTTAAGCAGTGGAATTATCATTTCATCCACCGTCTTTTGGCTAAAGCTGGGTTCGCCTCCGGTCAGACTGATCGTCTGAAGATGTTCTACCTCATCCAGTCGTTTCAACATAAGTGAGAGCGGCAGTGCGGGTGCCTCTTGCATCGTAAGCATATCCCCTACGGCACAGTGTTCACAGCGCATGTTGCATAGATGTGTCACTGTCATTTCTACACTGGTCAGCACATGGCGGCCATATGTACGCAGAGAGCCAATCGGATCCCACGGATCATTCGTTGGCGATAAAGGCATCGGTTGTACCGATCCTGAGTTTAGCATGGTCATAGTTCTTCACCTTATTCCTTTTATTAACCTAAAAAGTTTTATTTTCATCATACCTTAGATACCTTTTTTGGGAGTTATCTTTTATCATAGCACAATTACGAATCTTCCTGCACAGCCAAACCCTGTCCATTACATGACAAAAACGCTCATGCGTCTTCGGGAAATTAGCTTCATCTATCCCATGTGACCACCTGAGCGCTTGCACTATATTTCGTTCGCTAACTATTCAACTGCTCATGCTTCAGAAGCGAAGTCGAATTCTCCGCTCCCTCTACTCCTGTAATCATCACGGAAAGCTTCGTTGCAAGATTTATTTCGTACGGTGCACGGAGCACCTGACCTTCTGCATCCTTAAGAACACGAATTAGCGGCCGCTGTGGTACGCGAGGTTGAATCGCGGCTACGACGCCAACTTCCCCAGTGCTCAGCGTTACGGAAATACCTACGGGATAGATCGCCACACAGTCTCTAAACTTTTCAAGCATCCGCTGCTCATAAAGGGTTCCCGATCCTGTGTATAGTACTTCTACTGCTTGATGCGGTAATAAAGCTTGACGATAGACCCGATTGGTCGTCATGGCATCATACGAATCGGCAAGAGCAATCCACTTCGCATATTCATGGATTTCATTGCCTTTCAAACCAAAAGGATAACCACTGCCATCAATTCGTTCATGATGCTGCAGTGCGCAGTGTGCTGCAAGTAAGGGTATGCCGGGTTCATCCTTAAGAATACGGTGCCCATACGTCGTATGCTGCTGAATGATCTTGTATTCTTCATCACTAAGACGTGAAGGCTTATGTAAAATGTCGGAGGAAATCTGTGTCTTTCCGATATCATGCAGCAGAGCGCCCAGACCAATCTCCATGAGCTGCTGGCGTGTATAACCTGAGGCTACACCGAGTACGAGCGTATACACACAAACATTGAGTGAGTGATTATAGAGGTCAAAATCGCTGGAGTTCATGTCCATTAACATGATCATGGCTTCTTTTTGACTGCCGATATCCTCCAGAATGCTGTTCATTACACCGCTAAGCGCTTTACCGAAGTGTGTGATCCGGTTTTTGCTTTTGAAGCCGGACATATGTTGAAATTGTTGTTTGATCTCCACAAGTGCCCTTCGCTTTGTATCTTCCTGTAACATATCGGGCACGATAATGTCTTCTGTCGCAGCATCCTGAATATAGACATATCCAATCCCAAGATCTTTCAATCGCCCGATTAACCGGCTCGTCAGTTCTACATCCTCACTGAGTAAAACCAGACCTTCTTCACTAAAAATTCGTTTCCCCAGCTTCATGCCAGGCTGCAATAAGTTTATATGTACTAAACGCACAGCCTATCCTCTCCCGCTCCGTAGATGTAATGATCACTAGCCGCCGCATCAGCAGAAGGCAGTCATGTTCTAACTTTGAAACCAGCGGCTATGCAGGCTCTCCTCCAGTGCCCCTGGTCGTTTTAATTCCCTTTCCAGCAAATCACGTATGAATTCCGGAAGGTAATATTGGATGTTGCTTCCTTGAGCCAAAGAAGGATATCCTACATTAAACGTAAACATGTCAAGCGTTCCAACAATATATTCACGCTGTTCTTCTATAGGTATATGATTCACAAGAATGGATTGAATCTTATCATAGGCTGGCGCACTGGGATCATAACGAACTTCCATTCCATCCACGCATAACGTCCCTAGAATTCGCCCTCGAAAACCAAAACCTACAATGGGTTTAGAGATGAACTCTTCCAGCAGTGACTGCTCCAGTGCTTCACGAATCTGATAACCATTCAAGCATATTGTACAAGCATTTATAGGAGATGGACATAGGGAATGTAACATTCCTTTAGTAATGTCCCCCTGCGGGAGGTTTCCGAGCAACTGACCCGCATTCACAAGCGATAGTTCCGCTCCCGTAAAATGCCGAACGGCTTGTGCAAGCAAGGTAGCAAAAGGAGATTCCTGCTCGTAATGAACACGTAACGTACGATCTGTGATCACCGCTGTTTGATCCAGCATTCTTTCAGCTTCTACAGCGTTTGTAGCGATAGCCAAAGACACCTGCTCATCCAGCATGGTGCTCTGTACCGGCACACAACCGCTGCGTACTAACTGTATAGGCTCTGCTTCTCCTGCTCGTTCCAGCACGACCTTCCCAAGCCATTGGCCAAATTTCCCGGCTGCTCCCAGCACAGTCTTGCCAATCACCAAAGGCTCTTCCAGTACATGATGGGTATGTCCACCCAGGATAACATCAATACCAGTAACCTGTTCCGCCAGTCTTTTATCCGTTGAAAGGCCCAGATGGGACAAAACAATAATGATATCAACGTGTTCCCGCAGCGTCTTCACCTGATCTTTTAACGTCTCTACAGGATCCGTCACTTGCCAGCCCATGAGTTCATAGAAGGTATTAAATGGGGCCGTTGCTCCCAATAGACCAATGCGAAATGGTCCCTTTTCAATAATACTCCAAGGTTTCATCCAGGCTGGGGGATGTCCTGTATCCTGTTCAAACACATTGCCACATACAATCGGACAAAGGAGTCCGGTATAGGACTGGGCGAGCTGGTCTGGCGTAAAGGTTAACCCCTCATTATTACCGATCGTAATAGCGTCATAGCCTGTCAGATTGAGCACGTCCACATTAGCCATGCCCAAGGTACCTTCCGTTTCAATAGCCATTCGATCCATATGATCACCAATATCAAGAACAAGCAGATGCCCTGCTTGAGCACGTTCCTCACGAATCATGGCAGCGATCGCGCTCATGGAGCCGAAATGACTGTGGACATCATTGGTGTGCAGAATGGTTAATGTTTGCTTCTCGCTGCTGCGCATTACACCGCCTCCTCTGCCGTTCATTAAACGTACATTCTTCTAGTGGATAAGCATAACATTTTCTACGTCGTTATGATATATTTATAGGGTTTAGAGATCAAAAAGGAGCGATTCATTCCATGAAATTTACAATTCAACTATTTGCAGGTATTGCAGAACGTTTAAATACATCCCAAATAGAATTTGAGTATGACGGTGATGCGCCTACGGCTTTCAAGCTCAAAGAACAATTAGGCCAGGCTTATCCTGATGCTGCCTCACAGATTCGTTCCTCCTTTCTGGCAGTAAACCAGAATTATGCTCCAGCCGATACACCACTTAAGGCGGAAGACGAACTGGCTTTGATTCCTCCTGTATCCGGAGGAGATGGCACGGTTAGACCTCATGATGATAAACAGCCACCTACCCAAGAGCATCGTACAGAAGATGGCCTGTATGTGATTAGCAATGCTCCGTTATCTGTGGAGGACACCACGAATTTGGTCATTACCGCCAATCATGGTGCTGCTTTAACTTTTGTAGGAACGACACGTGAAATGACTGGCGAACAACGCACGGTACATCTCGAATATGAAGCATATGTCCCCATGGCTCTGTCCCATATGGCTGCGATCGGCACGGAAATTGCAGAACGCTGGCCAGGTGTGCGCTGTGCGATCAGTCATCGAATTGGCAAAGTAGACGTGGCAGAGGTTAGTGTCGTTATTGCGGTATCCTCACCTCATCGCAGCGATTGTTACGATGCAAGCCGTTATGCCATTGAAAGGTTGAAGCAAACTGTGCCAATCTGGAAAAAGGAAATTTGGGAAGACGGCTCGGAGTGGAAGGGCCATCAACTAGGCCCCTGGAACCCTTTGGACTAGAAAAAATGGGTCTATCCGCTGTTTACAGAGGTACATGAACAGTAAATAAGTCGTTGTCAACCCATTTTTTTCTTGTTATTATAATGATATGTGTCGATATTAGTCGAGGAAAAGGTGGTTTATACGTGAGAGTGCATGTTACAGATCTTAAACCCGGCGACCTGCTAAAAAATGATATCTACAACACTTCAGGTCTCCACATGCTGATGAAAGGTTCCGTTCTCAGTGAAGATGATATATCTAAACTGCTGCATCATGGAATTGATTTCGCAGATGTAGAACATACATCCAACCTTCACTCTGATGAACAAAACTTGCCTTCCGATCAGACCCGTCTGTTAACCAATCTGTTTAACGACACGATCAAAGGCACAGAATCTCTGTTCCAACAAGCCATAGAAAAAGGCTTTATTGATGAGTCACAGGTTGATGAAATTTTGGGCACTTTAACGGGACAACTCGAAAAACAAAAAGACGTTGTTTCCCTGCTGCTTATGCTGGATGGAGACAGTGACTACACTTACAATCACTCCTTGCAGGTCGGTATGCTCGCTTTTTATATTGCCGGCTGGATGGGCTATAGTCCCGACGAATGTCTTACGGTAGCCAAAGCAGGGTATCTTCATGATATTGGCAAGTCCAAAATCCCTTCTGAAATCTTACATAAACCAGGTAAACTAACGACAGAAGAATTCGCAGAAATGAAAAAACACACCTTTTACGGTTACGATATTATTAAAGCTTCCACTGAGGATGAAATCATTGCTATGGTTGCCCTACAACATCATGAACGTGAAGATGGGAGCGGTTATCCACATGGCTTGCGAGGGGATGAAATCCATCCTTATGCTCGTATAACTGCTGTAGCTGACGTATACAGTGCGATGACTACAAATCGGGTGTACCAAACCAAGCAAGAGCTAATTTCTGTTCTGTGTGAGCTATACAGCCTCAGTTTCGGTCAGTTGAATGGCGAAGCTACCCAGGAACTGATCAAACATATGCTTCCGAATTTTATAGGCAAAAAAGTACTCCTCACAACAGGACAGACTGGTGTCATCGTCATGAATAATCCAGCTGACTACTTCCGCCCACTCGTTCAGACCTCTATGGCCTTTATCGATTTAGCGAAAGAAAGAGATATTGCCATCGTTGAGATTTACGTGCAATAAGTCGGTATAACAGAGAAAATATTTAAAAGGGAAGCTCAACTGAGCTTCCCTTAATCTGTCTTACGTATATTCAGTCGATTGAGTTACACACAGAAAGCTTTTGTAATGATAACCAACAAGATGAACAGTACCAAGATGGCGCCAACCGACGTACATGGATTGTATCCACCTACACCGCCTACACCACCAACGTTGCCTTTACAGCCATAACCTACTTCGCTCATGTGATTGCCTCCTCTTTATCAGGTATACCCTAACATATGATGCTTCCCTGCTGGAGGAACCGGGCGAAACGGCAATCTTCCCGATTTGGTTTATAGCCCATAGAAGACCCATATATCTTTCTTATACTGACCTTACAGCTTCAATCCTCTTGTTGTACTTCTATTCCTTTTTCCTTCCGATACATGATCACAAGTGTTCTCCAAAAGTCATAACTTCCCGTGTGATCCTGAATAAAGGGGAGGTAATACGTCATTGCCTCCTGTGCCCAGTCAGGACAGCTCATATTGGACAATCGCTTCTGTTCTTGAATCCATCTCCCCTGAAGCTCCAGTTGCTTCTGCATAAGCGTAAGCAATTGCTTTTCCTCGCTTGTCATCGGTGGACCCTCCTCTTCCTGAGAGATCGTTCCATATTCTTTTAGCAAATATGCTGTTGGTTCAACGACTCCATGTTCACTCGCGGTATATCCGTAGGAAGGTGAGCTTGTTTTTCGAATCTCATAATGCACATGCGGACCCGTGCTCTGCCCTGTACTGCCTTGATATCCAATAAGCTGACCTCGCTTCACCTGCTGGCCTGCACGAACAGCAATACGTGAAAGATGAGCATAACAATGCAGGTATTCACGATGATCCTCCAACGCCACGGTGAGCCCGTATCCGCCAAAGCCAGAGCCTGTTCGTCCCTCCGCTGCAAAACGTACCGTTCCTTCAAGAAAAGCGTATACAGGGCCATTCCAGGGTTCAGTGACCAGGTCTACTCCTCGATGAAACGTCTGGCCTCCATGTATAGGATGAATTCGATAACCGAATGAACTTGTAATTCGATACCCTACGAAAGGGTTTGCATTCATAGCATCACATCCTTTTTCTATCATTTAATGCTTAACTCTATGAATTGGCCTGTGCTATTAGTCTTATTTTTACATTTTAAATCAAAGATTACTCACCTTATGGCAAAAAAAAAGACGAACCATGAAAGTTCGTCTTTTCCCATTACATATGTCTTAACCGATGGAACCTTCCATCTCGAACTTGATGAGACGATTCATCTCAACGGCATATTCCATTGGCAATTCTTTTGTGAATGGCTCAATGAAGCCCATGATGATCATCTGTGTTGCTTCCGCTTCGGTAAGACCACGGCTCATCAGGTAGAAGAGTTGATCCTCAGACACTTTGGACACCGTTGCTTCATGCTCCAGCATGATGTTATCATTCATGATTTCGTTGTAAGGAATCGTATCCGATGTGGACTCATTATCAAGAATGAGTGTATCACATTTGATGTTGGATTTCGCGCCCTCAGCTTGGCGTCCAAAGGAAGCCAGACCACGGTACGTTACTTTACCCCCATGTTTACTGATCGACTTGGATACGATCGTGGAAGTTGTATCCGGAGCGAGGTGAATCATTTTCGCGCCTGCATCCTGGTGCTGGTTTTTACCTGCAACAGCGATGGACAGAACGGAACCTTTAGCACCACGGCCCTTCAGTACAACCGCTGGGTATTTCATCGTCAGTTTGGAACCGATGTTACCATCGACCCATTCCATCGTTGCATTCTCTTCAGCAACCGCACGTTTCGTAACGAGGTTGTAGATGTTTGGTGCCCAGTTTTGGATCGTTGTGTAACGAACACGAGCATTTTTCTTACAGATGATCTCAACTACCGCACTGTGCAGAGAGTTCGTGCTGTAAATCGGAGCTGTACAACCCTCTACATAGTGTACAAAGCTGTCTTCGTCTGCAATGATCAATGTCCGCTCGAATTGACCCATGTTTTCGGAGTTAATCCGGAAATAGGCTTGCAGAGGTACTTCACATTTTACGCCTTTAGGTACGTAGATGAAGCTTCCTCCAGACCATACCGCACTGTTCAGGGCAGCAAATTTGTTATCTGCTGGCGGAATAACAGTAGCGAAGTATTCACGCAGGATTTCCGGATGCTCTCTGAGAGCCGTATCCGTATCCATAAAGATTACGCCTTGGTCTTCCAGTTCCTTTTGCATGTTGTGGTATACAACCTCGGATTCATACTGAGCCGATACCCCTGCCAAGAACTTTTGCTCTGCTTCCGGAATACCCAGTTTATCAAACGTTTCTTTGATTTCGGAAGGAACCTCTTCCCATGTTTTCCCTTGCTTTTCTGAAGGACGAACATAGTATTGAATTTCGTTGAAGTCCAGTCCGTCCAGATCGCCGCCCCATTTAGGCATTGCCATTTTCTCAAACTGCTTCAAGGATTTCAAACGGAATTCCAGCATCCATTCCGGTTCGTTCTTGATTTTGGAAATTTCCGTTACAACTTCCGCTGTCAGACCTTTGCCGGTTTGAAAGATGGATTTATGCTCATCGCGAAAACCATACTTGTACTCTTCCATTTCTGGTGCTTTTTTAGCCATCTTGCTCGACCTCCCTATCGTTATTGTACATTGTCCTCTTCGTCAATTCCTTTGCGTAATGCATTCCAGGCCAGAGTGGCACATTTGATGCGTGCAGGGAACTTGTTCACACCGGATAGGGCTTCGAGATCTTCATAGTCGTCGAAATCGACTTCTCCCCCTTGCATCAATGAGGAGAAACGGTTAGCCAGATCGAGTGCCTGCTCTATCGTCTTGCCTTTGACAGCCTCCGTCATCATCGATGCGGAAGACATGCTGATAGAACAACCTTCCCCCGTATACTTGGCCTCCTGAACGATTCCGTCATTCAGCATCAGCTGCAGTGAAATCCGGTCGCCGCACGTTGGATTGTTTAAATTCACCGTTACGACGTCATTCTCAAACGTTCCGCGGTTACGCGGATTTTTGTAATGGTCCATTATAACACGCCGGTACAGATCATCAAGTTGCATCGCCAAAATACTCCTTTGTCTGGATTAAGGCGCTGACAAGCCGATCTACATCTTGTTCATTGTTGTATAGATAAAAGCTCGCACGAGCCGTTGAACTTACTTCAAGCCAGCGCATCAGCGGCTGACAGCAGTGGTGCCCTGCACGAATGGCTATACCACTGGCATCCAAAACGGTAGCCACATCATGGGGATGGACATCTCCCAGATTAAAGGTTACGACACCAATATGACGTTTAGCCGGACCATAGATCGTTAGTCCATCAATCTCTGATAGGCGTTCCGTTGCATATGCGGCAAGTACACCTTCATGATGAGCAATTTCATCCATACCGATCTGCTCCAGGAAATCAATGGCAGCGCCCAATCCTACTGCTCCTGCAATAATGGGCGTTCCACCTTCGAATTTCCACGGCAGTTCTTTCCAGTTGGAATCGTACAGTCCAACGTCATTAATCATTTCACCACCGAATTCGATCGGTTCCATGGACTCCAGCAGCGCCTTTTTGCCGTAGAGTGCACCGATCCCGGTTGGAGCGCACATCTTGTGACCGGACAGCGCATAGAAATCACAGTCCAGATCTTGCACATCCACCTTCATATGCGGTGTGCTTTGTGCACCATCCACAACGATAACTGCACCGTTGCGATGGGCGATTTCAGCGATTTGTTTAACGGGATGCACTAGCCCCATCACGTTGGATACATAAGCAATCGCGACAACTTTGGTTTTGTTCGTAATTGTCTGCTCCACATCGGCCAGTTCAATATGGCCGTCAGGCTGAAGCGGAATGTACTTCAATGTGGCACCTGTCTCCTTGGCCACTTGCTGCCAAGGAATGAGGTTGCTATGATGCTCCATCTGTGTAAGGACAATTTCATCGCCTTCTTTACAGTTGGCCCTTGCATAAGACGAAGCCACCAGATTCAGGGCTGTCGTTGTGCCGCGTGTAAAGATGATCTCCTGCGTACGCCGAGCGTTGATAAACTTGGCAACCTTCTCACGAGCGCCTTCATAAGCATCCGTTGCACGGCTTCCAAGTGTATGCACACCGCGATGCACGTTGGAGTTTTCATACTCATAATAATGTTTAACCGCGTCAATCACAGCACGAGGCTTTTGCGAAGTCGCGGCACTATCTAGATATACGAGCGGATGTCCATTGATTTCCTGGTGGAGGATCGGGAACTGCTCGCGAATGGATGGGTTCATTGTCCCAGCTTCTTCTCAATCAGGGACTGCAATTGGGTACGCAGTGCTTCCAAAGGAATATCCGCCACCACCGGTGCGAGGAAGCCATAAATAATCAGACGTTCCGCATCCGTACGGTTAATCCCGCGCGACATCAAGTAATGGATCTGCTCCGCATTTACCTGGCCTACAGAAGCTGCGTGACCTGCTGTTACATCATCCTCATCGATCAGAAGGATCGGATTGGCATCTCCGCGTGCTTTAGGGCTCAGCATCAATACTTTCTCGGTTTGCTGTCCATCGGCTCTTGTAGCGCCTTTCTCGATCTTGGTGATACCGTTGATGATTGCCGAAGCCTCTTCACGCATAACCGCCCGTGTAATCATCTGACTTGGCGTATTTTTACCGAAGTGACGTGCTTCGGTTGTATAGTTAATCTTCTGTGAACCGGAGCCAACAGCAATCACTTTGGAGTCCGAAGTGGATCCATTGCCTTTCAAGACACTCATCGTGTTGCTTGCTGTATCACCGTTGTTCATCTCACCAACAATCCATTCGATCGAGCTGTCATTTTCCAGAACAGCACGGCGGAATGAAACATCCGTTACGTTGACATTCAACTGGTGTACCGTTGCAAAGCGTACTTTTGCACCCGATTTTACGAAAACTTCCACAACGCCGTTATGGAAGACCGGTGAAGAGAGTTCGCCAGATACATAGTTATCTACGTAAGTAACTGAACTGTTCGCTTCAGCAATAACCAGTACATGAGGTGCAAAGGTTGCAGAAGCATCGTCTGTGAGCAACACAGCTTGAAGTGGAACTTCAATGTTTACATTTTTCGGTACGTACAGGAACACCCCGCCATTCCACAAAGCTGCATGTAATGCGGCAATGGAATGTTCATCAGCTTTGACTGCTGTGTTCAGGTACGATTTGACCAAATCGCCATGTTCACGAACAGCAGTTGCCAAATCCGTGAAGATAACACCTTGTGCTGCCAGATCAGCAGACAACTTGGAATATACTGCACCAGAGTTGCGCTGGATCACCAGACTGCCTTCTGCCTGGTCCTGAACCAGTTCTTTGATCGATGCAGGAACTTCTTCCAGGGAAGAAATCGCTGCACCTGCTTTATATGTGCCGTACTCGCTGACATTCCAGCGTTCGATTTTTTGTTTTTCCAGTTTGGGAAGCGCCAGCTCACTCGCAAGCTTCAAAGCCTCGAGCCGCTGCTCAGTTAACCAGCCGGGTTCATTATTGCTTTCCGACAAGGCGCGAAGCGCTTCAGATTCAACCGGAAGAATTGTTTGTGTAGTCATTTATTATCCTCCTCCGTTTTGTCTTTACGCTTCTTGACCTACAGTTTCATCTGTGATTCCCAGTTCTGCTTTTACCCAATCATAGCCTTCTGCTTCCAGACGTTGAGCCAGTTCAGGTCCGCCGGATTTCACGATCCGACCTTGCATCATAACGTGAACGTAGTCAGGAGTGATGTAGTTAAGCAAGCGTTGGTAGTGGGTAATGATCAAGAAACCACGATCTTCGCTCTTCATTGCATTTACACCGTCTGCGACAATTTTCAAAGCATCGATGTCAAGACCGGAGTCGATCTCGTCAAGGACTACAATTTTAGGATCAAGCAGCATCATTTGCAGAATTTCATTCCGTTTTTTCTCACCGCCGGAGAATCCTTCGTTCAGGTAACGATGAGCAAACTCAGGGTTCATATCAAGTTCTTTCATTTTACCTTCCATTTGACGAATGAACTTGATCAGGGAGATTTCGTTACCTTCGCCGCGGCGAGCGTTGATCGCACTACGCAAAAAGTCGGAGTTCGTTACGCCCGCAATTTCGCTCGGGTATTGCATGGCCAGGAATAGACCCGCACGTGCACGCTCATCTACAGCCATATCCAGTACATCTTCGCCATCAAGTGTTACTGTACCGTCAGTTACTTCATATTTAGGATGTCCCATCAGAGCAGAAGCCAACGTGGATTTACCTGTTCCGTTCGGTCCCATGATTGCGTGGATTTCTCCACCTTTCATCTCCAGGTTAATTCCCTTCAGGATTTCTTTACCTTCAATGGTCGCTTTCAGACCTTCAATGACGAAATTCGTAGTCATGTGTATTGTTTCCCTCCATTGATTAAATTGATGTTTGCTGTGAAAACGAAAAAGCGCCTATTATATCTGAACAGGGCTTCCCCTGACTTTCTCTGTTTCATCATACATCTGTGAAGCAATAATCACTTTAGAATAATTCTAAACTGATTCTCAATGATTATCAAGTCATTTCCTATCAATCGTTATCTTTCACAGGAAACTTCATTCCTATTGATTCTATAATAAATGCCGGTTTGAATCAAATGAGAAAACATTTTCTCCATGATTAGACAGTGATATAAATCACAAAATTCACAGTTTGTTCAGCTTCTGCGCCGAATGAAAAAGGACTTATCCATTTCTGGACAAGTCCTCCACTGTAACAACATTAAATTCTTCTAAATAAAAAGATTACATTCTGAGTGTCTCGTTAATCTTCTGTACCTGTTCGGCAAAATCCGCAACGTCCAGCACCGGCGTCATATCGCGCGTCACCAGACCATTCGGAATGGAAATCCAAGAACGGCAGCCATTATACTCAGGCAATACGGAAATCTCCATCGGTTCCTGCAAACGGTACACACGTAAAATCAAAACATGGAGCGGATCTTTCTTTTTCCACTTCAAACGGGATTCGGCAAAATCCGCAGTCCACATATGATATTCCAGAAGTCGATCCAGCATCTCCTGATCTCGAATCTCCAAATCCTGCGTTACTTCAGCATACGCTGTAATGCAGACGGTTGAAGCTTCAGGCACCCATTCGGCCAGCGATTCTTCAACATAGGATTGATCCAAGGACTTGATCAGTTCTTTACGCTGATGCTCATAAGTCGGATACAAGTAAAATGCCGGACTTTTCAACTCAAAATGTTTTGTTTCCTCTACAATCCCGCCCTTGCGCATCACCATAATCTGGCGACCGTTTTCCAGCGCTTTGATGGCAGAAGCCCATTCCTTTAATGCCGGTATCGCTCTAGTGTCTAACATTGTGTTAGCCCTCCCCTGTCACTCTTGACAGCAGTATAGACGCTCGGGCACTCATCTGACAACTTTGAGCAGGCGGCACCGGACACTTTACTGGTGAACACAGCAGCAGCGAATGGGTTAGAGACGGATTAAAGTCCGCCCTGAAACGGTTTAACCCAGGTAAGAGCGAAGCATCCACATATGTTTCTCCAGATCTGCTTTGAAGCCTGTCAGCATGTCTGCAGTTGGCTGATCTTCAGCCGCATCGGCCAGATCAATTCCTTCTTGATACTCATTGGAAAGTGTTGCGAAATCTTCAATCAGGTTTTGTACCATAGCGTTAGCATCTTCTTTACCGGAAGCTTCCTGAATCGATGCCATCTCCAGATACTCTTTCATCGTTGCTGCCGGGCTGCCTTTCAGTGTAAGCAGACGCTCAGCGATTTCATCCATTTGAACGGTGATTTCGTTATAAAATTCTTCAAATTTTACATGCAGTGTGAAGAAGTTCGGGCCTTTTACATACCAGTGATAGTTATGGATTTTGACATACAGCACGTTCAGGTTAGCCACCTGACGATTAAGTACTTGTTCCACGGATTTCGCTTGATCTGTTTTGTTTTTTGTAGCCATATTCTATCCCATCCTTTAATTTAAAATGTAGTCTGTCCAACGTCATTTTCAGGTGACCCTGCACGCAAGACAGAAAGTCAATGTTAGAACCCGCTGGGTCCACCAAAGTGTTGTGCGGCGCGGTTTAACCCAACCATCCGGCCTATTCTTTTTTACCCTTGAGCCCGATCTTCGAATCACGACAACTCTGACTTGTCTCAAAAAAAAGTTCAAAAACCGCGCTTTATCCGATATACTGTCATAAACCAAGCAAAGAAGTGGGTTTTCCTGTTTCTTCATATATATGGAGGTGGCACCTTTGACTCAATATCATCCTTTAACCCCACAAGAAGCGATCGAATTAGCCAAAACTTTACCGGGTCCATTTACGGCAGATGCGAATCTGGATTGTCGTGAGATCGGTGACGGCAACCTGAATCTCGTTTTTCATATTACGGATCAGAACTCCGATAAAAGTATCATTATCAAACAGGCGCTTCCTTATGCGAAAGTGGTGGGCGAATCCTGGCCGCTCTCCCTCGTACGTGCCCGCATTGAACGTGAAATTTTGCAGGAAGAATATCGACTATGCCCGGGAATGGTTCCCGAAGTGTATCATTATGACGATGATCTTGCATTAACGGTTATGGAGGATTTAAGTGACCATGTCATTATGCGTAAAGGTTTGATTGACGGAGATTCTTACCCTCTTTTTGCCCAGCACATTGGGGAGTTTATGGCGAGAACCCTCTTCTTCACTTCCGACCTCGGCATGAACCAACAACAGAAGAAAGAACAGCAGGGACGCTTCGTCAACCCGGACCAGTGTAAAATAACAGAAGACCTGATCTTTGATGAACCGTATCGGATTGCACAAAATAACAACTATGAAGCAGCGATTGAGGATGAAGCCGAAGCGCTTCGTACGGACGAAGCACTGCATTTGGAGATTGCTTTGCTACGAGAAAAGTTTCTGACCCACGGCCAGGCACTGCTTCATGCTGATTTGCACACCGGCAGTATTTTTGTCACAAGCGAGTCGACCAAAGTAATCGATCCTGAATTTGCTTTCTATGGACCGATGGGCTTCGATGTAGGCGCCGTACTGGCGAACCTGCTGCTTCATCATGTTTCGCTGTCTGGCCGTTTTCAGGATCAGTCTACACGGAATGAACGTGAAACGGAGTTATTGGATATGGTACGTGATGTATGGACTGAATTCGAAACTCGTTTCCGTGCACTCTGGGCTTCTGATCTCATTGACCCGATGGCTAAAACGCCAGGTTATCAAGACCTGTATGTACAGCAGCTATTTCGAGATACGATTGGTTTTGCCGGGGCTAAAATGGTACGTCGCATCGTAGGACTTGCCCACGTCGCTGACATCGACACCATTACGGATGCTACTGAACGTGAACATTCACAGCGCAAGGCACTGGCCGTTGGTAAAGCCTTGATTAAGAACAATCGTCACGTAAATACAATCGGTGAGGTTCTAGATCTGGTATCTTCTGCTCTCACAACGGTTAAAGTCTAACATTATTGAACGGAGGAACATCCATGACAACCCCTGAACACCAGCCTCTGTCTTCGCTAAATTGGAAAAAGGACAAGCTTGAAATGCTCGATCAGCGTTTACTGCCCGAAACGATTCTGATGCTGAAACTGTACACCCCTGAGGAAGTATGGGAATCCATCCATTCCATGAAAGTACGCGGCGCTCCTGCCATTGGTATCGCAGCAGCGTTTGGCGTTGTGCTTGGAGCCAAAGCTTATGATGGTATCGCCATTCAAGGTTGGCTCGATCATGTGAAGTCTGTCTGTGCACACTTGGCGACATCTCGCCCAACAGCGGTAAATCTGTTCTGGGCGTTAGATCGCATGATGCAAAAGGCTAACCAAGTGGCAGAAGCCGGATTGAGTCTGGAAAAAAGCACGGACGAACTTGAAGCGGAAGCACTATTGATTCAGAAAGAAGACGAAGAAGTGTGCCGCATGATCGGGGAGAATGCCTTGCCTCTCTTTGCGGATGGGATGGGTGTACTAACCCATTGTAATGCTGGCGGTTTGGCTACAGCCAAATACGGCACGGCAACTGCTCCGATGTATCTCGCACAGGAACGCGGCATTCATCTCAAGGTTTTTGCTGACGAGACACGTCCCGTCCTTCAAGGTGCCCGGTTGACAGCATTTGAGCTGCAACAAGCGGGAATTGATGTCACTCTGCTATGTGATAACATGGCTGGCATGGTCATGTCCAAAGGCTGGGTACAAGCTGTTATTGTCGGTACAGATCGGGTAGCAGCTAATGGAGATGTCGCCAACAAAATCGGTACGTACAGCCTCGCTGTGCTAGCCAAGGCGCACAACATTCCCTTCTATGTAGCCAGCCCATTATCAACCATCGACTTGTCCACATCTTCCGGCGATCTGATTCCCATCGAGGAACGTGCTGCAGAGGAAGTTACCGAAGGATTCGGCAAGCGCACTGCACCGCAGGGTGTTAAGGTATTTAATCCAGCCTTTGACGTAACTCCGAACGAATACGTTACTGCCATAATTACGGAAAAAGGTATTGTTCGTGCTCCTTTTCAGGAGAACCTGGCTGCTTTATTCGCAGAATAAAAGACAGTAAGCATGTAAAAATCATGTAGAGTTCTTTGCATAAGTAACGTTCGAAGAAATATTTAGTATAGAAACTATATAACATAGCCACCAACCGTAGCTGTGGGTCTGTAAAGAAAAGGGACAAGAAGGATACCTCCGACTTCGTCCCTTTTTTCGGTTCTATTACTGTAGCGTAGTGTGGAAAGGTGTTCCAGCACTTGTTTTAGATCATTTTTAACAATGCTTCTGCGCCTGTCATACCTACGGTAATTCCCATAGCTTCTGCTTCAGTCGTTACCGATTCCATAGGTGCATGAAGCAGTTGCTCCAGTGTTCGTACACCAACCGCACGCGCAGCCACAATCTTGCGATCGCCCAGCTTATCATTCAGTAAACCCACATCAAGAGCGCCGCACATGATATATCCTTTGGATGTATTAATTGTTAACAGTGTCGTTTTGGGAAGTTTCACTTCTACCCCAACGAGCACATGCTCTCCCACCACAATCGGCTCCATCGTCACCATAATCTCACGATCCACCTCCTCTTCAACAGATCACGATAATTGTATGCCTGTTGGCGAATCGCCGTGTGGACACCTGCCGTGGAAGGAGAAAAACTAAAACTAAAATGGAGAAATTAGGAGGAAATTACGTGTTTACGTTCCCAGATGGAAGCAAAATGCCTGTAACTCAACAAGATATTTATAAAAATGAATTAGATGAATAGAAAATGAATATAACAAAGAAGAGGGCAGCTATGCCCTCTTCTTTCAATTTATTTATTACCTCACCTAATATTTTATTATCCTACCTAGTCATGAAATATATTTTTATAGAATATAGGAATATGCATGATCCCCTTGACCTTTAAAAGTCACTGTTGTGACTAGATCACTTACAGCCCGTTTACGAACGCTTGCAACGACATTTAATTCCTCATCAGCAACGACTCTCGGTTGGACCCAGGTATACAGATCAGGTTTAGAAATGATCATCTCCGTGTGCAGATCTGCAATTTGTCTAACCTCAACCATGGACTGGAGATCTTTCCATTCTCGAACCTGAACCAAACTCTCCAAGTATTCTCTTTCCTTGACGCTAATATGTACTTCCAGATCATTCGAATATTTAACTTCCAGGCTTGAAAGAGCATCCGGTCTGGATACAATCAAGTGCGAAATCATCTCTTCGACAAAAGGAATCTCTATAATACTATGCTTTTCATCTTCATCAGTTACTCTCGTCCACAACACACTGTCAAGATCAGGTCTACTCGACGCAAGTGCCGAAGTTATTGCAGCTTCATCACTACGTATAATCGTTAACACCGAATCCAGTGTTTTTCTTGCTTTAGTGTAATTAGAAACTGCTACGACCGAAGGTAATTCAGGTGTAGATATGTGTAAAACGTTCAATAAATCTGCAGCAAAAGGCCTGGATACGGTCAACTCACTGACTAGAGAAATCTTCGGATCAATCGTTATGGCTGACGACAAATCAGGATGAGATATAGCAAGTTCCGCCACTTTTTCATCTTCGGTGCTTTGCCTAACTGCTAATTCGCTGTCTCTATCTGATTCTGTGCTTATCGAAACTGTAATCTTGGCTGGAGCTTCAGGCTTGGAAATACGAATGGATGCCTCTTGCTCACTCACCGTTCTTTCAACGATCGAAAGGATTGAATCCAACTTTGCTTCCGTTCGATGTCCTACGCCCATATATGCATTCAGATCTGGACGATTCACAGCTACAACGGCAGGCGCATCATGATGCATATGATCTTCATAACGATGTACATATAAAATAGATTGCAGCCAAGCAAAATCGATATCACTATGCACAGTTAATATGGCATTGAGTTCCTTACGTCCAGCTCCATAGACAAAAAGTTCACTTTGTTTTTCCGTACGTCCAATGGAATAGATCTGCGAAGTAATATATTTAATCTGTAATACAGGTGGCTTGGCAGACTCACGGGTATTGAAATAGATTGGAGATAAGCCACTAGATTGAATCATCATGCCAATATTTTGGAGTTCACCGTTCCTGAGCATCTTCAATATGTCCATCATATCAAATTCAACATAACGCTCGCTTGTATTGATTCGATAGCTTGATGTTAAGCGTTGAATGGAATGAGGCTTGTTCGCGTACGTGATCCCATATTCACTCCACAATGTATCCGGCTGATGTAGTTCAATAGATGCTCCTGGCGAGATTGTTCCTGTGTAATATATTTTCAGCTTGGCTTCTTCCAGATACATCAGATCAGGTATTCGTGTGTCTATGTCTCCAAAGTCAATGAACGATTCGAATTGCTCCAATTCATCCCGGCCTATCATCATACGCTGTGTATCACCAAAATTGATCGTTTGTAAGCGGAGCAGACTACGAGTCATTGCATCTGCCACAGGTTTCAAGTTCAACGTGACTCTTGGTGCTTCCAGAAGCTCATATTTACCCTGTGCACGATTATGTTCTCTTACATAAAGTGCACTTTCCAGATCATATTTGGGTGAGGCCTGGATGAAGCCATGCAGATCGGATTGCGTTGCATACACCACGGATAACGAACTTCGCATTTCTTTGAATTTTTTAACACGAACAGAGACTCGGGAAAACCTCTCACTATTTTTCCTTATAGCAGATGTCAATGTTGAGGGCAAATCTGTGTCTATCTGATTGTATAGAACGTATTTCGCTCGAAAACGATTATCCGGACTTTTAAGATGTATGTAGCTGTTTAATGACGTCTCCCCGTTGTTAATCCCACTCACTTCCTGTCTCATTGTATTGAGAGCTACACTCGATCGGCCTTGACAATCATCTCAAAAATTCCATTCGGGTCTGGCTTGGCATGAATATCAGTTGCAATCCGAATATAAAAATCAATGCTTTCTTCCGGCTTGATGAGCCCATAAGTCAAGTAATCCATCGGCAGAAATGGATCCGCCTGTCGGGATAATTGAACTTCAACTCCACTCGTTTGCAACCTCTTGTCCATTTCGAGATAAACATGATCTACAGCGTATCCAAGTTGATTAATCAGTTTAACTTTCTTGGTTAATGTGGTTTGACCAGCAATAATCACTTCATAATCAAGCTGCTTCAGAATGCCTCCAAACGTATCCGATAAGTAATCTCCTGATTCGTCCATAAACATGAGTCCTGAATAAGTTCCAATAAAACTAAACTCCTTGGAATCTACCGCACCCCAATAGTCCTGGAACTCAACTCTTAACAAATTTTCCTTGCCAAAGATTAGCTTCCGTTCATCCACGTTAATCTCAATATTAAACGGCGAAGGCAGTAAACGTGTAAACTGTCCATCTGCTGGATAATACGATTGGCCGTTCAAAAGCACACGATATCTCACTTTACCCTTGTCTGCATCTTCCAGTACTCCTTGAAGTTTATTCCCGGAGAATGTCAGGTTTATCGTCGCCATTGTATTCAGGATTTGTAACGCCATCTGCTGAACTTCCACCGTATGACGAGGAGCATCCACAACCATCTTCATCTGATCCAAAGCATAGTTGTTCTCATAATGCTCACTATTATCTAGATAATACGCTACCCGTGTGAGTCCTGCCAGGTCTTGTTGAGAAATCGTATTTAGCGTTTCAACAGTCATGCCTTTTCTTTTGAACAATGTCGTGTTCTGAATGTCCAGACTGACCCACCTATCGAAGCGATACGTTTTCCACGTCAGCCCGGAATCAAACGAAGCAGCGAATCTTAATGTCCCCTCGGTGCGACTGTCAACGATTTTAGTAGCCACCAGCTTTTTGAGATCCCCGTATAATACCAGATCGGTTGGCTGTACAATCATCTGCTCGAACGGTAGCGCATCATAAATTAGTGACATATCTCGATTGCCAGCAATAACCTCTTCATCATTGGTCCATGTCACCACGTCAAAATCTCCCTCAAGTTCATCCAATGGGGAGTAGTTCGCCGTAAAATTCAATTCTGCCGTTGTTTTCGCCGGATCGTCTGTATAATAGAGCACGTCCACAGTTTCGCCTAACTCGTCGTAGAGGGTGAATGGTTCGGTTTCAATCGTGATCGTTGATTCCGCTTGATTCGGGTCGTCGGTGTATTCAATGATTTTAATCTTTTTGTCTTCCCACTCTTCCGCGAGGGTGAACGGTTCGGTTTCGATGTTGAAGGATACTTCCAATCTCTCTTGCTCGTCAGTGTAATAACATAGATCCACTTCACCTTCTAGTTTTGACCATACAGATTCAGAAATGTTAGATAAATCAACTATTCCATATTTTATAATATCTTGCTCTGTTATGGTTGATGAAATGATTATCCAATTTTCGTTATTTAAATATTTATAGTTCCCCTCGTGATAAACAAGGAATCTGTTTTCCACTCCCGATATTACATCATTGTATATTTCCACTTCATCCATTTGACCCGAATAGAATAATCTTGCCGCTGATAAACTGGATGCACCTATTACAAGATTTGCACTTGCAGACACAGTTTCAGTTGCGGTAGCCGTTGTCTGTGTTACTGGATTTTTCATATCATCAACGTATAATTTAACAGCATTAACCGATGTAGTCCCATCCCATGTAAATAAGACATCGTGCCATTGATTGTCACATACTGAATCAGGTGACCAAACTCCAAATCGAAATGAACCAGCGATCCCCTTACAGCTCGTCCAACCAATCTGACCAGTGTTAAGTATAGCTATCCTGTTTCCATGTCTATCCGAACTTCCAAGCTCATTGGAGACTAAAAACTCATTGCCTGATGGAATACCATTGCGTTTCAATTTAAATCTAATGCTCTTTTTTCCTATTGGTATAACTTGACTATTAAATTGAATTAAATCTGATCCTTTGAAAGATCTTGCATTTCCTTTAAATCCAGAAACAATTGATGTACCTGTAACAGCAGTAGTGTTCGCTCCTCTACTGTCAATGACACTCGTAGGAATTGTCTCATCCAATTTGAACCAAGCTACCCCATGCTTATCCATATTGTACTTTGTGTTAGCCATGTATACCTCCAGCTCCTTTCCTAACACTCTATGATACCTGTCAAAAAATCATTTCATAAACTTATGTAATTGATACGCTTTTGATTGGTAATTGAGACGTGTCGATCTTTTGTTTGAAGAGTTTACCTGATTCAAACTGTATTGAGTCATGTTTGTTATATTCTCGAATATTCAATTCTTCATTTATATCCATCTGAAACCCTTTGTCCATTCCCTTTTGAATATAATTAATTTCATTCGATGGAATTTCTAATAAAATAGGGGGCATTAATCCATAGAATTGAACGAAATAAATGGTAATCCAGGCGTTTCCACTCGTCACCAATGTTGCTTCTAATTTGTAGTAACTATATTTTTTTTCATTTTGCACATCGAAGGTTTGTATTGTAGATGTATTTGATATCAATGATGTTTTTGTATCAAGTATGTCCCAAGAAGTTCCATTGTTAGATGCCATAAATTTAAATGTTCTCAATCCGGCTAAAAAAGAATATCTTTTCACACATACAGGTTCATTGAATTTATAACCTATATATACTGGTTTTGATGAATCAGGTATGAAGTTAGTCCCATAATATGTAGTCCCATCATTATCAAATGCCTTCCATGTGTAACCCGTTGAATAGCTTGCCGATCCGATAGCACTACCAATTTCATTATCAAATCTATCCATCACTGGAATTAGCGGCATGCCAACCTTTTTGTAAAAGGAATATGTTGTATCTTCTGATGAAACCACAAATTTATTAGTAATGGGATCAATCACAGAATTATAGATTTCAAAGGAGTCTAAGTCGAATTTTGCATAAAACGAAGCGGATACCGCCCGTCCGATGGTCAATCCACCTGTAAAATAAGGAGTTGTTTCTTCCGACAACGATGTCGCTTGGGCCACAGGCGTTTTCATATCGTCAACGTACAGCTTAACTGCATTTGTATTTTTCGTTCCATCCCACGTAAATAGATAATCGTGCCATTGACCATCACAAATATTATTTGGAGTAAAAACTTGAAATCTTAATGCATTTTGTGCTTGCCCAGCATTAAAAAACAACCTTCCAGTTGATAATTCCACCCCACATCCAAGGCCGTGCTGAGAGGCATAACTTTCAACTGTCATAAATGGATAAGCATTACTAGAGGGGAGTGTTGTGGGAAAACGCATTCTTAAACGAATACTCTTTGCTCCCGCAGGTATGACAGGATTCCCATTAAATTTAATAAAATCACTTGTTCCGTTAAAGGACCTTGCTTTCCCTGTGATTCCAGGAATAACCGTCGTTCCATTTACTGTTGCTACGCTTGTTCCCTTACTATCCACTACAGATGTTGCAACTGTTTCATCAAACTTATACCATGCAACTCCATACCTATTCATTAAATACGTTGTATATGTAGGATTATAATTTGACACATCAGCATCTCCTTTCACAACCAAATAAACACACCGAATTGGTGTGTACTGGAGCTATCCTAATTTAATTTTATGCACTCTACGCTTTGACATATCAACTGTATGTTCAAAGGTTTTTCCTGATTCTAGCGTTTGTTCGACGCTAACTACGTCTTTCAATTTCGAGTATATCTCACTAGTTACATCTTCCATACCATACTTAATAAATTCATTTTCTCGACACCTATCTAATTGTATAATTAAGGGTTCGATTTTTTCATGCATTGATAATTCACTTATTAGCATACCCCTGCCATTTTGATATGGAAGAGTTATACTCAAACGATAAATAACATATGAAGTTTCGTTTTCAAAATCAAAATAATCGTAGTCTCCTGCCTTCCATGTAGAGAAGCTTTTCACTTCATTTAGCACAATCCAACTTACTCCATCATTAGAGCCTTCAAAAGTCCAACTTTTAGGATAATAGGGTTCCTGTGAAGATAGTTGTTTAATCCCATACCTATTAATTCTTTTGGGAGTAACGAAAGCATATTGAATCCACCAGGGAGTGTTTGTACCAGAGTACCAAGAGGTAGAGTCGCTTATATCAAATGCTTTGTAAGCCTCCGCACCAGAATTAGCTTGAGAAGCACTGGCTGCTCCTGCAGATGAAACATTACTTGTCAACTGGGGAATGTAACTCTCTGTGTATGAAGTCTTTTCTACCCTAAAAGACTTTTCACCAGAAAAAAGTAAGATCTTGCTTGAAATAATTGCAGGAACAAAAAGTGTCTGTACAGTATTAACCTGACTCGTTGGCGTGATAATAGTTTGGACTAGAACTTTCTCATTTTCATCTACAAGTTCAACATTAACAGGCTTATCTATTCCCCTATTAGTGAATGCACCATCAGGACGTGCCACAAACTCAATTTTATATAATGTACTTAAGGGAGCTTTAAATTCAACAGTCAGTGTGTAAGCAGAAGCAGCGCTATCCGTAAGCCAGTAACATTTATCTGTGTATGTCCCACGTTGTGGTTTATTTACATCAAAAGGAAATGGCATGTAATAATAATTATTTGATGAGTATCCAACAGTCGCGGTAGTTAAAAAGTTCTGTGTTTCTCCGCTGGTTGGATTAGCCGAAATTTGTGTTCCAGAGTTCACGATTTCACTTTCACTCTTATAAAACCTCACTCCGCCGAAAGCTGTATATTGATAACTTGATTTTTGTAGTATGAATCTTACTTTCTTTATAGCCATCAGATCCTAACCCCTTTCTTATATGATCAAATTAAAAAGAAATAGAATCAGTCATCTGTCTACTTCACATTTAAGTTTAGAATTTCAATATATTTTTTCAAGTTTATACTTGTACTAAACATTTCACCTGCACCTAAGCTACCCTTTTTACTCAGCGCTTGTTTAAATTCAAAAGGTTTTCTATTAAATACGTTCAAATCCGCCATTCCTTCACTAATGAAAGTATTTTCTGATGGATGAGTTGTAGATATGATGCTCCATCCCTGATTAGTTATAATTATCCTTTCAAACATTCTTAACTCTGCTACAGTTGTAAATGAATTCCCACCATTATTCTCAGATATATTTAATCTAAAATTAATGAAACTCTCTACTGAACTCTCTGTAATTTCAAAAATTCTTGTCTCGTTTATACTCCAATTTGTTACATTCAGCTGAGTATCTAATACAGTCCAACTTACTCCATCATTTGAACCTTCGAAAGTCCATTTTTTTGGCGCTGATTCTTTTGCATAATCGCCTGCTACAGAAGAGTTCCTAGAAGTTATTGAGTACTTATATACACTTACTTTGCCTGTGAATTTATAAGCAAGCCATCCTGTCACTTTGCCACTTTCAGTTGCCCAACAATCTGCTGCATTTGAAGAAGTCCCATTGAAAGCTCTCCATGGCTCATATGTAGATGCACCAATATATATACTACTAGCGGCAGCTATACCTGATGGTGATGTGTTCGAGTCCATAAATGGAATTGCAGTTTGCTTTGAATAAGAATAGTTCAACTCAGAGAATTTAGCATAAGTTTCATTATAATTAATTAACGTTTTATACATAGGAAGGATTACGATTTCCATCATAGGTCTGAACCCTGTGGCAGTTGCCGCCGCTACATAGGCTGATGGATTGTATCCGCTTGCCCCTGCGTTTCCATTTGCCCCCCGACCCGTTCTGTTTCCTGCTCCAGCGACATTGGTCGTTGAAGTCCAAGAAGCACCACCATTATAATTCCATACATTGTTATCTCCAGCGGTCACTTTATCATTCAGAGTAGAGTTCCCAATATATTTATCCCACTCATTATCTTTGTCTGCAGCAGTAATACCACCTGTAAGAAGACGAATTGAAGTAACTGCCTCTTTAGGTCCTGCCAATGAAACTGACAAACCACTAACCACTCCACTCATGTTTAGGGTATCCCAACTAATACTATGTTGAATGTTTCTATCTGCTACTAACCGTTTTCGACCATTCCAATCTTCAACCATAATGTAGTAAAAGTCACCATTTGGCGTTGCAGAACTCGTGGCAGGAATTAATTCAGAAGTTTGCTCTCCTAATCCACTAAAAAAACCCATCGTATTTGCTGTTGAGGACTGATAATGACATCTAATGCGTTTGCCAACTTCAAGTTCTGTAACAGTCGTTACTTCTTCTGGATGAAATAGGCGACCATCATAGCCAATATCAATTGCATCAATATGCATGTTTGTAGTTCCAATTACCTTTTTAATTGTCATTTCATGTCTACCATTAACTAGATTTGTTCTCTCGTATACCATAGTTTGTGATTTTCTCTTAGGCGACACTAAAGATATCGATTCTTTATTGCCATCCAATTCTATCTCAACACTTGGATCATATGTGCTATACAGCTCAGCGATCAAACGAATCTTGTTGCCTGTAAAAGAAAATTTAATATAATTCCCTATAACATTGGTATATAAAACAGAACCCCCTTCAAAAATTCGACCAGTTTCATTTGCTTGGGTTTTCCAATCAGTCCCAAAGTGTTCAGGTATAATATCTGCATCGTATCTCTTCCAACCAACCTCTGGAGAAGACAGTTGTGATCCTATTTGAGCTAACAATTCACCATTTTCATCAATATCAATTGCATCTAAATCCAATCTCCAACTTCCATTGGTTCCGCTGGTAAGCCTAACCTCATGAACGCCTAATGGCAAATTTAGCTTTTCGTAAGTGAGTCTTTGTCTCAAGGCTATTGTGCTTCCCGTTTTCGCACTAAAATATTCTGTATTTTCATCAATGGTTACCAAAATATCATCTGCAAAATCTGAGCCTGTACTTGATATTAATCTAAACTTCGTTCCATAGAATTTAAGCTTAATTTCATTCCCACCTAATCCTTGAGCGGAATAGTGATGCGTTGAATTATATAGACCTGATACTCCTGTTTGTTGGTAGATCCAGTTTTCTCCAAGATAGACAAAAGCACTGTGGCTATCATCATATCTTCTCCACCGTGGTTCTGGTGCAGTTAATTGTTGTCCCAACTGAGCTAACAAGTAACCAGTATTATCTATATCTATTGCATCTAGACCATATACACCATTCCCTTTAATGGTGATGATGTGTGTTCCCAACGGAAGTCCTGACTTTTCATAGTCCATTGACTTGTATAGCAAAGCTCCATTTTGAGAAAAAGATGTATCTTTGACCTCATCAATAAAAACTTCTATATTGGTTGACCGATTTGTATTTTTTGCTCCAATCAATCTAAACTTAGTTCCGTAGAACTTAAAATTAATCTGACCTGTAGTATCTTGGGTAAATATCGCTGATGTATTGTGAAAGTTACTATCTGTAGTATTCCGCGCTATATTTCCACTTACTGCTACTTGTGGACTCGAATCATCGATTCTCTTCCATCCTGATTCTGGAGCAGTTAACGCATAGCTATACAAATATCCTGTTTCGTCAATATCAATTGCATCTAAAGTGTAATTTATGCGATTATGTCCAGTTGCAATAGAAACCGTATGAAATCCCAAAGTCAGTCCAACTTTCTCATACACTATAGCTTGCTGAAGACTAGATGTACCTACTGTACGAAAGGCACTGTATATCTCTGTTACACCATCTATGGTAATAGCGTTGTCAGAATGCCTATCAGAATAAAAATCAGAGATAATCCTGAGTTTTGTTCCAAAGAAGGAAAATGTAACATAGTTATTATCAACGGCTCGGCTCGTTACTCTTATACTTCCACCATAGTAACCTGCATTGGTTGGGGATGGAGTAGTCCACGTTCCTGTATACTTTAAGCAAGGATGAGTGTCATCATATCGTCTCCATCCTGCTTCCGGTTCTTTGATTTGCTCTCCTACTGTCGCCATCATTACACCTCCTTATATTCAAATACTGGACGAAATCCACAATCAACAGAAGAAGTATTAGTCGGGTATATCCCAAATCCTCCCCAAATACCAGATAGCAGACTATTCCCTCCCCTAATACTTCTGTATGTGCTATTCACTTGTGCTGATTTTGTACCTGAACTTGAGGTATAGATCCCATTAGCTGAAGTATCACTTGTCCAAGTTTGAACACCTTGATCGTAATTCCACACATCATTCAATTTCATTTCTTTTTGAATTAAGGCGACAGGAAAATTAATGATGTATTTATCCCATTCATTATCCACAGGGAAACATCCCATGTTCTTGTTTTCAAAAGTTCTATTGCCATCAACATCCGCATACGTAACTCCACCGCTAAGACAACGAACGACACCCGAGACCCCACTAATGGTACGTGGTGAGCCTTCAACAAATCGATTGGCGTTCAGCCAATCCCATGTCACCGTATGGTTTACAACTCGATCTGCTATCAATAGCCCTTTACCTACCTTGATCGCATACCAAAAATACTTGGACGGCATATTAGCTAATGGATGTCCTGTTACTGGAATTTCGGTATAAGCACTTGTACTTCCCCCAAAAATATATCCAGTAATGGTAATATCGTATTTCCAGACAATATAATCGCCTACCATCATATCCTCTACACGTTCTCTCAACTGCCCGGTCGTTGCAGGAACTGCCATCGAATCACCCCTTCCCTACTCTGATCTGATCTATCTTTTTGAATTTCGTACGCTCAACCTTTTGTTGATAGACCGCTCCAGTTGAAGTGACCGCTGTCTGATCCATTTTTAATGAGTATTCGCTCTTTAACCTTAGTACACCAGAATCACTCTCTACGTAAGGATTGCTATACTTCCCCTTCTCCATGAAACTGTCTGTGTAAAAGGTAGATTGCTGCTTCTCGGCAGTGATCTCAATTTTCACCTTGGCATATTTCGCCTGAGCTTTGGGAACAGCAGCTTGCTCCTGCACACCCTCATATTCAGTCCACTGAAATCCGTCATCCGAGATACTCCAATAGATCTTATATACCGAACCAGCCAAGCTATGAATGTGGGCAGATACTCCCTTGAAAGAAGCAAACTTATCCCGAATCAGAATAGCCTCTGACTCCCAGAAACCCGAGGATACATAAATTACATGTCCATCCGCATCTCTCCCCTGTTCTTCAAGTCTTAACTTTTGATCCTTGTAAATCGTATTGTTAAACGTACCAATGGACAAATCAATGTCTAAATCAATCTCCTGAATCGCCATATCCACACACCCCTTATCTTGTCGAAATCTCGTTAGCGAAGATCCCAGTTTATGATTCCCGCGTGGTTCGCTTTTAACGAAGCTACGACCCGATCTATAATCAACCCATTTTTACGAATGATTAATTGACCGGGCAGATCTATATTCGAAGTAATCTTAATTTGAAAGAATGCATTTTGATTCATTGGTAAAGAGCACACACATTGAAAGTTGATAATCGCATCGTGCAGATCCATTGTTTTTTTGTAGCCAAAATTAAAACACTCAATCGCATTTTTGAAAGCTCCCGATTTATTTCGGCCAGTGAACTCTCTTACGCTTGTTTCGGAAGATCCATTCTTGTATTGGATAATATCATTGTATACAAATGTTCTTCCCGTTAGCGGATACTCTTGCCCTTCACATTCATAAGCGATCGAATAACGATCCATGTTGATATGAAAAACTCCGTTGGCAACGTTGTAATATACCTGCGAACCTTGCCCAATGACTCCGAAGTATACGAGCTTATCTTTTTGAATATCATAAAAATTCGTTGAACGTTTTGTCTGCAGATCATATTCGCTCAAAAAGGTTCCATCGTAATAATCAGCAATCCATACATAAGCTTGCGGTACCGGTGAACGAGCATACTGCTTCTGACCTAAAATCACAATTTTGCCTCCTCAACTACGGTATAAAAATGGAAAGAGACAGACCGAATAGCCTGTCTCGTTCTTTCATCTCCTAACCTTACACGTAACGATAGGATATACGTTTCTTGAATTCCTGTTTACCGCTGCGAGCGTTCAAAGGAACTTCACATTGAATGGAAAGTGTCACATAGTTACCTGCGGCATCTTGCGGTTTGCCATTATTGTTAACTCCCAGAATTTCTTTTGCTCCTGGCACCAGTGGTGTGGTGTGTGGTGTACCCGAATAATCCAGTGTTGTTTTACCTGTCGTTCCAATCGGCTTCGAAAAGTCTCTACCTATACGCGAGCTCTCTTCATCCAGATCATTTTCTCCAAGAGAGTCCACCTGCACATGGAACCAGTTGTTTCTTACAGCTTCAATATTGAATTTTTCAGAATCCCCATTGCCTCCATCCAGGTCTCGCGTAGTAATGGTGCAATCTTCCATTTTGGATACATCCGTATCACCGCCTTTGTTATTCCAAACATTGAAAATAAAAATGTCACTTTTATCATCAGCATCAATAACTTGATAATCAAACGGAGCTATAATCTCCTTGTTATGTGTTGCGTCCATCCATGAAATAATCGGTTGTGTCATACTAATCATTCTCCTTTGTGTTAAGTTCTAATTCGTTAATTGAATGGTAACGATTCCAAGGACTACCCCTACAGAACAATATCCTTTCACATTTAGAATTTCTCCTTAAAATGGAAAAGGGGCCTAAACTCCAATAATCTCCGGATCTCCCCCTTTCTACAGCTTCTCTAATCAAAGCTTCTACTTGCGCTAAAGTTAATTCTTTTGACATAATTCCCCTGCCTAGTTCATCGTATAGAATGATGATTTAAAAACTCTAATTTTCGCTATCGCTAAACTACAACGACTGAATGAATTAATATAATAATTCAGATGTCATTCATCCTTTAATTCTTCCGGTGTTACTTTGGTTACGCTAAAAGTGTATCCGTGATAACCACAACATAACAGGTAGTCGTTTATTCCGGTGTATGCTTGCCAAAGCTTGAGCATAGACGTCGTTATAATCAGATCCACTTCACGTATATCTACCGACTCGCCCCAGGCATCCATGACCATATATTGACGCGCGATCCGATCAGCCAATTTTTGATAATCAAACGTGAACACCATGCCTTTGCAGAAGCTGTTGCGGATACAAAAACCACGAGGGATATAATCATGACCAAGTTCTTTTGCCCATAAGTTACTCAGTGCTGGTGAAATCAAACCGAATCCATCACTCATACTCAATTGAACGGGCTGATCTTGTTTCTTCTCAACCTGGGGATATTTGGTCTCGGCATCATCTGTTTGAATAATATCAGCACAAAATCCGATGATAGAGTCCGGTACAACCAGCACACGCTCAGGATGAGATACTGGAGTACTGGCATTACAAGCAAGAGCTTTGTAAGCCTCCAATTTGGCAGGAATCATCTCCATATTTGGATTTCTACCATTATTCAATCTGCGTTCCAGTGGCGCGTGAATATCCTCACTCACGTAGATCACAGTTGAACTCTTGGCACCACAAGTGGTAGCCATCAAACGCTTATATTTTTTACCATTCAGCTCAAATCCGTTAGATGCGTTTAAGCGATCGTAATCTTTATTATTTTCGATGATGACCAGTAGATAATCTGCAACAAACTTAAGTTTATTTTGATCCTCATGCAGCTTTTTAATCGTTCGTTTATGGTGAACCGTCGTCTTTAACGCTTTGATGCGCTTGAGTTCTTGCCGAATCTCCTGCCACTGTTCTTCCATTTTCTTCTGTGAACGAAGCTGATCAATGAACCGGAGAACTTGATGGTTACCAATTTCTGCCAATTCTCCGTTTATTGAAGCCTCCTGATAGGTTAGAGACAGTTGATAATTCGCCTTTTGAATTCGTGAAGAGGTGACCTTGTATACGTATCTCAATCGATTCTGATATGAATTGTCCATTGTATTCCCCCTAATGCTTCCTAACCTGATTACTAAATTATAACTGGGACTCAGGTTAATGAAGTCTGCAAAAGGGATGTTCATGGGCTGAAAAAAGAAGAATATAAAGCAAAAGCAAAGGAGGATTCCAAGTTTTACAATTAGCCAGTTTCTAAGCCTTTGGTACTATGATTTCCATCATTTTAATGCTATAGTATATTGGAGTACATATGTGCTTACACATTATTTAACGGGGCTGGGATGAATGAAACAAACCTTATCCAATCAAGATGACGTTGGCTTTTTATTCAATGTCGATATACTTATTAAGAGCCGCTCAAATGCATTGGCACTGCAGTCCCTGATCGAGTTCATAAACAAAGAACAACAAATTGCGGACTTTCGGATTCACTCCGGAATAGAGCTCGGAAAAATGATTGAAGCTATGCTTCAGGCCAAAACAAACTCCCCTGACTCCAATTTGGAGTCATCACAAGTACCTATTGAGCAGTTAAACTCCAGTAAGTCAGACCAAACTGTTCCTTCTGTTTCGTCCGAATTACATCAAGAATCAGTCACTAAAGAAACCGTTACTAAGGCCGATAAGAAAAAGCCTTCTGCCGACACCTCACATGTTGCAGATTCTAATTCGTTCGATGCCTGGATCGAATCCTTAATTAAAGAAAATCGCCTCACTCGAATTGTTGTGAACAACAAACATGGCAAACACCAGAGCATTCCTTGTCGTATTCTGAATTTTGACCGGGATAACAATGTGGTAACCATTTACCATGTGGATGAAAAACAAGTCTACACGTTCCGAACTAACGAAATTGACGAGTTTTTGCTGTAAACCTTTAGATGTAAACTAATACTTAACACGAACTTAATTCAAACCCAAAAAGCAACCTGAACTGGAATGCCAAACATCCAACCCAGGTTGCTTTTATTTTAACATTTTTCTGTAACAAGGACTGTTACATATCTTTCTTACCCCGTTTCCAAACGTCCATGGCCAGTAGTAACCAGCCGGCAATAAAAGCTACGCCACCAATCGGTGTGATAGCTCCCAATATTTTGATACCCGATATGCTCAGTACGTACAGGCTTCCCGAGAAAATAATGATTCCGGCGAAGAGCAAACGAGCTGCCCATCTCAGCTTCGTTGACGCTCCCAATTGCCCCGCGGTTAATCCAACAATCAGCAAAGCCAGCGCATGAATCATATGGTACTGTACGCCTGTTTCGTATGTAGCAATTGCACTTGCACCAATTTTGTCCTTAAGCATATGTGCACCGAATGCACCAATAGCCACAGACAGCATCGTTAATAAGGCTCCAATCATCATCCATCTTCGCTGCATATCTATTCTCTCCCTTGATTCATTTCGGACTCCATTTATTGTAGCGAATTCAAGCCCTAAAGTAAAAAAAGTGCCTTATGCAGATCTGCTTCCGAATCGCTGGACACGAAACAGGGTAATAAACGAAATATCTATTTGACTTACGATTTTTTAAGGAGGCGGCCTGTGCTAATGGATCATTACAATTCTCAAAATTCAAACCAAAATAACACTTCATCCCATTCCGATGATTCAAACCCATACAACACGAGTAATCGTGACCATCCATCCCCAGATGCAGAGGAAAATTCTGAAAAGCACCTTAAACATTCAGGCCCGGGAATATCCAGTTTCATTGTTGGGTTGGTCGGACTCCTGGGGCATGTCGTGACATTTGTGTTGCTCACCCTTGCACTCCGTAGTTCTATTGAACTCCTTGGCTCATCAATAAGCAGCGAAGAACTCGCCACCCATCCAGCAGTAGTCCTGGGTTCATTAGCTTTTCTCGTCTGCCTGATCCTTAATCTGGCTGGAATCATTCTCGGTATTATTGGATTAGTGCTCCAAAATCGCAGGAAGGTCTTTGCCATCATAGGTACGATTCTGAATGGATTTTTTATTCTATTATTCGTAGTGCTTGTACTTGGCGGAATATACTTGACGTAATGCTTTCCATGAGCGTCAAGGTTCATTATAATTAAACTTAGGCGGCCTGTACCTGGTCCCGTCACACGTAACTTATGTCTGACCAATATTTGTACTCTAAAGGAGATTGACATGTCACGAATCAAAATTTTTGCGGACAGCACCAGTGATCTGGCTCCTGAGTGGATCCAGCAGTACGAAATCGGCATTATTCCTTTGTATGTGGTGTTTGGTGAAGAATCACTAAAGGACGGTGAGGAGATCAAACCAGAGCAACTGTACGAACGTGTAAGCCGCAATGGTTCTCTACCCAAAACAGCAGCACCTTCACCCGCTGATTTCATGACCGCATTTCAACCTTACATAGAACAAGGGGATGATATTTTCTACATCTCCTTATCCTCAGAGCTTTCTTCAACGTATCAGAATGCTCTGCTCGCCAGTTCTGAATTTCCGGAGGGACGCATCTCCGTTGTGGATTCAAAAAATCTCTCCTCAGGAATTGGCTTGATGGTTATGAAAGCTGTTCATGCAGCAGAACAAGGACAAAGCCTCGCTGAGATTACAAAACGGATTGAAGCCATGAAACCAACGGTGCGTACAGAGTTTGTTATTGATACACTGGAATACTTGTATAAAGGCGGACGCTGCTCCGGCATGCAAAATTTGATCGGCAGCCTGCTTAAAATTCGTCCCGTCATTCGGGTAACCGATGGTAAGATGGCTCCTGCCTACAAAGTACGCGGCAAACGCGAAAAGGCACTGGAACAAATGTTGCAGAATACACTTAACAACAAGGAGCATATTGATCGGGATTTAATGATTGTTGTTCATACCATGGCTGAGGAAGACGCCATAAACTTGAAAAGGACGCTGCAAGAACAGACCGGAGCACGCGTAGAATTAACAACTGCGGGTTGCGTCGTCTGCAGTCATTGCGGCCCCAAAACAACGGGTATCATCTATAACACCATTCATTAGGTTGAATAAAACCATCACAAAAAGGGCCTGCTCAGCAGAATCGCTAGGCATGCCCTTACCATTCCCTCCACTCACCTATCCAAATTCGTCTGCACCCTCAATATCTTGTCATTTAATAGGTTCTGGTTTTTAAATCATCCAGACTTTTAAAGACATACCCTTGCTTGCGGGCCTCATCAATAATGTCCCCAAGTGCCTCCGTATTGTCCTTAGACACAGAATGCAGCAAAATGACTGCCCCTGGATGAAGCTGCTTCAGCACTTGCTGATGCGCATATTGTGCACCACGCTGTACATTGGTATCCCAATCTTTATACGCTACAGACCAAAACACATTGACATACCCCTGCGCATAACTTTCAGCAAGGGTTCGATTGTTGAAAATACCGCGAGGGGGACGTAAAAAGGTAGCCTGTTGCCCCGTGAGACGTTGCACCTCGGATTTTACCTTCTCCAGTTCCTCTTTAATTTGTGTGTTGGAAATCCGGGTCATGTCAGGGTGACTCCAGGAATGGTTTCCCACAATGTGCCCTTCGGCAGCCATACGTTTGACAAGATCGGGCTGATCCTTCAGATAATGTCCAGTAACAAAGAAAGCGGCAGGCACCTTCTTCGCGCGCAACACATCCAGTATTGCCGGTGTGAACCCGTTCTCGTAGCCATTATCAAAAGTCAGATACAATTCTTTTTGTTTCGTGTCCCCCAAAAAGATGGCATGATTATGTTCCAAAATAGACTTAAAACCTTCCTGATCAATAGAAGGCAGCTGTCCGTTCTGACTTTTCTTAAAACCAAAGTGGTATGCACCATGAATGGGAGATGCTTCTGCCTGTGATGCCAGCATGCTAATGGTTAACAAGCCGAGCAGCAGATATAGGACCGTTCGTTTCATGTTATCCGCTCCTGTTCCTGAATATTCGGTTTGTTTCTATTCTACAAACACCTTCAGGTAATATGCCGCAGGAGCGTTTATATTATGTAATCATTAGTATTATATCCGTTTATTATCACGTGTTGACGGAGTGGGTTGATGAAAAAGCTCAAGTAAAGTCTGAGGTTGACCACTAGTAGCCAGCCATTCTTTTACCGTCTGAATTGCACGTGTCTGACCATCTCCTTGATCCCGCCAGGTTAGGAGTTCAATCACTTTGATGATCAGTGCGGACATATGATGGTTGTCCTCTTCCGAGCGTTCGGCACGCAGCTTGTGATACAGTGCCTCCTGCTCCCAATCCAGCAAAATTTCATCTCCAATCGTCGGTTTCATGAGTGTATACGCCCGATTGCATCCCTCGCAACGAACCGTATTGACTTGTTGTTGCATAAAATAGGTCTTCACTTCTTGCCCGCAATCGGGGCATTGGAATCCTACTTGAATATTTTGAATGTTGTCACTCATGATATTGTCCTCCTGCTCTCTATGTATAACATCTATACCCGATATACATAAGGTTCACGCTGCTTTTACAGAGAATTTTTATGAGCTATAATCTAGCAAATATGTTAAAATATATTATATAAGCTGAAATGAAAAGAGGCGGGAAAACATGTCGAAAGAAGAACGCAATATTACCTGGCAAGCATCGAGCCTAACCAGGCAGGATCGGGAGAACAACAACGGACACCGCAGTCGCACGATATGGTTTACAGGTTTATCCGGGGCGGGTAAGTCCTCCATTGCCTTTGCACTGGAAAGGTACTTGCATGAACAAGGTGTACGTTGTTATGTGCTTGACGGTGATAATGTACGGCATGGATTGAATCGGGATCTTGGTTTTGCTGCAGCGGATCGGCAGGAAAATCTGCGGCGGATCGGGGAAGTATCCAAGCTGATGGTGGACGCGGGGCTACTTGTTCTTTCGGCGTTTATCTCCCCCAGCGCGCAGGATCGCGAAATGGTTCGGCAGCTGTTTGAACCGGAAGATTTTATCGAAATTTATGTCCGTTGTTCTATTGAAGAGTGTGAGCGGCGTGATCCTAAGGGACTTTACCAAAAAGCTCGCAAAGGTGAAATTCCTCATTTCACCGGCATCTCTGCCCCCTATGATATCCCTACATCGCCTTCATTCATCATGGATACCGAACATTGTACGATTGAAGAAGCCGTTCAAGAAATTGTAGATCATCTGCAACAAATCGGTGCTTTACATCTTCCTGTACGGACCCAATCAAGCCTGACTTGTTAGTTTATTTCAAGCAAAAGCAATATCGAAATAGGAAAGGCGTCCCTTAACGGCACGCCTCTTTTCATTTTCACTCCTGTATATGAATGCTTCCTTGTCGACCAGATTTATGTTATTCCCGGTTTACTGTCCGGCAGCACCAGCTTGCATATGGAGCAGTTTGCTGAACATACCCGAAGTATCCATAGACAATTGCTGATAGGCTCCTTCCTGGATGACACGTCCTTCCTCCAGAACGATTACCCGGTCTGCCGTTCGAATCGTAGATAATCGATGTGCAATGACAATAACGGTGACATGCCCTTTCAATCGTTCGAGCGCTTCATGAATGTGCTGTTCATTTTCACTGTCCAGTGCACTCGTTGCTTCATCCAACACCAGCACAGAAGGATTCCGTAGCATGGTTCGGGCAAGCACAAGACGTTGACGCTCACCGCCCGACAGGCGTATGCCGCGGTCACCTATAATCGTATCCAAACCTTGGGGAAGCCTGCGAACGAATGAAGCGGAAGAAGAAAATTGAAGTGCACGCCACATCTGCTCCTCACTTGCATCCGGATCAACCAGACGTAAATTTTCACGAATGCTCGTATGGAACAAAAAAGGTTCTTGTGACACATATCCGATCGAACTACGCCAGTTCAATAACTGTTCCGCGGTCAATGGTTCTCCATCGATCAGAATACGGCCGCTTTCTGGTTTCACGAGACCCATGATCAGATCGATCAGTGTGCTTTTCCCCGCCCCCGACTTCCCAACGATAGCAGTCATGCCTTGGGCTGGAATAAAGGCTTGCACGTCCTTCAAGGCATACGTGTCACTTCCCTCGTAGCGGTAATTCACATCTTCACAAACGATGGCTTGCACCAGGTCCATTGGAGAGATAGGCTGATCAGCAGCGGACACAGAACTATTGGGCTGTAGCCCCATTGAATCTTTTTCACCGATCTCACGACTGTTCTCCGTCTGCACCTGCAGTTCTCTCACCATTCGGAATGCAGGTAGCATCGAACTGATATATTCCAGAGTGGACTGAATCGCAGTAAACCTGGGCCATAACCTTGAGAAAATTAAAATAATCAACAACAGATTGGCCGGAGGCACAGACATCACTTGTAGAGATAGGTAGATAAACGCCGCAATAATCAAAGCTGCCGACAACCGGTGAATCAGCTGTGTACCCGTGTTTAATTGACTAAACTGTACTACATTATGCTCAATCTTTCTGCACATACGGTCAAACCAGCGGATATGTGAATTCTCCAGCATATTACTTTTGATGTCTTTTATCCCGTTAAAATGCTCGGTGATCCCGTAATAATAGCTCTGTGAGAATTCCGAAGTCTGATCCCCAATCTGTTTGGCACGTTTAACAAACTTTCTCAATAGAATAAATAACAGCAACCCACTGATGAGTACAAGCGTTGTCAACTTGGCGGATAACCAAAAAGCCAGACCGATCTGAATCCCCGTAAAAATGAGAGAAGCAGCCATCTGTAACAATAGACTTGTTCCCTGACTAACACGTGCGAGCTCTGTCGTTAATATATGATTAAAATCGGATTTTCGTTTGGGGAGAAAAAAAGACCACTGTGCCCTTAGAAGTGCACTATAGGTTTCTATGCGCAGCGTTCGTATAAATTGCTGCTGTATACGAGTACTGCGGATGGTCTGAAGACGCTGCATCCACGCCTGTCCAGAGACGATAAGCACAAAAGAGGATAGAACAAGGATCAATTGACTATGACTTGAAAATTGGTTGAGTGTTCCGGTTAACCAGGGGATATGTATGCCAGACGTCCCCATCTCAAAAACACCGATCAGACTAAGCATGGGAACAAGCATGTATATGCCGATCCCTTCCATTAAACCGATACAGATCATAGCAAGCAAATTCCAATATAAAATGGGACCGGCAACCTGATGCAGTTTTTTCATAAAATACTTTAATTCGGAGATCATACTTTTCCCCTCTCTGTCATCGTGCTTCGTTTCAAGCGTCGCCAGAACCAGAGAAACGGACGTAACGGGAAATACAGAAAAAACAAAGGACGTGGGAGCGGCAATTGGTGTACGTCCCAGATGCTTGGATATAAACGTTCAACAAAGAAGAACCACTTCTGCCTCGTGCTGCGGAGGGAAAATAAATAGGATTGATAATGTTTAAGCTCAGATGGACTTTCCAACATGTCATTCATAAACAGCGTGCCTTCTTGAGCTAGTCG
This sequence comes from Paenibacillus sp. TSA_86.1, assembly GCF_052691815.1. Classification (NCBI taxonomy): domain Bacteria; kingdom Bacillati; phylum Bacillota; class Bacilli; order Caryophanales; family Paenibacillaceae; genus Paenibacillus; species Paenibacillus sp. TSA_86.1. The sequence continues at coordinate 853,617 of NZ_JBQZGE010000001.1, read as the reverse complement.
TTTTCCTGTGCGCTCACGTATTGCCATAATTGATGTACAAGACTCATTCAGAGGTGTATTCAGTAAATCCGAAGTGAGATGTAATGCCTGCGAGCCAATCGATAATCGCCCCTCTGCTCTTAAACGCCGCTCAACCTTTGCCATATCCATAGGTATCGTGCGAATCATCTGATCAATATCAAGTAACCACCGCAGTCTGAACCAGCCATGCCTTGCACCGTGTGTCACCAGATAGACCCACAAATCTTCTCTTTCCAGCATACGCACAGGGGTCTGCGTATAGGAGCTGAACCGACTACGTTTCCACAACAACTCAAAATCGGTTTCCCGGCCAGAGTCGGGATTAAGCCGCCAATGAATCTCCACTTGGGTTCGCTTGCTGGGGTGAATATAACAAATGTGATGTTCCCTCCACTTCCAGCTGCGAACGGTAAGTTCTCTCTCGCCCTCCTTACGCTGATACCCAAGCTCGGTGAGAATACGTTCAGCTGCCTCGACCTCTTGAACTGGAATTAGAATATCCAGGTCTTTGGACGTTCGCATGGATACATCTCCATAAAGATCATGAGCCAAAGCTGGCCCTTTCAATGTGATCGTACGTATGCCCCGTTCTCGAAATACTCTACATACTTGCTCCATTTCAGCCGTTAGCTGCAACATGCGAAAGGTATTGATCGTATACTGCTGTTTCAGTCTCTCCATCACTGCTTCGGGAACCATAGGGATATTCATGCTTTTCAGATTCATATAAATGACGGAATACAGACGATGATGGTTTACAAGCTGTACAAAAAGAGACCAATTGATATCGCGCAGACGGCCCACAATCTCCTCTGAAGTTAGAGTTGTCAGATCACCTCTAAGCATACTCAAGATCAGCTTGAGCTCCTTCGGAAACTCTTTGGAATACAGTTCAGTTTCATGAGTCATAGACAATCTCTCCAGATCCCTTCTCAGGACATTGTTTGCCAAACACGCCGACAACCGTATATTGGTCCATCGTATCTGCTCCAGTCACAATCAACTTGCCACTTCGCAGCCAGGCGTGTGCCATCAGTTGTCCTTGCTTATTCCGTGCGGTCCCCATGTATAACGTACTTGCGATATTACGCCGTTCCAGCATATTCATTGCAGCTATAGCCATGACGAGGCATTGACTCTCCCATAATGTATATTTGCTGGCAAGTATGACGGCTTTTGATATGTTCCTAATTTCAATCACTTGATTGCGGCTGAGTCCTGTAACAGGTGTCTCAACCGTAGCCGTGCCTAGCCTCGGAGCTATTTTAGCAAACGGTCTTGCCTTCTGGATACGTGCCCATCCAAGCAAGAGATAAGCCTCCCATATTAAACGTCGCATCGTTCTTGAAAGTGAGAAGTATGCCTTCACTTTACGAAACATCTGCTTACTCTCCGCGGGAAATATCGATTAAACCTTCACCTAGAAGGTGCTCCAAAAAAGGCACAACCTGTTCGCGGCATTGATCTGACGCAACGTCATATTCTGCAGCAAGAGTTTCGATCAGTTCGTCCAGCGTTCGGCCCTCTGCAATGAGTTCCCAGATTTGTCCGCCTGTGCTGCCCAGATTGTAATATTTGCCGGAACTGATACTCATCATTACCTTTTCACCGCCCATATCACTGACCAGATGTCCTTCTTTCCGGGTTACCACGTCATTCACATGGATGGGTGTAATTGCTGTCATATTCCTGTATGCACTCCTTTACGTATATGATGGATGATCCGTTCTACCATTTCAAAAGCTGTAAAATTTGAACCCTTTCGGCTTACTCTACTGATCTCTACACTGGCTGAGAGTCTCGAAGCTGTTTCAAACAACCATTGCGCGAGCCCCTGGCGTCTCACTAGTCCACCACGAAAAGTATGAGAGCAGATCAAGTGGAGGCGTTCCAGCCCACTAACCTCTTGCAACTGTACTGGCCCAGGTTCATGATCTGGCTGTGGCACAAGTTCATAAATTCCTGCTAGCGGCACAGCGCTCTGGTGAAAGTAATGTTGAACCGGTATGGCATACTTCGTAATTTCAGCATGCACCGTTGCATAATCCTCCTGCTTCATCCCGAAACCTTCCAGACTAGGCTGCCACAATTTCTGCTGGGGATACCCAGGCGACACCGTGGCTCTGCCTCCAGCATCCCAGCTCAAAGCAACCACATCATCGGTGAGAAGCGGGTATCCCTGTGCTGCTAAAGCCGCTGACAATGTGGACTTTCCTGCGCCAGAATGACCCACGAACGCGTAAGCCCAACCATCAATAACAACAGCACTTCCATGCAGTGGAAGAATACCACGTTGCATCATAATCACGGACATACATGTCCCGAGGATAAACAGCCTGACTTTTTTTTCATCGGCTCCAAACACTGGAGAGACAACGATCTTTTGGCCACGCTCCATTAAAAACAGACCCGTATCTTCGATTCTGAAAAAAAGACAACCATCCCGCGCCACAAAGTTGTCGCTGCCAACATCCCATTTCTCCCATAACTCTGTCAGATCATGAGACTCAATCTGCACTTCAGCCGCATCCGGCTTCGTCTTAACATCCAGAGGTGCAATTTGCAATTCAGGCATCGGAATGTGACTCAACCAGAGCAGTCCATAAGCTTCGTAGTGCATAGGCAACAATGAGGGGCGCCTCCTTCTTGTTCTAGATATGAAAAAAAGCCCTGATATTCATTAGCTCAATATTAGGGCGGAGGCGAAAAAGCAGGATAGATTGCATTTCCGCCCTTTTAAGTATGAGATAGCTTGGGAAACAATTAAATTAAGACGTTGGATCGTACAAGTCGGCATCGTGAACAGTGATCCAGTCAATTTGTCTGTATCCTACTCCTGCCATCGTTTCATTCACATCCAGCACTTCAAGAACAGGTGCTTGCCATTCCTTTTTTTCGTTTTGCATTGTATTCACCTCCTTTCAAGAGCTGTATACCGTAGATCAAAACTTCTGGATAAAACGGTATACAATCAAACTGTGCATCATTAAACGCAGATCTGGATGAGACGCCAGTTCGGGTTTGGGACTCGGAAAGTTATCCAGCGCTGATTTAATCCGGTCGGTGTTTAATATGCCGGCAACTTGACTGTCAGAACACATGGTTTGCAGCTCCGAGGTAAATGCCTGCCAGTCAGGCAGAATACGATGTAGCCAATCCGCAGGCTGTACGCCCCGCACACGCTGATTGAGCCTCACCTTGTCCGGCAATTCGGGTGATGTAGCACGGCGAATCAGAGAACGATCCGTTCCTTGACGCACATATTGCTCGATCGGTACAGAGAGACAAAATCGAATCACTCGTGGATCACTCGTTGGATCACGTTCCCATGCCCGGTAACGGAGAGAACATTTGGTCGCAACAGCCCCATTTTTATTAGCAATAGCTAAATTGTTAAACTTATCAGCACGCACCTGAAGTGCATCAGCTCTTGCACCGCCCTGCAACACCAGGATGGATTTGAGCCGATCCAGCACGCCTGTTCTTTTGGCGAACTCGGGGTGAATCAATTGAGGCACTGGTGGCTGCGTTGTCCCTTTGTTATTTCCTTTGAACCAGTCAGGAAAAGCCTTACGGCCTGTAATCCGGGCGATACGCGTGAATGCCATGCCTGTTCGTTCGCTATACTGCTGCATCTCGCGAAACCAGCGGAAATATCGGCCGCTTTTTAGCAAACTGGCGTAATAGTCGAGTGCGGGTCCCCAGGAGATCGTGAAATTACCACGCGCGCCCGTCAGCAAAATACCGGCATCCTGTTCACTCGCTTTTTCATAAAATCCACGAATCCAGAAAGAATTTTCAAAATATTTGTAAGGCATCTCCATCATGTTCAGCCACGTATCCACTTCACTGAGTGGACTTCGTCCTTCGAAATCCAGATAGTTTTCTGAGATATTGCCTACGTGATTAATGGTGGAACGAATAAAGGGCCGCTCGTCAGCTAGTAACGTTTTCGACGTGTAATCCGTAAAGTCCGGAACAGGCACATAGCTGTATGCGTGAAGCTGTTTCCCTTGGCTTCGAAGCGTTCCGGAAGCAAAACCCGCAACAGCCCCTGAATCCAATCCACCACTTAATGCCGCCGCAACCTGTCTGTGAGTTCGCAAGCGCGAGCCTACGGCTTGACTAAACACATCACGAAAAGCTTCCACATAGTCATCATCCGATTTAAGCCGAAGCGGTTCGACATCATCCCAGCGATGATATTGCTTCAGTTCAACCTTGCCGTTTCGAAACGTCAACGTGTGCGCAGAGGGCAGCTGGTTCACTCCGTGATACACTGTGGAATGGATATCTGCTGAATCATGCATGTCAGGAATGGCAAGAAATTCGGATAACCAGTTTTCGTCGAGTGACTTCTGTACGCCTTCAAGCTCAAGCAAGGGCTTCATTAATGTACAGAAAGCAAACCGGGGACCGTCATGACGGTAATAAAATGATCTCATGCCCGTGATATCTCTCGCGGCAAACAACATACGGCGTTGTTCATCCCAGATCGTAAATACAAAGTCCCCGAGCAGATGACCAGCCACACCTTCTCCCCAGCGCTGATACGCTCGCAAAATCAGTTCGCTGTCCGCCAGTCCAGCCAGTTCCGCTCGTGAAATCTGCAACTGATCAGACAGCTGCTCCCGGTTATCCAGGATGGCATCTGCGGTGATGGTCAATCGGCTATCTTCATCATGGAGAGGCAATTTCTCGTTCACAGATTCCAGCGTAATCCACTGGGAATGGCAACTGAGGAATGCTTGATCCCCTTTCCATACTCCCGTTGTATCTGCCGGGATATGTCCAAGACTTCCGTAGAGCCGCCAGCTGTCCTCCCATAGCGCTTGCTGACCATCTGTATGTACGATTCCAGCTATGGCACTCATGACTTTCCTCCCCGAACGATCTTGCGCTGGGACGCCCAGGCGCTGATTTGATGACCAAATGGTATCCATGATTTGATTCGCTGTAATTTACTTTGGACAGCGTCAAGCTGCTTCTTCAAACGTTCCCGTTCCGTATAGCCACGTTCCAGCCGCTGATCCGCTGCTCGAAGAGCTGCCTGCAGTTGTCTGATCGTCGACATGGCCGCTAGCGCCGGGTCCATCTTGGCGCTTTCCTTCTCCTCACTGCCGCTGTGGATCGGAGACCGATCCTTGGCTCCATTCATCGGCGCATCCATGCGGTAATTTGGCTGCCAACGACACTCCGTTGCCAATACTAGCTGTTGCTTGAGCCGCTCCAATACCTCTGTATCCGGCTCTGCCTGAAACTGGACTCCCGTCCATTCTTCAGCTTCTTGTAGCTGTTCACTGTATCCCATCCGGTGGAACAGATTGGCTCCGAGCACACGGCAATACAATTCAACCTCTTGTGGATTGAGTATACTTTTCCAGTTGTTAACAGAATCCAAGTGAGCCTCCTGATGTGATGAGAGGAACGGATCCCCCACCCCCATACTGTAGAACATGTCAGCTTTCGTACTATGAACAAATTGTCCATAGCGCTCCATTCCTAGCTCATAAGTGATACCTAGAAAAGCACATAACTTCTCTAGTTCTTCTTGTGGTTTCATGACCAACTGCTCATATTTCAATTCGTAGGCAAAAGGATGAGGCTCGGCAAAATATTCATTTAATCGAGTTAGTCCAAGCGTTAAATCTATAGCTTTCATATTCAGTTTCGAATGATTTAAACTCTCAATCAGATCAAAACTTTCGCCGGTATGACGATTTACTTTTTTAAAGGATGCCGCTACAGAAAGGGGGTTACGCTGAAGATGAATGCGTCTGGATTGCGGAAACAACCGGTCCAGCCATTCAAGCATATAATAATAACGCGGAGATTTATCAACGATGAAGTCTGCTCCGCTCCCTTCCAGGAATCCATTATATATTTCAAGAGCAAAGCTTCTGCATGCCTTTTCGAAAACATCTTCGGACACCATCGCTTGATAAAATTGACGGATAATGGAACTGCCACCGTACGCGCGAGAGTCAGCCTTGGACAAATCGACGAGATTCATCAGAAACCACATCTCCTGAGTGGCAAATATGCGACTATGATTTTGCAGCATAACGGTGGATAACGAACTGCCGCTACGGGGAATGCATAGTAAAAAAATCAGTCCGTTTCCTTGCGTATCTATCAATGGCAGCCTCTCCTCTGTATATTTATAAGAATATGCGGCGGGATCGGATCGACCGGGTAATCTTTGCCTGGTTATGACAGGAGATTTCGACACTCAAAGATACAATATGTATTTATACCTTTACTCTATGATACAAAATGTATCATGTCAATCTTTTATTTTCACTTTTTCATAATTTATTCGCTTGCTTGAGTTCAGAATCGGAACAACCTAAAAAAGCCCCAGACTTCTGTTCTGTCCTGAACAGTGCCTGGAAGCCCAGGTAAGACAAGCAGATAAAATCAGACCATGCTTAACTGCTAAATGTAACTCCGTTTCCTTTTCCCGCCGTGCCATGACTTTGAATACGTTCCAGCTCTTCCTGGTCCGCTGAGCGAGCATCCTGCATGCCTTTTTGTACTTGTACTGTCAACAATACCGCGATGCCTGCTACAAAGAAAAAGATCAGCGACAGAATACCCCAACGCGTGGACCCTGTAATTTGTCCAACATAACCAAATACAAATGGCCCAAAGATCGAAGCGAATTTCCCCGTAATATTAACGAATCCGAAATACTCACCCGTTCGTCCAGCCGGCATCAGGTTACTAAACATAGAACGTGCCGTCGATTGACTTATACCCTGCACAACGCCAACTAGCCCTGCGAGGATATAAAAGTGAAGTGCTTGAGTCATAAAGTAACCCAGAATAACGATGCAAATATACACGCTTAAACTCACCAGCAACACTTGCTTCGCTCCCCACCGTTGCGCCCATGCACCCAGCAGCAGCGTACATGGAAAACCGATAAATTGCGTAAGCAGCAGGGCAAGCATCAAATCTGATGTGCCAATGCCGATGCTTGTCCCATAGATCGTTGCCATCAGAATAATCGTGTTGATCCCGTCATTGAAAAACCAGAATGCCACCAGCATTCGAAGCAGCTGTGGGAAACGCAGAATCTGTCCGAAGGTTTGCCGTAATCTGCGTACGCCAACTTTCGTGTAACCGTTCCAGGATGCAGGCAGCTCAGGCGAGGCTGGCCGTCTAGGGGCATAACGGAAGATTGGGAAGGAGAACAGCAGCCACCACAGCGAAACCGAGATGAATGCAATCCGCGTACCTGCTAGGGTATTCGGCATGCCAAACCAGCCTGGCTGTTGAATCATTAACAGATTAATTGCAAGGAGGAGTCCACCGCCGATATAACCATAGGCATAACCTTTGGAGGATACCATATCTCTTCGCTCTGCAGGAACCAGATCTGGTAACATCGCATCATAGAATGTATTTCCGCCCGCAAAACCAATCGTAGATAACACCAACAGGGCAGACGCAAGCAACCAGTCGCCTTCTCCGATCACACTGAATCCGAGCGTTGCCACAATGCCTGTTATTGCAAAAACTCGTAGGAAGTCTCCTTTTCGCCCCGATAGATCAGCCAGTGTTCCCAGCAGCGGCGTTAACAGCGCCACACATAACATTCCTATGGAATGTGTATAAGCCAGGTAGGATGCTGCCGTATCCTTATCAACTGTTGCCGCAGCCACAGAAGCATAGAATACTGGCAGTACAGCAGCCAGTACGGTTGTTGCATAAGCTGAATTGGCCCAGTCATACATAATCCAGGCTTTTACTGCACGATTATCCACACGTAATCCTTCCTTTACACGCATCAGAATTCGATGCCCAGAATCAGTCTTTTTTCTCTATTGTAAAGGAAAGATATCACATTTGATCATGATTTTTGTAAAATTTAGCGTGTACCTTGCTCCAGCCTATCACAAAGCGAATCCAGCGCAATTCATTCATTTTAGTTGAGATCGCATCACATATCGTCCCCACCCGTGAATATACTTAATTACCGACAGGCCAAACTGTGCCGCGTAATCAATGGGGGGTGCCTACATGTCAAATTCACACCAGCCTTACTCGTTCGTCGTATCCCGGGAAGATTGGTCGCTTCACCGCAAAGGGTACCAGGACCAGCAGCGCCATCAGCAAAAGGTGAAAGATGTCATTAAGCAAAATCTGCCCGATCTGATCACCGAAGAGAATATTATCATGTCCGATGGAAAACAGATCATCAAGGTACCCATCCGCAGTCTGGATGAGTACCGTTTCGTGTATAACTACCAGAAACAAAAACATGTCGGTCAAGGGGACGGCGACAGTCAGGTCGGTGATGTCATTGGCCGTGATCCAGCGTCCCAAAAGCCAGGCAAGGGTGAAAAAGCTGGTGATCAGCCTGGTCATGATATTGTGGAAGCCGAGATCAGCATCGAGGAATTGGAAGATATTTTGTTTGCGGAGCTTGAATTGCCCGACCTGAAGCAAAAAGATAAGGATCTGATTGAGACACATACGGTGGTCTTCAACGATATTCGCAAAAAAGGTATGCAGTCCAATATTGACAAGAAACGTACGATATTGGAGAATCTGCGCCGCAATGCAACAACAGGCAATCCGGGCATTCATCACATCAGTCCGGACGATCTTCGTTACAAGACGTGGGAAGACAAAATTATTCCCCAGTCCAACGCCGTTATTATCGCCATGATGGATACATCCGGCTCCATGGGTTCCTTTGAAAAATATTGCGCCCGCAGCTTCTTTTTCTGGATGACCCGTTTCCTGCGTCGTCAGTATGAGAAAGTCGAAATCGTGTTTCTGGCTCACCACACGGAAGCCAAAGAAGTGACGGAAGAGGAATTTTTCACTCGCGGCGAAAGCGGCGGTACAATCTGCTCCTCTGTTTATATGAAGGCATTGGATATTATTGACAGCCGCTATCCGCCTAGCAGCTACAATATCTACCCTTTTCATTTCTCAGATGGCGATAACCTGACCTCGGATAATGAGCGGTGTGTGAAGTTAATCGGCGAACTAATGAAGCGCAGCAACATGTTTGGTTACGGCGAAGTGAATCAGTACAACCGCAGCAGTACACTCATGTCGGCCTATCGCCACATTAAGATCGATCAGTTTATGTATTACGTGATCAAGGAAAAAGGCGAAGTATACAAAGCGCTCCGCAGCTTTTTTCAAAAAAGAGAAGGAGGCAGCCTGGGATGACCGATGAGATCCGCGAACTGGAATTCGCCATTGCTGAAATTATGGAGATTGCCGATGGATTCGGCCTCGACTATTACCCGATGCGCTACGAGATCTGCCCGTCGGATATCATTTACACCTTTGGTGCTTACGGCATGCCAACGAGGTTCAGCCACTGGAGCTTTGGTAAAACCTTTCATAAGATGAAAATGCAATACGATTTTGGTCTGAGCAAGATTTACGAACTCGTCATCAACTCCAACCCTTGCTACGCCTTCCTGCTGGATGGCAACTCTCTGATTCAGAACAAATTAATCGTTGCCCATGTGCTCGCACACTGTGACTTTTTCAAAAACAACGCCCGCTTCTCCAAATCCAATCGCAATATGGTGGAAAGCATGGCCGCCACGGCGGATCGAATCAGCAATTATGAGATGGAATATGGCACAGAGGCGGTTGAAGCCTTCATCGATGCGGTGATTGCCATTCAGGAACATGTGGACCCGCAGCTCATCAAACCTCGGCATCTTGACAAACAGCGTTACATGGAGATGAAAATCCGGGAACAGCGTGGTGAGAAACCACCTAAACCGGAAGGTCAATATGACGATCTGTGGTCGCTAGACAATCTGCATACTGAAGAAAAGCCCACGGACAGCTTACAGGTACATCACTTCCCGCCGGAGCCGGAGAAGGATATTATGTGGTTCATTCAGGAGTTCTCGGAGGTCCTCACCGACTGGCAGCGGGATATTATGAGTATGATGCGGGAAGAGATGCTCTATTTCTGGCCACAGATGGAGACCAAAATCATGAACGAAGGCTGGGCTTCCTACTGGCATCAACGTATTATAAGAGAGCTAGACTTAAGCAGTGAGGATACGATCGAATTTGCCAAGCTAAACTCTTCCGTTGTACAGCCGTCCAAGCAAAGTTTGAATCCATATTACCTGGGACTGAAAATCTTTGAAGATATTGAACTCCGCTGGGATCACCCCACCCGTGAGGAGCAGGAGCGATGGGGACGCCAGCCTGGGCAAGGCCGGGCCAAAATGTTCGAGGTCCGCGAGTTTGATTCGGATACCTCCTTTATCCGTAACTACATGACCAAAAAGTTAACCGAGGATCTCGACCTCTACGTGTTTGAGAAAAAAGGGCCGGACTGGAAAATCACCGACAAGTCTTGGGAAAACATTCGCGACCAACTTGTATTCTCTCGTGTCAACGGTGGCTCACCGTATTTGGTTGTACAGGACGCAGACTACTTACGCACCGGCGAACTCGTGTTGAAACATCAATACGAAGGCATCGAACTGGATCTGAAATACATGGAACGCACACTCCCCTATCTATATCGACTCTGGGGACGTACAGTACATGTAGAGACCCGTGTAGAGGATAAACCGATCTGGTTCACCTATGACGGCAAAAAGCACCACCGCAAGTTTTTATAGGTTGGAGTGATAATATTTTGAAATCATGACCACCCGTCCAACGGGTGGTTTTCTCTCGGAGTATACCCCCTGTTTCCAAACTCTGCCTAAAAACGCTAGCCTGACAGCAAGGTTGTTCTCAGTGTTATTTGTCACCTTCACTTACCAGTTAAACTCGTTTTACTTCTTTTGCCTCCGATTACTACTGAATGGATCTTCGTATTACTTTTACATTCTGCTTATCTACCGCCTGACCATAAGCTTCTTGCTCAAGAATATACTTTCTCACAATTGCTTCATTTAGACCCACTTTAGCTTCTTCGCCTTTGTTCCATCCATCCTTAGCAAGACTTTCATACGTCAAATAGAACTCGTCCACGTCGAAGAGAATCGAATACGAAACGCATTTTTCTTTATGCCCGTCTTGGGCATCCTTCATTTTATATTCACTAATCGCGCCCAACGTCGTCGATTTCGTTTTGAACTCGAATCCAGCCTTCGAACCGTCTTTTGAAACAAGAATACGTCCATCATGCCTAAAATTTGTAATTGAATACCGTTATGCTTAACTTGCTTACGCCCTTCAAGTTTTGCTCCCATGCGGGCGTTTTGTCGGGCATACGGTCAACGGTAAACTTTGCGCCGTCCATACGTTCCGCGTAAATCAGATCCTTTTGCACCGCGCCATGAATTGCGGAACCGTTACGAACCCAACGCTTCTGATACGGGAACATTTCTTGTTCGTCCTTATCGACCTTCAAAGCCTTATAGAACAATTCCCGTTCGCATTTGGACGCCGAAGACGGCGAAAACGTAACAAGACCCCGCTCGAAGTTGATACGTTTCGGATTCGTCAAGTTCCGAAGTTCCATGTTAAGCAGCGCCATTTCAAACGGCTTATCGAATTGTTCGGGTAACAGGTGAAAACGGTCGAAGTGTCCTTCATGTCGGCGAGCATTTCTTGACCGCGTTCCGAAATGATTACTTCCGTTTGGCGACCGTACGAACGTCCGCTCCGCGTTGTTTTCTTTCCCTTCCCGATTTCAGTTTTCACTTCCTTTCCCTTTTTAGTGATAAGCAATTTCTTTTCCATGATTCCCCCTTTGAGGCCGATTTCTTTAAGCAGTTCGACAATAACTTACTAAAAATAGATTAAAAAATATAATATAGTGAAATTAAGTATTTTATTGACATTTAGTATGCATCCAATTATATTCAAGAGAAGCGTTAGAGGAAATAATAGGATAAAGGTGTAATATATTGATGTTCAACAAAATCAAGTATGTTGCTGCTACATTAGTAGTAGCTTTAGGTCTTGGTGTAGTTGCTCCTTCGTTAACTTATGCAGCTAATCCACAAGATCGAGTACAAACACAATTTCCACAACCAACTATAGTTGAAGAACCTGCTAATGACAGAGTTGAAGCAATGGGTCTTAAAAAGACTGCTCTTGTCAAAGCATTGCGATATGGTGGAGAAGCTCTTGACACTGTGTTAGACTGGTTAGGAGTTGCTAGTAAAGAAGCTAAATACTTATCCAAGCATTCTAGCAAAATAGCTGATTTCCTTGATTCAGTCACTGACGAGATCGAAAAGAAATTGATAGATTTCTTAATATTCCAATGTGATATACCACAAGGCTATGCTCGGGTAATTGCTTATGCAATTACTGGATTTATTCTTTAATTAATTTGTAAATCCTCTAGCGCCTTGCTACACTATTAAATAAATAAAGGAAGCGATCTTTTGAACAAAGAAATTGAACTGTTGAAGTATCAAATCAAACTAATGAAAATGGTAATAGGTGGTGATAGTCACCCTTATTTCATGTATTTACTCGATCATGAGGTAACAGAAGATCAAACAAACTTACTGAACTCTTTAATGATTTCAATGAATTCACGCCGCCGTCGCTGTTTAGTGGACAACCGCGACATTAATGATACTCCTGTTTTAATTTCTGATAACATGTTAAATAAGTTGCAGAATCATGGAATAACGACCCAAGAATTAAATGTAAATAATATGCCTAATTACCACGAATTTTGCGGATATATAGACAAGATTATGAATAGTGATATTAACCCAAAGTATCTATTAACAGCAATGCATAGACAATCCATGTTTTCAGAATTATGCGAGTTACTTTTAAAAGACTCTTAACATACCGTGCTTTTTCTAACAGCCTATACGGCTGTTTTTTAATCTACACATATGGTTTCCTACGTGAACCGTTCCGGATTAATCTTCCTGCTTAATTCCTTCACCCCATCTTTGCATTATTTCAACATCACCCTTCAACGGTACATCAAGTTTTGCAGCACTTGTCATACAAGCTTTGATCGCGGCTATTTCTTCACGCGTAATCGTGCTTTCCACTTGAAGAAGCGCTTCGTCATGTACTGTCCCCACTGTAACAATATAGAAATGTTCGATGAACTGTTTATCTCTTCGACCGTTATGCCCAATTGAACTAATAGCGTCCACATTGACGTTCCATACATAACGACAAGCAATCCGGTATTCCGAACCGTCACCGTATTTCTGGATAATAGCCTTTATCCGTAACTACATGACCAAAAAGTTAACTGAGGATCTCGACCTCTACGTGTTTGAGAAAAAAGGGCCGGACTGGAAAATCACCGACAAGTCTTGGGAAAACATTCGCGACCAACTTGTATTCTCTCGTGTCAACGGTGGCTCACCGTATTTGGTTGTACAGGACGCAGACTACTTACGTACCGGCGAACTCTTGTTGAAACATCAATACGAAGGCATCGAACTGGATCTGAAATATATGGAGCGCACACTCCCCTATCTATATCGACTCTGGGGACGTACGGTGCATGTGGAGACCCGTGTGGAGGATAAACCGATCTGGTTCACCTATGACGGCAAAAAGCACCACCGCAAGTTTTTATAAACCGGAGTGGTGGCATTCGGACATATCATAAAAAAACCAAAAATGCGGCAAGTTCCCGATACAGATCGAGAACTTGCCGCTTGGCCGTTTATACCGAATGAAACACCGTGTTACGTTCCCCCAGCAAACGCAGTGGCACAAAGAAATTGTTCTCCACTTCGCTTGCGGGTAAAGGTCTGCTGAAATAATAACCCTGAATCTCCCGACAGTCATTTTGCATCAAAATATCGAGTTGGCCTTTGGTCTCAATCCCTTCCGCGATGACTTCCATCTTGAGATTCTGGGCCATCGAAATAATCGTGGCTACGATCGCCTGGTCGCTGTGACTCTCGGTAATATCCGTGACAAAAGAACGGTCAATCTTAAGCTTGTGAATCGGGAAATGTTTCAGATAGCTTAATGAGCTGTACCCCGTTCCGAAATCATCCAGACTGATCTTCACACCTAGAGCGGAAAGTTCATTTAGAATAGCCGTGGATATGGTTGCATCCATCATCATACTCTCCGTAATTTCCAGCTCCAGATATTTTGCATCAAGCCCGGACTCGCTCAAAGCATTTTTGACCTGCTCTACCAGGTCGGGCTGGTGAAATTGCTGGCTGGACAAATTCACAGATACCGGGATGAGCGGTCCGCCGCTACCATGCCACAGCTTCATCTGCCTACAGGCTTCACGAAGCGTCCAATTGCCGATCTCATAGATCATGCCGGTCTCTTCGGCCAGCGGGATAAACACATTGGGTGCAAGCAGCCCTTTAATCGGATGCTGCCAGCGAATCAGAGCCTCAACTCCAATCATTCGGCTATCCAGAGTACGAATCTGCGGTTGATAGTACAGCACCATTTCATTCCGCTTCAGTGCTTTCCGCAGATAACCTTCCAGTTCAATTCGTTCATATAGCTCCGAGTCGAGTTGAGCCGTATAGAACTGGTAGCCGTTCTTGCCATTTTTCTTCACTTCATACATGGCGGAGTCCGCATGTTTAATCAAGGCATCCGTTCCTGCCCCATGTTCAGGGTACATGGCAATACCGATGCTGGCTGTAACGTAAAAATCATTTTCTTTCAAACGATAGGGCTGCTGGATTGCTTCAACAATCTGTTCTGCAAGTTGAACGACAAGCTCCTCATTCGCTTGTTCCCCCGTAACCACCACCGTGAACTCATCCCCGCCCATCCGGGCCAGCGTAACACTAGACATCGCCTGTGGATGTGAAGCTTCGATTGTTGCCACAATCCGGTTACTAACTTCCTTGAGAAATACATCCCCAATGGAATGACCCAGCGAGTCATTAATCATTTTGAAGCGGTCAATGTCCATAACCATCACAGCAAACTTATGCTCTTGTTTCTCACACGTATATATAGTAGAAGCAAGCACCTCATCCAACTTGCGCCGATTAGGCAGCCCTGTGAGCGGATCATGCAAGGCCTGATGACGAATGTTTTCCTGAGCTTGTCTCTCTTCCGTAATATCTTTAATCAGAATATGACTGCCGACATGGGTTGCATCAATAACAACTGGAATGACTGCAATACTTAGGTCCAGAAGCTCATCTCGTGTATTTTTCATTTTTGCCATGTAATGCCGCTGTTCCAGATCCTGATTGTCCCATGCGTGAACCGTGTCATTCATGGCACACTGAACATTAATCTGCTCAATAATCTGGTTAATCGGGTGATCAATTACCTTTTTCTCCGGGTATCCGGTAATCGTGGTGACTACAGCATTGATGCCTTTAATGATACCTTCTCGATTCACGGAAATGATGGCATCCGAATGATTATGGTATAACGCTTGGTACCACTGTTCGTTCTCACGAATCCGTTGATCCTTCTGGGACATTCGTTGATTGATAAAGTTACCAAATAACGTAAGCCCAATTGCGACAAATGTACCCGCTGTAATCAGATAAGCAAGAACCTCCGACTCCACCTGTCTGCTTAAACTCTCAGGAATCATTTGAGCTTGATGAAAATGAGCTGCGGCCATCCCGGTATAATGCATACCTGTAATCGCTAAACCCATAATAAGTCCACTACCCATTTTATAGATCCAGTGATGCTTGGATTCAGGGCGATTGAAAAAAAACATCAGCCACAGCGCCGCATAGGACGCAAGTGCAGCAATCAGAACAGATAACGTTACTAAGGCTGGCTGGTATGTAATCGGAATCGACATCGCTGCCATCCCCACATAATGCATCGAGGTGATGCCTGCAGTCAGCAGCAATCCAGCAATGACAAGTTTGCTCATCTGGTTAGAGCGACGACCTGCAAACTCCAACGCTACCCCCGAGGCAACGATTGCTAATAAAACGGACAAGATCACTTTATCCATAGAATAGGAAACGTGCATAGGCAGCACAAAAGCGATCATGCCGACAAAGTGCATCGACCAGATACCCAGTCCCATGGAGATTGCCCCGCAAGCAACCCACAAGTGACGTGCCCTTCCGCTTGTCAGAGATACACGGCCTGCAAGATCAAGTGCTGCATAAGAAGCTAACGATGCAATAATATAGGATAAAATAACAAGTTGTAAGTTGTACGTGCCATGTATGTGCTCCACTCACTCTGTCCTTTCAGCTGGGCTGATCCTCATATGTATGTAAATGTATGTAAAAAAAGAAGCGAGTGCGCTGTCTGGATGACAGGCACTCCCTCCGTATCATTTGACTTGGCGACCAACGACTTAGTCATAAACCGAATGGCATACATTTGAAACCCGTTTATGATGAATGTCTATAGTCTAAACGTCCCAGCCACTAAAATCAACACTTATTTCCAGAAGCACAGCTGTTTATATCCGATTCGCTCCTTCACATACTTCATCAAACATACGGATCATGAGTTTGATCAGCAACTCTATTTTTTCACCAGCAGCAGACTGCCGAATCCGGACGTATCGCGGTACGAATTGCCCGAAGGATCACTCCACATGAAGACACTGCTACGTTTGCCATCCCCTGCACCGTCATCATTCACCTGTAGATCAAAACCAATCCATTTACTTTGCTTGGAGCCAACATTTTCCAATGGAATGGCTGCCTCAATTACATATCCATCCTTGGTCAGACGTGCACTCGACTTGAATAACTCTTTGCGAGCGTTGCCTCCGAAGGAAACTTCATTGTCGAAATTAACCCGATACTGTGCATCATCATCCTCGTAATTGCTGGTCTGATTTTTATTCAGATCAACGAATAACTCAATGGAGTCCTGCTCATGTGCATTCGCACTCTTTTTACTGAGTAAAGGATCTTTGACATCAGCGAGTACATAGAGATACTTTTCATCCCACAGCAATTTCGCCTTTGCCTTGGCACCCGCATTTCCTGCAACCTTAACATCCGTTGTGATGGTCGCCGCTTTTTTCCATACCTTATCTTCTTTACCATCTACAACAGGGGTTCCGTACGACACTTTGACTTGTTTCAATGCAGGACCCAGCTTGAGCTTGCCCCGACTTTCTATTTTCTGTGGTTGCTGATTATTCGTATCATTCCAGACAACAATGGAAGTTTTACCTTTAGACTGTTTATCCGTAATACGGAAATCCAGAGATAATAATTTGCCTTCGGTCAGATCAGCTGAGGAGAACGGCAACGATGCGTAAACAATATATCCTGTTTTATTCTCCTTCACTTGATACAGCTTCTGATCTTTGCCTTTGCCACCATCCCGATGAAAGACGTATTGTCCATCTTTCGGTGTGTTATTTTTCTTGCTACCTGCCTGCTCTTCCGGGCTGATAAAAACCTCTACCTGGTCACCCTTCAGACGTGTGGCATCTTTGACTTCAATACGCAGATTCAGTTTTTTTCCGTCCCACACTGTCTTTACTTCGCCTGTAGTGCCGGCTGTACCTTCGATTACATGTGAGAACGGCTGTGCCTTCACAGCTCCCCAGAGAATATCTTCCTGCCCTTTACGATCTGGCAAAGACACCTTGGATTGGGCAGCTGTCCATTCATTTCGATACACAGGCAAGGACGCCGGATCAACTAACGCCCAGTAAGCCGGTTTGGCTTTCAGCTTGCGGTCAAATAAGAGTGGTGCATCCTTTCTACCTTTAACAGGGAAATCGTCCAGCCATGTGCCGTCATCGGCAAGTCCCCATAACGTTACACTGTCCATGACACCACGATCGTCAAACTCTTTGAACAGATCAAACAACGCCCGGTAACGATAAGCTTGCTCCAGCATCATCTCATTCGTTACAGGTTTCTCCTGCTCAGAATTTCCGGAGTAGATAGACATATCCAGCTCTGTCACTTGAATGTGAACACCCAGAGCAACAGCTCGGTTAAATGCTTCACGAATTTGTTTTACATCCGGTCCATACATGGACACATGCATTTGAAAACCGATAGCATCTATCGGTGTACCTTTAGCCAGCAGCTTTTCTACAAGCTTGACCATATCATTCATTTTGCTGACACTGCCTTCGATACCGTAATCATTGATC
The DNA here is from genome assembly GCF_052691815.1 of Paenibacillus sp. TSA_86.1. NCBI lineage: Bacteria > Bacillati > Bacillota > Bacilli > Caryophanales > Paenibacillaceae > Paenibacillus > Paenibacillus sp. TSA_86.1. The sequence continues at coordinate 835,595 of NZ_JBQZGE010000001.1, read as the reverse complement.
ACCAGTACCGCGTCAGGATCAGCCTCGCGTGCATAACGGAAAGCCAGTTCAATGTAGTCACTATCATCTCCGTCGCCGTCTACATCGCCAATGATATCCCGCCATTTCGAATTGCTCGCCTGATCACGCAGTCCGCCTCCGTCCGAGATGACTTCGTTGACCACATCCCACGTATGCACTTTGCCTTTGTAACGGCTCACAATGGTTTGGATATGTGTTTTCATGCGTTTCAGAAGCTGCTCACGCGTAGCCGGCTTCGATGCATCATTCGGATCGGTAAAGAACCAATCCGGCACTTGACTGTGCCAGAGCAGCGTATGACCTCTGACCTCCATATTGTTCGCTGCAGCAAAGTTAACCAGTCGATCCGCTTCAGACCAGACAAAATTACCTTCAGTTGGTTGCATGGCATCCATTTTCATGAAGTTACCCGCAGTAATACTCTTAAAATGTTTCTTGAGCAGATCCGAATGAGGATCCTGTGGATCCAGAGCCGTCTGGTCAATCGCAGCCCCAAGGGCATAGGATGTACCCAGCTTTTTTGCCAGATCCGGTATATCCTTCTCAATCGCGATCGCTTCCGTTGCTGTAATCTGCACATCATCGATGTAGAACGGAATAGTATCTGTCTCTGTCACTTCAGAAGACTGCTTCCACGGTGTCTCGGCATACATCCGCAATCCGCTTACACCCGTGCTTTCTGCCGGCACGATGACATCTGCTTCGATCTTCTTCCATTGGCCTTTATTAAGCGTAGTGGAAGCAAAGGTTGCATATTCCAGCTTAGTTGCGTCACCGTTAAATTCCTTCTCCAATGAGCCATTGATCACCTGTGTTGCAGGCCCTTCATCATACATCGCCCAGAAGGAGACATGAACTGTACTTCCCTTTTGCAAATAAGGCAACACCTCTACCAACGGTCCATGATAAGTTTCCGTTCGGGAGGAGGTTTTCAAACTGCGGCTACTATTGTGTCCGATGCCGCTGACTACCTCCAGCTTTTCAGTACCACGAGGCTTCCATTTTCCGATATTCCCATCTTCAAAATCAGCGTTAAACAGAGCTTTGCCTGGTTCTCCTGGTACACCCGGATTCTCCGGGGCAGGTGTAACAAGACGGATCTGGAACTCGTCTAACAAATAAGCGGAAGTTGCATCCGCACTCTCCAGATATAACTGCAGGCCACTGCCTTGTTCATAGCTGTATTGACCTTGCAGCTTGACCCACTTCTGATCAGTTACTTGCTCGGCTGCGTTAACCTGATCATACTCCGTATCCCCGTTGCCATCGCGGCGTTCCACGGTGAATTTCAGATTAGCCGGGGCTGAACCTGCAACCAGTCTCACATAACCAGAGATTTCGACGACAGCATTCTTATTGACCACATCTGTCAATGAAAGTGAAGGTCCATTCCAGGCCTCTGTACGACCTGTTGTTTTCAGGGAATGTGTACCTTGATAAGCCTGATCTCCAGTCACTGCAACCGTCACTCCACCCCGGGCTGTCCAGCCTTGAGTCGTGCCATCCTCGAATGAATGAGACAACAAAATATCACCTGCATTTGCTGCACTTGCCTTCTGTTCTCCTGCTCCGATCCCTGGCAGCAAACTTAAGATCATAACGGCTGCCAAACATAATCTCAACCATTTTCCCCGCACGTAAACTCCTCCTTCTTGAATTTCGTCAACCATCCTGTAACGCGGTCAAACATCGGGCATTTCACAACACACTTTCTGCATGCATGGATATCCTCTGCTGGTCTGTTAACTGGCAACAACATCATGTCGCACGGATGGGATCAGGAACATTCAATGCACGGTTCTTAACCTCCTTATGTGAGCCTGATTACACCCTGCGAAACCTGTCTTACCTCAGAAGTAAGCGGTTACATATCAAATTTATGTTATGATGCCTTTTACTGTAAATATGGAAATTTAATGTCCTCCCCCCTCTTTTTATACTTTTGATCACAATTTCTGTCTTTTCGTTCCCGTGTTGCAGGAAAATAAGGTAAAAAAGCACAGCCTAAGGCTGTGCGGGTACTTCTGGATCCATTTCATTAACGGGTGCCGTGGTCTGGCGAATAATCAAATTCGATGGTTCCGTCACGACAGGAGGAGTATACGATGGATTTTCAATCATCGCGATCAGATATTCTATAGCCCGAATGCCAATGTTGAAGATATTTTGATTCACCGTTGTTAGACCCGGCTTGAACACTTCAGCATAATACGTATTGTCGAATCCGACCACGGAAATATCCTCCGGTACACGGAAACCATGCTTCTCAATCTCATGAATTGCTCCAAAAGCAGACATGTCCGAGGCACAGATGATGCCTGTGGGTTGTTCCTGAAGAGCCATCAATCGCCGGGCTGCCTTAGCACCGCCATCAAATGAATAGTCACAGACTTCCAGATAAATCGTCGCATAAGGAATATCGCATTGACGAAGCCCTTCTTTGTATCCGTCCAAACGAAGGTTCGCTACAGCGGGTCCCAGCGTCCCTGAAATGTAGGCAATCTTGCGATGTCCAAGCTCATAAAGATGCTTAACCCCCATAGCAACGCCGTTCACATTGTCTGTCGTAATGTAGCCCGCACGTTTACCAAACAGATCAGTATCAATGAACATCGTTGGAATTTCCGCTGTGACCAGTTCCTGAATGCTTTTATTTTCCCGGCCTTCCCCGAAAACGACAACGCCATCCACGTTTCGGCTGCGGCAGTGCTTGATGAATGAATATGTAGGGTCATCAAATCGTGTTGATAATCGGACAAGATCATAACCGCTATTTTCCAAGGCTGTTTTGATACCTTCAAGCAACTCGGATACAAACGGATTCGTAAACGGAACCGTAAGAAGCACGCCCACTGTCCATGAACGGCGTTTAACCAGTCCTCGAGCGACCACATTGGGTTGATATTTTAATAGTTCAATAGCTATATTCACTTTTTTACGTGTTTTTTCACTAACGTCCGGATAGTCATTCAATACTTTGGAAACGGTTGCAACAGATACTCCCGCTTCTTTGGCCACATCATGGATAGAAGCCATCTCATCACCTCGACCTCTTTATAAATCGCCTGTCTCCGGCTATATTATCTATAACAATCAGCAGGTTTGTCTACCCATTATAGCTTATTACAGCCGGAAACGGTATGGAAGTTCCGGGCATACCCGAGGTTATCGTGACTGCTACAGTTTACTCAAATCCGTGGCAAGCTTCTCCATGGCTGTCGCAAACACGGCAAGCTCGGATGAACGCGAGGCCTGACTTCGCGCCCCACTCGACGTACGATCAGACTCCTGCTGCACTCTTTTTAAGATTTCCATGATCTGATTCAGATTGGATTGGATTTTGCTTTGCGCGTCTCTGGAGCTTGCCGCCAGCTTGCGTACTTCGCTTGCAACCACCTCAAATCCACGTCCGAACTCTCCGGCATGCGCCGCTTCAATTGCAGCGTTCAAACCGACAAGATGACTTTGATCCGAAATTTCACGAATCAGCTCTCCCATTTTTTCGATCTGCTGCATCCCTCCAGTTAATTCTTCCAAGAGCACATGCGCCTGATCTTGGGAAACAACGGTTTCCTTTGCTACAGCGGAGATGGATAGTGCATTTTCATTTAACTCCGTAATCATACCGGTAAGCTCCTGCGTAATCTGTGTGATCGCTTGCAGTGTACCATCCTGATCTGCAGCGAGCTGGTGAAGCTGCTCTTTTTCTTTTTTTTCATAAGCTTCCAGAACGAGTTGCGAATCGAGATTGAACATTTTGCTTAATGCATGTATGACGTAGTGCCACGAATCGGGGATAAGTTGTTTAAATATAGTGGTAGCGATATCCAGATAGGCCATGTAAGCACCGAGATAATAGTTGGTTGTCAGTCCAATGCGCGAATGAACTAATCCAATGGTGATACGTTGTTCAATATATGCATCATCCACAATGCCGTCTGTCATGGATAGCCAATACATCCGCTGTGTTTCCTTCAATCGTTCAATATTGGAAAACCGTGCGATCAATTCTATTAGTTCAGGATACTTCCCAACATGCTTGTAGAAGTGATCGACCACTTCTTCAACCACTTTTTTGAAGACAGGCCGATGATCGGCCAGTAGTTTCAAATCCTGTGCAGTTAACCCCACATAATCCAGTTGTTTTTGCCTTTCTGCCGAAATGCTGCTCATATCCGATCGGATCAACTCCTCAATAACTTTTTCTACCAAAAATTAAAACAATTTTAATTGATTATAGACTAAACTACCTAAACACACATATACCCTAAGAACTATTTAATATGGCATTAATTATATTTAATTGTATTAATATGGATTATAATGGATTATTTTAATATAAAAAGGCCCTGAACCTGTTGTGAAGGAGCCTCACAACAAATCTTCAGGACCTAATTCGGAATGGTGCTACAGGTTAACGGTTAAGCAAACTTCCTACGTATTTTAACAATTCATTAGCACTTGCAGCTGTATATCCATGCTCTTCAATGAGACGTTTGATGACTTCATTCATCCGTTTTAATTGTGTAGCATCCGGCGTTTTCGTAGACGTCGTAATCTTGACGATGTCCTTGAGATCAGCGAACAGCTTTTTCTCAATCGCTTCCCGTAGACGATCATGGCTGCTGTACTCAAACTTGCGCTCCTTGCGGGAGTATGCCGAGATCCGAATCAGAATCTCTTCTCTGAACGCTTTCTTCGCATTCTCTGAGATGCCAATCTGCTCCTCAATGGAACGCATCAACCGTTCATCCGGATCCATCTCTTCATCTGTCAGCGGATCACGGATTTTGGACCAGTTGCAGAACGCTTCAATATTATCCAGATAATTTTCAAACAATGTTCTGGCAGATTCTTCGAACGAATAAACAAAAGCCTTCTGCACTTCCTTCTTCGCAAGTTCATCATACTCTTTACGTGCCAGTGCGATAAAGTTCAAATACCTCTCTCGTTCTTCCTTGGTGATCGAAGCGTGCTGATCCAGCCCATCCTTAATGGCACGCAAGATATCCAGCGCGTTAATGCACTGAAGATTTTGCTTAATCAAAGCGCTGGATATCCGGTTAATGACGTACCGTGGATCAATACCGGACATGCCCTCGTCCAAATATTCATTTTGCATTTCCCGCAGATCGGCTTCTTTATAACCTTCAACCTCTTCGCCGTCGTACATCCGCATTTTTTTCACCAGATCCATACCTTGTTTTTTCGTTTCCTTCAATCGAGTAAGTATAGAAAATATAGCCGCTGTACGTAGTGCATGCGGTGCGATGTGCACATGTTTCATATCACTTTGTTGAATCAGTTTGGCATAAATTTTCTCTTCTTCTGACACCTTCAGGTTATACGGAATCGGCATGACAATCATCCGTGACTGCAAAGCCTCATTTTTCTTGTTCGATATAAAAGACTTATACTCGGACTCGTTCGTGTGCGCCACAATCATCTCATCTGCACTAATCAGTGCGAATCGCCCTGCCTTAAAATTACCTTCCTGCGTCAGAGATAACAGGTTCCACAGAAATTTTTCATCACATTTCAACATCTCCTGGAATTCCATCAAACCCCGGTTGGCTTTATTCAGTTCCCCGTCAAAACGATACGCCCGTGGATCTGATTCTGATCCAAATTCGGTAATCGTGGAGAAGTCGATGCTGCCTGTAAGATCAGCGATATCCTGAGATTTCGGGTCTGACGGACTGAATGTACCGATCCCTACACGGTTATCTTCAGAGATGATAACCCGTTCCACGGGAACCTTGCTGATATCCCCACCAAATTCGGTGCGAAGTCTCATCTGGCAGGAAGGGCATAGATTGCCCTCAATGCGCACACCGATCTCTTTCTCCACATCGGACCGAAGCTCCAGCGGAATGAGATGTAGGGGCTCCTCATGCATCGGGCATCCCTTAATAGCGTAAACTGCTCCCTTTTCCGTACGTGAAAATTGTTCCAAACCTCGCTTCAACAGCGTGACCAGCGTGGATTTCCCCCCACTAACCGGCCCCATCAGCAGCAAAATCCGTTTGCGTACATCCAGACGGCGTGCAGCCGAATGAAAATATTCCTCCACCAGTTTTTCAATGGAACGATCGAGTCCGAAGATTTCCTGCTCAAAAAATTTGTACCGTTTGTGTCCCAAGGCCTCTTCTACCCCAAACGATTCAATCATCTGATACACTCGTGCGTGAGCCGTCATTGCCGGAGTCGGGTCCTCTCTCAGCAGTGCAATATAATCTTCAAATGTTCCGTTCCATGACAAACGGTCACTCTCTGCCCGATATTCCGCAACGCGTTCAAAAATATTCATGCTTGGTACCTCCCATGGCTCCTTTAGTGTGATTGTCAACCATTCCGAATGGTATGAAGAAATCAATAGAATTGCAGCTCCTGCTTGAATACCCTTCTGCGGTCCGGCTTAGTCCCGCTACCCTTGTTCCAATGATCTTGTATGGATGTGAAAAGTGTATTACATACCTATGCGGCAACTTGGATAAGTTGACCTCTTTTTTTCAAACCTTGATCCTGAATTTTATGCATATGCAGTCCTCTCAGACATCTCGTGACCTCAGAAAAAAAAGCATGAATATGCTATAATGTAGGTTCTATTGAAGGAAACCGGAACAAGGTAATGCAGACGGGTAAACAACTTCAGGAGAGGAGTAGAGAGCTTGGCTATACAATATGAAACGGAGCTGTATTCCCCTGTCAAAGCTTTTTTTGAACAGCGCGGCTTTGATATCAAGGCAGAGGTTAAGCATTGTGACCTCGTCGGAGTCCGAGCGGATCAGACTGAACCCCTTATTGTGGAGATGAAAAAAACGTTTAACCTGTCTTTGCTATTGCAAGGCATGCAACGCCTTAAACTCAGCCCGCTCGTATATCTGGCTGTGGAGCGAAACCGAAGTAAACGCGGAGCGGTCAATCAGCGCTGGAGCGAGTTAACAGCACTGTGCAGTCAGCTCGGCCTTGGGCTATTGACGGTCACCTTTTACAAAACCAAAGCACCTTTGATTGATGTATTATGCGAACCCTCCGTGATATCTGGCAGTTTGCGCCCCCTCCCGTTAGCCCGTAAAAGCGGCATACGCCGTCAGCGTTTGCTTAAGGAATTCGATGAACGGAGTGGAGACTATAACATAGGCGGAAGTACAGGCCGCCAGCTGATGACAGCCTATCGGGAAAAAGCTATACGTGTCGCGGCTGCGCTAAGATCCAGTGGTGAGTCTTCACCAGCGGCTCTTGCCCGGCAGACCGGTGTAGGCTCAGCGGCAGCTATTTTGCAAAAAAACTATTACAGCTGGTTTGAACGTGTTTCCCGCGGAAAGTATATGCTCACCATCAAAGGTATGCAAGCATTAACCGAACATGAACTTATGCTGCAGGATTCAACTAAAGAACAATTGGCTCAGGTTGCCGAGGTCACCGAACGTTATCTCCTGAACATCAGTAAAACGGAATGATCCGATAAACGACACGGAACCCGTGCGGGCTTACCTTCGTCCAAGATGGGCATACATAGCCCGTGTGCCCGCATTCGCAAATAGCCCAAAAAACGCCTGTCATCTCCTTGGAGACGACAGGCGTTTTAATTAAACCGATATCGAAATGGAATTAGAAGCTTGCTGCTACTTCTTTAGCCAATTTCAAACCAGCTTCCACGATTTCTTGGGAACGATCAGGAGAAGCATTGTGACCTTCTACAACGACAACCTCAGGGTTTTGGATGCCCCAGAAGCCAAGTACGTTCGTTACATAGCGAACGGACATTTCAGCAGATGCCATAGGCTCTACGGAATATACGCTACCACGTGCGTTAAGCAATGCTACTTTTTTGTCGCCTACCAGACCTACTGGGCCTTCAGCAGTGTATTTAAACATTTTGCCTGCTTGGCTCAGGTAAGAGATATAGTTAACCAGTGGTGCTGGAACAGTGAAGTTCCACAGTGGGAATGCAAATACCACTTTATCAGCTGCAAGGAATTGATCTTGCAATTGCGCAGCCAGTGTTGCTGCTTTTTGCTCTTCTGGAGTTGCTTCGATACCGTTAGCTGCTTTGTAACCACCAGTGATTACAGTGTTACCGTAGTAAGGAAGATCTGTATTGTAGAGGTCCAGCTCAGTGATGGTATCACCTGGATGGGACTCTTTGTATGCGCTCAGGAATGCATCGTACAATTGAACACTAACTGCTTGATCTGCAGGACGGTCATTAGCTTTAATAAAAAGAACATTAGACATGTTGAAATTTCCCCCAATAATTAAAATATATGAGTGCATATCCTCAACTCGCAACCGTTGTTGCCTAGTATAAAGAAACCAACAACTCATTAATTCACATTATATATAAAAATGTTAGTGGATGCAATAAGGTAATCTCTATGATTTGTAAACTACATTGAAATTTCTGTGTATGCAATCGTTCTATCTTTAGCTGCGAGCGGTAAATTCTGAGATGGCTTCGCTAATCAGATTCATGCCAAGTAGCAACTCATCACGCCCTGGACGGCTGAAGTTTAACCGAATATATTGTTGATCCAGCGTGCCTGTGGAGCATAACGTTCCGGGTAGAAAAGATACCCCCTTCAATAAAGCTGCCCTGAGCAGTGCCTCACTGTTCAGCCCTTCAGGCAGCTGGACCCACAGATACATTCCACCCTCAGGAATGTTATAGCTGCACCCTTTCCAGCCTGGTCTTTTCAATAATTCAAGCATCAATTTAAGTCTGGTTTTGTACTCCTTGTTCAGCATAGACAAGTGATCGCTCCATCGGAAGGGAGACTGCGCTAACAGCTGATACAACAGACGCTGGTTCATCGGACTGGACTGTCCATCTGCAATCCGTTTAACAGATGTCATCGCCTCTATAAGTGCCGGATGTCCAGCGGCCCACCCTGTGCGAAGTGCCGGCGCAACCGTTTTGCTAAAAGAGCCAATGTGGAGGACATGTCCACCCTGATCTGCGGTGTCGAGTGCGAAGAGTGAAGGATACTTGCGGTAGAAAGCAGCTGGCTCCAGACCGTCAAAATGCAACTCGCCATAGGAATCATCCTCCACAAGTAACACACCATAGCGCGCGCACAGATCAAGCACGGCTTCTCGTCGTTCCATGCTCCACAAGATTCCCGTGGGATTGGAAAAGCTGGGTGCAGCAAAAAGCAGCTTAGGCTTCACCTGCTGCATGTGCTGTTCCAATAAATCCGGCAGTATGCCGTCCTGATCTCCGGCGACTGGTACAATCGCCGCTCCCTGCATTTCCAGGACTTCAAGACAGCCGGGAGAAGTCGGATGTTCGACAAGCACAGAGTCTCCCGGCTCCAGCAACAGACGCATTACAAGATCGATGGCTTGTTGGGTACCTGTGGTCAGCAGAATCTGATCGGATACGGTTCGGATACCCTTACGCATATTCCAATCATTGTTCAGCCATTCCCTTAATGGTGCATATCCTCCAGGCTCACCATACTGCAAAGCAGAAGGCCCTGAACTGAATACAGACAGTGCTGCTTCCTCCAACAGTTTAAATGGAAACAGTTCCTCCGCAGGCAATTCTTCAGCGAGAGAAATGAAATATTCCTTGCCAGACATCTCACGTATATCCCTCAGCGGTGAAGATAAAAGCCTGTTGGTACGGGAAGCAAAGAAATATTTCATGGATAAATCCCCCTTCATCCCTAATCCGAAACTGTTCTCGCAGCCGCCCTACAACCTATTCCAACCGGACACCAAATATAACTAACTGGACAAATACCTGAATGATTACCTGACCGGATCCATCTAATCTTGACCTGACAGAACGAGCAAAGGCAATAATCAGGACAGTGTCTTAGCCTGCCTTGCATGTAAGGCATAACGTTCGATGGCCTGCGCTCTGCTGTTTACTTCCAGCTTCACATAAATTTTACGTAAATAATTGTCAATTGAGCGTCTGCTCACATTGATCTCACTCGCTATTTTATCATAGGTTACCCCTTGAACAATTCTTTCCATAATAAAAGTTTCTGTTTCGGTTAGTTCAATTATACATTCTTCTGCCGGTGAGTCAGCAGGATGACCCCAATCCTCACTGTTTAACCAAGACATTGGAATAGAAACGTAGCCCTCCCTTAGTCCGGAGATCAGATGAATCAGTTGGCTTGGTGAAGCCTGTTTGGATAACATGCCGCTTGCCCCAAGGCTCATCAGATGACGAAACAGCTTTACGTTATCCTCATCTGTCAGAATAATAATGTGTGTGTCATTCGATAGCCCTTTTATTTGGGCGATGTATTGATCCGCCTGTCCTTCCGGAAGACGATAATCCATCAGAATCAGATCAGGCTTGTGCACACTCACCAGTTCAAGGCCTTCTGTTCCCGTCGAAGTCATACCACGTACTGTCAAATCCTCTTGCTCTTCCAAGATTAATTTTGTTCCCAGCATGCTGGTGGGGTGGATATCAACGATGACCACCTGCCATACTTTTTTCATTATGGTTCCCCCTGTTATGTATTGGGCAATTGACTTCTGTTTCCATCCATATCCTTTACACAGTCTATGCGACAGTCCGAGTATAGATGAAGCAAAGGTCGGATTGTGTCGAATAAAGAAGAAATACAGGACCCAGACGCTTAAACGTTCTGTTTTCTGACTATATTTCACTGTAAAGACGGTAAGACGGGTCTCTTTCCATGCCTGAAATGATCAAAACCTAGTATAAATTTCCTGCATCCCTATCTAAAAAAGTCGAAAAACTCACCCAAAGTTCCTACTTATTGCATCTATAAGAAATTGTATCCTAGGACTTCCTTCCGATGCAATCTCTTTTTCATCTATTATTTAAAGAATTTCATTTTTGCGTAAATAAATGCAGCATGGTAGAATGAGGATTGGCATTTTTAATCTTTAATCTATTGAACCAGGAGTGATGTTATGAATCTATCCGACCCGTCTTCTGACACCCATCACACCCGGAGCGCCAAAGGCAAGATCAGATCATCCGTTAAATGGTTTCTGGTCATGTGGATCGTTCTCATTGCATTAGGAGTCACTGGAACCTACTATTATAGTAACCACCTCCAGCAACAGATGATCAACCAGCTTCAGGTCCATACACAAAAGCAGATTGACGCACTGAAAACCGACTACGAAAAGCAGCTAACAACGATATCCTCGGAAGTTGCAGCATTGCAGGGACAAGTTCAGTCTTTCAATGAACTGTTGACTTTCACCAAGGATAATGCAAGCAGCAAAACGGACAACAGTAATAAATTGTATACGCAGCTGAGCGAAGTGAAGAAACAACTGGAAGCTCTCCAGAAAAAGATGGACTTGCTCAAATGATTACACCCGCGAAACAGGTTAATCGTTTTTTTATGCTTGCACTCGCTCCTTTTATAGGATTAATCATATGTTTGCTGCTGTTTCGTCCAGAGTTTGAAGCAGGTACCGTAATTTCTTCTAACTTGCCTGAGGATCGTATAACCTCTCAGACCCAAGCAATCAGTAAAGAGCTTGCAGGAGCAAAGGAGGCTGCTGTTCAAACTTCTTCTTCTATTAAAAGAACAACCCAGCTCTACAACAAAACTACCAGTACCATGTCTGACATTGTACAAAAGGCTGCTGTTCAAGCCTCTCGTCCGGAAAGCATCTACAACAAACGGATTACGGCTAAACTTGGTGTTCCTTTTGAGCGTGTAGACAGTGATCGGATCACCATCGAGATGTATCGGGTTAATCCAGGTACTTACACGGGATATGCCATGAAGATCAATCTAAAGGATCACAGCGCGATGCAAATGGCTCTAAATAGTGAACTTGGTCGATCAGAAACGACAATGCAGGCGGTGAAACGTAACGGAGCGATTGCCGGGATTAATGCTGGCGGATTTGCTGACAGTGGTGGCAAACGTTATCCCCTCAGTACAACCGTCATGAACGGCAAGTACATCAACGGTTTTCAAGCCAGTTTCAAAGATTTGTTCTTTGTCGGACTTAACGATGCCGGTAAGCTGGTCGGAGGCAAGTTTTTCGATAAAAACGCTCTGGATCGTCTGCGCCCGCAATTTGGAGCGACTTTTGTACCGGTCCTTATGAAAAATGGACAGAAAACAATTATTCCAGACAAATGGAAGGTTTCACCCAAACGAGCTCCACGAACTGTCATTGGCAACTACAAGGATGATCAATTACTTATCATGGTAGTCGATGGTTACAACGAGAGCGGGAGTTCGGGTGCCACCCTCGAAGAAATGCAAGGCAGAATGCTTAAACTGGGCGTGATGGACGCCTATAATCTGGATGGCGGTGGTTCCTCATCGTTAATTCTGAATAACCGGGTGATCAACCACCCTTCGGATGGTAGTCTGAGACCTGTACCTACCCACTTTTTATTTTACAAATGATGGGGCAGGGCATTCCTTTTCTAACGAATATGGTTATAATAGAAGTAAATGAGCTTGTGCAGGAGGTGCGAAGTGTATGTCGTTTTCACTGACATTCTGGATTATTGCAGTTGTACTTACGCTATTTACCACAGGTATTCTCACTTCATCCTACAATCACGACAAAACAAAAGGCCTGTAAGGCCAAGCCTCTCTCTGGAGAGGCTTTTTTTCATGTTATCGCGTACAGCAAAGACAAGTCTTAAAAGGACGTTCCATCCTTCCAAAGCTTGTCTCTTGTTATAACGAAAGATATATGCAAGGTAACCAGCGAGCAATGATGCTATGCAGCGATTAGTAGCTGACTGCACGTTCGTTTGGCAGGGACAGCATAACCTCAGCCTGATTCGGCCCTGTCACAGACTCCCCTTCCACCAAAGTGACATATATTCGCTCGTGATCAACGGGTTCTCCAGCAATAATTTTAATTAATTGTTCAGCTGCGATCGCTCCCCATTTCCGTTTGGAATAATCGATGCTTGCGAGTTTGGGCTGCACGTAATTGCTAAGCTCAATATGATCAAAGCCAATTACATCGATGTGCTTGCCCACCTGGAGTTCACTGTCTGCAAGACGATCACATAAACCAATAGCCATCTCATCATTGAGACAAAAGACAGCTGCCGGTCCACTATACGTTTGAATAATTTGATCCGCGGCTCGTTCCCCTCCGCTTTTCTCGAAATCTCCCGTGACTTCTATCCACTCTACATCCGCCTCACGCTCAGCAACCTGTCTTACGGCTTTCAATCGCTGCACAGAGTCAAACGAACCTTCCGGACCTGTGACCACATAGATCTTTTTGTGACCATGTTCAATCAAATATTCCATCGCCAGTGTGGCTCCAGCCTTATTATCGAGCAGAACCTGATTAATATTGGGATGTTTCAACTCACGGTCAAGCACTACAATTTTGTGTCCTCGATCCGCATACTGCATAAGTTCCTCGCTCGAAAACGTGTGATCGAGAATAATAGCGCCGTCAATCATTCTTTCCGGCAACATTCGATGGGACTGTTTGCCGCTGCATACAATGAGATCATACCCTTGGGCATTACAAATCGCTTTCATGCCACTTAATAAGTCTCCGTATACATCCCCGCTGAAATCCGTGAGAAATACACCCAAAATCCGTGACTCTCTCTTTTTCAATGTTCTGGCAGCCGCATTGGGAACATAGTTTAGTTCTTTGGCAATGACCAGAATTTTCGAACGAGTCTCATCGGTCACTTTGTTGCTTCCATTCAGCGCGTATGATACGGTCGAGATGGAAACCCCCGCCTTTTTGGCGATATCCTTGATACTGACCATATTCTTTGCTCCTCTGTTATGTTGATCAGGCCTCTCATTACGAAAGACCTGATGTTTAATTAGATCTGAAGAAATGTACGTCTCGTCACAGAATCAACCGGTTCAAATTAGTCTGAATGTGTGGCTCCGTGTGTCCCTGCTGTTTGGTCCAACCATCACACGGAACTCTCCACGATCACTGTGATAACTCAGATCAGCATGGTGATAACGCAGCTGCGTTTCATTTAGTGTAAAAGTTGCCTTACCTGTCTCACCTGGTGCAAGAGATAGCTTTACATAATCTTTCAGCTCACGCATCGGACGAACCACTTCACCACTCACGTCCCGAACATACAATTGCACGGTCTCCACACCAGCACGATCCCCCGTATTGGTTACACACACCTGGATGGTCAGAGTGTCATTGGCAGCCATCTCGTGGCCTGACACTTCAATATCTCCATATGTAAATGTCGTATAGGAGAGACCATATCCAAACGGGAATAGCGGTTCATTGGGACTATCAATATATTGGGAAACATAACGATTTTCAGTATTATTCGGGTTGATCGGACGTCCTGTATTGAAGTGATTATAATATACTGGCACTTGTCCAACAGATTGCGGGAAAGACATCGTGAGTCTGGCAGATGGATTGACTGCGCCTGTAAGCACATCGGCAATTGCTGCTCCGCCTTCACTTCCAGGGAACCACGCTTCAAGTACAGCATGCGATTCGCTGATAACACCATTCAAATCGAGTGGACGGCCATTAAAAATAACACTGGCGATCGGTTTACCTGCTGCCTCAAGCGCCTGTACCAACTGCAACTGCGCTGCTGGTAAACGAATGTCTGTCCGTGAACCACCCTCGCCGCTCATCTCGGAATCTTCGCCTAGTGCAAGTACGATGACATCAGACTGACTTGCAGCCTCCAGTGCTTCGGCAATCTGCTCATCTGTTATCGTGTGAACATGACTGCCTTGAGCTACAACAACCTTCCCTTGCGGGAGACGCTCCTTCAATGCTGTTCCCAGCTTCACCGCATCCGATTTGACGCCTTCACAAGACCACCAGCCGAGGATGTCCTCGCTTTGAGCAAACGGTCCAATTAATGCCACCTTTGCATCCGGTTCGAGCGGAAGAACCTGCCCTTCATTTTTGAGCAGCACGGCAGACTTCGCAGCAAGTTCCCGTGATACCTCACGATGTTCCCTGGAAAAAACAATCTCATCCTCACGTTCAGGGTCGGCGGCTCGGAATGGGTTATCGAACAGACCCAGCTTATCTTTGAGTTGCAAAATACGCAAAACTGCTTCATCTACAAGCTTCTCATCCACTTCGCCCTGTTGAACCAGTTCAGGCAGATGTTTGACATAACACGGTGTCATCATCTCCATATCCACACCCGCACGAATAGCGCGATATGCCGCCTCACGGTCATCCTCGGCCGCACCATGGGCAATCATCTCACGGATGGAAGCCCAGTCCGAGATCAGCACGCCGTCAAACCCCCATTCATCGCGCAAAATACCACGCATTAACTTCTCATTCCCGCTGGCCGGAATACCGTCTACGGTATTGAATGAAGTCATCACCATCTCCACGCCAGCATCCAGCGCTGCCTTGTATGCTGGTAAATAATATTCACGCAGTTGGCGTTCTGACATATCTACCGTGTTATAATCACGGCCACCCTCTGCTGCACCATACGCCGCAAAGTGTTTTACACAAGCCGCAAGACGATCCAGTTCATCTGTCAAGTTATTCCCTTGGTAACCGCGCACAAAAGCGGCTGCAAATAAACTGTTTAAATAAGGATCTTCACCTGTTGTTTCCATCACGCGACCCCAGCGCGGATCACGAACCAAATCCACCATCGGTGCAAAGGTTACATGCAAACCGGATACAGCGGATTCACGTGCCGAAATCTCGGCACTTTTCTCTGCCAGCTCCAGATCCCATGAACACCCAATCGCCAGCGGAATCGGAAAGATGGTCTTGAAGCCATGCACCACGTCTGCCATAAACAGCAACGGGATGCCGAGTCGGCTTTTTTTCAAATAGGCCTGCTGTACATCGATAATAGCCTGTGCACCCGATAAACCAAGAATGGAGCCGCTCGCTCGTACAGATTGCTCCGTAATGCCCATCTCTTCCATCGGACCTGTAATCTGACCCTGCATATCTGTTCCTTCGTAAAAATTGGCAGTTAACTGCAACAACTGTGCCACTTTCTCTTCCAGCGTCATCTGATTGACCAAATCCATCAACTGCTGATTATTCACGTAATCATCCTCCACTACATCTTTATTGATAGAAAGAACCCGGCTGCGTTCGGGGAGAGACCGCGCACCGGGTTCAATCGGACGGGGAGACAGAACGCTCCTGCCATCCCCATTCTGTTCATGATTTTATTACGTTTACTTGAACTTCTCGTTCAGTTCGTCCAGATAAGGCTGAACCAGAGACTTTTTGCTGTTAACCCACTCTTTCCAGTTGGCTTCCAAGTCGCCACCTTTAAGGATCAAGTTGGCATATTCGTTTTGATAATCAAACGAAGCCTGACTTTTCGCTTTGGAATCGTATAAGTTAACATCCCAATCGTATGGTGCCAGTGATTTAGTTTCTGTACCCAACTTCGCTTTCTCTTGGAACAGTTCCACGGCTCTGTCACGATAATCTTTTTTGATTGCAGGGTTTACGACACTGAAGTCATCGCCCAGAAGATAAAGTCCTTCAAAACGTGCAGGGTATTTGTCTTCCAAAACCGTTCCCTCAGGCAACAAGTTTACCAGTTCTTTTTTGTCATCGTATTTCCAGTCTTTTCCTTCGAATCCCATATTGATCAGCAGTTGTCCTTCTTTCGTTGCAGAGTAATCGATCAGATCCATGATCCGTTCGAATTTCTCATCACTAATGTTTGGATTGAAGATCAAAGCAGACCAGAAGTTCGCTTGTTCCATGTTACGGTATTTACCGTCATCGCCCAGAACGATCGCTGTGTGAACGAGGTCATCACTGTTAACGCCAAGATTTTTCCGCATATCGGAATCCAGACCTTGTCTGTAAGAAGCCAATCCACCAAGACTGGTTACAGCCGCAGTACCTGTTACTTTGAAGTTGTTTTGTCCTTCATTGTTTTTCCAAGTGTAGAACTCTGGGTTAAGCAATCCATCCTTGTAGGCTTTTTGCATCAGTTTCAAACCTGTCAGTGTTTCCGGGTCTGCAGGACCCCAATGGAACTGACCATCTTCACCTTTGTAGAAAGGAACATCTGTCATCGCATGAACGCTGTTCGGCATAATCATGTTTGTCATTGCATCGGCAGCATTGTAAGATAATGGCACCAGTTTATTGCCCACCTTGCCTGGATCTTTTTCTTTCACCAGTTCAGCGAACTTGTTCAATTCAGAAGTGGTGTATGCATCTTTCAGTTCGAAACCAACGGCTTTTGCCCAGTCTTTACGAAGAGCAATAACACCGATTTGGTTCGTCAGCGGATCAGCCGGTTTGTTTTCAAAATAAATCGGTCTAGGAAGCACGTACGTACCGCCTGTGAGTTCTTCCAGCTTATCGCCAAGACCAGTCAGTTTGTAAGCCGCAGCAACATTTGGCCAGCGCTCTTTCCAATCATCAGGGAATTTGTAGAACAAGCCTTGATCGATGTTATTGATAGCATCGCCGTGTACATAGTTCCATACCGCTACATCCGGCAGGTCACCAGAGTTAATCCACAGGCGAAGCTTCTCACCCCATGAATCCCAGTCAATATAGTTGTAATCCCATTTGATATTAAATTTGTCCTGCCAGAATTTGTGGAACTCATTGTCCATATTTCCGTTTTTCACTTCGGTCAGATTCGCTACAGAAATGGTCAGGTTATCTTTGTAATTTCCTTCCGCATCCTTTTCGTTGCCACCATCTGAGCCTTTGCTGCTGTTGGAACAAGCGGATACTACCAACATCAAGAGACAGAGTGTGATCGCAAATAACGATTTGACTGACGACTTTTTACCCGTTTTCATGCTTTTACCCCCATGTTTTTAGTCGAATTTCTTTTGCATTGAAATCCTATGTGTATATCAGGTCTTGATAGCCCCTGTTAATACCCCTTTGGCAAAGTGCTTTTGCAGCATTGGGAAGAAACACATAATTGGTACCATCGTGACAAATACGGCAGCCATCTTCATACCCATGGAGAAGCTGCTCAGTTTCACTGCATCCACACTGGATGCATTGGATGCATTCGTTGTGGACGTTACAATGATGTTCCTTAGCACGTTTTGCAGTGGTAACTGATCTGCTTTTCGCAGGAAGATCATCGCATCATACCAGCTGTTCCAGTAGGCTACCCCATAGAAGAGTGTAATGGTTGCCATAATTGGTGTTGCCAGCGGAAGAACGACAGAGAACAATATTCTCCACTCTCCTGCACCATCGAGTCGTGCAGATTCCATCAGTGATTCAGGCAAGGTATAGAAATAGTTCATCATCAGAATCATGTTGAAGGCACTGAAACTTCCTGCCAGAATGACAGACCATAACGTACCTGTCAGATGCAATGATTTCATAATCAGGTACAGAGGAACAATACCTCCGTTAAAGATCATGGTGAACAGTACCAGGAAAAAGAGAAACTTCTTGAACGGGAAATTGCCGCGGCTCAGGCCGTAAGCCATACTTGTCGTCAGGAACAAACTGAGCGGCAGACCAATAACCAGCAAGATCAATGTGTTTTTGTAACCCGACAGAATGCTTCCGTCAGCGAACAGCGCTCTATAGGAATCGAGCGTGAACTCTTTCGGGAACATCAGGAACGGATTTTCAGCATATTCTTTTTGCGTTGCAAACGAGATCATAATCACGTTCCAGAACGGAATCAGGATCATCAGCGCAAGCACTAACAAAACAGCAAATATAAAATAATCGAGAATCGTCATTCGTTCGGTGCCAATTTTCGGCTTTCTACCAGTCTTTTTGCTCATCTTATTTTCCTCCTCTCTTATCGGAACAAACCGTCTCCGCCAAGCCACTTGGCAAATCTGTCAGCCAGAAGCAGCAGCACCATATTTACCAGGGAACGGAACAAGCTGACCGCTGTCGAGAATGAAAAGTCGGTTGATGACTGGAACGTAATCCGATAAATATACACATCGAGTACTTCAGATACATTCTTCGTTGCCGCATTCGCCAAGTTGAAGATCTGGTCGAACCCGGAAGACATCAATCCACCCACCGACAAAATAAACATAACCATGATCGTTGGCATAATGTTTGGTAGCGTAATACGAAACATCTGCTGCATCCGGGATGCACCATCGATCTGTGCAGATTCATATTGATCCTGATCAATACCCGAGATGGCAGCGAGGAAGATAATTGCGCCCCATCCACTTGATTTCCAGATGTCAGTCAGCAGCAACATGGGAACAAAGTTCGATTCGGAACCCAGGAAGTTAATCGTTGGCAATCCGAGCAATCCGAGCGCACTGTTTACTAATCCGTCATATGCAAGCACATTAATGACGACTCCGGATACAATGATCCAGGACAGGAAGTGCGGGAATGTCAGCACGGTCTGGAACCACTTTTTCCCTCTGCGCATCCGCAGCTCATTCAGCAGCAGTGCCAGAATAATGGGGAACGGGAACTGAATAATCAGTTTCAGAATGTTAATGTAAAGCGTCCGCCATACGGCATCAATAAAGGTCGGATCACGGAAAACGTATTTGAAATTTTCAAATCCGCTCCACGGACTTCCCCAGATTCCAAGGTTCGCCTTGTAATCTTTGAACGCCAGTGATAGGCCGCCCATCGGCATATAAGCAAACAAGATCAACCAGATTAGTCCCGGAACAAGCAGGGTATACGTCATTCGGTTCTTCCAGACTTCCGTCCAGAGCGACTTGCCTCTCATGTTTGCCTTCAGCTTTTTGTCAGGTCCTTCGGCTGCAGGTTTCAATTTGCATCTCCTCACTCTACTATGGTGTTGTCGTTATAAAGAAAATCAAACATCGTTTTCAGATGTTGCTCCCAAAATCTCCATTCATGTGTACCAGGGGTCTCAACATACCGAAAATCAAATGCAGTTCCCTGCATGTACTCGGTATACTCCCGGTTCATTTCCACGAAAGGATCATGATCTCCGCAACAGCTCAGAATCTTCGGCAAGGTTCCTCCCTGCTCCAGTAATCTGGCTGACAATGCGTAAATATCCTGATCAGCCTTAACCTGTAACCGTTCCCCAAAAACCGCTTTCATTTCCTTAATCATACCTTCTGGCATATGAGGATCACGAAGACGTGCCTGAATGTTCGTTACACCGGATAAAGACACCACTTTGCTGTACTGCTCAGGATAGGTCAGCCCACATTTCAATGCCCCGTATCCGCCCATGGACAAACCGGCAACATACGTTTTAGCTGGGTCGGAGTTCAACCGTAGCAGCCTTTCACATATTTCGGGTAGTTCCTTCGTGATGTAGTGGAAGTAATTCAGGCCGTATTCCATATCCGTGTAATAACTGCGACTCGCTTCCGGCATGATGACGGTACAGCCGTATTGGGCTGCGTACATCTCAATTGTGGTCAGACGCTGCCACGTACTCGCATTGTCTCCTGCCCCGTGAAGCAGATATAGTGTACCGCCTGAAGTCTCTCCGGAGTCACTGGACACCACATGTATGCTTGTATTCATGCATAATGTGGGCGATCCGGTTTCGATCGTAATATGCGCCATGATCGTAACCCCTTTCATCTTTGCTGCTTTTAACTGCGGATTGCTTGTTTTGTCTTCTCTGTGTGCCGTTTCTTCTTTCCACATGCTCCCCGTAACTAGGTTCTGGTATCGAAACGATTCTCTCGAATCGTTTCAAAAACAATCCACATTGATTTACTTGAAGATTAAATATCAACGTTTTACTTGGAAGCGATTTCTTCGAATCGTTTCGAATAAATCATAATCCCGATGAGTAAATCCTGTCAATAACCTTTTTACAATTTTCGCGTTATTTCTTTAAAAAAGTGACTTATACGTTTCGATTTTGATCCAAAAGACACTTTTATTGTGCGTACATTAAGGTTTAACCATCGTTATTCCACCTGAATTGACTTCAAACAAAGATTGTACTAACATGAGTTCTAATTTTGTGTTCGATTTACGGAAACGTTTCACCAGATTGAATTCATTCAGGTAAAAGCCTAAAACTGGAGGGTTATCATGTCTAAACATCTTCAAGGATTCATAGATACAATCAGAGCAGAGAAACTTCATGTACACTCTGTACGTGTTCTGCACGATGGGCAGCTTCTGGACGAATGGCATTCGGACGGTGATTGCCGCCGTGTGCAACATTCGGTAAGTAAATCCTTTACCTCCATGGCGGTTGGACTGGCCGTTCAGGAAGGACTCATTCAGTTAGATGACACATTAGGCGATTACTTCCCTTATGATCAAGTACAGCTAAATCCCCCACAACTGCCTTCTCCGCGAGAGCTTACACTGCGAGATCTGCTTTGCATGTCTTCTGGCCATGATTCTCCTCCTCTCTGGGCAGACGAACGAGCCTCCTTAAAAGAAAAGGACTGGGTGAAACATTACATGTCTTTATCATTAGATCGAATGCCAGGAAATCATTTCACATATAGTAGCGGGGATACATTCATGATTTCGGCCATGCTTCAAGCAGCTATCGGTCAGACAGTTAAAGATTACCTCATACCACGGCTTTTTGAACCACTAGGCATGGTTGATATAGAATGGGAGACTTCTCCACTAGGAATCACCCTTGGATGTGCAGGTCTTTGGCTGAGCAATGAAGAATTAAGCCGGTTTGGACAGTTTTTGCTTCAGGAAGGGCGTTGGAATAATAAACAACTGGTTCCTAATGAGTGGATTAGGGCAGCTACGTGTAAACAGATTGAGACAAACGGAGATGGAGATTGGGGACAAGGCTATGGTTATCAATTTTGGATGTGCTCGCATGATTCTTATCGCGCAGATGGAGCTTTTGGCCAATTTTGCATTGTTCTGCCTTCCAAAAAGGCTGTCATCAGTATCAACAGTGAAGAAGAGAATATGCAAGGTATTCTGAACGCTGTCTGGGAGCAGATCTTGCCTATATTGGCTTCATGACAAAAAATCCAAAAATAAACAAGCCAAAAACGCCATGGAATTTATGAACTCCATGACGTTTTTGTGTACTTGTTTTTTATGAAAGCTGAGTCATTTCTTCCAAGCATTGTGCGCATATGTAACGCTCTTTAAAGTCATTGACATCTTCCATTGATCCGCAGAAAATACATTTCGGACGGTATCTTTCCAAGATAATATGATCCCCTTGAACTAAAATTTCTACAGGATCTCCTTCATTCATTTGATACCTTTTGCGCAAAGATTTAGGTAATACGATCCTACCCAATTGGTCAACTTTGCGAACTACTCCTGCTGGCTTCATAGCTACGGCACACCTCTCCTATCTTACTCTGAATTTCTAGGTACATTAGTACTACATCTATAGATTCGCCAAAATTTTGTCGAATCCTGCTGGAAATAAACATTTTTTGTCCTTTTTTTTGAAAAATGTTTATTTAGCGAATTCTATCCGTCTTTTCGGAAGCAATTTATTAATCCAGCCCTGGAAAATTCAGCTGGCGGAGTGCTTCATATACAATAATTGCTGCTGAGTTGGAGAGGTTTAAGGAACGGACATCACTGCTCATTGGCATTTTCATGCAAGTTTCCGGATTCGCAGCAATTAATTCCGGTGGAAGCCCCTTGGTTTCTTTGCCGAACACCAGAAAATCTCCATCCTGAAATTCGAAATCCGAATACCGGTTTTGGGCTTTCGTTGTTGCGTAGAAAAAACGTCCGTCCGGGTACTTCGCCTGAACTTCATCAAAAGAATCATGATATTCGATATGAACTGCATGCCAGTAGTCCAGTCCAGCACGCTTCAAGGTTGCATCATCTGTCCGGAATCCCAGAGGACGCACGAGATGCAGATGCGTACCTGTCGCTGCACAAGTCCGCGAGATATTACCGGTGTTAGCCGGGATCTCCGGTTCAACAAGAACGATGTGTAATGCCATATGCGTTTGATCTCCTTTATATTTCATGTTCATGTATACAACAATCCTCTAATTCTAAAGAAAAGCCCTCCACACGTCAATGTGGAAGGCTTTGCCACAGCAGTAGCACGACTCGTCGAGAGCTTACTACTGCTACACTCGGTCATGAATTCTTAAAGTTATCCGTTTGCTTGCTGGAAGTGCTTCATGAAGTCGGTAAGTGCCTTAACACTCTCGTATGGAGCTGCGTTATAGATGGAAGCACGAAGTCCCCCTACGCTGCGATGTCCCTTCAGACCCACAAAACCCTCCTGCTCAGAGGCTTTAATAAATTTCTTCTCCAGTTCCTCAGATGCGAGTCTGAACGTCACATTCATCAACGAGCGGTCTTCTGCTGCAACGCAACCACGATAGAAATCCCCTGAGGAATCAATTGTATTGTAGAGCAACTCCGCTTTCTTGATATTTTTTTGTTCCACACCCACCAGGCCGCCTTGTTCTTCAATCCATTTCAACACTTCATTCACCATATATACCGAGAAGGATGGTGGTGTATTATACAGAGAATTATTATCCACATGGGTGTTATAACGGAACATCGTTGGAATCGTCTTAGGAGACTCGCTCACCAGTTCCTCCCGTGCGATAACAACTGTAATCCCCGAAGGTCCAAGGTTTTTCTGTGCGCCTGCATAGATCATGCCAAACTGATTCAGATCAAACGGTTTACAGAAAATATCACTGGACATATCTGCAATCAACGGTACCGATCCGGTATCAGGGAAATTCTTGAACTGTGTACCTTCAATTGTTTCGTTGGAAGTGATATGCACATAAGCCGTACGTTCAGGTAAACTCAGATTCGAAACATTCGGTAATTTCATGAATTTATCGGATTCCGAAGAAGCAACAATCTGTGTCTCTCCAATCAACTTCGCTTCTGACAGAGCCTTTTTGGCCCAGCTACCTGTCATGATGTAACTAGCTGTCTGACCTGCCCCAAGCAGATTCATCGGCAGCATCGCGAACTGGGTGCTTGCGCCGCCTTGCAGGAAAAGAACTTTATATCCTTTGGGATTACCTAGCAGCGACAACAAGCGCTCCTGAGCTTCATTATGTACAGACTCGTACACCGCCCCACGGTGGGACATCTCCATAATCGACATGCCTGTATTACGAAAATCTACAAATTCTGCCTGAGCACGCTCCAATACTTCTAGTGGCAGTGCTGCTGGTCCTGCATTAAAGTTATACGCTCGCTTTGTCACAAACTTCCCCGCCCTTTCCATCCTTAACTAGGCCGTGTCTTAAAACTCGCTGAAGTGCATCTTTTATCGTCTTTTCGCCCCCTGCTGCGTCACTTCCCCTTGACGTGCCCCGGCACGCCTGCGGAGAACTTCCTGGCTTGGAACGAAAATCCGGCAAAATCTGCTCCCTTCGGAGTTTTCAGACACGCCCTAACATATGAAGTAAATATTATCGCTATGATATCAGTATTCCCTGACTGCTTCAAGGGCAATATGCACTGAATACCCGTTAAAAGCCATCAAATTCCTTTATCACCCTAAAAAGTTAAAGCGCTACACGGTTTGTTTCAAGGAAAAGCCTCCGAGAGCGAGTCCCGGAGGCTTTGGGTTGGAACAATTTCTGTTCCGACTCCGACCGATTAGCAGTCGAAGTAGAGGCTGTACTCATGTGGATGAATGCGGATCGCAACAGCTTTAGCTTCATCGCGCTTGAGGTTGATGTAATTCTCGATGAATTCTTTGGTGAACACGCCACCTTCAGTCAAGAACTCATTATCAGCTGCGAGTGCATCCAGCGCCTCTTCGAGAGAAGCTGGTACACTGCGGATGTTTTCTTTATCTGCATCAGACAGGTCATAGATGTTTTTGTCGAGTGGACCATATCCAAGCTCAGTAGGGTTGATTTTACGTTTGATTCCATCCAGACCTGCCATCAGCATTGCGGAGAATGCCAAGTATGGGTTAGCTGTGGAGTCCGGTGTACGGAATTCGATACGGCAGCCTTTAGGTGTTACAGCCGCTACCGGGATACGTACAGCTGCGGAACGGTTACCTTTGGAATATACCAAGTTAACCGGTGCTTCGTAACCAGGCACGAGTCGTTTGAACGAGTTTGTGCTTGGGTTCGTCAAAGCGATCAAAGCCGGAGCGTGATACAAGATACCTCCGATATAGTGCAGAGCCATTTCACTCAGGTTTGCATATCCGCCTTTATCATAGAACAACGGGGAATCACCATCAAAAATGGATTGGTGAACGTGCATTCCGCTACCGTTGTCACCGAACAACGGTTTTGGCATGAATGTTGCTACTTTGCCATATTGACGTGCCGTATTGTGCACGATGTATTTGTATACAAGCAGGTTATCTGCTGTTTTCTTCAACGTATCAAAACGGAAGTTGATTTCAGCTTGACCAGCGGTTGCAACTTCATGGTGATGACGCTCAACGGACAAACCAGCTTCTTCCAGCAAACGACACATTTCGCTGCGGATATCTTGTTGAGTATCCACTGGAGCTACTGGAACATATCCGCCTTTCGTGCGAACTTTAAAGCCCAGGTTGCCGCCTTCTTCTTTGCGGTTTGTGTTCCATGATGCTTCTTCGGAATCTACGAAATAAGAAGAGCTGTTCGTGCCGCTCTCATAACGAACATCGTCAAAGATGAAGAACTCGGATTCTGGTGCGAAGAACGCTGCAGTACCTACGCCACTTTCTTTCAGGAAAGCTTCAGCTTTAACTGCGATGCTACGCGGGTCACGTTCATAACGCTCGCCATCCGGTGTAAAAATATCACACATAACATTCAATGTAGGGTGTGCAGTGAACGGATCGACATAAGTCGCTTCAGGATCTGGCATCATAACCATATCGGACTCTTCAATACCGCGAAAACCTTGGATAGAAGAACCATCAAATGCTACTCCATTTACGAACGTGTCTGCATCAACAGCCGAAGCTGGCAAAGAGATGTGATGCGCACGACCAGCCAAATCTACAAAACGAAAATCTACCCACTCGATGTTATTCTCTTGAATTGATTTCAATACGTTTTCAACCGACATGTATTCGTCCTCCCAAATATTCCGAACATTAAACAACCCCACGAAGAAAATGTCTATATATTCGAATTTTTTTCTGTCGTCATTATAATTTCTAAAACATTACATCGTCAATACTTATGTAAGGTATTTTTTGCGAGCATGTTAGGTATACTTACATTTTATAATATTCAATAATTCATATAACAACGTTAATAATTTGTATTTGACTGATTTAATGCGGTAAAGCGACCCCTAAAATAGCCTAAATGATGGGAAATACGTGACATCATAAATGTTTCTTATCACCTTTGATAATAAATATGTTCATATGTCCAAAATACACGAAAAACCGGACATCCCCCTATTTGTTCACAAGGAACAAATAGGGGGATGTCCGGTTTAACTTTCAAATCTTTATGGTTGCGTTAATTATACGCCCACACGTGCCGGGAAAAATGCAGCCGGCTGTTTAGCTGTGTTAAATGTTCTGCCCACAATTGGAGCTAGCTTCTCCAGATCCTGCAACAAGTTTGCAAACTGGTCAGGGAACAAAGACTGTACACCGTCTCCCGTCATGGAGTTATCCGGATCTGTATGCATCTCAATGATCAGGCCGTTAGCTCCTGCCGCTACCGAGGCTTTGGTCATTGGTTCTACCAGTTCACGGCGTCCCGTACCATGGCTTGGGTCAGAGATGACTGGCAGATGGCTCAGAGACTGCAAGACAGGAATCGCTGACAGATCCAGTGTATTCCGTGTGTACGATTCAAACGTACGGATACCGCGTTCACACAGCATTACATCCGGGTTGCCTCCTGCCAAAATGTATTCGGCCGCGTTAAGTAATTCATCATAGGTCGCGCTGAATCCACGCTTCAGCAATACTGGTTTACCACACTCACCCAACTTGCGCAGCAAGTCGAAGTTCTGCATGTTACGTGTACCCACTTGCAGAATATCTGCGTACTCCGCACAGATATCCACATACTCAGGCGTCATGACCTCTGTGATCGTCAGCAAGCCATGTTTCTGACCCGCTTCTGCCATCATGATCAGACCTTCCACACCCGTTCCCTGGAAACTGTAAGGACCTGTACGTGGCTTGAAAGCACCTCCGCGGAGCACTTGACCACCAGCCGCTTTAACAAGTCCAGCAATCTCATCAATCTGCGCTGCTGATTCAACCGCACAAGGTCCGCCCATCACAACAAGCTCTTTCCCGCCGATATCTACACCTTTGATGGAAATAACCGTATCTTCCGGATGGAAGTCACGACTTGCCAATTTGTAAGATTTCGAAATCTTCACCACATTCTCGACGCCCTTCATTTGACGAAGGTGCTCTTGCATCTTCGGTTCCACTTTACCAATCAATCCAATGATGGTGCGATCTTCTCCGCGGGATACATGTGCCTGTAACCCTTCCTTTTCAATAACACCAACGATATCCTGAATCTGATCCTCCGAGGTAGCTTTGCCTGCAATTACGATCATAAATTGTCCCATCCTTCCTTGTATAAGAGCACTCGTTTATTTCGTGCGTCTGATTATAGTCTGTTTGTCAGTACCCTAAACCCCTGTCGCGCTTAAACGCTTGTTCGCTTTTAAGCTTTTAATCACTAAAGTAAATATAACACAGTTTCCCCCTTGCGTCAAGAAGTGATATCCTGTCCGACCGCCCCCTTCAATACAAAAATATGGACAAAAAAACATCCCGCTACGCCATATCCAAACGAGGATCTGCACAGACAGGATGTTTCTTATTATGCTATTGGAACACTTTTAATTTTAAAATTATGTGGTACGTGTTTTCTCTCGAACAGGAGGCAGTAGCTTGCTCATATTAACGGTACGTTTAATTTCCCACGTTTCCGGCTGGTCATGCTCATACTGCTCCAAATACAGTATAACTTCCTTGGTGATTGGTGTTGGTGTTGATGCACCTGACGTAACCGCAACCTTCTGCACACCTTTCAGCCAGTCCTGTTGAATCTCGGCTACATCCGATATACGATATGCCGTTACACCGGCAATCTCTTCTGACACTTGTGCGAGACGGTTCGAGTTATTGCTTCGTGGATCACCCACAACAATAACGAGGTCGGCCTGCCCGGCCTGCTCTGCCACCGCCTCTTGCCGGACTTGTGTAGCGAGACAAATCTCGTTATGAATCTCAGCTCCAGGAAATTTCTCCAGTAACCGGCTCATAATATGCTTGATGTCCCACTGACTCATCGTAGTTTGATTAGTAATCAAAATTTTGCCCGCAGGCACACGCAAGTCTTCAATCTCTTCTTCCTTCTCAATCAAGTGAACATGGTCTGGCGCAACACCGATTGCCCCTTCCGGTTCCGGGTGATTCTTCTTGCCGATATAGATAATCTCATATCCTTCTGCTGTCTTCTCCCGGATCAGATCATGGGTCTTGGTCACATCCGGACAAGTTGCATCCACTGTGGTCAGACCTTTCTCCCGAGCCAGCTTGCGCACCTCCGGTGATACACCGTGAGCAGTGAAAATAATCGTGCCGCTTTCTACCTGGTTCAGAATTTCCATCCGATTAGGACCGTCCAGCGTAATGATGCCCTCATCTTCAAAAGAATCGGTCACATGTTTGTTATGCACAATCATACCTAATATATAAATAGGCCGTGGTAAATCCAGGTTGCGTGCCGCCTGACGCGCAAGCACCATGGCATCTACAACTCCGTAACAATATCCCCGCGGCGAAATTCGCAGTACTTCCACTTGGTTGCCACCCGCTTTCTTTTCGGCTGTAAAAGCCGATGTAATTGCAGTCTTCCTCTATTATACCTTTATTCGATAGGCGGGGCAAAGACTACAGGCAGCCAGATGATAAAAGTAGTTCCTTCTCCACGTCTCGTCACGACCTCAACAGAACCGTTATGCTCCTCTATTATCCATTTGGCAATGGATAATCCCAGTCCAATGCCTGGCGTTGCTCCGCGGGATTCGTCTGCCCGATAGAAACGGTCGAAAATAAAGGGCACTTCGTCCCGATCCATGCCAATGCCTGTATCGCTGACACGCAGCCCAACCTGCCCTTTGTATAACAGAGCATCCAGCGTAACCGAGCCACCCGGTGTGTATTTAAACGCATTCTCGATAAAAATAAACAACATCTGCTGCAAATAATCTTTGCTACCGTTCACGTAAATACCGTTGAGGATCGACAAATCTCCCGGACACCAGTCGGCCTGACGATCCAGAAACTGGGACCTTCGTGCGACTTCCTGCACTAGAATCTGCAGCGGAATGGGATTAAGCTCGATTTTCTGTCCTGTATCCGCTCTGGCGAGTGATAACATATCACTAATCAGGCGACTCATGCGTTTGCCCTCATCAGACATATCCTCTATCGCTTCCAAAGACATCTGTCTGATCGTATCTTCATCCAGATTCGGCCGATCTTCACCCTCCTGATCCCACAGCTTTTTCAGGAAATCAACATTTCCTCGAATCGTGGTCAGCGGTGTTCGCAACTCATGCGAAGCATCGGATACAAATCGTCTCTGCGCAGTATTGGTCTCCTCCAATCCGCGAAAGGACAGCTCGGTACGCTCCAGCATATTGTTCACCGTTTCGATCAGGCGGCCAATTTCATCCTTCGGCCCTGTGTACTGGATACGGACACTAAGATCATCCCCGGACTGTATCTGATTTGCCGCGTCAATAACATTAACCAACGGGCGCATGGATTTACGGGCGAGAATCAAACCTGATGTAATGGCAAGTGCCATAGCTACCAGCCATCCAAACACAAGGATATTCCGCAACGCCTCGAGCAAACGCTCCTGTGAACTGACATTAGCCCCTACTTGAAGTAGTCCTCTGATCTCATTTGTTCCTTGGAGAGATAACGCCTGCTGATTAACCAGAAAAGGGATGCCATTGACATTCACTTTCGAGATACCGATCTCATCACGAATCCGGCCTATATTGACAACAGGAAAAGCAATGTCCGCTTTCTCCATATTTCCTGAATATTTTACCGATCGGCTCTGATAGTCCACCAGTTGAATATAGATCTGAGCCTCCTGAAGCTGGCTCTCTGCAAATGGATCGAGATCCAGGGTCTGCGATAACGGATTAACGCCAATCTGTTCCGTGATCCTCAAACTCTTTTCCCGTAGCTGCTGCTCTACTTCATTGTACGTATTAAAGTAAACAAAAGCATAAATGACTACACCCCAAAAAATCAGCACGGCTGCCAAAATTCCCGAATACCATGCGGTTAGTCTCAACCGAATGGACATATTACGAGTCACCTCTCAAAATGTAGCCGGCTCCCCGGATGGTCTGAATCAGACGTTTGCCGCCATGCTCTTCTGTTTTTTGTCTAAGCATCGCGATATAGACCTCTAGCACATTAGACTCTCCGCTATAATCGTATCCCCATATTTTATCCATAATCAGATCACGGGAGAGTACTCGTCTCGGATTTTGCATAAAAAGGTTAAGTAATTCGAACTCTTTTGCCGTCAGTTCAAGACGCTTGCCATCTCGAAGCACTTCGCGAGAATCATTATCCAAAATGATATCTTCATACATCAGGCGATTGTCCGTTACGTTAGAGATATCCGCTTTGCGGCGTAGCAAAGCACGGACACGAGCGAGCAATTCCTCCAGCGCAAATGGCTTCACCAAGTAATCGTCGGCCCCCGTGTCCAGTCCAGTTACCCTGCTCTGAACCTCATCTTTGGCAGTAAGCATCAGCACTGGAACTTTACTACCTGCTTCCCGCAATCTGCGACAGACCTCAAAGCCATCAATCTGCGGCATCATCACATCAAGCACCACAATATCCGGCTCCTTATCCATCAGTTTGCTGAGGCCCTCTGCTCCGTTAGAAGCCGTCTGTACCTCATATCCTTCAAATGCCAGGCCTCGGCGCAGCATAGACACAATTTTCTCGTCGTCATCTACAATTAAAATCGTTGAGCGCATGGT
The DNA here is from genome assembly GCF_052691815.1 of Paenibacillus sp. TSA_86.1. Classification (NCBI taxonomy): domain Bacteria; kingdom Bacillati; phylum Bacillota; class Bacilli; order Caryophanales; family Paenibacillaceae; genus Paenibacillus; species Paenibacillus sp. TSA_86.1. Next base: position 804,749 of record NZ_JBQZGE010000001.1, on the reverse strand, counting down.
CTTTCTCCTTTACCCTATCGTTGTATCCCCATTGTAACAGGCCAAGGCCTGATTCGCATCTTCTCCATAATCCATGATAGAGAGGCTGTGCAAACAAAATAGAAACATCGTGCAAAAAAAACGGAAGGGCCTCAAACCCTTCCGTTCTTATCCTTCATCTCTTAACTGCAATTATTGCTGTTGTGTTTGTGAGGTATTGAAATCATTCTTGTTACCGACCTTCACTTTCACATCGATTTTCTTACCGTCACGAACCACATTGAGCGTAACCTCACCGCCCACTTTCTGTGTTTTAATAAAGTCGATCAGTTCCTGACTTGTAGCGTATGGTGTACCGTTTGCACCAGTAATAATATCATATGCTCTTAGATCAGCCAGATAAGCTGGTGATTGATAAACCGTACTCGCAACAACTGAACCTTCTTTAATATCTGTTCCCATTTGTTTAGCCACTTCCGGGGTGAGATTCATCAGAGAAGCACCAATAAACGGTACAGGTTCTTTTGGAACATCTTTGTTCTCTTTCAAATATTTCACCGCTTCAGAAATCACACTGGACGGGATCGCAAAACCGATACCTTGCGCATCTGCACTCACGGCAACGTTCATACCGATAACTTCTCCGTTCAGATTAAGCAATGGACCACCCGAGTTACCCGGGTTAATGGAAGCATCTGTTTGCAACAAATGGCTGTATTCACGTGTTTTACCTGTTTCTTTGTCCGGGATGCTGATTGTACGTTCTTTGGCGCTAAGAACTCCTGCAGTTACCGTATGCTCGAACCCTTCCGGGTTACCAATCGCTACGAGCCATTCACCAACTTGTGTGTTGCTTGAATTGCCCAGCGGGGCAACAGGGAAATCTTTATCTCCGCTGTTTTTCTCAATTTTTAATACGGCAAGATCAAGGTCAAAACTGCTACCCAGCAATTTAGCTTCGTACGGTTTGCTGTTGTTCTCCAGCATGACCTGAATGACGTCTGCACCTTGAACAACGTGCTGGTTCGTCAGAATATATCCTTCTTTATCAAAAATGAATCCGGAACCAATGCCCATCGGTACAAGTTGATTACTAGCTTGCGGTTGTTGAGGCTCTTGACCTTGATTTCCGCTAGGTCCACCCAGTCCGCCACCAAAGAAATATTGGTACAGAGGATCACTTGTATTCGCTCCACCCTGTCCTGCACCATTACGGGAGGACTGTTTCGCTAATGTTTCAATTTTGACAACAGCCGGGCTGGCTTGTTTTACCACAGATGATACATCCTCTTTACCTGTTGGCAGCAAGGATGCCGTCACATTGTTGCCACCGCCTGTATTGCTCGAAGTTCCCTGAGCAGATTCTGTACCGTTATTCGTCAGCGCAGCTTGCGGTGTGAACATATTCGTTCTGTCTGCAGTGTACATCAACACCGTGATCACCAGCATACCGGCAATAAAGGAGAACAGAAGTGATCTTACAGAAGAACGGGGTCTGCGGCTGTTGTAATTCCAGTTGCCATTGTTATTCCCCTGGCCTCCGCCTTGACCACTGCCACCAGAGACTCTTCCCGCCTGTTCAGGGATTTCACTATTGTAATGAGAAGGTACGGGTTTCAAAGGATCGGGTCTGGTAATCTCTACATTTCCTTCTTGACGCGTACCGTTGCGACTTGCTGTATCTTCCTGATTCACGGACTGGAAAGGCCCGTAAGAATAATAATACGAGGAGTCTTCATTTCCGGCAGGATTGCGATTCTCAGTTGGATTGGTTTCCTTTTCCTCATCTTGTCGATTAGATCTATAATTACGTTCGTCCATGCCTCTCTACCTCCCAATCTCTTATTCGCAAGAGATATTCTTTAACTGTCCTTATTTTGTACTTTGAACCTTAATCGTACCTTAAAAACAATTAAAAAGGAGATAAAAGCATGCAATAATTGATGTTTTTTCCCGCCATAACAACATTTTAGCTCTACTTCTTTACCCAGCCCTGTCGATGAGCATAAATAGCGAGCTGTGTTCGATCATCCATTTCACATTTCATCAGCAGGTTACTTACATGTGTTTTAACGGTTTTGATACTGATATGTAATTCTTCTCCGATATCTTTGTTGGTTTTCCCTTCCGCAATGAGCAAAAGTACTTCCTTCTCCCGTTCCGTGAGTCCAGATTCACTCTCTCTTGCCGTCCGCTGCCGGATTCCCCGTGTCAACGCCTGGGAGACATCTCCTGTCATCACAGGCATACCTCTATTAGCCCCTTGTAGAGCATAGATCAGTTCTTCGGCTGATACGGTTTTCAGAACATAACTAACCGCCCCGGCCTCAATGGCTTGAACAACGAGATCATCTTCAAGGAAACTGGTCAGCATTACAATCTTCATGCTCGGAAATTCAGACATAATGGCTTGTGTTGCCTCAGCCCCGTTCATTACCGGCATCATCAAATCCATTAGAATCAAATTCGGCATATCCACGTCTTTCATCTGACGAAGTTGATCCAGTGCATGCTGTCCATTTCCTGCTTCTGCCGTCACATGAAAAGCAGGCTCTAACATCAGATATGTCTTCAAACCCATTCGTACCATATCGTGGTCATCCACAATCATTACGTTTATTTTGCTGTTCATTCCGCTTCCCCCTCTGACACGTTCTGAAATTTCGGGATGAGCACCCGCACTGTCGTACCCGCTCCAGGCTTGGATATGATCTGCACTTGTCCGCCCAGCTTCTCTGCACGTTCACGCATCGTGGACAACCCGTATGATCCCGGTCGTTCCGCTTGTTGCAAGAAACCCTGCCCATCATCACTAATACTCATACTGATCTGATGTTCCGATTCACGAATGGCCAGACTAACCAGTCCGGCTTCAGCATGTTTGACAACGTTCGCGACAGCTTCCTGAATAATAAGAAACAGCTGGTGCTCAATGGCGTCTGATACTCCGCCATCCAGTTCCAGCTCTTTCACGCCTTTTAGGCCATTTTGGCGGCAATAATCAGGAAACCAGCTATCCAGTGCGCCAGCCAAGTCGCGTCCTTCCAATTCTACGGGTCTGAGCTGGGCGATCAGTCCACGCATTTGGCGCTGTGCAATATGAGACATCTGAATTAACTGATCCAGTACATTCCGGCCATGCTCAGGATTCATTTCGAGCAAACGTGGCAAGGATGAAGCAGACATATGCATTGCGAATAATTGCTGACTTACCGTATCATGCAGATCCCGTGCCATACGTTTACGTTCTTCGATAACGGCACGCTCGGAAGCCTGCTCTTTCTCGATCACTTCCTGCTCGCCAAGCCGCTGGAGCAACCTCATTTTTTTCTCGATCGACTCCATCATCACATTGAATTCCTGATAGACCCGGCCAAAGGATGCATCATCCGCTTCCGGCATTCGAACCGACAAGTTGCCTTTAGACACTTTCAGCATGTTGAGATCCAGAACATCAATTTTGCGTTGAAGCCGCAATGCGGCGATATATCCCGTGACAACGGTTCCTACAATAACAACAGCAATGAACGTCCATGCCCGATTGGGATTACTTCCTGTAAGCACTTCCCCATATAACAGGTAGAATCCACCGAGTGTTATTAATCCGGTTAACACAAAATACATCATCAGTTCCCACTTGTTTGCTTTGAAGATTGTACGAATCATGTGTTAACCCACCTTGTTCACTTTGACGTCGCCAATAAACACACTGACAATAATGCGTACTTTCTTGCCAGCTTCCCGATAATGCGGAGTCTCTTCCTGCGCATTTCCCATAAAACCTCCACGTTTCGTGCCCAGGAGCTTCATGTCTCCCAGAAAAGAACTCGTGGTTAACGAGATGCCCACATCCATATCTTCAGGAACAAATACCTTAACATCACCAATAAAATGAGAGATGACAATTTTGGTCTCGCCGTATGGGATCTGCGCTTTGGTCAAATCAATAACCGTATCGCCAATAAACGAGGAGATGTTCATCGGTTTCAGGGTGAACACTTCTTTGCCCATATGAAAGTCACCAATGAACGTTGATTTATTAAATGTTTTTCCATTGCCTTCTTGATACCCATAGTTGTGGTAGTGACCGTAACCTTCGGAGTTTTGATCACCCGAATGTTGGTTGTACTGTTTATAAGACTGACCATGCATTTTACTTTTCATGTTCTGATGCTGTTCCTCTTCAGAATGAAAGGATTGTTGTTTACCGGAGGCTGGCTCCTGCTTGGGTTTGCCAAATGTCTTCTCGAACTCTTCGTCGAATGAAGAAGGCATCTCCAAATCCTGCGGAGACATAGGCTGATAAGGCTGCTCAGGCGGTGAAGATGGTGTTTCCATTTTATTGTTAGGATGCTTCCGATCCCGATGTCCTGGACCAATTAATACATATAACCCTCCACCAATCAGCAGAATTGGAATTAGATAACGGATAAACTCTCCAAATGAGTAACCAATCACACCCAAATTGCGAGCCAGGAAAAAACCGCCTATAGCAAGTACAACAACGGGCCCAATCGCAGCATATCCATCGTTGCGCCAAATTTCGGTTAACCCTTTAACGCCCCACCAGATCAAAAAGACCGGCCAGTATGTTCTAAACACATACCCTATATCAATGTCGTATCCCAATTGTCTGAACAAGATCAGTGCACCTATAGCGATAAGAGGTATGCCAACCCACCAACGGTCCCGCGTAGATCGTTTCATCACTCATGTCTCCTTTGTTTTTATTCTATATCCAGTGTACCTCAGACATGCCAACGTTAACAGCGCCGACAGGTGGAAGTTGTCTCAGTCTCAAGACTGAGGCTTGAGGAACATTATGTAAATTTTCCGTTTATGAAAAGGGAACATGAAAACACCCTGGAGCGTTCGCCCCAGGGTGCATACATCAACATTTGTTTTTTTCATCTTGCATGGTTTGCCGTTTTATCTTCACTGAATTTTACTTTTGGAATTTTCCTGCACGGCCCGTTTGACCTGTGTTTTCTACACCAAACTCAGCATTATATTTTTCATCAGGTGTTTGGAAATTGTCTTGTACTTTGTTTTGAGCGGATTGCTTCACTTTGGAAGCCGCGCTACCTGTTCCATTTTCCTGTCCGAACTCTGCATTGTACTTCTCGTTTGGCGTTTGATAACCTTGGGATTTCTTTGCCACAACGAATCACCTCTCTCTTCATATTTACACTGCTTGCTGCAGTGCGGGGTTCGTCCCCAGTCAATATTATGTGAAGAGAGCCGTTGTGTTATTCAGGCATAACATTCCATTATCAGATGGCTTTGTCCAGCCAGGAATCCGGAACCGTTTTATAGACATCAATGGCTTTGGACAACTCGGCCAGCATCTGTTCGGTACATTTTCCTGCACCCTGCTTGATCACCTGTACCTCAACATCCTTTTTGCCCCATTCTTTGTAGACCTGCTTGGTTGTGGGAAAATATAAATCAATCTTGTTGCCTTTTATGGCTGAACCCGTATCCGCTACGATACCGTAACCGTATCCAGGAATATACAAAATGGAACCCATCGGAAATAGCTTCGGATCCGCTGCAATGGTGGAAACCGTCTCCTTATCCCGTCGAACTTTTACTCCTGAATACGTAATACCGTATAGCGGATGTTTTGGTGTTTTACCTGTGGACTCAATCCCGGCTGTATACCCGGTTGCGGTCACCTTCTGTGTCTCCAAAATTTGTTCAGAACGTGGAGCTAGTACGGGTATAGCGGGATCAACATATCCCATCACTCTTTTCTGTGGCAAATCAGGTTTTGGCAGTACCATCGGCTGTGGAGACCACATGAAAGCCATATAAACGAGAGTCGTCAATTGAGCCTCATCCGTGTATATGGGTTTAGCTTGGTTTAACCCGTATACCCGCTCTGCTTTTCCGGCGCTGGTCACATTATTTTCGGCATGGCTGTTTGATTCCTGCACATGCGGTACATTACTTTCCTCTTCAAATATATAGGCCTTGGCCTCATTGAAACTCATCAAAATCCCGGCAAGTATGAAGAAGCACATGATGATGAACTTGTGGTTTTCATTGAATTTTAAAAGATGCTTTTTCATGGTATAACCTCCCCCTCACTTGCAAAGGGTTACCAAAAAGCTTTCATTCTATACCTTTGTGCAGAACATAACCAGAGCGACAAGCACAAAAAACCGTCTAAAAACGATGGATTGATCCATGTTCTCAGACGGTTTCGTTTCATTTATTTTACAGAGCACTCATCTCAATTAAACTTGTCTGGAAGCAATTTCCTCTTTCAATTGGGCCACAATTTCATCCACCAGCTTCATGCCCAGATCACCCTCTCCGCGTTTACGTACGGATACCGATGCAGCATTTTTCTCGTTCTCACCCACAACGAACATGTAAGGCATTTTCTCCAGCTGCGCTTCACGAATCTTGTATCCCAACTTCTCGTTGCGCAGATCCGCTTCTGCGGAAATGCCTGCACGCTTCAGCTTCGCTTCCACTTCACGCGCATACTCGTCGTAGTTTCCGGATACCGGAATGACTTTAGCTTGTACAGGAGATAACCAGAGCGGGAATGCACCTGCGAAGTTCTCCAGCAAAAATGCTGTAAAACGCTCCATCGTACTGATCACGCCGCGGTGGATAACAACCGGACGATGCTTCTGTCCGTCATCACCGACATATTCAAGCTCAAAGCGCTCAGGCAACAAGAAGTCCAGTTGAACGGTAGACAATGTTTCTTCTTTGCCCAGTGCGGTTTTGATCTGAACATCCAGTTTCGGACCGTAGAATGCTGCTTCACCTTCCGCTTCATAGAATGGAAGATCAAGCTCTTCCACAACTTCACGCAGCATGCGCTGGGACATTTCCCACATCTCATCATTCTGGAAGTATTTCTCGGTGTCTTGCGGATCACGGTAGGACAGACGGAAACGATATTCGTGGATGCCAAAGTCTTTATATACCGTTTGAATCAGTTCGATAACACGAGCAAACTCTTCTTTGATCTGATCCGGGCGTGCAAAAATGTGAGAGTCATTCAGTGTCATCGCACGTACACGATGCAGACCTGTCAGAGCTCCCGACATTTCATAGCGATGCATCATGCCCAGTTCGGCAATACGGATCGGCAGATCCCGGTAGCTGTGCATATTGGATTTATACACCATCATGTGGTGAGGACAGTTCATCGGACGAAGAACCAGTTCTTCGTTATCCATGATCATTTTCGGGAACATATCTTCCTGGTAGTGCTCCCAGTGACCGGAAGTTTTGTACAGCTCAACATTGCCCAGAACCGGAGTGTATACGTGCTGATAACCAAGGCTTTCTTCCAAATCTACGATGTAACGTTCCAATGTACGACGCAACTTCGCACCGTTTGGCAGCCAGATCGGCAGACCTTGACCCACCAGTTGAGAGAACGTGAACATTTCAAGTTCTTTACCCAGTTTGCGGTGGTCACGCTTGCGCGCTTCCTCAAGGAAGTGCAAGTGCTCGTCCAGCTGTGCTTTTTTCACAAACGCTGTACCGTATACCCGTTGCAACATTTTGTTTTTGCTGTCCCCGCGCCAGTACGCACCCGCTACGTTCATCAGTTTGAACACTTTAATTTTGCTTGTAGATGGCAAGTGTGGCCCACGGCACAAGTCAAAAAATTCGCCCTGTTCATAAATTGTAATTACGCTATCTTCCGGTAAAGCATTGATCAACTCAAGCTTGTAGGGGTCACCGACTTCATTGAAAATATTGATGGCTTCCTCACGGCTGACTTCTTTGCGAACGATAGGCAGATTTTCATTAACGATGCGTTCCATTTCCTTCTCGATCTTCTGCAGATCTTCCGGATTAAGCGGATGTTCCAGATCCATATCATAGTAGAAACCGTCTTCGATGACTGGCCCTACGCCCAGATGCACTTCTTTGTTTCCGTACAAACGTTTAACCGCCTGAGCCAGCAAGTGAGCTGTGCTGTGACGCATCACTTCAAGACCTTCAGCGGAATCCAGCGTTACAATCTCAACCAAAGCTCCTTCATGAATTGCAGTAGATAGGTCCACCACAATTCCATCCAGTTTGCCTGCTGCGGCATTTTTGCGAAGTCCGCTGCTGATCGAAGCGGCTACATCCTCAATACTGCTGCCATCTGCGTACTCTCGTACAGAACCATCCGGTAGTTTAATGTTCACTGCCATTTGTCTCATTCCTCCTGTAAAATAAATAAACATCATCCATTTTCATTCTTCTGCATGGACTAATCATCTATTGCGTATCTCCGCTGCTCTCGGAAGATAAACGGAAAGAACGCAAAAAACACCCGTCCCAGTAAAGGGACGAGTGTTATACTCGTGGTTCCACCCTAATTCAGCTGATTGTTCCTGATGACAGGAATACAGCCCTCGTTGGCATGTCGGTAACGGGCATGACCCGGCAAATCCTTACTCACAAAACCGCCATCACCAAGAATGGTGGAATGGTTTTATTTTCAAAATTGCAGCTCCAAAGGGGTAAACCATACGTGATATCCGGAGGAAATTTCAGCCCAGTTCCCTCTCTCTGCACCGATCTAACGTGTGGCTCTTGTCTCTGTCAACGCTTTTGTATCAATCAACAGTTATTATAATTGCCCAGATCGCCTGCGTCAAGACTTGTCAGCAATCCTGAACGTAGTACTTCGCATTCAGGGCATTGATGGCAAATCTGCACCTTATCCTCGAAAATCTGACATATCGTCGAGATGATGGGCAGCTCCGGTGTGCTGGTGTGCAGCATGACCTTCTCCGGCGATATCGAAATGAGTGTACTCACGATCATGTCCTCGATATCCATCTCCAGTTCCAGCCCTGGCATCTCCACAACAACTTGCTCATCCTTCTGAACCGGCAGCAGATTAAGTCCTGCATCCAGCACTTGAAATTCATGTTTGCCTTTGTGAATCAGATGGATTAAGGGCACCTTGGCTTCCTGAAAAAATACAAAATACTTCAGCAGGCCCATGAACTCTTCATACTGACGATCCATCCAGAATTCATCGAGAGCGTATTCTACGAGCTCCTGCAATTCTTGCTTGTAAGAACGTATACGGAAATTCATGATCCCTTCGAGATGAAAAAAATGAATATCCTCCAAATCCTGCTGTAACCCTTTGGCTAACGTTGTACGGCGACGGTTACGAAGGTCGGGCTGATCCAAATCACTGTTCATCAGAAGCGGCATACAAATGCGGTGAACTTTTTCAACCTCATGCTCATCCATGACCGAACACGTTTTGGCAATGATATTTTCTACCAATTTGCGTTCTTGTGTCTCCATAATAAAATCAGCTAAACCAAAGGAAAGCAAATCACTGATGCGCGGGAGCCATTGCTGGAAATCTTCGTGATTCTCATTCCCTCTGCACATCCAGACTGCTCTCCCGTCGTTATATTTGAAGGTGAGCCGAAAGCCTCTTTTGCTTATATGTAGACCTTTGATTTTTTCCTTGATGCATCGGTGAAAATGATCTGCCTCCTCTTGCCCGGGCACATCGGTCCATACTGCAAACAGTTCCATAAGAATCACTCCTTTCCTTCTCTTCAAAGTATATGGCAAGGCCCAAAGGGATATACGAAGCGGTTTGATGGAAAGGGTGTCATGATTTCTCAGCACTTAAGGAAAGGTTTGGAGTCTGAGAATTCTTAATGAAGGTTTAGTGAACTCTGAATGAATCGTTTGGAGATCACGCAAAAATGTGTTATTATTTTTATAACAGTATGTTCACGGAAGGGGGGAAGCCAATAATGAGACAACATCCTAGACTGCTTCATTACACGATTATCATCATTTTGTGTGTCTTTCAGGCGCTGTGCTTCCCCATCCCAATGCAGACGGAATCTGCCGTTGGTGTATCCGTCGTATCCGTCGATGCCACTTCAAATAAAGAAGGGCTTGAAGTACTGTCCCAAATACCCGAATCTAAGCAGAAACCTGTCATTCGCAAAAACCTGCAAGTCATGACTAAACTGGCTGCTATCAAGCAATCCAAACCTGCATTTCTTGTCCTCGCATTGTTAATCGTTCTGCGAATTCCCACAACAGGTCTGTCTTTCAAACCGTGGTATTGTCTGTTCAAACGCAGATTATTTCTGCTTCCTATTAAGTTTACCAGCATGTATTTATCCCTCTCTCCGATGGCACCGAAATACGCCTACGCTCGATAAGAGCCTGTTGGCCGTATTCGTCAGGCTGCCTGCGCATGGAGCCGCCTCTTCAATGAAGACGGTGTTCTCATGCATAACTTATAACCCTTTATGTAAACGTTAGATTTAAAACATGGTATGAACCACTAATTATTGAAGTGTTTTTGTTGCACTTTTTTTACAAATTAATTTTATTTCACAATATATAATTCGGCTGTGTCAGGAATTACTGGCTCTGTTTACCCGCACCATTTGATGTTCCGTCCTGAGCAGCAGATGAACTGATTACGGGAAGATAAGCCTTCCTTCTATGGCCAGCCTCAATCACTAAGGAGGCATACTATCCATGGATGTACGCGAAACAGACTTGCCTGGAATCGGCAAAAAATTTCAAATTGAAACGAGCAGCGGTGATAAAATCGTCATTATTATTCACGACGATGGACGCCGTGAAATGTACCATTTTGAATATGATGATCCAGATCAAAGCATTTCCATGATTACACTGGATGATAATGAAGCCAGACAGATTGCCGCCATCGTTGGCGGATTGACGTACAAACCGAAACAGCTTGAAAATATTGAGGTTACCTTTGACGATCTGATTATCGAATGGTACAAAATCGAAGCATCCTTTGGATGCATTGGCAAATCCATTGGTGAGTTGAATGTACGTCAAAACTCTGGGGCAACGGTCATTGCCGTTGTGGAGAAAAATCATAAAAAACACATCAGCCCAGGTCCGGAGGTTGTGATTAGCTCAGAATCTACAGTAGTTGCCGTTGGCGAACGCAACCAGCAGAAGCTTTTCAAGTCCCTCCTCCTGACAGGAAGGGGGTAACTCGATGGATCATTTGATTTTTGAGGTGGGTCTGGCGCTTGTGCTGATTGCAGCAGCCGGCCTTTTATCCGCAAAACTAAGATTTTCGGTTGTTCCTTTCTATATTTTGATCGGGATGGCCGTGGGACCACATGCCATGCAAATCTGGCATCTGGATTTCCGTTTTATCGAAAGTCAGCCGTTCATCAGTTTTATGGGTCGGATCGGTATTCTGTTCCTGTTGTTCTATCTGGGACTGGAATTTTCAGTTGGCCGTTTAGTCAAATCGGGTCGCTCTATCGTCGTTGGCGGCTCGATCTATATCGGGATTAACTTCACACTCGGATTAGTGTTCGGTTTTGCTTCCGGCTTCCCGGCCGCTGAAGCACTCATCATCGCAGGGATCACAACGATTTCCTCCAGTGCCATTGTAGCCAAGGTACTCGTTGACTTGAAACGAACAGCCAATCCCGAGACCGAAATGATTTTGGGTATTATTATGTTCGAGGACGTATTCCTCGCTGTATATATCTCTATCCTTTCTGGACTTGTACTTAGTGATTCCTCCTCCATCGGAGGCGTGATCATGTCGGCACTCATTGCTCTTGGCTTCATGCTTGTCGTTATTATAATCGGTCGCAAAGCGACACCACTATTGAATAAACTGCTCAAAATTCGTTCCAATGAATTATTCTCACTTGTTGTTTTCGGAGCACTGTTCCTGGTAGCGGGCTTCTCCGAGACCATTCATGTGGCTGAAGCGATTGGTGCATTGCTGGTCGGTCTTGTACTTGCAGAAACAGAGCATGCTAAACGAATTGAACACCTGATTCTCCCGTTCCGTGATTTCTTTGGAGCTATCTTTTTCTTCAGCTTTGGGCTGTCCATTGATCCGTTGTCCCTTGGCGGTGAAGCCATTTGGCTCGCATTGATCGCTGTCGTAATCACACTGTTTGGTAACTTCCTTGCGGGTATGTTAGCTGGACGAAGTGCAGGACTTTCACCAAAAGCATCCGCGAATATCGGATTAACCATTGTATCCCGTGGTGAATTTTCAATTATTTTGGCTAACATGGGTAAGGCTGGTGGACTGTTACCATTAATCCAACCGTTTGCTGCGCTGTATGTATTGATTCTGGCTATTCTTGGACCGTTGCTCACCAAAGAGTCCAAACACGTATTCCGTATTTTGGATAAAATATTCAAGTTCAAAGATCCTCGCAAGAAAAAAGAGGAACCTAAAGTTCTGCAGAAAGAAGGATAAGTGAGATGTCTGTGCTGAGCAGACCTATGATCATATCAAGCAACTGAGCGGCTGCACGCCGAACTTTCTGTGAAGAACCCAGGGAGAATGGCTCGAAGCCGCACTGAAGGAGGATGACCTGTGAAAACACCTCTGATATCGGCTAATCCGGTGCCACGCACTGCTAAGAGCAGCATATCGCCATCCCGCTCCTGGTTGAATCTGTTTCTGGTCATCATTGGCGGAATATTGGCCTCCGTTGGACTTGAGTTGTTTCTACACCCCAATAAAATTATTATTGGCGGCATAACGGGAATTTCTTCACTTTTTGCACACTGGACTGAGCTTCGAATCGGCCTGTTCTTGTTCTTATTCAATGTTCCGTTTATATTTCTGTCTTACAAGATCGTGAAGAAGAAGTTTGTACTGGTTACTGTTCTGGGTTTGGTTGTCTTTTCGATCGGTGCCATCGTGCTACATCCCATGCCGCCGCTCGTCGAGCACCCTTTGGCTGCTGCCATGTTTGGCGGATTATGCCTGGGGCTCGGGATCGGGCTAGTTGTTCGGTATGGAGGGACACTGGATACGCTGGAAATCGGTGATCCGTCCTCCCGGCCGCCTGAACGTGTTTTTAGCGGGAAACGGATGCTTATCGAAAAAATAATCATGCTGCTTAACTTGATCATTCTCACAGCTGCTGGTGTTGTTTTTGGCTGGGATCAGGCCATGTATTCTGTCATCGCTTATCTGATTGCCTATGAAATGGTGTACCTTGCATTCCGGGGGTTCTCCCCCAAACGCAAAATATGCATTCTGACCACACAAAGCACTCGAGTTGAAAAAGCTGTACGCAATCGCCTGCGCAGGGAACCAGGGAAGCTCGACCCTACACTTGAGACTTCTCCAATCGCCGGGACGGAAGCCTGGATCGGACAGATCCCCGGGACCCTTTATTACGAAGTACACTTTCTGGAGATGATCTGGTTAAAGTCTATTGTTCGGCATATTGACCCCCATGCAGGTATTGTATCGAATCCAGAAAAATAACTAGCAAAACAAATACAAAACGCTCTCATCCCCGATGAGCCGATGGATTGGATTCCATGTGCTCATCGCCTCGGAAGAGAGCGTTTCTTCAATTAACCCTTACATTATAAGAATTATAATTCTACAATGGCTTTGACCACTTGCGATTCTGGTAACAACCAATTATCCATCGCGTTTGGCAGCTCATCAAATGGTGCTCGATGTGTGATGTAACCATCCATGCTTAGTTTTCTGTCACGCAACGTCGAGAGCACTTGTTCAAAATCTTCACGCGTTGCATTCCGGCTGCCCAACATACTCATCTCACGTTTGTGAAATTCGGGATCATGAAACGTAATATCCGCCTTCACTAGCCCAACAAAAATCAACTGTCCCCCATGTGCCACATACGGAATAGCGCCATTCATAGAATGCACATTACCTGTCGCATCAAATACAGCCGTCGCATAATCACCACCAGTGATCTCGGATACTCGCTGCAAAGCCTGTTCGTCCGCCTGCACCGTCTCATCTACCCCAGCCCAGGTTCGGCTTAGTTGCAGCCTGTCCAGATTGCGATCCACCGCAATGACATACGCACCTGCTTCTTTGGCAAAGGCCATTACACCAAGTCCAATGGGTCCGGCGCCAATAACAACAACACGCTCCCCTGGTTGCAGTGCAGCTCGGCGAACGGCATGCGCCCCAATGCTAAGCGGTTCAACCATGGCTGTCTCGTCCAGTGTTAATCCCTCCGCTTTCAACAGATGAGAGACAGGTACTGTGATGTGTTCTCTCATACCTCCGTCAATATGTACACCCATAACCTGCATGGATGCACAACAGTTTGTCTTACCTGAACGACAAGCAATACAGTGCCCGCAATGCAGATAAGGAATAATGCTAACTTGATCTCCTGGCTGTAAACCAGCCTCATTAGGACCAATCTCTTCAATGATGCCTGCAAGTTCATGACCAAGTATGCGAGGATACGTAAAAAACGGCTGATTACCTTTATAGGCATGTAAATCCGTACCGCAGATGCCGATTCGCTGAATAGCGACCAACGCTTCTCCTTCAGCTCTTACCGGCTGTGGCAACTCCTTAAGCACCAAACGATCAATTTCTTCACATACGATAGCTCTCATCCTTGATCCCCCTTAGATGCATCGGACCTTATATTGCTGTGCACGTTATATTCGGCTCGTCCGCTCGGCCATGTTTCATTGTTTAATGGAGCCAGAATACGCAGTACCTCTTCCAATAGCTGCTGATCCAAAGGCTCCTCAACCCAAGCCGCATTATTAATAATATTTTGCTGACTTGCACTGCTTACGAGTGTCGTCGGTATTTGTTCATTCGCTGTAGAAAATTGCACAGCCAGCTTCGCAATATTACTGCCTTGTTCCTCACAGAAACGTGCAGCCTTCAAGCACAGCTCTTTCACCCGGTCACCTGCTGGATGCCAGTCTGGCGTTCCGCGTGTACTTAACAGTCCCATTGAGAGCGGGGAAGCGTTTACAAGTCCAACCCCTTTTTCCTCAAGCAATGGCAAGAGCGACACCAACGACGTATCATTCAAAGCATAATGACAATAGGAGATAATCGCATCCGCATCCAGCTGAGGCAGCATCTTTTCAAATAAAGGCAGTGGCAACCCGCAGATTCCGGCATAACGAATCACACCCTGCTCTTTCAGTTCTAAAAGCGTCGGAAAAGCTTCCTCAATGATAATCTCAGGAGCCACAAACTCAATATCATGCAAAAATAAAATATCTAGATAGTCGGTATGCAGCCTTGCCAAGCTTTCTTGCACACTATCCAGAATACGCTTGCGTGAAAAATCAAACTCGTTTTCGCCATAACGTCCGGCTTTGGTAGATAACATATAAGAGCTGCGCGGCAAACTTCGGATCGCTTCACCAAGTACTGTCTCCGCCTTGGTTAAACCGTAGTATGGCGACACGTCTATATAATTCATGCCTGCATCGATCGCTGCATGAACGGTACGGATGCCTTCGTTCCGGTCAATATCACGAAATACAGAACCCAGTGAGGATGCGCCAAAACTTAAAACAGATACGTCCAGTGCTGTCTTTCCAAGTTTTCTTCTTTTCATCGTTTCGTTCCTCCCAGCAGGTTTGACTACACAACTGTCCCTTCATTGTATCAGTTAAAAATCAATATAACATATCGTTAAATGCGTAATATGTACTGTTTGATGATCTCTGTTCCTGAGTAAACGGACAACAAACTACTTCACTACGGTTGACACTGTAATAAGATAACGTGTGCCTGAACTATACACGCACGGCAAAAAGGGACAAAACAGGTTTGACCTGCTTCATCCCTAATTTTGCGGAACGAGTTACTATTCATTTTACATAATGGTATTCGAATACAAACTCATAATAGCTATAAATGTAAAATATTAGTTCTGCATTACGAAATCTTTAGGCACAATGCTCTCTTCATCAAACATACGCAGAATATCGTAACGGGTATTACGCTGTGCCGGAATGTAACCGGACTCCCGAATCAGACGAAGAATGGATTCAATATTTACTTTGTACGTTGCTCCTGCGGAGGATACAACGTTCTCTTCAATCATCGTGCTGCCGAAGTCATTACAGCCGAATTCGAGCGATTTCTTGCCAATTTCAGGTCCCATGGTAACCCAGGACGATTGAATGTTTTTGATATTATCCAGTACCAGACGGCTAATCGCTACCGTTTTCAGATACTCCTGTGGAGTCTGACGCTCCAGCTTCAGGTTGGTATTGTCCGGCTGGAATGTCCACGGAATAAAGGCGAGGAAGCCTTCGGAATCATACTTATTGGCAATGCACTCATCCTGTGCTTCACGCACACGCATCAGATGCAGCGCACGCTCTTCCATGGATTCACCCAGACCAATCACCATTGTAGCAGTTGTATTCATCCCGATCCGGTGAGCAGTCTGCATAACATCCATCCAGTCGCGCCATGAGCCTTTCAGACGGCTTATTTTGCGGCGTGTACGGTCATCAAGAATCTCTGCTCCACCACCAGGCAGGGAATCCAGTCCCGCCTCATGAATGGCACGTACAACCTCTTCCAGCGTAAGACCATCGGATACTTCAACCATTTTCATAATCTCAGCTGGTGAGAAGGAGTGCATCGTAATATTCGGGAAACGTTCCTTGATTGCCTTCAACAAATCCGTGTAATAGCTGAAAGGCAGATTCGGGTTCGTTCCGCCCTGCATCAGAATCTCGGTTCCGTCGACATCTTCCGTTTCCTTAATCTTCTGGAAAATCACTTCATCCGGAAGAACATACCCTTCTTCTGACCCGGGTCTGCGGTAAAAAGCACAAAAACGGCAGTATACGTCGCACACATTCGTGTAGTTGACGTTACGCCCAATGACAAATGTTCTGTATGGTTCAGGGTGCATACGTTTCATGATCACATTGGCAGCTGCCCCGATTTTATCCACTTCGTCGGATTCAAATAACTGAATCGTGTCTTCCAAGTCCAAACGTTCGCCCCGAAGGGCTTTATCTAAGATACGGTCTACCGTACTCATCGTAAAAAGCCTCCCTCGTAAAGAGAAAATAATACGACAATCCGTCCCGGCTTGTTTGTAAAAGCAAGTCCTGGCTGCAACATCGCATTTCTGTACTCCACATATCGTAACACAGGTTACATGTGAAAAAAAGCACCTTATTAAAAGGTGCTTCAAAAATCACTTAAAATTTTGACATATGAAATCATTTAAATTTCGTTCAACTTATAAAGTTGCCTGCAAAGCCTGCTCAAGATCGGCAATCAAATCATCAATATCCTCAAGCCCTACGGAGAAACGCAGTAACCCATCGGTAATTCCGCGCTCGTGTCGAACCTCTGCCGGCATAGCCGCATGAGACATCATCGTAGGGTACGAAAGAATACTTTCGACTGCTCCCAGACTTACTGCAACAATGGGCAGTTTCACCTGATTCAGAAGGGCTTTTGCACGATCCCCTGAACCTACGTCAAACGATACAACCGCTCCGTACCCTGTAGACTGGCGCTCATGTGCCTCACGACCCGGATGATCCGCAAGTCCAGGGTAATACACAGCGGTTATATCCTGACGCTCGTTGAGCCAAGCAGCCAGTTTGGCTGTACTCTGTTCACTATGAGCCATCCTTGCGCCAAGTGTCTTCATGCCTCGCATCAGCAGCCAGGATTCCTGAGCTCCCAGAACAGTGCCAAGTCCATTTTGCAACTGTTTCAACTGTCTGCCCAGTTCATCTGTACGCGCAACAGCCAAACCTGCCAACACATCACTGTGACCGCCGAGAAACTTCGTAGCACTATGTACAACGATATCTACGCCAAGCTCAATCGGACGCTGATAGTACGGTGTCATAAATGTATTATCCAAAATTGTAATCAAATCGTTTTCCTTAGACCAGGATGTCACAGCCGCAATATCCGTAATCTTCAAGGTCGGGTTGGAGGGTGTCTCCATATACACAGCCTTGGTGTTAGGCTTAAGTGCTGCTTTGACTTGTTCAATGTCAGTCATGTCCACAAAAGTAGTCTCAATCTGCATCCGGCTTAGTATAGTTGTCAGCAGGCGGTACGTTCCTCCGTAAACATCCTCCGTTACAATCACGTGATCTCCTGCGGAGAACATCATGAACACACTGGATATTGCAGACATTCCTGACGAATACGCAAATCCGCGAACCCCGCCTTCAAGAAGCGCAATGTAATCTTCGAGTGCCTGACGGGTAGGGTTACCTGAACGGCTGTAATCATGTTGCGGCGGATTAAAGATATCAAAGTGATGGAAAGTGGACGCCTGATAGATCGGTACACTTGAAGCACCTGTTGTTTTATCAATCTCATCCCCAAAATGAAGCAACTTGGTATCAAACTTTAGTTCGGGCGAATTAGGCTTATTGTTGTTCGACTCACTCATGAGGTTACGCCTCCTTCAACTTCCTGCTGTGCTTCCAGTAGCGCATGATTCAGATCGGCAATCAAATCTTCCGCATGTTCGATGCCTACCGAGAATCGGAGCAGGCGATCATCCACTCCAACCGCGTCACGAATCTCAAGTGGAATATCCGCGTGAGTTTGCACTGCTGGATACGTCATGAGTGATTCTACACCCCCGAGACTTTCAGCAAATGCAATTAACTCGATATGGCGCAGCAATGGTTCTACATAGCGTGCATCCTTCACTTTGAATGAGAAAATACCTGTATTACCGGAGGATTGCTTCTGCTGAATCTCATATCCAGGATGATCGGACAACCCCGGATGAAATACCTCGGCAACGGCCGGATGTTCCAACAGGAATTTCGCAATGGTGAGTGCGTTATACTCATGACGTTCCATGCGTAGAGCCAGCGTTTTCATGCCTTTCATTAATTGATAGGAATCACTTGGCGATAACACGGCTCCAATGGAGTTATGAAGGAATGCCATCTCTGCAGATAGGGCCTCACCTTTGGTAATAATTAATCCAGCGAGCACATCATTATGTCCACCCAGATATTTGGTCGCACTATGAATGATAATGTCGGCTCCGAGTTCAATCGGACGTTGGAAGAATGGGGTTAGAAGCGTATTGTCCACAATGGTCAGCAGGTTGTGCGTTTTTGCCCAGGAAGCAACGGCTTCCACATCTGTAATCATCATGAGTGGATTCGTTGGTGTCTCGATGAATATGGCCTTTGTATTCGGCTGACGGATGTTCTCCAGTGCTGCAAGATCATTGGTATCCACATAACTTGCCGTTACACCAAACCGGGACAAAATCCGTTCAAGCAGACGATACGTACCGCCATACAGGTCAAGAGAAACGATCAGATGATCCCCTTGACTGAACAAAGCAAAGATCGTTTGTAGCGCTGCCATACCTGAGCTACAGGCAAAGCCTGCATCTCCTGACTCAAGCGCCGCTGCTGCTTCCTCAAGCACTTTACGTGTTGGATTTGTTGTACGAATGTAGTCAAACCCCGTGCTTTGTCCCAGCTTCGGGTGACGAAACGCCGTGGATTGATAGATCGGAAAGTTAACAGCACCTGTTACCGGTTCATTGATGGACCCAATTTGAGCTAGACGGCTTTCCATTTTCAACTTGTTATCATCCATTACTGTATCCTCCTGTAATCTCGATTAGATTTGTGGGCCAATATCGTAAGGCGTTTCCTGATACACATAGTAATTGAGCCAGTTAGAGAATAATAAGTTAGCATGCGCACGCCATGTAGCTGGAGGTACACGGGATGGATCATCATTTGGATAATAATTCTTCGGCAGCGCGATATCCAATCCCTTGGCAACATCACGATCATATTCCCATTTTAATGAAAATGGATCATACTCGGCATGTCCTGTCGCAAAAATTTGCTTCCCATCCTTGGTCGCAACCAGGAATACCCCTGCTTCTTCGGACTCTGCCAAGATCTCAAGTATATCGTTTTTCTCGATATCCTCGCGTCTTACCTCGGTATGGCGGGAGTGTGGAACGTTGAAAACTTCATCAAACCCGCGCATCAATGCAACATGAGATTTGTTCGTTGTATGTGGAAATACGCCAAAACACTTTTCATCCAGAGGAACTTTGGGTACATCAAAATGGTGGTATAAACCTGCCTGTGATGCCCAACATATATGCATCGTTGAGGTCACGTTGGTTTTGGTCCATTCAAAAATTTCCTGAATCTCTTCCCAATAGTTCACATCCTCAAAATCCATTTGCTCCACCGGTGCACCGGTAATGATCATACCGTCAAAACGACGGTGCCGGATTTCATCAAACGTTTTGTAAAATAGATCTAAATATTCCTGGGATGTGTTCTTGGACGTGTGCGATTTGGGATGCACCAGCACAACATCGACTTGAATCGGTGTGTTACCCACCAGACGCAGCAATTGCGTTTCGGTCGTTTCCTTTGTAGGCATCAGATTCAGTATGGCTATGCGTAACGGTCGAATATCCTGCTTGTACGCAGATGATTCGTCCATGACGAAAATATTCTCCCCTTCAAGCACTTCTTTTGCTGGCAGTGTATCCGGAATTTTAATTGGCATGGTGAGTCGACTCCTCCTTTTTCATAGGTCGCATTGGGTACAAAAATCACGTTCTGAGAAGTTGGGGCATATGACAAAGACCTCTCTCGGATTCCGAGAAAGGTCATATGTAAACAGATATGCGCCTCTCTCATCTCTCAGTTACAACAGCACCACAAGGGTGCTTGGTCGCTGCAAGAATTAGCACCGTGCGTTATTCGCCGGTTGCCGGGTTTCATCGGGCTGGTCCCTCCACCTACTCTTGATAAGATTTCGCTGTATTCAATTATAATTCAAATATATTAACTTTTACTTTAAAACATTACCGCCCTCACGTCAAGAACCAGTTGTTTGATTTGGGCTTGCACTCGGAACCGTTCATCCTCTGTTTTCATACACTGCCTCAGAGCGCGAAATAGACACATTTTTGCGCTTGAAAGCACTCTGGACCAGCGGTATACTATACAAGTGTTTATAAACCCTTATGTGAGAGGTGACATATTAAATGGATGGCGACCCGAGGCCCAACTGGCAGTCGAATTCCGAACAACTGCATAGAGAATTGACATCAGCATGTCGGCAACGGGACGTTTCTTCCGTTTGATTATAGATTGATGAACGCAGTACAGCCCTGATTATCAGGCTCCGCTGCCGACCGGCTGATCTGTTCTTTTGCGCCCATATTAATGATGAAATCCGCCAAGATGGCGGGTGCAGAAGGAGTAGATAACATGAAAATCCGGTTGGTTAACAATGGTGTATTTATCCCGGTGGATGACATTCAGCAAGCGCTGACTCCACCAACGGAAGGATTTTACTGGATTGATGCGGACGTGGACGATCTGGCTGTACTTCAGCCGCTCTTTTCCATGCATGATCTGGCTGTGGAGGACTGCTTGAGTGATGAGGAGCAGCGTCCGAAGATTGAAATTTATGAGAACCATTATTTTATCGTTATTAATAGCATTCGTTTTGATGATGAAGAAATTTTCCTGAGAGCACTCAATCTCTTTCTCGGCAGACATTTTATCATCACGGTTACCAAACAAAAAATCAGCGAATTACGTACATTGAAGCCTATTCTCTGGGAACAGGAGATCAGCAGCCCTGATCGCCTGCTTTACCTGCTGGTTGACTTGATCGTAGATAATTACTTTACCGTTGGAGATCGAATTGAGGCGCGAATTGAGAAGCTTGAGGAAGACATCCTGATGCATACCAAAAAGTCACACCTGAGTGAGATTATCGGTCTGCGAAGCGAAATTTTGTGGCTAAAAAAGGTACTGGGTCCTCAAAAAGAGGTCATCAACACACTGAACAAAAAAGATCTGCGTCTCATTGATGATCAGCTGCAGAAATACTTCAGTGACATCTATGAGAACGCCGTAAAAATATCGGAAACGTTCGAAACATACCGCGATCTGATGGGCAACTTGCGAGAAGCCTATCAGTCCAGTATTGCCAACCGGGCCAATGAAATCATGCGGGTGTTTACCGCCATCACCACGGTGTTCATGCCGTTGACCGTGATTACGGGAATATACGGGATGAACTTTGATAACATGCCTGAATTGCACTGGAAATATAGTTATTATGCGGTTATTGGCCTGATGGTCACACTAGGTCTGACTATGTTCTTCATTTTCCGTAAAAAAGATTGGATCTGACATTCCCGATATATCCGCAATGTCATACTATTCATTGAAAAAGACGAAGCGCTCCTTCACAGGAACAGCTTCGTCTTTTTACTTCAGCATCCTTCTCCACTAACCTGCATTACGCTCGGTTTCAACATGTCTGCGAAAACGAATACGAATCATACGTAACCGTTCATATACTTGCTCCAGGCTTCCTCCTTCGGGACGCTCTCCTCCATACACTTTATGTAACACTGGCTTCAGAAACGTGTCTCCCAACTCCTCATATGCATTCCATACCGCCTCTTGTTCAATTTCAGGCATTACAGCCAATTCTACATCCAGCAAAGAATCCGTATCATAGCCTTCCAGATCCAGCATCTCCAGCAGTTCGATTAATTCCCGGCGGGATAATCCTGATCGAGTCACGATTGCTTCCAAGGTTTGTCCTTCTTTCATTCCTTCCAGCACATGTTTACGTGTGATGAATTTATCCAGTTCCTGCTTGTATTTCTGCTCTTTTTGCTTGTATAACCAGCTTTCGTATTCTTCTTCGTTCAGTACGGTGTACACCCAGTCCAGCGGGAAGGGTCTTGACCGTTCGATCCCACTTGTCATTTCTAGCCATTCCAGCCCGTATTCTGCTGCTTTACTCTCACCAACACCCGGTAGCTGCATCAGTTCGTCCATTGTATGTGGAATAAAAGCGCTGATTAGACGCAACAGACGATTCGTTGCCACAAAATAAGGAGCCTTTCGATCCGAAGCCGCTTTTTGTCTGCGCCATGTGCACAACTCCTCATATAATGGCTCGTTTCCGTACAATTCACTAAAACAATACAGACGTTGACCTGCATAACTGCGCAGCTTCACATCCTCATTTTCATGATATAACCCATGCATCAATGGACGATAGCCTTCGCTCATCTGCATCGCAAGCTGATGACGATAAATATGTAGCAATTCCTCCCATGAAGTTCCTTCGTACCACATCGTATCCTCTCGATCGCCTGCCTCATACTGACTCCATCCCAGATGCCAGATATTCTCCTCCTCACCAATCCATAACTGAGCAATTTCCTCATTCTGCTCTGACACTCTGGATAATTTGTTCATGAAAATGACTTCCATTGTTTGTTCCCTCCTTTGGCGTTACAGCCTGTCCGATTAACAAAAGTACTCTCTGTCGCTGTGTCCAGGCAGCACAAAAAAGCACCCCTCCTGCAAAATCATTGCAAGAGAGGTGCTTCCTCATTAACCGTACTATGCTGTTACTCATATCATACCACACTGGTAAAATTCGTCAATCCCTGAAGCGTTTATTTTAACAAAGCTAATTTTGCCAGTGCCAGTGAACCACACAAACCAGCATTATCTCCCAGACCTGGTGGGACAACATACTCTTCAATTCCAGCATGAAGAGAAGGGTGCTGCACATAACCTGCGAGTAATTCCTGCAATTTGCTGCGAACCATCGGAAACAGGTGCTCCTGCTTCATCACTCCTCCGCCCATCACAATTTTCTGAGGGGACAAAATCAACACATAATTCATCAGCGCGTGTGCGAGATAATGTGCTTCAATCTCCCAAGCCTTGTGATCTGCTGGCAGTTCATAAGCAGGTTGTTCCCAGCGCTTGTTGATGGCAGGACCGGCAGCAAGACCTTCCAGGCAATCCCCATGATATGGGCAAAACCCTTCGTATGAATCTTCAGGATGTCTCCGTACGATGATATGCCCCATCTCTGGATGAGACAATCCATGCACCATTTTACCACCAACGACAGCACCTGCACCGATACCTGTACCTACCGTTATATACAGACAGCTATCCAGTCCCTGTGCGGCTCCCCAAGTGGCTTCACCCAGAGCAGCTCCGTTCACATCGGTGTCAAACGTCATGGGTACATCAAAGTGTTCCTTGAGTTTGCCAATCATGTTGTATTGTCCCCAATGCGGCTTCGGTGTTGTTGTGATGTAACCATAGGTTGGACTTTCCTCGATCGGATCGATTGGACCAAATGAACCGACACCCAGCGCTTCAATGCCTCTGCCTTCGAAGAAAGAAATGACCTGAGCCATTGTCTCTTCCGGTGTAGTTGTAGGGAAGCTCACTCGTTCCAGTACCTCTCCGTGCTCTGTCCCAATGCCACATACAAATTTGGTTCCACCTGCTTCAATCGCACCTAAAACTGTCATGTTGGTCTCACTCCCACGTTGGTTTAAAATCAAGAAACTCGAATGCCTCAATGAAAATAGCCTAGGCTCTGCGGTACGGCTCAGTTACCCTCAAGCTTGCTCAGCCTTTGTAACAACGTCTGTTTCCAGCTGTCTGAAAGAGCCGGAATAGCCAGCAATGCCCGGATTCCTTCCAAATCCTGCTTCCCCTGATGCATAATCCGGTTAGCTTCAAGAATCGTCATGCACAGAGCATCTGTGTGAATTCTTCTGAAACGTGATGCTGGGCCAACCTCTCCCTCTTGCAATACTCGAAAATAAAAGCCGGTATGCCCGCTTTCCTGAAAATAGACAGGCAACTCCTTGTAATCATATCTTATACCAAGCTTGAAGCAAGGCTGTCTCGGCTGACTGACTTGCACCTGAGCACCGCCAAGTTCAAATACATCACCAATGCGAACCTCTTCTTCTGCGCAGCCTGTAACGGTCAGGTTCTCTCCGAATGCGCCCCACTCCAGCTTACGATTCATCAACTGTTCAATCGATGAATAGCGACTATGATCGTATACACAGACCGCTTTATCTGGACCACCGTGATGCACCAGATCTGCTTGGCCATCTCCTGTCATTCCATTGAATGACAAGAACAACGGGATAGAGACAGGATGTTTCACGATACCACTCAACACTTCATGCTTCTGACCAGGTAGTGGCTTAGGCTGCCCTACATTAATTGCCAGAACTGCCGTGCTGCCCTCTTCAGTTATCGAATCGGGTATAAATGTCATGTCGCATCATACCTCCTGCAATCACTTTTTATTGAACAGAACCACCAAACACAAGTGTATTACTTAAGAGCCGCCCTGGTGAGGTCAGCATCTTGCCACCCGCATACATACCAGAGGAAGCGCCGCCGTCCAGGTTCATCGCCTGTTTGGCTCCCAGCTTCTGCATCACTGCTGCCCATTCTTTTATTGTAGCACCAGAAACGGTAGCAAGCATCACTGAACCATCAGCCATGATCGCAATTCCGCTTCTCGCACCGGACGAATTCAAAATTTTTGGATCTCTGAACCCCTCACTTGCCGGATTAACCGATATCTTACCGTCTTTCACCAGACGCGGGCCAGCCCCCACAGCCGTCACTACATCCTGCCAAGGAATTTCCTGACCGGCTGCATTTGTATATCTGTAATTCATCTCTACGGTGGAACCTACAGTAAATCGATCTGAAGTAGATTTCTCCCGTCCTGTAAAAACAAGGACAGAACCATTTTTAGGAATTGCTACATTCGTATTTAGTACTTTTTTGGTCACTATGCCCTTTTCTATAACCACTGCTGTCCCGCCCTTAAATCCAACATTGGCTCCACGCTCCGGTGTATACAGCATTGAAATGCTTGCATCTGCTGAAGGAGTTCGGTTAACAAACGTTGCATACCAGCTGCGTGATTTTCCATTCGTATCTGTGACCGTGCCCGTCAAGCTCACTTGAAGTGAATCCATTATAGCTGAACCATCCGCCTTAAAGCCGATTGATGTGCCATATCTTCCTATATGTATAACTTTTCCGTTTGCTATTAACATACCGTAAGGGTCAGGTGCTCCGTGATATGCTTCAAAAAAAGCTCCGTTAATCGCCGCTTGTGCACCGTACGCTTTTATAATAGATGGCAATGTCGCTGTTTGGCCAACTTGTTTCTTCGCAAGACCTACGGTCACCGGTGTACCTTTGGGAATCGAAACAGTCTGTACATTAAAACTACGTCCTGCTGCTTTCACTTTCTGCACCTTCGTGGTAATGGCTGCTTTGGCCTCCACGGTCTGCGGTGCACTTACCGCCCCCGTAAGCAATACCGGAAGTGCCAGGACAAGGGCCAGCGCCCCAGTCCACCACGTTTTACTCGTTTTTCTCATCATCAGATTACTCATCCTATCGCCACTCCCATCCAAGAGCCAAGGCTCTTCATCTCAAGTTGTTCAAACTTATCCATCACCATATCGGGGTCCAGACGCAATTCACAGCCATCCAGCGTACACGCCACCGGAACCGCACAATGAATCTCTGCCAGTTTGCGAGACAGATGCAGCATATCGAGATCACTCTCAATTTTTTTACGTACCGAAGGGGTGAGTTGATCCAGATTGCTTAAAATCCCTTCAATTGATCCATACTCCTGCACAAGCTTCAAAGCCGTTTTCTCACCGATCCCCCTTACTCCAGGATAATTGTCGCTGGCATCGCCCATTAAGCCCTTCATATCAATCACCTGACGAGGCGTCAATTGTTTCTCTGCCATCAATGTCTCTGGATCGTAAACCATGTAGTTGCCGTGACCCTTTTTCATAATAATAATACTTGTGCGGTCATTAATCAGCTGTAGCATATCATGGTCGCCTGTCAGTACCATTACATTCATATCGGTTTCTTCCGTGTAATATTTAGCTAATGTTCCGATACAATCATCGGCTTCAAATCCCTCAGCGCCTATATTCGGAATGTTGAGACTATCCATTACTTCACGAATCAAAGCAAACTGCGGTATAAGGTCATCCGGTGCCTCGGCACGATTTCCTTTATACGCTGCATACTCCTGACCGCGAAACGT
This sequence comes from Paenibacillus sp. TSA_86.1, assembly GCF_052691815.1. Lineage (NCBI taxonomy): Bacteria > Bacillati > Bacillota > Bacilli > Caryophanales > Paenibacillaceae > Paenibacillus > Paenibacillus sp. TSA_86.1. Next base: position 778,039 of record NZ_JBQZGE010000001.1, on the reverse strand, counting down.
CTTGCCTCCCATATCCCAGCAGCAGATGACATGGCTCGGTCCAAACGTCTGAACCGCATCCCAAAAATAACGGATAAAACCATAGACTGCATTGGTCGGAAGCCCTGCCTTTGTACGTCTGATATACCCGCTTGCAGATGTTGCATAAAATGCCCGGAACAACACTGCCATACCATCTACCAGTAACAAAGTAGGTTCATTACGTTGATTCACTTGAATTTATTCTCTCCTTGATCTATGAAAGCCGGATAAACAAACTTCGCTACCAACTTCAATAGTATATTAAATGTCGAAACTCATTCTATCATTATACCATAGTTACGCCAACCCTCATTAGAGCATAATTATGCCACTCCGCCTTCACACCAAAAAAGCCCTGAATTGCGAACAATTCAAGGCTCTGGTATGTACCCACGAACGTTTCTTGTCCAGGTACATGTGTCGAACTATCCGTTATCCATTGTTCCATTGCTGCTCGTACGTTTCTTCTTTGAAGCCAACGGTCACTTGATCTCCATCGGTTACAATAGGACGTTTGATTAGACGGCCGTTGGAAGCCAGTAACGCAATCTGATCTTCCTCAGACATGTTTGGCAGCTTATCCTTGAGCTTTTGCTCCTTATACACTTCTCCGCTGGTGTTAAAAAACTTTTTCACTTCAAGTCCGCTTTTCTGAATCAGCTCGGTTAACTCATCTTTGGATGGCGGTGTGTCAAAAATAGGGATCAGCTCCAGCTCATGTCCTTTCGCTTCAAGCCATTTCACTGCTTTGCGACATGTACCGCATTTGGCATATTGATATACTTTAAGTTTTGTCATGGATGTTCCTCCCGCTCGGGTTTTGGTCTCTCGCTTCCCTTGGTTTGCTCCGCAAATCCAAAAGTCGCTCCATCCCAATACCCTCGCTCAGCAATTTTTTTAGTCGAATGCGGGCTTATCGCCCCTCATTACGACGTGATTTTCAACATTTCTAGAGCTAGGGATTTACGAACTCAAGCTTTAACGACCTTAAAGCCTGAAGAATCTTAAAAGCTTTAAAATCTCTCTAGCCATCGGCGTATCGTTCAGGCGCCCTGCTCACTGAAGGGTGGGGAAACCTTTACTTACGGGCTCTCTTCTGGAGCCCTAAGTCGGTTGTTACTTTTCAGCTTGGGTGTTTACCTCTGCGTTTTGCACCGTTTCTCTTGGGGCCGCCTCAGTATGCAAACGTTTCTCCAGTGCGGCCATATCTGGCGGCAGTGGTGCCTGGAACGTCATACGTTCCCGGAGGATCGGATGTTCGAATTCCAGTTCGCACGCATGCAGCGCTTGGCGTTCAATCCATGTATCCCGTTCTTCCCTTATAGCCATTGTCTGTTCATCCACTTTATGTACAGGCAGCGTCTTGTACATTCGATCACCGATCAGCGGGCAACCAATCGATGTCATATGTACCCGGATCTGATGCGTTCGTCCGCTTTCGAGCTTCAGACTTACGGCACTGGCACTGCCATTAGCCCAACGTGAGAGCGTTGTGTAGAGCGTTCTTGCGGCATATCCGTCTGGTGTAACAATACGGCGATGCGGCTCTTCCGGGTCGCGGTCAATTGGGCCGTCGACTGCTCCATATTCTGGAACAGGGCTACCGTGCACCAGCGCGATATATCTTTTATCCACAGTACCTGCGATCATTTGCTCCGACACATGCTGATGCACGTACGGATTTTTGGCAATCGCCAGCACGCCAGATGTTTCCTGATCCAATCGGTGGATGGGCCGAAAGCGGAATTTCCCACCTTTTTTCTGCCAATAATGCACCACCCCATTAGCCAGCGTACCTGTATAGTGTCCGTGAGTTGGATGAACGATAATTCCGGCATCTTTGTTCACGATCAGTAGATGTTCATCTTCATACAGCACGGTGAACGGAATATCCTCAGGCAGAATATCATCGGATTCTTCCTGCTCCATCCGCACCTCTACCAGATCACCTGCACTCACCTTCACACTGATGTATACCCGTTCGCCATTAAGCATGACCCCTTGCTCTGTCAGCTTGATTTTCGACAAAAGCTTGCGCGAAACCTGCAGCCGCTTCTGGAGCACGGTCTTCAGCAGCCAGCCGTCCTCCACTTCGGTAACCCTGTAGGTAATCGGCGCATAATACAGGCTCATTCTTGGCGGCGGAATACTTTTTTGCTCCGCACATACTCAATATCCGCAACTTGTTGTCTTGCGTTGGCTGTCCGTGCAACAACAAAAAAATAATCAGATAAACGGTTCAAATACCGACGCACCGACGGATTAATATCCGTATGCTGTCCCAGCGTAACGGTACGGCGCTCTGCACGGCGGCATACCGTCCGGCATACATGCAGTGAAGATGAAAGCTGACTTCCTCCTGGAATAATAAAACGTTCCACTTTGGGATTTTCAGCATCGTATTGATCGATCCACTGTTCCAGGCGTGTAACCATTTCATCCCGTACCTTGTACTTTGTCTCACTTATGCGCACGAAAGCTAGATCCGATCCACAGTCAAACAGCTCCTGCTGTACCTCTAGCAAATGTTCACGCAAATCTTCGAACTTCCCATTAGCAGAGTCAATCAGACTAATGGCTTGACCCACAAAGCAATTTAATTCATCAATCGTACCATACGCTTCTACCCGGTCATCATCCTTGATAACTCGGCCTCCGATCACAGAAGTCTGTCCTTCATCACCGGTTCGTGTATATATACCCATCATAATCCCTCCAATTGTGCATTTAAGTCCTATCGTAAACTGGTGAAGCAGCTTACCCGATCACCTTGCGCTCATCTATCCCTGATCTCCTACTCTTCGTAGCGCACGTGTTGGCTCTTCAAATCTATGGCAAGGCCAGACACCAGCATGTACATCTGCTCGGCATTTTTCTGCAAAATTCGGTTAACCGAAGCCATCCTCGCCGTAAAAATACGTTCTTCTTCCGACGGATGCAAGCTGCCATGCATCTCGTTCGTGATGACAAGTATTTTCCCCTGATAGGAAAGCAGTGCATCAAGTAGCTGTTGCGTCTCCAGCCGCTGTTCATGTAAATCTTCCGTTGCCCTGAAACTGGCCGCCATCCAGGACGTCAGACTGTCCACGATCAAAATGCGTTGATCCGCCAGAAAAAGATTAGATTCTCGATTAATCTGGGTCACCACTTCTGTAAGTTTCGGGCCGTTCCCCGCCTGAATAGCACGATAATGAGCGGATGGCAATTCGGGAATAACGGGATCATGATCACCAGTGGATAAATATACACCTTCCCGGCTCATTTGAGCCGCATATTTCAACGCAAAGCGCGTTTTTCCGCTACCTATGCCGCCTGTGACCGTAATCAGCAATCCGCCCCCTCCTTCCATACCTGATCTAAATGGATGTTACTCTGTCAGTGCTTTTAGTACTTTTTTCGACTCTTCTTTGTTAGCTGCTGACAAAGGAATGGTAGCAAACAGATTACTCGGGGCATAGTTTACATCCTTGAACATTTGCATGTCTTCAAGCGGAATACCATACAGATGAGTTTCCTTTTTCATATCAGAACCATCGTCGCCCTTCCCTTTTTCGACCAATACGGATCCTTCAAATACGCCGCGTTCATATTTTTTGGCATCAAAAGTATCATCTAGCGGGACATTCGATCCGTTCTGACCATACTGTTTCATATCATTTTCCGGCAAAATGAAGATGTCATGGCTGCCTGCAGCATATTCAACCATTATTTTTTGAACATCATACATCGCACTTGTAATAATTTCGACTTTCGGCTCTTCACCGAGCTTTTTCTGCAAATTTGCTTGCAGCTGCTCGGAAATACCGGATGGATTACCTTGATTATCAATAATAAACACTGTAAACCCATCTTTGCCGCCACACCCAGCTAATATAAAGATTAATGAAATTATTGCGGCAAGTCCCCAAAATCTTTTCATTCCAGCTCCCCCTTTAGTCTCCTAAGTCCAATATATCACAATTGTTCTACGCAAAAAAATAACCTCGCTCATTCAAAATGATATCGACTTGCACAGCAAAAAAAGAGACCCTCTCGGATCTCCCTCTTGCCTTTGTTATCCTGTATCTTCTCAAACATGTAAACAAAGCATATCTCAGTCAAGCAAAGGTTACTTTGGTTTGACCGGATTAGCCTTCATGTATTCATTGATCTTCAAGTCCAGCAGACTACTGATCTCAATCACAATATCGGACGTAAATGATTTTTCTTCCCGGAAAATCTGCTCCATCTTGCTCCGAAGCATGCGAATCTCATCTTCCAAGGAAATGATATGCAAGGATGCGTGATCAGGGTTCACCGACCATCGGTCGCCATGATCGCTTTCTGCTAGAACTTGTCCACGATTCGTCGGTAAATCATATTCAACACAAAACAAAGCTAACCCCTCCTCGGAAAATATTTTTCCAAATATATGAAATCCCATTTCAAATTGAAATTATATCATAATATTTTGTAAAAGAAAGTATTTTTTTGGAAAAGTTCCAAATGCCTTATTTATACTGTACTTCTTTCTGATTATTAACCCTCTTTTTGAACTTTGTAAACAAAGTTTCCAATTCGCTCCAATGCTTCACTCAACTGGGAAACCGAGGTCGCATAAGAGCAACGTAAAAATCCTTCTCCTTGCGGGCCGAATACGTTACCCGGCACAGCAGCCACCTTATTCTCTGTTAACAATCGTTCAGCAAACAGATCAGAACTCAGGCCTGTATTCTGAACACTTGGAAAAGCATAGAATGCTCCTTGAGGTTCATGACATTCAAGCCCGATATCTCGGAATCCCTGTACAATCAAACGTCTACGCTGATTATAAGATTCAACCATCCGGTCTTTCTCACCGAGTCCATTCGTCAGCGCTTCTAGGGCAGCGACCTGTCCCATGGCCGGGGCACACATCACGGTATACTGATGAATTTTGAGCATCGCTCCTATCAGTTCAGGATGTCCGCACATGTATCCAATTCGCCAGCCCGTCATCGCAAACGCCTTGGAGAAACCACTCACCAGAATCGTGCGATCTTTCATATCAGGAATCGAAGCAAAACTGACATGTTTTTGATTATACGTCAATTCAGCGTAAATTTCGTCAGCAATCACGATCAGATCATGCTTTTTGATAACTTCAGCGATAGGAAGCCATTCTTCATAAGTCATGATAGCCCCTGTAGGGTTGCTTGGATAACATAGAATAACGACCTTTGATTTCGGTGTAATGCTAGCCTCCAGTGCTTCAGCCGTCACCTTGAACTGATCCTTGGCATAGGTCTCCACACCAACAGGGATACCTCCGCCGATAGATGCAATGGGTGAGTAGGCTACATAAGAAGGCTCCGGGATCAGAATTTCGTCTCCAGGTACGATCAATGCACGCAAAGCAAGGTCAATTGCTTCACTTCCGCCTACAGTAACGATAATTTCGTCTTTTGGATCATACTTGGTGTCAAACTGCGTATCCAGATAATTGCTGATCGCTTCACGCAGCTTGGGCATACCTGCATTCGATGTGTAACTGGTCATGCCTCTTTCAAGCGAGTATACGCAAGCTTCGCGCATATGCCATGGTGTTACGAAATCCGGCTCACCTACGCCTAATGTAATGATATCCTTGTTATCGCCCACCAGATCAAAAAACTTGCGAATACCGGATGGGGGGATCTGCTTCACGAGCGGAGCCAGATATGAGGACATCGTTTTGTTATTCCCGGTTGTCTGTTCATTCACTATCATGACACATCTTCCTTTACGGCGAGATCATGAGACGGTTGTCTTCCTGATGGTCTTCAAAAATAATCCCGTCCTGCTTATATTTTTTAAGAATAAAATTCGTCTTGGTTGACAGTACTGAATCAATCGGAGACAGTTTCTCCGACACAAAATTTGCAACCTCACGCAGGTTGCCGCCTTCTACTTCAACAAGCAGATCGTACGCCCCTGACATAAGGTATACGGACTTCACTTGTGGATAGAGATAAATACGTTCAGCAATCCCCTCGAAACCACGGCCACGCTCAGGTGTAATCTGAACTTCAATCAGGGCTGTCACTTTCTCATCATCAATCTTGCTCCAATTCACAACCGTTGCATATTTCACGATGACGTGGTCTTGCTCAAGCTTTGCTACAGCATCTTTGATCTTATCTTCCGACTCCCCCAGTAGCGTTGACAGCAGTGCGGGAGTCCTTCTCGCGTCTTCCTTCAACAGATCCAGAACTTTGAGTTGCAGATCGTTCAAATCTTTCATCGTTTTCCCTCCAGCGTCATCCAGGTTCCTAAAATGAATTAATACTTATATTACATGAATTTAACGTTGATGCATAGACAAAAGACCGCCTGCCTTCAATTCAGGCAAGCGGTGGTATGGTCTTCAAGATATGCTTCAAAACCCTTAACCACAGGTTACATGTAATAAGGGTTGTTGTAATTCGGCTGGCGTGGAGACACATTAGGCACTTGGCTGTAAGGGCTATTTTGTACCGTTTTCTCCTGCACAAATTGCTGACATTTCTGCTGTGCCTGGTGTGCAGATTGAATCTGCTTGTCCAAGTCCTGACGTGGTGCTTTGGCAGAAGCCGAATACATATTGTTCTGCTGCATCAAGTTGAACAATTCTCCTTGCAGCCGTAGCGTATCATTTGTCAAATTATTGAACATGCTGCGAACCGTGGGACAAGAAGACTCTGTTGTGGCTGTTGTGTATTCGCGCGAAGTTCGTCTTAGATCGGCAAGGATCGTTTTCAACAAATCCTGTTCCTGCATAAAATTACCGGTTTGATTGTACATGTGATTTCCTCCTATACGCTGATATTCCTGTCGTATGCCTGTGAAGTTATTGCGATGGTGAAGGCGCAAGTGACTGATGTTGATGAAGGGTCTGGATCAACGTATTCATATGCTGCTCATGCGAGCGGACATATTGATTCAGCGCCTGCTGGATAGCCGGATTCGTGGAGATCGAAGCTGTAGCGGAGCATTGTTTGATCAGCATCTCCTCGTTAGAGATGGAATCCGCGATATAGTTCAATTCCTTCGGGCTCAGTGCTTGCATCTGTGATTGTTGCATGTACGTCTTACCTCCTTGAGCTAAAGTTTATGCGACTTTATTGTTACCTCGAATTGCAAAACTATACCAATGTGATGACAAAGGAGCGGTTCTAATGGATCTCGTTTATGGCTCACCTTACTGGCCTTCTACTTATAACTCGAATGTTGATTATCCCTCTTTACATGGCGAAATCTCTTGTGACTGCCTGATTATCGGCGGCGGTATGGGAGGTGCACTGACTTCAAGAATACTTGCAGAGCGCGGTCTGGAAACTGTTGTAATTGATAAGCGTAAAATCGCTCATGGCAGCAGTTCAGCCAATACGGGTCTGTTACAATATACCAATGACAAAACGTTGACTTCTTGTATCAACACGTTTGGGGAAGAAAAAGGCGTTCGCTTTTATGAATTATGCCGTAAAGCCATGCAGCAGCTTACCGAGATGGCCGGAAGTCTGAAGACCGACGCCTGGTTTATTCCCCGAAATAGCTTCTGCTTTGCCAGCTGTGAAGAAGATGTTGCCATGCTGGAGGAAGAGTATCAAACGTTGCAAAAGCATGCATTTGATGCAGAGCTGTGGTACGCAGATCAGATCAAAAGCTATTTTCCATTTGAAAAGCCGGCTGCTCTGTACACAAAAGGGGATGCGGAGGTAAATCCGTATCGCTTTGTTCAAGGCTTGTTTGAATCGGCCGCGCAACACGGGGCACGAATTTATGAACAAACGGAAATGATTCACTGTGACTATGATGATGAAGGCGTATGGTGTTACACCCCTCAAGGTAAAATACGAGCTAAACAGGTTGTATATGCGGCTGGATATGAAACTCAGGAAATCAAGAAAGACAAGGGAGCCTATCTAAAAGCAACATATGCGATTACCACCAAACCTCTGCCTGATCTGAACCGTTGGCATGAGCAAGCCATGATTTGGGAAACAGCCCGTCCTTATCTTTATATGCGTACCACGCCAGACAATCGAATCATTGTGGGTGGACTTGATGAGGAAATACCTGAGCCAGATCAGCGTGAGCTACGTGCGAAAAACCAAGGTGAAGTGTTACTGGAAGAAGTTCGGTCCTATTTCCCGTCTGATACGCTTGAGGTTGATTACGCCTGGGGTGCTGTGTTCGGTAATACGCATGATGGTCTCCCCCTTATCGGTACACATCCGGATTATCCACATTCTTATTTTGTTGAAGGATACGGGGGAAACGGAACAGTATACAGTATGATTGCAGCCTCTCTGATCGCAGATGCTATCAACGGTATAGAAAATGATGATATGAAGTTGTTCTCTCTAACCAGAACCAGCAAACCATCTCCAGTTTAAAAAAAATCAATATCACTCACTAACCATTTATCGTGTTGAAATTGCAAAGGGTACGGCGAAGGGAGAGTTTACACCTCCCTATGCCGTACCCTTTGCAAATTCTTTACCAAATTATTTTACTTTACGAATCACGAGGCGCAGTCTCGGTCAAAAGCCTCCTCATAAATATCCAGCCAATGAGCGGAAATGCACCCAGGATAATGATCAGCCAAACTAACATTGGAGTGGATGGCGAATTCAATACGGTAATCATAAATACGGTCAACCCAAAAAGTCGTCCAGTCATCAGGCACAGCTCTCTTAATACGACAAGTTCAACCCTTTTTTCTACATTTTCGCCGCTCGTGCCCATCATGTCGAAACCTGCGGCGATCATCGGCAAAATATATAACGGCATCGCTATTGCGCTTCCGATCCCCATAAAAAGCAACGTCCCGTATGTCACTTTCCAGAGCAGTGGAAATAGTGCCAAAAGCAGTAACACAGAACCAGTCAGCATACCTTTAGTTCGATATTGCGGTTTGAACCATTTTCCTGCGGCCCAGTAACTGGCAAGAGCCACTGCCGAAGTAATAAGGGAGAACTGTCCGAGTTTATATTCCTGAGTCGTCGCCAAGTAAACAAGTAGAGCAATTAGGAAAGCAAAAACACCTTCCCTGACCCCTTGGGCAAATAACCCCATTGCTAGTGGCCGCCAAGGACTCTTCGCTACCGATAGCTGGCGAATCGGCTCTGACCAGCGATATGTACCGCTGACTTTTCTTTTTTTCAGAAAAAAACTAAAAAACACGGCGATGATATAAATGACAAGAGAAACGGTAAATATTAGCCGATATCCTGTATTGTCCGCCATACGTGAAATCAGGAAACCAGAAAACCATGGCCCGATAATGCCTGTCATGGAGCCCAACAATCCAACCCAACCATTAAACAAGTCTCTGTTTTCCCGATCTGTAATTTCAAAATACACCACATTAAAAGCAATCCAGAACAGCCCCAGTGCACAACCTAACAACAACCCAAGCGGCCAGATCCAATCCACTGCACTCGCGCCCGTCCACAGAACGAGCATATAGAACATTCCAGATAACGCAATCCCCAGCCTGAGCGCACTCATTTTGTTATGCTCTTTGACCCATTTGCCTGCAAGCCAAAATGTAATACCGATCGCGAGTTGCTGACTAATAGTAAACCATCCGAGCATAGTATAATCCGGACGGCTCTTCCAGAGAAACACGTTCAAAAATGTGCCAGACAACGCTCCGGCTAACGCAAACAATCCATTCACGCCCAAAAGCAGAATGGATTGTCTTCCCAAAGTAATCTTCATCTGCCCCTCCTTGATCACCTGAAGCAATAACATGAACAGGCTGGTGTTAGGCTTAACCTACCCCAAGCAGAAGGAAAACATGATGAATTTTTAGGTTTGTATAAAATTAACTTGCAGTCTATTTAGGATTAATCACTGTGCACTCAGGTTCTGAATCAACCGCAGGCGGTCGTCCTCAGACAAACTGTATTGAACCTGGAAACAACCGGAGCAAACATAAGTCAGGACAGTAAATGGAGGTGACAAAACAGAACCTTTACCTGAAACCGCATTGGCAATCGGCGTAAATGTATCTTGACTAGCTGCCTGTGATCCGGCAAGGATCATAAACTCCCGGCAATTTGGACACTCTGGCACTTCCTCTTGTTGATCCAATTGCTTCTCAACACCTTGTTCATACTGGATCAGATCGTTACCCTCATCCGCATATTTGTTCAATGTGCGCAGCTCTGGCAATTTAAGTTCAACTTCATCGCCCCAAAGTGAAGTTAGGTCTGATATTTGCTCTTTATCATTTGCAATGTCCTGGGCAGAAAAATCATCTTCGTTTTCATCACTCTCTTCGTCACCAATGTTAATGTTCAGCGTACGGTAACCCTTCAATTCATTGTGACAATAAGGGCATTCTTCTTCTGGCCCGAGTTCCTCATCCCAAACAATCTCTGTTTGACACCAAGGACATACTGTTGTTTCCATCATGTATCAACCTTTCTCTTTCAGATAATCACGTATTCAACACATAGATTACACCGATGGCAAAAAATACAATCGATGCCGCAAACAAAATCCGTATCAATATTTTCATCATCGATCCCCCTAGATAATGCTTGCGCCGATAACAAAGGACAATGAGATAGAAATGATCATCGATATCAATCCGACTGCACGGTTGTCCGCTTCAATCTCCCGGTCAATTGAAAACACTGGCGTCAGGAACTCAAACAAAAAGTATGCAATCAGCAGCAAAATAAATCCGACGAATGACCATGTCATCGCTTCATATACTGAAGATTTCGCCTGAATACAAAAACGGAGGACATTGCATATACCGAAGATTTTCCCCCCTGTAGCCATTGCAACAGCCACATTGCCTTTTTTGATTTCCGTCCAGCATTTATATTTGGTCACCAACTCAAAGCATGCCAGAAAAACGAGCAACTCCATAATTGCGACCGAGAAGAAACCGAGGACCATCCCTAAAGGATGAGACAGTAGTCCGTCAATCGCTTCTTTCACTCCCCATTCTCCTTTCGAATCCGCTGTCCAACTTGCCTGGACAGCAGATATTTTTCATTCTTGTTCAAGCTATTCCAGTTCTGCGACGGTTACACCATTGCCGCCTTCTCCGTAATTGCCCAGACGATAACTTTTAATATGTTTATGCTTCCGCAGGTAATCCTGAATACCCGTACGCAAAATTCCTGTTCCTTTACCATGAATAATGTACACTTGACCCAAGTTGGCTAGGAAAGCTTCATCGATGAAACGATCTGTTTCCATCAGCGCCTCTTCCAGATTCGTCCCCCGCAGATCCAGCTCGCTCTTCACATTATCATCCCGAGTACGTTTCATACCTGTGACCGGTTTTTGCTTTGGTTGCTTCGCTGCCGGGGCTGACTGCTGCAATTCCAAATCATCCAGCGATACCTTCATTTTCATAATGCCGAGCTGCACAACAGCATCCTTGCTGCCAGCCATCTCCACAACATGTCCCTTCTGATTAAGGCTGTAGACAAGCACTTCGTCCCCAGGTCCGATCGCGCGGGCTTTTGGTACCGCCGCTTTTTTGACGGTTTTTCTTCGTTTCTCCGGCTCTGCTTCATCCAGCTGTTTACGAGCAGCAATTAATTTATGCTCTTTGACAGATGCGCCCTCTTCCAAAGCGAGCTGGCGAAGATCAGCAATGATTTTCTCCGCTTCTGCACGTGCCTTGTCTACGATGCTGCGAGCATCATCCTCTGCCTTTTCAATCCGGCGGTCACGCTGTTGTTCCAGCTTCTCCAGCTCGGCTTGATGACGGCTGCGTAATTTTTCCATATCCTGGCGAAGAGCCTCTGCCTTCTCACGCTCTTGTTCAGCTGTAAGGCGGTTCTCTTCGAGGGAAGCGATCATATGTTCAATCCGCTGATCTTCTTCTTTCACTTCACCGCGGGCGTAATCCAGAATGTAACCCGGAAGTCCCAAGCGCTCCGCAATCGCAAATGCGTTACTACGTCCAGGTACACCTACCAGAAGACGGTACGTCGGGCTCAGTGTATTGATATCAAATTCCATACTGGCATTGATAACACCTTTGCGCTCATAAGCGTAGGCTTTGAGCTCACTGTAGTGAGTGGTTGCCACCATCCGGCAGCCTGTCCGGTGCATATGCTCCAGCATGGAGATTGCCAGTGCTGAACCTTCTGCCGGGTCTGTCCCTGCTCCAAGCTCGTCCAGCAGGACAAGACTTTTCGGCGTCATATTTTTCAAAATACGAATGATGTTGGTCATATGACTGGAGAATGTACTCAGACTCTGTTCGATACTCTGCTCGTCACCAATGTCAGCATAAATGGCATCAAACACACATAGCTGACTGCCATCCTCGGCTGGAACAAACAATCCAGACATGGCCATCAAGCTCAATAAACCGATCGTTTTCAAAGTTACCGTTTTACCACCTGTATTCGGTCCAGTCACGATAATAGAGGTGTAATCGTTGCCCAGCTCTACATCAATGGGAACAACATGCTCAATCGGGATCAGCGGATGACGTCCCTTTTTCAGCTTCAGGAACCCCCTGTCGTTCATCCGAGGCAACGTTGCTTTCAATTCACGGGCCAATCGTGCTTTGGCAAAAATAAAATCAAGCGATGCCAACAAATCGACATCATATAACAGCCATTCACCTTGCTCACTGACATGCGCCGTCAATTTTTGCAAAATCACTTCAATTTCGCGCTCTTCCCTAATTCGGGTTTCACGTAATTTGTTGTTCATAGCCACGATGGATTCCGGCTCAATGAAGAGCGTTGCACCTGAACCTGACTGGTCATGAACAATACCGCCGAAATAGGATCGATATTCTGCTTTGACCGGAATAACAAATCGATCTCCACGAATCGTAATGAGCTGATCCTGCAGCATTTTGGATACGGTAGACGAACGGATCATAGAATCCAGTTTTTCTCGGATACGTGCCTCCCCGCCCCTTAATTCACGCCGAATCTGTGCCAGCGTAACACTTGCACTATCTGCAACTTCGGCATTATCGTCGATGCAGATACGAATCTCGTCTTCAAGCTCTTTCTGCTCGGACAACTGATCACTGATATAGAAAAGTGACTCCATTGTCTCATCCTCATGGAGCGATGCAATCTGACGTTTCAAACGTCTGGCTGCGTGCGTCGTCGTGGCAATGCTGAGAAGTTCATGTGGATTGAGAGTACCGCCAATTTCAGCCCGCTTCACGGAAGCCGTGATGTCTACAATCCCGCCAAAAGACGGTGAACCTTTCAGACGATCAAAGGTGAACGCTTCATCTGTTTGCTGAAGCAGACGTTTTACTTCTTCCAACTCACCAACGGGTTCAAGAAGTTCTGCTTTTTTCTTGCCCATTGACGTTTGGGCGAATCCCAGCAATGTATTTAAAATTTTGCGATATTCAAGCGTGTGTAATATTTTCGTGTCCAAGTGTACAACTCCTTCCAAACTATATCTGTATTATAACGAAAGAAACTTTGCTGCGCTATTTAACGAATCCTTCCACACATAACTTGAAGCATGACGCCACAAACTACGAGTGTCAGGATTGTGCTATTCATGTCGCTCACTGTGAATCTACATGCTTATGCTCAGTCCAATCTGAACAAAGGAGGTACCCCCATGAATTTTCTTGGCCATGTCGTACGATTTATTATTGCAGCTATTGTATTAATGGTGGTTAGCTGGATCGTTCCCGGTTTCGCCGTTGGTGGCTTCTGGAGCGCACTGATGCTTGCCTTGGTCATTGCCTTGCTGGGCTGGATCGTTGAAGGCATCTTTGGCAAAAGAGTCAATCCTTTTGGCCGGGGAATCGTCGGCTTTATCGTGAGTGCACTGGTTATTTGGCTGGGCCAATATGTAGTTGATCACGTTGAAGTCAGCCTGCTCGGTGCCATTCTCGCCGCTTTGGTCATCGGGATTATCGATCTCTTTATTCCGGTCTCCACACCGTTTGATGCCGGACGTAACTCCAAAAGCTAAACAGCTACTCATGTTGACTACACTCGCAATAAATGTAAACCTCGGAAGGCCTTAGGTCTGAAGAGGTTTTTTTCATATTTAAGCCAATGGAAGTCATACGCAAATAATTTTCAAAAAAACGACATACCCGACATGTACAGGCATCGCAAGATTGCGGTATGATGACTTATGAAATCATTCAAATTTTATCCATCTCACACGTTGAAGGAGGCACATAATGAAGAAAGGTATAACATGGCTTGCTGTCTGTATGTTCATCCTTATTCTTACTGCATGCGGCAGCGCCAAAGACTCCGAAGCATCCGAGCCGGAGGTTACAGCCAGTGAACAACTGGTGATCAAGGCCAGTAACTACAAATTTGATCAACCCGAATATCGACTTAAAAAAGGTGTACCCGTGAAGATTGTCTATGAAAACGTCAACGGAAATCACGGTATGCTTGTGCCAGAGCTGAATCTTCAGCTGGACACCCAAAAGAGCTCCAAAGTGATTACTCCAGACAAAACGGGTGAATTTGAAATGTCCTGTTCCGTTTTTTGTGGTTCCGGACACAGCAGTATGATCTCTAAAATTATCGTCGAAGAATAAGACTTCAATACAAGGAGCCCCCGTAGCGACGGGAGCTCTTTTTGTATTATAACAAATTATGCACGAGTTCGCTGGTCAAACCCTGAACGGAAAGCATGGTCCGCTACGTCTGATCCTGCTCAATCAATTCAATCCATTCGTTATATTCCGTCTGTAATTTCGTATATTCATCATGCAACTGACGATACTCTGTATTTAACTGCTCCGCTTTTTCCTGTTCCATTTCCCGCTCGACTTGCAACAAACGTAACTGGTTCGCTGCCAGTTCATAACGTTCACCGATTTCCCGCAGTTCATTCTCCATAATCTGTTTCTCTTCGTCTATTTCGGCTTGAAGTTGCTCTCGCTCCGTTCGCTCCTTCAATAACTGGTCTCGTTCCTGTGCCAATTCGTTCAACTTCTCTGAACTTACTGCACTTTCACGCTGCCAAGCTGTCAATTCGTCTTCCAGTGCCGTCCAGCGCTCCTGCCAGGCTTTCTCTTGGGTTGCCCATTCATCTGCACGGAGCTGCCACACTTGTTCGTTCTGTTCAACTTCCTGAGCTGCCTGTTCCAATTGTGAGCGAAGCTCTTCTTCACGTGTTAACAATTGCTGAATGCGAGAAGACAGTTCCCCCTGATTGGCAGACAGATCCTCATGTTTGATTTGCCATTCGAGGGCTTCCTCTTCCGTCTGTGCTAGTTGATTCGCCTGCTCCGTATAACGCTTGGCAAGCTGCTCAGCGGACTGTCTTGCTTCGTTTAGGGCAACCTCCAACTCTTGCTGCTCCGCTTCAAGTTCACTCATCCGAGAGCCAACATTCTCTTCTCGTTGAAGAGCGTCGCTATAATCGTTACGGATCTGCTTATATTGCTCTTGCAGACGGCTTAATTCCTCGTGAGCACCCTGCAATTCACCACGAGCATTATTCAAGTCCTTATGATTATCCTCTAGCTCCTTACGATTATCATTTAACTCACTACGAGTGACATGTAGTTCCTCATTCAATGATTTGATTTTCTCTTCCAGAGTCTCGTTTTCTTTCTCATAACGGACGGCCTCTTCGTTGTAAAGCCTAGCCTCATCCTTCACGACCGAAAGCTCATCATGCAAGGACTGAACGCCAGATTCCAGCGTTTCATTCTGTTCAGCTGCCTCAAGGATCTGATTTTCCAGATCACCGATATCTGCCAGTCGCTGTTCGGCGATCTCTTTCCATGACTGCTCACTCTCCGTAAGTGCAGTGATTTCATTTTGCAATGCACGCACAGCAGCATGAGCCTGCTCCAGCACCTTATGCAGTCTACGCTGTTCTTCTTCTGACTTGGTCTCTGCTTCCAACAGATGCTGCGCATCCTGTTCAAGCTGGGCATGTTGCTCCTGAAGTTTGCGTAACTGGGCTGTCAGTGCCGTTTCACGATCGATCGTTTCATTATACTGATCTTGCCATTGCTGCTGCGAGTCTCGTGCCTGCTTCAACGACTGCTCCGTTTCACGGAGTTTATTTTGCAACTCCGTGCTGTGCTCTCTCAATTGCTCCAGTTGCTGCTGAAGCTCCGTGATTCGACGTGTTTGAGTCTCTTGCTCCTGAACAAGAACTCCATGCTTATGACGTAGGGACTCCACTTGGGTGCGTTCTGTCTGAAGCAAATGTTCCTGTTCAGAAATAACTTCCTGTGCATGCTGTAGCTGACTACGAACTTCAGTAAGCTGTTCATTGATCTCGGTTATGCGAGTTTCGGCCTGAGCGCGCTCTTCCTGCAATTGATGCTCCAGCTTACGCTGCTCTTGATGTAGCAATTCCTCAGCTGCAATTGTTGCCTCCGCAATGCGAGAAGCCGCTGACTCCTGTTCTTCTTTCAACTGTTCTTCATACAGAGCCTCTTTCTCCATCCATTCCAATTCGGACTGCTCGGAAAGAGTTTTGAACTCAGCCTGTATCTTCTCAACTGCAGCCTGGCGCATCTGTTCGGCTTCAGCGAGCAAGGATTCACGCTCCTGTTTCGCTTCCACTTCCCATTCAGCTGCCTGCTTTCGTGCATTCTGCTCGGCTTGCTCCAGACGTTGCTTCATTTGTTCTTCAAGTTCGCTATATTGTAGAGCTGCCTCTTCCTGCACCTGCTTCAATTTGGCCTCCGCCTGTTCCAGCTCGGACAAGATAGCTGACTCCGCTTCTTCCTTGGCTGCTTGCACTTGTTGCGCCGCTTGAGCCTGTACTTTCTGACGTTCTGCTAACGCACGGCTCTCCGCCTCCTTCAACTGAGCTGCGGTTCTGTCCTGCAGCTCTTTATATTGAGCCGCGGCTTTGGCCTGTACCTGTTGCAATTCCGCTGCCGCACGGTTCTGCGCTTCTTTAAGTTGAGAAGCAGACTGTGCTTGCACTTGTTTGAGCTGATTGGCCGCCTTTTCCTCTGCTTCCTTAACCCGTGAATTCGCTCTCGTCTCTGCCTCTTTCAGTTGCGTCGCAGACTGCGTCTGTAGCTTCTGAACCTGCTCTTTGGTCTGTTTGCGCTCTTGCTCCAGCAAAGCATTCAGCTTGGAGATTTCCGCCTGTTTGTCCGCTGTCCATTTTTTCAAAGCCTGTTCGGCTTCATTTTTCTGTTGCTGAACCTCAACAAGAGACTGGTCCCGTTGCTGCAGTTCTTGTTGGTGTTCACTCTGAATGGCGTTTAACCGATTTAATTCATTGCGGAGCTCTGTACGTTCCCCTGTGAGCATTTTGAGCTCGTTTCGGATTTCCTGCGTCTGAAGTGACTGTTCAGCCATATGTACAGCCGCAAGTACAGCAATACGCGGCGTATCCAAACGGGAATGACTTTTGGAGATAGCGCTCATACGCTCATCTACCAGATTAGCTACTTGTTTCATATAGTCGGCACTGCTGCCGACCAGTTTATAGGAAGTCCCGTAGATCTCTACGGTGACGCGTGTACGATCAGGTGTAGTCACAGTTGTGCCCTCCTTCAAGTCTGTATGTTGATTCTAAGCTGTAATGACAAAAAAGTCACATCGATCCTCTATTGCTAAGGATTCGATGTGACTTCAAGCAATTCCTGCTAATCTTTGTTCAAAAAATTGACTTCTGTCCTATTTGCGCAGTTCTGCGTCGAATTGCTCTTCCAGACGTGTGACTACACGCGCATGAACTTCGGTAACTTCCTCGTCTGTCAACGTACGCTCACGATTCCGGTAGACCAGAGCCATGGCCACACTTTTCTTGTCTTCGCCAAGCTTGCTGCCTGTGAATACATCGAATACCTGTACTGTCTGCAACAATTCACCTGCAGATTCACGAATGGCACGCAGCATATCCCCAGCTTCAATATCCTTGCTTACGACCACCGCAATATCACGCTCAATTGCCGGGAAGCGCGGAAGCTCCCGATAACGAATATCTGCATCTGCTTCCTTATAAATTGCTTCAAGGGCAATTTCAGCAACATAAACATCATTCAGATCATATTGCTGCTGCAGCTCTGGATGCAATTGACCGAGTGTACCGATCAATGTGCCTTCACTGCCATCCTTGCTATCCAGATATACGGAAGCAGAGCGCCCCGGATGGAATCCTTCCGGACTGTTTGCCACGAGACGAATACGTTGCTCCAGTCCCATGTAAGCAAACAGGTTCTCGAGTGCACCTTTCAGGTCAAAGAAATCCACCTTCTCTGCTCCAACATTCCATTGCTGAACCGAACGATTACCCGTAAGCAACATAGCCAAAACTGGAATTTCATGCGGTTGCTTGGTCAGCTTCTCTTCCTCCGTGAAGAAAACACTTCCTACTTCAAACACAGCGAGCGAATCCTGCTTTCGGTTCATGTTGTATACAGCAGCATCCAGCATCTGTGGTAAAATGCTCGTCCGCAGCACACTGCGATCCTCACTCATCGGCATAGCCAGCTTAACCGCTTTGCTACCTTGAGTCAGCGCAGGGAACAGAACCGCTTTGTCCGGATGAACAAAGGAATAACTGATCATTTCCTGCCAGCCCGTTCCAGACATTACACCACGGATCGTACGACGAATGGCTTGAGGACGGGTATATGCTCCCGGTGTAGTTGGGCCTTCAATCCATGTTGTCGGAATGTTGTCATATCCATACAAACGCGCAACCTCTTCAAACAGATCGACATCAAGCGTGATATCTCCTCTGCGTGTCGGCACTTCAACATCCAGAACGCCCTGCTCCGCATCTCCGCATGCAAAATGCAAACGAGCAAAAATTGTTTTTACCTCAAGCAGAGACAGATCCGTTCCCAGATAACGGTTGAGTCTGTCCAGTGACATTTGAATGACCCGCTTCTCCGAAGATTCTTCCCCAGCTTGAACAATCCCCTGATGCACCACGCCTGATGCATACTGCTGAATGAGTTCAGCCGCACGATCCAGAGCCGTAATGACCGCACCCGGGTCTACTTCCTTTTCAAAACGCAAGCTTGCTTCGGAACGCAGCCCCAGTTGGCGCGACGTCTTCCGAACCGTTCCGCCGTCGAACTTGGCGGACTCCAAGAGCAGATTCACGGTGCCTTCCGATACCTCGGAATTTTCACCGCCCATAACCCCAGCGATGGCGACTGGTTTCACGCCATCGGTAATGAGCAACATGTGCGGTTCCAACTTGCGCTCCTGACCATCCAACGTCACAATCGTTTCGCCTTCATGTGCCATACGCACTTCAATGCGACCGTTATCCAGCTTATCCGCATCAAACGCGTGCAGTGGCTGACCGTATTCCAGCATGACATAATTCGTAATATCCACGATATTGTTGATTGGACGAACACCTGCCGCCATCAGACGATTTTGCATCCAGAGCGGGGAAGCACCCAGCTTGATGCCAGTCACATAACGAGCGGCATAGTGGCTGCATTGCTCCTGAGCTTTGATCTCTACAGAAATGTGATTAGCCGCTTCATCGCCAGCTTCGACCAACTGATCTTTCGGATCCGGCAGTGTCACTTCACGTCCCAGAATCGCACCCACTTCGTATGCCGCACCGCGCATACTCAAAGCATCCGAACGGTTCGGTGTCAGATCCAGTTCGAGCACATGATCGTCCAGACCGAGCACTTGGCTGATCGGCGTACCGATCTCGGTAAGCTCAGGCAGAACCAGGATGCCTTCTTGTTGATCCTTCGGCAGCAATTTGTCGTTCATGCCAAGCTCTTTGGCGGAACAGATCATGCCGAGCGATACTACGCCGCGCAGCTTCGCTTTTTTGATATCCAGCCCACCGGGAAGCTTTGCACCAACAAGGGCTACCGCTACCTTTTGACCCGCATCCACATTTTTCGCGCCGCATACGATCTGCAACTCTTCCTCTTGTCCTGCATCAATAATACATACATTCAGTTTATCCGCATCCGGGTGTTTCTCTTTGCTCTTCACGTAACCGACAACAACCTTGTTTACGCCTTGATTACGGTTCTCCACAACATCAATCTCGATCCCTGCACGGGTGATTTTCTCTGCCAGCTCATGTGGCGTCACACCTTCAAGGGCAATATAATCAGACAGCCAATCTGTCGATACTCTCATGCACGTTCACTTCCTTAATCTATATATTAGTTTTACCATTCATTGACGTTTAATATAATTACAGCCGTCCGAATTGTTTCAGGAACGTCTGATCACTGTTATAGAAATGACGGATGTCATCAATACCGTACTTCAGCATCGCAATTCGCTCTACCCCCATACCAAAGGCAAAACCGCTGTATTTCTCCGGATCATATCCGCCCATCTCAAGCACTTTCGGGTGAACCATACCGCCGCCCAAAATTTCGAGCCAACCTGTTTGTTTGCAGACCCGACAGCCGCTACCAGCACATTGCACACAAGTTACATCCACTTCCGCACTTGGCTCAGTGAACGGGAAGAAGCTTGGACGCAGACGGATTTCAGTGTGAGCCCCGAACATTTCACGTACAAATTGCAGCAACGTTCCTTTCAGGTCACTCATACGAATGTTTTCACTGATGACCAGACCTTCGACCTGATGGAACTGGAAGGAGTGTGTCGCATCGTCATCATCACGGCGATATACTTTACCTGGGCAGATGACCTTGACAGGCACTTCGCCCTGCATGCTTTGCATCGTACGAACCTGTACGGGAGAAGTATGTGTACGCATCAGCAGATCCTCAGTAACATAGAAGGAATCCTGCATATCGCGTGCCGGGTGATTCTTGGGCAGGTTCAATGCTTCAAAGTTATAATAGTCCATCTCAACTTCAGGACCTTCAGCTACACGATATCCCATACCGATGAAAATATCTTCGATCTCCTGCACCACTTTCGTCAGTGGATGCAGTCCGCCTTGACGCCCGCGGCGTCCTGGCAAGGTCACGTCAACCTTCTCGGATTGAAGACGCTTCGCGGTTTCTTCCTTCTGGAATTGCTCCTGCTTGCTGTTGATAACTTCTTCAATCGCTCCCCGAACCTCGTTACCCACTTGACCAATGACTGGACGCTCTTCCGCACTAAGTGAACCCATGCCGCGCAAAATCTCAGTCAATGCCCCTTTTTTGCCCAAATATTTTACACGCAGATCAGCCAGCGTCTGCGGATCATTCACACTGGACAACTGTTCCAGCGCTTCGATCTTTAATGCTTCTAAACGTTCTTTCATGTGTAATTGCCTCCTTAATGTGCTGTAATTGCAACAAAAAAAGGCCTTTTCTCCCCAAAAGGGACGAAAAGACCGTGGTACCACCCTTGTTAGACTCCCGTTGTCACAGCACATCAAGCTCTGCAACACGTTCTGTCTCACTTTGTACGGAATAACGACCGTTAACCGTTTACCCCTACTGTCGCCTCTGTGTACGCACACATCATCAGGTTCAGGGAACCGCTCCGGAGTGAATTTCGTCAGCCTGGTTCTACAGAAACGCTCTCAATCTACGGCGCTTCCTCCCTGTCCAGAGGCACTGCTTACTTGTCTCCATCAATACGTTTGTTCAATTGGACTAACCTTTATCGATACCAATGATCGATGATCGTTCATATTATATGCAAAATACGGCGAAATAGCAAGCTTGCCCAGGAAGCTAATTTGCAGATATACGCTGATTTCTCAGCTCTTTCAATCGCTGCTGAATTTCGCGGATCTCTGCTGCCTCTGTCTCATTATTCGTTGCTGTTAGTCGCTCTCCTCCAGTAGCGCTTACCGGTGAAAGTAATTCTGACAGCCGCATTTCCAGCCGCAGACGCTCATCGTCCGAGTCACGTGTATCCAGCGCGGACTCTCTCAGCTGCACCGATTGTTCCCAATCGGTTATACCGCCTTCGAAGAGCGATGCTGTTCCATCCGGCTTCAAATCACACAGGCGGTTCGCCAGTGATCGAATCAGCATCCGGTCGTGGGATACGATAACCAGCGCACCAGAGGCTTCTTTTAACACATTTTCCATCACTTCCTGGGTGTCGATGTCGAGATAATTCGTTGGCTCATCCAGTACAAGCAGGTTAGCACCGCCGAAATACAACCTTAGAAAGGCTACACGGCATTTCTCCCCCATGCTTAAGTCCCCAATGCGTTTGAACACATCTTCTCTTGAAAATAAAAAACATCCCAAGATGGTTCTCGCAGCACTTTGCGTCATAGAAGGAAGAACCAGTAAGCTGTCCAGCAGTGTTGCCGTCTCAGGCAATCCCTCCAGCTCTTGTGAGAAATAACCGATGCTAAGCTGGGGATGACGGCTCACTTCACCCTCAGAAGGCTGTAGCTCTCCAATCATTAATTTCAGGAGTGTGCTCTTGCCCGTCCCGTTTGCTCCACGCACGGCAAGCCGATCCCCACGTTCGACTGCAATGCGCAAATCATGAAGAAATGACTGCTTGAGGTCGTACGAAAAGCTTACTCCCTCCAGTGCAAGAAGTTGACGTGCACCGAGTGAAGTCATCTGCAGCTCCATATTCAGTTTCGTGGCTTCCCGCGGTTTATCCACCCGCTCATTTTCGAGCCGTTCCAACTGCTTCTGTTTGGCATGATAACGCGAAATATTTTTGTTGGCTCTGGCCTTGTAGAAGCTCTGGGTAATCTTCACCTCTTGGCCTCCTGCCGCGTTATGAGCTTTATGGAACCACTGCTGATAATTACGAATGGTCTCCTCCAGTGCTTTACGTTCCAGCTGCTGCTTGCGATAAATCGTCTCCTGTTCCTTCAACTCCCGCTCTTTATGCCCTTTGTAATCGGTGTAACCGCCTTTGTATTTTTTTAATTGGTCTGGGCTGAATTCTATTACACCGGTAGCTACCCGATCAATAAATGTCCGGTCATGGGATACAAACAGCACTGTTCCCTCGTATGCGGATAACCACGTCTCCAGCCAGCGCATGCTCTCCTCATCCAGATGGTTAGTCGGTTCATCCAGAATCAGAAACTTGGGATTGCTGACCAGCAGTCCTGCAAGCCGTGCCTTCGTTTTCTGACCACCGCTGAGCGAGTGATAGGGCCTGCTCCAGTGTTCTGTCGTCAAACCGAGCCGGCTCAACACCTTCTCCACCTCTGTTTCCCACATGTACCCGTTCAATTGCTCATATTCCTCCATTGAACGAGCATATTCACCCAGCAAGGCGGTACCTTCGGCAGCCCCGGCATCGCTCAATCGGCGCTCCAGCTCTTCCAGCTTCCGTTTGATCTCATCGATCCGACCACTCTCCCGCCTTACTGCATCCAAAACATTTATTCCGCTGGGCACCTCTGAACGCTGACGCATGAATCCCCACTCTGACAGGGGAAGTTGACGATCAATCCGTCCACCCCCATCCTCTTCTCCGAGTATAATCCGTAAAAGTGTGGTTTTGCCGCATCCATTACGGCCCAGGATGGCAAGTCGTTCTCCTTCGTTTATTTCAAGGTTTAATCCCGCAAATATTTCGTTTCCGTTCCATTCTTTTGATACTCCATGTAAGCGCACCAATGTCGTCATGAGTCCTCATCCTTTCCTGAACAAAAAAATTAAAAAAACCGCTGGCATCAGCCGGCGGTTTAGCAATTCTTAATGGATTAACGCGTTCAAAATACAGAGATGAGGATGATCCTAGCATGAACAAAGAAACCCCAATGAGGGCATACGTAAGCAGAAAAACTGCTCGTTCCATACTATTCCCTATAGCTGAATTTGGACACACGAATCCCCTCATTGCTCAGCCGCTCGGCTGACTGCGTTGTAATCAATGTGCAGTTAACTGGGGTTCACTTCATGTGTCTTACTTCATGGGACGTATGGTTACCTCTCATTCATGTGTAGTATCAATACTCCGTTATTGTACCAGATCATTGAGAAAAAGCAAAGGTGAGGATGTCGCGGACGTTATCTAAAATTCAGGCAAAAAATAAAAACCCTTGATAACCAAGGGTTTTTGAGTACTGCTGTTAAGCGGGTGATGGGAATCGAACCCACGCTATTAGCTTGGAAGGCTAAAGTTCTACCATTGAACTACACCCGCAAGATGAACAATCGGGACGACACGATTTGAACATGCGACCCCCTGGTCCCAAACCAGGTGCTCTACCAAGCTGAGCTACGTCCCGTTAAATTCCACATGGAAGTTAACAGTAATTTTACAAAAACTAATATACCATGATCCGAACCAACGTGCAAGGGATATTGGTGATTTTTCCCATAAAGCGGTATACGAAAAAGGCAGGAACGCTCTCGCGGCCCTGCTGCTTACCCCGCAGGTTTGTCTACTTCCCTCAGAAACCTCATCTCGAAGTCTGCTGCTTCGATCGGCTTACTGAAGAAATACCCTTGTGCCTCATGGCAATGCTGATTACGTAGAAACGTCATCTGTTCCTCGTTCTCTACCCCTTCAGCTGTAACCTTTAATTGCAAATGGTGTGCCATCGAAGTGATGGTCGATACAATAGCAGCGTTATTACTGTCTTCCATTATTTCATTCACAAATGAGCGGTCAATCTTGAGCCGATCAATCGGCAAATCTTTGAGATAATGTAGTGAGCTGTATCCCGTGCCAAAATCATCAATACTGATATGTACACCAATCTCCTTAATTTTATGAAGCTGTTCAAAGGCTCGGTCCTTGTCAAATGTCATGCTCTCCGTGATCTCCAGTTCAAGCCATACTGGCTCGAGTCCCGTTTCTCTGAGAATACTGTTGATACTATCGAGCAGGTGGGAATGTCTGAACTGTCTCATCGACAGGTTGACCGATACGCACAGCTTGCGATACCCTGCTTCCTGCCAAAGCTTGTTCTGTGCACATGCCTCTCGCAGCACCCATTCTCCAAGCGGGACAATCAGTCCGCTCTCCTCTGCCAGCGGGATAAACTCCGCCGGGGATACCGAGCCTCGCTGCGGATGCTGCCACCGCACAAGGGCTTCCATGCCTACGACCAGTCCGCTTTGCAGATTCACCTGAGGCTGATATACCAGGTAAAACTGCCCCCGAGCCAGTGCTTTACGCAGATCATTTTCAAGTTGTAAACGTTCCTGTGCTTTCATCTGCATGGCATGTGCATAGCGGTTGAGTTCAATTCCCTGTTCCTTCGCACTATGCAGAGCTGTGTCAGCATTCTGAATAATCTCTTGCGGAGACTCCCCATCATAAGGAAAAATCGCCATGCCTATGCCCAGCGTAAGGTGATACTCGCTCCCATCCACCATCACAGGTTTCTCGAAGAGCTGCAGAATCGACCTTGTGCGGCGTAACGCTGTATCTGTACTGTAAAAATCAGTCATGGTCAACGCAAATTCATCTCGACCCAGCCCAAACACTTCTTCTCCCGGAAGAGATGAGTGATTCAGACGTTGTCCGACTTGTCGCAAAACCCGGTTAGCGGCCTGTTGTCCAAGGGAGTCATTAATCGTTTTGAATCGATTAATATTAAGCACCAGCACACCTACGAGCTTCTCCTCCTTAACCGCATCATCCAATGTAAGTTGGAGCGTTTGACTTAGACGACGGCGATTCGGAAGGCCTGTAACATCATCATGATGTGCAATATAATTCATTTTGGCCTCAGCAGCCTGTTGCTGCAGGAATGGCGTATCAACCACAGACGCATAAAGCCCTTTTTGGATGAAAAAATACCCCATACAATTGCTAAGCATACCAAGCAGTAGATTGAGATCGTCCACTGCACTTGCGGTCACGAAATAGCCCTGTCCTAGCAAAAAACAGAGTATGCCACAGAGGATGGGTGGTAAATCGTCATTTTTCGTCTTTTTCCACTGCATGTAGAGAACCACAGCCCCAGTGAAATACAGCACACCTGCAGCCCCATGCATACGAGTGAATACTTTGCCAAGCAAAGGACCATCAAGCATCTCAGGCATAAAACTCCACTGTTGAATAGAACAGATGTATAAAATCAGGAAGACACCTATAGTGGCACTGAACAGAAGAAATTTGCGCGGTAATGCAACTTGCTTCTCGTGTAAGGTGTAAATCAAGAGCAGTCCTGCTGAACAAACCAATGATCCCATCGTTGACATCATTAATGAGAAATCGGATTCCATCATGGCTCTACTGGGGACTTCTTCTGCAAATGAAACGATGTGCACCAGTTCAAAGAGACCTATCATTAAAAAGAGTGTAGTCAGTAACACTCTGCGCAGTGTTAATTTTTGAGTTTGAAATAGCCAGCTTTGATTATAAATCCCAATACAGGCGGCCGTTGCAGCGAATCCAGCCAGAAGCGTTATCACCGGGTAACCCGAAAAAATCAGATCAGAGCCTGAAGAAGAACGAAACCATTGACTTGCGAGGAAAAACAATAAACCGCCGATGGCGACCCAACCTATTTGACTCTGACCTTGCATTTTAAACTTCATGCCATGTTTTCCTTCCCGGGATCACTATCCTGATATACGTGTATAAATGAATTCTATTGATCTGATTCACCAAGTATATTACACATTTCGACAAAAAAATATATTGACCATTGTTTAATTTAATTATCTTCTTGTTCTATCTGGTACATAATAACATTTAAATCCGTATTCGTGAACTAAAAAATAGTTACACATAGGAATATCTATTCATAAAAGTGAGTAAAAACAAGGCATAAAGAACTAAAAAACATGGTCCTCAGATTAGAGGCCATGTTTTTTCGAATTTACAACTGTATTTCAGACTATTTTTATTTATCGAAGTTCACTTCAGGTGTTGTCAACTTATCGTAGAAGTCAACGACGTTGTCTTTGTTCTCCGATGAACGAAGTGCCATAGCTGAACGTGGATGCTCGTCCAATGCACCTGTAATCATGTAAGGTAAAATGTAACCCCACTCTTCTTTTTCTCTAAGAGGAACCATAAGCTGTTCCAATACTTCAAGTACTGGACGCAGATTATACTTTGTGCCTTTCAAATGAGCTACCAGCAGTTCAGTCGGGCAGTTTCCTGCCGCACGCCCCATACCGTATACAGAAGCATCGAGCAATTCAACACCAAGTTCCGCGGCTACGAGCGTGTTGGAGAATGCCAGCTGCATATTGTTATGTGTGTGAACACCAAGACGTTTGTTCGGAAGATGAGTCTTGAACTTCTCCACCAGATATTTCACATCGTTATGGTCCAGGCTGCCGTAGGAGTCTACGATGTATACCACATCAACCGAACTCTCTTTAATCAACTCAAAAGCTTCCAGCAATTCATTTTCCATAACATTGGAGAGCGCCATAATATTTATTGTCGTTTCGTAACCACGATCATGGAACGTTTGCACCAGTGCAAGTGCCTTGTCCACATCTTTACTGTAACAAGCGACACGAATCAGATCGAGCATACTCTCACTGCGCGGCAAAATATCGTTCTCATCCACACGTCCTACATCAACAAGTGCAGATAATTTGGTATTCCCTTTTTGCGGAATCACTTTACGAAGAAAATCATCGTTCAGGAAACGCCAAGGTCCAGCATCTTCGGAGCCTTTAAGCAACTTCGGCGAGTTTTTGTAGCCAATTTCCATATAATCAACGCCAGCTTCGTTCAGTCCTGCATACAGCTTTTGAACAAAGTCGACGCTAAAATCCCAATTATTCACCAATCCACCATCACGGATGGTACAATCTACAATTTTGCAATGATTTGTCTTCATTAAAGTCTGCTCCTTTTCTGACCAACTTGTGTATTCCTCTCATGATACTTGAACGAGACAAGAAAAGTAAAGGGATTCCGGGCTTATTTACTATAAGATTTCCAGATTCGGTCCATCTCAGCCATATGTGGGGTATCATCCGCTTTCTCCCCGTAGCGCACAGCATTGTAGACTTCAGGAAGCCTTCTTGCTATCTCTTCCTCCGTACCCTCTTTATGCTTCGAATGACTCTTCTTAATGCTTTCTGCTGCCTCAAGCGGCGTATGGGACTTCTCCACCTGGGCTCCACGTTCCATTGCATTCCCCACCCAAATTCGATAGTAATATCGGATACGGTCTACAGCGTGAACTGGAACAGGTTCCTTTTTACGGAACCATCGCTTACGGACTTTAGTTGGCACTTCCAGCGTTTCGCTGATATCCACATACTCTGTTTTGGGTTCTTGCCTTTTCTCCACGGGCTGTAACAATCCTTTGAACCGCTCCGCCAGTTTATTCATAATTGTTTTACCGAGCTTGATCAGAAGCCAGAGGATTACAGCAGCAGCTGCTCCAAAAACAATCCAACCAAGGATTTCCCAGAATACAGAAGGCTCCGAAGGTGGAGCTCTTAATTCATCCGGCAGGTTCATCGGCTCATTCGGCATCTCAGGTGTCAGTGGTGGCTCCTGCGAAGCAGAAGAACCAAATAAACCTCTGATCCATGTAAGCAAACGATCCCGTAACGGCGCAAGCCATGCAGCAAGACTGGGGAACGCGCCGATCCCTGCAATAACGATCAACATCCATGTAATCCGCAGGTGGTTCGCCCTTGTGAATTCCCGCAATACTATTCTGCGTCTGCCATCGTTAAGTACCGCACGATCCAGTTGTGCCCTGTATTGCCCCACAATCCAACATCCAAAGCTGATGACTCCAGCAACATAGATGGGAACCGTATAGCTCTGTATCGACAGCATGAATTCGATCTGAGTTGCTGCGAGGGTGAGTACAATGGCACTGATTGTACCCGTGATCTGCAGACGCCAAAGGTAGATAGAACGAAAATCAGGATCAAAACCCAAACCTAAATAGCCAGAAAAGAATCCCCCTGCACCAAGCGTAATAACTTCCGGGAGCGAAAGTGTCACTGCCATACTCGGAATCAGGGCAAATAAAATACCTGTAGCAACAGCTGTTAGCCCTCGTATAAATATGCTTTTCTCAACAAAGTTCGTAAATCGATGCCGAATCCACTGACCGAACCAGCCTGTCACAACAAACAGACCGAATAACAGATATGGGAAATAAGCGCTCGTATACAGTGATGTGATCGTGAAGATCGGAAACAGGTATATTCCTACTGTAAGAATAGCCAAAACGGATATGATGTACGTTCTCTTTTTTTCATCATTTTCACTCATGCGCCCACCGCCCCTACATCACGTTTCACCTGCTCTACAGGCAGAATCGTTACCCGATGTCCCTGATCATGCAAACGTTCAATCTCCTGTTCCATAGCTGCCGAGACATATGGCGTAATCAACAAATAACTGCGTACCTGCTGCTCTTCTTCATTTAATCTGACTTCATCTTGCAAAAACTGCTCCATCGGCACCAAACACTTTAACTCGGTTTCAGCCATGGCCTCTAGCAACGATTCCAGATGAGGTGTGCCATAATCCGGTTCGATCCGAAGTACATCACGTCCTCCGCCGGAACGATAACCATTATGAGCAAATCCAGCAGGCAAACCTCTGCCAATAGCCTCCACAGCTGCAGTAGCTGCATAGCGGAGCGCCTGCTCAATCAGCTCAGGCCGGGTGACAACACTCCACATCTCCGCCGAATCTTGAATATTGACAATAATCCAGGACTGTGGATCTGCGGTCCAGCCTTGCTTATACACCTGGAGTTCTCCTGTTCGTGCACTCGCTTTCCAGTGAATACGATTCATTGGATCACCAGCCCCATAAGGCCGAACCCCCAAGATCAGAAACGGGTCTTCCACAATCCACCTGGCAACCTCCACCTCTCCTTGCCACACCTGATAGATGGCCGGCATATCATCGATGCTTACGAGCGAAGGATACACAATCATCGACATCTGCACAGGAATGGGTTTCGTGGAGCGCCATACACCAAACAGGTCTCCACCCGTCATGGTGGCTGTATCCATCGTATACACTCCCCGCTTGGAGCAGACAAACGGATGTGTGCGCGTTATCCGATTGTAGGGTTTTAGTGTGAAAACACTTTTATGATTCTGATAAATATTACCTTGACTAATATCCATGCCGGAACCTGAGCGAAAAACAAATGAAGCTGGCATCATTGCCTCAAGTCTGAGCCAAGGAACGGATACTCGCTTTTCATTCGATATCGTCTCAATCATCTCGAGTTCATCGCCAGCGTAACACCGTGTTTTGCTGAACTGTCTGCTGTACTTGAGATTATGCAACACCGGACGTCCAAACCATATGCCATGTAGCACAATGACCAAACTTCCAACAACGACAAGCCATAGAAGTGTCATAAACCTAATGTCCGCCTGTAGTAATTGTCTCGGTTGGCACCTCGGTCTGACTCAGAATCTGTTGAATAATTTGTTCCGCAAGCCCTTCCTGCTGTCTGATCCGATTACGAAACACCAGTCGGTGAGCCAATACAGGTTCTGCCAGTATTTTAATGTCATCCGGGACAATATAGTCTCTGCCATGTAGTGCAGCCCAAGCCTGGCTTGCTTTTAACAGCGCTTGTGCGCCTCGTGGACTAACGCCAAGTGACAATTCAGGATGTTTTCTGGTCGCTTCAGTGAGCTGCACGATATAATTCATGAGATCCTCGTTAACGGTAACCGTCTTATACGTTTCCTGTGCTTCCAGTAGCTGCTCGCGAGAGATAATGGAAGACAGGTCTTCAACGGAACGGCCGTTAACGGTTCTTCTCAATATCTCTACACTTTCTTCCCCGGTGGGATAACCCATACGAATCTTCATCATAAACCGATCCATCTGTGCTTCAGGTAACGGAAATGTCCCTTGATTATCAATGGGGTTCTGTGTAGCGATAACAATAAAAGGTCGTTCGAGCTGTCTCGTTGAGCCATCGATACTGATCTGACGTTCTTCCATACATTCCAGCAAGCTGGACTGTGTCCGCGGTGTCGCCCGATTAATCTCATCTGCCAGCACAAAATTCGCAAACAGCGGACCAGGTCTGAATTCAAAATCACCGGATTTTTGATTATAGAAATGGATACCTGTCAGATCGGACGGCAGCAAGTCCGGCGTAAACTGTATCCGCTGAAATGTACAATCGAGTGATGAAGCCATTGATTTGGCAAGCATGGTTTTGCCTGTACCCGGAACATCCTCCAGAAGCACATGACCTGACGCGATGATCGCTGTCACAATCAGTTCTATCGTACGCTCTTTCCCCACAATTACTTTACCTGCATGCTCGATTAATTGTCCGTTCATGCGCTCCATATCCTGAATATTCAACGTAATCCCTTCCTTCCGCGATGCATATGTATTCGCATTCATTTCTAACTATAACCCTAATTGCACGAACAAAAAACAAAGGAATCGGCAAGATACCGATCCCTTCTGATATCGTCTGTGTCAATTCACCAATGGAAGTTTGATCATAAAGCTGGTGCCCTCACCCTTTTGACTATCTACAGAGATGGTACCTCCATGATTTTTAATGATGCGGTAGCTCACGGAAAGCCCAAGACCCGTTCCGCTCTCTTTCGTTGTGAAGAAAGGATCAAACAGACGTACCAGCGTATTGTGATCCATGCCATGGCCATTATCAGCTATCGTGATTTGTACAAAGTTATTTTCCGTAGCTGTCGTAATCCGAATCATGCCCGTATGCTCTTCCCCAACTTCTTCAATCGCGTCCATTGCATTTTTGACCATATTCAGAATGACCTGTTTAATCTGCTTAACATCGATGGATACATTAAGTGGAGTGTCTTCCACCTCAAGCAGAATTTCGCACCCTTTCATCAGCCCTTCACTTTCGGTCAGCAGAACGACCTCTTTCAGCAAAGACTCTACGGTCATGACTGTTTTCTGCGGAGCTGAAGGTTTGGAGGAATTCAGAAATTCATAAATAATATCGTTCGCCCTATCAATCTCCGTTAAAATAATTCGTGCATACTCGTCTTTACCAAGCTGCAGCAGATGGGGCCGGAGCAGCTGAATGAATCCACGGATGGCCGTCAATGGATTACGGATTTCATGGGCAATCGATGCGGAGATACGGCCAAGCATAGCCAGTTTATCGTTTTGATAGGCGGTCTGCTCAATCTGCTTATAATCTGAAACATCCTTGACGCTAAACAGAAAATCGCCATCCATCTGATCCCCATAGGTGACTGTAACCAGCCAGTGCCGTCCATATTCATCCGTCAATTCATGATAGCGCTTACGATGAAAGATCGTTTCCCGATAAATCCGCAAAATTTTCTTTTTCTTGAATCGACTCATCTGTGGTAGTCGCAGCATCTGCATCAATGTGCAGCCACTTAACAGATCTCTGGGAAGTTCCAGCAGTTTAGCCATCTGAACGTTAATAAAGGTCAAGATACCTTGGTTGTCAAACAGCATGATGCCACTATCCATGTGTTCCAACACATTCTCATACTTATTGTGATCCAGATGCACTTGAGGAAGCACATCCGTTGGTCGAGGCACTGTATCCTGAAATTCACTGATCACTTCAGGTTCCTCCTTTTCACGTAAATGATAAACTTTGCCGTTCGGACATCATATCATCACAGAAACAGGAAGGGCCGATTTTGTTGTTGATTACCGGGTCCCTTTCATTAGGGGGCTGAGCCGAAAATATGGATGGCATGTCCGGAACGTAAGCTTGGTCTAATCCGGTAAGTAACAGTTGATCCGGAGAAATCATATACGTTTTGTTCCTTTCCAACCTTTTCCAATTCCCAAACGAAAACCTTTTATAACGCTCCGCCTCTTTTGCAAGTCTGTTTTTATCATAGACAAGTTTAGGGAATAGAGTCAATCGGAGAAAGTGTCGAATGGAAATTATTTTGCAAAAATAACAAAAGATCAATCTGAAATAAACAAAAAACGAAGCTTCATCAGCCTAAAGGCAAATCAGCTTCGTTTCATATTGCTTTTTCCGATATATGTCTATCCATGTAACATCTCACTGCAATCTATAGACCAGTCTTGTTATGCTGAATTTTAAGTTTACGTTGACTCATGACGGCAAGGCGACGCTTCAATTCGCTCTCCCACTTCTCATCGTTCATTTCCTTGGCGAGTCGTAGCAGATCCAGTGACATATCAATCTGCCGTTGAACGATCACCATCGCATCTTCACTTTCACGGTTTACGCAATTTTCGAAGATAGCATCCTCGTCCTCTGTCACATAGTCCTGAAAATCAATTTCAGAAGCTCCATCGCCATGCGCATACTCAGCAAGAATCTCGTATTCGTTCTCCACCTTGTAATGCACCTCTACCCGGTGACATACCGGACAGAACAGCAGGGGAACATTATGAACCTGGGTGCGGTAATGCTTCAGCGTGCCCTTCGTTCCCACCATACTTGCCCCACAACAGTAACTCATTTTTGTTCACCCTCCTTATTAGGTGCCGGGATCTTATAAAATAACAACCCGTGCACTTCAAAAACTTCCGAAAGGGAATCGTCCAAACCGTGTATCACATTCATATTGAATTATAAATGCGGACTACCGGAAAGAATACCGGGTTTCCATACCCTATTCGCCTTACAAGCCTTCAATTCCTCTTTCATCCTATAAAAAAGAAGATGTTCTTCTATTACATTATTAACACGCCTGATAGCCTGTTCAAACACCTTAATGAAGTTAACGTTCTTTTGCAGAAAAATGTTGCAAAAAGCCCTCAATCCCGAGTGGGATGAGGGCTTGAACATCAATCGTTCAAGTAAACCCGGCTTACAGGTTGTTGTCGCCTGGTTTCCAGTTCATTGCACACAATCCGCCGGATTGAAGTGCTTGCAGTACACGAAGTGTTTCTTCAACACTACGACCTACATCATTGTGGTTAACGACTTGATATTTCAGTTCGCCTTCTGGATCGATGATGAACAGACCGCGCAATGCTACGCCTTCTTCTTCGATCAGAACGCCGTAATCTTTAGCGACTTGCTTCGTGATATCGGAAGCGAGCGGGAAGTTCAATTGACCAAGACCATTGCTATCTTTCGGTGTATTGATCCATGCTTTGTGGCTGTGTACGGAGTCTACGCTCACGCCAAGAATTTCTGTATCCAAAGCTTTGAATTGCTCGGAAGCGTCGCTCAAAGCTGTAATTTCAGTTGGGCACACAAATGTGAAGTCCAAAGGATAAAAGAAGAATACGAGCCATTTGCCACGGTAATCGGACAGTTTAACGGAGCCAAAATCTTGTCCGTCTCCTGATACTGTTTCCATTGCGAAATCTGGTGCTGGTCTACCTACCAAACGTTCTGCCATAACTAAAAATTCCTCCTTTGGGATTATGTAAGCATCCATATGGATTGCTCATCATCAGGATACACGCAAGCGCTTGTCCTGTTATTAATCAATTTGATACTTGTTCTCAAGTACAAATAAAATGTTATCATCCGTACTTCTTAAAGTCAAGATTATAAACGTTATTTTTTTATAATAATTATAAATAAGGATTTTTCGTGCCGAATTCACACCAAAAATGATAAAAGAACAGCCCTCTGTATTTTCCAATTTAGAAACCAATAGAAAGGTCTACTTTGGGCATCAAAGGGCTGTTTCTTATACAAATCACAGGATTCATTCTGTGGTCTGTTCATGTATGAACAGATGATTAGTCTAAAACTGAAACTTAGGCTTTTTTCTGAATAGCTGCGACAATCAGGTCGCCCATTTCGGTTGTGCTGATCGCTTTGCTCTTATCCACAGCGATGTCACTTGTACGGTGACCCGAATTCAGCACATTCGCTACTGCCTCTTCAATCGCATCTGCACCTTCAGCATATCCAAACGTTGTACGGAACATCAATGCCAGTGACAGGATGGTTGCAATCGGGTTAGCCAATCCTTGACCTGCAATATCCGGAGCAGAGCCGTGTACCGGTTCGTATAGGCCAAAGCTTCCTTCTCCCAATGAAGCAGAAGCGAGCATACCAATGGAACCTGTCAGCATTGCCGCTTCATCACTCAGAATGTCACCAAACATATTTTCTGTTACGATGACGTCAAAGCTTGCCGGACGACGCAGCAACTGCATCGCACAATTGTCTACAAGTACGTGCTCCAACTCAACGTCAGGATAATCCGGTGCTACCCGGTTAACGACTTCACGCCAGAGACGGGACGTTTCGAGCACGTTTGCTTTATCGACCGAAGCCAACTTTTTGCGGCGGCCCTGAGCGATCTCGAACGCTTGACGCACGATACGCTCTACTTCCGTTACATTGTAAGCACAAGTGTCTACTGCCTCTTCACCTTGTGCACTTTCACGTCTGAATTTTTCTCCAAAATAAATTCCGCCCGTCAGTTCACGAACAACCATGAGGTCTGTACCTTCCAGCACTTCCGGTTTCAGTGTGGATGCGTCTTTCAGACAATCAAACACGACAGCTGGACGCAGGTTAGAGAACAACCCGAGCGCTTTGCGAATGCCGAGCAGTCCTGTTTCAGGACGCAATTCCTTGCTGTTATTGTCCCACTTTGGACCGCCTACTGCTCCGAGCAACACGGCATCTGCATTTTTACATACCGTCAGTGTTTCTTCTGGAAGAGGTGTGCCTTTCTCATCAATGGCAATACCACCAAACAGTGCATGTTCAGTTTCAAAGCGATAACCGAACACTTCCTCCGTACGCTTCAGAACTTTCTCTGCCTCGGCCACAACTTCAGGACCAATTCCGTCACCTGCGATTACTGCAATTTTTTTCACGTCTGCCATAGGTTGTCCACTCCTTCATCTTCATTCAACATCGTCTCATAAATAACTCTCTTCTTTGTATCATATTCTACGGTCATTTGACCAAGATATACAATCTATGACTTTAATAGTTTTTACCTATAAGCAGGAAAATGACAAATATTCGAGCTAAAAGACAGATCACGGTAATCCAAGTTGTTCGTTCCTGCAGGGTAAGGTAAAATATACCTGAAATCAAATTAGGTATGCTGGAGGGTGTTCATCATGCAATATTCTTATTTGGGTAAATCAGGCCTTAAAGTCAGCCGTATCTGTCTTGGTACGATGAATTTTGGACCAGCCACTGACGAGAAAGAAGCTTTCCGCATTATGGACGCAGCATTGGATGCAGGCGTGAACTTTTTTGATACCGCTAACATTTATGGCTGGGGTGAGAATTCCGGTTTGACGGAAGAAATCATTGGACGCTGGTTCAAACAAGGCGGTGGTCGGCGCGAAAAAGTTGTGCTAGCTACGAAGGTCTATGGTTCCATGCATGATGAAACAGACGGCCCCAACAACGAAGCAGGTCTATCCGCATATAAAATCAGACGTCACCTTGAAGGTTCGCTCCAACGTCTGCAAACCGATCATATTGAACTGTACCAGATGCATCATATTGACCCGGTCATCACTTGGGACGAGCTGTGGGGAGCATTCGAACATGCAGTATATCAAGGCAAAATCGGATATGTCGGCTCAAGCAATTTTGCCGCATGGCAGATTGCCCTTGCCCAGAGCGAAGCAAAAAACCGTCACTTCCTCGGTCTTGTATCCGAGCAGCATAAATACAGTCTGAACTGCCGTCTGCCCGAGCTGGAAGTATTACCAGCCGCTAAAGCACTTGGGCTCGGCGTCATTCCATGGAGCCCGCTGGATGGCGGTTTGCTTGGACGTAATGCGTTACAGAAACTGGAAGGAACCCGCAGTGGAGGCATTGCTGAACGCATTGAGAAACACCAGACGCAGCTTGAAGATTTTGCTGCGCTTTGCCGTGATCTCGGTGAGCCACAGGATACGGTTGCACTTGCCTGGGTAGCTGCCAATCCGGCTGTAACTGCACCAATCATCGGTCCGCGTACCCTCGAGCAATTCGAAACCGCATTGAAATGTCTTGATTTGGAATTGGACGAGTCTACGCTCAAACGTTTGGATGAAATCTTCCCTGGTCCTGGTGGACATGCTCCTAATGCATACGCGTGGTAAATGAACTAGAAAAGTCTGACTCCTGCTGAACTATTCGTGTAGTATAGACCAGTTACATCGTCTGTACTACACGGGCAGTTCATTTCCATAGGGGTCAGACTTTTTAGGTTACTCGGCTTTTATTATATCGGCCTGGTCAGCATGAATGAGAATTGTGCACCAAGAATGAAGTCTCTTCTACAGATTGACGTTCACCCGGTTGGTGTATGTTTTGCGTTTCTCAAGCAATTGGTTCAAGCCGTCTACATACGCACGGGCACTAGCGCCAAGAATATCTGTGCTCACGCCGCGTCCTTGAACGGAAACTTGATTCTGGGTAAGGATTACATGTACTTCACCAAGCGCATCTTTACCATGTGTTACTGATTTGATGGAATAGTCGGATAGCGTTACTTCTTCTCCGCTCACCTGGTCAATAGCGTTATAGATCGCATCCACCGAACCATTGCCCTCAGCCTGTTTCTCTACCGTTTCGCCATCCAGCGTTGCAATGCGAACCTTCGCCGTAGGCACGGATTCATCTCCGTACGTAACAAAGATTGATTCCAGTTTGTACACTTCAGGTGCATCCTGTAATTTCTCTTCGATCACAGCAAGCAGATCATCATCCGTAACCTCTTTTTTCTTGTCTGCCAGATCTTTAAACTGTGCAAAAGCACGGTTCAACGCCTCATCGTCCAGCTCATACCCAAGATCAATCAAACGTTCACGGAATGCATGACGTCCAGAGTGTTTACCAAGCACCAGCTTACTTTCTTTGAGACCGATCGTTTCCGGTGTCATGATCTCATATGTTGTTTTTTCCTTCAACATGCCATCCTGGTGAATACCCGATTCATGAGCAAAGGCATTTGCACCAACAATCGCTTTGTTCCCCGGAACAACCATACCGGTCAAACGGCTAACCAAACGGCTGGTACGTGCAATCTCGGACAATTGGAGCGTTGTTTTCGCCTGGAAAAATTCCTGACGTGTTTCCAGCGCCATCGCGATTTCTTCAATCGCTGTGTTACCTGCACGTTCTCCAATTCCGTTGATTGTTCCTTCAATCTGATCGGCCCCGTTCAAAATGGCTGCAAGCGTATTGGCTGTTGCCATACCCAGATCGTTGTGACAGTGCGCGCTCAGCTGAACTTTATCGATGTTATGAACATTTTCTTTTAGATGTTTGAAAATATTACCGTATTCGTATGGGCTCAGGTAACCAACCGTGTCTGGAATATTAACAACAGAAGCGCCTTCTTCCACTGCCATATTTACCATTTCCACGAGGAAATCATACTCGGTACGACCGGCATCTTCCAGAGAAAACTCGATTTTCGAAAATGTCTTTTTTGCATATCGGATCGCGGAACGTGCCGTATCCAGCACTTGTCCTTTATCCATGCGCAGCTTATGCTGGCGGTGAATCGGTGAAGTAGCCAGAAATACGTGAATACACGGGTCCTCTGCACCTTTTAGAGCTTCCTTAACCGCATCAATATCCTGCTCTCTGGAGCGGGACAAACCAATCACTGTAACGTTTTTAACCGCTTTCGCTACGGCGTTGACTGCAGCGAGGTCACCTGGAGAGGCCGCCGGGAACCCTGCCTCCATCCGGTCAATGCCAAGCCGCTCCAGTTGATGCGCAATCTCCACCTTTTCGCGAGTGTTCAGATTGACTCCTGGAGACTGTTCTCCATCACGCAACGTTGTGTCAAATACATAGATTTTACGCACGCTTCGCACCACCTGTTTCATTATAGATTCCTGCAAACCAGAATAGCGGCTCACGCATAAGCACGGCCGCTATTACCAGGTCACACCATAAGTTGCTTCAATCTCTTAAAATGCTTGTTCAAAAAGTTTAACGAAATTCGTTGCTTACTTTTTGATCCAGTGCATCATTTCACGCAATTGTCCGCCAACTACTTCAATTGGGTGTTCAGCTTCATTACGGCGTGTTGCAGTCAAGAATGCACGGCCGGATTGATTTTCCAAGATGAAGTCACGTGCAAATTTACCTTGTTGGATATCCGTCAGTACTTCTTTCATTGCTTTCTTCGTATCTTCAGTTACCACGCGAGGTCCAGTTACATAGTCACCGTACTCAGCTGTGTTACTGATCGAATCACGCATGCTTGCCAGTCCGCCTTCATACATCATGTCAACGATCAGTTTCAATTCATGCAGACACTCGAAGTATGCCATTTCTGGAGCATAACCCGCTTCCGTCAACGTTTCGAATCCAGCTTTAACGAGGGCACTTACACCACCACACAGAACCGCTTGCTCACCGAACAAGTCTGTTTCTGTTTCTTCACGGAAGGATGTTTCGATAACGCCTGCGCGAGTACAACCGATACCTTTAGCGTAAGCCAAGCCGATTTCTTTCGCTTTTCCTGTTGCATCCTGCTCGATTGCGATCAGACCAGGAACACCGAATCCTTCCACATAGGTACGACGTACCATGTGACCAGGGGACTTAGGAGCTACCAGCAATACATCGCTGTTTTTTGGAGCAACGATTTGGCCGAAATGAACGTTGAAACCGTGAGAGAAGAGCAATGCCGCACCTTGTTTCAGGTTTGGTTCGATTTCGTTTTTGTATACAGAAGCTTGTGTTTCGTCAGGCAGCAAGATTTGAACAACATCTGCACGGCTAGTTGCTTCAGCCGGAGACAATACTTCAAATCCATCATTTTTAGCAGCGTCAAAAGATTTACCTTCACGAAGTCCGATGACTACGTTCAATCCGCTGTCACGCAGGTTTTGTGCCTGAGCATGACCTTGGCTACCATATCCGATCACCGCGATCGTTTTTCCTTTCAATACGCTAAGCTCTGCATCCTGTTCATAATAAGTAGTTACTGGCATGTTATAAGTCCTCCTTTGTATTGTAAAGAACCCTTCATTAATGAGCGGGTGTCTCAATGGACCGGTCATTTTCGCATCTTGGTGTAAAAACTGTCTGATCAATACTGATCCCGTTACTGCATATCAGCCGATCCGTTCAGACACCCGCTCGTTAATGCGGGGGTGTGGCTCTCTTTTCAAGCGTTACATCACTAAAATGTTACTTTACAGCAATTATGGGACTGACACATTTCGATCAGATAGCGGTTATACACTCTACGCTAACTGTGCATTTTCACAAGTATATCATTGTGTTCATGTATGCATCAGCCCATCCTGATTATATTATACCTCTATACGTTGCCTCGTACCAATGCCGTTACACCCGTACGGGACAATTCACGAATGCCATATGGCTTGAGCAGCTCGATCATGGCATCAATTTTGTCTGTATCACCGACTGCCTGTACCATCAAACTTGATGGGCCTACATCAACAACCGATGCACGGAATGTTTCCACCACACCCAAAATTTCCGGACGCTCGGAAGGTTCTGCCTTCACCTTGATCAACGCAAGTTCGCGTGCAACCATCGGTTTCAAGCTAAAGTCAACGACTTTGATGACATCAATAATTTTATACAGCTGTTTCTCAATCTGTTCAAGCGTTTTGTCGTCACCAATCGTAACAATGACCATCCGGGAAAGTCCGGGCTCTTCGGATTGACCCACAGTAATACTTTCAATGTTATACCCACGTCGACCAAACAATCCGGATACACGCTGAAGGACACCTGGCTGGTCATTAACCAATATCGAAATCGTATGTCTTATCATTCTTCAGCATCTCCCATCAGCATTTGATCGATTGTTGCTCCTTGTGGAACCATCGGATATACATTTTCTTCCTTGCGTACAACGAATTCTACAACGACAGGCCCTGGTGTATCCAAAGCTTCTTGCCAAGCACGCTCAGCTTCTTCTTTGTTCGTAGCACGCAGTCCTTTAACGCCGTATGCCTCAGACAACTTCACAAAATCAGGACTTCCTGCCAGATCGATGTGACTGTAACGATTCTCGTAAATCAGTTCCTGCCATTGACGAACCATTCCAAGCACTTCATTGTTAATAATTACAATTTTTACCGGAATGTTGTTGATCGCACAGATAGCAAGTTCCTGAGAACACATCTGCATCCCGCCATCTCCGTTAATGGAGATTACCAGTCGATCCGGATTAGCCATTTGTGCACCGATGGCAGAAGGGAATCCAAAGCCCATTGTGCCGAGTCCACCTGAAGTAACCCAAGAGCGTGGTTGATTGAATTTGTAGTATTGGGCTGCCCACATCTGATGTTGTCCGACATCTGTTGTTACGATCGCTTCCCCTTTGGTTGTATCGTTCAACATTTCAATAACCCACTGTGGTTTCAATACTTCATCTGAATCGGTGTAACTATATGGTTTCTCTTGTTTCCATTGTTTAATCTGATCTCGCCATGCATCCGCACGCTCAGCACGCTGAACTTCTTTGTTGGCCATTTCCAGTACCGTCTTCACATCGCCTACAATTGGAATATCCGTTGCAATATTTTTACCAATCTCCGCAGGGTCAATATCGATATGCACGATTTTGGCATGTGGCGCAAAACCATCCAGTTTACCAGTAACCCGGTCATCGAAGCGTGCTCCAATGTTAATCAGAAGATCAGAGTTTTGAATCGCCAGATTCGAAGTGTACGTTCCGTGCATTCCCGGCATCCCTGTCCAAAGTTCATGACCACTTGGGAAAGCCCCAAGTCCAAGAAGAGTTGTCGTGATCGGAATGCCTGTCTTCTCCACAAACTCGAAGAGTGCCTCGTGTCCACCGGAGTATACTACGCCGCCACCTGCAATGATCATTGGCCGTTCCGCTTCCTGAATGGCCTGTGCCAGACGATCTACTTGCAATTTATTCGGCACCGTGCGTGGATTGTACCCTCTCAATATAACAGGTTCAGTGCTTGGTTCAAACAATGTTTTGTTCGCCGATACATCTTTTGGAATATCGATCAATACTGGTCCTTTACGCCCGGTGTTGGCGATATGGAATGCTTCATGAATGATGCCCGCAAGGTCCTTAACATCCTTCACCAGATAACTGTGTTTGGTAATCGGCATTGTAATCCCGGTGATATCCGCTTCCTGGAAAGCATCCGAGCCAATCAAACTGGAATTGACATTACCCGTAATGACAACCAAAGGTACGGAATCCATATACGCCGTTGCAATTCCTGTAACGAGGTTCGTTGCACCTGGACCAGAGGTCGCAATGCACACGCCTACTTTGCCACTGGCTCTTGCATAACCGTCCGCCGCGTGAATGGCACCTTGTTCGTGACGAGTCAGAACGTGTTTGAAATCCTCAAAGCCATACATCGCATCGTAAATGTACAATACCGCACCGCCCGGATAACCGAAGACACAATCTACACCTTCAAGCAGCAAACTTCTTAGCAAAATCTCGGAACCGCTAATGACCTCCGGCTTCATCCATCTTTCACGTAATTCATCTGTCGATCGTACTTCTGGAATATGAGCTCCCATTAGTCATCCTCCTCTCGAAATTTACACCATTCTGACATAAAAAGTTACAAAAAAACCTTCCATCCCTGCAAACAAGTTCATGCTTGCGAGGGACGAAAGGTTATCGCTTCCGTGGTACCACCCAACTTTGTCCGAAATTTCGCAATAACGGACCTTACCAGGTATAACAAAACGATGTTCAAACGAACAAAGTCGTCTCCCATACCTGTTGTCTGTAACGCAGACTTACGATTCCCCCTAATACGCAATGGATTTGACGATCCAGTGCTTTTCAGGAAAACAGCTCCGAGGTGAGCTCGTATATAAGGGGTAATGGTGGTGGTTTCAGCAGATCCATCCACTCTCTGAGCAAAAGAGCCCTTAAAACTTCGTCCTCTTCATAGCCGATCAAATATTCTCGTTAAATGTTAGGAACATTATATGATTCCTCCAAGCGATAAGTCAATACCTGTTTTTGATAAAAATATGCAGACCACTTTTCAAACCTGCTCTTCACTCTATGATTTCCCCAATGCCTGACCTTCATGCAGTCACCTTTTATCTAGCCTCAGGCATAAGATATACAGGCCGCAAGAGTGGACTTGAAAGGAGGCTCCGCATGATCATTCGTCAGCGTTCATCCAAACTGGATGACGGCGCAATTATGAAGCTGATTGACACACAGCTTGTTCCTTTGTCACATATGAGCGAGAAGGAAATCCATAAAATACGCAAAGAAATACCCCTGCGGATGAACAGGGGCATGACCTTTGTAATCTCGCCGGAGCCGAATAAAGCTGCTGTCGCATTCATTCATTTTCTCATGCACGGAGAATTACTATACGTGGATATGATGGCCGTAAGTCCGAAAGAGCAGCGCAAACGTTACGGACATAATTTACTGCATAAAGCAGAGAATTTTGCGCTATCCCGTGGCTGTAGAAAATCCAAAGTCATGGTAGACGAAGGTAATGCAAAAGGAACTCAATTTTATCAAAAAAATGGATATCAAATACTGAGATATATTATGATAAGCCGTTGTTATGAAATGGAAAAGAGACTTTAATTGTATCCTAGAAAAGTCCTGGTGGTCTCGGTCCAGGACCGTAAGGACCATATCCTGGGCCAGGGCCGTATCCCGGTCCCGGTCCATAACCAGGGCCATACCCCTGGCAACAATCCTGTTTCGGACCTGGGCCATACCCGGAACCAAAACCTGGACCAGAACCATAAGCATAAGGCAACGTCGCAATGGCGAGCAGATCAAATAATACCAAAGGCAAAATAGCTTTGGTACGTACTTTTTTTCCACCTGAACGCTTGAGAACGAGTTTATTGCCTGAAACTTTTAATAGCTTCCCTGTAACCCGAGTACCGTCTTTTTTGACCGCCACAATATTTTTGCCTATAAGTTTCATCGCTTCAGTACGCGTAACATGTTTTCTCATACTATCCCTCCTCCTCGGATCATTCAAAACAGTGTATTCGTCCATCACCAGATTCGCCTGTTTCTTTGTCCCTACCGAAAAAGTTGGGTACTTTCAAATGGATTGCACAAAAAAAGATCCGCTTGGTTGCGGATCTTTTTTTATAAACATCTGTGACACTAATGAAATGGTGTCATTGTCATTATCTTTTACCCGGATCGTATGGTTCACCCAGCGCAGACGGAGCCGAAGAACGTCCAACCGCAGCCACAAGAACGATGATCGTGAGCAGATAAGGCAACATGAAAATAATTTCCTGGGGAATACTTTGCGACCATTCGAACAACTGCACATAGTTACGGATGGCTTGAGAAAACCCGAAGAATACAGCCGCACCAAAGGCACCAATTGGATTCCATTTACCAAAGATCATTGCTGCAATCGCAATATAACCTTGGCCGGAAACAGTATTATGTGAGAACGTACCTGTTGTTGTCAGTGTAATCGCCGCTCCACCAATAGCTGCAAGAGCACCACTGATCATAACAGCGATGTAACGGTAACGACGCACTTTGATACCAACCGTATCGGCCGCACTTGGATGTTCGCCTACAGAACGCAAACGAAGTCCAAATGGCGTCTTAAACATGATGTAATATGTCACGAACACAAACAAAATCGCCAAGTAAGTCGTTGGATACACATTTTTGAAGAACGCCTCTCCCAGCAATGGAATGTCTTCAAGAAATGGTACATTGAATTTGCTGAATCCTTGAACCAGAGGTGAATCACCTGAACCCTCGAATAACAGTTTGACCAAATACAGTGTACTTCCTGCTGCCAAAAAGTTAATCACGATACCGCTAATAATTTGGTCAGCTTTGAACGTAATGGAAGCCACTGCGTGAATAAGCGAAACAAGTACACCAAGCACGATGGCAAGCAGTACACCCATCCAAGCGGAAGTTGTTCCGCCCATACCCGCTTCTTGAGCATAGTGAGCACCAATACCCGCTGCAAAAGCACCAAATACCATAAAACCTTCAAGTCCGAGGTTCGTTACCCCGGATTTTTCCGAGAAAATCCCGCCGAGGGAAGCAAAAATCAATGCCGTAGCAAAGACAAGCGTCGTGTTGATAATTTGCCCGATTGTCAAGAAGTCCATCTACAACACCTTCTCTTTCTTGCGCTTGGAATAGAACGGTTTAAGTACCCAGCGCACGATGCCTTGTGCGGCAATAAAGAAGATAATCGAACCGATGACAATC
Source organism: Paenibacillus sp. TSA_86.1 (assembly GCF_052691815.1). NCBI lineage: Bacteria > Bacillati > Bacillota > Bacilli > Caryophanales > Paenibacillaceae > Paenibacillus > Paenibacillus sp. TSA_86.1. The sequence goes on along the minus strand of NZ_JBQZGE010000001.1, from coordinate 733,191 downwards.
CGAATAATCTCAGGTGGTACATCCGCAGCAAAGCTCATACCTGCAGAACCGTAAGTGAGCGTACCAAAGAGCAATGCACCCAGAAGTACTCCAAACGGATGATTCAAACCAATCAGAGCTACCGCAATACCGTCAAAACCAGTACCTGGCGAACCAGACATTACCGTCTGATACTGGAAGACCCCAAGAACCTGGAACGCTCCGCCAAGCCCTGCAAGCATACCACTGATAAACATCGCTTTTACGATATTCCGGTTGACGTGCATTCCCGCATACTCCGCTGCATTCGGGTTATAACCGACGGCACGGATTTCAAAACCCTGTTTTGTTTTCCACATGTAAATATAAAAGAGCACTGCCATTACAAGAGCAATCAACGTACCCATATGAACACGTGAGTTACCCATCAACTCTGAAAGCCAGGTCAGACTGATGGAAGCTGACTCGCTAATATTTACAGAGCGATTCTCTCCTTGCAACAGCAAAAATTGACGAACAACCAAATTAGCCAAATATAGACCAATCCAGTTCAGCATGATGCTGCTGATTACTTCGTTTACTCCACGGGCTGCTTTCAGATAACCAGCAATCGCGGCCCAGAGCCCGCCAAATACTGCACCTGCAATCAGCGCCAGCGGTGCGTGAATATAAATAGGCAGACCTGCGAACTTTACACCAACGAAGGTAGCTGCTGTCATACCTACAAGAAACTGTCCTTCGCCCCCGATATTGAACAAACCGGCACGGGCAGCAAAAGCGAAGGCTAGTCCCGTCATGATGAGCGGAGTCATTTCCCTAACAGCTTCACCGAAGTTGTACATGTCGCCAAATACTTTTTTGAACAAGGCACCATAAGCTTCAAACGGGTTATATCCACCAATCATCATCACAATCCCACCGAGAATAAGCCCCATCAAAATTGCCACAACAGGCAAAATAAATGAATCTCGGGTAAACCATTTTAATACCTTATTCATGCGCAGTACCTCTCTTTTGGGTGCTGCCCGCCATCATCAAGCCGAGCTCCCTGTCATTGGTTTCTTCCGGCAGCACCTCGCCAACGATCTGTCCTTCATAGATAACCGCGATGCGATCCGAGACGTTCATGATCTCATCGAGTTCAAACGAAATGAGCAGAACGGCCTTGCCTTGGTCACGTTGAGCGATCAACTGCTTTTGTACAAACTCGATAGCCCCTACGTCCAAACCCCGTGTTGGCTGGGCGGCAATCAGCAATTCAGGATTTTTATCGACCTCACGGGCAATAATAGCCTTCTGCTGGTTCCCTCCAGACAGAGAACGCGCTTTCGTCTCGATGCTTGGTGTGCGCACGTCAAATGATTCAACAAGCCGCTTAGCCTGTTTTTTGATCGCGTCAAAGTTCAAGAAACCTTTGCGTGTATAGGGTTCCTTGTAATACGATTCCAGAACGATATTTTCGCTCACTGAGAAATCCAGTACAAGTCCGTGCTTATGTCTATCCTCCGGAATATGAGCAACGCCTGATTCCGAGATATGACGAGGGGAATGATTGGAGAGCTCTTTTCCTTCCAAACGGATCGATCCGCTGTCCACTTTGCGCAGACCGGTGAGGGCTTCGATCAATTCACTCTGCCCATTCCCATCAACTCCGGCAATACCAACAATTTCTCCGGCACGTACATTTAGATTCAATTCGTTCAGAACCGCGATACCATCTTTGTTTTTAGCCGTCAGTTTGCTAACCTCAAGGACGTTAGCTCCAGGTGTAGCAGGCTTCTTGTCTACTTTGAACGTAACGTTGCGACCAACCATTTTCTCTGCCAGCTCATTCGGGTTTGTTTCCGATGTTTTGACCGAGTCAATAACTTTACCGCGACGAATAATGGTTACCGTATCCGAAATTTCCATGATTTCTTTCAACTTGTGTGTAATCAGGATGATTGACTTGCCCTCTGCAACAAGTTTTTTCATGATAATCATTAGCTCTTTGATCTCTTGCGGCGTAAGTACCGCTGTTGGTTCATCAAAGATCAAAATGTCTGCACCGCGATACAATGTTTTTACAATCTCAACACGTTGTTGCATGCCGACAGAAATATCATGAATTTTGGCGTGAGGATTAACCTTAAGTCCATATTGCTCGGACAAACGCTGTACTTCTGCAGCGGCTTTTTTATAGTTAATATTGAGACCCTTCATAGGCTCGGATCCCAAAATAATGTTCTCTGTTACCGTGAACGGCTGCACAAGCTTGAAATGCTGATGCACCATACCGATGCCAAGATCAATTGCCCGGTTCGGGCTGTCGATGATGACAGGTTTGCCATTCACTTCAATGGAACCTTCATCCGGCTGATAGAGACCAAAAACAATGTTCATCAATGTTGACTTACCAGCGCCGTTTTCGCCCAGTAGAGCATGGATCTCGCCTTTCTGGAGCTGAAGGCTGATGGCGTCGTTGGCAACAATGCCTGGGAAACGCTTCGTTATTTGTTTCAACTCAACGACGGGGGTTGCTGCACCCATGTAATCACCCTTATAACTAATATAGTGTGTTCCGCAAACGAAAGAAAAGCTCCTACCCGGAGCATTGTTACAGTTGTTAGCTTGTACAAATGTTATTATGGCTTGATCAAATGTTCCTGTCTTTACAATCACAAGGCCGGTCAAGACCGGCCCCAGTGATTATGATACAGCGAATATCAAAATGGCTACTTATTCGTATTACTCAGTAGGTACTTTGATCTCGCCGCTGATGATTTTTTCTTTGTATTCGTCAACTTTAGCCAGAACATCTGGTTTTACATTTTTACTGGAAGTGTCTGCAATACCTACGCCGTTTTCTTTCAGCGTCAGATTTTCAGATCCACCAGCAAATTTACCGTCAACGACTTCTTTATTTACGCGTTTAACCGCTTCGTCTACTTTTTTGATCATGGAAGTCAGTGTAATTTCGTCGCCAAATTCCAAAGATTGGTCTTTGTCTACACCGATTACCCATACCTCTTGACCTTGTTTCTTACGAGCACTTGCTTCATTGAACACACCGTTACCTGTCGCACCGGAAGCGTGGAAAATAATGTCTACGCCTTTGTTGTAAAGTGTAGCTGCAGCTGCTTTACCCAGATCAGGCTTGTCAAAAGCACCTGTGTAGTTTGAAATGAATTCAGCTTTAGGGTTTACTGCTTTAACCCCTTCTCTGAAACCAACTTCAAACTTTTTGATCAGCGGGCTGTCCATACCACCTACGAAACCAACTTTGTTTGTTTTTGTTGACAGACCAGCAACAACACCAACCAGGAAAGACCCTTCTTCTTCAGCGAATGTTACGGATTTCACGTTAGGTGCATCCACTACGCTGTCGATGATCGCCAGTTTAGCATCAGGGTTTTGCCCAGCTACCGTTTTGATCGCATCAGCCAATTGGAAACCGATACCCCAAGTCAGACTGTATCCACCTTTAACGAATTCGTTCAGGTTTGGAATATATTCTTCGTCGGATTTACTTTGCAGGTATTTAACTTTAGCACCTGTTTCAGTTTCAGTTGCTTGAAGAGCTTCCCAAGCAGATTGGTTAAAGGATTTGTCGTTAACGCCGCCTACGTCAGTTACCATACCGATTTGAACATCGGATTTAGCTTCAGTCGCAGCACCACCGTTGTTTCCTCCGGCATTAGACTCTTCTTTCGGTTTGCTACCGCATCCTGCGAGCATAACCGATACTGCCAGCAACATCACTAGAGACAGGCTGAGCATTTTTTTCATTTCTCTTTTTCCCCCTTAATAATATGTCCCTTTCAAATCTTGTCTGCATTGCACGGATCAACTGGAAGGAAGAGCAGGTTATAAGCGAAATGTTTCGTTAATGGCTCAATAAAAGCGCATTCTTATGCATGCAACTTCTGCTCAACTGTCGAAAAACCGAACATTACGACCCGAAAAGAAAAATCTAGGACTAGGCTACTAGAGGTGATTATACAATCAACCAGTGTTAAAATCCAGATGTATAATCACCAAAGTTCACTTATTTTTGTACTTTTTTTACTGAAAGCGCTTAATAATTTAGCGTTTTAACACGCTAACGTTATAGCAATGTGATGTTGCGTAACATAAATATCACACTGCTTTCAAAACCCATGCAAAAAAATCTATTTTCTTTGTACTTTTTCACCGATCGTGTTTTATGTAATGTCATGTTGCGTTATTCACCCACGGCGCTCGCAGTTTACCTTCACTTCAAGCTTCTGCGATATGTTTAGGTTGTTCTTCCTATGCCATTCTTATTCCCTAGCCGTAAAAAAAGCCGCCGTAGTACGGCGGCTTACATAATACAATTTAAGCGTTGATTTTGCCTTTAGCTACAGTAGCCAAAGAGTTGAACGCATTGATGTCGTTAACGGCCAGATCAGCCAACATTTTGCGGTTCATATCTACTCCAGCAAGTTTCAATCCGTGGATCAGTTTGTTGTAAGACAAACCATTCATACGTGCTGCAGCATTGATACGAACGATCCACAGTCTGCGGAAGTTACGTTTCGTGTTGCGACGGTCACGGTATGCGTATACCAGGGATTTCATTACTTGCTCATTAGCTGTTTTAAAGATACGGTGTTTGGAACCGAAATAACCTCTTGCCAGTTTCAAAACCTTTTTATGACGACGACGTACTACAAAACCGCCTTTTACTCTTGCCATATTAAAGAACCTCCCAAATAAATATAAATGTATCCGTGGTATGTGTAAGGCCGAAGCCAATCCCCCATACGGAATCTACTTTTTTGATTTAACCTTTCAGGTTAGCCAAGCCTTGTTTCAAACGTCTAACATCTCCGGCAGCCATAACTGGGTTACCGTTCAGGACGCGCTTCGCACGTTTGGATTTGTGAGAAAGCAAGTGATTTTTGTGAGCTTTGTAACGAAGGACTTTACCGGAACCGGTAATTTTGAAGCGTCCTTTCAAACTGCTGTGTGTTTTCATTTTAGGCATGTTGTGTTTCCTCCTCCAATGTTATCAGGCTTTAGGAGCCAAAATCATGATCATACTGCGGCCTTCCAGTTTTGGTTGACGTTCAACGGTACAAAGTTCTGCAACTTCCACCTTAACGCGTTCCAAAATCCGTTGACCAATAGAAGCGTGTGCAATCTCACGTCCACGATAACGAACGGAGCATTTCACTTTGTCGCCTTCTTTCAAAAACTTGACTACATTACGAAGCTTCGTTTGATAATCGTGCTCCTCAATATTGGAACGGAACCATACTTCTTTAATATCAACAATTTTCTGGTTCTTACGGGCTTCTTTGTCTTTCTTTTGTTGCTCATAGCGGAATTTGCCATAGTCCATGATGCGGCACACCGGCGGTTTAGCCTGTGGGGCCACATTAACCAGGTCCAAGTTCAGGTCAATTGCCATTTGAAGTGCTTCACGAATGGGAGTAATCCCGATTTGTTCTCCTTCAGCTCCGACAAGGCGTACTTCTTTCGCCCGAATCTCGTCATTAATCATGTGATCTTTACTAATAACCGTCCACCTCCAGGTCATTTTGAATATCCAGTTACACAAAAATAAAAGGGATGCCGGTCAAGCTACCGACATCCCTGTAATCAACACAATTCTTCATGAGTATACACTTCATAAATCATTGGGATCGTTGACCAGCCAACTTATGTTGGTCAGGTGAGAAGTCGGACTTCTTCTTGTGATTCCATTTTGCTATTTGTTTAACGCACTTGAATACTATAACATCAGTTACACATCATTGTCAACACATGAATTCTTTTTTTTGAAACAGTGTAATTAAAACGGAACTCATCCCTGTTTACTTTGTACTTCTTCCAGGCGAACTCCTCTTGTATGCTGTGTATGGCTCCACTGTTTGTTATTTTGCGTAAAGAATGCGTGAACTGTGATAGGCCACCAAGAAAGCAAAAATATCGGATAAGTAATAATTCTAAAGTACATTTTAGAACTTACTTTTTCAAGATACATGGCTAACGGCAACTGTAACAGACCATAAATCATGAAAGGCACAGACAGCCAGATCGGCAAGTAACCATACACTGAAATTAATTGTGAATTTACCGGTAGAAGGTAATTCAGGTAGAAAACTATAGTGATGAAAAAGCCAAACAGAAAATTGTATGAATTAAAAACATATAACGCTGCGTCAATTTTAGTCATGCTTCTTTCTTTAATCCCTTGGAACAGAAGCGGGATTAAATGTTTTCTGGTGACTTCAAAGTGACCTTGCATCCATCTTAAACGCTGCCTAGCAGAAGCTTTGAACGTTAGTGGTTTTTCATCGTAAACTTTAGCGTCAAAATTAAATTTTGGATAGATGTTTCTTTGGATACAACGAACAGTAAACTCTAAATCTTCAACTAAGCTTGTAGCTCCCCAGCCCATTTCTTTGAGCAAATTGCTGTCAAAGCACATTCCTGTGCCCCCCAGGAAATTGGCTAACCCTAAATTATATCTCGGGAGTTGCCACAAACGATTACAGAACCAATAATTTATGGCGTTAGAAGCACTAATCCAAGAATCGCTTGGATTTTTAGTGTCGAGATATCCTTGGATAACTTGACGTCCATTACACAAGTCATTATTCATGTACTGAAGGAAATTAGTGTTAACAAGGTTATCCGCATCAAATACTACAACTGCATCATAAGACTTTGGCATTTCCCAAAGTTTGTTGAGCATCCACTCAATAGCAAAACCCTTACCTCTTTTTTCAAGATCCGTTCTTACACAAGCTGTAACTCCATCGTAACTGTTAGATATTGCTTCTGTACCGTCGGTACAGTTATCACATATTACAAAAATATCATACATTTCTCGCGGATATTTCATCTGTTGAAGATTCTCTAACAGAGCTCCTACAACCTGCTCTTCATTGTGAGCTGCCACTAACAAGGCAAATGTTTTTTTCGGAGCATGTGTAATCTCTTCTTTCTTTCTGTACCAACCAAAAAAGGAAAGAAACAATTGGTACAATCCCACAAGTCCGAAAAAAACTTGAAGGACTATCATTATGTTATTAATCACTTTACTGACCCCCGTTTTTAAATTTCATCAAATAATTGATTAAATGCCATATATTTTTGTCTGTTGGCAATATATTTTAACGTCATATAGTTTTAATCGAATTTGATTCATTTGTCAATTTTTTTGTTTGAAATGCGAGCCCCCTCCTTAAAAATTTAGATACGTACCACAATTATACACTAACCTTAACCTTTTTATTTATTTCCGAATCAAAAATAAATTGTTCTTTAGTTAGGTTTAGGTGTCACTGTACATTGTACAACACTGTACAAGAAAAAAAAAAACTAAAAAAGAGGATTTGTGCAACCCCCTTATGTTTTACTAGCATATTCGCTTTATTATACGATATCAAATCTCAATTTTAGATCTCAGATTGGCGAGTTCAATCTCGTCAGAATAAATTAAATATGGATCTTCACATATTATACTATAATCATAAATATGTAATGGCTCACCATTGCAATATAAAGTTAATTGATGATTCCCTTTCATACTGTGAACAACTTGTATCTTACAAAAGGTTTTCATTTTTTCGCCAATAGCCATCGTATTATTTTCATCCGTAAAAGCAATGATCTTGCCTTTACCATCAGTAATGGTGATAAACAACGCAATGTCTTGACCTTTTTCAAGTTCAGTAAGTTCTAATACAGCATATAAATCGTTTACATAAGGCAATGTTGGCAGAGTAATAGATTCTAGAGGAGCTGAATGAATGATTTGTTTTTTCTCGCCTACTTGCTCAAATTCACAATTGTTAACTATAAAAGAATTCGCTTGCATTATAGTTACCCCCCATATGTTTTACTAAGTTTAAAATTGTTTAGATTTACCTCAATTAAACAAGGAAAACTTCTTATTTCTAAAGAATTCAATATTTTTTTATCAAAATCACTGCAGATCATCATGTTTTTCGGGACTTTTTTCTCAAATAATTTTATCCGATATTGAGGAGCTTGGTAAAACACCAAGTATTCTTCATCTTTTAACGAAAGATTATTAAATTTTTGTTCAGTTGCTGGATCAATGAAAATGAGGTTGAAACTATCCCCAAGTTCATTGAGTGATATATTGTTTACATTAATTGCTTTAACTATTGCCAACAATTTTCGATTATCATTATTTTTTTTCAATATCTTTGTGGATATAATAATCAAACTGATTATTGAGAAACATAATAAATAGTTTAAAATATTATGCATTCTGTATTTCCTTTCTTTTCTCAAAATAATGATCTTTCACAAAACATATTATAAATGAGATGAAGAGCACGATCGTGAAAATCAGAAAATTATCTAATGGAGATAATAGATCATCACTCTGATAGATCCAGCAGAAAACAATCAAACCAATGATGACTAAATTCCTAATAACAGCATAAATATTATTAGTTCCTTTGTCGCTTTTACCGAAGCAATTACACTTCAGCTTTTTTTTCTCCAAAATCACTTTAATAAAGACAATAACAAACAAGGTCATCATTCCTACAGGTAAAATAAGCGAAAAAACATGACTGAACATATTAATTAAGAGATAGGCAGACATAATTTCTATAAAAACAAAAAAGTAAGAGCCGATAGTGATTAATCGTTTATCATCAACAACCCCAAATTCTTTAATGCTCATACGAAATTCATTCATATCAAGACATTTAGAAATAGAGGATACTAAGAATAGACCTGCGAGGAATAACTGACCCATAAATGCAATCATTTTTTGTCAGACTCCTCTAAAAGAATATGTTCGTATTTCTCCCACTTAGTCAAAGATTCTCCTAGAACTTTTTGGTTTTCTTTTATGAAAATAAAGTAAGGAAAAGTATTAATATCATACATTAGTGTGGCATCCTCAGTTTCAATGTGTACAACCGGAAAATCCCAGTTAAAATACTCAATTAATCCGTCATGTTCTTCTTCATCTCCATTACAGAATAAGACAAATTCGATATTTGGGATTTTGTTACGCAAACTTGTGATTTCAGGCAAAAAATCAACACAATGATTACAATACAAAGAAACAAACAAAAAAAGCTGACACTTTTCTTTTGAAAAGTTTATTTTGTTGCCTTTATAATCAATGACACTGCTATAACTAACCATTTGAGTAATCAACATAAAACCTCCTCTTGCTTGTCGGTGTATAGTTCTTTTTGTATCATCCACATCTCGTAGTAGTGACCTCTCTTTTGAATCAATTCCAAATGTGTCCCTGTTTCCGCTATCTCTCCTTCTTTCATAACTATTATTCTATCTACCTTGGCCGCAATCCCAATCCGATGTGTAATAATTAGCAATGTTCTATCAGTCGATGCGTTGATGAGATCTGTAAGTAATCTTAATTCACTATTAGGATCAATGGCAGATGTTGGCTCATCAAGAACAACAAGCGAAGCATTTTTGAACATCGCTCTAGCCAAAGCTATGCGTTGCCACTGTCCACCGGATAAATTGATTGAATCTTCAGAGAGATACCCTAATTCTGTTTCCAATCCTTTTTTAGAATCTATAATATTCATTATTCCAAATTGAGTTAGAGTCTTTAAAATAGAATCATCATCATTTAATTTGTTAATATCAGAAACAGCAATGTTGTGACGAATATCAAGTTGAAACCTAGTGAAATCCTGAAAAATCGCGCTCACTTGCTGCCACATAGATGTCATATCTATATCAGATATTTTTCTACTATTTATATAAATGCTATCATCTGGAGAATCATATAAACCTAAGAGCAGTTTAGTAAGTGTGGTTTTTCCAGAAGCATTATCTCCAACAATAGCTATTTTCTCACCTTTTTTTATGTTAAGACTGATGTTTTTCAATGCCTTGTTCTCTCTATTGGGGTACCTAAAGGAAAGATTTTTAATATCAATGGATTCTATACTATTAATCTGAATTTTTGAATTTCGCTCTTTATTTTTATGATTATCAATGATCTTATCATCAACTGTTGTTAGATAAGCTGTGTTCTCATAAAACTTACCCATAATATTCACAAAACTTAAGATGTTAGCTTCAATAAGGGGTACCGCCATTGTTATTGCCATATAATCGCCGATCTTTAGCTCTCCTTTAAATATCCCATACACGAGTAAAACCATTAAAAAAAGCTTGAATAAAATAGAAATAACTTTACTCAGCGTTACGTAATTTATTGTCTTTATCTCAATGTTATACTGTAAATCAAAAGCAACTTTTCTTCTCTTCAACCAAAGCCCTTTGATAAATTCATAAATCTGGTTAACCATTAATTCTTTATGCAGAGAAAAATCATTTAACAGTTGACTCAGATATCCATAGGAACGATGCGAAGTTTGTAATATATTAGTTATTTCCATCCGACTTCTTATAGTCTTTAATTCCAAATATGAACGTAAAATACAAATAACTATCAAAAGCAGAAAAACAAAAACATCTAATTTCTGAATTAATATTGAAGATAAAGAAATCCCTATAATAAGCGATACCAACGTAAGAAGACTTTGATAGTTACTCTCCATTTTAGTAAGAGCAAACTCATTAAAGTTTGCTTTCCCATGAAACTGCGGATTCTCTTTTTCAACTAAACCAATTGCGTAATAATGATAATCTGCCAGTTTTATTTTTTGATAAATATTAAATTTTTCCGTAAAAGCAATGCTATACTTTGATTTAATTTGAGTGAAAATTTGAACAACAAGTTCCAATACTATAATAATGATTAAAATATGAATAGTAGTCCAAAATGCAAAGTTCTGAGCAGAAATATTATTTATCAGCTGAGCTCCTAAATATATAGAAGCATTTAATTGAAAAGGAGTTAATATGGTCAAAAATAAATTTAATATGACGTATTTTCTATCTATCTTCCATACTTCCCGAAAAGATATAATAAAAACCTTCAGCTTTTCAGTGATCACTTTCATGAATTATTCTCCCTGTTCCAAAAACCTCAACTAACGGAAGTATTCTTCTCACTAAACTTTCATAGGAATTAAAAGCTCCCGCAGCAACAAGCTGTCCTAGTTTATTAAGAGCATAAACGAGAGGTACTACCTCAATATTCAATTCTTTTAACAGTATAGAAAAATTACTTTTAAAAATTTTGTAATTCGGAAATTTTTCCGTTAAAATTTCAATATACTCATCATTAGCTTCGACAAAAATATATGTCTTAAAATGAAACAATTTAGAATAAGATTCTATATTAGAAAAATCGCACATTTCACATGTCTTACTCATAAAGAAAACAAGTGTACCTGTTTCTCCCCACTCAATTTCAGCTTCAGCAGAATTTCGTGAATAATGAAACTTGTTTTGTATTATGTTCCCAATCGGGAAAGGCGCAATAGATCTTTTTTTCAAAATGTTCCTATAGTCTTTCTTGTCCACTAACATTAATCCACTTCCTTCATGTAAATATATTAATCCAAATGATATTAAATTAGGTGCCTATAATTAGGCACCCTTTTTTAGCAGAAAATTCTAGCAACAATCTCCCCATTCGGAGTTACAATACTTCCATACTTGAATTTGTCCTTTACTATTACTACAAGGAGTATAATAGTGATATAACCAACGTGTGCGAACACAATCTGTAGTTGAAGCACAGCCCTTATCGTCGCCTATTTGTGGAGTACCGGCATTGAATCCAGTTGGACAAGCATTAGCACATACCATAATAAAAGCCTCCTAATAAAAGTGTTTTAGTTTTTTTTTGCTGGCCAAGCAAAATATGAAATAGCTATGCCATAAATAGTAAAGCAAAATGGCAATTATGAGAATGAATTGAGAGTATAATTCATTTTTTCCAATGTTTTATATGTATAGAATGTATTATATTGTAGAATTATGTCTATTTTTATATCAAATTTTTGTAAGTATCTATCAAATCATATTATTAAATCACAAATTTTGACTTTTTTATCAGTCATCCTTATAATCAATTATGAACATATATATTGAATTTCCCCTTGTTAATTGTTCGTTGTTCAGTCAATGAATTACAAGATTATGCTGATAGTCGTTTACACAAAAATGAATTTATTTGTTATCTGCGCATAATGCTAAGTGGCTTGCTTTGAGAATGATAAATACATAGGCCACGGTGATAATCTCAGATTGACCTGAAAAGGAGATCAAATAAATACTAAAATACTATCCAGATGTAGCTGTATTATCCAAGAAATATTGTTTGAAATTAAACTTGTGTAATAGGGTTAGAAATAACATTAGTCTTCTAAGATCAATAGATCATCTTGAATGCTACATCCAAGATCACAGTTCATGCATTATCATTTATGAAATAACAAAAGAATCAATAACACTTCTTCCTCAAATTATAAAAATCATTAATTTCCAAGAAAATAAAAGAATTAAATTAATAGTACTGGGCGACTATACAGAATTCGAATTCTATAAACAACTTGAATCATGTTTAATGGATTCTCCTGTATCACTGCACTTTTCGAGTCTCAATACTCTGGTAAAATCTATTGAGATTGAGTCAAAACAGCTCTATGAGAACGAACTTGCACAGGTTATGGAGCACGACAAAGATTTTGTAAACTTTATAACCATAAAAAATGAAGGAAAAAAAATGATTCTTCTCGAAAACACTATTAAATATATTGTTAAAAGCGGGAAAACTTTAGCCAATTTACACTTGACCAACAATACGATTTTAACTAGTTCATCCAGTCTCAAAGATATCGTAAATCTTAGCTCTCCCTTTTTATTTCAATGTCATAAGAGCTATCTTGTTAATATCAAATTCATAAAAACGATCTCATCTAATCAATGGGATGGATACGAAATTATTCTTGAAGATGATACTCATCTCCCACTATCAAAAAGTTTTTTTCAACAGTTTAAATTAGCTAGCAACCTACTTAAATCATCCTTAATTAGATTTCAAGTTCCTCTTCATAATGCCTTTATACAATCCAAAACAAGGTAGTTATAACCTCTTATCTAGAATTTATATTGTATGACCAAACAAAACAAAGGATGAGTCAGAGATTGTCTGATTCATTCTTTGTTTTGTTATGTTTTTTATGTTTTTTTCAATTTCTCGACCTTTCAAGACAGTTCCACAGCTCCCATAAATGAGTACCTTTAAATGGTCTGGAAGTGTTCTGGATTTATATTGTTTAATTATGCTAAGATGTGTCTTATTCATATATGCGTCTAACATTGAATCACTGCATAAAACTGTTCTGCCCACACAAAAAACTATGCTTATTGTTTATTCATCCTTTCTTTTACATGAATTTTACGTTCTTTACATGTCTTCTTCTTGAAAAGGACAACATTTAAAAATATGATAAACATATGCCTGAAATAACCTCATGACCTTAAAATACGGTTATATACTAATCAGGTGGAAACCCGGACACGGATAACATCCCGGAAATACTGCCGCCCTTGGGGCGGCCTGACTGGCAGGAGGCCAATATGAGCCGTTTTTTCTTAAAGTTTCAAGAGTACGATCGTAATGTGTTTATGTGGATTAACGGCCGGCTTCATAATCGATTTATGAACTTCTGGCTGTACTATTTCACGCATCTCGGTGGAGCAACTTCTTCAATAGCTGTATCTTTATTGATCTGGTTACTTGCCCCGGCTCCATGGAGCACGACTGGACTGCAGGCCTGTATCGCGCTGGCAGTAAGTCACATTCCTGTAGCCATTGCCAAAAAATTGTATCCTCGCATCCGGCCCTATCTGGCCTTGCCTGATACAAGAACGTTCCGTAATCCTCTGTCGGATCATTCATTCCCGTCGGGGCATACGACCGCTATTTTCTCGGTCACAGTACCCTTCATGGCTACTGAGCCGTTTCTATTGCTAACATTGCTGCCTGTGGCTCTTATTGTCGGTTTCTCTCGAATCTATCTGGGGTTACACTATCCTTCCGATGTTTTGGCAGGAGCCACAATCGGTACTTTAGTCGCACTTGCTACAGTTGCATTATGGACTTAAAGCCGATAATGTTAGACTCAGGAAAACCTAGCAGGAACAGGTGAATGAAGCGTGGAGAAAAAAAGAATTTTACTATTATCTGAAGGTTTTGGTGCAGGCCACACCCAGGCCGCTTATGCATTATCCAGCCATTTACGAAAGCTGTCGCCTAATATCCAGACTAAAGTACTTGAGCTGGGGAGCTTTCTTAATCCCAAAGTAGCACCACTTATTCTTAATGCGTACAAAAAAACGGTGACCAATCAACCGAAACTCGTTGGATACATGTACAAACAGCAATATAAAAAACCATTGAATCGACTGACCACCCTTGCTTTGCACAAATTGTTCTATACGCATACCCGCAGCGTGGTTCGTCAGTTGCATCCCAATGCTATTGTCTGCACCCACCCGATTCCAAGTGCTGTGATATCGCGGTTAAAACGGTTGGGTACTAAGGTTCCGCTATGTAACGTTTTAACCGATTATGACGCACACGGTACATGGATTAGTCCTGAAGTTGATTTGTATCTCGTTTCCTCGGACGAAGTAAAGTCCAAATTGATGCTTCGAGGTGTATCCGTAGATAAAATTAAAGTGACAGGCATCCCGGTTCACCCTAACTTCTGGGAGCACCCTGGACACGATGAAGTTCGCACCCGATTTAATCTGAAAAATATGCCTACTGTACTTGTAATGGGTGGTGGCTGGGGAATGCTTAGTGATAAGGTTGTGCATCAGCTGCTCGCACGCTGGCATGAAGATATCCAGATCATTTTCTGCCTCGGGCGCAATGACAAAATACGGATCAGCATGGAACAGGATCCACTATTCCAACAAAAAAACATTCATATCATCGGATACACGAATGAAGTTGACAAATTAATGGAAGTCTCTGATCTGCTAATTACCAAACCAGGCGGAATGACTTGCAGTGAAGGTTTAGCCAAAGGTATACCGATGCTGTTTCATAATCCTATCCCGGGTCAGGAAGAAGAGAATGTACATTACTTCACAGCCAGAGGATTAGGCGAACGAATTACCTCACTTGATGTGGTTGTAAAATGGCTGAACAAACTGCTTCATCATTATCCTGATGTGGTGCGGAAGCGAAAACGGCATCTGCTCGAAATCGCAAAAGTGCATCCCATGGAAAGCGCCCAGTGTATCATGAATTTGTTGCAGGATATGCACCCTTCATCTTCAGAGGAAACACGTATATGACTTAAAGATCTGAGCATTTCGCTCTCATAACTCTTCTAGCGAATGAAAAAGATGCCTTCGGTTTCGAAGGCATCTTTTTTTCTGTTTTTTAAGCCTGCATATTATCCGCGCTGCTTATTGTATACCGGCAGATTTCAGATACTCCTGCCATTGCTTGGTATACTCCGACTGGATCTTCTCAAGACCTGCTTGTTTTGCTTTTTCCATAAAGGTGTTCAGACCACCCTCTACATCTGCAACAAGGCCTACGTTAAGCGGATACAAGTATTGTTTCTCAACTTGCTCCAGAGCCGCTTTCTCCGCCTGATAAGGAGTCCAATCTTCGGCAAAACCGGTGAAAATATCTGGTTTTTTAATTTTATCAAGCTCTTTGAACATTGTCAGTACTTCATCAAAGCTCTTATCATACAGCATAAACTCCGGATTCCGCCATGCCCAACCATTCATGCCTTCACGAGGGAAGCCATTGCTTTGCGCATCCCCGATCATATGATAATACCCATCTTTCACTTCAAAGTTTTTGCCTTCCACACCATACTCGGTCAGCCAGTTATAACGTTTGTCAGTCACAAGCTTCTCGTAGAATGCCAGTGCTCTTTCTGGATTTTTGCTGCTGCGCGGAATAGCAAAACCGTTATGGATCGGATGAACCGGTTGTGCAAACCCTTTCGCATTCGGATACGGGAAATAACCCAGCTTCCAGTCCGGGTGGGTGGACTGAACTTTGATAACATCAGAATTAAATTTGTTCGGATTCTCCCCTGCGAGAATAACAGCAGCTTTACCATTTTGCAGCAGAGAATTGGATGTATCCTTGACGTTTAGTACGTTTTTCGGGAAAAAGCCTTTATCCATCCAGCGTTTGTATGTTTTCAGATCCTGCAGATGCTGTGGTGAACCCCAATAAGAGGTCACTGTGGATGGTGTATCATACATAATATCCAGACCATATGGAAGCTGACCCGCTGTATTTACCAGCTTGGACGTTAATTGACGAACCCCATGTGTGTGGTTTGCATTGCTGTCTGCAATTGGAATCATGCCCGGTTCGTTTGCCTTGATGCCGTCCAGGTATGATTCCAGCGTTTCCAGCGATTCTGGTTTAGGCAAATTATATTTCTCACGCAAATCTTCGCGGTACGCAATGCCCTCGGTTACATATTCAACCCATGTGGATGGGACTGTGTAGATTTTGTCATTAATCTTAACCGCATTCCACATATCATCCGGAACATGTGATTTCAGCTTCGGTGTCTTCGCCAAAAGTTCATCCAGTGGCAGGAAAGCACCCTTCTTCGCATAGGATTGGTAATTCGTCCAGTCAGCAGTAAAGATCAGGTCGATCGGCTGTCCAGAAGACAGCAGCAGTTTATATTTTTGATCCCAGTCCGTCCAGGAAGTGAAGTTGAATTTTACAGTAGCGTTCAAATCCGCCTCAGCCAGCTTGTTAATTTCGGCTTCGATGACAGGCAAATCTTTGGGAGCATCTCCGAGCATGTAAAATTGCAGGGTTACTTTCTCGCCTTTATTATCGGATGAACCTCCCTTAGTACTACCTTGCGCATTTCCTCCAGAACCGCCGTTACAGGCAGCAAGCACTCCAGCAAACAAGATCAGGGCCAGTATCATAGACAGATGACGAATCCTTTTATTACGCATATGCATCCTCCCTTTTTGTGTTAAACCTTATATATGTTAGCGTAGCCCCGCTATGGATCAGACCCTCGGGTAATTCATGACAGCCTGACGTCCCCAGCGTGTATACGTTCTAACCTTTCACCGCACCAATCGTGAGTCCTTTGACAAAATAACGCTGTACAAACGGATACAGGAACAAGATCGGGCCAGTAACGATAATGGCCATTGCCATCTTCGTCGACTCTGTTGGAACGTCCTGGCTGAGCGTAACGCCCGTACCAATCGCCATCTGGTCAATAAAAGTGATCGTATTCATCGTGTTGTACAGATAAAACTGCAGCTGGTACATATCCGGGTTGTTGATAAACAAAGAGGATGTGAACCAGTCATTCCAGTACCCCAGGGCAAGAAACAATCCAACGGTTGCAATGCCTGGCATCGCCAGTTTTAACACAATACTGAAATAAATCCGGAAATCGTGGGCGCCATCAATCTTCGCCGATTCAATCAATTCATCCGGCACAGCCGAGCGAATGAAGTTTTTCATCAGAATGATCAGAAAGGGTGTCATCAGCCCCGGAAAGATCAGTACGGTGTACGTGTCCGTCAGGTTGAAGTAATTCGCCAGCATAATGTACCAAGGTACAAGTCCCCCGCCAAACAGCGTTGTGAAGTAGATAAAAAAGGAGAACGTATTCCGGTATTTAAAATCTTTGCGCTGAAGAACAAATCCAGCCATAGTGATAAAAAACAAGCCTAGTGTCGTGCCGACTACAGTTGTAAACACGGTTACCCCGTACGCTTTAAGTACCTGGGTTGGGAATTTGAATACCATTTTGTAGCCTTCCAGAGAGAAGTGCGTAGGAAAGAGATGATAACCATCCCGCACGATGGATTCGTTGCTGCTGAATGAACCCGACAAAATAAGCAGGAATGGCAGCAGGCACATTAATGACAAAATAATGATGACACTATAAGCGATCAACTGAAACGCCAGATTAAATTCCGAATCTTTGGCACGGGTATGGGTTCGTACCCGCTTTTGAATCTGCATTGGTGTGCTCATGAATGTTCTCCCTTCCGCGCTACGGGCTTGCTTGATCTAGAACAAGGCGTAGTCTTCATTAATTTTACGGATGATATAGTTGACCGTCATAATCAGGATGAAACCGAATAACGATTGGTACAGGCCCGCTGCTGTTGCCATACCTATATCGAAGGTGACCTTCAAGGAGCGGTACACATACGTGTCAATGATGTCCGTTGCGTTGTACAACACGCCGTTATTTCCGATTAATTGATAGAACAGATCGAA
This sequence comes from Paenibacillus sp. TSA_86.1, assembly GCF_052691815.1. Taxonomy (NCBI): domain Bacteria; kingdom Bacillati; phylum Bacillota; class Bacilli; order Caryophanales; family Paenibacillaceae; genus Paenibacillus; species Paenibacillus sp. TSA_86.1. The sequence continues at coordinate 715,043 of NZ_JBQZGE010000001.1, read as the reverse complement.
TTGTCCTTTCATAATGCTGCCAAGTGAAAATAACAGGAGAATCACAAATGTAGGTTTTAGCATCGGCACCGTAATGTACCAGATTCGCTGGAAGATATTCGCCCCATCAATGCGAGCCGCTTCATAATACTCGTCACTTATTCCCGTTATCGCCGCCAGATAGATGACCATGCTGTACCCGAGATTTTTCCACAGATAAAAAATAATAATCAGAAACACCCAGATCCACGGGGTGTTGTAGATATCAACCGGCCCGGCCTCAAAACGTTTGAGCACGGTGTTCACAAACCCGGATTCATAGTTGAACATATTGTAAGCGATTACACTTAATAGAACAAAGGAGATAAAGTACGGCAGGAACATGACGGACTGAGTAATCTTTTTGAACAGCTTGCCCCGGATTTCACTGAGCAGGATCGCACAGAAGATTGCCAGACCATTTCCTAATATAATGAAAGCCAAATTGTAACCTACGGTGTTCGTGGTCAGTTTCAGCAGCATTCCCGATTGCCAGAGGAATTTGAAGTTTTCCAGTCCGACAAATGGACTTCCAAATAACCCTCCTGCAAAATCATAACTGGTGAATGCGTAGTAAATACCAACCATCGGAAAATACGAGTTAATGAGAAAAAAGATCAGCGTGGGCAGCAGCATCAGAAACATAATTTTGTTTTTGTTCAATTCTTTGAGCATGGCTCGATCCCTCCCAAAATTGTAGCGGCGATGCGTGATACGATGCACCGGTGAAGCTCTAAATTTAGTGTAGACTGCCCACTTCACTTCTGGATACTGAAGCTTCCTGCCGATACATGAACGATACTGCGAAATGAGCTGTGAACAATCTGCACTAATCATGAAATGAACGCATGTACGGTCACAAAAGTTGATATCGTGCATAGCTGAAGTGAGATGAACAATCCCGCGAAAATTGAACTTTATCTAGGGAAAACGAACCAAAATGCTTGTGCAGCATTGATGTAAACGCATACATATTATATAATTCAAGTTACCTTGCTCTTCTTGCTCGCTTCATATGAAGTTCAATTATGTCTTATGAAAAATACATATGTTCACTCAACTCAGGAAGTTCGAGGGGGAAACAGAATGCGCAAACGTTCAGAAGACAGCCAGAAAGTATTCGCGCGGATTCTCATTGGCATTATTATCAGCACAGCGGCAACGCTGCTTGTGGCCTCTGCCATTTTATACGTTAACTATAATCAGATTGCTCTGCGCCAAGTCTACCGTACAGATGTGAACAGCCTCACCCAGACCAGCCGAGAAGTGGCCAAAATGACCGAAAGTGCCAAGTCGCTCTCCTATCAGATTTATCAAGACTACACGATCTCTTCCCTGATGCTCTATTCCAAACCAAGTATTTATCAGATTACCTCTGCCATGGAGCAGCTCGACAACTACCGCATGTCTCTTCCTTTTATTGAATCCATCTATGTATACAACTCCAAAAGCAATGAATTCTTCATCAGTTCCGACGGGGTTCGCAATGGGCAGCAGTCTGTATCTGAGATAGATGATCAAGGGATCAAGCATATTCTTGATCGTTTCCATGACTATAAACCCTTTGTACCCATCCCGCGTACGTATAAGGTCGGCTCAACCGAGGCAAGTGAGGTGAACAGTTACACTTACCTGTGTTACGACACCATTAATGACAACGCGAAGCTGAATTATGCGGTCATCGTAAATATTAAAGATGATTGGCTTAGTCCTAACATGAACGCAGCAGATCAGCCAGGCAAAACGTTTATTGTGAATGAACAAGGAGACTTGTTATCCGATTTAGGGAATCGCCCCCTACTGAGCAATCTCTCTAACGAAACATTCATGCGTCCGATTATGCAGGATACTGAGCATTCCGCTTACTTTACAGAGCAAGTGGACGGGGAAAACTCACTTATCACCTACACCGCTCCAGATAGTCTGGGATGGCGTTACGTGCGGATAACTCCATATGATGTCATTACAGCCGATATTCGCGGTATGCGCACGCACACTCTGCTATTCTGCCTAGGCCTACTGGCTGCAGGTTTGATTCTCTCTTATCTGGTATCCCGGAAGTTGTATCACCCGATCAATAATGTGCTTGAACGCATGCGTGTAATGGAAGCTGAACGGCGGGGCAGTTTACACCTGCTAAGGCAGGACTTTCTACGAGGAGCGCTGCAAGGGCGAGAAACGGTGAGCTGCAATATGCTGGAAGAACGGATGAAGTTCTACGGTTCTCCTGTTGATGTGCATCACTCATCCAGACTGGTTTTACTGCGCATTGACCACTATACGGAATTTTGCGAGACTTACCGGGATGATACTAAACTGGTAAAATACGCGATGATGAACATCTGTACCGAGACAGCAGACCTTCATTACAATACAGAGGCTGTGGATATGGGCGGTGACTTGATTACACTGTTGTTTAATGAAAAATCGGGAAATGATTCTCTTATAAGACACCAGGACTCACATCACATTGAAGAATTGCTTCGTATGATGCAGGCCGCGGTCATGACGCATTTGAAATGCTCTATCTCCTGTACACTGGGGTCCGAGGAAAACTCGCTTGAGGAATGTATTGAAGGTTATGCACGCTCCGGTGAAGCTTCACTTCACCGCTTGTTCATGGGACCTGGATGTCTAATTCATACCTCGAATATTATGGCGTATCAGAGCAAGGAGTACACTTTCCCCGCAGGCAAAGAAAGACAGCTTGTGGATTGCTTGATGACAGGCAAGACCGAGGAAGCCAAGCAACTCTACGCAGAGATTGTGAGTGAGACCGTGACATATCCGTTCAACGTGTTTCAACTCGCTTTGTCACATCTGACAATGACCCTTAATCACGTACGTAACACCCTCAAGAAGAACAATCAACTTACACTGGATTCTGTATCAGGAAGTTTGATGCTTCCAGTGAAAAATGCTGAGGATATTAGCGAGGTGCATGAACATTTTTATCGCATGTTTGATGAACTCGGTTCCAAAGTAGAGGAAAAACGTACACTCAAGCACGAGGAACTCATTCAAAGAGTCAACGATATTGTTGAACGGGACTATGCTGACCCAAATCTGTGCCTGACCTCTATTGCTGAGGAACTAAGTATGTCACCCATTTACGTCAGCAGGCTGTATAAACAACTCACGTTGAGAGGGCTTACAGATGTGATCAATGAGACACGCATTGCCAAAGCGCAACACATGCTCGTACAGACTGAAAATTCCGTTGCGGATATTGCCGAGAGAACCGGCTTTACGAATAGCTCTTATTTTTATCGAATGTTTAAAAAGTTAAACGGGGTTACTCCCAATGATTATCGCCGAAAAAAGATTCATTCCGACCCTCTCTGACGGGAGCTTTAAAAGAAAAGAGCGGTATCCGAAAGCCTAACATCCGCCTTCAGATATCGCTCTTTTTTTATTATGCTTCGTCCTGATCTTCACCAGACTCGTCTGCCGCTTCACGCACTTTGTACTTATCCAGACGCATTTCGTTATATTCTCGCAAAGCCTCTTCCCCAACAATCACTTCGACCCGATGAATGTTCATGCCTTTACCCATGAATTTTTGTTCATACTCGGTCATGACATGCTCTTCATTCAAACCGTCACGGTGCAAATTCAAAGACAGATTGGTCATCTGCAAGCCGAAGTCAGCAATAGAGTTCAGGGAGAACTCAAACAGCGTCTCTGAATCTGTTTTAAAATGAATCTGTCCTTTCGGATTCAGCAATCCGATATATTTTTTCAAGAAACGTGGATGAGTCAACCGGCGGCGTGCATGTTTCGCTTTTGGCCAGGGATCACTGAAATTCAAATAAATGCGCTCCAGTTCCTGCGGTTCGAATACCTCTTCGATCTGTTCAATGTTGGCCAGCGCCAGCTTCAGATTCGGAGGTGTCTCCACCTCAGCCTGACTCCAAGCATTACGCGCTTTCTCACTGGCACGACGGACGAGCTCATCATACATATCAAATCCGATGAAATTGTACTCCGGATATTTATAACTCATCTGACTGATGAATTGTCCTTTACCCATGCCAAATTCGACAAAGATCGGATGATCGTTGCCAAACAGCTCGGCCCATTTACCTTTGTATTGCTTTGGCTCCAGTACAACAAGATCCTCTTGCTGCTCCAGATTTTCTCTAATCCCTTTTCTACCACGTAAACGCATTTTATTCCTCCGTTTGTCTATACTTGTCTTAAACTTATTTTGCCGAAGAACTGACAAATTGTAAAGAGCAATGAAAAAGGAATCTCCGGACCTGCCACGTTGGGCAAATCTCAAAGATTCCCTTTTCGATTTATTTGGAATTGGGGTCCAACTACTTTAGTAGTTCATAGTCTACCTTATCTTGGTGTGAAAAATCAAATGTCTTTTCGAAAGCATCACGAACTTTTTGTCTTGCAGCCGCTTTCACTTTTGGATTTCCATTAAAACGAACGCCTGTTAAAGCCAGCGCCTCTTCTGCAGTCAGTTCAACGGACACATGATGGAATTCATTATCTTTAACTTGGGAATTCATTCATATCACCTCACGGTATAGTATGATCCATGACGTCGACATTCATTCAAATGCCACGATGATAACTACTCACTGGATGGTGTCTGACGCTGATTTAAATATAACATAAGGTGTAAACTGTATCAAGTGAAAAACGTTGATTTGACGGCCTTTTTTTCGTTTTTATTCCCCTTTTTTTCGAATTTTTGATACAATAAGTGACGAAAACCGCACAGCGCTTGTACATCTGCTCAGTTAAGATATTACCGTACGAAATACGTATGCATATAAAGACATAGACCTTAGAAGGAGTACCTTGAAAATGAATGCACCCGCTTTACAACCTCCCCTCATGTGGGGGGATAAACGATTCCATACCTGGAATTACGAAATGCGCGATCAATTTAATAACAAAGTCTTCAAAGTGATGCTGGACGCCGGATTCACTTGCCCCAACCGGGATGGCTCCATTGCCAAAGGCGGCTGCACCTTCTGCAGTGCACGAGGTTCAGGCGATTTTGCGGGCAGCAGACGTGAAGACCTCGTAAGCCAGTTCAATACGATTCGAGACAGGCAGCATCTGAAGTGGCCTTCTGCACACTATATCGGTTACTTCCAGGCGTACACCAACACCTATGCACCCGTCGATGAGTTGCGCGAATATTTTGAAGAAATTTTGCAACAACCTGGTGTTGTCGGTTTATCTATTGCTACTCGCCCAGACTGTTTACCAGATGATGTGGTGGAGTATTTGGCAGAGCTTAATGAGCGCACCTACTTATGGGTAGAGATGGGTCTACAGACGATCCATGACTCCACTTCGATTCTGATCAACCGTGCACATGATACGAAGTGTTATGAAGAAGCGGTAGACAAGCTGCGCAAACACAATATTCGAGTCTGTACACACATTATCTATGGCTTGCCACAAGAGACACACGAAATGATGCTGGATACAGGTCGTGCGGTAGCCAATATGGATGTACAGGGCATTAAAATTCATCTGCTCCATCTAATGCGCAAAACGCCAATGGTGAAGCAATATGAAGCCGGTTTGCTTCGATTCCTTGAGCAAGATGAATATATCAAATTGATCGTGGATACCCTCGAGATGCTCCCGCCCGAAATGATTGTACATCGTCTTACAGGAGACGCCCCGCGTGACCTGCTTATTGGACCCATGTGGTCATTGAACAAATGGGAAGTTCTGAATTCCATTGACCGGGAGCTGCGTGAAAGGGATACCTGGCAGGGTAAGTATTGGAGGGAAGTCTAAATGGGTTTTCTATCGGTTCTAAGTTGTGCACATCAATGGGTCGGTTCCCGGCTCCAGCCAGGAGATTGTGCAGTCGACGCTACGGTAGGTACAGGCGCTGATACATTGTTTTTGGCTCAACAGGTGGGACCTCGTGGTCATGTGATCGGATTTGATATCCAGAGCGAGGCACTGACACTGGCCCAGAGCCGGATTCGTAAACATTCTGAAGGCAGCAAGCTCGGCTCTATATCCATGCTGGAATTAAGCCATGCACGGATGGCAGAAGCCGTACCTGACGTCTGGATTGGCAGGGTCGGAGCCGTCATGTTTAATCTGGGATACTTACCTGCTGAAGGTGCGAACACTTCTGTCATTACCGAGACGGCAAGTACAATTACAGCACTTGAGGCTGCTACAACGTTATTGCGTCCCCGCGGCATTATTACAGTCGTTCTGTATCCCGGTCATGACGGGGGAGCTCAGGAAGCTGAAGCTGTGTCAACCTGGGCTGCTGCTTTGCCTGTCGAACAAGCACAAGTTGTGATGTACCGCCAGATGCAACGCGAAACTTCACCTTATCTAATCGGTATTGAGAAAAAATAAAAAACAATTTCCTTTGTTCCCCAAATGAAATACACTGGACACATTCACTGGACGAGCCTCTCCGGCTTCCTCCATGTCACTGTGTTCCATATAAGCTATTGCAAACGTATACACTTGTTATCGCTTCATCTTCATGTGCCAGCCGTTTTGGGCCGCCCGGAACTGGTTAAATCGATTCACCATTTCATATACTAGAGGAGAGATATCCATGTCTACGCCTTACCCATTACAATTCCAACCCGAATTCAAAGAACGTGTATGGGGAGGTCGCGCGCTGGAGCAATTCGGCCTGACGCCCCCCGAAGGACATATTGGTGAAGGCTGGATGATCGCAGATCATGCCAATGGCACAACCAAGGTACTGAACGGTCCACTCGCTGGCAAAGGACTTGACGAGGTACGTGAACAGCTCGGAACAGCCTGGCTTGGAACCAAAGGTGTTTCGGAAAAAGGCGGACGTTTTCCTCTGCTGATTAAATTGCTGGACTGTAACGATGATTTGTCCGTTCAGGTACATCCTACTGATGATTACGCTGCTCTTCCTCCGGGCGAACTGGGTAAAACGGAGATGTGGTACGTGCTTGATGCCGAGCCCGGCGCTCATATTATCTACGGCCTTAATGAAGGTGTAGATCGAGACGTGTTGAAGCATGCGTTGGAAAAAGGCACCGTGATGGATACCCTCCGTCAAGTACCCGTGGAGGTTGGGGATACATTCTTTATCCCTGCTGGAACAGTGCATGCTCTATGCGCAGGCGTTGTCGTGGCCGAAATCCAGCAAAATTCGGATACAACGTACCGGATCTACGATTACAACCGTCCCGGACTGGACGGCAAACCGCGTGAACTGCATGTGGAAGATTCCTTGAATGTCACTGCATATGAAGGCGCCGGGGCCACAACGATGAAAACCGGCAATGCAGTGGCTGGTGAATGGCTACAGCTCGCATCTTGCCCTTACTTTGTTGTAGAGAAAGGCGTGGTAACGGATCGTTGGGAGTTATCAACTACACCAGACAGCTTTACCATTCTTGTCGTATGTGAAGGCGAAGGTACACTTGAATGGAATGGAGCTGAAGCGGGCGAGCATCTGACATTGAAAGCGGGTCAATGTTATCTCCTGCCTGCTAATCTGGGTGCCTATACACTGAACGGAAATACAACCGTTCTTCGATCCTATCTTCCTTAAGCTTTAGTTACCGATAACCTGTGAAGGAGGAATTACACGAGATGCAGGAATCTACCTTTGCGTTGATCGCCGATGAAGGTACCCGTATTCATGTGTACCGCTGGCTTCCCGATTCGGACGAACACATTCAAGGCATTGTGCAGATTGCACACGGAATGGGCGAGACGGCAGCGCGTTATGCCGAATTTGCGGGTTATCTCACCAAGCACGGGTATGCCGTGTATGCCAATGACCATCGAGGTCATGGCAAAACTGTAGAGAACACCGAGTTACTGGGCGATGCAGGGGTGGACGCATTCCGCTGGATGGCTAGTGATATCGTCGATTTGGGCGAAGTGGCAGCCGAGGAGCACCCTGGAGTTCCCCTGTTTCTCATGGGACACAGCATGGGATCTTTTTTAGTACAGTACCTCATGTACACCGGACATGAAAGGTACCACGCTTTTATGTTGTCCGGTACCAACGGCAAACGAGGACTGCTTCGGTTTGGAGAAAAACTTGCTTTGTTACAGTGCGGCATTCAAGGTGACCATCATCGAAGCCTGCTGCTAAATGCCATTGTATTTGGCGGATTTAACCGTGCCTTTCGGCCAGTAACAACCCCCTTTGACTGGTTGTCCCGTGACCATCAGGAGGTGCAGCGGTTTATTGAGGACCCGATGTGTGGAGCGATATGCACAGCTGGTTTTTTTCGGGATTTTTTTAAATTGTTACTCCAAATTCATCTTCCGCAGAATATGGAGCGTATTCCCAAACACAAGCCGGTTTTTCTATTCTCAGGTGAACTCGATCCTGTCGGGCTTCGGGGCAAAGGCGTACTTAACCTTTACTCCCAGTATCAGAAGCTTGGACTGAAAGACGTGCAATATCGTCTTTATCCTGGAGGCCGCCATGAGATGCTGCACGAGACAAATCGTACAGAAGTGGCACGAGATGTCCTGAACTGGTTGAAATGCCACATGCCAAATACTGATCAAAATGGTGAACTACTCCATGATCGGAAAGATACAGCCCACTCCATCCAGAGTTCAGGTTGATCCAATTACAAAAAAATCCCCTGATCGGCGCAGTACAAACTGTGCTTGATCAGGGGATTTTGTTCTATCGCGAAATCTTAAATCTCATAGGTATGAAATAGTCCATTGCAGACATTAAAACTCATTAACCTTCAATCAGCAAGGATTCTGGATCTTCAAGCAATTCTTTTACCGTTACCAGGAATCGTACGGCTTCGCTTCCATCAATAATCCGGTGATCGTATGACAAAGCGATATACATCATTGGACGGTTTTCCATCCGCTCAGCATCAATCGCTACTGGGCGAAGCTGAATTTTGTGCATCCCGAGAATACCTACTTGTGGAGTATTCAGGATTGGTGTAGACAGCAGGGAACCAAATGTTCCGCCATTGGTAATGGTAAATGTACCACCTTGCAGGTCAGACAATGCCAGCGTATTGGAACGGGCTTTGGACGCAAGGTCTGCAATGCTTTTCTCGATTTCGGCAAAGCCCAGACGGTCAGCATCCCGCACAACCGGAACAACCAGACCTTCTTTAGCGGATACCGCAATACCGATATCATAGAATTTCTTGAGCACAACATCTTCGCCATCAATCTCTGCGTTAACCGTTGGGAACTTTTTCAGTGCACCAACAACCGCTTTGGTGAAGAAAGACATGAAACCCAGGTTGATATCATGCTTCTCTTTGAACTTGTCCTTGCGACGTTTACGAACGTCCATAATCGCTGTCATGTCAACCTCATTAAAGGTTGTTAACATGGCTGCAGTCTGCTGCGCTTCAACCAGACGTTTGGCAATGGTTGCACGGCGGCGGGACATACGCTGACGCTCTACCGGCTTCGCAGACGTTGTGCCGCCGGCTGCTGGAGCGCTAGGCGCTGAAGCAGGAGCTTTGGCAGCAGGTGGCGCCGCTGGAGCAGACGGCTGACTGCCATGGCTTTTCACATCATCCTGATACACTCGGCCAATCGGATCTTTGCTCTGCACTTGATCCAATTCGATCCCACGCTCACGAGCAAGCTTGCGTGCAGAAGGAGACGCTGTTTTGTTGCTGTCGGACGACTCTGGTGGTGCCGCAACAGCAGCTGGCGCTACTGGAGCTTCCGGAGCTGGTGCAGAAGCGGGCTTGGATTCAGCCGCTGCCGGTTCGGAAGCAGCCGGAGCGCTTCCTCCCCCTGCTCCAGCCGAAAGTGTACCGATCGTTTCACCGATAACTACCGTCTCGCCTTCTTGACGAATGATTTTTTCGAGTACGCCATTCTCTTCAGCACTGATCTCGATGTTGACTTTATCTGTCTCCAGTTCAAGTAGAACATCGCCTTGGTTGACGGTGTCTCCCTCTTTAACCATCCATCTGGATACCGTTCCTTCAGTTATTGATTCACCCATTGCAGGTACTTTAATTTCACTCACAGCTGTTACCTCCCCAGTGGAATATTATTCTTCGCCGTTTGTTTCAACGCTGCTGTAATAATCAATTGCTGCTCCATGCTATGCACAAGCTGATAACCGCTGGAAGGACTCGCATGTTCCGGACGGCCTTCATACTTCACTGTAGTGCCTTCAGGCGCGATTTCGCGAAGACGAGGCTCCATATACGTCCAGGCACCCATGTTTTTGTTTTCTTCCTGCACCCATACCAGCTCTTTTAATTGGCTGAAACGTGCGAGTACACGTTTGATCTCTTCCGCCGGGAACGGATAAAGCTGCTCGACACGAATGATATGAAGCCAGGACAAGTCACCCTTATCCTTCTCAATCGCATCTTCCAGATCAATGGCAACTTTACCACTGCACAAAATAATTCGTTCTACCCGATCCGGTTTCGTACCCAGACCCGGCTGCTCCAGCACAAGTTCAAATTTACCTTCACTGAATTCCACAGCTGGCGACGCAACACGCGGATTACGGATCAAACTCTTAGGAGACATCATGACGAGCGGACGAGCATCTTCAGTCTCGGTTAACGAAGCTTGACGACGCAACAGGTGGAAGTACTGTGAAGCACTCGACAGATTCACCACCGTCATATTGTCTTCGGCGCACAGTTGCAGGAAACGTTCCAGGCGCGCGCTTGTGTGTTCTGGCCCTTGTCCTTCGTTTGCGTGTGGAAGCAACATAACCAGGCTCGATTTTTGAGACCATTTTGCACGTCCTGCTGATATGAACTGGTCAAAAATAACCTGTGCACAGTTCGCAAAATCACCGAATTGTGCTTCCCAGATCACGAGTGTATCTGGTGAGTATACGTTGTATCCATATTCGAACCCAACGACAGATTCTTCAGACAGCGGACTGTTATAGATGGCAAACGACGCTTTCGCCTGTGGCAGATGATGCAACGGACAGAATTTATCACCATTTTTCGCGTCATGCAGGACAAGGTTACGGTGCGCGAAGGTTGCGCGCTCTGCATCCTGACCACTGATACGAATTGGCTTGCCGTCTGCCAGAATGGTTGCAAATGCCAGCGTTTCGGCAAGGCTCCAGTCGACTTTCTCTCCGTCATTCAGAGCTGTATTCCGGCGTTGCAAAATCCGTTGCAATTTGGGATAAACATTGAAGGTTTCCGGCCATTTCAAAAGATCGGCATTAATGCTACGCAATTGCTCCAGTGGCACCGCTGTTGGCGTGATTGTAACTGCCTCGGACTCACTGATGTTGCGTTGGTAGTACTCATGCACTTCATTTTTCTTCATCTGGTCATAAGCTTCTTTCAGGCGATCTGCTACACCATCGCGTACGCTTGCGATAGATGCATCATCAATGACAGATTCCTTCTTAAGCATTTCCTGATACAGATGACTTACTGTTGGGTGGTTCTTCACCTTGTCATACACGAGCGGTTGTGTAGTTTCAGGGTCATCGGTCTCGTTATGACCATAACGGCGATATCCAATCAGGTCGATCAGGAAGTCCTTTTTGAAACGGTTGCGATACTCTGCTGCCATGCGGATAGCCGCAATACAAGCTTCAGGGTTATCTGCGTTTACATGTACAATCGGAATCTCGTAACCTTTGGCAAGGTCACTTGCATAATAAGTTGAACGTGAATCGCTGCTATCGGTAGTGAAACCAAGACGGTTGTTCACGATAATATGAATCGTTCCGCCATTTTGGTAACCGGGCAATGCTTTGAAGTTCAGCGTTTCAGCCACAATGCCTTCACCTGGGAAAGCCGCATCCCCGTGCATCAGAATCGTTGCTGCCTTCGTTACATCCTGCTTCGGATAACCTGGTTCACGGCGGTCATCCTGAGCTGCGCGTGCGAAACCTTGCACAACCGGATTGACATATTCCAGATGGCTCGGGTTGTTCGCAAGTGTCAGGCGAGCCTGCACAGTCTCCCCGTCTTTTACAAAACGGTTGGCGCCCATATGATATTTGACATCCCCCGTCCATCCATAGTTGATTCCTGTTGAACCTTCGGATGGAACCAAGTCTTTGTTCGGGGCATGATGGAATTCAGAGAAAATTTTGCTGTACGGCTTGCCCAGTACGTGAGCGAGAACGTTCAAACGTCCACGGTGAGCCATACCCATCAGAATGTGACTGGAGCCTGCTTCTGTCATAAGGCGGACTGCTTCATCCAGCATGGGTACAAGCACATCATTACCCTCGATGGAGAAACGCTTCTGTCCAACAAACGTTTTGTGCAGGAAATCTTCGAATTGTTCAGCTTCAACCAAACGTTCCAACAGCGCCGTACGTTCTTGCTGTGTAAGCGGAGCCGGGGATGTGCGGGATTCCGCACGGCGATTCAGCCACTCACGTTCCTGTACTTCATGTACATGACTGAATTCGTAAGCAATCGGTCCTGTATAAATCTGACGAAGACGTTGAATAGCATCCCAGCCCGTTGTTGTCTGACCGTCTGCACCTTCCCAGATCAGAGAGGCAGGCAATGCTTTCAAATCTTCCTCGTTTAATTGAAAATGTTTTGGCTCCAGCAATGATGTATCTGTAGCTTCACTGATTCCAAGTGGATCAATATCCGCAGCCAGGTGGCCGTACGTACGGATGTTCCATACGAGCTTGCCCGCTGTAACCGCTTTCTGCAAAAGTTGGATATCTACGCTTCCGGATGCAGTTTGGGCATTACCGGAATTCGAAAGAGCGTCTGCACCTCTGCCAGACATCGGCGGTGCGCCCCATTGTTCAAACAATTCACGATATGCCGGTGTAACTGCACCCGGGTCTTGAGTGAATAATTCATACTGTTCTTGTACGTATCCCATATTGGGACCATAGTAACTCTCCCAGGGTTTCATGTTGCCTTTCTCGATCGTCATCGACGTTCCCTCCGTCTTGATTTTGTCATAGGGTTTGACGGAAATCATTGAATAAGCCGTAATTCGCGTTCGTTCAACATTTTAAGCGAAATTTTTCATGAAGTCCAATGTTCATGCTGTTCGTGGTAATAACGTTGTTCCGACGCTCCGTCAAAGGTTTGTCTGCGTTTTCAAAATCAAAGTAAAACAATGATTAGTCTACCGTCGCACAGATGTCGAAAAATGTCCTGATCCGTTCGAAGGTTATACGTTCTTCTCCAATTACAGAGAAGTTCGTGTTCTAATATCTATTCTATAAACTTTTACGCTCAGGAGCATTTCCTATTTTTAGCTCGATTGATGCATAAATTAGATGAATCGAATAATTGGTGCAATTCAGGGCAAGCCACGAACGCCGGATTTCTTCAAATCCAGATCTGATTTCCGTATAAACCTCCTTAATAAGAATTGTGGTCCATTCTGTCCAAAAACAAACCGTGCATTTAAACATTAACCAATTGGCATGTTATTCAACAAAAATTTGGATTTTTCCAGGGAGAATCCTGATACTTCATCACCCCATACTACATAGAATAAAGCCGCTCGAATCAAAACTTCCGGCGGCTTCTTTACGCTCTGTCCTATTTTCCTCCTGGGACAGATTGATCATGTGCATTTTTGCAAACGGGTTTAACTCCACTCCAACACTTTCAATTGCTCCGTTGTGAACCGCATTGCTCCTAGCGAGTCTTCTTCATCCGTTTCCGCCTCTACTTCTCCTCCTCATCTGTTACAGCATTTAGATCAACGGCAAGACGAATCATATCCACACAGCGAACACCATCCTCGATGATCTCTTCCTCATAATGCCTTACAAAAAAATCCCGATCCACGCCGGTAATCCGAAAACCACAGCGCTGGTACAATTTCAATTGATGAAAACTGGAATTCCCCGTTCCGATCTCCAACATACGACAACCAAGTCTTCTCGCAGCCTCCATGGCTTCCTTAATCATGTGTTTGCCAACACCCTGTCCTTGCAGTTCCTCTTGTACGGCGATGTTCACAATCTCTGCTGTCTCCGGACGAGTTTTGAGTAATACAAACTCTCCTACCATTTCGCCTTCATACTCCGCTATAAAACAAACGCCTCTGCTGAGGTATTCGTCCACAATCGTTTTTGAAGGATCTGCCATCAGCAAAAGTTCATACGGTTTTTCTTCATCCCAGTCCAATATTCGGAACGACAAGTTCATGCCAATCCCCACCTTTTCACATCCAAATTATTCTTTCCATGCCTTTTGCAGAAGCCTATGTATGGCAAATCTACAAATTACTCATTCTGAACTACTCATTCTGAAGCTCCCCAGTTACCCGAGGTGCCTGATGTGTCTGTTATTCCTGATTTTTCTGCTGTTTCTGCTGTTCTGCAATCTATGTTAGTCGTTCTGTTTGTTGCCTATGTGTCCTGCTTGATTGGAATAATGGCGAACGGACATGCCCGTTGACCTCTGCATCGAATGTTTTTCATAAAATGTCTGGATTTCCGGATCACACAGAAGATCAATCATATATAGTCCCTGGAGACGATGAAGCATGCGTTGCATAAGCGTACTGCCAATCCCTTGACCCTTATACTCCGGCAATACTTCCAGTAAAGGAATGTATGCACTGAGTACGCCATCCGATATGGCTTGAATAAAACCCACCACATTCCCTGTCTGCTCATCGACAGCCAGCTCAATCGCATACGACCGCTCTAACAATTTGAGAAACGTTGAAGTGGATGGCGGGTTCGGCCAACCGTCAAAAAAACCTCCACTTAATTGCTCACAGTCCATTCCCGCCAGCGTATCCCGAAAACCAATTCCCACATCTGCACCTCCAAAACAAAGTAAACTTCATTATATCATAATATCTGGAACTAAATATATAGATATGGATACGATCTAATCGTTCCTATTCAGACAGCTTAAATGCTCTATGGCCATGTCACGCCCTAATCCGTGTATGTCTTGAAGGTTTCTTGCAGGGTTCGTCCGCTCGACTTCTCCCAAACAACACTTCGTTCAAATGTACCTGAGTTAAAAAAACGCGGGAACCGCTCTGCAAACCAGTCCTGCATCGGCAAATCCAATGCCTGGTTCAAGGATACCCAGATTAACTCCCCCTCTGGCGGATCAGTAAGAAGTTTGCCTTCGTATGACGTAGCCAAATAGTTAAACACCATGTATCTTAACCCTTGTTCAGGATCACAGAACTCATCGAGCCCTTTGTACATAATTTCCTTCACAACAAGCCCTGTCTCTTCACAAACTTCACGAATGGCCCCGTCCACGATACTTTCGGGAAATTCCACTTTCCCTCCAGGTGCAATGTATCCCGGGAACCCCTTGTGATTCGGACGGTTCATCAGCAAAACCTGATCGGTAACTTTGTTCCATACCATACACATCGTATAAATCTCAACCTGATGATTCATGTTCAGCCTCCCAAGATGCGCTTATCTCTCGTTTCACTAAGATTTCTGGAAATCATCCGATTATTCCTGCTAGACTTTTTCCACATCAAAAACGGACGCCCGTAATATCAGATGCCCGCTTGAATGATCATGTATATATGCCGTATCACCTGAACTACATGGGTATGCATAGCTCTAGCTCAGGATAACTCTGTTATCCATACACTGCGTTTCTTCCAATTAGCCCGGCGATATGCCTGTAACATTCCAAATTTGCGGATGCTGGCCTTGGGCAACACTTTATAAGACATCGTGACTTCGAAATCCTCATCAAATGGGAAAAAGGATAACGCTACCTTCTCGCCTGATGCCCACTCGACTTGGATATTTGTACTTGGACAGGTATCGAAGCCACAGCCGAGCCCTTCTGCAAAAAAATCATAACGTGCCGTAGGTGTACCTGGCTCCTCCATACATAAAAAGAGACTGAGTTGATCGCAGAACAACATGATCTCTACATCGTTCTTCAGCCGCTGTTCCAGCTCTGCGGCATCACCGCCAAGTTCTTGCTTCCAGTGTTCCTGCTTTTTCTGCTCTTCGAGCAGGTATTCCCGGATGTCGTCATCATCCTCCGGACTTGCTCCAAGCGTTTTCTGAAACAGTTCTGTATACATCAGACTACACAGTAAACCCGCATATGAATTTTGCTGTCTAACTTCTTCAATTCCCTTGCGGTAGAACACAAAACGCGGACGCAACGGAAAATCACGAAAGGAGTACGGAATCTGACTATAATCGTTCCATAGCGGTGCAGCGTCCAACTCAATCCAGCCCCGGTCATGCTCCTTCGCAGCAAAAATCAATTCATCCCGATGTGATCCAAGGGGAAGCCACTCTTTTTTCCAATGAGCGGCCATGTCTCCAGCGACAATTCCATGCTCATGCTGTGCGGTCAAAACAAAATCATGCTCTCTCTCATATACGATCATTTGCTGTCACCCTTCCGCATGGTATACGTTGACTTTAACATAAATTGGGTTACACTTTCTTATAGGCCATTATACACACCGCGTTTAGCTGCTTTACATCCTGTATACATAACGGTCATCCTAAAACAGAGCATGTAAAGGTGTTGTCAGTTCGCTGAAATTTGGTACACTAATGATTGTGTCTTCGATTACATTACATACAGAAAGCGGGATCTCATGAATTTATACTCACCTTACATCGAGTTTAACCGCCAAGAATGGGCTGGACTCAAAGAACATCAGACCACTCTTCCGCTGAGAGAAGCTGAACTGGAACAGTTAAAGGGCTTGAACGAAGAAGTATCCATTCAGGAAGTCGAGGATGTTTATCTGCCCCTTACCCACTTCATTGACTTATATGCCAGAGCTTCACGGGAGCTTGACCAGCTAACGGCCTCTTTTATGAAAAAGGAAGCACTTCATACCCCCTATATTATCGGGATCGGGGGCAGTGTTGCCGTGGGAAAAAGTACAGCAGCCCGGCTGATCCAGGCTTTACTCGCCAGAGGCAAGAACAAACCGAAGGTCGATCTGGTCACCACGGATGGCTTTTTATATCCAAATGCGGTGTTACAAGAGAAAGGCATCATGAACCGCAAAGGTTTTCCCGAAAGCTATGATATCAAATCTCTCATTAAATTCATGGGCGATGTGAAATCAGGCAAGCCTGAGGTTAAAGCACCTGTTTATTCACATCTGGCTTACGATGTAATTAAAGGTGAAGAGAAAACAATCCGCCAGCCGGACATTTTGATTATTGAAGGCATCAACGTGCTACAAGTGAAGCGGGAGACGCCTTTACTGGTTAGTGATTTCTTTGATTTTTCCATCTACATTGATGCAGAGGAGGAGCACATCCGGCACTGGTACGTTGAACGTTTCAAACTGCTTCGTCAGACTGCTTTCCAGAACAAGGATTCCTTCTTCCATCAGCGATTCGCCAATATTAACGAAGAGGAAACCATTGAGACGGCCAACCAGATCTGGCAAGACATTAACGCGAAAAATCTGCATGAAAACATTTTGCCAACCAAAGGACGTGCACGGTTAATTCTGAAAAAAGAAGCTGATCACTCCATTCAACAGATTCAATTACGCAAGTTATAAATTACCCTTATAAAGGAGAGAAAACGACATGCAAACGCTGGTAGTTCTCGGCAGTATTATGATGTTTCTGGCCGTTGCACTAGGCGCCTTCGGGGCACACGCGCTCAAACGTAAGTTATCCGCTGACATGATCAAAATCTATGAAACCGGTGTTCAGTATCATATTGCTCACGGACTCGGCATCATCCTACTTGGATTGTTCGCAGATCGGCTAACTTCCTCATCCCTTGTCATAACAGCGGGCTGGCTCTTATTTGCCGGAATTATTCTGTTCTCCGGAAGCCTCTATACACTAAGCATTACAGGTATCCGCAAGTGGGGAGCCGTGACACCCATAGGTGGTGTAGCCTTCCTCGCCGGCTGGATTACCTTGCTGTTCGCAGCACTGTAAGAAGAAAGAGAGCCATTTTCATCGATCTTACAGAGTGTTCCAGCTGAACGAACGTGATGCTAGAGCGCTCTTTTTCATTCACTCCATCCACAGTCTGGATATAGTGAACTTATGCCCCTCCTCTTGGGAACTTCCTTCTTCTGACGAGTCCTGCGCCCGTCTCAAAATATATACATCCGGATTGGAAAGCTTAGCCCACTCGGAGTAACCAAAAGAAGAATCATAATGACGAATGATTAATGATAACAGATTACCATGTGTGATAACCGCTCCATGGGTTTCTGGTCTGCTCCAACATTCCCCCAGCAATGCCAAACCTCTGGAAGCCGCGGTTCGAGACGATTCTCCGCCCTCTGCGGCCCAATCTTCATCCTCATATGTACGTTTCAGCACATCCATCCAGTTCGGCAGATTCTGTGTACTCAGCACCCTTTCCTGCAAGCGTTCATCCGTATGAATGTGCTGCTGTATTGCCGCGCCTAAAGGCACGGCCGTTTGCACCGCCCTTTTCCATGGACTGGATACAATATAGGAAATTGGGTGACTGGACAGCATTTCTGCCAATTTCTCAGCCTGTCTGTATCCCTCATCCGTCAGACTCGCGTATGGCTCCTGTCCTTCGGCTTTTGCGTGACGAATCAGAACAATGGACTCCATTGCTAACACCTCCGGTGGTATGGTCTACAATGATCTTTCTTTGAGATATTGAAGTGCTATACGCATTTTATCCTGATCTTCCGTTCGGCCTGATGAACTGAAAAAGGACACGTTCCCTTCCTGATCCAGCTTAATACTTTCAGATTGCTGTTGTACACCAAGTCCAAGCCGCTGCTGCAAGTGATTTACCGTCCCTTGGCTACCATCAAGGATCTGAATATGATTCGGCAACATCTTACGTAAGATGGGTGTATAGAACGGATAATGCGTACAGCCCATGACCACCGTCCCGTATTGTTCCAGATCCAGGTCGGCCAGCTTGGAGCGGAAGTATGCTGTTATTTTGACCGGATCAAACTCCAGCTGCTCACACCACTCCACCAGTTCAGGGAGCGCGAAGGAATCAACCCGGTGCTCATCATCCACACGTGACACCAGTTCGTTATACTTCGTTTGACTCAGTGTCAGAGCCGTAGCAAACACAAGCACGCGCTTATCGTTATCCCGGTTCATCTCAACAGCCGGTTTCACCGCCGGCTCCATACCGATGATCGGAATGCCATACATGGAACGAAGAGCATTAACGGCCAGGCTTGTTGCTGTATTACACGCGATTACAATCGCGTCTGCCCCTTCTCGAACAATAGCATCCGCGCAGGCAAAAATATAACGACGGACTTCGTCCGCAGACTTGGTTCCATAAGGAACGTGCAATGTATCTGCGTAATAGATATAGGACTCTTCCGGAAACTGCTGCAAAGCGGTATGCAGTACCGTTAATCCACCGATGCCTGAATCAAAAAAAGCAATGTTTTTCGTCAAAGATGTCACCTCTATAACGTATTCTTTCGGTTCGGTGAACCGCTCATTACTGCTCATGCTGACTGGAGGTGAAGCTTAAAGGTTTCCTTCAAACAATGACTTGTCTTCCAACTTCCAGTATCGTTCATCCTCTGGGACCTGCTCTAAAAAATCCCTGTAACTCCCTGTCCAGCCATCCGGCATGTAATGCTCAAAGGAAGCAGGCTCCGGGAACATAGAGAAGAATAGCCGCCTGTCAAAATCGACAAGAAAGGACGGCACATACTTAAGCCATTCATCACCCACGTGATGCATCTCCCGAAACTGCAGAAGCACACTCCTCAGTTCGCCCGAGCTTACCTGCTCCTCCTGAATCGCCTGTAAGAAAACAGCCGCCGTCTCCTCATTCAACACATGGATACCAAAACGTTCTTCCATCTCTACGTTTAAAAACCAATACTCCCGTTCAGTGACGTACCAGCGCCACCGGCTCTGAAACCAAACGCCAACAATTGTATTTTCAGCATAAACAGGCTCTGTTTTCATTGCTCTATCTCCCGGCGCATATTCTGCTTTTCTACCGCATCGGCAATATATGCCGCAAAGCTGTCATCATAATTATACTCGTTGCGATAAATACGGATATGCGCTTCTATGACATATTGCAAGTCTCTTTGTATGAATGTACGAATCATGCGGTTTGATCTCCTATTCCATCCAGCGATGAAGCAGTTTCTCCCCTTCACTTCTTCGTGCAGCAGCCTGCTGCTGCAGAAATCCGGGGACTTCACGCAGTTCGGCTGGACGATACCCTGCCCCACAACCACAGTTATGATAAGTAACACCATGACGATAGAGCGTCATCACTTTGGTCCACTGTTTGATGTCCTTTTGCTTAGGAGCTTGAAAATCATGCCCCATGCTCACCATAACCCCCGCACATTGCGGGCATTTATGTTCAAGAGTTTCTGCGGTTTCCAAGCTCAAATCGTAAGGTGATACTTGTTTAAAAGACTTGCGACAGTGGAAACAAGCATAGATCTCTTTATAGGGTCCAGACATGGCATATCGGCACATCGTCATCACCTCCTCAATATTTTCCATTATACGGGATTTCCTGCATTGTTACGAATCTGCTGTTGCGTCATTGCGCATTGCCTCTTTCCAAGCCCGACCAAATTCAGCGACAGATCTTCCGCCCAATCAAATACACAGAAGACAGTTCCGAGCGGCATTAGCCAGTCGAAGGCATGTTTTTCTTTTAACATAAACGAGATTCCATCTATCTCATGAACGATCTGATTTGTCATTGAACATCTCCTCTTGACTGTAAAAATACGTCATGTGCGCCTCATCATACCCTTGCCCGCTTACTTCCAGCGCGTTGCGCTCGATTCCGTAGGTTTCGAATCCATGCCCTTCATACAACCGTTTCGCAGAAACATTGCTCGTCACTACACTCAGGTTAATCTGCTTGAGGTTTTCCAGATGTTTGCCCCGTTCCAGAATTTCGGATAACAATCGGGATGCCAATCCGATCCCCCGATGAGCAGGTGATACATAGACACCCCAAATAACTCCCTTATGTCTGAGCTTCAGGCCGTATTCCCTTTTAAAGCCCATCATGCCCGCGAGTTTGCCGTCAAAGGTGTACGCCCCCAAAATGTAATCATCAGGCTCGTTATGTATGCGATCTTGCACTTCACTCATGGACAACTTGCTGGATAACTCGTAGGAAGCTCCAAACGCTTCGGGGTGTGTTCGCAGTGCTTCAAGCCGTAAAGGCCAATATAGATCAGATTCATCCCTGCGGATATTACGCAGAATGTACTTGCCCTGTCCGGCATCTGTTGTCATCCCTCATCCACTCCCTGTATTTTTCAGTCCTGATTAACGTTGTCACTCCGATGACGATCCCGTTCCATTGCTTCATGTACCCGATCACGCGCCGGTAATTTGTTGTTGATATGCAATAGCAAACCTGTAATGATAATCAGCAGAACAGTAACAATGACTTCAAACATGAATCAGCCCTCCCTTTGAAAAGGTTATGACTTCGCCTGGCGTATAAGCACACCCTCGCGCACTCTTGAACTATGAACTATTGAAGACCACGTGCAATTAGCCACTCCAGCCACTTCCATGGTAGCAGTGCCTTCCCGATGATAAGTAGTCGTGATCCTTTGCCCAGTGCATAACGTAGCCTCGGTGCACGCATTTGCGCAATCCGTCCGATCAGATCAGCGACCTCTTGCGGATCAGGTGCAGTCTCACTGGCCTGTTTGGAATACCGCAGAACCGCATCCAGCTTATGTTTATAAGGGGAATTCTCCTTCTGGTGGATCTCTCCCAACCCTTTGTTCCAGATGGGTGTACGGTATGCCCCGGGTTCCACCAGCACCACGCGGATACCGAATGAGGACATCTCATGGCGCAGACTTTCGCTGAACCCTTCCACGGCAAACTTGGAAGCAGCGTAAGGTGCATATCCAGGAAAACCGGATAAACCACTCACACTCGAAAGGTTAACAATCAACCCGCGCTTCTGTTCACGCATGACAGGCAGAACGGCGCGGGTAACTGCAATAAGTCCAAACAGATTCGTTTCTATCTGCCGCCGCCAATCCTCCATCGACACTTCCTCAATAAATCCGCCTACGGCAAAGCCCGCATTATTCACCAACATGTCAATTCGCCCATATTGCTGTAGCACCTTCTCCACAGCGGTCTGCACTGATTCCGAATCTGTTACATCAAGCTGTACATAGTAGAGTCGATCGGTCACTCCTGCCTCCTCGGCACGGTTCGAAAGTTCTCCCTTACGGCTCAGATCACGCATCGTGGCAATAACACGATAACCTTGCTTGGCAAGTGTGATGGCAGTCAGCATACCGAAGCCACTGGATGTTCCTGTGATCAAAGCTACAGGATGTTGATTGCCCGGCCCGGCTGATCTTGTTTCCTTTGTCTTTACTGTGGATGGAGAAGCTGTTGTCTTGCCCGATTCCGCTGTACCACCGCCATCTGCAGGGTTTGGCGAATCCTCTCCTATTTTATAGGCCCACGCGGTCATTAGATCACCTCCGTTTAAGTGTAAAAGAATAGTTCAATTTATATCGTTCATTGGGCAAGCAAGCCTCATGAATCCACACGTCTCTCCACCCGCCGCAGCTTCGTTATCCCCGGTTCAAACGTATACGGCACAAAGTGTACCTCTGGAAGCACACATTGCAGCCGCTGTGCTAATTTCCCCAGTTCATGCAACACGGCCGCGTGTACCTGCTCCTGACCCGCTTCTTCGCTGATCCGCACGGATACCTCCAACCTTCCACTGCCGCCCTGCACCACGCGATAATGCTCAATGGCTGGCGAGGCCGCAATGACCGCACGACTGATGAAATCCGGAAAGACCGAAACAGCCTTACCCTCATGTTGATGTGAAAAATAAAGCGTATCATCACAGCGGCCCTCAATCCCTTCAATGGCAGTAAACAATGAACCACAGGCGCACGGCTCTGCCGCCTCGGTTAATATATCATTCAGCCGATACCGGATAATCGGCTGTGATGTTCTGGTAAAATCCGTGATCACAGGCACGAACCGCCGGGTGGCCGGATCAAGGTATTCTTTTTCAATATACACAATGTCTTCATTCAGATGTAATGTCCCATGCTCGCAGGTCGCCCCCAAGAAACCTTCTGTACACTGGTACACCTGATGAACGGTCTGCCCGAAAACATGCTCCAGCACGTTACGATCCAGTGGATCAAGCACCTCGGCTACAGAAATGATTTTGTCTGGCACGTGGGTTAAACGTCCCTGTAGACAAGCATCAGCCAGCATACGAAGCATGGAGGGCGGAGCTACCCATACCGTGGGTTGATATTCTTCCATGCGCTCAATGAGTACATCCACCCGCTCCAGCAGGTCAAAATACTGAAATTGCAGCTTGCCACGCTTCACCGATTCATACAAATTGCTGTTCGCGCGTAAGAAAAAAGCGATCTTTGCAGGTTTCCACAGCCCGCCTGGTAACAGTTTGGCAAGCACCGTACCCGTCCATGCGTCCTGCTCTTGATCACTGACCAGAAATATGCCCCGGTTACCGGATGTGCCAGAAGAGAGTCCCACCGTTACCCCCTGGATGGAAGACTGCTTGAAATCACGAGTATCTTCACTCTCACCCGCCAGGATCAATGCCTCTTCTTTCGAAATCCCAACGGTGTTCAGAGTATCAAAATGCTGCATCATGATTGATTTATCAATCTGCGGAAACTGTCTCCACTCGGATGCGTTCAGACCCTCCCACCACTTTTGATAAAATGGAGACTGCGTCCGAATCCGCTCGACATGCCGCTTGATTCGGCGTTCCTGCCAGCGTTCAAGCTGTGCCCGTGTAGGCCATCTGCGCAGGCCACGCGCCAGAGCATAATGAGTTACAATTCGAATGGGATTACTCATCGCCCCGTTCCTCCTGTGCCCCATTCGCTCAGCACCTCTTGGCAGTGGCTCGGCACTATACGAAGTGCAGGAAACTGCTGATGCAACTGTATCAACTTGTCAAAGTTCTGTCTGTACTGCTGCCGATCTGACATAATGATACCCGCAAGTGCATGAGGTCTGCGTTGTTCACGAAAAGCCCGACTTGACCATACCGCATCTGCACATAAAAAATATTCATGCTGTTCTGTCCGCAGTAACAATCCCATCATGCCTTCCGCATGACCCGATACATCGACACCGAGCAGACTGCCATCTCCAAAAATATCGTATACCTCGTCCCACGGAAAACGATCCGGAGCTGTTATGCCTCTACTCTCCGCCATTTCCATCCATCGCTTGGGATGATCGTTCACGGGCATTGATCGCTGGATAAAATCATCCGGGAGCAGTCCAGCCAGAAAGCCAGCCTTCACTGCCGCAATCGAACCAAGGGAGCGAACCGCATCATACGCTCTTGGCAAATAAATAAACCGGGCCTCCGGGAAGTCCCTCACGCCTGCGATATGATCCCCGTGAAAATGCGAAAGAATGACATAATGGATATCTGTTGCCTTAAGCCCGATTCGCTCCAGAAAATGAACAGCACTATCTTCTTCCCGATATACTACGGGTGTGATATGACGATACAAGGCATTAGGCAGGCGAGCAGTCTCTTCAAAGAAACGAGAACTATATCCCGTGTCCAGCAAAATGGGGCCATGATCCGGATGAAGGATACAGGCAAAGCCTGCCGGAAAAGGGACCGCTCGTAAGCTCCCTCCTCGCAGTGTTAGAAACTCAGGATGTGTACAATAACCTGCTGCGCCCAAATATAGCTTAACCGGCATCGTTGTTAACATGATTAGCCCTCCACCAATCTGCAAATTGCTGCAAACCCGCTTCAATAGACACTCGCGGTGTAAATCCCAACTGCTCTTTTGCATCCACTATGCTTAATGTCTGTGGTACACCCAAAGATCCAACCGTGTATCTGGTGAGAGGTGGCTCACCCAGAGCAGGGATAAATCGATAAACACCCTCCAACAGACCAGCCACTCCATAGGCCATCGTGTAAGGAATATTTCGATGCCGGAGCGGCATGTCTAACATGCCAAACAGAGCCCCCACCAACTCGGCGAACGGTCTCGGATCTGCATTCGAAATATTGTAGGCTCTCCCAAGTGCATCGTCAGAAGTTTCACTGCACAGCATCAGGGCATCCACCACATTATCCACGCACGTCAGGTCAATCAATGCCTGTCCGCCATCGATCATGGGCACGCCTCGTTTGGCATTCGCTGCAACAATACGTGGGAAAAGCGTCTGATCATAGGGCCCAAAAATAGCTCGCGGGCGGATGATGATCGAAGGCAGTCCTTTTCCGTGAGCGTTCAACACGATCTCTTCAGCCAGACGTTTGGTAGCCGCATAATGATTGGCAGGTTTAGCTGGCAGCGGATCAGATTCATGAACCTCATACCGCGGGATGTAGTTAAAATATATACTTGGCGTCGAGACATGCACAAACCGCTGTACCTGACTGCGTGTAGAGCTTTCAACCAGATTCTGCGTTCCCTGCACGTTACTGCTGTAAAAATCCCGATATTTCCCCCATGGTGACGATAGCGCCGCGCAGTGGAACACCACATCCTGACCCGCACATGCTGCATTCACAGCCTGCTGATCCCGGATATCTCCTTTCACGAAACGCACTCCAGCTGTTTCCAAAGTTGCGCCGATCTCTTGTTGTCGCCCCATACCCGTAACATCCCATCCTTCGGATGCAAGCCTGATCGCCAGATGTCTACCCAAACACCCCGTAGTCCCGGTCACTAGCGCTCTCTTCATCGTTGTTCACCGTTCCATTCTATGTCGTGAGTCAATGCTTCCGTCAGCGAGATCTGCTGTGAACGTGCAAGACGCCAGGCAGCAAGAACTACCGCGACTTGTTCGAAAAAAGGCCGCCAATCTCGCCGTATATACACGACATCCCTCGCACTGCGCCAAGCTGTTCTCCAAGCGCGCAAGCCGCCTTTGGTTCCTGGTATCTGCCTGAGGCCACTCCCCAGCATGGGTAGGGCAAGCATGGCTTTATCACTACCTGACTGCGGGGTAACTTCTGTTCTTTCGTTTAACAACACCTCAGGTTCAAGCAATGCATGCACCAAACCATCACCAGGATGAAACAGATGTACGCCACTGGTTGCCCTCGGGTTACACTCAATGGCGTACACCTGACCTGACAGGTCTTCGATAAAATCAAAACCAATCTGCCCGCTAAAACCTGCCGTCAGCACAAATTGCTGTACCCACGTTCGCACACCCTCATGCTGCACCTGTTCAAAAAAAACACTCGCACCTACACGGCCTGTTCGATATCGGCTGTCATAGGTGGCATGGGCAATCAACTGGCCTTCATGCACAACACTGTAGGTGCACAGTCCTCGTCCATGGATGTATTGCTGGGCAACCCAAGGAAAAGCAGGAGATAACTCCTCTTCCCCCGGCGGATCGTTACGCACCCCAGCTAACGGCATACGCACCTTGGCAGCAAAACGGGAATATACCGGCTTCCAGACCCATTCACCTGACACGTCCAGGATATGCTGAGTCTTCAGCCACTCCTGCGGACTTTGAATGAGATGTGTATCGGGAACCGGCAGTCCCATAGACTTGGCAAGCTGAATAAAATCGTATTTATGATGAAGGACATGTAACTGCTGCAAAGGGGACGTCAGAACACGGCAATATTGCCGCAACCGATCCACTCCTTGAGCCACATAAAATACCTCCTCACACATCGGAATCAACAGATCAATCTGCCATGTCCTGATGCATTGTTCCAAGGCTGACAGGTAATCTTCTGTCTGACGACGTGGCGGTGGAACAAGCGCACACCGCTCCACCGCGCTGGACGTTCTGCACAGATGTCGCTCCACACTCTCTGCAATATATACAAGATGGCCTGACCGATGCAGCATGCGGGCCAAGTCCAGCGTCACCGGAGCCCTGCCTCCAGTAAGCAGTACCTTGTATGAATGACCAGCTTGCGCTTGAAGCCCACGTTGTCCGAATCTAGTAATCAAAGATGAGTCCTCCCAAGGATAAACCCGCCGCCGTTCCAATCATCAATACACGGTCACCACGCTGTATTCGTTGCTGATGGATGGCTTCGTGCAGTCCCATCGGAATGGATGCCGCAATGGTGTTGCCATGACCTCGTGTAATATCCATGAAGCGTTCTTCCGGGATACCCAGCTTCTTGCGAATCAAACGCATAGCCATTGCACTTCCCTGATGAGGAATAACAAGCCCGAAATCCTGCATCCGGTTCCCGGAAGCTTGAAGCATCTCATTCATGAAGCCGGGTAACAGCTTGGACGCCATACGGAAAATGGCTTGTCCATCCATATGAAAGAGAAATGGATCCGGCTGCTCCAGATTATAATGGGCTGCATGTTGCCTTGTCCCCCCGCCTGCAATCTCCGAAAACCGTGCTCCGCGGCTATATGTGCGCAGAGATGCGTGTATGATCTGTGAGCCCGACTCTTCAGATGTACGCTCAATGATAACTGCCGCAGCCCCATCCCCAAACAAGGCGGCACTTTCCGGGTCTTTCCAGTTCAATCCGGCTGAGGCAATCTCTGTGGCTACAAGTAATACACGCTGGTAACGTCCCGCATCCACCATATAAGAGATGACATCAAGGCCGTTCAGAAAACTCAGACAGGTCGCATCCATATCAAAGGCAGGCACACCCGACTCTTCCTCTCCCATGGCCTGCTGAATAAAGACAGCTGTACTTGGCAGTGGCTGTTCCTTCGTGCCGCTTGTACATACCAGACAATCGATCTCTCCAAATGACAGATCTGCATCGGCAAGAGCCGCTTCAGCTGCTCTCGCACCCATGTAGGAAGAGGTCTCCTCATCCGAGGCGTAATAACGGCAACCTACCCCCGTCGCTTTACTGACCCAGCCTGCCGGTACATTCAAACGCTCATCCAATTCCTCATCCGTCACCTTCATCTGGGGCAGATATTTCCCTGTACCTGCGATTCTTACTCTTCTAAGTTGCATATGCCCAACCTCTTCTCTTTCGTAGGTCTTATGTAAATTTTATGCTAGTAATCATTAAACGCATATGCCTCCAACTGAATAATGGTGCAATGGACAGAAGGGCAGATTGCTCTGCCCTCCCCGCTACGATATGAATGATCTTCTGCACATTGTGTACACGTGGTGAGAATACGTGTCTATCGGGCTTCCGCTTGTCTACTGCCCGCGAGTTACTTGGTTCGCTTGAGGAGATCAGCGAGCGCCGCATCCAGCGAAGCATACGTGAACGTGAAGCCTGCTTTTTCGATTCGATCAGGAATCACCCAGCGGCTCTTAAGTACCAGTTCCGTTTCCGTACGGATGAATATGGCTCCAAGTTCAAGCATCCAGCGTGGAGACGGAAGTCCAAGGCGGGCACCCATCTGTTTCCGCAGACTTGCCATCAGTTCTCGATTGGTCACCGGATGAGGAGACGAAGCATTAAAGACACCTTCCAGCTCTCGATGCTCTTGTACAAACCTCACCATGCGGAACAGATCTTCAATATGAATCCAGCTAAACTGCTGGGTTCCTGCTCCCTGCGCTCCTCCCAGGCCAAATCGGACCAGATTCGTCAACGGTTCCATCACCCCGCCTTCACCAAGTACAATCGCAATGCGCAGCGCAATCTGTCGTGTAGAAGGCAGATTGAAACCGAAAAATGCCTGCTCCCATGCTTTGGCTACCTCCACGGAAAAACCCGAGCCGATCTCGCCATCTTTTTCCGTCATAGGTCGATCTTCCGCATGTCTGTATATGGTTGCCGTACTAGAGTTAATCCACAATTCAGGTGGCTGTGCACATGCCAGTATCGCTTCTCCAAGAATATGTGTGGTTTCTGTCCTGGAGTCGAAAATGATTCTGCGATTCTCTTCCGTGTAGCGGCAATTCACAGATTTTCCAGCCAAGTTAATCAGCATCTCTGCACCTTCAAGCGCTTCAATAATGGCTGCTCGATCTTCCCAGGCGATGTGCCCGGGCTGGCGTGAGATCACAAGCACATCATATCCCAGCTTTTTAAATCGGGGTGCAAAATCCTGACCAACAAATCCCGTCCCACCAGCAAGTACAACCTTTTTCATGGTATCCCCTCATTTCCCCAGATGGTCAGTGCCATTATGCAGTACATTCATATCAGATTAAACAACACAAGAGGCCCTTTCGTTTGATGTTTGATATAACTCGAAATTTTTGTAGAGCTGAAAGCTACACTCAGACTCTTCCTTGCACACCAATCGTTTCATATAACCTGCTTCGCTCTTCGTTTGCCCAGACATTCGTAACATCCTGTTCAAGTCGAACCTGTAGTTCATCATGAAAATCATGAATCATATAACCTTCGGGCAGATCACCCAATATAGCTTCAAAATTATACACGGGTAGCGCTCGCTGCCCTTCGCCAATCTGCTTCAGCCACTCCATCCAATCACGCAGTGTTAGCACACCCTCCTGCCACAACTCTGCCTGTAGTCCAAGCACATCTTGCAGCTGCTCATAGGCCAGTACATCCGTGAAACGGCGACAAGCCTTGACACCCCATTCAAATATTTCATTTGCCGCACGGCGAATGTCATGTGTCAGTTCCACCTCAAGGCCTTCCAGATAATCCTGAACCTGAATATGCTGACCGTCATCGTATAATAAGGGCGCATGGGCAAGCATGCGTATAATTTCTTGCAATTCGTTCGTTGAAATATCCTTTCGCTCCTCCAGAGCGGCTAATTGAAATGCTGTAATGATGGTTCACTCCTGACTCGTTCATCTATTGTAGACCTATAGTATAACACGCTTTTCTCCAATGCTGCCTGCGATGCACAGGAAGAATCAAGGGGCTGTCAAACACGTGCTTGACTATTACTACACGTTGTAGTAATTTAAACGTACTACGTAGTGTAGTAATCAACTTTCGTTATGGACGCATAACGATGTAAAGGAGTGCTTCTTGGTGCACCAAACCCAAAAATGGTCCGAAACCGAGCTGGAATTGATGGAGGTGATCTGGTCTTGTACTCCTCCGGTCACTTCTTCCGAATTGTTAGACATGTTTAATGAAAAAGGAAAAGCGTGGAAAGCACAGACCATCTCTACTTTTCTATCCAGACTCGTTGATAAGGGGGCGCTCACGGTAACCAGACAAGGGCGTACAAACTATTACGAACCTCTTCTGCTGCCCGAAGACTACAAACTCCAGAAAACAAAAACGGTACTCGATGGACTCTACCAAGGCTCTGTTAAAAATCTGGTTTCAGCCATGTATGACGGGGATAAGCTTTCAGAGGATGACATTGCAGAATTAAAAAAATGGCTGTCGGAAAAGTAGGTGCCTAACATGAATATCTTTCTGGAACTGTTGGTCGCGTTGACGATGGCCGGAAGCATGGCTACAGCCTGCATCCTTGCACTGCGTTTTCTGAATGTTCACGTTTTCCCGGCTCACTGGCGTTACGGGCTGAGTAAAATGGCTGTCGTTTTTTATGTACTGCCCCTCTCGTTCGGTATTCCCTGGTTCGCAATCTTGTTTCAACACACATCAAACACAACCGTTAAACCATCCGACAGCGGGCGAAGCATGTTTGGGGGAATTCCTGCACCTGAATGGACGATACCTTCTACTGTGGCCTATGTTCTGCTCGGTGCTTGGGGAGTGGGCGTTCTCGTTTATTCATCGTGGCAGATCACCTGTTATCGCAAATTCACCAATGAATTGAAACGTACACGAACGGGTGTGCAAGAGAACAGCGAAGCAGCCCTTTTGCTTCCGATCATGAAGAAAAAGCTGGGGATTCGGCGGCACGTTCAACTGGCCTATAGTCCGATTCTCCGAAGTCCTGTACTGGTTGGTTTGACTAAACCCACGATTTATTTACCTCTATCCGGTACAATCCATCTGGATATGAGACTGGTTTATCACCATGAATTAACTCATCTTAAACAAAAGGACCTATGGGTCAAGGCTATCACTTTATTGGTCAGCGCCCTGCACTGGTTCAATCCACTGGTTCACCTTCTTCGTCAGGAGATTCATACGTGGAGTGAGTTTTCTTGTGATGAAAAGGTAGTGCAGAAAATGTCCCTTGAAGATCGCAAGCGCTATGGAGAAACGATTTTGAGCGTGATGGCGGGCGCAAGAAACGTACCTGTACAATTTTGCTCCTCCCTTTCCGGGGAAGGAAAACAACTCAAAAGGAGATTAACAATGATGTTTGATGTGAAAAAAATGAATAAAAAGCACCGGATGATCACGATCGGAGCTTTATGTCTGATTGCCGTAGCAAGTACGTCCACAGCCGTATGGGCATCTAACCACACACCCAAAGTAGAATCAAAAGCAACTGAAGCTGTGCCTGTACCGGATATTTCCAAAAAAACTTCATCCCAAGCTGCTGAGTTGAGCGTAACTGTGCCTAAGGATGAGGTTGCTGAGGCTTCTCCTTCAGCTGGCTCTTCCAAAGGCACTACAGTACGCCCTTCTGAGATCAGGGCTACTACCCCTAGGGATGAGATTGCTGAAGTTGCCCCTTCCGTCAGATCTTCCAGAGATACTTCGGTACGCCCTTCTGAGATCAGAGCTACTGCCCCTAGGGATGAGGTTGCTGAAGTTGCCCCTTCTCCTGGCACCTCCAGATCTGACACAACCCCAGCTACTGAAATTAGAGCGGCTAGTGATCCTGCTGAAAAATAAGAGGTGTCGCGAACGCCTTGTAAGCATAGGTCACCTATTAAAACGAGAAACAGGACGAAGCATCTTCATTCCGCTTCGCCCTGTTTCTCGTTTTATTATAGAAATGCCTTGACTGCGCCAAAGTATTCACGAATCATATTGATCGGTTTCAAATACCCGGGTGAAGGGGCGGAAATACCATATTCTGCGGCATAGCCGTTTTTGGCTGCGATATATTTTGATCTGAACATATGGTAGTCGCTCGTGACAATCATAATTTTGGGATGTTCCAGCCCGGAGGCAAGGATGATATTTTTAGAAAAAGCCAAGTTCTCCTGCGTGCTTGTCGAGCGATCCTCCATAGTGATTTGATCGGGCGCAATGCCCTGATCCACCAGATAATTTTTCATCGCAAGCGCTTCGGGAATGGATTCCCCCGGCCCCTGCCCCCCGGATACGATGACTGGTGTCTCTGGGTGACTACGAATGTAATCCAGACTGGCATCCAGCCTTTGCTTCAAGGTCAATGACAATTCCGTTCCCTTGATGCCCGATCCGAGAATGATGACATAATCCGCTCGATCCGCATCCTTCGAACCCAGCTGGGTAAAAACAAGGGCTTCGATTATTACAAAAGAAACCGCACCAATCCCGAAAGCAACCAACAGTACACGTTTCAACCAGATGTGTTTCTCATAATCAATTCGTCTTAATATAATAAAGGTCGCTGCGAGAAGAGTAAAAAACTTGACGGCAAAGTTCCAACCCCAGAAGATCAAAAAGAAAACCAGACACGCTAGCAGGATCAGGTCAAGAATATATCCTTTTTCCCGTAAAAATTTCTTTATCAGTACAGCAACACTCCTTTCGGTACGTTAGGCACACACACTCGTTACAGTAGACCGCATCCATTATCTTTCAATATAACATGTTTTTAACCCTGGAATAAAATAAACAACTCCCCTCAAGCTGTCATTTTCAGCACATCCAAAACGAATGCACGCCTGAAAATCACGGTTCCTGAGCGGAGTTGTGATGTCATAATGATTAATGATCATTGGTAAAGATAACTAAAGCTTACGATCCAGATATTCAATACTTAGTATCGAGGCTTTTTAATACTTACTACCTGGCTATTTAATACTTCCTATCGAGCTATTTAATACTTGCTACCCGGCTATTTAATCGGTATCCAGATTTGAGGCGCATGTTTCATACCGCGGTAGACCTCCAGTTCAGGCAGCCAGGCATGTTCGTACGAATTTGAAGGGAACCATTCACCTACAATACGTTTCCACAGCTTTTGTATCCCCTGAGGCATTGGTTCCTCTACCTCGAAAACCACCCATTTGCTGGCAGGGAACGTTAACGTAGATAACCCTTCCGGTTGCTCCCCTTCATACGTTGTTGCAATCCAGTACTCCATCTGCTTGTCCTCTATCTCGCCCTGATCTACACACACCCCTAGCAAACCTGGGATAACCCCGTTATTCAATGCAGCGATCCGATCCTCTAAACCACTGCTATAGGCTTCCTCCCACATGCTGCCGATCCCCTGCAAGTGCTGCCCATCCACATATGAAAACCGTTGTTTGATACCTGCAATGGAAAATGCCTCTTGTTCAACAATATGATGTTTCATTGGCTCTGCTCCTTGTAAACTGACTTGTATAACGAGTCGATTATACGACTGGACTGAGGCACCTGACTTTCGGGTTTCGCTTGGTGATATTCCATGTTGTCTGCGATAAGCTTTGGTGAACGATTCAGGCGTATCATAGCTATACTTGAAGGCCAAATCCATAATTTTAGGATCACCCTGCAACAGTTCATTGGCCGCCAGGGTTAATCTTCTGCGCCTGATGTACTCTGCCACGGTAACATCGGTCATTAAATGAAAGATGCGTTGAAAATGAAACGCCGACATATGCGCCTGCGCTGCAATCTGCTCTACCGTCATAGGCTCCAGTAAATGTTCTTCCATGTATTGAATAGTCTTCTGTATCGCTTCGACCCATTTCATGTGCTTCATCACTCCTTGCTCCTATAATACAAGAAGATGCGCACGGAGGCCTGTCATTTTGTGCTTTTCTCTGTCCGGTACGCAGCATAAGCATGAGGTATACGATGTCTATTTCATGTCCCTACAGGACTAAACATCACTCTGTCCCTTATATCATCCCCACATGCCAATCAGCAGGATGCCACCAAAAATAACGATGGAACAAAGGATGCGTTTCATGCCCTGCTGTTCTTTTAATAACCATATCCCGAGAAAAGCAGCAAATACCGTACCCACTTCCCGAAGCGGGCCTAATCTGGACATTGGTGCCTGTTCCAGTGCAAACAGAAAGAGCAGATACGACCCCGGGTTCAGCAAAGCTCCGAGCAGAATGGTCGAACGATTCACCTTCCACTCCTGACGTAAACCACCTGAGGCGAGTAGTGCCGGTGTTAATCCGGCCACAAAGCCAATATTCGTAACCTCAAGCAATGCCAGTGGCGAAATATGCTGCAGATTTAATTTGTCCACAAATACATAACTTGTCGTACATAATCCAACGCACAGAGCCATCAGAACCGGCTTTGCCCCTTGCATCCCGGATCCTGATCCCCCCTTCCCGCTCACCACACCGCTAAGAACCGTGAAACCAGCAATCATGCAGGCAATACCTAGCCACCCGTATCCCGACAACTTCTCTCCCAGAAAAGCAACCCCGATCAAAGGCACCAGCAACGTGCTTGTGCCTCGCATAATCGGATAAATTTGCGATAGATCACCCAGCTCATAGGTCTGAGACAACAACCAGGAATATAACGCCTGCAGTGCCATGGACACGATCAACAGTGAGTAGGCTGACGTTGTCAACGATTCACGAGACAATTCCATCACCAGCACAGGCAACAGTAATACGGTCGGGATCATCATAATAGACCATAGAAAAACACTTTTGTTCAAACTTCGCTTCGTAAACATACTCCAGACGGCATGCGCCATCCCGGAAGCAAGTACCAGAATTAACGGTAAAATCATGTTGTTTATGTTCCTCTCTATTTCCCTTGCTCAGGTTGATGCTCCGGCTGTTCCTTCACCACCGATCCGTCCTCCAGGCGAAGCCAGGTATCAAACGCCTGCTCACCTGCACGTATCTGAATAACGCGGCCTCCGCGCAGCATACCTTCTCTTCCGTATGTACTGTGACCGCTGGAACGACCATAACAGAGACGGATGCCGTGATACTGACCGTAGAAATCATTCACATGATCGTGCCCGCAGAACGTACCCATTACATCACCCATCTCCAGCAACGTAGCGAATAACCCCGAATTGACTGGTGCGCAGCAGACCGGTTCATACTTGTTGCCATAACAAATTTGGCTGTTCCACATCAGCTGATATTCGGGAATCGGGATATGGAAAAACGCCAAGGCTGGAAGCTTATCCCCGCGGTCGCGGCCGGGATTAACGCGTGTGGATTCATCCATCAGCCACCGCAGCTGACTCTGCTGAATCCAGCCATAACCGGGAATCGATTCCACAGTCGAATAACTCCCCGAATCGATCAGGTACAGCACTGCTGCCGGAAGGCCATCCACTCCGGCAATCTCCAGCGTGTAATTGCCCATTCCTGCAATGTCACGCGGCCCCGCTTCCGTCAGGCTATGTTTATGCTCCTGAACAACATGCATGAGCTCTGCTTGGGTAATCCGCTGCTCGGCATCATGATTGCCAAACACAAAAGCCCACGGAACTCCACTTTCCTCCACAACCGAGACAGCATCGCGAAAAGCCTGCTCTGGATGCTCACACGCTTGATTCCCCGGATCGACAGGCCCGGTGTAGATGACATCTCCTGTAAACACAACCAGATCCGGCTGCTCCTGCTTGATGATGGTTTGCATCATCCGCTGGGTTCGGAGATCTTCAGGCCGGCCGTCTTTCCAATGCAAATCGGTAAACTGTACGATGGTGAAGGTGCCGTTTTCGCGAAAAGCAAGTTGTCGTTTCAATATGCTGTCCTCCCGAATACCACATGAATGCGCAATGAAATCTCAATGAAAACGAGCAAGAACTTTCACTTGTTTCATGCAGTTTGATAGATTAGTTATATGTATTGCTGAATATGGCGTCAATAGACTTGTTCATACCCTGTATTATAATGTGGTTTCTTGTTGTTTTGTATGATATTATCCTCATATCATTGGTCTGTCAATACGCTCTCTCACAACCACACAAATGAAATTGACAAGTTCTCTTCACAAACTTACACTATTAAAAACAACAACAATCCACACAAACACCAACCGTCCAGAACGTAAGGAGGCCAGATTTGAATGTCATTAACATACGAGGAACGAAAAGTCACCATCCTTGCCCAGCTTGCCACACAAGGCAAAGTTCAGGTACAAACGCTAGCTCAGCACTTTCAGGTGTCCACGGAAACCATTCGGCGGGATCTGGATCGTCTGGAGAAAGAAGGCAAACTGCGTAAAGTGTACGGAGGTGCTGTACGTGTGCGCTCTGGCATGATCGAAGCTCCTTTTCAAAAGCGTTCACAGCTGCAGCTCCAAGAAAAACAGGCCATTGCCGTCGCAGCAGCTTCCTTGATTGAGGACGGCGAGACTATCATGCTCGATAATGGCACAACCACACTCGAAATCATGCGTCAATTGCAGCACCGTTCCCAAGTGACGGTGATCACCAATTCCGTACCGATTCTGGCTGTTGCTCTGGAATCCTTTGCTGGTAAAATCGTTTTTGCCGGAGGTGAGATCCACACCGCGGTTCAAGCCTCCACCGGTCCTGTCGCACACGAAATGTTAAGTCAGTTCAAAGTCAACAAGTCGTTCATCTCGGCAGGAGGTGTTTCCTTCACGGATGGCATTACGGATTATGCACTGGAGGAAGCTTTGATCTCGCGTAAAATGATGGAACGGGCGGAGGAAGCGATCCTCGTGGCGGATCATACCAAATTTGGACGCTCCACGTTTTCCAAGATTGCACCTGTTGAGCATATATCCATGGTCATTACCGACTCAGCTTGCCCGGCTGAATGGATCGAAAATCTCCAACGGCTGGACATCGAAACCTTGATTGCGGATTGACAATAGAATCTGCTTTCTATATTTTGGATATAATGATCATTCTATTTTTACATAAAAATGGGTGAAGGGAGTGTGCCAGCGATCATGAGCAGCAAAAAAGAAATGCTCCTGAACGTGTCCGAGGATTTATTCTATCTGCATGGCTTTCATGCCATTGGATTGAAACGCATCATTACCGATGCTGACGTAGCCATCATGACGTTATACAATCACTTTGCATCCAAAGATGACCTGATTGTCGAGGTGCTTCTGCGCCGCGAGCAGCGCTATCTGGAGCAACTACGATTGTATGCAGGTAACATGGCCCAGTCCGTCTTTCTCAATCTGGCTGAAGGTCATGCCAAGTGGTTGATGGAGCATGAAGCCAGAGGATGTCTTTTTTTACGAGCGAAGGAAGAGTTCGGGGCTGATCCGAATCATGTCATCGTGCAAACGGTGAACGGGCACAAAAAACATGTCATGACCCTGATAAAAAAATGTGATCCCGAAGCAAATGATCGGAACATCATGCAATTTATGCTGTTGTTAGAGGGTTCGACGGCGCTGGCCGAAACGGAAAATGTAACAGATGTCTGCCGGGAACTGATTCACATGACGCAAAATAGTTTCAATTCATAACACAAAGGGTGAGTTCATATTTCAACTCACTTTTTTATTTCACAAGAAATATAATGATCGTTCTATCTAAAAAAGGCGGTGGAATCGTAATGAAAAAGATAGTCCTGCCTGGCGTTGCCCTGATCGCTGTATGTTATGCTTTTGGGCGTTTCAGTTACGGACTGTTTATGCCAGAAATCTCCGAGGCATTACAATTATCCGAATCGGCATCCGGGGCCATCAACTCGGCAACCTATATTGCTTATTGTCTTGCACTTCTGTCTGCACCGCTCATTATTAATCGCAAGGGGCATCATTACGTCATTCAGCTTGCAGGAATCAGTGCTATTCTTGGCTTAATCGGCATTGGCTTGTCCCATGATGCCTGGCTGCTTGCGGTCAGTGTTTTTCTTGCCGGACTCAGCACAGGGTGGGCATCCCCAGCCCTTGGGAATGCTGTCAGCGCAGAACTCGCGCCAGACTTGCACGCCAGGGCTAACAGTTGGATTAATACAGGAACCAGTTTCGGCATCACCGTCTCCGGGCCGCTTTATTTGCTGTTCACCGATTACTGGCGTTTAAGTTATATCCTGTTCGCCCTCATCGGAATAACCGTTCTGCTCTGGAACCGACATGCCATTCCCGCAACCAAAACGCTTCCTTGCACCAAGTCCATCTGGTCTTGCATGAGACCGACCAGACCGGGATCAGCTTTACTCATGGCTTGTTTGTTAACCGGCGCAAGCTCTGCGATCTATTGGACTTTTGCCCGGAACTTTCTTACGGACGAAAAAGGGGCCTCCGATTCGGAAGCCGTCCTGTTCTGGATTGTCATGGGCGTGACAGGAATACTTGGCGGATGTGCAGGTCGGATTATAGAACGGATCGAGTTAGGTTGGTCTTACCGTATAGGTATCCTGTTATTATCCATTTCGCTGGGTGTAATTCTATTGCCAACGATGACAGCAAGTCTGATTTCCGCTACCCTGTTCGGCAGCACGTACATTTTTCTCACCAGTATATTTATTGTATGGGCAACGAGACTGTTCCAACCGAATGTTTCCATCGGGATTAGTCTCGCCTTTCTCGCACTAGGCGTAGGACAATTTCTAGGATCATTCATGGCAGGATACAGCATTGAGGTATTTTCGAGCACCGCAGCTTTTATGGCTTTTGCTTTGCTTGGTTTGCTGGGACTATTCCTTCGTGTAAAACCAGCTCAATGAGTGGATTTATCGATATATCGATACTTCTCAATGATACGGTTGTCCCAGACCTGCACCTCAATGTATCGTTCAGGCCCCCGTTCTCCCATCGGATTCCATTCCTGCGGCAAGCCGTAGGTTTGTATTAGTTCAACGATTTCGTCTTTGGTATACACCTGCTGGCGGTAAGGTTTGCCGTCAGCATAACGCATCGTTGGAAAGAGGTCACCATATGTGAAACTCACAACTTCTGCGGGTAATTCCTCCCATGGAATGATGATATGATCTGGCTCTTTATACCATGATTCTAGCCAAGGACATACACCGAGCGTTAGATAATGGGGATAGTCTTGTGCCGGTTTTCCTGTCTTAACTGTGAATTTCTCATATGCCAGCTGCTCAAGCCCTCGCCTTATTGTTATGTAGTCGGATGACCGCTGACTTGCAAAGGCTCGGCCTTCCTCCCGAATCTGTTGTAAAGCTGCTTCGGCCTCTCTCTCAGACAAGCTCGAGAGATTGCGGAACGGGCCTAACCTTTTGTCAAAATAATGATAGCCATTGAGGTGCTCCATACAGATCATCTCCTATTAAAACATTGGATTGTTTCTACTTCCCCGATTAGATCCCGGTTGATCTCTCTCTCAATAGTTGACTATATCTTATGTTGTAATTCCAATTAGACTTCATCTTTATTAATTAGGAATTTTTAACCAAAAAATGATAAACTGGATTTATCGTTTACGTACAACTATTTCAGATTTTTAGAAACGGAGGTCACCCTATGTTTGCTGTAAGCGCAAAACAAGTAGAGGATCAATTGATCATTCGCTGGCAGTTATCCAAATATGAAATCCCCCTCGCTCGGATCACATCTGTCACGCTGGATGATACATATGGAGGCAGTGAACCCTCAGCGATTCGAATCGGTCCTGTCGGTGGTACTACCGAACGAATTCTGATTCGCACCACAAATCAATCATACATTTTATTTACAAATAGTGTGAATCTAATTTCTCAGATCCAAGCTATGTTATCTCGCTCCGCAAATTAGTATTTCAAATGGTTCAATTCCATTAATAGTTAAGAGCCACCGATCAGATAAAATCCAGTCGATGGCTCTTTTCATTCATTTACGTATCCGTACGTACCTCGTCCCACGCTTGATCGAGATAACAGATGAGCCAGTTAAGTGCGCGATGCCGTTCATAAGCTACACCAGGATTCAGTCCAGCAGGCGGTGTGCTTTCCTTGATTCGGCTATCCACACACACCCAGTTGTACCGATAGATTAAGTCTGCCTCGTCCAAGATTTCACCTTTGGTGCGGAGGGTAGAACCCGACAAAAATGCCGC
Organism: Paenibacillus sp. TSA_86.1; assembly: GCF_052691815.1. Classification (NCBI taxonomy): domain Bacteria; kingdom Bacillati; phylum Bacillota; class Bacilli; order Caryophanales; family Paenibacillaceae; genus Paenibacillus; species Paenibacillus sp. TSA_86.1. The sequence continues at coordinate 675,236 of NZ_JBQZGE010000001.1, read as the reverse complement.
GAAACTGTCCTTTTGCTGTAAATAACCAACATCCTTACTTACATTACACAGCTCTGTAGGTGAACCCAATTCCTCCACGTACCCCAGTGCCCACAACATCACATGGTATGCCTCATATCCCCAAGAGAAACGAATGACCTCTTGCTGTTCTGCTCCCTGCTGATCCAGAAACGACTTTTCGTCGGGCGAAAAGAAGGCGGACGCATCATATTTATCGATCACTTCCTGCACAAGCGCTGCAGTGTCATCGTCACTTTCACCTGATCCCAGACACTCGCCTTTGAGCGCGGCCAAGCAGAGAGCTACGGCACGCTGCGCTACCTCTTCTTTCGTTCGGATCTCCGTGTCTTGTTCTCCCGATCTTGCCGGCAGATTAACATTATACGGAATCCCCAGTGCCGCTAATTGCTGCTCAGAACGCGCCTTACGCTCTACAGCATCCGCTGAAGGCGAACGGGTGTCATCCAGATAACTGGTGTGTGCAGTTACCTTGTAATCTTCTACCTCGGATTCTCCGTTCACATCCAGAAGCAGCTGACCTTGAGCATTCAACAGGGAGCCCCCTCCCCAGAAAATGACGGCGTCCAGCGCTTCAGCTAATTGTAATAACTCGTTAAAGAACTCTTCCGAGATATCTTCCTCGGTCTCAATGCCAACCACCATATTCAGGGTGGAGCATTTAATCAGTACCTTTTCCTGAAGAGCCGCATTACGTCCCTCGATCTGACTTAGAAACCCAAGCATGCCTTGAATCATCGTGCCGAACTCTTCGGGGTGCGTCTGGCTCGTCATCATGTTGAAACCTTTTGTTTTCTTGCTGAACCACTTTTTCTGAGTCACCTGAATGTACGTCTTGTCTTCTCTCCGCTGGATAGCGGACTCAGGGTAAATGGATTGAATGATTTCATATAGTTGATCCAAGTCAAACTGGGAGCTGTATATCGCGCAGTTTCTCATATGGTGTTCGCCCTCCTTCTTGTGTCTGAATTCTAGTTAAGTTGACTAAAGATTTTACACAGGCCACTCCTAAGACAGAATAACCTTCCAATCGCTGTTATCCCCAGATTTTTGTGATTCCCTTTTCCAAAGGGGAAAACCCGGTGATAAAGGCGACCGCTTCGCTTCTTCAGGTTTTTTCTGTCTTCTCCGTTAATGTGTAAAAAATAGTTCAACTTATATAGTTAAAAAAGATGATAAGGTTTTTGATTAGTCCTTGTAGGGGTCAAACTCATTACCACCAGCCATCGCCACGCCTACCGGGCGCAGGACATGATTGATTTTCAGCGTATTCGCGTGCGCATGCAGCACATCTTGCAATTTTTTATATACAAACGGGCTTTCATCTGTACCTGCTCCGCGTAGCTCTACACCATACGCACGAATCGCAGCTTGCATCTGCTCTTCACTAATTTCGCCGCCCATACGCGTGCGCAGTTTGTAGTTCATTTTGCCTGCCGCCTGTGTACGGCTCATCATGCGCCCTGCCCCGTGAACCGTGCTGCGGAAAGACTCGGTATTCTCCTGACTGTCGATTCCCTCTACAATCACCGAAATATCGCCCATACTCCCGCCAACAAAACCAAGCTGGCCTGGCGCAAGCGGTGTCGCTCCCTTACGAACAACGACGACTTCTTCGCCCATATGCTGCTCTTTCCAAGCAAAGTTATGATGATTATGTACGGCATATTCAGCTCTCGCTCCAAGGATACCCAGCACCTGCTCAATCACGTAATCCCGTCCGGCATAGGCATACCGACCCGCTAGTGTCATACCCGCCCAATACATATCACCCATTTCACTGTTCAGGTCAAACAGGGTCGGGGGCTGATCCATGGATTCGCCCGGTGCTTTGCCACTGAACTGCCGTCCGGCCGCCAAGTTAAGGAATCCACTTGCCACCTTATGCCCGAAGCCACGGCTGCCAAAATGATTTGCAATCCATACCTTTCCCGTTTCCTCTTCCACAAAAACATCGACAAAATGATTGCCGCTGCCCACCGTGCCAAGTTGATTACGTGCCAATGTCTTCAGCTTCTGCTGCAATCCGGCTTCGATGGAATCAAAGAGCTTCCAGTTCGGATCGTCAAACAACTCATGCTCCACCGGAGTTGGATTGTTCCGGCCTACGCCAAAAGAGATCGTTCTATTAATATCATCCATAATGACGGCAATACGGTCACGAATATCGTCCCACAGCAGGTTGGTACGTACGGCTTTGTTGCCGCAGGCAATATCGTACCCCACTCCTGAAGGGCTAATCATGTTGCGGTAAGCAACGACCCCGCCAATCGGCTGCGAATATCCCTTGTGATGATCGGCCATTAAGGCTACACCCATCACATCCCCATATTTGGAACAAGTCACCGCCTGACTTACGGCATTCTCCAGCGGTTCCCCCCAAACTTTGATGTTATCCACGATACGCATGTTTTGGTAACCTCCTATGTATTCTTTCCCTTAGTTTAACAAAAAAGAGAACGTCCGCTAAGGATTCGCTCTCTTTTTTCCTCACCTACTTCTTTGTAATCTTAAACTTAAACTCCCACGTCGCCGTGTTACCCGAATATCGGCCTCTGTTCTCCGTCACTACAACCGCCAATGTCTTACTGGTTGATTTGGAGAACGAAGAAAGTTTCACATTCGTGCTTTTACTGCCGTAATCCGGAATTTTGTCCTGCTCTTCCGCAAGAGCCTCCAACTTCAACGTACCACTCGGCTTCATATTCAGTGTCACGGATGAACCTTCTTCCAGCTCTTTCCCGTTCACACTTGCGCCGATTGCCCACTCATTACCGACCGAGTTATTCTCGACCAGTTCCGCACTGACAAGCGTAACCGTGACTTTGACTGATTTGGCTGCAGCATAAGACGTTGGAGAACACACAGCAAAGACAAGTGCCAGAATCATAAAGACATTAGCCCATTTTTTGAACACAAGAGTACCTCCCTCTTATTCTGTTCATTCAGTAAGACTATGCCTTATTCGCCATGCTTCTGAAGTAATCCTTCCGCCCTTACTGCAACTTATAAATGTTTTCGGTATCCCTGAACCACCTCATCCCTAAAACCCAGTTTTTCATAAAATCGATGTGCTTCTTTGCGTTGATCTCCAGACACCAGAATGATGTATGCACATCCCAGATCTTTGGCAATATGTTCGATCTTAAGCATCAGCTTCTGTCCAATGCCCTGCCTGCGCACCCGTTCAGAGACAATGACATTCTCCACGACCATAAATGGCTCGCAAGCACCCAGCAGATCCAAGCACTCAACCCCCATAACCGATCCAACAAGTTCATCCTGATCATATGCTCCAAGCACATAGTAGTGACTCTGTTTCTTCATTTGTTGCAACGTCTTTTGCATCATCTGCTCATTCATTTGCTGTTCATTGGACGGTGTGCCCATCAATTCATGATATAGCTGGTTTAACCTTGGCAAATCCTGCGCTTCAATCTGCTTAATTGTAATCATCGTGATGTCTCTGCTCCTTCTGGTGTGATAAGATCCTTCTTGAAATAGTAATGCTGGTGTCCAGTAGGCGCATTGTCGATCAACGTCATCAGCTCGTACCCGTGCTTTTGGTAAAATTCGGGGGCCTGGTAGGAGAACGTGTTCAGCATAATAAAATCACAGCCCTTTTCCCGGGCCAAACGTTCAATCTCCTGAAGTAGCTGTGTACCATAACCCTTATGCCTTTCCTTGGCATCTACCCACAGGATATCTAGCTCGACCCAGTTCCAGCATAAGGTGCTCAGTACCCCTGCTACAATCTGCCCTGCCTCGTTTCGAATATGAAAATGAAGCTCCTCGTATCTGTTCCTTAAAGCCTCGCTCACATGTGCCGCATTATAGGCGACCAATTGCTGGCGGACATATGCGGAATCTGCTTCGGTACTTGGTGTAATGTTTGGACTAGTCAATTTTCTTGCAAACCTCCTGTTAACTTAACCATGTTATTACTGCTGTCCTCCAACAACTCCAGAATAGCCTGTGCCACATCACCCGGAGATCGGAGTTGACCCGACTCGTACACATCCCGGAATACGCCAGACAATGCAAACTCTTCTGCATCCTTTCCTCTCGCCACAGCCTGTAATTCCGTATCCACCATGCCAGGATCGAAGGTAATAATCTCCACTGGATTAGGCTGTGATGTTTGTTCCATCGCCACACACTGTGTGAACATGTTGATTCCTGCCTTTGATGTACAATAGGCTGCCATGGAAGGCGCCGGATAACTACCCGAAGCAGAACTGACATTAATAATTTTTCGCCGCGCCGTCATATGATTGGTGTAACGGATAAAAGAGGATGTCAGAATCATCGGCGCAGCCAAGCTAATATTCAGATGAACACTAATCTCTTCTGCGAGGCACTGATCCATAGGTTTCAACGGTTCAAGCATTGCTGCATTATTAATAAGTCCGATGCATTCCGCGGAAACTAGTGAAATCTGCTCCAATATGCCCGAGATCAAGTCGTCAATACGATGAATGTCTTCAAGGTCGAACTGGACATGAGTGTACCGTTCGTACGTATTGCCCAAGTCGGATGCTCCGCGTGCTATGCCATAGACTGTATCCCCTTTTTCCAAACAAAGTTCTGCAAGCTGTCTGCCAATTCCTTTGGACGTGCCTGTGATAATAAAGATTCTGTTCCCCATATGCTCTCCGCCTCTCTATTGTTTTTTTCTCCACAACGTCACCCACAAAATAGGCAAACCAAAATACGGCTCTTCCTGCCCCATCGCCTTCATGGGACGAAATTCCACACACTCAAATTCTTCCTCCAGCAAATACCGAAGTTTCTCCTCCGTAAAAGCAAGCCCGCCCCGCATCGTCTTTTCACGGTACACTTCCCAATCGTCCATCACATGTTCCGGCCCACCCTGATCGCCAAATCCCGGTGCAAAACAAGTCATACCAAACAGACCTCCCGGCTTCAGCGCACGATGGATCATCTTGATGTAAGAAATACGCTGATGCGGCAACAGATGGTGCAGGCAGCCCGAATCATAGACCAAATCATATTCTTGCTCTGGTGCCAGTTCGAACACCGATCGACATTCAAAGCGTACATCCAGATGTTCTTCCACTGACCGTTCCTTTGCCCAGGCAATCGCTGTCTCTGACAGATCATAAGCATCGATCCGATAACCGTGGCGAGCTAGATACAACGCATTCCGGCCGGGGCCACATCCCAGCTCCAGTGCTCTGCCGCCTCTTAACCTTCCCGCTTCTACTTCAGCGACCAGATTCTCATCTGGCTTGTTTGGAAAAAATGGAATCGGTCTGTCCCGATCCTCATAGAACGGCTCCCAAAATTGCTTGGCCGATCTGAAATCCGCATCCAGCATATCATAGAGATCCTGCACACTTTTTATTGTTTTTTCCAAAGTCTGATTTCCTCCTATTTCACAGCTATAGATGAATATTTTTCATTACAGTTTTCATGTGATTGTTCCATGAATCTTGCGCAATCAATTACACTCTATTATAACATTTTTAACCAATCATTCTCTATTTTCCAAGTTTAATTTTGGTAGAATATTCATTGTTTCCCCACACAAAAAAGCGAGCGACATGGTATGTCACCCGCTTGATATTCCCGCTATAAAATAACCGCTGTACCGTTGTTTAATCGTCTATTTTTTAACCTTGCGCTCCATCACAGCAAAGTAGTTCTTCTCATTATCAGCAAAATTAAAGACACGCCCTGTTGGCATCTCTATAACTTCCCCAACCGTTACATGTTTAGCGGCCAAATCGGCATATAACCGATCAAGGTCATCAGTGAAAAACATCAACGAAGGTGTCCCCAAATTTAGCTCGGCCGACATACGTGCCACGACCTCTTTATCATGCAAAATGATGCTTGTCTGTGAGTCTTTCGCAGGCGCAACTTCAATCCATCGCATACCTTCATCAAGGATGACCTCATCCACGATATGGAATCCAGCTACTTCCGTCCAGAAAGCCAGCGATTCATCCTGGTTATTGACGTACAACATAATCTGGCCTACTCTGCTAAACATGCATTTACCACTCCTCTAATCAAGTCATCTCCGGTTACATCTATTCTAGATTGCCTCAGATTCCAGTTGAGTATAACACGCATGTCCTGTTTGAAGATAAACAATTTAGAGAAGCTAGACGTTTCATCAGCCACATCTCGTTCTTCGGTTCAACTGATCTAGAATCACAACAGTTTTTTGGTCAAATACAGCACCACATCATCGTCAATAATCGTCTCTTCTCCTGGCTGAAGGTAATGATCATCTCGGTGAAGCCCCCGTCCGTCTGGAATATATCCACGATGTGCGTATAACACCTGAGCTTTTCCATAATCTGCATATACACCTACACCAATGCCTGCCACGCCAGAGCGTTCCCTTACCACGTTCTCGGCGTGATCCATCAGCTTCGAACCGATCCCTTGCCGTTGGAACTTCATCAGCACATTAAAATCGTTGATCTCCGGGATGCCTTGTTCCTGAAATGAAGGATAACCCGAAGTCCAGATCACATTGACATAACCGGCAAATTCGCCGTTCGATTCGGCGATCAGAGTCACGCGTTTCCCGTTCTGCTGTTCTTCCCAATACCGTTCATATAATTCTAGCGGTTTGTGCCACCCCTGTTCCTGAAATGCCTCCGAGATGACTTGCGCGTCCTGCTTCGTTAAATGGCGAATATGTACTTTACTCATGATGTTCTCCCTTCTGATACAGCCTTTTGTATAAGTAACACCTGTACGGCGAGGAAAGTTTACTATACTTTCTTTCTAAATTCCCAGTCGATCTCGAAGCGAAGTGATCTGGGCAACATGATGTTTGCCATGCCATGCATACAGTCCCACACAATAATCCAGTCTCATCGTATTCTTCGATGAAGGACTGTAGAACTGTTTGGCATAGTCATCTTCCGAGAATGAGTTTAACAGTGCCGTCCAGCGACGATGCAGTGCATCTAAAAGCTGGAGGGAAAACTCCACGTTCAGATCTCTCGAATCACTCAGTTCTGCCCAGCGCTCTTCATAATAAGGGCGTATCGTGGGCGTATCCTCTGTCAAAGCGAGCTTGAAGCGAATCACACTGTTCATATGACTATCTGCCATGTGGTGAATGACTTGTCTCAGCATCCAGCCGCCCTCCCGATATGGCAGACTTAGCTGTTCTTCATTCAGTCCGTCTATTGCTCCTCTCGCACGTTCTGGCAAGTCTGCGATATCTTGAATCCATTGCTGCCTCTGAGCTAGCGTTACCTCACCTTCATGTGTGAACTGTCCAATCGGATATCTAAAGTCCATCTCATTTCCCCCGTACTCCCTGTGGATTTGTTTACCACATATTACCACAAAAAAACTCCCTATGCTATTTTATGGAGCATACTCCATCAGCCAGCAATCTCTCATCTGTCCTTCATGCAGTTCATGCTGTGGCAGCTGTTTAACCTTTTTGAATCCACACTTCTTGTAACAAGATAACGCACGTTCGTTCCAGGCTTGCGGGTCCATAACAATTCTCCGGGCGTATTTCTCTCCAGTCAAATACGCTGTCATAGAATTCACCAGTCGTGTGCCAAGGCCTATGTTCCAGCAATCCGTTTCCCCGATAAACTGATCGGTCCCGTAGATGATTTCATCATTGTCAGCATAACCATACGCCGCACGTTCCTCTGACTCAAGTTCGTAGAACTGAATGTATCCGATCGGCCGACCGTCATATTCCACAATACAACGGGCAGCCTCATCATCCTGATTGTAAAAATGCGCCCTCACAAGCTCCAGATCATGCGGCTGATCCCGACCTTCGTAATACTGCAGAACCTCCGGGTCAGACAACCATTTGACTAGCAACTGCTCATCCTCCGTCTGTAGCAGGCGAACTGCCAATTTTCCCACTTGATATACGATATTCATTTCATCCCCTCCCCGAATCCCACAGAATGGCTAATGACATGACACCATTTATTGGCGTCATTCTTTCCATCTCCTTACGCTTTTACAGCCTTCCATATATATTTATGCTCTCGAACGGCTATTTTCCCATCGATCGTATGTTCCTTTAACTTGGTTTGCAATTGTTCACGAAACTCAGAGCTTGTGTAATCCGGGTTACCCGGAACGTCTGCAAGGAAGAGAGCAAACTCATTTTCGTCAGGAAAAACCATAAGTGCCTCATGATGTTCTTCGATCTCAATCTGCTCGTAAAGGTTACGTTCCAATCGTTCACGAACCTTGGTAACATCCGTATGTATTCCAAACAGCAGGCCTCCCTGAGGGAGAAGTCTTCCGTATTCAATAATCGAGGTGGGGCCTCTACGATTGTAGATCAAGCCGAACTGTTCATCCTGAAAAGGCAGTTCTTCCTTTGTTGTTGCACAGATAAAATTCACATTCTGAATGACACTGGACTCCAAACTTTCCTGGGCTATTTTAATCATCTCTTCCGAGTTATCGAACCCTGTTATATGAGTAGCATGTGCCGCCATTTTAAGAGTAAAGTCACCGTGTCCACAGCCTGCATCAAGGACCGATGTATACGCAGGCAGTAACTGGATCAGCCGCTCTTCGAACATTTCTTCTGCGGACTTCCCCTCCCATCTGTACTGTGCCCGGGCTCTGTATCCACCATTACGTCGTGCAATCATATCGTACCACTCCATACTCATAGACATCCTCCTATCTGGAATCTTGATCCTAAAGTAACATTCGGGCGAAACCATACAGATTCCCCTGTTCTTGTAAAAATTGAAACGCATCTATTTCATCGCCCGTATTATGCTCGAAATCATATTTCCCCCATCATAATCCATTGAATCTGGAGGTTACTTGCATGTCATTTTTTAAGAAGATGTTGGCCAGTGTTGGTGTAGGTGCAGCGAAAGTGAATACGGAATTACATACGACAGAAGTCATTCCCGGTGGAACGATGTCAGGAATTGTGTTCATTGAAGGCGGGGATGTGCAGCAGCAGGTCGATCGGATTTATCTATTAATCAAAACGCACTACATTCGGGAAAGTAATGATCGCAAAGTGAAGGAAACCTCTGTTGTAGCCAAATATCTGCTCACCGAGGGGTTCACCCTGCAGCCTGGTGCAAAACTGGAAAAGAGCTTTCAATTCGATCTACCGGAAAATCTACCGATTACACTACACCGTGCAGAAGTATGGGTGGAAACGGGGCTCGACATCTCTAGCGCAGTAGACCCATCAGATCGGGACCTTATTCATGTTGTGCCTTCCAGGGAGATGGAGATCGTTCTGGATGCCATGGATATGCTGGGATTCAAACTTCGTGAAGTAACCAATGATTATGCTCCAAGGCTCGGTGGCAATCTGCCGTTTGTACAAGAGTTTGAGTTTGTGCCGACCACCAAGTTTCGCGGATATCTGGATGAACTTGAAGTCCTCTTCTATCCAATGGGGAATTCCCTGGAACTGTTGATACAGATCGACCGTCGTGCACGTGGACTTAGCGGAATGCTCTCCGAAGCCATGGGTACGGATGAGACCTATGTGCGCCTGCAACTGCACGAGAGACATCTGGAGCGTGGTGCACGTTCCGTCGCACAAGCCTTGGAAGAGATTATTTCAGAGCATCTATAGACTACGAACATGCAAAACATCAACAGAGCAGCCCCTGGCTATGTATCCATCTGATGCCAAGGGCTAGTCTCTTTATCTCTTGTTTTTTCCCACAACATAAGAACGAACAACATAATACGCCATAGCCAAAAGGAATATACCACCAACACTTAGGGTTATCATCCAACTGCTTCCACTTGCCACATGTCCAAAGTCAATTTGCGATGTCGCACCAGAGGTTTGTAATGGTGTACCTTGCTGGACGTGCTGTAATGTTAAAAACATACCTTGGGCTACTTTCCAAACCACTAACAAAAGTATGAAAATAAAGCTAACGATAATGGTTTTAATCCCCACACGTTTGTTCAGACGCATTCATTTCTCCCCCTTATTCTTATAGAACGAGAAACTGCTCCAGTTGCTGCTTTAATTCATCTTTATGCTCGTCTACATACTGGTACAGCAAATCGAAAACTTCTTCATTATCCGCTTGAAAGCTTAAATGTTGACCTTCCTGCTCTACCTGCTGTAATAACTCATGGATCTGTGTCCCATGTGTCTGCAAACTTGTCGATATGTCGTGCTCGGACAGACGTTCCACGTTCTCTCTGAGTTGTTCTGGCGTGATTCCTTGTTGCTTCAAGAGTTGTTCCACCTTTTGCAAAATCATCGCATCTGTCTCATTGCCACTTCGGTTTAACGCTTCGATGACCTCTCTCAGATGCTTTCCGCTGGCATTTTCCAAATAACCGGTCAATCCATTCATGGATAGTTCCGTATCCAGATCAATAATCAGCATAATATCTCGTATTACTACAGGGAGTTCTGAAACTTGTTCCCGAATCGTGGCAAATTCAGCCCGGTACATATCCATCGCAATGCTGCCCACCATTTCTTCGCCTGACATCTCTTCGATGCCTGCAAGCGGCATCAACTCCGCCATTTCTTCCTGTAACTTGTTCATCTCACTTATCCTCCTGTATCTCTCTATATAGCGTAGTTATGATCTGCGCCGCCACGTCTCTCCATCATACCAGAATATGCTGTATAGAAAAGAAATCGCGCCAAGTTAACATGCATTTGACTCATGGAAAATAATTCGCTGTTATGATCTTGGCATCACAAGTTTAGGGAGGGGTAAGGATGCGTCTAGCCTTGTTCACAGATACTTATCTTCCAGAAACCAATGGTGTCGCAGGAACACTCCATCGTCTAAGCAACCATCTGAATCGCAGAAATATAGAACATCTGCTGTTTACATCCCAATCCATCATGGAAGGAAACGTTGAAGCTCCCGTAAGCTCCGTAATCAATATCCCCTTTTTTCTGTATCCCGAATGCCGAATCGCTTTTCCCAGCAGAGTAACTGCCTATAAACAGCTACAGGAATTTCAGCCTGATCTGCTTCATGTCGCTACACCGTTTAACATGGGGCTGCTTGGCCTGAGATATGCACTCAAGTTCAACCTTCCACACGTCATCTCTTATCACACCCACTTTGATCGTTATCTCAATTATTACAAGCTTGGAAGTGTCATCCCACTCTACTGGAAGTACATCAAGTGGTTTCATCGCACCTGTGATACTACATTCGTTCCGTCCCAAGACACGATGTACACCTTACAGTCTCAGGGGATTCGGCGGCTCAAGCTCTGGTCTCGCGGTATTGATTGTAACCTCTATTCTCCATGCAAACGAATCCCCAGCATTCGCGAACGGTATCAGATCACCGCACCTCTCATCCTGCTCTACGTTGGACGCATCTCTCCGGAAAAAGATATAGCCACCCTGACAGCCACGATGCAACAATTGCCCGCAGAACTACAAACCCATGTTCACTGGATCATTGTCGGTGATGGGCCTGCCCTTCCCAAGATGCAACAGCAAGCGCCCGCCAATGTTACGTTCACAGGATATTTGCATGGTGATGAGCTTGCATCGATGTATGCATCAGCAGATCTGTTTGTCTTTCCTTCTTGTACAGAGACCTTCGGCAATGTTGTGCTGGAAGCCATGGCCTCGGGACTTCCCGTACTGGCTGCTAACGCCGGCGGAGTCAAAGACCTTGTCGTACATCAACGCAGCGGCATACTTGTCGAGCCGGGTAACGTAGGCGCATTTATAAGAGAGATTGGCTTACGAGTCGACTCTTCGGAACTGCTGAAAAAGATGGGACTTGAAGGCCGGAAACTTGCAGAACAGCGATCCTGGGAGCAGATTTTTGACACCCTGATTGAAGATTACGAAGAGGCCACCCAGCAACGTCAGAGACGGGGGAAAGATCGAATCCATACGGCATAAATTTTGCTAGAGCAAGGTTTTCAATTCTCGAAGTTGCTGGATTGTATGTAACGTCGTTGTCTCAATCTCCTCTGGCCAAGGCTGGTTTACCTTCCTCCAGATCGTATTCATGCCTGCTTTGGCCACCCCCGAAACTACTTTTTCTTTTTATGATAATGATAGCCTGTGCACAGACCTTTTTTAATCGATTTTGCGGAGCACTTGTGTCCACCGTTTTTGTCCAATCGGCCAGGATGTGCATACGCCGAGGAGGATACACCGATAAGCATAACCAGCGATAAAATGAGTATAAAACCTTTTTTCATATTAACATTCACCTTTCTTTTGACGCCCTATGCTTTAGGGCTTTCTCACTTCACTTCACTTCACTTCACTTCATTTCATTTTACATAAGAATCCACAATATGGATATCCCTTATTCCAACTAAAGTCCCTTTATATAAGCTTGTAGTGCCTCAACGCATGAGTTATTCCATCCTCACTCGCTTTCAGCGTGACGTAGTCCGCACTTTGCTTAACACGCTCTCCAGCGTTTCCCATAGCGACACCTACGCCCACATAAGTTAGTAGATCTATATCGTTCTCTCCATCCCCAAAAGCCATCGTATCCTCTCTGCGTATATTTAGGTGAGTTAGAACTTTCTGAGCCGCTACAGATTTACTGACTTCACCCGCTTCTAGCACATTGCAAACGTACGGATGGAATCGTACAAATCGCAAATAAGGAAACTGTTCTTTATATCGGTTTGTCTGCTCCTCATTTGCGTATAAACACATACAGTATATTTCCTCATCGAGCGTCATGATCTGTTCCGCATATTCCATCATTCCAAGTGTCTCTCGAAGAGCAACTATCACATGATGATCCGTCCGACCAGTTCCGTTCATGCCAAAAGACTCCGTAAAGTAGGAAAGTGCATGTCCCTGAGACTCAGCAAAATGACTGAATTCCCTAACCATGGTTGAAGAAAGAATGGATTTATGAATGATTTCACCACGGCAAGTAACCAAAGCTCCATTAGCTGAAATAACCGTATCTATGCCAAGATGCTTAAACTCTTCACATAGATGATGTGGTCTGCCCGTCACAAGGATGATATGAATTCCTTTTTGGATTAACCTGCGAATGGACTCTTCGGTACACTTGGAGAGACTGCGATCTTGTTCACTAAGCAACGTACCGTCCACATCCAAAAATACAGCTTTTATTACTTTTTTCATCAACCCTCATCCTCTTCCTCTTCTCCTCTACTGCTGGTCGTCTGTCGGCGCAAAATGCTTCAGATCTGATTTCGTTTTACCGCTCTTCTGCGCCTCTTCCGAAATGCGATGGCTAAACTGAATCACATCATTATGTGCAAAATATATATACTCCACATCCGGTTCATCCTTAAACTTCACTACAGCAAGAAAGGGTGGCAGTTTAACACTCCAGACGCCTTCTATGGATTCAATCTCATCAGGAGAATATTGTTTCTGCTCCGTTAAATACGTTGTGACACGATGTGCATAGATCATTTTGTTGACTTTTACATAAATAAACGGCGTGAGAATCAATACAATGAGCGTAATGCCAATCGTCCATGATACGATCTTTTTCGTTTTATTCACCTTATCGCCCCTTACTAAAATGGAAAACTCAGAACGAAAGCAAGAGAAAATAAACCTCATTCTGTGCACGGTGTATCTTCACTCGCTGTCATTGTTTGCCTTTCTTAGTTTGCCTACCGAGTCAACACCTCTTGGGAACGTGCCATGTACCACATCTGGAATGTGCCAGCCACGTTAACCGGTATATCGTTAACATGATGGTGCATCACAGGTTTAGCACGGTTCACGGTATGGATAGAAGCAAGGCCCAGCTTCCGCTGCAAGGGATGGCGTGTAATCTTGATTTCGATGACCTTCTCCCGCTTGGACAGAAACAGTGTCGAAGTCAGCGCTCCTGAGCGAAACTGAATAAAGTGATCGTTCAATACATATCGCGTATGATAAAAATTGACCACCCTGCACGTTGCGATCCACACAAGCAGTAGCAATGAAATCATCCACCATGCGTGTTCAATCCCGAATATAACCGGTTTGAAGTATGCCAGCATACCCGTGACGATGATCCACAACCAGTTTGGTTTAAGCAAACGCAGCCACAACGCTCTCCGCGGCAGCATCTCCATCTCCTCCGTAACATGGTAGGAAGGCAGAATTTCTTCAATAATGCGATGGGCCTCTTTCACAGGCAAAAAAGGATATAACGAATTCATCTCCTGTCCAGCTTCACCCAAACTACCTGCAGTCGTAAGTTCTACCTCCGCAAGACCCAGCATTCTTTTCATCGGGGACTGTGTAATCTTGACGGCCTGTACACGATCTTTCTGGATCGAGAACGACGTCTTTTCCAGCATGCCCTTCGTAATATAAATCCGCTTGTCATCGGACGTAATCTGAAAATCTCCATATTTCACAAAGGTACGAGCAATTCCAAGTCCGATCGATACGATGATCAGCACCAGGATGATCAGACTCATCACCCACCATGATTCAAGCCAGGATAATACCAGACTTTCGGTTACGGTTTCCTTCGGGAAGAAATCCTTCACCGTTGAATACAAGGAGATTAAGATGGGGATCAGCACCAGAAAGCTGAACGAGGTAAATGAAGCTTTGAACACATCTTTGCGCGTTGAACGATAGTGAACGACACGGTCGAGTGTGACTTTAATTCCATTGTCATTGTAATCGGCATTGGCATTTGTGCTTACGTCACTACCTGCTCGTTCTCCAGTTTCGATATACTGCTCTTTACGTAGGCTTTTCTCATCCTTTGCATCCTGCTCATCATCCATGATTCCCTCAACCGTAACTTGGTCCTCGGATAAATGATGAGATACCTGCTTCTCTAGCTGTTCTGCTTCAGAAACCGAAACGACCTTCAGCTGAAATGTCGCATCATCACCCTTGATACCCGTTTCGAAGCGTAAAGAGGTCACACCAAACAAGCGATGAAAAAAGCTCGTATGCCGATTCACATTTTGCACTTTCGTATACGGGATGGTTCTGCGGGTTCGACTGAATGCCCCCGTGTAGATATGGAAGGCCTTCTCATCTGCGGAATAACGGGTTGTAAACCATCTCCAAAGAATGGACACCAGCGCGATGGAGATACCCATATAAAAAATGACTCTTGCATAGAAAACCCATGTCGAATCTGACCCTGCACGGAATACGAATAAAAACAGAATGAAGGCAAATGTGCTTTTGATCAGACTACCCAGACTCCACAACAAGCTCAGTACATGATGTCGTTTCATCTCCGTCATTCATCCACCTCGTTGATCTGGGCGTAATCCGCGATTTGGTTACGCAGCGCAAATGCCACATCTTCCGGCAAGGCCGGGATATGATGAGAAGAACCCATCGTTCCGATGGATACCGAATACAGTCCGTATTTTCGCATTAAAGGCCCCTGATTCGTCGAAACGGATTGTACCTTGGCCATCGGAATCACCTGATGTACCTTGTTCAACGCACCGTGCTTGAGCTGTAAAAACTCCGTGTTAACACTATAAAACCAATAACGATACATCCATACCGGCTGCAAAAATATATCCCAAACGGCATAACAAACCGATAAGATTGTGACTCCCCATAAAATCCAGCCGATCCATGGTCTCCAATCATAGACCGAATCCAGTACGAGCAGCGCAGCCAACACAACGAAACCAATTACATTGTAGATGATGGCACTGACTCTCCACAGACTTACGGCATGCGGGGAAAGTTTCTGCTGCGGTGTAATCCGTACTTCTGTTCCTTCTGTTGCTTCCGTTCCTTCTGTTCCTGTTGTTTCTGTCATCCTAAACGGTCTCTCCTTCCTTCTCTTCTCTTTTTGTTTATATACTGTACGATCATGCCGATGTATCGATGCAGCAAGAGGGAAAAAGAAAAAAGATGACTCCTGTTCACGTGCAGGGGGTCATCTTTTATTTTCGTTTATTTTCCAGTAAAATCCCGCACCTCACACAACCATACCATATTTTCGCTGCCTTCGCCCCAGTAGTCCTTCGTCACAACATAGGGCTCTCCGAACTTCTGCCGCCACTTCTGCTGTGCAATCCGATAACCGCTGTCCAGACAAAATTGGGTGATACCTCGAACCTGAAGTTCGTTGACCAGTGCTGTAATAAGCGCAGAACCAATGCCCTGCCCTTGCAGTTCAGGTAAAATATACAATGAGCCCAGCGTTCCAACGTGATCCAGACGATGGTTCGTGCATTCCTGAACGACTTTCCCGCAAGGGCCATATGAGATCGTACCCACGACCTTACCTTCTTTCCGAGCAACAAGGAAAAAGGGACTCGTCGTCGTTGGTTCAAGATCAGATTCATGCTGCAAAACAGCTTGTACTACGGCCTTTTTATGTTCGATCTCTTCCTGAATTTCATCCAGAAGTGATCCGATTCCTTCCTGACGGTATGCCTCTGGAATCGT
The DNA here is from genome assembly GCF_052691815.1 of Paenibacillus sp. TSA_86.1. Taxonomy (NCBI): domain Bacteria; kingdom Bacillati; phylum Bacillota; class Bacilli; order Caryophanales; family Paenibacillaceae; genus Paenibacillus; species Paenibacillus sp. TSA_86.1. Next base: position 658,855 of record NZ_JBQZGE010000001.1, on the reverse strand, counting down.
TGTCTCAAAAATATGATATGCTCCATCCACATCTGCTGTCGTCAGTGTTCCGATTGTTATCAACTTACCTGCATCTCCATTCCATCTGTAAGCCTGTGTTCATGTTGCTTATCTATCCGTTCAATTTAGTCCGTACGTCGCTGAATGATTTGTCTGAGTTGATTCGCGTTTTCTAGAGGGATCGTATATCCAGTCATCGTGTCCTCCTGGTTTACAAGCAAACCTTGTGCTTTTGGATCTGTACCCAGTGACAGATCGTACCGAGTGACGGAGCCGTCTGCATAGGTGATGTTCATCATGTACTCAGCAGCATAATCAATGGCCCCCTGCATACGCTCGGCTCTGAATATGGCTTCGGTCACGATTTGAATCTCGTCAGCGCGGTCAAATTCTATATCGCGGCACGTTTTAGAGAAGTGAGCTTGATTACACGATAACGTAATTAACGTAGGAATCCCTTCACTCCGTTCTAATTCCTCAGCCTCTTTGGAGCCCATTTCACTCGAATCGTTGCCGCCGCACGCTGCAATGAATATGACGCTGAAGAATAGAAGCAACATTCCGATATGTCTCACCTAAAGGCCTCCCATTCCGCTAATAAGTCGATTAAGCGCGGGACTGTTTTTTGAACAAAAGCTTGTACAACCTCTTCGGTAATGTATCACATGCTTACCATCATTCGCCTTTCGTTAGCTCACCAAATCTGCCAATCTCTCCGCCTGCATCCGGTCAAACAACTTCTCCAGATCCGTATGATACGCAGGTTGCTCCTTTACCAGCAAACGGATATATTCCGATCCACACTCGTAAAATACGAGGCGGTTAAATGGTGCTGTATCGCCATAATGATTAGGATGCAATTCATACTTGGCTCGAATCAAATTCTCGATATACCTTGCTACTCCTTCATTCCATTCCAGCCAGCTCCAATATTCCGCTTGCTCTTCTGTAAGAGATTGGAACAATGCCGTTCGCGCCACCTGAATTTGCTGTAAATTCTCACTTTTCAACGCAGATAGAAGAGATTCAATTCGTCCAGCAACAATCTCATCTTCGTACGGGAATTCGTAATCGATCTCCCAGGTTACACGCTTTAACTGGGTCATTTTATGTTTAATCTGCAGACGGTCAACGATGCGTTCCTCGTATTTTCCATAGACAGAACAATGCACGTATTCATGGAACAGAAAAACCTTCTGCTCTGAATCTTTGAAAACAGAAGCCGTCACAATCGCGCACATGCGATTATCCATATGATGTACAGACATTGCACCGAGACAGTCATCAGGAATGTACAGGTCATCCGGGACAGTTTTGACCCATTCGTATTGCCCGGATTTAGATGAATAATCATAGATATATAACAACGACTCATGCGCTACAACAACCGGATGATGTTCTGCAAAAAAAGGATGCAGGCTGACCAGCTCGATCTGAAGCTCATTCAACTCGTTAATTTGCTGCAAAAATGTATCCATGTCTAACCCTCTCTCTTTGCAAGATGATACCCTCATCATACTAAATCGGCATCCGTAAATCACTGAGAGAAAAATGATAATGTTGTGCGGGGAGATTAATAACGCCCTCCGCGTTTCTCATATAAATAAATGTCCAGAGCCTGAATCCCTCGCTTGGCAAGCTTGATAAATAAAATTAATGCATAGACACCCAAGCCATATAACAATAGATTAACTAGAACAATAGCGATGGAAATTAACGAACCAAAACCAAAACCGAAACCAATACCATCCATTTATTCGTCCTCCCAGCTTTTGATATATCCCGCTTTTGACAGCACATATTTGGTGAATGGATTGATGTCAGGTATCGGCTGAGTCAAGTCGAAGTACCTGAGCTCTAACCCTTCATCATCCATCACCGTTGGACTGCCCGTTGTGCCACCTGCTTCATAGATCGCCATCACATTGTAGACTTCATCTCCGTGCGGATAACGGTAATACATATCCTGACCTGAAAATACGGTAATTAGCTTGTAAGACTCCGCTCGCAGTCCAGCTTCTTCGTAGAGTTCACGCGCAGCAGCCTCTTCCAACGATTCCCCCGGTTCAAGCGAACCGCCAATGGTACCCCAATCCAAGCTATCTGTTCGTTTCTGGAGCAGCAGGTGACCCTGCTCGTTAAACACCAGTACACACGAACCAGCCATAATTAAAGGCCGTGTTCCCACCAGTTTTCGTAAATCCGTGATGTACCCCATGTTCGCCTCCTGAGTCCAAATGTAAGTGAAACAGTACCCGTATAATTAGGATCCAGATTGCTTCAAAATACCTTGATCTACCGAATGTTGCACCATCTGTTGTGCATACTTCCACAACGTAGCAGATCCGTTCGCAATCTCTGCATTCCTGTTCAACACCTGCTCACTTGTAATGTTATATTTCTGCCATGTGTCACCTTCATTCTGATGATTATGAATGATGGGCTGCAGCCGATCCAGGGACGAAGCAAATCTTGCTTCCGGTGTCTCTTTCGTCTCAAACTCCATCCACAGACCTAACAGTTCCTCAGCCTGGTTTTCTGGCAATATACCAAACAATCGATGAGCAGCCTTAAGCTCCCGTTCATGTTTATCCATATTTCCTTGCGTATCATAGGCAAAGGTATCTCCGGCATCAATTTCAACAAGGTCATGCACGAGTAACATCTTGATCACTTTAAGAATATTGATCTCCTTGTTCGAATGACCATGCAATATTAATGCCATCATTGCTAGATGCCAAGAATGTTCTGCATCATTTTCGAGCCGTTCGCCATGAATAATTCTTGTTCTTCGTTCAATCGTTTTCAGCTTGTCAATTTCAATTAAAAATTGGATCTGTGACTCTAGTGTCTCATCCACGCTCTTCCCCTCCTTGATCTCCATATGATGTGTGATTCTTCCGAAACATCTATCTTCTGCCTTGCTCTAATTTCATTTTCAAGATTTTCCACGTCCAGGCACCATACCAGATACCAGCAGCTGGAAACAGAACCAGTGCAGTCAGTAAGTTTACATAAAACTCACCATCCAGGGTTAAACGTTGTCCGTTCCATGACGTCATCACCAAGGTGTACAGAAAAGCCAAAGGCAGACCCCAGCCGAGAACGCCGCGTACGAGAATATGGTACCTTTTGCCTTGCTTTAATTGTTTCTCCCATTTGATTCGTTGAGACTCTTTCATCTGTCATGTTCTCCTTTAAGCTTGCATAGCTTCATGAATTTGTCTGAGCATATACTCGGCATAATCCCTTAAGGGTGCATGATACACATAGACTGATTCACGTTCCCCGTTATATTTGGTTAGACATTCCTCTCTTTACAAAGCAGGAATTGCCCCGCCGTATAATTCAAGTGATTCATTTTCAACAACAACAGCTCCACCATCCGGGCACACATATACCTTGGTTTGATGGTTTTGAGCGTATTCTCTGAATGTATTCATCATCTCTTCCGAACGATCCCAATGGGGTGCAAACTCGAAATCAACAAGAGCAAGAGCTTGAAAATCAGTCAAACCGATATGATTCTCGTCTGCATCCTCACCGTATCCAGCTATTTGAATCGTAGGTGTCATCAGAATACTACCCGCGCTCACCCCAATCAAAATACCACCGTCACTGACATAGGAACGTAGCTGTTCAAACATATTTCGTTGCTGTAGCAAACTAAGAAAATAAAACGTATTCCCGCCAGATAAATGAATCGCATCACATTGGAAAAGCGAGTCCAGCATGATTTCCTCATACTCGGTATCGAGATCATAATACTGCACATCTTCAACCCCAAACTGGCGATAAAAACGCCGAGTGTACTCGACATAGATTCGCTGCGGGTCGGAACAGGAAGGGATGTAACCGATTGAAGGCTTTTTGTGCTGGAACAAGCTTCGAAATCTCTCATTCAGTTCATCATTGGGTTCAAAATACAGATCGCTAAGCAAAACCAGTTTACGCCTTGCCACTAGATTAACCCCCTCAGCTTGTAATGGATTACTTCTGCCTTATTCACACTTCATGTCTCTTGAACTCTCTGTCCAAAATGGAGAAAAAGTACTGATCTGTCCACTTATCCTGCCACCTTAACTCTTCCTTAAAAATGGCTTCTCTGGTCATGGCTACATGCTGCATTAAAGCCGCTGACCTTACATTTTCGGCATTACACATGCCCACGACCTTATGTGCCTTTAATTCGTCAAAAGCGAATTGCAGCAATAACCGAGTCGCCTCGCTTCCGTGCCCTTTTCCTGAATATTCAGGCAACACCGCGAAACCAAGTTCCCAGCTTCTACGAAAATCAACGTAACTCCACATTTGAACGATGCCCACTGGTGTTTCACTGGCATCATTCAAGCGACGGATAACAAAATCATACGCATACGGTGTCTCGCCCTCAACGGGGAAGTGACTCCGGTACTTCTCCTTCACATTCTCTACCTTCGTTTCCACACTCTCCTCATAAGTCCAAAAGCTTGCATCACATTCCAGTTCGCATATAAAATCCATATCCTGCTCATTTAAGCTAGTGATCCGAATCTGTTGTCCGATGATTTCCATACTAGTGTCTATTTCTCCTCTCTAAGGATAACCATATATACGTACATGATCAGAAGATACGACTAACGTTACATGCCCTAATTATTGCAATTGCCCATTAAGGTATCTACGATGGTTGCTTGAAGCATCTTGTATCCACAAATCCAGTTCAACCCGGCTTACATAAAACTGATCTTGAACTTTGATAAAGGGGAACATTTTCCCCTCAAAGTGGTGAAAAGCATTCAAACTGCTCTGTTCTGTTTTAATGATACTCATCACCTGATCTTCGTTCATGCCCAGATATGTAGCCGTCTCTTTCAGTGTCAACAAAACCTTGTCAGGCAAGAGCGTCTGCTGTTCCGCTGTCTGATTCAGTGTTCCATTACTTTGATCTTTGTCCTGATTCATGAGCAGCATAGAGCCAATAATAAACGACACTCCCAAAATAAAACTGGCTAATAGTATCGAAAATGAAAGGGAAATGGACTTCATGTGAACCCCCTATTGATTCAGAATGTACCGTTCGATTTCGAAAGATCAGTCACTAACGATAAACTACCTATTTCCTATGTAATGTGTAATAAAAAAGACCGTCCTTCAATTCGTCCGACTTCATAAAATTTAATTTTTCCAAGAGTCGCTGTGATTGAATACTTTCCTGCGAAGATTAACGAGTTCTTTTCGCAAAAACACAGGATAAATTTCCATCTGCTCTGCCTCTTGGATCGGAAACCAGCGAAACGTTAATTCGCCATCGCGCTCCAAACCTTTAAACTCAGGTTCATTCCGGCAACAAGAAAGTTAAATCGGCTGTTGTCTTGCATATACGATATATTTCTGTTCACCGAATCAGCCGTCGAGCCGTCCATCCTTCAATCAATCCATTCTGGAATCCGTTCACAAACGACGGAATAAACAAAACAACTAGCAGAAGGAGGCTTGCGAACCCCCACCTGATGAATGATCTACGTTTACTAATCGCACCCAGGACGAACAGCAGTATCGTTACAACAACCAAACTTATCTCTAAAAATTCCATCTTCAACAAACCTCCGTTATGTATCCTTCTTAGTTGCCTGTAGTTCTACCAATTACTCATAAAATTTGCCCATGTACATGATCTGTGCACAGCGCTTCCAAGGGTTGTCGGGTTTCTCATAATGCGTTAATCCGTTAACCGATTCCTGCCCCCAGTCTGCCGCAGCTTCCAAAAATGACTCTATCGAGTCGTGCTGCCATTCATCGACACAGCTTTGCCGATCCTTGCTCAACACACTCAGAAAAACAATAAAACTCTCTTCATCCTGCACTTCATTTACAAGTTCAAATAATGTCTTCTGCACGAGATTCTGTACCTTCTTTCATGTTGTACTTGTTAATCGATATCCGCAATGATCCACTTTGCAGCATCACCATCCGCTTTCTTTTTCCAAAACACCATGATGGGGCTGTCCTCAATGTCCCCTTCTCTCAATTCCGTAATGATCACAACACCTTGATAGAGCTTTTTCTGTTCGGTAATCGTAATGTCACCCATGGAAGTAATTTTGCGGACTGTTTGATTCGGCATGCCTGAGAATGGAGATTCCGGAGCAAACAGGCTCATATATCCCTTTTCATCTTGTTCATATAAATAACGCATACGTGCATTCATTAGTTTGACAATTTCCAGCTTATCACCAGAATACTTGCTCTCATCCAAATACTCGGGCGGCACAACTTCATCTTGTGGAGATGAAACGTTTAGCTCGCCTTGGCCCACAGATTCATCATTCGTATTTACTTCTACAGCCGGTTTTTGGGCGTTGTTAGGTTCTGTTTGATTCTGACAGGCCGTTACAAGTAACATCATGCCAATGATACAGGCCAACTTATAAATCATTCTTTTCACCTCTGATTCATTTTCTATCATAAGACTTCCTAATCACTGTAAAATCTTCTCCCAGGTACATCATAACCCATAATGTGGGATTTGCGAATGCTGAGGAAACATATCCACTTCCAGACTACATCCCCTCCTGACATAAAAAACACGCTGCCTGCATGGATATCCATGCTATATGCAAGCGCGCTAACTCGGTTATTTATTCACAAACCTATTCAATATCCCTGTCCCCCCTTTCTTATCTATTAAGCAGCCCTTCATCAAACCATACATCCTCGTAATCCTCGGCAATCAGGAACCTCCACCCCGGAGCAAGTCCGAGATATCGACTAATCTTCGCATCCCATTCGTCGATATGTGTAACGTGCAGAGGGACAAAGAAATCATCGGCTTCCAAGTATTCCTCTGCCCAAATGTACCACCCCGTGGTATCGCCTTCTGGCTGAATTCGCATCCCGTGAATGGGTTCACGCTTTTCCTTCACGTTCCAAGCAATCCCTACCTTCAGGTAGGGTTCGCTCGGAACATAGTCTGCATGGTATTTCTCACACAGTTGCTTCTGTACGTGTATAACGTTCTCCTGCTTCACAATCTTCCTCCCTCCATGGCATCAGATGCCGTAATAGGCTTTGTATCCTGAAAACCATTCGTCTTTGGAGAAATCCACAAAGTCGTACGGCTCGCAATTCTTCAGATAAAGCACCTGATTATGTGCTTGTTCACCGCCCTTTTTTTCCAGATACACGATAGTTGCGTCAAACCCTGCACCGCAAAGCAGCTGCACATCAATATAACTGACTGTGTCCTGATTTTTTCGTTTGGCCTGCCAGATCAGTTCTGTGTCCTCTACGTTCCCGATAGCAAACAACATGATGCACAGCAGTTTCAGAACTTCATGATCCTCTGCTTCCCGGTGATGCATCTCCTGCTTCAGCAACTGACGAATTAATTCCCGATGTTTCTTGTGAGGCTCCAGTCCGTATACTTGCAAAAGCTCATCTTCATTCATCTCTGTTCACCTTGCTTACTTTAGAATATCGTTTAATTTTTCCGCTTTTTTCCTGCTATCTATTCTAGCATAAAAATAAAATGCAATAACGTGTAGCACAATAGATAGTAGCCACATTCCAGGGAACCAAATATGACTTTCACACGTGGCCCTCCTCTCACCATTCATATTACATATCCGCTAGCACACTTCCCACGATATTACGTTTTGTTGCATGAACCTGTTGCTATGTTGCATTTAAAAACAAAAAAACTACTCTTCAGAGTAGTTTTACGACATTTTGCTCGTTTTTCTATGCCTCTGCCTTAACCTCTAAAACAACTCTGGATGCTGTCGAACCCACTCATTCATCGTCGTGATCGCTTGCTGGGAAGCCTCCTGATATGCTGCGTATAACAGCTCCGTCTGCTGAAGCAACTGAGGATCATGCTCCAAATCGGTTGGCGATACTTCGTGCCACGTTTCTCCGGATTTTTTCGCATCCGTTATAAGAGCTTCAATATCATCCAGTACATCAATCATTACCGTTAGCTGAAAGAAGCGCATGCCTCGTCTGATTCCATCCCAGCTTCGCAGATCAATGATATTATACGCTGAGAACCAATAAAACTCTGCCAGACTTGTGGTGTGATTGTGATAGGAGTAAAACAGGTATAGTGCTTTTTGCCCTTCGTTTAGCCGCAGGTATACCTCTCTTTTGGCATCCATACTCTGTCCGCGGACGGAGAGCAACATCGGTTCAATACACAGCCAGCTTAGTCTTTGCGAATCTAAATCTTCTTTTCTGATCTCAGCCTTCATTACAAGCTCCTCTCTATTCACTGTTTACTTGATTTGAACAACTCGGCCGATTCGTGCATAGGCATCATTAGGGAATTCATAGCTCCATCGTGTCTTATATTCTTCTAGCCCTAATTCCCTTATCTTACTGAATTCCCGATAAAATAATTTCGTTAGCTTAACCAGAGTTAATTCCTCTGACATCAGCAAAGCACCTTCTGTGACCATCTGTGAGCTAAAATTGTCATGCATCTTGTACACCATAAATCGAACCCGTGCCTGAGCGGTTTTCTTGATTCTGAATCGAAACTCTCCTGGCTCCGTCTGCATCACCATGACAACTTCTTCCGCACCTTTATGTAGGGCAACGAGTCGACTAGCCATATCCCCCAAGGCATCCGACAACCAGGAAACCGGAATTTCAATACGCTCCTCCTGATCGGATTCAATCTCTATATCCAGCCAGCCATGCGGCTCCAGCTTCATCTTGATGTCCATCTATGTTGCCTCCCTACCTCATGCTGTAGTGCAAAATATGCTGAATACCGCGGCTGCCCATTCGGGTCAACCCAAGGTCAAGAAAACCAGATTTTACATACAACTGATAAGCAGCCTTATTCGCTTCATTCACAGCAAGAATGATTTCGTCAATCTCCGGATGAAACTCACGTACCCAAGCAGGCAGTTTCTTCATCGCTTCCAGTGCGTACCCTTTACCCTGATACTGCTCCGAGATCGACAGCGCACGAATGAGTATTTTGCGATCCGATTCCGCGGGCTCCACGTATTCTGAACCTTGATGTAAAACAAAGAACCCTACAGGCACAGCCTGATATAAAATAACAACCGGATCTTTGTCCGGATTCATCTTAGCCTCTTCAATCACTTGGGCAGGCAATGCCGTAAAGTGAACTTGTTCATTTTTCAACGTAAACCGGGTTAAAGTCTGATGATATCGTTCTTCATAATGCACCAAACGAATGCCTTTTTCCATGCTCTCTCTCCCTTATCAGCGGGGCATTTGCTTATGCCCTTCTTACCTCTTTCCGCACACACCAAGAAACAACAAGCGCAACGGAACTTATCAGCGGTAACCAAGCCATCCAGCCCATAATAATGAGTATAGGTGCCAGAGTTAGGATGACTCCGAAAAACACCATCAGCCGTACCTTATTCTTTATGCCCTTGACCGTCCAGATCAGACCTGCGCCAGAGAGGACTATCAATAAAGCAATGTAGTATCCATCCATTTGCTTTTCCCCCTTTGAGAATAAAATCAGCATCTTGATGAACAGTAAGTTCCATTTATAATATCCGTTATCCGATCAAATGATCGACCACCGGGTACGAGATCACGTTGCGATCCCTGTATGTGGAGGATATAGCCTCGGGATGTGTGCTAAGAATGCCGTTCTGTAACATTACGGGTCTGAATCCGCGCTCCATAGCCCCATTGTATGTGAACAAGACACACTCTTCTGCGGCAAATCCGGATATAATGAGCAGTTCAACGCCTAGAACTTTGAGCGTCTGCTCCAGATTGGTCTGCCAGAATGCATTGGAACTCTCTTTGGTGATCGTAATATCCTCGCCATCCACATCAATCTCAGGAATGACCTGATACTGTTCGGGTTCTGCTCCCTCCATGCCTTCCACATCTTGAATATGCACGACCACATGATCATTAGAGCGAAGCACGTTCGCGACATGATTAATATATTCGCAGGCATGGTCTATAGCCTTCTGATCCATTTTTTGACGCACAATACTCTCTTGCATATCCACAATTAACAATCCTGTTTTCATCCGATCGCTCCTTCTATTGTCTAACGGTTTAATTCGTTGGTTCTGCTTGTCGTTATCAAGCTAATCATCCTTGAATAATTCATGCAACATTCGATCCCGGTTCTCCAGAAAGCTGCGAGTGATCTGATAATGATCTGTATCCTCATACCCAATCTCGTGAATATGTCCATCGTCAAAACTTAAAATATTGGCCCCCGGATACCCGAGCAGAATTGGAGAATGTGTCGCAATGATAAATTGCGAAGTACTCGACAAGTCATGAATAATTCGCAGCAACGAGAGCTGCCGGGCTGGAGACAAAGCAGCCTCTGGCTCGTCAAGCAGATAAATCCCTTTGGAACTGAAACGGTTGATGAACAAGTTAAGAAAAGACTCCCCATGGGATTGCTCATGCAGCGAACGTCCTCCATAATATCGAAGCGATTCGGGCATCTCATCCACATGGGATGCAAATTGATAGAACGATTCCGATCGCAAGAAGAAACCGTTTGCCATTTTAGGCAACCAGGCCAGTCTTAGATAGTCTCCTAGTGAGGACTCAGATGCATGTGTTTCAAACACATTATTCCGCCCGCCTCCGGCGGTATTAAATTCACATTGATGAGCGATGCCTTCCAGCAATGTTGATTTTCCAGATCCATTTTCACCAACAAAAAACGTAACGTTATTGCTAAACTCCAGTCGCCCCATGGAATGAATCGAGGGGATACTAAAGGGATATTCCCCAGGTTGCTCAATCTTGTCCGACATTAATTCAACACTTCGAAGATACATAATCTCCCCCCTGCCATAGGTTCCTTCACGTTAACCTCTATCTCCATCGTACCCTATAATCCAATATTTTGGAAACCGCCTCAACTGAAAAAGAGCGAGCCAGTTGGCTCACTCTTTATGTTCCTTTTCCATGTAGCTGTACACACTTGTTCTCGAGCAAAGCACCGTATTTAAGAACTAAAACAGATGCACACGATCCTTATCCTTAGGCTAATTAAAATACAAATCTTCGCTGTGCCCAGTAGCTGAACACAAAGATTGAAATTTCCGTCAGAATTTTAGCTGCTATTAGTGGAATAATCAGTTGTTCATTATATAGATATAACAAACCGTAGTTTAGCAGTAGTACGAACAACACAAGCGAGAAATATTTCGGTAAAGACTGCCTGATCTTGGAGTCTCGATCCGCGGAAAATACGTATTTGCGATTCATGGTGTAGTTGAACATGGAGCTACAGAGCCTTGCTGTTACGACAGACAAGAACAGATGCTGTGTGAAATACTGCATGATAAATAATAATCCAAAATCAATCAGAGCAGATAAGACAGAAGAAGTACTAAACATCAGAATGGGCATGTATATTCGAAACGAGTCTGCCAAAGGACGGAAATGGGATGACGCATTGTGGTCCAGATAGACCGTATCAATGAATTCTTCTGTAATTTCATATCCTTCCTTATGTGCGGTTAGCAACATGTTCATCTCATACTCAAACCGTTCTCCGGGAATTTGGCACAGCCAGTCCAGCATTGCATATGGAAAACCACGAAGTCCCGTCTGTGTATCATACACCTTACTGCCTGTTGTCAGCGAAAATACAGTACGGGTAACACGGTTACCGAAACGACTTCGGGCAGGCACCTTACCTGTAAAGCGACGACTTCCTAATACAATGCCAGGGCTTGTCTGCGCAAGCAGTATCTCAAAGATGCTGCGAATATCATGCGGCAGATGTTGCCCGTCACTATCTGCGCATACCACTCCGCCTTGCGGTCCATGCTCTCTAATATATTGGAAGCCGGTCTTCAGCGCCCGGCCTTTGCCACGATTGACCTCATGAGTCAGCACTGTACAACCATACGCTTCAGCTGTCTCGAAAACTCCACGGTATTCGGCCCCGCTGCCATCATCCACGATAACAATAGGCCCAAGCTTAAATGTCTGTAACTGCATAACCAGATTCAATAAACGAACGTCAGGTTCATAGGATGGAATAAGGATGGTCATATTATTGTGCCTCCGTCAGATACAGAATGTCACTTACGCCACGCTCCTGATTACGTCCCAAAGGATTGTTCACAACCCTGCCCATAAAATACATAGTGGATGAACCACCGCCGTCAAGATTATACGCCTCGGTTGCGCCCAGGTCTTTCATCGTCTGGGCAAGTTCAGCCAGTGTCATGCCCCTGCTGTCATCCTGTCTTCCATCAACCACAACAAACACATAATGGTTTGCCGCAATCATGCCGATGGCTGTTCGAGGATTCGCATCCTGGATAGAGCGATTGCCAAAGTTACTGTCAATTTTCACACGACTGAAATCACTGGTAATTTCACCGTTCTGCACCAGAATCGGCCCAAAGGATAATGTATTCGTTACTCCTTCTGCCAGGAGTTCAGCAGAGGAAATATCATTTTCGTCATACGTTTGGATCGTCCCGTCATTAAACAAGGCTAAGGCATCTCTAGTTGGGCTATCACGATATAACACGCCATTACGGATAATGACACCATCCTCACGGAATCCGTAATAGTCACCGTTTATCGCAAAGATCGCGTTGTTTGCTTCGGCAATCTCTGATGTGTCCTCCGTGATATTGGTGCCAAAGCTATTGTCCGCCAGCGCACTTCGCAAACTGCTCGCGTCCTTCGCCTGTACATCAGCTACATAATACGTAATCTGATCCGATCCAGACCCTGTCTGCATTTTCTGAATCTGAATCTTTAGATCGTCACTGCTGTAATTCCAGTCATCCGATGTGGCATGTACATCCGTTGCAGTCGTAGTTGGATTTGTACCTGCAGTTCCCTCAGATGCAGCATCCGCACTTGAACGAGTAACTGCCGTATTATCATCAGCCACAACCACCTGTACATGGCGAATTAAATATCGGTCAGCCAGGCTGTACAGAATACTGCCTATAACAATTACAGCTACAAGGGTAATGGTAAGCCACCTGTGTTTTTTTCGGGAAACAGGAATGCTATGTTGATCTTTCCGATTGTGTTTTTCAAAGAGTTTGCCCATGTAACATTCACCTCTCCAGATTCATTTACGTTCTAATGCCATATTAGGACCGGTAACTTAAATGAATCTGAAACGAAAGAGGTTAGATGACCATGAGTTTATCTTTAAATTTAAAGAGGCCTCCCGTTTCCGTTAAAGGAAAGTAGAAGACCTCATAGTTGAAATTGGATTTACCTATGCAAACAACGCATCGTACGCCGGACAAGGCCGGTTTTTGATAAAATCCGTTAGCGCAGCGGGCTGCTGCGTATAGATATCCTTCAATGACGTACCACTATAAATGTTACCAATGACCACCGGATGGCACAGTTCACAGATCAGGATGTCCCCGTTACCATGCAAGTGTAATTGTTTCGTACCATCCACACAGTTCGAAAAATATACACCTGGCTGTTCACGCAGATTCAATTGTTCGGCAAACCGATCCATACATGTAAAATAGAGCGTCGTATCCTGCTTTTTATGTTCGATTAACGCCGTGACGGATTGAACCAACGACTCTTTGGAGACAATCTGGCTCCAATCGGTGTGTGGCATCTTGATGCTGTTCTGAATCTCATGAATACGCACACCCAGATCATAAACTTTATCGCTAATCGCCAGCATCTGGTCCTGATTGCCTTTGAACAGCAACGTTTCCAGTACGGTTTCCAAACCCAGCTCCGTACACAGACGGATATTACGCTCTAATCTCTCGTACATACGTGGATGCACACGGTAGTATGCAGCGTACGATTCCGCATCCGTGTAATTGAAAGAAATATGGATGTTGGACAAACCAGCATCCCGTAATGCTATGATTCTGTCCTCTGTCAGAAGGCTGGCATTTGTATTGAGTTGTGTATCGATACCATGTGCTGCACAGTACGTTACAATCTCCAGACAATCCTGATATTTCAGCGTCACCTCGCCACCTGACAGGCGTACCCGCTTGAGATGTGGAAGCTCACGAATAATGCGGATAACCTCTGCGCTATTAATACACTCGCCATCGTCTCGATTGTAGGCACAGCAGTAGTCGCATTTATAATTGCAATTCGAAGTCACCCCTACCTCTAATCCCTCCAGCTCGTAGACGCCGGGATTCTCCAGTTCAAGTGCTTTGTATTTATTTCTGATCGTCATAACCCTTCCCCCTACTTATCTTTCAGCATTTCAGATCCACGTCCTGATAACCTGAAAATTATAGTGGAAGATATTCCGCAGGGGCTATGACATTATGTACGTTCACGAAGGCTAGGCCTAAGAAATCATTCTAATATGTTGCCTCTATGAGCCTGTAAAATCAAGGCCACAGCCTATTCCTTTGCCAATGTCCTTCCTGCCAATTATATTGAACGCGTATATGTTTCCGATCGGTATCCCCCTGCCAAAACTCTACTTGCTGTGCATGTACAGCATATAACCGCCAATGAGGCGCAGCGAAATCAGGGTTCTCCTGAAGCCGTTTCTTCTGAATCTCAATGGACACATTCAACTCTTCCTCACGATCCAATAGCTGACTTTGGCGCTCCGTCATAGCTACTGCTTTGGCTCCAGGATTGCGTTTCCGGAAGTCCTTTGCCCCTGCTTCGTCTCCTTCATCTTGAGCAATTCCCCTGATTCGAATCTGTCTTCCTAATGAAGGCCAGTAGAAGGTAAGTGCCACCCGTGGATTATCCTTCAGCTGCTGGCCTTTTCGACTGTCCAAGCTGGATGCAAAATAGAAGGTATCCTGAATCATGTTTTTCAAAATTAAAACCCTCGCATCTGGATAACCATGTTGATCTACGGTAGAGAGCGTCATGGCATGGGGCTCTTTTTCATTATTTTCGATAGCCAGTCTTAACCAATCCAGAAATAACTCTCCCGGCTGATCCGGCAGCTGTTCCATATTCCAAATGGGGAATGGTCCAGATAAAGATTTTAAATGATGCAACAGGTCTTCCGGTTTACCGCTCATCTGTCTGCCTCCTTACTTCTTCAGTTTTATATCGAGATAAGGATAGCAACATGCAGAAGCTTAGCTGCTTTACGGTCTCCAATGAGGAATTGTATTTGTGTCTAGTATACTCCATCCATTCTTTGTTTTCTCAATCGTATGAATGCTCGTGTTATCAATGGGATAAAAGCTGGACGTATTGCTCCACTCTCTACTCGCCAGCACATAATACAGAATATTAATCACACCTCCGTGGGTAACGAGAAGAACATTGGATTTTATCTGCTTCGCTTCGAGTTGCATACATAGATTTTCGAACGCATTTCTTATTCTAGTATAAAAATAAATCGGACTTTCTCCGCCCGGAAAAGCAGTATCCATCTTGAGCGTATTAAAATAAATCCCCGGGTACTTTTCTTCCGCTTCCGTATGGAGCATACCCGCCAATTCACCATTGTTCATCTCACGCCAGTCGGATGTATAGATGCCTTGAATACCCAATGACTCTTCAATCGCTCTGCTTGTCTGCACCGCACGAGGAAGATCACTGCTTATCACCGTTTGAATATCATATGGCTCTGCATGCTCATGCAGATACGTTCCTAATGCCCTGGACTGAATAACACCGGCTTCGGTAAGACCTCTCTGACTCCATCCTCCGCGATATCCTTCTTCATCTGCACCATGCCGAACCAGAAAAATCTTCATTGTGTACTGTCACCTTTTCGCTGTCTCATCATTTAACGAACAAACGTATTCTGCACCCGTTCAGATTTCTTAAAATACGGAATCCAAATCGCACAAGCAATGACAGAACGTGCAATGTCCCGAATTGAACTTCCATCTTCGAGTTCTCTTGCCATCGGAATCTGATAGAGCAGCAAATAATCCACAACTCCAACGGTGAGGCTGAGACTGTAAAAAATAATCATCAGACGTGGAAGCATTGCTTTCTTTCGATAGAAAGCAAGCATGACGTACACCGTAAATACCAGAAACAATAGGTTAAACACAGCTTCAAAAATAATTATCGGAGCCCAAAGCGGGTGATAATAACCTGAATCCTTCGCAGTTAGAATCTCCCATGTCTCTGCGTTTAAGATAGGTAAAATAGACTGATTGATCTGTACCAAGAGCATAATTACTGTGAACCACAACCCAATCTGGATAAGGATCAGCCATCCTCCGAGCCCAGACACACCAAGTGGGCGGTGTTCTCTCATTGATTCTTGTAATGATTCTTGTAGAGGTTCTTGTTGCACTTCTAACACTTCCTTTTCCTTTTCTCATGCTGTTCATAAGCCATTATAGATTTCTTATAAAAATTGACACAGCTCCCTTATTGTACTACAGCAGAGAAAAGAGGCATACCCAATATTTTCTATCCTCTCTTTTTCGGAATCGTTATACTTGCACCATGTTCCGTCTAGTCTGCTCATGTCATAATTCAACATATCAACAGCAGTCGAAGATGCTGCTTTATGATTTGCTTATAATAATGAAGGGGGATTTAGCCATGCCTGATCCAAAATTAACATTACTGCCTTTTGCCGATATCTCCAGTTACACCGAAGGTTTCGATATCGTCTCCGTACAGTGGGGACATGACGGCCTTGCATATATACTACTTATCAATAAACTTCCAGAACGAAAACAAGGTATGTTTGTGCAAACCAAACTCAACGAGAGCTATACGTACAAAGTGCTGATCGTATCGGATCAACACGTGGAGGAAGTTGTCATCCGGGGACAACAATATCACTATCATTACGTACAGCCTCTGCAAGAACATCTACTGCTGGTGGGAGCGCGCTGCACCTATTACGGGAAGGATCAATTTGATCTGAATGCCAAAGTGTGTGATATGGAAGGCACAACGATTCGTGAATTTTTGCTAGGAGACGGGATTCAGAGTGTACAGGTGACGGAGCGTGGAACGATCTGGACCAGTTACTTCGATGAAGGCATTTTTGGTAACTATGGCTGGGCTCAGCCCGTTGGAGAGAGTGGATTGCTAGCTTGGGACGCATACGGGAATGTACTCTATAAAAATAATAGCGCCGATATTGCCGACTGTTATGCACTCAATGTGGTGAACGAAGAAGAAGTCTGGTTCTACTATTATACCGACTTTACACTTGGCTGTATTTCGGGAGCAATCCAACCGGAGTCTCCTCGAGTGAACTTCCTGAATCCGGATATATCAGGTTCCTCCGGTTTCTGTACGGATGGATATCATTTCCTGTTTGATGCCGGGTACGGGAAGCATGGAACATTTATTTTCAAGAAAATGCAGAAGCCTGGTAGCCTCACCAAGGGAACGAAATTCAAGTTGTTAAACGAAAAAAAGCGCCCCTTCCAACAGGCACGACAGGATTTTCGCCGGGATCACCTGCTGCTGAGTGAGGGGAACTTGCTGTATCAAGTCACGATGGAAGAACTGTTATCTGTTATAGAGTAGCTTCCAATGAGCTGAGGAATGAGGAAAACGATTGGGAAAAAGCTCAAGATCATGCCTTAAAAGACAATCCCTCTTCCTCCAGCGATTTGCGCAATATGGGCATAGATGAAGGCCCGATCCCATGCAGCTTCAGAATCTCCTTCTCCGTATACTCGGCAAGTTTCGGTAAAGTCATTATTCCTTCTGCTTCAAGTGCTCGTCTTACCGGAGCAGAGAGCAGACTCATAAACCCCTCCTTTGGTTTCCGTTCCGCCTCACACTTGGGGCAAGTCGAACAATCACTCTTTTTAACAAAAGTATGCCCCTTCTCACAGGTTCGCCGTGTTCCTTTAGCGTTTGTCATACGGGCTTTCCTCCTCTATAATCCTTATTTTTAATCGGCTTCTTCCAGATGGGATAACAGTGATTTGGAAAAGATGGCCCGGTCGATCTCAGGCATTAGTGAGTATTGATCCGGCGCAGACGGAACAATATCCGCAATCCGGCAGGTGAAATGAGATTGCTCCTCCAGTACCACTCCACTCGGCGCAACGATCCGCAGTTCGGCAAGTTCGGTGGAATGGATCATGCAGTTAATATAAAACTGAACCTGGCTCACGATATTATATTTTGCTTTTTGAATATTGAACTTGTAGATAAGATGCCCCTCGGCTTTACGAAAGTTTAGATCTTTTTTGGAGTAGCCCTGCCGGGCAATATAAAGGTTTCACTTCGTCCATGATGATCTCTTTAAACAGCTCCTGCAACAGAACTCCCTCCCTCTATGCCTCGATTTTATAAAAATAAGGACCGCACATCGATTCATGCGTATGTACATACGTCCATGTGAACGCCTTGTCAAAAATATAGATATCCTGTTGCTCATCAAAATCAGCTGCAACGACAGCGCTTGCGTTCTCATAGATCTGGACAAACGGCGTATGCTGATACATCACATATAAGTCGGTCTTCTCTTCGGCATCGAAGGCAGCTCGCGCTGCTTCCCCTTCCAAACACTCCTGCTGTTTGTAACTGAACATATGCCATTTGTACTGGCTGTAATAGATCGTTTCTTTCGAAAGTTCATCCAGGTTATGTGCAAACACCACATCCCAACGCTGAATAATTTCCTCAGACTCCTCACAAAACTCAGTTACTTGCACACCTTTGTCTGCGATCATTTTCTCATACATATATTTGCGGTACACCATTTCAATGCGTGAGTACGCCACGTTGAGTTCACTTTCCGGTAGCACATCAAGCATCCGATTAATCTCTTCCCGAACCATAGGTAACCCTCCCTTTATGCAGATACGTTTGTAGATACTTTACAAAATCATACTTCAAAACGGCCACAATACCTTGCGTCTACATCAGCCTTTATCTGCTTTTCGCAATACATAGGCTAGTTGGTACATCTCGGCAATATCATGTCGGTTCTGTTCCCGGAAACGCCGTACCGCTTCATCAATCTGGACCAACTCAACCGCTACCACCTGTTCTCCATCCTCGGGATTGAGTGGATCGCCGACCCGTTCCACATCCCCGTAACCTATCACCCTCACAAAATTCGGATGCGGAATATGCGGTCGATATGGCTCAAGAGCACTGGACGTGCAGTGGAATTGTCCAAAAACCTGATAAGAACGCAGCTCAGCCCCTAATTCTTCCATCAGTTCACGTTTCAAACCGTCCATGTAATGCTCTCCTACTTCCAAGGTTCCTCCGGGCAGTTCCCACAGTCCATTATCCAGTTGAAACACGACACACTGTTCTCCGACAAACGGAATAATGCTCACATTACTCACCAGAGATTCATCCACAAGCTCGCCCAACCTAAACTCCGCTTCAATGATTCCCCAATGGATCGACGTGCTCAGTGCCGGAAATCGTTCTGCATTCATGCTGTTCATTCGCATCCGATCCTCTCCCTGTGTAATTCAAGCTGTAATGAATCGTTCATATCTATGACGTATACTCCATACACTTCCAATTATAGTCGAAAACACAAAAAGAAGGCCACCTCCCCCGCAGGAGCCTGTGACCCTCACATTCACAATCTTCTAATGCTGAACCAGCTTTCCGTTTTCCAAAAAAAGAACCCGGCTACAGAGCGGCAAAATCCGCTCATCATGCGTAACCATCACTGCACTCTTGCCCTGCTCCTTCACGAGCCGTGCAATCGTGCCTACAATATCCAGCCCGCGCTCCGCATCCAGGCTGGCCGTCGGTTCATCCGCCAGTAGCACGGCCGGATCATTCATCAGCGCCCGCGCAATGGCAACGCGCTGGCGTTCCCCGCCGGACAGCTTGTCGGTGTATGCTTTGCGCCGATGGGACAGGCCCACCGTCTCCAGCAGTTCACTTGCACGGCGCTCGGCTTTACTTTTGTCCATACCCGCAAGCTTCGCAACCACGAATAGCTGCTCCTCCACCTTCAGGTAAGGAATCAGATTCGCACTTTGAAAAATAAATCCGAGCTGGCGCAGCCGAACATCCGAGATGTCTGTTTTACTTTTGCCCATAATCGAAGTACCATCCAGCAATACCTTCCCGTCCGTGGGTTCGAGCAGTGCCCCTGCAATGGACAGAAATG
Source organism: Paenibacillus sp. TSA_86.1 (assembly GCF_052691815.1). NCBI lineage: Bacteria > Bacillati > Bacillota > Bacilli > Caryophanales > Paenibacillaceae > Paenibacillus > Paenibacillus sp. TSA_86.1. The sequence goes on along the minus strand of NZ_JBQZGE010000001.1, from coordinate 638,856 downwards.
TACTTTTGCCTGAACCCGAAGGTCCCATCACCGCGACAAGTTCTCCTTCTGCGACCTGCAGATCAAGCTGATCCAGAATCGTGCGCTGGCTGCCACCGTCATCAAATGTCTGTGTAACACCTTGTAATTCCAGTCGGTTTCTCATGCTGCCGTCCTCCCAATCGCATCGAGTGCATCAATTTTAGTAACTTTCCACACCGAGAATAACGAACCTGCCATCGACATCAGGATAAATAACGCACAAGTTAATGCAAGCGTGGGTACCCCTAACTGAAATGGCATGGATGCTGGAAGAACAGATTCGAACAGCCGCACAAGCAATACGCTAATCACCAGACTACCGACGGACAACAACAACACCTGTAACGACACACTGCCTGCCAGATAACCGTTTCGTGTTCCAATCGCTTTTAAAATGCCAAATTGACTGGTCTTCTGAATCGTAATGACGTAGAAAAATACCGCCAGTACAAATGCCGAGATTACATATAGAAACGCAATCATCATCAGCAGTGAGCCCTGCTCCTCCTTGTAACCCGGAATGGCGGATACGGCATCCGATTTGGTGATGATCTCTGTCTTAGGCAATGCGGCGCTCAGCTTGTTCGCCTGATCATTGGCATCTTTGACTGCGATGGCATTGTATATTGGCGTACTTGGTGAACCAGATGGAGTCGATGTACCGATTGCCGTTGTATTGCTCGTTGCATTTTCATTACCAGTAGCCCCCGTGTCCGCTTTAGTGATCACGCTTGTTCCAGCACTCGCTTCAATCGTACCTGCTCCCGATTTTGCTTCTACTCCACCTGTTGTAGGTGACGCCTGTACAGTACGTGATCCAGCTTGCAACGCAAGCCATTCCTGCTCATTGAGGAACAACACCGGCGCGTGACTGAACGATTCATTTTGCACAAAACCACTCACCGTCCACTCCGTCCCCGAGGCTTGATCCACCAGAACCGTGCCGATCGTGACGCCGGATTTCGCCAGCTTCTGATCTACCACTATCTGCCCCGCAGACTGATCGTTGATCGCATTGCCTTCGGTAACCGTTGGCGCCAGCCAGCTTCCCGGGTTCACCATGAATAGGGTAACATCGATCTTCTTGGTATCGTCCGCCGGGCTGACTGTAGTCATTCGTACCCCAAGCGGCTCGGCATTATCCTGTCCAACGACAGCACGTGCCTCATCCAGCTCCTGCTGGCCCACCTGTGAACGAGTGAATCGATGATTCGAATCCTGTTCGAGAACAAAGTGGGTTGCTGCCATATTTTTAATCGAAGCCGCGTTATCATACGACAGCCCCTGCGCAAGTCCGGTTACAAACAACACCAGAAACGAAACCAGCACCATGATGGTGGCAATCAAAGCGTATCGTCCTTTTGCAAATCTCATTTCCCGTATAGCCAAGTACATATACTCTGACCTCCCTCTTGATAACCCAAGTATAGGAGGTGAAAATGAACGGAAAATGAATAACTCATTACATCTGCGGAAGAGTTACCGTAAAGAGCGTGCCTTCGGCTGAACTGGACACCTCAATCGTGCCGTGATGAATGCGGATAATCTTCTGCACAATCGCAAGGCCGAGGCCAGTCCGACCAGAAGAACGTTCACGCGCATGATCCACACGGTAGAAACGATCAAACAGGAACGGTAGATGCTCCGCTGCGATGCCGTCTCCGGTATCCTGAATATGAACAATACACGCCTTGTCCGTCTGCTCTGCCCGAATCGCAATGCTACGGCCTTTCGGCAGATGCTGTACCGCATTACCCAGCAGATTCATCCACACCTGCATGAGCAGCACTTCATTGCCTGTAATCTTTATGGATTCCGGCACAGACATGCGCAGGGATAACTCTTTCTCCTCCAATTGCCATTGCAACACTTGAACCGCCTGACGGAATTGGCCTCTCAGCGGGAAGGTAGTTTGGGTTTGCGTCATATCTTCATTTCCCTGTTCAAGCGAAGACAGTAGAAGCAATTGTTTGCTCAGTAACGAGAGATGACGACTCTCCTCTTCAATAATTGATGCGTAATGCGCCCTCTCCTGCTCCGGCAATTCCCGATCCCCCACCAATTGGGCAAACCCCTGAATCGAAGTTAATGGCGACTGTATCTCATGAGATACGTTGGACACAAACTGCTGCCGCGCCTGATCCACCCGTTCCAATTCACGACTCATCGTCATAAAGTGCTGGGCGAGTTGCCCGATTTCGTCACGTCTTGCTGTATTTAATTTCAGATTATAATTGCCTTGTGCGATTCGTTTCGTCGCTTCGGATAGTCGTTCAATCGGATTCACCAGGTAACGCGTGCTGAACAGAAAGATCAGTACACTGATGCCAACCGTTAATGTCCCAATGAGCGCAAAGAAAATCCGCAGTTCCCCAAATTGCAAAATGATATCAGGACGCATGAACATAGCATATGGAGTCTCACCCACTTGTAGCGGAACACCAACCGTATTACTTAATTGATTGTCAAAAAATCCGGTAATAAACGGTTGGCTCGGAAACTCGGCCACGCCATGATACACATCGCCGCCCAGTACCAGACGAACAGCCTTCCTGTCCAACTCCTTTTCGCGGAATTCACGGCCGTAAAACTGATCATCGCCTTGACCATCGGTAACATAGATTTCGTATCCTAATGCCGCTGCGTTGTGAAGATATCGCTCTACCGTACCCGGCTCAGGCTGCTCTTCGGCAAACTTTTTCATGTCCATGGCGATACCGACCAACTTCTCATCGTTGAAGTCTTTGAGTTTAGCGTGATAATAGATGTTGGAGAAAAAGAACCCGAGCACACTGCTGACGATAATCACCGCCACCGTAATGAGAAATATGCGAACGTATAACGATCTCAATGCGATTTCACCTCGATTTTGTATCCAATGCCCCGCACCGTCTGAATCACAAAATCATCTGTATAATCCGCAAAGCGGTCACGCAACCGCTTGATATGTACGTCGACCGTTCGGTCATCCCCTTCATAATCCGCCCCCCAGATGAGCCGAATGAGTTCATCACGTGAGAACAGGCGCCCCGGAAACTGCGCAAGCTGTGAGAGGAGTTCAAACTCCTTCATTGGTAGAAAAAGAATGGACTGTCCATCGCTCACTTCCACATTGTTGCGGTCAATCACGATCCGGTTCATGCGAATCATATCACTGGAAGTTCGATGATATCGTCGAAACAATGCTTTGACCCGGTACACCAGTTCTTCAGGTTCGAATGGTTTGGTCACATACTCATCCGTGCCCCGCAAATATCCTTCTTTCTTGTCTGCCAGCTGATCCCTTGCGGTCAGCAATATAATAGGAATGTCGTAATGCTGACGTATGTAATCACACAGTTCAAGTCCGTCCATGCCTGGCATCATCACATCCAGGATCGCGAGATCGATGGGTGTCTCCTGTATCATTTTGACCGCCTCCATACCATCCTGTGCTTCATGGACCCGGTATCCCTCCTTCGTCATCACATGGCGCAGTAGTGCACGAATATTAGCATCATCGTCTGCTAGCAGCAGATGTTTCATCTCGTAGTCCGCCCTTCTATAGTGATCCTGCCCCGATGGTAGCACAAAAACGAAGCCATTAGCCAGTGCATCTAAATGGTGCAGTTGACAGTACAGCTGTCTGTGTGGATGCATGTTTATATTTTCGCAAATCTGGTTGACACTACTATGAGGCCGAATTATAATAAGTTTACAACACATGAATGATCGCTCATATGTTCATATAAATAGGAGTGAACCGTATTACAAGAATGATCAGCAACACATCCACAAGTAACACGTAACGCTATATGATCACGCAACATACATAACAGAGGATCGTTCCAAAGGAGAGGATTACAATGTCAGGACAACAACATAGGCACAATCATACCCACGATCATGGACACAATCACGCGCACGGCACGAATAATAAAAAAGTACTGCTCTTTTCCTTCATTATTATTACGTTGTACATGATCGTGGAAGCCTTCGGGGGATTTATCACCAATAGTTTGGCACTCATCTCCGATGCGGGTCATATGCTCTCGGACTCTATCGCGCTTGGGATTGCCTTACTGGCATTCACTTTCGGGGAAAAAGCCGTCAATACAGGTAAAACCTACGGTTACAGACGTTTCGAGATTTTAGCGGCCACACTAAACGGCGTCACGTTAATTGCGATTGCGCTTTACATTTTTTACGAAGCGATTGGCCGCTTTATCCACCCGCCTGAAGTGGCAACGATGGGCATGCTGATTATCAGTACAATCGGATTGCTCGTGAACATTCTGGTCGCCTGGATCATGATGCGTGGCAGCGATACCGAGGGCAACCTGAACATGCGCGGGGCTTATCTACACGTGATCAGTGACATGCTGGGGTCTATCGGTGCAATTGCTGCTGCTCTGCTGATGATGTTCTTCGGCTGGGGCTGGGCAGATCCGCTGGCGAGTGTCATTGTTGCGGTGCTGGTATTACGCAGTGGATTTTATGTCACCAAATCTTCCTTGCACATTCTCATGGAAGGCACACCCTCAAACGTCGATGTGAACGATTTGGTGCAGACGATTCAGCAGGTGGATGGCGTCAAAGGTGTTCACGATGTTCACGTCTGGTCGATCACCAGCAACCTGAACGCACTGACTGCCCATATCGTGGTAGATGGAACGATGGATGTATATGCATCCGAGGTGCTTGTACAGAAGATCGAACATTTGCTGGAGCACAAAGAGATCAAACACGTCACGTTGCAGGTTGAGTCTGAAAAGCATCTTCACGATACCTCGGTCCTTTGCACCGTCAAAGGGGACGCACCCGATGCACATGCGCATCACCATCATTAATGTGTTGCAGGTTAGCGGATACTCCCTTTTATTAGGATAAGGCAAAACAGGACGGTTCCCGTTAAGGGATCGCCCTGTTTTTTGCTGTTTATACTGCAATGAATTCCAGAAACTCCAGTCGATTCCCGAAGGGATCATTCAGATAAAAACGCCGTACTCCCTCGTCTGCTCTTGCTTCATCATCTACGGCTTCGATACCGTACTTGTGCAGGTGTTCACGCAGCTGCTCTAGATTCTGGACATGAAAGGCCGGATGGGCTTTGGAAGCAGGTACGAAATCATGTTGCACACCGATATGAACCTGATGGACGCCGCATTGAAACCACACACCGCCGCGTTTTTGCAACAGTGCAGGCTTTGGAATTTCTGTCCATCCAAGAATTTGATTAAAAAAATCTCTAGCTTCCTTCTCGCAACCTTCAGGAGCAGCCAACTGCACATGATCAATGCCATTGAAATGATAGGCCATTTGATTCATCCTCCTATTAAGTTTCACTCAATGAAACTATGTTTCGTTTTATAATACCATTTTATAGGTAAAATAAAATTACGTCTAGGTTTCAACACGTTTTACCTGAAGTGCATGAGCTTTTGCGCTTCCATCATCAGACCAAATGAAACGAGCCGATCTTTCATCGCTCGGTATACATCAGGGTCATCTAACCCTTGTGCCTGACTGTCCCGGATTAAACTAAACAGACCCATCTGATCTGCGCTCGATATGTAGGATTTTAATTGCTCCTTTTGATCGTATGGAATTTCTTTCTCATGCCACGGATGAGGCTCCGCTCTCTTACAATCACTCACTAAATCTTCCCCCAGCGCAACGCCAAGGCCATCTAGTGTGTCGATAATGACTTCACCACGTCTGATCTGCCGCGCTTCCTGAATGTATGAGTATCCGTCGGAGATGGGCTGAAGATCAAATCGCTGCATAGCCAAGTTCCGAATCTTGTTTTTTTCAAGATCCCAGCGTTTCCCGTCAAAGTATTCACTTTCGCGCGCCTCATCCTCTTGCTCTATGACATAGTTCAGGTACTGTTGTTTCGATTCAAATTCATTTAGAAGCAATCCCTCATAGCCTGAAAAGACAAGAGTAAAAAATTCTCGGATATTGCTGGCCACAATCCTCGCATAGTTACCAAAATCCATTGGGTCTACACGAATTACAGGTGCTAAACTCAGATCAGAAGCATATCCAAAGTCCGTCAAAAATGAATAATGAATGCCGTCCATGCCTGTATTGGCAAACACGATCGCATCCGCAGGAGAACTCCAGTAACCCCCGTGATCATAAGGATCGAATTGGAGAAAATAACCTGTAGGTGTCTCCAGATAGGGTACTTCGTGCTTGATTTCCTGCTCCCAATCCATCATATCTTGCAACAATTCAGGAATCTTATAATTGCTCGTCATAATACTCCCTCCTCCGTAATACATCATTGACCATCATTAACTGTTTGAATTGTTGAATGGAACGATGTTCATTTTCATTGTATCCTTCCTCAACTAAAACGCTAACGATCACCAAAGACGCTATTTAGCTGATTTTGCTCCAATAAAGTACATTTTCAAGCTTTTGGATGGAGTACTACTTAAGTCTTGACGATACCCTGTTTTAGGTGTAATAAATATTCATCCTCTCCGTGAAGTGTTGAAATGAAATAAATGGAGCCCTGGCTTTAAGCCAAGGCCCTCTTCTTATAAGCTGATAAACATTTCCACGATCCCTTTTATTTCAACAGTACTCCAGCCACAGAAATCCGATTATTGACCAGTGCTTTCAGGAACAATCATTCATCATCCGACGACCTTTGCAGCGTAAAATAAAATTTTACGCCATTCGGCGTATTCGCTACACCATAGGACTGCTGATGCAGTTGGATAATCTCCTTCACGATAGATAACCCCAGCCCGGTTCCACCGGCTTGACGACTGCGCGCATCCTCTTCGCGGTAGAACCGATCCCATATCCGTGTCAGCTCATGCTCTGCAATGGACGGCCCTTCATTTTCTACAGAAATATATACTTGTTCATGCTCACGATCATGCTGCATATCTATCCGTATGCTACTTCCTTCATTCCCGTTTCGAATCGCATTACTCACATAATTCAGCAAGACCTGCTGCATCTTCTCGGCATCTGCCCAGACATGTACATCGCGGTCACCCTGCACCTCGAACTTCATCTGCTTAGCCTTGGCGAGTTGTCTCATCTTCTCCACACATTCAGCTACAAGTTGATCCGCCGTAAAAGATTCCATACGTAGCTTCACCGCGCCAGCCTCTAGCCGGGTCAATTCCAACATATCGAGCACCAGCTTTTCCATCCGATCGGCTTCTCGCAAAATGGTACGAATATAACGCTCACGTTTATTTTCCGCGATCTGATCCAGAAGTCCTTCCGCATATCCCTTCACCACACTGATGGGTGTCTTTAATTCATGCGAAGCATCCGACACAAAACGTTTCTGCAACTGCTCCATCCGGCTTTTATATTCCATCTCCAGCACCAGTTTCTCGTTCGTGAGTTGAAGCTCCTTCAGCGTACTGTCCAGATTGGAAGAAAGACTGACGAGACTTTCGGACAGACTACCCAGCTCATCCTTACTCCGAATTGGGGCCATGGCCGTGAAATCCAGATTTGCCATGCGGGCCGCATCACGATTCAATTGTAATAACGGACGTGAAACGATTTTGGAGAAGAAAAAGGACAGAACCACCATCAGCAGTAGCCCTCCGGCAATACTGAAAAAGGCATAATACACCTCCAGCGCGCCAAATGCCTCCCCAAGCTGCGTCAAGGGCGTTAGAGCAAACAGATACTCCACGACCTTACCATCACGAACAATCGGTTGCACAAACACCAGATTATGCACACCGCTCACCGGTTCCTTCCATTCGGTATGAAATGCTTCGCCCCGATCCAGCTGCTCCCGCTCTACTTCCGGTAAAGGAAACCACACGCGTAGCGCAGCCGCCATAATACCTTCCCTGTTATTCCACTGACCCGGCGCAGGCAACAATACCGAGTTTACGGTGCCACTAATCTCTATGACGCCTTCCCGATCGGCGTTGTGAGGAAGCACCCCCACCGCCGGTGACCCTTCTCTACGAATGACATAAGGCGAGAACAGCGCATTTCCCTGCTCCATGTAATAAGCACCTTGCACCGTCACGCGATCACCAGGCTGCAAGCCATACGAAGTCAGAGCCGAGATGTCTGGAAAAAAGGAAACGGCCACAGGTAGCGATTGTCCCTTATCCGTGTTCAGTTGAATTCGAAACGGGTTATCGTAGCGAACCTCACCCTCTTTACTTAGAACCGCCATTTGCACATGATTTTGTGTTATGAAACTGCCCATCACCATGGGTGTTTTCTCCTCAGGCCATTTATGCCGGGCATAGTCCATAGCGAAGGATGCTAGCTTTTTACCCAAATCACTGGCTCGCTCATGCTGATAGAATCGTTCAAAGAACCAGAAATGTCCTGCCACAACCGTTGCAAAGAAAACGATATAAAATACAAGATTGGCAGCAAAAAGCTTAAATACGATCCCTCTCGTTTTCACGATTCAACCTCAAACTTGTATCCGATGCGAAACACCGTACGAATATAACAAGCGTCTGCCCCCAGCTTTTTACGCAAATTTTTGATATGAGTATCCACCACGCGAGGGTCGCCAAAATAGTCCACACCCCACACCTGATTTAACAAATGTTCACGCGTCAAAGGGAAGTTTCGATGCCTGAGCAGGTGTAGCAACACATCATATTCCTTATAGGACAGCTCTACAGGCTGACCATCTGACTCCACTACGCGTTTTCGCTCATATACCTTTATATTGCCAAAAGAAATGATCGGATCTTCCTGTCCCACTGTATTGTCCACACGTTTCATTAATGTCTCCGCGCGGGCAACCAGCACTCGCGGGCTGAACGGTTTCGTCACATAATCGTCGGCACCTAGCTCAAAGCCTAGCAGCTTATTCTCTTCTTCCGATTTTGCAGTAAGGATAATGATGGGCACGGTAGACTGAGAGCGAATCTGCCGGCACACATTCCAGCCACTCACTTTGGGAATCATCAGATCTACAATCACCAAGTCAGGAGGACAGGCATTGAACAGTTCAAGTGCTTCTTCCCCGTTAGCTGCTTCAATAACTTGCCAAGCGGATTGCTTGAAGTAATCCGTGACCAGCTCACGAATGGATTCTTCATCTTCTATTAATAAAACGGAACGTCTCACAATTTTCCTCCTAAACACACATGAATCACACAACTGTTATGTATTATATCAACAATGATAATCATTTTCATTAAAAACGAAAAGGGGATGAACGTAATCCGGCATGTTTCTTTCATTTCATAATTCATCTCGTGCTTCTGCCGTACGAAAACATCTAGGCCTGTCGAAGCCCATCTGGATCGGCCTGATATTACTTATCCTGCTTGTTGCGGGCGCATATCTGGCCATGATCTTTCATCTACAACCCAGTCGCAAGGAACCGATCCTGTTCAACTGGTTCGCCTGGACGGACAACGAATCCCTGATTCGCTCGGTAACCACGATTAGACTGCCCCGAATTCTCGCTGCGGTACTTGTTGGTGCCGGACTCGGTATTGCGGGATGTCTGCTTCAGTCTTTAACATCGAATGATCTGGCAGACCCGGAGGTTATGGGTATTAATCAGGGGGCCAATATGGCGATTGCTGCGCTGATGGTGCTGATGCAGTTCCAGACATTCCGTTTTTTCACCGTAACGGCTTCCATGTTGGGAACAGCACTCAGCGGGATTCTCATTTATGTGCTCAGTGTGCGAAGTCGCTTCAGTTCTAGCAGTGTGGTGCTCACCGGGCTCGTGAACAGTCTGTTCTTTAGTTCAATGACCACCACGCTGATCATATTCCATGATACTGATCTGTATCAACTGCTCCGCTGGATGGCTGGTGATCTGTCGGGCATGTCCTGGGAAGATGTCATGTTCTCGCTATTCACTCTCGTTCCCGTCAGTATCTTTTGTTGCTTGTTTGCGTCCCAGTTAAATGTATTGTCTATGGGTGAGGATACAGCGATATCTGTCGGACAACGGTTAACCATGGTACGGAGCGGAATCATGGTAGCCACTATTGTGCTTGTTGGCGCAGCAACGGCGATATGCGGCCCCATCGGGTTCATTGGCTTAATGGCAGTACATATTATTCGGACGTTAACAGGTATCGATTATCGGGTGATTGTACCACTCGCCGCGCTGACAGGCAGTGTGCTTCTCGTGTATGCCGATCTGATCGGACGTCTGCTTTTCTATCCGCTGGAAGCACCGGTTGGACTTATTACTGCGTTTATTGGAGCACCATTCTTCATCGTGCTCATGCGCATGCGCGGGAGGAAACGTTCATGACACGTTTAAAAAATCCGCCCTCCCGATCCAACTGGAGCTTTGCTGCACTGATGACCGCAGTCTTATTCTTGATAGCGCTAGTATTCATCCTGTCGCTTCGTTTCGGGGCAACCCCCGTTACGTTCCGTGAAATCATCGACCAGTTTCAAGCGCAATCCGGCACGATTGTTGAGCTTCGGTTGCCTCGTGTTCTCTGCGCCATGCTTGTAGGCATTGCTGCATCTGTCGCAGGTGCCATCCTGCAAACTGTCCTGCGTAATCCTCTGGCTTCACCTGATGTCATCGGGGCAACAGCAGGTGGCGGGCTGGTGACCGTAGTCATTATTTTACTTGCGCCGTTAACACCCGCAATCTGGCTGCCTTTCTATTCTATGGCAGGTTCGGCAGCGGCAAGTCTGATCATTTTCCTGCTCGCTTATCGCCGCCAGGGCACATCCATGATCCGTCTCGCTCTTGTGGGTATAGCCGTTAGTTCTGCATTACAGGCCATCATCAAAATGCTTATCGTTAAATATGCCATGAGTTCCAGTCAGGCACTGGTCTGGCTTAAAGGCAGCTTATATGCACGCAGCTTGCAACATGTGGAGATGTTATGGCCATGGACAGCAGTAGGATTGTTAGCCGCCATGTTGCTCGTAAGGTATTTAAATGTCTTGAAGCTGGATGAAGCCGTACTGGTGTCCTTAGGCACCCGGGTTCGCATGGTGCGAACGATGTTGTTGATCGTGGCTCTCGCTTTATCCGCAAGCTCAGCCAGCATATCGGGTAATCTCAGCTTTGTTGGACTGATTATTCCTCATCTGTCCCACAAGCTCGTTGGAGAGAACTTCATCCGTTCCCTGCCATTTACGGCGGCGCTCGGCGCGTTACTTGTCATGCTAGGCGATATGATTGGCCGCATTCTGATCCCTCCGATGGAGATTCCCGTTGGCATCATTACATCATTAATCGGCGCACCTTATTTTGTATACCTCATTATCAAGCAAGGACAGAAAAAATAATTTTCAATATGGAGGGTTCATCCCAATGAAACGAACATCATTATTTACGGTAATTCTCTTAACTCTTGTACTAGTTCTCACCGCATGTGGCGGAGGAACGGCTGGCAATACTGCTGGGGTTACATCGGACAAAGAGTCAGCGGCTTCTGCCAATGGCACGAGTAAAACGGATAGTGGTAATGCGTCCACTTCTCCTTCTACCGCCTCATCATCCTCAGACCAAGGTTCAAACGAAGCCAACGCCACAACAGGTCCGTCCATCACATCCAATTCAGATGGTTCGTTTGTTGTAAAGAACGCTTGGGGAGAAACCAAACTCCCTGCATCGCCCAAAAAAATCGTTACCCTGCATTTCTCCTTCACGGATGAACTCGTCTCCCTTGGTGTAACGCCAGCAGGGATTGCAGGCTCTTATAAAGCGGAAGTTCTGGGTTATCTGAAAGATCAGGTGAAAGACTACACCTTTGTTGGAAATCACCAGCAGCCGAATCTGGAAGTGATCTCTTCCCTCAAGCCCGATCTGATTGTCGCCAATGCCGATGTGCACGGAGCCATTCGTGAGGATCTGGAGAAAATTGCACCAACCATCGCGCTCTATACGAACGGTTACAAAGACATGGAGCAGAACTTCGCTGTGCTGGGAACCTTGCTTGGCAAAGAAAAAGAACATGATCAGGTCATGACTGAACTGAACCAGAACATTGAAAAGACCCACGCTCAAATCCAGGGCACACCTAAAGTTATCGTTGTAAAAGCACTGGAGAAAAACTTTTACATCTGGATGAAAACATCCTATATCGCCACCCTGCTGGAGAAAATCGGTGCGGAATACAGCTTCGATGAAAACAAGTCCAGTCAACAGCAGACCCCGGGCAAGATCGACGTAGCCGATGTAGACCTGGAAACTCTCGTGCAGGAAAACCCGGACTATCTGGTCATCTATGGGGCGAAGGCCGACCTGGATAAATGGATGGGCAACAGCACCTTCCAATCGATCAAAGCGGTCAAAGATAAACATGTGCTGGTAGTTAATGATGAAATATGGGCATTAGGTAAAGGCCCTCTGTCGGGTGAAGAAATTCTGAAAGAGGCTATTCCGTTCTTTACCAAATAATATGATTTTCCTTATCTGCAATAGTAAAGCCAACCTTCCAAGCGAAGGTTGGCTTTATGTTATATGCCGTTTCCACAAATCCCACGCTTTAAGATAATCAGGCAGGTCCTGTGGATGATGTTTGTTGCTGAGACCAATCCGGCAGTATAGATGAACCAGCGTTTCTTCCATCAATCTGGACTTATTCATAGTCACCTGCTCAAGATGACCGAATACATCCCATAACAATGTCGGGTCGAGGTCATCCGGGGAGGAACAAAAGGCATACAGGAAGTCATATATCACGGGGCCAACCATCGGAGATGGGTCAATGACCCCAATCAGTTTCTTTTGCTCAAACACAATATTATGAACACCTGCATCCCCATGCAAAAGAAATCTCCCCGTTTCATCCTCATGAAACAGACGATTCACTGTAGATTGAACCAGATTGTAATCTTCCGCTGTAAGCACATCACCAAGATTCTCTCTCGCCTCATCAATACTAATCTGATTGAATGCCTTCCATGTCTCACGTGGATACCCCATTCTTCCCCATCGCTTCGTATCCGGCAGACGCACATATGTATTCAACAGCTCGTTCACAAGCCGGGTTAACCATACTTTCTTCGCTCCCCCATGGTTATGAGTCTCACCTTCCATAAAGCTGTATGCAAAATAAGTGTTGTCCGAACTCGTAAAAAGAACCTTTGGCAACAGCATCACTTCACTGTATGTATTCAGAAACTGACATGTAACACGAATGTCCTCCGGATCATCCCATTTCAAAATGTACTGTTCGCCCGAGCTCGCAAGTAGCCTGAACACCCGACCAGCCGTCGTTCCTGACAACTGTTTTGCTCCCACGATGTATTCGCTAATGCTGTGCTTTTGAAAAAGCTCGTTGATCTCCTTGATGCTCGGGTTCATATTTATCATATCTTTCTCCTGTATCCCATCTCATTTTTGCAAGCAACTTCTCTTTTAATCGAACGGACTATCTGCACTGGTCACTTCCTGTATAATCACAATTGGATCAGAGATCAAACCAAGCTCCTCATCCTTCGGATACGTCACAGCAATGGTAGGCTCAGGCCCTGCAAATGCCATCATCGACTCCATATCCTCCCACATGGTGCACAGAAAAAAGTGGGCATAGGCTCCTTGCTCAACCACTTTCAGATACGCTCCGCGATTTCCCTTGACGGCAAGTGTATCTTTCACACCTGTTTCAACCTCGTATTCCAAAAAAGCTTCCTTGTTCTCAAGCGGTACCGCTCCATGCCATGTTCTTGAAATCATACGCTCACTCCTTATAAACGAAATTTCCAATAATCCAATGCACTGCCTCCAAGATATCAGCTGCAATATAATCCGGCTCCGTCTGGGCCCACTTATCTCTGAACTTCGTTAACGAGGATTCGCCCCAGCCTGTTCTCACTATAATCTTCGTGGCTCCTACAGCATGCGCAGCAAGCATGTCTGTTTCGCCCACATCGCCAATGACAATACACTTCGTCAAATCCAAATCGTGATGCTCAGCGGCCTGAAGTAACATGCCCGGTTTAGGCTTTCGGCAGCCGCATTCTTCTTCATGGCAGCAGATATAGGCCTGATCAAATCCGTATTCCTGAAACTGCTGTTCAAACTCCTGAACCGTTGCTTGTCCGCGTGAAATTCGGTGTTGATTGGTGAGTGCAAATACCTTCATTCCGTTTTGTTTTAAGAGCATAATCGCTTCCTGCGCATTCGGATATAACTCAAAGTCTCTTGGATGAATAAAATGTCCTGTACCCCCGATCGTGCCATCTCTGTCGATAAAAACAGCCTGAACGTTTGGAATTGCAGTCATAAGGTTTGTTCACTCCCGATTTAAGTTATTGTTTTAACCACTATTCACTAACTTAAAGGTCTCACCGCTTCACACAGCTATTACACTTTTTCATCAATAATATGTTGACTGTCCTGCCCTTTGGTATGTTGAAGCATTCTAACTTCTGCTCTCAAGTCGCGTACTTCCTTCATCAGCATATCCAGTTTTCTGGATGTTTTGGATGAATCCACGGCATAGCGAACAATCGCTGCAACAATAAGCACGGAAATAATAAATACAAAAACGGAAATTAAAGCTGTAAATAACTCCATAGTCGTGTACATCTCCTTGGTGTCTATGAACTTATGTGCCTGACAAAACATAATTCAATTCATATTATTAACTCAACTTTCGCACCTAGAAAAATGACTTAAACCCTTGAGTGCGTAACCCTATGTTATAACAACATTCCCTGTCTGCACAGTCTCGCTTTTCTAAACGTTTTGTCAATCTTCATATTGGAAATCTTACGACAGCGGGCATTTCTAAATTTTTCGGTCTTTCCAGCCCTGGTAAAGAAGTTGTATATCGTTTCTTAAATCAAGCTTTTTTTGCTTGGCGGCGCTTTTTAAAAGCCTTTAGTCTTCGCATCGTGCGCCATTTCGAATCGCTTATTTAGTCATCTACGATTGTCCTCAGTCGATATTTGGCCATAGACTACGAACGACGTCAGTCGAGCGATAACCGAACACTCGGAGAACTTTTTTTCCTCTCCGCCGATGAAGTCCGTGATCTGGATTACCATACCGCTCTTTCGCAGCTCATGCGTTTGTTTCTCGCAATGTCTCAGGCAAAAACGAAGAAAAACAAATCGGCTATTTTTTGTCAACTACAGGAATGAATCTCCGGTTTGCCCAGCTAAGCTATATCAAGGGTTTGTTTAGAGATTGAGCTACGAAAGTTGAGTTATTAACTATGGCATGGTTCAATTCTCAAGGTACATTTCTCCAGGGACGAAGTCTTACTGATAGTAGATAAACAAAGAAACTCCTGATGATGAAATACATACCATCAGGAGTTTTTTTGAATAAATGATTATATCAAATGGACTAAGGCTTTAAGATGTTCTACTGCTTTATAAAACTGCTGAGCAAACTCTTTCGAATCCTCGTACTTTGCCGGTAATGTAGTACTGAATAAATGAAAATGCTCCCGCATTTGTTCATAAATCTGAGTATCCAGATTTCCCCCATTAGTGATTTGGTTTCTTACAAGAGGTTCATAATAATTTTTAAACAGAGATAGGTCGTTTTGTAAAGAGTTGAGGTCTGCTGACATGGAAGAGTTGTTCTTTAATAGCTCTAATCTCTCATTTACAAAAAGGATCGAAGTATAATTATCAAACATTAGAGCAGCCAGCTCGTTATCTTTCTTATCCTGATTGATTTGGGACATCGTTTTATCCAATGACTGGACACTCGAAACAAAGCTGGTATAGTAATTTAAATTTTCTTTGTTTTTCGCTTCCTTCGTGAGAGTCCAATTTATAAGAAGAATTCCTGAGAAAATTATGAAAACAACAACAACAAAAAGAATTGGTTTAGTGTACGGTTTGTTCATCATTGTTAATTTAACGCATGATTAACATACGCTGGCGCAGACCAGATTTTTAACGGGGTTAAACTTGTAGACCGATAAAGTCCGTATTGTACTCTAGCCTGAGGAGCAACATGGACTTGCACACCATTTAATACTCTGAAATTAAATTCAGTTGTAACACCAGATTTCGAATTAGATCCTATCGATCTGTTGGCATCTTTCCAACTAACATTGTTAGATAAGCTTGCGTTTGTTGGATTTAAAAAAGTTAATGTGGCGTTTTTGGAATTGGAAATATCTTGATCTGTCCCTGATTTTATTCCATTAGACAGAACATTCACAATATTACCTACGATACCTACTCCTGGCACATTATAATCGATTATATCAAAAATGGTTGTATCTATATTATGAGAAGAAACTTTATGACCAGGATTTGTTCCTAATACATCGAAAGCAACATTGCTACTTGCTGTTGTTGATTTCATCTTCGTTTCTATAGCTGACACTGTTGCAGCGTAATAAGTTCCATAATGTTTTTGAATGGTATCCAGTCTAGCCCATGCTTGAACTTTAGTTCGACCTTGTCTTTTATTAGAATCCATTATTGAAGATGTTGAAATAACTACAGTACTCCAACCATTTATTGCCGGAGTGCTTCCCCCAATATAGGAACTATGTGCATTTCCTTTATGATGTACTTTTAGATTGGCAGCATGAGCATGCAATGATGAAGTCAGAACAACGAACATGATTAATGCAACAAATGAAATAAGGAATTTGTTATATTTTAACACTACAATACCTCCTCCTCGATATTTGCATTTTCTTTAATAAAATTGCGGATTTCCTCCGTTCCGAAATCTTCGTTACCGAAAGATAACACGACAGGACCTTCTTCAATCGTACCTATGGCTACATAAGAAAATTGATCTCCTGTTTCTACAATTCTTGTGAAACTAATGGTTGTAGGAAGAGCCTTGCCATTCATATCTACTAATTCAGTTTCTAAAGTTCCAGTTAACAGGTTGTTACCATTCTTTAACTCAGTATGAGCGATATTAGAACTATTAATTGTAAATTGATGTTTCTTTCCTTCGATGACTATTTCTCCTGTCCCCCCGTCACCTGTAAAGATATCTCCTTCTTTCTGGATTTCCTGATTAAGCGTTAGTGAATTTGCATTATTACTTATCGACATGATACTGGCGTTGTCGCTACGGTTAATGCCTAAGCTTTTTGCAGTTTTCTCATTTTCCTCTGAATTAAATCCTGGAGGTATTTCGGATGGATTATATTCTTCTTTCATTTGAAGTGAAACAGGCTTTGCTGTGTCAAAAGGATCAGGGGTAGATGCTCCACTGCCCACTAATAAACTGATACTTGATACAATGGCTATGCCAAGAAAGGAACCAGTTGTGATTAAAGTTTTCTTTTTCATAGATATTCCTCCAAACATTGTAATGAAATTAACACTATTATCCAACAGACAATGGTTAATATGATACCATATATTAAATTAATAAAATACATTTTCTATAAAATTATTTATTGAATACCCAAATTTCGCACCTGGAAAAGTGACTTAAACCCTTGCGTGCGTAAGGGAAATTTAATGAACATTCCCTGTCTGAACCGAATGATGACCGATCTCCAGGAGGACTTTTCTTTCTCTTTGCGGACGAGATCCGTGATTTGGACTACAGACCGCGCTCCAGTAACTCATAAGTTTATTTCTTGAACTGTCCCAAGCGAAAACCAAGAAGAACAAAACAGCTGTATTTTCTCAATTAAAGGAATGGGTTTCGGTTTACCCAGCCATATTAAGAGTTTGTTTAGAGATTTGAGGCAAATGCATTGTAACATGTACATATTGGACATATTTCAAAAAATGATAATTCCATCTCAAAAGTCCATTGAACTAATCTGTTCGGCTATTTATGATAAGCAAAGTATACAAATGAGAATAAATATCAGTGGGAGAAGTGAACATGATGGCATATCATAAAAAAGGCTTATCTATATTTAGCATGATGATTGTACTTAGCTTGGTGCTTGTTGCATGCAGCGGCGCGGGAAAAGTAAAAGAAGGTACAGAGGCAAGTGGGGTCCAACCGGAACCTGCCACTTCCTCTGCCCAAAATCAAACAACAGGAACACGAACCGTCCAGCATATCCTCGGCAAAATTGAAATCCCGGAGCATCCTCAGAGAGTCATTGGATTATTCGTTGAAGATGAGATGAGTGCGCTTGGCGTCAAACCGATAATGCAATACTCCAGTGGCACCTATTACCAGACTTATCTTGAAGACTACTTAAAAGATGTGCCAAAACTGGATACAGCCGCTTTTAATTTTGAGGCCATTATGGCAGCACAGCCGGATCTCATTATCCTTGGCTTTCAGGGTTGGGCAGAAGAAGGTACCTACGAGAAGTTATCCAAAATTGCACCAACCTATGTATTCACCGGAAGTGAAATTCAGTATCCGCAGAACTGGAAAAAGAACCTTCTCCTTGTTGCTGATTTGCTCGGTAAAAAAGAACAAGCGGACGCTGTTATTCAGAAACGCGAAGCGGAAACAAAGCTTGCCAAGCAACAATTACAGGCCGCGTCTAAAGGAAAGACAGCTGCAATGGTCCGTATTCATGCCAGCAAAGAAATCCGATTATATGGTGGTCCTGGTGGTCAAGTAGGGACTGCCCTATATGGTGATTTCGGACTGGAGCCCGCACCTATTGTCCGGAAGCTGGCGTGGGGTGAAGATAAGGACATTCAGACCATTTCAATGGAAACTATTCCACAGATCGATGCCGATTATATTTTCCTCGCCGTAGATGGAGGCCGAGCGGAACAGGCCAAGGAACTGCAAGAAAGCAAGCTATGGAAACGACTCCCTGCTGTTCAACAAGGTCATGTCTATGAGGTTCGCGGCGACGTATGGATTACGAATGGTCCTCTCGCATACGAGAAGAAACTCGAAGACGTCAAGAAGGCAATTATCGATGCAAATTGATACAGAAGAAGCTGGTCTGCCGAATGGTTGACTAGCTTCTTTTTTGTCTTTAGAATAGTGATAATAATTCTCATTTACGCAGGAGGAATTCGAACGTTCATGATCAAAAACTCTACGAGCAGTAGCTCCCAGCAGTCCACTGCCTTCCATTCCTGCTTTTTCAGATTAATTGATATTGTATCCCTGGAGATTAACCACCTTCTTGAAATACCTCTGAATGTCAGTCTGAGCCACAGGCTAATCATTGTATCTGAGGGATCGGGCAAAATCCATATTGATGACCGTTCTTATAAGCTCACGACTGGGGGCAGCTACTCCATTGCACCTGGTAGCAAACCGGTCATTATTACAGCTGGAGAAGATCAGAAATCCTTGCAGTACCTATGTATGACCTTTGACATCATTGGTGCAGAGCCGGGTAACGACCTTCTGCTCCGTTTCAATAATAGGGAACTGATGATTGAGCCCATTCGTCGTACGATTTCAACCATGCGGAAGCTGATTACGATGAAAGATACTGTAAGTGAGGAAGAACAGGTTGAATATCATTTTCGTTTTCAGAAACTGATGTACGCACTGCTGAAGCAAAATAGGGTTGTATCTGAAACGGTCACCGCCATGCAAGCCGTGGAACAGAGTATTTCTTTTTTGATGGATCATTATAACGAGGAGATCAGCACGAGGCAGTTAGCCGAGCAGACTGGAATAGGCATTAAGCATTACATCCGTTTATTCAAAAAAATAACTGGTTCAACGCCTCATGAACACGTGTCTTCTCTACGCATACGCAAAGCCAAAGAACTGCTGCTTGTTTCCAGAAAATCACTTACTGAAATCGCCGAGCAGGTGGGTTATCGTGACAGTTATTACTTTAATCGGCGCTTCAAACAGCTAACCGGTGTCCCGCCACGCGTATATGTAAACACACGCCAGTACAAAATTATGTCCATGAGCTATGTATGCACTCTGCTCGCACTTGGTATTCAACCCATCGGGGCACCTGCCTATCATCTGGGTTATTATGCTCAAAAACTGGCAGATAACATCACAAGTATCGGAGACAAATCCACATTCTATTACGACAAGATGCATGCGCTGAAACCTGATCTTATTATCAGTTGTGATACGCTTGATGTGGAACATCAGCAACAACTGGAACGTATCGCTCCCTTGGTATCGATTCCATGGATGCGTCTGCATGCGACTGAGCATTTACAAGCGATCGGTGATCTGCTTGGGATGGAGAAGCAGGCACACAACTGGATTAACGAATATGAGTTGAAACGAGAGTACGCGCAACGCCGGATTAAACCTCATATAAATACCCATGAGACCGTAGGCCTCTTGGTCATTGAAGGGAACGAATTATTCGTGCTTGGAGATCGCAATGTGGGTGAAATTATGTATGGCTCCTTTGGTTTAAAGCCACCCCCGCTTGTTCGTAACCTGCTGGTAGAGCACCCTAACCAATATGGAAGACAGGTAACGGTTGAACAACTCTGGCAATATGAGGCCGATCGTTTCTTGGTCATTGTATATGGTGAGGAAGCTGGGCTAACGTATAACCAACTGCAGCGCAATCCGATATGGAGACAGCTAACCGCAGTTCGTCAAGGCAAGGTGCAGATGATCGATCCCGACAAATGGATTTTCTACGATGTGCTTTCGCTTTCCGGCCAACTGGATGACGGGATGAATCTACTCGCCAACGGATGATGTGCATCTGTTGGCTCAGTATCATTCTAATATTTCGGCAACAATATCGGCACAACGTACAATCAATTCAGGCATGGGTTCTCCGTCCAAAAGAACATGCAGTTCGTACCCGTTATCGATCCGGTACAGCTCCTCATACAGCCAATGACTGCCAACCATTTCTCCCTCTTGCTTGAGAATTTCAGGTGCCGTCAGCGTAAGTTTATGGATGTCAGTGAAGCCGCCACGGTTGTCAAAACAGATAACCAGATCGTCACCCGTGCGTAGTTCTGTCACCTCACAATCATGGAACTGCACCTTGCGGCGAATTTCATTCGAAATACCCTGGTTCAACATGGTTTCTCTATACTCTTCTAATACAGCTTCCATCTCTTTTGTATTTCTTGCACTCTGTTCCTTAAGCTTCTGCATGACTTCACTCGTGCAATATCCCAGTGCAAACACACGGATATCCGCTATTGGCTCCAAGATTTCCGAGGGTAACTTCTCCGCATGGTATTGGAAGTTCCACGCCATTGATTCTTTATAGTTGTCTTTACATTGCTTCTCATCAAATGCAGGACGGGCATCATACTCGGCAATCAGCTTCTCAATATGCGCTCGCTCTTCCGGTGGCATATGATACACCATCTGATCTTCTGCCGTGATCTCTTCACCGCTAAATGCTTTGTCTGCACGCGTCATAACTTGACCCTCCTGCTCTAGCATGAAACGAGGATCGGTATCATACATCTCACGCTGAAACTTTACATGCTCTTTTTCCTTCCGTTTGTATAGTCTTTGAAAAAGAGCCTCGTCATGCAAAGCCGCTCCTTTATGTACTCTCATGCCAAAATGAAGCCCTGTCTGCTGGCACGTTTCGTACCACTCTTTTGTTAGATATTTCATGGGCATCTCTCCTGCTATATGAGTTAACTGTAGATGTTTACACGTTCAATCCGAGGACTACCCCCAGGTTTGAAAAAATTTAAATTTGATTTCTTTGTCGTTCCGCGCGGCCCATTCACGGACTGCTTCTACACCTGCGGTTTCTTGATCTCTCTTAAAATAAAAGCATAAATCCATTGGCACAATCCGTTTGCCATAGCGTTTAAACCCGATTCGTCTGTAGTTCATATAAATACACTCAATCTGAGATGCATCGTATTTCTGTAATTGGGTAGAGATGATATGATCACTTTCCAGCGTAATGCTTGGTTTGGTGAACAATAACCGATGAATGAGAAAGACAATGAAAACTAAAACATAGACGAACAAGAATAAACCGAAGTACTTCAACACACCGTTTCCGCTAGTAAAAACACTTCTAGATAAAATGATTTCTATCATCAACATACATATCAGGTTCAATACAGTTCTTGGATAAATCGTCTTATATGTGATAAGTTATTCCTCCTCTTTATTTCCTGTATTAATCTGCAACTTATTTTGCTTACTCCTTGAGCATTCGTTGTATGTTCTACCGATTCTCTCCCCTGTCCTTCACGTTTCCTGGAATTAAAAATCCTCCAGCACCTTTGACTTATCCCCGTAAACCTTATCCAGATGCTCTTCTCCCCAGTAACACAGAAGATCCAGCGCGGGTTTAAGTCCCAATCCATATGCTGTCAGCTCATATTCCACCCGGGGAGGAACCTCAGAGTACACCTTACGCTGCACAATCTCATCCTTTTCAAGTGCCCTGAGCTGTGTTGTCAGCATTTTCTGCGTAATCTCGGGGATTAAGCGTTTCAGCTCCGACGTTCTTTTGCAACCTGTAAACAAATGATAAATAATGAGCGGCTTCCACTTGCCACCCATCACTTCCAGCGCCGCTTCAACACCAACCCTATATTTCTTGAGAACCTCGCCATTCTTCTTGCCCTCTTCCATCTCGCTCTACCCCTCCGTTATCTCTCTGACCCTCATGTCATGGCCTTTATATCATGTTTCTTTATTTCAGGGTTCTTCAATCATGACATTTCCATCAAGGTACAGTTAAGTTTCACGTTCAAATTTCATGCTCCTAGGGTACTTTCATCTCCCTATAGAACAATAAAGTGCGTACTTCCAGATGTTTTCAACTCTGTTTATAATAGCATCAGCAGAGGAGCTATGGCTACCGAACCAAGCTCCAGAAAGGTTGTGATTAATAATGAACGTATTAGTGGTGGTATCTCATTCGCGCAAAGATTCCCTGACCTTTCAGGTCACCGATCGTTTCGTTCAAGGCCTGACAGAAGCAGGTCATCAAGCCGAAATCGTGGATTTACATGAGATTGGTTTTGATCCGATCCTGCGAGCAGAAGATGAACCAGACTATGCACAAGATAATCAGCGCTACTCCCCTCAGATTGAAACGGAGATGAAGCGACTCCAGAAACACGATGCGATTGCTTTTGTCTTCCCTCTGTGGTGGTGGCATCTGCCAGCGATGCTGAAAGGATACATTGACCGCGTCATGAACAACAGTTTTGCCTATGGTTCGAACAAGTTGCATCATGAGCAAATTCTATGGATCGCTCTCTCCGGTGTGACGGAAGAACAGATGAATAAACGCAACTACGGTGAATCCATTCAAAACCTGCTCAATGTCGGTATCGCCGATTACTGCGGTGTCTCTAATTCAAAGGTTGAATTCCTGTATGAAACGGTGGATGCTCCGCCGGAACACTATGAGGAACTGTTGAATCAGGCGTATGAGTTGGGACTGAACTATGTTAGCGCTCCTGCCGAACGGTCAGCAACATAAATTGAAATACTTGTGTAACGTTCACCATTGAACACATGTAATTCTCCCTATGCCGCTTCGCTTTTGGAAAAATAGATCACCCGTTTCCGCTTTTCAAGAGCGGTTTTGGTAAGTAAGAATCCGGTATTACACATCAAAAAGGCCGCTCTACCGAGCGACCTTTTGGTGTTTCGTGCTGCTTAACGATACTACCTTCGTTTTACAATATATTCGCTGTACACGACTCTTCAGCTTTATTTCATTGTCGCCAGCAAGAATCTCTCCAGCATGCTAATATCCGTAATGCTCTCGTTACACGCCTTGTCATCCATACACACATACTGACCCATCGACGCAAAGTTGTCCGCAGACTGCGCCTTGGTCTTCACGTTGTAGAATCCAAGCTCCTGATGGCGGTGACAGAACATGCAGTATCCCTTCTTGTTCGTGGCGGCAAGGCGTCCCTCAATCCCGAGGAACTTGCCTTCATGCGGATACACAATGAACAAGCGGCTTGTCGCAATATCGATCCATCTCAGGTACGTGGTGTGTGCATAATCGATAGATTCCAGATCAGGCAGCTTGAGCTTCTTCGCCTTTGGAAAGAGCTTTTGAATCTGCTTAGCTGTGACCTGAGGGTAAGGAATCAGATATGCTTCAAGCTGATTCAAATATTGCTGCACGTCATGTGGCGTATTATACATGGATAGCTGCTCCAGCAGCTGTTTTTGTTCCGACGTCAGATGATCGAAGATGCCTACGGCATTCGTACTGACAGTGTAGCGGACCGTATCCAAAACTTTGGGGTCCACGACCGAGCGCAGCGTTTTTAACAGAAATTCGGCTTGTTTATAAATGAAGTTATATTGATGATTATGAATAAATGGTGTGTTCATGGCCTTCAGCCCCTTATTTATAGTGGTCAAGCAAATAAGGTGCAAAGCCTGCGGGTCGAACCATGATATTGGTGTTGATTTCAGGGCACACGATCTCATTATGTCGCGCCCTACACAAAGTCCGCCCCTATTCAGGCTTTGCGTAAGGCTTTCTAGCGAACGAGCAATCCGGCACAGTCCATATTGCCACGTCATAACCCCCAATGCATTTAATATACGGGCATTATAGCAGGATGGAGGGAGATGGGCAATGCGGTTTATGTTCACTGATTCAGCTCGAAATTGTCTAGATTCAGAATGAATTTACCTTTAATAAGTATGTCCAAACCTAACAATCCGTTAATATTATGGTACTTAAATGAAGTGAATTATATAGGCACGTCTTTTAAAATAAACCCATCTACCTGCATGCCATCAATCCGTTTACTAAAAACATACTCTTTTCCTCTATGCCATAACTCGTTACAATTTCGTCTTCCAAACCAAACCTGATTCCGATATCGTCCACTTCAAAATATTAACGCGTAGCGTGTTGAATTGAATGTATAAATGTACAAAAAATAGCTGTCGAGACTTTCTCGACAGCCTGAAGAAAGAATTTCTTCTCTCTTTCTATTTAGTAAGACAACCAACCATACGTACGATAATCATGAGGTATTGGACGATAAAATTCTTCATCAAGCATGTTCTGTTTGAATTGTTTGCGAAAGCTTCTTTGAGTGAGTCTTCGAATGGACTTAACCTCGTTATTATAATAATACTTGGTTTTTCTGTGGTTTCGATACTCATTTAATTTTTTGATTCTAGGATCGAAATCTCTTTTAATTCTCTTCGATGTACCCAGATCCTTGTCTAGCTGTTGCATTTCCCATGCTTGCATTTCGTCGTTATCTTTGAACAATAACATCCCCGGCACGTACTTTAGATTTACCTAAAATAAGGTATAAGCAGTAACGTACCTAGAGGTCTACAACATATGGAGGTATCAAAACTATAACCTCACTTCCATCATGGATTGGTACTATCTTATAACAAATTAATAAGATTGAAAATATTTACATCATAAAGAAGCCGCCTCCCTGGCCTTCCCCAGTTTGGCAGCTTTCTTTTCACAATGGTATACCGGTTGAACTAATAAGATTTACACCGGGCACTCCATCGAAACTCCGATGTTACGTCCCTACTCCTTCACAGCCCCGACCACAATTCCGCTTACAAAGTAACGTTGCAGGAACGGATACACGAGCAAGATCGGCAGTGCGCTGATGAAAATTTGTGATGCCCGGATGGTCCGCTGGGACAGGTTCGCAATCGCTTGCGGGTCCATCTTGGTCATGTCGCCCTGCACGATGATCGTCTGCATAAATGTCGCCAGAGGCAACTTCTCCGAGTCACGGATGTAGATAATCCCGTCGAAATATGCATTCCAGTGCCCCACCATCATGAACAGAGACACGGTAGCAATAACCGGCACGGACACGGGCAGATAAATTTTGATAAACGACTGGAAATGACCTGCGCCATCAATAAATGCAGCCTCTTCCAGATCCTTCGGCACCGTGCGGAAGAAGTTCAGCAGCAGAATGATGTTGAACACAGCTACCAGACCTGGAAGAATTAGTGCCCACAGTGTGTTCATCAGACCCAGCTTCAGAATGAGGATATACCCCGGAATCAGGCCCCCACTGAACAGCATCGTGATGACAAAATACCACAGGTAGACATTACGCGCGCGGAACACACGCGTCTCCTTCGACAGAGCATACGCCGCAAGCGTATTGACGATGAGTGCAAGCCCGGTGCCCAGCACCGTCCGCTCCACCGATACCCAGAGCGAGGACAAGAAGTTGGAGTTATCAAACGTCTTGGCGTACGCTTCGAACGTAAATCCAATTGGCCAGAAAGTCACGAGCCCTGCATTCGCAGGGGCGGACGAACTAAGTGATACCATCAGCAAGTGATACAGCGGCAGCAAGCAGAGCACCGAAAGGATGGTTAGAAACACATTGTTGAAGATGCTGAAAATGCGATAAGGTAACGTTTTATGATACATGGTTCATCATCATCCTTTCTTAGAAAATTCGGTATCCGGCAAAACGATACGCCAGTCGGTACGAGATCACAATGAGGATCAGACTGATGACCGATTTAAACAGATTGACCGCCGTTGCAAAGCTGAACTGTCCACTGAGCAGACCTTCGCGATACACGAACGTATCGATAATATCCGCTTGCTGATAGATTAATGGGCTGTACAGATTGAAGATTTGGTCAAAGTTGGCGTTCAGCACGTTGCCCAGTGCCAGCGTAGCAATAACGATTCCGATGGGAATGAGTGCAGGAATAGTGATATACATCGTCTGTTTCCAGCGCCCCGCCCCATCCACTTCAGCCGCTTCATACAGAGACGGGTTGATGCCCGCCAATGCTGCAAGGAAGATGATCGTGTTGAAACCAAACTCTTTCCACACATCACTGAGAATGACGGTGAACCGGAACCAATTGCCGTCCCCGAGGAAGAAAATCGGTTTGATGCCAAACACCGACACCAGAAACTGATTTAATATTCCCGTCTGTGCCAGAATATCGATCAGAATACCGGACAGCGTCACCCAGGACAAGAAGTGCGGCAGATACACCAGTGTCTGGATCGTACGTTTCAGCGCCATCTTCCGCACCTCATTGAGCAATAGGGCAAAGATAAACGGAATGATCAGATTCATGATGATTTTCGAGCAGGCAAAGAATAGTGTGTTCCACGTAATTTGCAGGAAATAATCATTGGTCCACATATACTCGAAATGCTTCAGCCCCACCCACTCCGAACCACTGAAGCCCAACGCGGGCTTATAATCCTGAAAGGCCATTAGAATACCTGACATCGGAATATATGAAAATATAAAGACCATAATGGCCGCTGGAAGCACCATGAAGTGCAATATCCACGGCTGTTTGTAACGTTTTTTCTTCTTTTTTTCCAGCTTGTTGCCGACATTCGCCTGCGGGAGCCGTTGACCCTCTATTTTAGCCTCCATATGAACCTTCTCCTGTTCCCAAAAAAAGTTTTTGTGTGTCTTGGGCTTCTCTGATATAAATAGTATCAAGCCATTCCGAGGTCTGACTATATAACATTGTTAGGGTGGATAGGGTTTTGTTAGTTTGATCTATATTGATAAGCATCCATTCCTCACACGAGACACTCCGATGGCAGAATAAACCTCCAATCGCCGTTATCCCCAGATTTTTTTCATTCCCTTTTCAAGGGGAAAATCCGGTGATAAGCGTATGCTTCCGATGCAGCTTTCTTGCAGAAAGCTTGTAAGCGACCGCGTTGCTTTTCCGGTTTTTTTCTGCCCTCTCCGTTAACGTGTGAGAAAAAGGGCCATCAATATAGTTAGATGTGAATATAAGGGAGACTTTTTATGTATACATGGGAGCGCTTTAAGGTTTTTCAAAAAGGAATCCGATCCCGCTTCAGCCTTTTCGCTAAAATCAATCTGTTAATCATCATTCTGTTCATCCCGATTCTGATCATGTACACCTATTCGAACAACGTCACATATGACGTCGTCAGCAAAGAACTGCAGGTCTCGAACACCAAGCAACTCACGTTTCTGTCCAGTCAGATCGATTCCCGCATCAATCAGATGATGGATTTCAGCCTCATTCTCTCGCGTGATCCGAATGTGCGTGCCTTTAATGGCTTGAACCTGTGGCAGGATAAATATGATCAGATGCAGACCCGGTATATCATTCAGGAGAAAATGACGCTCCAGACCGGCGTGACCGATCTCTGGCCTACCCGCTACGCGGTGTACTCCCAGCAGAACAAAGAGGTGATTGCGAACTACACCCGCGATACAGGTTATGATGAGGCGTATTTGAAAAAAAATATGAGCGGACAATGGACCTACGGGGATCATTCCACCGATTCGAAAGACGCCATGCAATCCTTTTACTGGTTCTATACGGATTCATTAGCACAACCAGGCATGCTCACAGGCAGTAATCTGGTCATTGAAGCCAGCTTTAGCCATGAGAACATTCAGAATATGCTCGACACCTACAAGGCAGGTGGACAAGGCGATCCATTCTTTTATCACAAAGGCAATGCCCCTATTCTGAACCGCACCGCAGACAAGCAGTTATCTGGAGAACTGATCCGTTATCTGGATACCCATTCGCTCGAAAATACAACGCAAGATGTGGTGGAACTGGACAGCAAAAACTATCTCGTCAGCACCGTCAAATCCACTTATCTGGACTGGCATCTGGTGGATGTCGTGCCGCTGTATCAGATTTTGCAGCCGATTTCGCTGAGTCGCAATCTGTTCTATGTCTGCATGATTTTGCTGCTTGTTGTGGGCATTTCCGCGTCCATCCTTCTGTATCGCAATGTGCAGTATCCGATCAAGAAGCTCATCAAAGGTCTGCGCCGCGTGCAGCAAGGTGATTACTCCGTGCGTTTGCACAGCAACAACCAGAATGAGTTTTCATTCTTGTTCCACCGTTTCAATGACATGTCCCACCAGATTCAGGATCTGATCGAAAATGTGTTTCAGGAAAAAATACGAGCCAGAGAAGCTACGCTGAAGCAGCTCCAGGCACAGATTAATCCGCATTTTCTATATAACTGTCTCGGTTACATTATCAACATGGCACAGATGAAGGACGAACAAGCCGTGGTGTCTATGGCGCATAACCTGAGTGCTTACTATCGCTATACCACCCGAATGGAACGGGAAACCTCTTCATTGCAGGAAGAAATCAAGCTTCTCATTAACTATCTGGATATTCAGAAGCTGCGCAACGGCCGTATTGAATATCACATCGATATTCCTAAGCATATGCTTTCCCAGTCGGTGCCACGTTTAATGTTGCAACCGATGGTTGAGAACTCGGTGATTCATGGGATTGGAAAGTCGTATACCTCCGGGGAGATTCGTATTACTGGGGAAAGTGCGAATGGCTTTGGCAAAATCTATATCGATGACGACGGCCCCGGCCTCACGCCGGAGCAGTACGAAGCGTTGAACCAGGAAATGCTGGAGCCATTACAAGATGAAGTAGGCTGCGGCCTGTGGAATACGTATCAGCGTATGATCCATACTTTTGGCAGTCATTCCTACCTGTTGTTCGGCCCATCCCCACTCGGCGGCTTCCGCACCGAAATCGTCTGGGAAATCCCGAGCGAAGACACTGACAAGTAACGTGGGAACGACTCAGGCGGATAGATAAAGACAGATTAACCTAACGTAAATGCTTCAGGAGTGGAACGATGAGCGCCACATTAACCCTTAAGGGCCTAGCATAACGATTGCACGTAATAAAAAACGCCTTCTACCCGCCAATTCTGGCGATGGTAAAGGCGTTTTTCCCTTCTTTTTGGTATCTTTTCGTATACTTTTTGCTATCCTCTTTGCTACACTTTTTGCTATCTTCTTGCTTTCTTTCTTCCATTTGGCACTACGTCTATACTTTCTTGCTCATCCGCTCATTCAACCAACTCACTATATCCGTAGTAACCTCGTCCCGGTTCGTTTCGTTCAGCATCTCATGTCGTCCACCCGGATACAGCTTGTATGTCACGTTATCGATGCCCTGCTGTTTATAGGCGTTGTACAGCCGGATAATGCCTTTGCCAAAGCTGCCTACCGGGTCCTTGTCTCCAGCGAAGATATAAATTGGCAAGTCTTTGCGCACCAGATTCAGATTGCTTTTAATCCCCAGCTTTTTGAGTCCAGTGAAAAAGTCTGCGAAAAATCCTGTCGTAAATACCGCTCCACAGAACGGATCACGGATATATTTATCCACCTCTTCCGCATCTCGGCTAAGCCAGTCAAATTCGGTGCGGACTGGCTTGAACGCATCGTTGTAGCTGCCGAAGGACAACTTGTTCATCCGCTGGCTCGGTACACGTCTGCCGCGGCGCCGAACCTCTTCTTTGGTTAACAGCGCAGCCGCATGAAGAATAAAGCGCACATGCAGCGTAGAACCCGATAAGATAACCCCGTCTAGCTCTTCGCCATAGAGCATCAGATACCGCTGCGTAACGAAGGAACCCATGCTATGCCCCATCAGAAATAAAGGGAGTTCAGGATACTTCTTCTTAATGATACCAGTCAGTTTATACAGATCATGCACCATCCACTCGAATCCGTCGCGATCTGCCAAATACCCTACGCTTTCCAGAACCTCTGCCGTCTTGCCATGCCCGCGCTGGTCGTGGATGTACACGATGTATCCATTCCGATTCAGTTCCAGTGCAAAACGCTCATACCGAGCCGCCGTCTCCGCCATGCCGTGACAGATCTGCACCACTCCTTTGACCTGAATGTCACTCGCAGGTAGCCAGTTATACACATGGATTCGAGTTCCTTCGTCCGATTTAAAATTAAAATGATTTGCCGTACTCACAAAATCCCCCCGTAATGATACATTTTCTCTTCTCATTTGTTTTTCTTTTTCTTCTTTTTTGTTCGTCTCTTCGTCATCGTTGTCATTTTTTTCTTTATGTATTTCTGTAGTTCCTCATCGGCTTCAAGATTGCCACTTGCTGAGTGACTGTTCATACATATTCATCCTACTTCTCTAAGGAGGAATTTAGCAATGTAATTTCACCCTATATATCGGATGACTATACATAAATATTGATTATTCAATCTTTTTTTCAAGCGCAGATGTGCACGGAACTCTTTCCATAGAGAAGCGAATTGTGGTGTGATATACTGCTTGCAACACATGTCAGCTTAGAAGCGTGTAAACCCTCAAGCAAGGAGACAAAGCAACATGCAAATGATCATCGTAGACGACGAAGCACACTGGGTGGACAACCTGTCCATGACTAAACCCTGGCACACGCTCGGGATCGAACAGGTTCACCGGGCATACTCCGCTCGCGAAGCCCTGCAACTCATTGAAACTCACCCTATTGATATCGTAATCTCGGACATTCAGATGCCGGAAATGACAGGTATAGAGCTGATCGAACGCATCCGTATCCGGGACAAAAAAATAAAATGCATCCTCCTATCCGGTTATTCCGAATTCGATTATGCCAAGAAAGCCATCCAGCACGGAGCCGTGGACTACCTCCTCAAACCGCCGACAGATGACGAAATCATCGGTGCAGTGCAGAAGGCCATCGACCAGTTGAACAATGAATGGGCGCTTGTCAGCTCCCTGTCGCGAACGCAGTTTACCCTGCGCGAGAATTTGCCGCATTTGCGTGGACGCCTTTTGTTGGAGACATTACAAGGACGTCGGTTCTCCGCCAGCGAATGGGAGCGTAAGCTCGACAACTACGACCTGCCCTTCCACACCGGAGATGCCGCGCTGATGCTGGTCCGTATGGATAATGAGTTCGGCCACTACGACAGCCATGATCAGACCCTGATCGAATATGCCATTATCAACATGGCGGAAGAGATTATGGGTGAGTTTATGCACGTGTGGGGTGTGAAGGAAGAGCACGGGTATGTTGTGTTTTTGCTGCAATTGAAAGAAGCGAACGGCGATATTGGAAAAGAAACCATTCTGGAAAAGCTCTCGATTCAGCTTCAATCCAAAGTAAAACAGTTTCTGAAAGGCTCCCTCTCCATTGTCATGACCGAGTGGTTCACCTTCCCGGAACAGATCTACGATCGCTTCCGTCAGGCTTCCGCCAATTTCCGCCAGATCGTCGGGGATGAGCGTGAATTCGTCATGCGGGTGACCGATGTCGAAGCACCAGCGGCACAAGGTCCGCTGGACGTGCTGTACACTCCGCCTACCTTCATTCAACTACTGGAAAGCGGCCAATGGGATGCCGCGGAAGACAAAATCCATGCCGTCTGCGCCGAACTGGACGAAAAATGGTCCGAATCATGGGAACACTGTATGGAGGCCGGATTCCTCATCACCGCTGCTTTCACGAACCTGGCTCATCGGAACAAGCTCACCCTGGCAGGTCTAATGGGCAGTGAGATCGAGCAACTGCAAAGTGGCGAAGTTTTCTCCACCATCGGCAAACTGCGCAAATGGTCGCTCGGCGTACTCGCCAAACTCAAAGAAGGTACGTCTAACGAAGTCAAAGATACCCGGTCAGAGTATGTGAAGAAGATTCAGGAGTTTACCGATAAAAACCTTCATCTGGACGTGTCTTTACGTGTGCTTGCAGATCATGTGAACCTGCATCCAACACATCTGTCCAAGATTTATAAGATTGAGACTGGCGAAGGCATCAGTGAATATATCGCCCGCCTACGCATGGATCGAGCTTGCCACAAGCTGGTCACGACCACAAAGAAAGTATATGAGATCAGCTTGGAGATAGGCTACATGGACCCGGCGTATTTTATCAAAGTGTTCAAACGTCAATTCGGCGTGACACCCCAAGAGTACCGCGATCAGCATTAAACCAAAGTTTTTACACTTTCACTAAGAGAGTCCTATCGAAACTAACAAACTCATATAGATGCGCTCCCGCTCTACTTGGTACAGTTACACTTGTAGAGGTTGTTCAAAAAGTCCGCTTTTGATTACGAAGAATGCCTCACGGCATCATCAACATCGAATATGGGATTCAGCCGAAATGTCCGTTGCTCACGTAGCTCTTATCTACGCTCCGCTACTCCATTTCTAGCTTCATCCCATCTTCTCGGTACTGAAAACCGGCCTTTTTGAACACGCATTTATAAAGATCATACATCGTAGGGGGATTGAACAATGATCAAATTCAAAACATGGTGGTCCTTGCTCACGGTTATCGCGCTTATCACCATCACTGCATGCGGCAGTGGCGGGTCAGCCAGTGAGAAAGGCACGAATGATACACAAGAGGCTGTCGGCTCTGCGGAAGCGGAAGCGGCGTTTGCCAAAGGAAAATACGACCCGCCCATCGAATTCAGCTCCGTGCTGATGCCGAAAAAATACGCTCATGGCGATACCAAAGAGAATAACGTACATGACCGTTGGATGCTCGAAACGTTGGGTATGAAGCACAAAGATACGTGGTATCCGGCCACTGACGATCAATACAGACAGAAGCTGCAGCTGGCGATTGCGTCCGGCGAGAAGCTGCCTGATTTCGTAACCGTGCCAACGAACGCGGTACTGACGAATCAGCTGATCGACTCCGGTCAATTCATCGCCATTGATGAGCTGTTCGAGAAGTACGCAAGCAAGACGTTGAAAGATCACGCAGCAGCACATCCTGAGCTGTGGTACCCGTTCACGAAGGACGGTAAGAAATACAACATGCCAATCATGGAGTACACGGATAACGACGATACCCTGCTCTGGCTCCGTGAGGACTGGATGGAGAAGCTGAACCTGCAAGCGCCAAAAACCATCGCAGACCTTGAGAACATCATGGACAAATTCAAAAACGAGAACCCGGACGGTCTGTCTCCAGACAAAGTATTCCCGCTGGCCATCTCGCTGAAAAATAACACCAACACCTGGATGGGTGGACTCGACTGGTTGTTCGGTGCATACGGCACAATTGAAGAACAATGGAACAAAGACGCAAACGGCAATCTGGAGTACGGCTCCGTGAACCCGGGTGCAAAACAAGCCCTTGCCAAGCTGGCTGAATGGATGGAAAAAGGATATATCCACGCTGACTCCGCACTATGGGACGAAGGTAAATCCGCTGAGAGCTGGACAGCTGGCAAAGCCGGCATCCTGCCTGGCGCAAACTGGGTACCGGACTGGCCTGCTCCAGACCTGCTGAAGAACGTACCTGGCTCGAAATACAAAGCCTACCCTGTTCCAGCTGGTCCAGACGGCAAGATCGGTACGAAATGGCAGAACTCTGGCGTCAACGCAAGTATCATGATCAACAAAGACGCGAAGCACCCGGAAGCGATTTTCCTGTATTACAACTATCTGCTGGAAAACCTCGCGAACCCGAAAGCGGGAAGCCCGTACGAGTACGGCTTTGCGAAAGGTTATGACTGGGATGTCGTAGACGGTAAACCGACCAGTGACAAAGAGAAGATCAAAGACTTCTCCAACGAATTCCCGTTCCTGACCGGCCCGGCGCGTATTCCGGACCTGTACATGAAAACACTCGTGAAACTCGCGAACGGCGAGAAAGCTGAGACACCTTACGAGAAACAAATGGCTGAATTCCGTAAACCGGAAAACTGGTACGCAGGTAAAGTCGTGATGTCCCAGATCGACATCCGCAAACAAAACTATTTCACTGGCGCAGCCACACCAACCATGGTATCCAAGTGGAACCTGCTCCGTCAGTCCGAGCTCGAAACCTTCAACAAAATCATCTACGGCAAACTGCCAATCGATGCATTCGATCAATTCGTCACGAACTGGAAATCCAACGGCGGCGACCAGATCACCCAAGAGGTGAATGAATGGTTCAAGTCGGTGAGTGGGAAGTAAGGATTTGTTGTTGGGAAAAGTAAAGCATTAAAACCCGAGCCGAAGCGTTTATTCACGCTTCGGCTCGGGTTTTTAAGTGTAGAGCGGGGTCGCTCCCCCCATGGTTTATGGGTTCGCATTAGTGGATCAAGCCCGTGTATCCTTACCAAGCTAACTATGTAAGCATGCACGGGCTTTTCACACTGCTAAGTTCGTAAATCAACTAGCGTTAGTCAGATTCATGCCCTCTCTCCACCAACATCGACTGGCCTAGCAAGGATACCGTTAACTGAATACCATCTCGCAGCCCCTGCATATACAACCGTTCATTCTCTATGCCTCTGCTAACAATGTAACGATTCTCCCATTCAGCATATTCAGTTGTCTGCTCGACATCCTTGCCAGCAAACAAAGCTTCAAATGCTTCATCGGTTTCCCCACATACACGACTCAGTTCAGGATCATGCTCGATCCGGGCAGTCACCTCATCCAGCCTTGCCTGAACCGCTCGCTGCATCCACGGCGGAAAATCCATAGCTTCTCCTCCCTACGCATTATGTACTTCGCTCATTGCCGTACCACTCGACTATGTTTCGCCTTCGTTTCACTAACTCGTGCCACCAGTTCATCCACCCTCCGGCTCTGCTCCTGAACCGCAGGATTGTCCCACAACGGAATCGCTTGCTTCAAGGATGCCTCACCAAGCTGATTAAGCTTGCGCCGTTCCTCTTCCAATAAGTCAAGCAACCGGCTCATACATGCACCTCTCTGATGGGTCTAAATTGCATCATGTCTTGTTAAGACTAGACATGGGCAATCGTTTTAATGCGATTATCGGTTTATTTTATTTTAATTCGATATCCACATTAAAACAACCATTATTTCTCATACAATTTGGTTGAAATGAGAGGTGTACATAATGAAGCATAGACAAGAACCGCCTGGCGATAAAAATATTATCGGCTCCAAAGTCGTAGCCATCCGTAAAAGCAAAGGAATAAAACAACGTGAGTTCCTTGCAAGATTGCAAACATTGGGTTTGGATATCAGTCAGACCAGTCTCTCACGATTGGAAGGTCAATATCGTCTAGTTCAGGACTATGAAGTTGTTATCATTGCCAAAGCTTTGGAGATATCTGTGGGGTATTTGCTTGGGGAAGTTAGGGATTGAAGGAATAAAACAGCAGAGGAACAAAACTCTTCGAGAATCTTGTTCTTCTGCTCCAAGTGCTGCTCAGTCTAATATTTGCACTTAATAAAATCCGCTACATCATCAATTTCAGGGAAAAGGCTGGCTTTGTTAATTGAAAATCTCTCAAGTTGCTCCAAAATGTCCGTTTTATTACTCACAATATAAACAACTGTTTTGTTTGAACTATCATTATATCTTAAAGTATTCAGAGCCACAGAGTTATCTTCTGCCAAGCCACAGAGAATAAATGCTCCGTCTTGCTTAATTATTCGATTATTCGATTTCGGAGGCAGAACTACAAAACAGTTTAACAAATCTTCTTTGTCAACCTCATCTCTGAAGGCAGGTTTTTCACTCTTAACTTCATGGAGCAAACGATCTATTTTTTTATTGAATTCCTTTTTATCAATTTTTGAATCGGAAGCATAGTTGTAAAATTTTTTCTGATCTTCATTGCTAAAAAGCGGTAAACTTGCAAGTAATGAAATGGTATCACTATTTGGATACTTAATATTTTTTCGATCAACCTGGAAAGTAATAATTTCCCCCAATGACCCGTTGTCCTGCTCACATGCAAAATACATTGCAACCAAGGGATTACGAGTTATGTCTAATAACCTTGTTGGCAAACCGTAATGTTGCATGTGTACCAGAACATCTAAATGAGTTTTAATTCTTTCAAAATCTTGAGGACACTGAATCATTAATTCATTGTACATATCACACTCATGCTCTTTCCAACTTTTCCTCCTCATTACAGAAGGGGTGAGTGAATAATTTACTTGTGAATGTCCGCGATAGTAAAAATCTCCGTTAAGTATTCCGTTATTCTTAATAGACTTGTTAAATTCCTCAATTGAATCAATAAAATTTATCTCTACTCGAGATTTATTAAAAATTACTCGCCCTTCTGCAACGCTATAATCTTCATTCGACCCAAATTCTGTCCCCAGTCCTTCAATCAAATCTTTTACCATCCCCTCTCTGTCTGCTGAGTTACCTGCAGATCTAAAAATCCAATTTATCAGTGCTTGTGCCTCTAAATAACTCATTGAATCCGGGGAGTTGTTTTTCAGATGATTATTGGTGAATTCTGATATTTCAATATCGAATGTATCTTTCTTCGGGAAAGGCTTAATATATAGCTTAACGAATGGAGAATTTGCTTCTTTAAGCTTTAATTGGATATCATCTTTCTTGAACTGCAACTTAAGAAACTGCCCGATGTCACAATAACCATCCTTTAAAAGCTTGTCAGCGAAAATAATCTGACAAGCTTTCTTAATATAGCGATTTTCGTATGGATTGGAAAAAAAGAAGAAAAACAAGCCCATGCACCTCCGAAGAAAATTTAATACTCCTCTTGATATATTTTAATTTTTTAGCTATTAATTTATGGCAAAACATTGCTTAAATTTGCACTTCTGAAACCATAAGCCTCAAGCTTTTCTCTTTCTTCTTTCTTTAATACAGGAACCGCCCATACTAGTGAATATTTTGCCCTAGTATTTGCAACGTAGGCTATCCTACTAGATTCTAATTCCTTTTCGATCCACTGCTTCCAATGCCCGCTCCCTGTATTTCGGCGACTCGAGACCACCATTACACTATCAAAATCCTTACCCTTAACCGAGTGAATAGTATTTATTGATAACAAGTTTAAATTATCTACTGTATTATATGGAGTAATTATTTTTTTTGCTGTACCGCGGGGGGAAATTAGATTTGGCAAATTGATAAAATCTCTTTGAGTTTTATCGAAATTCTTTAATGATTCATAAGTATCCTGAATTATACTTAAAAAGTATCTATTAAAGTTCCTGTACCATGTGGTGTAGTCTGTATTTTCAATTTCAACTAATTCATGATGCGAGGAGCAACTTTCCAAAAAGTCTTTAATAAAAACTCTCCAATTATAAGCAGATTCAATCGCAGTTGGACAATAATAATTACTTTTAGTTTTGGCTCCCTCAAACCACTTCTGAATGTGCTTACCCGCAAGTTCTAATGCCAACAAACGTGACTTAGGTGTATTTTCTACCCAAAGTTGTATAGCATCTAGAATTAGATGTTTACTTTCTTTAGCATCCATTTCTAAATCTCGTTTCAGTGATTGCTGTCTTACCAATATCGCAGACCTATCGCAAGTAATTTTCACCTCATGTAGGAAATTAATATATAGTTGAATTACTGAGGAAAGATCATTATATTCTATGTAGCAAACGCTTCTTTCCCCAATTTTTTCGACCTCTAAACCACGAATAGGTAATTTAATCCCTAATAATTTATTTGATGTATGTACTATCGAATTACAACTTCTAAAATTATCTGTTAAGTAGTATTTCACAAAATCAGACAAATAGTTTTTGGTTGTTACGGGATTAGCATTTTTAAACTGATAGATGGATTGATTAAGGTCACCTATAAAGTGAAGACTGGAGCCCTTCGCTTTAAGCAGATCAAGAATCTTAATCTCAATCCACGATAGATCTTGACATTCGTCTATGAGAATAACGGGAAATCGTGAAGCCAATAAAGCAGTTGCTTGAGAATTATGTTTTAATACCCCGTATGCTATATTATTCATATCTTCAAAATTAGCAAAGCCATCTTCTAAAAAAAGTTTTTTTGTTTTTTTAATTTCTTCTTTTATATAGCCAAACCCTAGTAAATGATTTTTGCCCATCTTTTTTCTATATTTTTGAATGAAGTCTTGAACTTCAACAGATTCATAGTATTCCTTTAATGTAAATTTATGACTTTCTGATTTATAAATAACTAAATCATTAATTTCATGATCATAGTAAACTTGATTTGCGTAAAAATCCTGTCTAGTGGAACTAAAGTTAGTATAGGGAAGCTTGTACTTTTTCAACCAATGATTATCAAAAACATCCAAATTTTTATCAATTAATCTATAGGAAGTATCACCTCCTCTATCTTTGTGTCTAAAATGTTTATAGCCAAAACTTTGTGCAATAAAACCATGTATAAATCCTGATAAAGTTCCAATGTGGTGAGGATACACAGACGTTGTTCCTAAAAAACTTTCAACCCTTTGTCTAATAGTATCCGCAGCTTCGTTAGTGAAAGTTAATACAGCTATTCCCTTATTTTTGTAATTCCACTTACTTATCTCATATGCAGTCTTCATTCCAACAACTTCGGTTTTCCCGCTACCGGCACAAGCCTCCAAAAATATATTTTCCGTTCTAGGCGATAGCACATATTCTAATTGCTGTTTAGTTTTCTCCTTCACTTTAGTTTGTATCATAGATACATATGATTCAATTAACTGATTCTTTCTACACAAAGCACTTATTATTTCTTGTTCCATTTCTTTCTTGTCCATCTATTCATCTCCTTTACATGCCCATAAAATTGCTTTTTCGATGTATGCAGGAACATTTATTATCTCACTTACTTCAGTTAACACATCAACTATATTAGATTTTTTTTCATTCACGCTATCCATTTTCTCTTTTATTTGTAATTCTAAAAAATCTGTTAATCCTTGTGAATATATACCTTTTCCTACCTCGTCACAATCGATATGTTTTAAAATGAATTCTGCATCATCTTTCAAACAGTGCTCGTCTTGCTCGTATTGATTATTCGTTTCAATAATTTTAACACAATGTTTTTTTATTGTTCCTACATTAGGCCATAGAT
Organism: Paenibacillus sp. TSA_86.1; assembly: GCF_052691815.1. Taxonomy (NCBI): domain Bacteria; kingdom Bacillati; phylum Bacillota; class Bacilli; order Caryophanales; family Paenibacillaceae; genus Paenibacillus; species Paenibacillus sp. TSA_86.1. The sequence goes on along the minus strand of NZ_JBQZGE010000001.1, from coordinate 599,533 downwards.
CATGAAGCACTTTAGCCATTTGACATGTGTTTTCTTCGATTGCTAAATCGTATTCAAAAGTTTTCAAAGGAGAAGCGTATAAACGCCCCCATTTGCTTTTATTAATATCATTTTTTAACTGCAACGCACTATTGGCTCCAGTTGGTGTTTCACTTGGAAGAGGAAATATATCTTTTAGCACAGTTAGAGGCTCACCTTCTTTATTTTTTTTTAGTTCGCCATCTTTGTCATAAACAAATTCCTTGATCCTTGGTGGATCATTGTCTGTAATTCCAGAACAATAAATAGGTAACTTCACTTCACTTGAGGACCCATCACAATTTGAAAACATCTTCATAAAATGTTTAAAATTAATTCCGTTTATATTGACTACGGATACACCTGCCTCTTCCAAGGAATTTGGTAAAAATTTTCCTGAATTAAGCAAAGCAATCTTATTATGTCTAGCTAAAACTATCTTTGCAAACGTAGGAATAAGCATTGCCTCACTTATACCCTCTACTAGTATAATTCCTTTTGAGAAAAGCAAAGTCGATTTTGTAACATCTAACCATCGATTAATATAGTTTTTACTTTCACCCAATGCAACATTTCTTAATGGTGTCGCAACAATTTTCTCTTCCCTTTGAGCAACATGAATTAAGTTATCTACATCCATTGAAGAGGCTAGTACTGGCGAATGAGTAGTAATAATAACCTGTGTATTTCCAAGTTTCTGGGTTACTTCTTCCAGATACTTTATGAATTTGACTTGAAGTTGAGGATGAAGGTGAGCTTCGGGCTCTTCAATTAGTAAAACAGTTATCGTGTTATTATCTTTTAACAATTCAAGTTCCGCAAAAACGGTAGCTATGTATAACAAATTGTTGTAACCTAAACTATTTGTAGCAATATCCCTGAACTTATCTGGATCACTCTGCTGGATACCTGGAAAAAAAACCATTTTAATGCTCTCTACAATTTTATTGAAGGTTGTCTCCGCGAATTGTAGGTTTATACTTTGTCCAAGTCGTTCTCCCAAAGTCTCAGTAAGCTTTTTATTTATATTATTCTTTGCTGTTTCAATTTCATTGTAATTATTATCAGTGTTGCTAGTAATTTGTTCATTGAACCTACTTACGTTTTGTACTAGCGTCTCCTTATTATCGCCATACTGCTTTTTTAATAGTTGAGCCAATCTTGATCTCTTACCGTTAACTAACTTTTCTTCTGCATCTCGTAGAGGGGGTAAATAAATACAATCGATGCATTCAAAAGTTTCTTCTTCAAAAATACTTGATTTTGAAGCTCCCCCCCAAATCTCTTTTTTATAATAACCTTTTCTATTAGGATTTGAGTTAACCTCCAAATGCAGTTGTGCTCTGAATTCAGCATCACACCAAGTTAGAAACGTTACTTGTTCATCAGAGTCAAGAGAATCAAAAGAAAGATCAATTCTAATTTTGGGAGCTGAATATTCTTTATCCAAAGACCTGAAAAAATCATCCTCATTGATATTCATGTATGAGAACTCATTTTCTCGAAGGATAAGCCTTAATGCATTAATGATTGTAGTTTTTCCTGAACCATTCTCTCCTACTAATACATTAAGCCCGTTATTAAGCTTAATTTCTGATTTCTCTTTAGAATTCTTATACCCTGATATGGTCAATTTTGATATGTGCAATTTAAAACCCTCCATTAATATTCCTTTATAAAATCAGGTGAGATCTGAAACTCATCACAAGATATGAGTCGTATGTTCCTTTATTGAATTATGTTTCAAGTTAATTGACATATGTAGGAATGAGTTTTTTTTACTTTCTCCCAAAATCACTTCATATATCCATTTCATCAATTGTAACTATATTGTACTTTTTATTATTAATGGACCACTCAATGACTAACTCCTCTGACAAACTTAAAGGATGTGTTTTCTTAATGTGCTTTAGATAGTGAGTTCTTTCATCTTCGGGTAGAATTTGACATGCAATTAACATAGCTCTACGACTCCAAGGATCTAAAGCCGAGTATAGTTCTTTAAGTTCCCGTATCCATGTAGAAGCCCCAGCCTCATGAGCGGCAAAGATAATCTTTCTTTTAGCTTCTGGTGAAGAAGATTTATATAATGAAAGCAATTTTTTTAAATGATTTAGATCAGAATTGCACGCAAATAAGTTCAAAAGCGCTATATAGAAATACTCGTTGGCCTGAATAAGCTCATCCTCAAGTATTGTTACTACCTGATCACCCAATGTTAGAAAATCATCTTCAAAGTTTCTACTTGCTGAAATCAAGTAATGGCAAACATCACTAATGGCTGGAATTAATTTATTAATATTGTCTATTGTATATTCAATACCACCTGGTGCTCCTAATTGACCCAGCCTTCTATATAACCATCTAATTTTCTTATAATCTGGTTCAATTACATTTAGATATTTTTCTAAAATTTCATTGATGTTATAATCTGCAAATAATTCCTGATCCTCTGGGTCTAGTTGTCTAAAATCTATTCCTTTATAGGAACCAATGGTGTACTTTTTTAAGACCTTAATCATTTGATTCTCATTTTCATTTAATGGATTATCATTTAGCATATTTTCGCAAATTTGAGCGAATGCTTCTGATTTAATGATATCAGTTTTTTGGTTTTGTAATACTAGCTTTTGTTGCTTATCCAATATTTCAGCCATCTGATAAACAGTAATTTGAGCTTCTTTTTCATTGTCGCAAAATACATATATATCATCTGCATAGCGACAAAAGTCGATTCCTTTTATAGATAAACTATCATCTATTGGGATTAAGGTCATTTCAGCAAGCAAATGTGAAGAATGCGGTCCAATAGGTATACCTCTAGATACTGTTTTTGTGACGTCCTCCAGCAAACGCATGATAAATTTAATTATTGAATTTGGTAATCCTGACTCACCCAATTGATTTTCTACAGTATGATGGTAAATCTGATTATAGAAATCTGATATATCCATTTGAACTACGTATCTTTTTCTCTTACTTTTTTGTAAGCAGGATGTCCAAAATTCTTTCCATGAATTTTCATTACTATAAAAGGTTCCATCTTCCTTTGGAGCGAATCTATAACTAAATACTGTATTTTCTTCCTTGGGTCTCCTACGATTCTCGATCAAACGACCGTATTCAAAGATAACCGCTGCTATTAAAAGACTATCAATTGGATCTAGCTGAGTTGCAATTCTATATGACAGTTCTGTTTTGGGTATAACGAATCTTCGCGCGGGACTAAATTGATGTTTTGTTATTTCGTAATCTTTTAACCTTGTTATCACCTTCTCTTTAAGATCATAAAAGACATTTATTTCTTTAGGGCTTGGAAATAGATCTGTATCTTTTTCTAATTGCAGATGATCAATAGCCCATTTTATGGATTCTTGTTTGAGCTTCACAGTACTTCCCCTTTCATCTCTTGACTATGAAAATATGCCTTTTTGTGATATTGATTTCATGAATTTCTGATAACGTTCCCATATTCACAACGTCTGACGAAGTGGGATATACATGAATATAATGTTATGAGATGCTACTATTCGATTATTACTACATGGCCTTCCATTTTGTCCTATTGTTTTGATTAAGAGGGATATTCCAACCAAGCAGTTGAATGAAATACTTCTCTTCAACTATGATTTTTTCTATTTCAATCTTGGTCTTTTCAGCAACTCCTTCGATGTAATACAAAGATCCGTCTTTAAATCCCCATCGCATTTTTAATGCATTGAACAACTTTTTATTCATTTCAGTTGGTATATCCGACTTAAAAAATCTAACGATGTCTTTTGTAACACTGGTCATTATTTCAGCAAATTTTCTATCACTTTTATAGAAGATTTTTTGGAAATCTTCTATTTCAGGTTCTTTGTTATGATCATTGACAAAATCATGATAAAAGTCAATTGAATTAAGCAATACTTCAAGTATTGAAAGAGTAGTGGGTTTCATTGTATGTTCAGAGGAGTTTCTCACCAAATATTCATCTTCAAAATTATTGCTCTTTTTCTTATTACAAGTTGAACAAAGCAACCTAATATTATGTTCGTCCGAACTTCCTCCTTTAGAAAAAGGGATTATATGATCAAACTCAATATCTTCATCTTTGACTGCTTGGCCACATACTCTGCATATCTGATTGTCACGTTTCATGACTCGAAATTGCACTGGTCTCTGGATGTTTCGACTAACATTTCTTAATTCTTTTGTTTCAGTTAATGGTTCAGATACATAAAAAACCGGGCAATCATGACCAAAGATTCTACAGCTATGATCATCTCGGTCTTTTTTCAATGGGAAATCTTCAACAATCGGCCCATAAGGACAATACTTTAGCTCCCAACATGGCTTACATACAGCCTTTATTCTTTTATCCCAGTTTATTTGGTCTGCCCACACTTCAATATCTCTCATGAATTTATCCCCTAAAGAAGCTCATAGTATTTGTAGCAATTCTCATAACGTTAACTGTATTCACGAATCCCAATGGGGTTGTCTGCTGAACTGCCTCCCTGACATCCATCCCGCAGACCAAGATTCCGACAGGAGATAACTGCTCGAATATGTTGTTATCGGACGGTCTTGCCTTCTTTGAATCTACTGAACATTGCTCTCTGATCTTCCAATCGTTCCATCAGCATTATCAGTTTTTATGTGTATTTGGGATCTAATTGTTCTTCTTTTTTATGTCCTTTGATTTTCATTGGTCTTCGTTCTCTATGTCCTCGCCTACCTCGAACTTCCCACAAAATCACAAGAACTTCCGAAGCAATAAGTTTACCAATAAAATAAAACCTAAAAGAACAATTGGATGTATGACAACAAGTAGACTAATCAAAAATGTTTTCAGCCTGTAAATACATATCTGTATTTTGAACTTTTCTTGTAACTTATCGCTAGAAATCATGTAATCAATATCTTGATGGTTTTCCTTTTCTAACAATAGTTTCTCGTACTCTCTATGTAATTCCTTAAGCATCTCGTTATCAATTTCAATAGATTCCGATTCAATTCTATCTATTTTATTCAATAGAATATCAAGATTCTGATAATTAGTTTCGAATTCACTAGCTCTTTCTTTATAATTTTTTGTATTTATATACATTGTAAAAAATGTAAGCGCCAGTGATAATATGAGTAATATTTTTGTGACAAATAGATTGTAATCATCACTTCCATTATCCCCAATGAACCAAATAGAAAGCACCAAAATAACAACCGAATATACATGTGTAGTCTTCTCATACAATTCATGTTTTTTTCTTAATCGTTTTGATGCATTTATTCTTGCTTTCCTAGTAGTCCTTAACCTTCTTTTCAAATCCTGAAATACACCTTTTTGAGTCTTCAGTGAGTTATCTTCCGATGAATTCATCCAATCTTCTCCTTCTTAATATCTTTTTGCAAGGATTTTGTATAACGTTCCGGTATTCATGAACCCCAAAGGGGTTGTTTGCTGAAATCCCTCTTCGAATTCCTTCCCGCAGACCAAGGCTCCATCGGAGACGCTGCTTGAATATAATGTTAATCTTTTCATCAGATCCCTGAATATTCCTCAATCCGAGTTTACTTACTCATCTCTTCATCTGCCGCGCTCGCTTCTGTTCCGAATACGCTTCGATCTAATCCATTCTTCAACAATTATCTGCTTCTTACTCGTTTTTAAATATGCTCTTCCAGAAGTTACGCTTAACATCTTATTTATATACTTCGTAAATACCACACATTCAACGTAATATCGGAACTACATTTATGATAACCTATGTGGTGATTTTAGCGGAGAAAAATTTGGTGAAAAAAGGGAAATTTATTTGATATACATTTCTTCGTATCCCTACGTTCCAAATGAATTTGAATACGTCGAGTATTTTCAATGTTAGATGTCAAAACAAAAAGGAAAGCCTTTCTCATCCCATAGGGATTCAAGCTACCTTCCGATGCCTTCATACTTGTGCTGTACTACTAATAAATTTGTTCTGATGAATAATAATAAACAATCGAACCACTATAACGATGGCGTTCCTCAAATAAAGAATAACATTCAGTAGAATTAAAATTACTACCGTCAACGATTTATAAAAAAACTAAAACTCTTTAATCACTTGATCAAAGTTGTAGCTCTTTGTCCTGATACACTTTCTTCGTTATCATCTTAGTATATTTCAATCTCGTGATTTCGATCAGTTCATCTGGCTTCATCATATTCAGGATATGACTATCTCTTATTAATATTTTTCGATGACCTCGCCCCAGCCCTTTAACGATGATGATATTTGTATCCTTTTTCACATCTACGATTTGTCCAATGGTTACGAATTGTTCTTGGTTCTTGAGATCAAGGTAGGTTAGCAGCCCAAGTATACAAAATATAATAAAACAAGAAATGGATAATCCAATTGTCCATGCAGGGGGAGGATTAACGAAGTAGTTTTTGACAATTATTTGCACGCCAGTGATAAAAACAAATATTAAGATGAAGCCAAATTGCATTTTCAATTTCTTTTCAGCTCTTTCGCTCATAGGCTCTCCTTCTAAATCTTTTGCTCCATATCCGTTCAATGTCTCACTCTCATTAATGGATCTTTGCGGAGATGAATCACAAAGTCTGGATTTGAAGTATGATACACAACATTACCAGGCTCTACTCGAAAAAACTCTTTATTTGCATCTTGTTCGGATACAGTACGAATCGGTGCAACTTCATCTACGATTTTTTTGTTATCTTCCTCATGATATTGAATGATGGAAACTAGGACAAATTGGTCAGGGAACCGTTCTCTCACTTCCTGCCATTTCATGTGTTATACCTCCTATTTTTCTTAATGGATCAACTTTCTATCATTTTAACATATCCCCTTACTTCATATATCATTCCTGTATCCTAGCATTACATTCGAGACAAAGACGGAGGCGATATACCTTCACTTAATTTAAACACCAAATTCGCTTGGTAGGAGGTCGGACTTTCTTTAAAACAGCTCATGGTGAAAAGATGATCATTTGCCTTAAATGATATGATGTAATTACATTAGGAAATGATTGGATATAAAACGTTTTAAAGTATATTATTTAAAGGAGTGTTCGTACAAAAGAATTATTTACGTCTTTTTTCTTGTCTTCTGATTGTTGGTATTTTAAGTGCTTCAAGTAGCAGGGCTTACTGATCTTTGCATAATCGGAGCTACAATGCTTGGCTTCAACTACTTATTCAAAGGAGATACAATGTATAGAAAAATAATCATTATTGCTTGTCTGATAGAAGTGTCCTTTTTACTTTTTTTACAATATCGTTACAATAATATTTTGGAGCTTTTTCCTTTCATTGGAGTGTTAGTTTTTTTCATGGTGCTGAGTTATTTCTTCAAAGTTCAACTAAGAAAAAAACGTAAAGAAATAGTATTTTTTTTACAAACACTCTTTTTGATATTTATCCCAATTTATGCGATAACCACACTTCCTCAATACACGTATGAAAGTGCGGTAGATAAGGTCACTCAGAATTTAGAAGAACCTTATGTGGTTAATAAACAGAAGAATACGTTAATTGAAGATGAATCTAATGAAATTAAAAAAGGTTATATGTTCTCAGTGGAAAAAAATTCAGAAGTAAATTCATACGTTTTTGATCCGTGGACTGGTAATTATCATGAAGTACAAGATTGAGATAAGCTTATCTACTCGGTTAAATTGATGTAGATTTTGCTATCATGTGAAAATTATTTTTAACGCCTTAAGAAAAAAATTACCTTTAAGAATCGGTTCGCCGATTCTTTTTTTCTTGCACATTCTTAGGCTTCCTATCATGCATACCTGCGAATACAAGACAGAGGTGAATTACCGTGAAAATTGAATATAAATGTTAAGTGAGAAGTTACACTATTTGTGTAAAACACCGCTTGTCTGCAAAGTACCATCATACTTTCAAGAATTAGGATTCAGGCTCTTTTCCTTACCCCCTCTGCTGATCCGTGTTGCAGTGGCATCCACATACCGCTCTTCTAAAATCTCATCTCAGCATACTGTGTTCCCTGTAATCTCTACGATCCTCACGATCAGCTTCCTCCATCCTGTGGATGTAACGTCGCAGCGCTTCTTTATGCGCTTCCAACTCATCCATTCGGCTGGATGTCCCGTTCAGGAAAGATTGCATTTTGAATCCTAGCGTTGTGGCAGCATTTCCTGCCCAATCTTGCTCTAGTCTGCTATGTATTGAACGCATTTTCTGCTCCTGCTGCATTAAGCGCTCCTGTAACTGCTCACATTGCTGAACGGCTCTTCTCAGATCGGATAAAGATACCGATATTCTTCCCATGTCACTTACCTCCTGTTAAGAACTGATCTGCTTGAACGAAATCTTCGTGCTTTCGTTCAATATACTCTGCAATCTCGCTGATCGATTCCTGATACCAACGGTTAATTCGTTCTAGTGTCGCTGTAGCATTGTAAGCAATTGGGGTAAAGGAATCGCTCTCACTTGTGGAAGTATACGCCTCGAACATCCGGATGGAAGCTTGTGCATCATTGGTGAATCCGTCCAGACTAAGGCGCATTTCCCTAGCTGCCTGCGCTAGCTCCTCCGGTGTCAATCGGATTGTACCGCCACCTTGACCTGACTTCCCATAGGCGGCAACTGCAATTAAGGGCGCCAACACTCCGCCAAAGAGGTTTGATAAAACCTCCCGTGATTCCTGATAAGTATTCCAGCGTGGTGAGATATCAATTTGCTGCCCCGTGGCACGATCAATAAGTGGACCGACCAAGTTCCCCTGTTGATCAAACTGATATTGGTTCATGGAGTGATAGCCTTTACCTTCTTTTTTAGAAAATGAGTCCATCAAGCGGATAATATTGCCGACCTGAAACTTGTCCAGATCAATATCGATTGGGAAGTTGTATGTAACTAACGGGCCACTGGGGCCCATCGGACGAATAGGCAGCATAAGCTGGAATTGCAGTCTCCAGTTTTGGTACATCGCATTGGCCGAGTCAAAATCCTGGCCTTTGTAGTATGTGCTACCAACATGCCTGTCATATTCGAGCAGTCCCCCTGCACCTACTGAATCGTTAGGATGAACGATGTTTACCACTTTTTTATCGTAGTAACCCTCATTCACTTTCGCCAAGCTTGCATCGTCCAGCAGATTGGTTACACTCGGAGCACTGTATGTCATAGCAGGCAAATCCTGTCGTGCTGCCACATATTGCGCCAAACCACCTCCAAGCGAATGTCCTGTAAGAGAAATACTTGCGTCAGGATATTTTGCTTTGACTTGTTCATAAAGCACTTCTGCCTCATGGAATTGATTGTTATGCCAATCGATATCGTCCTTAATCGATTGAATAAAGCTTTTCTTAAAAATGTTATGATGATTCGGGTCAGTTACGGCATCCTCCAGTTCTCTGGTACGTCCACCTAAAACATCGAAAACGTCCGTTTCGTAATCAGCCGCTCTCCCAAGCCAATTCCCATCTGGCTCCGTTCCGCGGTAACCGATGACAATCTGATTCGTCTGATCGTTGTGGAGGACGATAGAATCGAAACCCGACACTTTATTGTGGAGCTTCGCACCTTCAGGTTCAATGACCTTCCATTGTACATAATCTCCCTCATCTTTAAGAGGTGCTCCGGAAGAAATGTTGTCTTGGTAAGCAAGGTTAGATATTTTCTGATACAACTCATCGCTAATGTAATCGTTCCGCATAAGTACCTCCTGAATTGAACATTTCAATATGATTATGTAAACTAGTGATAATTCAATCTTTATAGTATATTAATACCAGTCTATGAAAGTTGAGGTGTCCCTTTTGAGAAAACCTTTCTTGCTGTTTGTAATCTTAATCATCTCATCTCTCTTGCTTGGAGCCTGTGCCTCCGAAGAGGAAAAGACGATTGTATCCTCAGCAGAGAAATTCGCTGCAGATTATGTTCTCGAAAAATACGGTGTGACCGTTCGTTTTACGGAGCATAAATTCTCTCCTCCCGATCTAAGCAAGTCGTTAGGCCTCCACGGCTACATTGAAGGCGATAAGAAAAAGAAGGTATTTGTTTTCGTGAACTACGATCCATTAAGTGTTGAGACACTATCGCTTCCTGATGGAATATCCAAGAAAACAGATTCCAAATAGAGCGTTGAAGTATATTTATATAAATGCTTTTGAAATTATAGGGAATATATGGATTGTATCTTTCGTCAATTACATCTGTCAACGTTCCCATAACAATATAAAATAGAGAAACAAATGCGATCTACATAATAGAATAATTATGTTCTCAAACTATGATATATCTCTGTTTGAAGAAGTTATCTACTAACCCAATATATTTTGGATCTACGTAAACAGGGGAGTCACAATGTAACTCCCCCTCACCCCAACAACGCCTGCTCAACCTGATCCACAATCCCATTAATCCCCATCGGCCCATAGCACCCAATCCAGGTCGCTGCATCCACGGAATGCACTCGCTGTCGCTGCTCTTCACCCCCACTAAGCATTCCCAAAACCCGCTCCTCTGTCGCAGATATCCCGTCCTGCATAAGTTCATTACTCAGCAAAAAGTAGTGCCTTGCCTGCACTGCGGGTAATCTCTCAACCGAGATATGATAGGCCGTATCGGAGGTGTCTGCCACAAACAATGGTACAGGCAGACCCAGATCACGGTACAGCACCGCACCTGTGCGATGAGCGGCGGAATGCACACGAACGAGAGAGTCTAGCGGACGGATCAGGGCCACACTTTTGCCCACCAATACCGTAGCTAATTCCTCAGCCAGCAAAGCCGTTCTGCGAAGATAGTCCGTAATAATCTGCTTGGCTTCTGCTCGCTTGCCTATCAGTTCACCGAACAGACTAAGGATCGTTTGCCAGTTTTCATTGCGTTTGAACATGAGCACTGGAGCAATTCCACTTAATCTTTCAAGATACTGCTCATGCACCTCGGTGCAGATAATCAGATCCGGCGCAAGTCGTTCTATCGCAGGCAGATCAGGATATTCATATGTACCTAGTAATTCGGTGTCCTGGAGTCCTGCCCGAAGGGACTGGGGGAAAGATAACACGCTGCTTCCTAGTCCGACACTTCCTACCGGAGCCAAGCCCAGCGCAAGCAAATGATCTGCATACTGCACATCAAGGACAGCGATACGCTGCGGTGTTTCGGTGACGTTGTACTCCCCTTTCATATGACAGATGACCGGGCCTTGGGAAGATTCATAGGATGAAGCAGTGCGGTTTTGCAATAAGGCATCCGCATAGTCTGCATCCGTTTTAGAAGCGACCGCATGCCGATAATGCAACGGTGGAACGCCGTAATACTTTTTAAATGCTCTGCTGAAATAATACATATCCCGATAGCCCAGCTTGTCTGCAATCTCACCAATCGAAGCATCCGTATGACGCAACATCCGTGAGGCACTTTCCATGCGTAGCTGAATGACGTACTCCATCGGTCCGAGATGCTTTTCTTGTTTGAAACGGCGCTGCAGCTGTCTTACACTACAACCCGCGAGGGCAGCCAGCTCTTTGAGTTCCAGGTTCTGACGATAGTGCGACGCAATATAGGAAGCGACCACATCCACCATATCGGACTCCGTTCCCCCCTGACCGCGTTCATAGGCCATGATCAGCTCGTAAATCATGCCCTGGAGCAAAGCGTTGGCATAGAATCGTTCCAGTCCTTCGCCGCGGCGCCATTTGGCTACTATTTTTTCCGCATTCTCGATCCATTCCGCGTTGGTTGCCGAGTTCTGCACAAATGATCTGCGCAGCGGGTGTTTGCGGTATGAAGGCATAACAATAGAGGCTCCCTCCATGGAAGAAGCCTTGTATTTGATCACAATATAATGAATGTCCTCTGATCTGGCCGTCAACGTGTAGGATGATCCCTTCACCGCATGACAGGCAAAAGAAGCTCCAATGTGGCAACCTTCGCCATCCATTGCAAGCTCCCCTTCCCCTCCGTATGCCAGCAGCAGTACATTAGAAGTTACATTGGTTTCGTGTAAAACACTGCCTGTCTGCAAAGTACCGCTATATCCGTCCAGCATCTTGATTGCTGTATCACTCCAACCACTTGTCTGTTCTTGCAGCGGCATTTCTCTCATCTCCTGACAATCGCATCGGTATAATCATTGCTTTTGTCATTGTAGTTGAGATTCTTTCTCATTGTCAATTTTCGGACATTTGAGGCAATATTCCCCTGACATTTGATAATAGAAACAGCAGGTAAGCCGCTCACTTTTGGCAACATGTACATTGTCCTTACAATCGGTGAAACGGGTCAACGGATTCTTCCTCTCACCAAACACTTGCCCGGACGCCACCTGCGTCAGATAGGCGAAGTCCTCTCGAATGATCTTACGTTCCTGCTCCGTCTCACCTTCATCAGGAGCGAATAGTCGCCCGATCCGTACCATGATATTCTCCCAGAGAATACTCATCGAAAGGGGTGCAATCGCAGCAAGTGTCTTTAACAGAGGTGTAAGCTGTACTGCAAACATCTCCTGAACTGCCTTTTCGCGCCAAACGTGTCTGTCTCCCGTCAGCTCTTCAGCCCGAAGCTCGTTCACCGCTAGAAAAGGAAATCGTGTACCCTCCTCATGTTCTTCGAGCTTCGGATGATAGAGAAAGCTGTTCTCCAGCTGAAAGGTTACATGCTGATGATGAAATGTCATCGCAATCACGAGCGGAGTCGTCCATACATAGCCAAGTCGCTTGGCTAACATGGAAGCGGCAACCTTCATGTCTGGTGCATCGATATAATGTTGAAACCAGCTGATATACTCTCGGCACGCCTCTTCGTCATGCAGCTCACTCAGCGCAATGCTACGGACGCTATGTTCAGGCGGCTCGCCAAGCAAAATCGAATGATCCTCCACCGTCTCTTTCCATACGTCTGTTGAGAGATATCGGCTCATATTAGTTCGATCCCAGCAGGGCTTCCGATGCCTGATCTACAATCAGATTAATCGCAAGCGGTCCGTAGTATGCGATCCATAGTGTGGAGTTTACATCATAAGTACGGTTATTTTTCACAGCATCCAAAGACTTCCATACGGGATTATTCACCATCGCCTCTGCTTCTGCGGCAAACAGTTCATCCGACAGGACAAAATAACGATCTGCCCCAATCTCAGGCACTTTCTCCATCGAGATTTCTACGGAAGTATCATCCTTGATTCCTTCAACGAGTGCAGGCATTTTCAAGCCCAGATCATTATACAGAATGCCGCCTGTGCGGTGCTCGATGCCATGAACACGAATACCTTCTTTACGCGGACGAATCAATGCTACCGTCTCATCACCCAGCTTCTCAGTCAGTTTCGTTTTCATTCCTGCCACTTTCTCTTCATACGCTGTGCGCACTTTCTCTGCTTCGTCTTGCTTGTCCGTAATCTTAGCTACTGTAGCTAACGTATCACGCCAGTCTTCGTAGAAATCGAGTACCAGGGTAGGTGCAATTTTACTTACACTCTCATACTGCTTCTCTTGGAAGTCGGTCATGATGATCAGATCCGGGTCGAGTGCTACAATCGCTTCCAGGTTAGGCTCGTCCCGTGTACCGAGAACTTCAACGCCACTTGCCTGATCACCCAAGTATTCTGGAAAATCGGTGTTCCCTCCAGCGATAACACTACCTGCTGGCTTTTCGCCAACCGCTAACATTTGATCCAAAAACTTAACATCCAGCACGGCCACTTTCTTCGGTTTTTCATTTAGAGTGATGTCACCCTTCATACCCTTGATCGTTACTGGAAAAGCGCCGTCTGTCTTCGTCTCCGTACTCGCAGGTGTATCTGAAGGCGTTGCCGTAGATTGTTTACCGCTATCTGTACCTGTTCCGGCACCGCACGCCGTCAGGACTAGAATCAGGGCCAACATCAAGCCCATCAGTAATCGTGATTTGTGAGCAAGATAGCCTTTGCTTCCGGCAGCTTGCCCGTTTGTTCCTTGTTTCATTTGTAAATCCCCCTTATGTATACTAGTGATAATGATTTTCATTATCGAAACATAAAGAGAGTATAAACGATCTGTGTATCGTGTTACCATGTACTTTTGCGACATTTCAGTCGGACTAATGCGACATCGTGATTGATATTTTACCTATCTACTATCCGCCTTTTAATTTCTCAGCAATGTAAGCCTGAAGACGGTAAATGTCTGCAAGAAGTTCTTCTTCCTCCGGCGTATTGCCATACTCCCCCAGCCAGCGCGGTGTACGGAACTGCCAATCCTCTGTCAGGTACTTCTTTTCATCTCGATACTCCCTAATATGTCCCAGGAAATATTCCAGTGAGCCGAAGGATTGCTTTCCTTGATCGTTAATGATGGATTGTGCGTTCTGAATGATAGTATGTAACATTTTTTGAATATGCTCTTCTGAATTCATAGTGGATCTCCTCCAAAGAAATATTATTAAGGATTCAATCCAGATTTCGTTCAAGCATTGCTCCTATACGTTCAGCCATTACGGAAGGTGGGAGAGGTCTTTCATGCGTAAACCACCATTCGACGACCCCAATGATTGCTCCCCCCACAAACTGAACCTCCACAATCTGGTCTTTCATTAATTCGGTGTTCATAACAGCTGGATCGCTCTCGTTCCCGTTCTGTAATTCATGGATAAAAAAGTCCAGAAACTGCTTCCGAAAAAAAGAACTGCCTTTACTCGCCAGCAATGCGGAGAAAAATAAAAAATGCTTCTCAAAATAGTCAAACCACATAAATACCATGTTGTTATAACCCGTGTCCATCTCCGTAGATTCACAGATTTCACGCAAATTCTCAATATGCTCGGTGATGAGTTTATTCAGAAGATCGAATTTATCCGTGTAATGGAGATAGATCGTTCTGCGGCTGATATCCGCTTTGTCTGAAATGTCCTGGATCGTAATATGATCAAAATCTTTGTTCATCATCAGTTCAATAACCGCCGTTTTGATCGCTTCTTGGGATTTTCGTATCCTTCGATCCACCTTTACCACTTCATACCACCCTTTTTCTTCATTGTTAATACGCACTTTCAAACCATCTGTGCACAATTGCACGCAATCCAGCTTTTTAGCCATTGTAAGATTTTTATTTACGTATACCATTATACATAGATGATAAATAATACACTACTGTGCACTAATTCACAGTAAGAACATTAAGAAATGGAGTTTATCCATATGAAAATTGCAGTCATTGGGGCTACCGGAGGAACGGGAAAAAAAGTGATCGAACGCGCCCTTGCATTGGGGCATGAAGTTATTGCCGTTGCTCGTCGTCCCGAAGCCATTGCTCCAACAGAAGGACTTACCGTTAGAAAAGGGGATGTGTTCGATTTACCTGTTATGATTCAGGCCATTTCAGGGGTAGAAGCTGTCATCAGTTGTATAGGCCCTCCCCTCAATGTATCATCCACCTCCGCCAAGAAGGGCTTGGGTAATCTCAGTGCCGGTTTACGTACAATGAAGGCTAATTTCTCACCAGGTACGGTCATGTCTGTGGGAATTCCAAATATTATTGCGGCCTGTCAGCATACAGGGGTTAAACGTATGGTGATGCAGAGTGGCATTAATTTGAGCGATGGGAGTGAGCTTTCTTATGTCAACCGTCTCGCCGTGCGTCTGATGCGCCGTATTTTTTGGAAGGCCATTCAAGATAAAAGTATCGCGGAACAAGCGCTCATCCAAAGTGATCTCGAATGGGTCATCATGCGTGCATCCGTGCTTCAGTATGCGGAAAGGAACTTGAAATACACGGCTGGCCCACTCGCTCGCATCAATCCAGTTGCTGCACTTCCTTTTGCAGATTGTGCGGATGGGCTAGTACGTGCGGCAGTCAGCCAGCCCGATTGGACCGGGAAAATTGTGAATATAGGAAGATAGGTCGTTCGGATTGGAGGTTCGTTCAACTTCTTATATACTCTATGTAGGCCTTTGTTTAAAAACAAAAAATCGATGCCCCAATAATAACTGAGACATCGATTCATATCATCTAACTATGAGGTGAATCATGAGTATGCAACTAAATAGGAAGTATATCACTATAGTTTTCACCGTTGTCATTATTGCTTTTCCTATTATCATTGGATTCTATATGTTAAACAAGGTTGTCGATCCGGAAGAGATTATGGTTACCAAGACTGAAGTTTCTCCTGAACTTATTACGATACAAGGTGGATTCGGAGACAGTATCAGCAAATATCACGGTTACAACATCACACATCATGATCATTCACTATTCATCCAGATCAAAGGCAGCAAACTTCCGATCAGAGGTCATAAGGACTTCAACATCTCGTTCACTAATACTTATGGTAATATTGGTGAAATCTACTTAGTAGGGAATGACAACGCTAAAAGAAAGATTTGGCCCCAGCCCTGACTTTCATCTGAAGCCAAGTTGAGCTAAGCTCCTTCTGGTTACTTCCGGGCCACTTCCTATTCAATTCCAGATCCTTATCCATCATAGAATCATAGACATAGCGGACTTAGACATAACGGATGCCTGCCTTCCCGTCGCTCTGACCACCGCATTCCCTATCACTGCACCTGCTTTTCGACCCACTCTTGCTTGATTCTGCCAATCTGGTTGAGATGGTTCTGCACATGAGCGACAAAAGCCGGAATGATCGCGGCTAGAGATACCGTCTCGCCTTTGAAGTTAACGCCGGTTTTCTCCCATTCTTCCTCGCTTAGCCGCTCCAGTAGTCCTGAATTATACAGCACCAGACCATTAGCAATCGTGATCAGCTGAGAGATCTGCTCCTCATTTGCTTTTTGTCCGGCAACCCATGCATCCTGGTTAAAACCAGGCAACGTCGCCTGTGATCCCGCTAGTATTTCACGGATGCGAAAGGAAACGACGACACTGTGGTCCACCAGATGTGCCAGCACTTCGGTAACACTCCAGGAGGATGGAGAAGACTTCCACCTCAACTGTTGCTCGGTCAGATCCACAATCTCCTGTTCAATCTCTTCATAAGCGTGTACATATGCCGATATAATTGATTCCGTCTTCACTGTTGTGTTTCCCATGTTTACCGCTCTCCGATCTATATAAGTTTAACTTAAATAAGGCTTATAGGAATTGGAATTGATGTGCTTACACCAGTTCCCCTGTAAATGCTTCTTTCAGCAATTGGAATGAACGTACCCGTTGTTCAAAATCAGGAATAATCGTTGTAAACACAAAGCTGTTCACGTCATATTCCTCCGACAGCTCCAGCAACCGCTTCCGTACCGTTTCCTTGGTCCCGCGTGTAATGTCCGCTTCGTGCTCAACTGCCGTATACGATTCACCCGCCTGTCTAGCGAATTCCGCTGCCTGCTCCAACGTCTGCACATTCACCGTTTTGCCACTCGCCAGCGTTGCACGCACCGTTTTGTGCTGTCCCGCCAGCGCATTCGCCTCTTCTTCCGTATCTGCAGCAATGACCGACAAGGCCAGAATAGCTTCAGGCTCTCCGCCTTGTTCCGTGTTAAACTGCGTGCGATACGTATCCAGTGCGGTGCGTGCCGTTTCGGGATCACTGTTGATGAACAGTGCGAACGCATAAGGTAGCCCCTGCTTGGCTGCCAGTTCTGCACTGGAAACACTCGTGCCCAGCATATAAACACGTGCCGGCTGCCCCGGTAACGGGTGCGCTGTCAGTCCTGGCTGCGCATGGGTTTCACTTGCCGGAGCGTTCAGGAAGTTTCTCAGTTCCACCAGTTTGTCATCCAGCGTTTCCGGCTCGGCTATTCCCTTTTGCAACGCCTTTGTGGAACGAGGCAAGCCGCCTGGGGCACGACCGATTCCTAGCTCAACCCGTCCCGGAGCCAGTGTCGCAAGCACATTGAAGCTTTCGGCCACCTTATATGGGCTATAATGCTGGAGCATCACACCACCGGAGCCAATCCGGATTTTTTGAGTCTGAGCAAGCAAGTACGACACGAGCACTTCCGGTGATGATCCGGCAACACCTTCCGAGTCGTGGTGCTCCGCTACCCAAAACCGGTCATATCCAAGTGATTCGCCAAGCTTCGCCAGTTCTACGGTATTTTTTAACGCCTCCGCAGCCGACTGACCCGGAAACACAATGCTTTGATCCAAAATCCCTAATGTAAATGACATATCTCTTCCCCCTCAGCTCTCCCTTAGAATGACTGTTTCTATCCCGTTTTCTTATATGGAATATGCAGTATCCGGTGTAATGCGTTTGAGAAACTGCTTCGTACGTTCTTCTTTTGGATAGCGGAACAGCTGCTTCGGCTCTCCTTCTTCCACAATGACCCCGCCATCCATAAATACAACATGGTTCGCCACTTCCTGTGCAAAACCCATCTCGTGAGTTACGATAATCATCGTTATGCCTTCCTCTGCAATCTGGCGAATAACCGCCAGCACCTCACCTACAAGTTCCGGGTCCAGCGCCGAAGTCGGTTCGTCGAACAAAATCACCTCTGGGTTCATCGCAAGCGCCCGGGCGATCCCGACACGTTGCTGCTGTCCACCTGAAAGCTGGCTAGGGTATGAATCGAGCTTGTTTCCGAGACCTACCTTTTCAAGCAAAGCGACACTCCGCGTCCGCGCTTCCTCTTTAGCCACTTTGCGGATAGCCACCAGTCCTTCCATCACATTTTGTAACGCGGTTTTGTGGCGGAACAGATTATATTGCTGGAATACCATCGCTGATTTTTGGCGTAAGGCATGGATATCCTTTTTGGCGTGCTTGCCGTAATCCAAGGTAAAGTCACCGAGAGTGATATGCCCGGAATCCGGTTTTTCCAAATAGTTCATGCAGCGCAGAAGCATTGTTTTGCCTGATCCACTGGGTCCCAGAATCGCAACGACCTCTCCGCGTGCCACCTTCAGATCGATTCCTGACAGCACCTTATTGTCTCCGAAGCTTTTGTGTATTTGCTTGAGTTCAATCATGACACGCCTCCCCGGTTGTACGATCTGAACCGCTTCTCTGCCACTGCGGTCAGTCTTTCAATCATGACGGTCAGACCCCAGAAGATGATGGCTGCCGCCACATACGCCTCGAAAAATTTCCAGTTGGTCGATGCGACAATTTGTGCCTTGGCGTTAATCTCTACCACCGAGACCGCAAATGCCAGTGTAGATCCATGTAACATGCCAATCAGCATGTTTGAAATGTTGGGTAGACTGGCTGCAAAAGCCTGCGGCAACACAATTCTGCGAAGTGCCTTCGTCGCTGTCATACCCAGTGAATACGCCGCTTCGATCTGACCGCGATCCACCGCGAGCAAGCCGGATCTGACAATCTCTGATGCATAAGCACCAGCCGTAATCGAGAACGCTAGATAAGCAAAACCGATCAATGGAATAGAAGAGGAGTTGAACCCCAGTCCGAGTGATGAAGACACGCTGTCAATAATCATCGGCAGTCCAAAATAGATCAGTAGCAGATGTGTAATCATCGGTGTACCGCGAATAAAGGTGACATAGGCCGTCGCCAGCTGGCTCAGTACAGGAATCCGAAACTGACGGAGAAGGGCAACCGCTGTGCCGATGATAAAACCAAGCACCACCGAGACCGCCGTGATCGCCAGTGTAGTCGGGATGACACCGAGAAGTTGCACGAACGCAGTCCAGACAAAGGAAGCATCAAAGCTCATATTGGAGCAAACCCCCTCTTCTGCACTTTCCGCTCAAGTACACCGAACACCCTCTCCAGCACAAAACTCAAAACAAAATAAATGAGCGCCAGCGAGATATACGCTTCAATAAAATGACGAGAGATCGTTGCCAGTGTAGACGATTTGCCCGTCATCTCCATAACACCCACACTGAACGCAAGGGATGTGTCCTTCAAGCTGCCAATCACCATGTTGGCGAATATAGGCAGTGCCGTCACATACGCCTGGGGCAATACAATCCGGAAGAACGCTTGTGGGCCAGACATGCCCATGGCATAAGCCGCTTCGACCTGCCCCCGATCCACGGAGGCGACGGAAGCCCTAATCATCTCCACCATAAATGCTCCACTATTGAGCGAGTAAGTCATAATGACAAAGTAGATGGCAGGTGCACGGTTCGCATTAATACCGAACAAACCCAAAATTTCCGGCACACCGTAATAGAACAAAAACAGCTGAATCAAGATTGGTGTTCCGCGAAAAAAGGACACATACAGCTTAGACAGCTGTTTCAGCACCGGAATATTGTACATCTGCGGCAGTGCCGCGATGGAGCTGATGATTAGACCAAGCACCATTGCACTAACTACAATGAGAAGCGTAGTACTGGTGGTGGGTAGGAGCTTTACAAAGTAGTCGATGACATAACTGAATTCAAATGGTGCACCCATCGTTGCGACCTGCCTTTCCTGTACGTGTTATTTCGTTTCCGATTGCGTAGCATCAAAGCCAAGCCACTGCTCACTCAGTTTCTTCAATGTACCGTCTGCCTTGATTTCCTTGAGTGCTTCATCGATGCGATCCGCAAGTTTCTGTTCTTCAGGATCATCCTTACGGAACATAAACAGGGTATCCGATTCACTGAGTGGTGGACCGACCAGTTTCAGATCGCCGTTCGGATCAATGAGTGGGAGCGTAAAGTCCGCTGCTACAAACGCTGCAACCCGTCCAGCCTTAAGCTGTGCGATGGAATCGTTGGCCACACCGCTTGAATACACAATATCCAGTGCATTGTTATTCTGCTTGTTGTAGTTTTCCAGCAAGATGGCCTGGGCACTGGTTGCTGTCGTTAGCACTTTTTTGCCTTTCAGATCATCAATGGAATGAATGGTATTGTCATCTTTGAGAACCGCGATTTTGTTCTTCCAGTGGGAATATGCTTCTTTATTGAATAAATATTTCTGTTCGCGCTCCGGGTTTTTCTCCATCTGATGCGCGACCATGTCAATTTTGTTCGTTTCGAGGCTGAGCAACAAGTTCGTGAACTCCATCGTCTGCAGATCGAACTCGTAATCATCAAGCCGTTTATCAATTTCTCTGACGAGTTCCACATCATATCCCGTCAACTTGTTATTTTCGTCAATAAAAGCGACATTCGGAAATTGCGTGCCTGTTCCCACAATAATCTTGGTTGGTTCTTTGGCTCCGCCAGCTCCCGATGCTGTCTTCGTATCTCCCCCGGTACTGCATCCTGTGAGCGCCAATACGATTGCAGTTGTAAGTGTTAGAACAGACCCTTTTTTCATGTTTTTCTCCCCCGTTATGTGTGCGATTATTTTAAACCACTAATTCTTACATGTTAACTAGGAATTAATTGATCTAAAAATAGCATTCCAACAGGAACATCGTCAACGGATATACTTATAGAACAATTCTATATATAAATAAAATATTCGATCGGTGCGATTACACCTTACCTTAGCAGGACCGCGAGTGCCTACTTGCATAATATAGACGACTTCTACACTAAACCTGATGGTTATATCGTTATCTAACGATGATCTCGGAGAAACAAGAAAAAACCTAACGAAGAATCGTTAGGTTCAACATGTCTAAAACCCTTATGAAACTATAACTAGCCGCCCCTTTTCCAGAACTCAGGAGGTATCCCAGTGCTTCAACATCAATACCTGCACCATGGGATTTCGGAATACGATCCCCTTGGTTTCTCCTCATCATTAACAGCGTTCCGTCTTGTGTACCGATATGTAACTGGTCGGTTTGATTTTTATATTCAATCGCTTCGAGTCCTTCTCCAGTATCCGATCCACAGCTTGTCCAGTTATATCCCTCTTTCCACGAGGCCGTAAAGCTACACTCATCAATCTGGTGTCCACTCTTCGGTTGGATTCGGAATACAGCTCCCCAGCATTCATCTACTGCCTGATCGCAAGCAAGTTCTACATCCATTCTACAAATCGCGAGTTCACAGTCCCATAAGTCGTAGTAATACTTATACAACCACCCACCGCTGGTGAGCCTCGCGTGACCTGTTGGAAGATAAGATTGGTTTGAGACTGAAATCGAGAATTCGACGGTGCCCAGAGGTGTACATATAGACGGCATCGCAGGCATCTGCGGTACATCGCTGGTTACTTTTCCATGAAAAAGCTTCATGCTTCTCTTTCCTTCCTGATATATTGTTTAAAATACAACCTGAACACGTCATATATCTCCTGCATTTCCGTGATCTCGTTCCGAAACGTATCCCGAATCTCTTCACTTTGTTTGTGCTCAAGCTCCATGTCGAACTCTTCAGCCTCATATTCATTTAACAGTTCATAGAAATATTCGCACTCCACTTTCACTGCCTGGTAAAGATCAGCATACTGTCCGGAAGCGAGCAGAAAGCTGGCCCAGGATATTTCTCTTCGATCGTACTTCATATACAAACAAGCGATGTAATGATCGTATAATGAGTTAAGATATTCATCGATAAAAGGTTCGGAGTGAATATTTCTGTTAACGATTCCAATCGCGTCACCTTGATATTTCACTGTTGCTAATTCAATGATCCAGTATGGTGGCTTCTCATATTCCAGAATAATATCATCACAAAAGAGTTGAAAGTGTTTGTACCAGATTAATTTACTCTCAAGCATGATCCCCAGCTTACAAGCAAACTCTTTGGTAGGTTCAATCTTCATAGGAACAATCCTCCTATTCTTCCCACAGTCTAGTGACTTTCTCTAATCTCATCCCGTCAAATTGCAATTGATAGATATCCGGTTTCTTCATCTGATTGATAAAGTCCACTCCGTACGTTGGATCAAAGGCATTTATCATTAACGTCATGACATGTCCGTGTGTGCCGATCGCTACTTTTTTCCCGGAATACTCTTCTAAAATCTGTTTCAAACCGCTCACAGCTCTATGCTGGCACACCTTGTTAGACTCGCCTCCGGGCAATGCATACTCACGGTCAGCAAAGATTCTTTCCGTGATAGCACTAAAGTCCTCATCCGCAATAGCCTCATCTGAAAAATGCCTTTCTCGGATATCCTCCATGAGCTGAATATCTAGCCCCAAAGCCGTTGCCAGCCCCTCCAAAGTTAGAACAGCTCTCGCATACGGACTTGAAATGATGGTATGTATCCCTACTTCCCTTAATATCTCTGTTACTTTGGCTGCATTCTCCCTGCCCTTCAAGGTCAGTCCTCTTGTTCTTTCTGTTCCTTCGTTATACGGTGACTCCGCATGTCTGACCATATAAACAATTGTTTTCATAAAAAAACTCCTTCGGTTTCATATCCTAAATCCATTCATCTATCAGTTTTTACTCCTATAAATAATTTGCAATAATTCTCATTTATGTAATAGTAGAAGTGGAGAAAAGAATATCTAAGAGAGGATAAGCTAATGTTTTCATTCCAAAAGAGATCTGTTCTAATATTCGTTGTATGTATAGTCGTCGTCACTGTATCGATTATCACATATATGAATATTCAATCCAAACCGGAGAAAAGTGTTTATACCGTAGTCAATCTATCGGCCAACTCCATCACCTTCAGTGAAGTGGAAAAGCTACATGAGTTTGCTGAGTTAATCGTGCTTGGTTATGCAACAGACGGGTTTGCAGACCGTGAGCATGTGATAACTGCATTTGATGATGGAACCATGCAATCCTTCCACACCAACACCAACATCAAGATTGAGCAAATACTAAAGAAACCTGAGGATTTCACTTCAGATCTGACTGAATTGACAGTCATTGAACCTGTCAGCTTGGATGGGAAAGTCAAGTATACGGCAAATGATTATGTAGAACTGCAGAAGAATGAACCAAGTGTGCTATTTTTGCTGAGAAACTCCTATGGTGACTAGGTTTGATTAATGATAACTTGGGAAAATTCAGCTTGGAAGGCGTAAGCCAATATAGCTTACCTGAATCCTCATCATCTCAACAATTATCTGAGTATTCGACGTTCCGTGACTTCGTTATGAAAAAGTACAACCTGAATCAGGATTCTTAACCAT
The DNA here is from genome assembly GCF_052691815.1 of Paenibacillus sp. TSA_86.1. NCBI lineage: Bacteria > Bacillati > Bacillota > Bacilli > Caryophanales > Paenibacillaceae > Paenibacillus > Paenibacillus sp. TSA_86.1. The sequence continues at coordinate 575,636 of NZ_JBQZGE010000001.1, read as the reverse complement.
GTGACTCTATCCTCCCATAGGTCTTTATCGATGAATTAACATGGAATTGGAGTTAGCCCCAAACGTTGGGGCTTTTTCATTTGGATTTCTTTACACTTTACCTATCACGACAGATTTCACAATCGTTTATCTCGATCATACTCCGTCAATTTTTCCTCAATAAATGTCCATGCGCTGTTCAGATCACGATGCACCCAGTCAATATCCTCGGTGGTCTGATCACTGTATACACCTAATATTAACGTTCTGATCGCTTCTTCCGAGTGTTCGCCTACAATAAGTGCTACAGGAAAAGGGATGTTACGATACTGATCCTCACCAATGTAGAACACATTTTCGAGTTGATCTCCCCATTCATAGGTCAGTTCACTGAAATCAAGGATCAAACCCGCTGGTTCCCAGGCTTCCAAAACCGCTTTGCCTATTGCACACATATAGCTGGCATCTGAATTTCCACCAGAACCATAACCATATTCACCTACAAACTTTAAAATCATGGTCTTGCAATAACTCGCTGCCTTGGAGTCTCCAATATGCACTTCATATTTCAAATCACTAAGCTCTTCCAGCTTCAACTGCTTGGTTAGAATATCCATGATATCCTCCCTAATGTAATACTGCGCCCATTCCTCAGGAATGTCCTCAAAGGCCATTTAACGCTCGAACATTCCATCATGGCCTTGATCTACAATCTCAAGTAGCGCCTCAAAATTCTCACTCGGTTTGATGTCATCGACAAAATGCCATTTCCCCTTACTATCCTGCCAGTACACCTTCCATACGTTTTCTACTAATCTAAACTGTGCGTACGGTAACTGCACCCAATCCTCACTCCGAAAGGCTTGTCTTTCCTGGAACAGCGTTACATTGTTGCCTCGCATTTTATAGCCCATTTTAATCTGACTTTTGAGTTCCTCTGGTATAGCATTCTCAGTATAAGTGTTCAATATTTTTTGTATTCGTCTTTTCGTGAAATCATCCATGTTTCAACTCTCCTGATCTAATTAACTTAAGTTTGGAATGTTTACTAGGGTTTACTTTTATTTCGGTTTACGAACATTCTTAGAAGTAAAATAATGAATAACGCGAGAAAAGCATATCCCATTTTCACATACAGGGAAGTAATCTCTACCTGATTATCGGGTTTGTCAAAAAACACAAAGTATCCTACATATACAACGATTCCTACAGCAATGATCGCAGCAATATCAACCATACGTTTGATCATATTCTTGGTCATACCGTAATCCTCCTGTTAAAGCATACGTTAGTACTTGCATTCTACACAAAATTCTAATAGAGCTCAACAATGGAGCCTTTTAGTTCTATTAGTTCTTTTATACCAGTCAATAAGTCTTATTTACAATTTTTCCACAAATGGTAATATGGAATGACACAAAATTTACCTGTTAATATTGTGAATACAACAAGTATGGAGGTTTTTCTTTGTCACACAAATCTAGCACACTCACTCGCTTTACGATGAAAGTTTCTTTGGTTTTGTTAGGATTTATCGTCATGTTTACAACAGTTGCTCCCGGTTTTGGACAAACAGCACATGCTGCATCGACTAATTTGATCATTAAAATGCCTAATGGTGGAAAGTTCACACATACCAAAATGGATTTTAAATATCTCCAAGATCGTAATTTTTCCAGCACTCAAATTGCTGCTCTCGGATATCAGGTACGCAGAGAAGTGAAATTTCTTTCCCCGGATATGGTCAAGAAACAATACAACGCGTTAGCCCTGTCTGTCGGTCTTGATATGTCTAAAGAATATGTGAAAGTCGGAACTGAAATGGCAGCCTCATACGGTATTCAGATCGCTAAGAAAAAATTAGCTGAAAAGTATGGACAAGCTGTCGCAACAAAGCTCATTCCATACTTGGCCCTCTTCTCTTGGGGATATACAGCATATGACATGCTTTCCACGGTTCATACCGGACAAGAACTATCCAGATTAGCACAAGCCGCAAGCGCGAATAAAGGATTAGTCTATGAGTCTATTGGATTAGTAGGAACAACTTTCAAATGGCATTTTTGGGATGGTTCCTCGCAGTACGGTGCATATCCAAATGCAAAATTGAACCCTACTCCCTACCAATTTGGTGATGTAAAAGTATTTTAAATACACCACACTTGCATAGAGGTAATGCTTAAGGTGTAATGCACAGATGTAATGTATACAAAAAAGCGCCATGACCGCATCGTCATGGCGCTTTTTCTGCTATATGATGCCGTACAGCCTATCTGGTGAGAGTATATTAATTAGACATCGTTTCTGCGATTTGAATCAGGATTTCTTCGGATACCTGTTTGCCAATGAGTTCATATTGCAGCGCCCGACTGAATCCCTCTTCAATCCAAATCAAGTGAGCTGTTCCGTTGTTCAAAAAATAGTACGCTTCAGCATCCCGTACCTCTAGTCGCTTAACCTGAGACAATTCATCTTCAGGCAGGTCAATTCGACTTTTAGTCGTACTAAATATGTGAAGTTTAAACGTGTCATACTCTTTATATGTGATACTGACGCCTACAAGCTTAGTATTGGGCTTAAGGTCGCGGACGATCACATCTACTTTCCTCGGCCATAGCATCAATCTCATTTGGTGTTAAATTATCGAATCCATGATAGACCTGAATAGACTGTACTTCAACATCTGAGGGAAATCTGGGCTGCCATTGAGTCAACGTTTCACCATTTTGATTTTTAATATCCAACCATGCTCACTCCTCTGATGATGACTAGAATCAGTATGACAAATGCTTTAGCATGTTTCATATGTACTCCTTTTTCTAGCTTATGCATATACATTCATCAAAGATCATTCCGTTAAAATTGAAATTATGAATATGTCCATATTCCGTAACTTCGACTTTTTTTAAATGCTTTGTTCCTAAACGTACGAGGTCTTTTAATCTTTCAATTGTCATTTCAGTTTCTATGATCATCTGGAATTACCCCTCTATATTTCATTACACTGTGGCACTTCGCCCCATTTTATCTAACCTCACTGGACCGCTTTCGTGAAACAATAGGATAATCTATCAAACCCTTTGGATTCGTAAAATTCATGTGCTTTTGTTCGTTGAAATCCACAATTCAATATCATGTAAGAAAGTCCGTTCTTTGAAGCAAAATCCTCGGCATGGTTAATTAGTTTAGTGCCTACTCCTTTTTGTTGAACATTTTCTTGAACAACCAGACCATTAATTTGTAAGTATCCTTTTTCGTATTCTAAAGCCATGATTTGTACCATTGAAATACAACCTATTACCTTGTTATCTAGTAAGGCAACTACTATTTTGTAATTCTCATTTGATTTCAGTCTTTCAACCCGTGCAGTTACATTTTCAGAAGTAACGGTTGGACTGTTTAAGTCATTATTCCATAACATTACTAGATCAGAATAATCAGTGTCTTGGATTTCTCGAATTACAACATCCATAATTGACCTCCATAAAATATATTAAGTGATTCCATCGGCTTCTTTTCTCGATCGCTACCGAAAGGAATTATCTATCCACTTTATATTTTCCATATAAAACTTGTTCATTCTTCAGCGTGATCAAAATACTATCACATACAATTCCACTCTCTTTTTCTTCATATTAATATACTTAGTAAACAGTCGACCTGTAATATAATTCTCCGTTGATCATGAAACGCTTAAATCTCATGTTCTCTTCATCTATATTATTCGTAACTTCCCTTGAATGGAAAACAATCAAATCGAGATATTCCAGCAAGAAGTTAAACGTCATTTGGAACAACGCCTGGATCATAACTTTTGAACAATCCGAATCGCATTTCATATCCATTTCACATAACTCTACAACACCAAAGGGAGGCATAACATCCTCATAATCAAAATCATCATTCGATGTATCCGTAACGTAACTATGTTGGATCCATGTAATCTTTGGTGAATGCTCCTGATATAAATCAATTACTTTACATTGAAAGGACAAGCTCTCGTTATATTGAACATGTATGTTCGCAATATTTTCACTTTCTCCTTGTGTGACATTGATATGATGATCAACCACTAGCGCTTTGATTTCTGGAGAAAAATATTCCACACTTTCAAATTTATAATCTTTTCCTTCGAGAAATGTACTTACTCGCAATATTATCCCTCCTAGCGTATAAGTATAATCGATCACAGCTCAGTTATTCTTAATGACGGCAACTACTTGGGCTTAGAACGGATACCTACAGCGTAAAGCTTGAGCTTATGTTATCGGTCGGCAAAGCCTTCTTCAAATAACTTCGCTGAATTCTGGCATGATTCATCTTCTAGTCATTTATGATAAATCCAATCAAAACAACTGCTGAAATTAACACATCTAACCAAGCAAACTCGCTAATTCGATTCTGTCTTGCCTCATTGATTAGCATCGTCAGATTGAATCCGTTTTCACCAATCCAAGGAATAAACGCCATGGTAGGGCACTGTTATTCCAAAGATAGTTAACACCCCGAAGAAATACTTCAAATGTCTCACCTCATATCTGTATTGTGTCCATCTAAATTCTCTTACTGGGAAAGACTCTCCTCTCGTGCACCAGGGAGGGTAGAGAACACGGCTTGAAAAGCCTACACTTCAATGATTCCTACTGCAGTATAGGGATAATCAATTTGTTTCTTTACTACATTTGCCTCTTCTTGACCTGCAAACAATTCAATTAAATATAGTCCCAAATCAATCGATGTCGCTACTCCTCCGGCAGTTATCACGTTTCCATCTTTAACGATTCTTGTTTTAACTACTTCTTTGCAGTAAGGCTCAAGTAATTCATATACATTAGGATGGGTTGTTGCTATCTTGTCATTCAAAAAACCGGCAGCCCCTAATAAAAGTGAACCCGTACAAACCGAGATTTTGTAACTTACCGATTCGGCTGTTCGAATCCAATCCACAAATTCAGTATCTTCTTTTAGTTTTCTAGTTCCCATACCTCCTGGAATAAAAACAAGATCATATTGAGATAAATCAGGTTTTATTACGTTCACCTTTACACTCATCCCAAGCTCATCTGTCACTTCCTCAGTCAGTCCACAAATGTCCCATGTTGTTCCTTTGGTTTGCTGGAATAAGTTCAATCGATAAATAACATCATAGAAACCAACAAAATCAAGAAATGTTACTCCATTGAATAAAATGAATGCCATCTTCATAAAATCATTCCTCTCCAATATCAAGTGATTCACTTCTAGAAATTGTCTTGAATTTATCTGGTTTTTGAATTATGAAATGCCCCTTTTAAATCACCTAGTCGTTCTCCCCATACAGGGTGCCAAAACGAACTGTGTTCAACATCAATTAACATCCAAAATTATGATTGCTCCTTAATCGGTCCTCCAATGTATGGAGTTTTTCCATTCCAAAAGTCAATTAAATGATTCCACCATCGTATTGATTCTGGTTTTAAACATTTTTCAAATTCACTATTCTCAATATTCTCATCCAATAATTGGTTCTGAAATGATTCAAGAATACCGACTGTAGCAAATTCTTTAACATAAGGATCTCCATCCGTATGAAGCTTTTCAATGACTTCGAATAATTCATCGAATTCATCCGTCTTTTTTCGTTGATAACACTCAATAATATGTTTGACGAAGTCATTTATATCGACATAGATCAATCTCTCTTCCCCAAGTTCATAGTTCTCTTGGATGTACCGTTCGTATCTATCCTTATAGGAGGGCACGGCTATTAATAACCTGTCCATGATTTCTTCTTTTTCAATCATTGTAGTATTCACCTTCAGATTCGAGATCTTTGTTCCAACTATTTGATGGTCGCGATGCAGTTAGTAGGTACACATATGCCCACTAAATCTTCTCGCTTGCCACTCGCTTCTTGCGAACCGAGCGCCGGCAGGTTCTAAATGTGGATATGATGTTATATGAAATTGGCAACTTCTCAAAAATACTCCACAAGTACTATAAATCAAATGCATCTTTAATTAATCTTGCAACTTCATCTGCACTTAAATGTGTATTATTGATTCTCAAATAGTTCTCTCTAGTAATTTCTCCTTCGTTAGAATTGAGTCTATGTTTTTCCATCGTTTTAATTAAATCCATTTCAGAATTTTCAATATTTCTTTTTGTTGGTTTTTGATCAAGTCTAAATGCCGTTGTATTTCGTTTTAATCTTTCTTCGATCGTTGACTCTAATTCAACAAAATAAACTTCTGCTTCATTCGTTTCAAAGATGTTACATGTTTGCTGCACGAATTCCCAGTCTTCTTGAAGATCAAACCCCCAAACGTAAGTGAAAATAAGTCCATACTGGTTGCTGCTTGCGAATGATTCAAAAAGTTCTCTTCTTACGATACTTGATAACCTCCAGGTTTCACTACCAAAACCAAAAAAGGGATGAAACAACTCAATCGACATATGATTGTGAAACAATTTTAATTCCGTTATTTTCGTTAATTCATGACCAACCGTCATCTTCCCAACGGCCTGTGGGCCAAAGATCAGTATGAACTTCATAGTAATCACCCCTGTTCTTAAAATCTGTTGAAATCACTGCACTTATATTTTAGGTTCTTATTTCTCTTACAAAAGGTGTGACTGCAAAACAATCTTCCAGATCGCTCTCATCTTGAGCCCAATAATTAATAGTATGGATATGTAACTCATAGTCTTTACGTAGATTTTGTTTTATTCTATTCCATAGTTTGTGACCATCCGTTCCTTTTCCTTCGGAAAGGTAGTCATCCAATGAAGAGATCATAATGATCATCAGTGTAAATTTCTCATTGTCGTTTAATTGATGATTCTCGTAATACGTAATAAATTCATCTAATCTCGATGCATCAGCCGACGTATACTCCCAGTCCTGTGAAAATGGAGTGAGTGGCGGCAGATTCAACTTTTGTATGAGACTTTCCATGGATGCTTGTTCAACATATTTAGGAGTAGCCTCCTTCATCTGTCCCACCTCACATTCATTTTGAATTTCTGGAAGCAGCCATTGTATGTAAGGCATTCTCGAAATAGCGATATACTTCCTCTGCATTTCTTAGAAACTCTTCAACAGGTACATGACGACTATCCAAGTAACAAGCATACAGATATTCAACTAAAGCGGGGTCAATCTCGCAATAGTTCAATATCGCATTTTTCATCTTCGTTATGTCGTCTTCCCATACCCCTGTACCTTCGATAATCAATGAATATAATGCGCGAAGTAATCTCTTCGAGTAACCTTTAGTATATCTAGTTTTCAGCGCGTCATCAGTAGCATTAGAAAGTGAACGATGTACGCGATCCACTTCCTCCTTGGTATCTGTATTTAAGTCTAAAATGAATTCTGGAGAGATAATGATCGGGGGTACTTTTTCACCAATGTCCTCCCCATGTATGCAAACACAAATGATCTTAACCCAAAAACCCCAATCATTCGGCCTACTTAATACATCATCCATCGAGCAAATGATCGTATCCATCTTCGTGACAAATGGGTATTCTTCCAAAAGCTTATCTTTGATATTTGACAATCTTTCGTAATCAATATCTTCGGGATTTGCACATACAATCGTAAAGTCTGCATCTGACTTATAAGGTTGAGCCGTTCCTTTTGGAATCGAGCCACACATATAAATGCTATGAATCTTATCTTTGAATTCGTTCAGGATATGCTCTACATACGTAGCAACCAAATCCTTATATTCACTTTGTATATTAATTTGTTTTATAACTTTTTCTAATATCATATGAATTCCTCCTAAACTAAGAACTTCTTTCAGCTATGTGTCCGGTGAATTTCTCTTGCTCGAAATGTCTCTACTATGGTTTCTTTAAGTATTGGATCATCCCTGCACCATAACTTTCATTGGGTCTCTCCACGAATCCAAATTTCTTATAAAAATCCTCTTTGCCTTTTGCTGACATGAGTCCGACTGAACTTCCGGGCGGATACGTACTTGTAATATACTCCATCAGTTCCGTCATTATTTTGTTGCCTAAACCTAGCCTCTGATAGGAAGGTAACACGATAATGTCTTGTATGTAAAAAGTAAACCCACCGTCGCCTACGATTCTTCCATATCCTATGGTCTGCTCTTCAACCTCTATACAGATGGAATATAACGTGTTCTTTAATCCACGTTCAATGGCCTCTATATTTTCAGGATTACCCCATCCCACGATTTCCCTCAGATTCATATATTCTTCTACACTAATTTGTTTATTGAGTATTTGTACTTCCATTGAAATCACCTCAGATAAATTTATGTTGAGTTCCCCTGCAATCCTCTACTGCACTTGAAATTCTTTGGATTCACTCCATAAGCTTATTTTCTTTTGCTTGCCATCATTATTCATCATAAATTCGACATGTGTTTTAACTTTGTAATTGCCTAGCTGCTGGATAACGAATTCATAATATTCCTTACTTCGTTGATCTTGTCCATTGTTTCTATATACTTCACCTGGTCGAAGCTCAACCTGATAGCCAATAGCGTGTTCTAATAGCACGTTTACTTTTGGAAGGATTCTCTCGCCAGCTTCATTATAAATCTCATAACTGAACATACCTGATCCATGAGATATCTCCACTGTCTTTTTTGATGAATTTTTCAAATACCCTACGAATTGAAAAGTTTCGTTGACCTTAACATTTTCAATCTCATCTACGCCAACCTGAAAGATGGAGTCAGAAGGATCTTTTTCATTACTGGCCGAACAGGCAGGCAAAATTAAAAATAAGATCAAGCTCAATACTTTTATATTTAATTTTATCATTAGATACATTCACCTCATGAAAGATATCAGATAACGTAACGTACTCACAACAATAAAATATCAATGATCTGATGAAATTTCATTTTATTCTCATCTAATTCCGATATGCCATATCCTTTCATAAACTCATCTACTTCTTCTTCCTTATCCGTATAAAATGTAAGACTTTTTACAAGATAATAAATATCATAGTACGGATCGGATATCCCAGATGCTCCTACATCAATAAATGCTGCAATACGCCCCTTATGTAACATAACGTTTCCCGAACCATAATCACCATGCGTAAAAACCAGTTCTTCTGTCGACGCTTTATACATTTCCAAGAAATCCATCAATTGCTCAATGGTATGATTGGGAAATGACTTGTTAATAGCATCCTTGACTTCATGTTTTCTCTCAGTAATATTCTTCCTTACCATATCAATAAGCTTATCCGGCAAATTATCGTTGAAATGACAATTATGAATGGAGATATTGTGTATTGTTCTTAATCCCTCTCCCAGAATATAACCTAGACTTTTTTGCCCCGCTTCCTGCTTGTATTCTTCTGCGGTACAGCCCTCTATGTAGGTCATAACTAAATGTTCCTTTCCGTTCTCCTTTAAATAACCAACAACTTTAGGAACTGGAACTATATCATTGAGCCATTTTAATCTTTCTGCTTCGTCCATCAAACTACCGGAATCTTCAACATTTTTTTCTTTCAATACATACTTTATAGAATTACTAAACTCCAAAATGCACACCGATTGATAATGCCTTCCTTTTTCAATGGCTGTGGCACTCATTAATTCCGATAGATTGATTAATTTACTTGGTATAGATAATCTGTTATCCATGGTTTTGTTCCCCTCATTTTTGTGTCATGCGCTGATTTCCTTTAACATTCCTGTATTAATAAAATGACCCAGCCTTAGATAGCTCTTATCTTAGGCTGGGTCATTTGTTGTCTGAGCTTCCTTCCATGATTAGCATCTGACAATCAAGGGGGATAACCCTGCAGCATGAATACTATGTTATAGAATTTCAGCGTTATCTTTGATACTTTGATATATCATTAAGATTTTAAATTTGTATCCCGTTCATTTCCTGAACTTAATCAACTAAAGGTCATCCATAGGGATCACATAATAAAGAGATTCCGCAGACACATCAAATCCTATGGACTGATACAGACTTAATGCACGTCTATTTTGAGTAACTACACTCAAGCGGATTGGAGAGTACTCTTGATTTTGCAAGAAATCAACTACCTTCGAAAGAATTTCACGGCCATATCCCCTCCCCTGAAATGCGGGAAGCACACAAAAATCATGGATAATGGCAGTATTCGTATGAAGACAATTAACTCTAATCATGCCTACGGGTGTCAGACGGTCCATAGCAATATACGTAATACGTGATGACTCTTTAGTATGGCTCAGATACTCCCTAGCCCAAAACTCGGAATCTCCAAAAGCCTCAGATAATTATGTTGTAGTTGTTAATATTCCATAAGGATTCTTTAAAATAATTGATCGGTTCCTTGTAATCTATTGGTTTATGAATCATTCTATTTAGCCACTTCATGCGTTCAATGTTATCGTGAAAATCATCTTCAATAAACCACGTAACTTCTTTCATAGTTCCTAGGACGCTTCTATTGTTTGTTTTCGAGATAACTACTTCTTCGCTATTCGCAAAATATCTATTGATAAGACTTTCATTAACGCCCTCTCGGAGTAAGTATTCCCGAAGAGTTATCATAAATTTTTCTTTCAACCGCTCTATTTGCCCTGTTCTAATTCCATCAATGATAATAGCTAATCTAGTTAAATCGTTCACAAAAACAATGTGTTTTCGTTTATTCAAGTTATAAATATTTACATGCCAGCTTAAAAACAGAGCTGCATTGATATCTTCAACTGGAGTCACTTTCATATCTTTCAATAAGTCTTTGGTAAGTCTTAGTGCAAGCATTATGTTGTCCCCTTCTCTTACTGATTTCGCCTAACGTTCCTGTATTCACGACGCGACCCAGCTTTAGATAGCTTCTATCTTCGGCTAGGTCGCGTGTTGTCTGGACTACTTCCATGATTATACATCTGACAACCAAGGGGCGAAAGTCCCACAGCGTGAGTACTATGTTAGATGATGTATCAGACTTCTTCGAGTAATCCATATTCACAAAATTTAATACCAAATGAGTTTATTCTTGATTCTACATCTACTGAATCTTTAAGGCCGCCACTTAACTTCGCTGCATTGTTTCTATCTAAGAAGCCATGAGTTCTTAGTCGCTGAACTGAGCTGTTAATTTTAATTCCTTCATCTTTTTCAAAATTGATAAACTTAATATGCGTATTGCTTTCAAATTCCATTGTTTTGTCATAGTACATTCTCAATACTTTAAAATCAGTTACGTACAACTGATCTAATATTATTATATATTCAAAAAATTCTTCTTCATTTAGTTTGTCATTCACATGTGATGCAAGCAACTTACCCATAATTACTGCTTTTTCTTCTTCAATATATCTATCAAGAATAATTAAAAGTTGTTCCATAACCTTCGCTGTATATTTTGGGTCACTGTTTAAACGAGACTTGAATTTATTAAGTTCTTCCTCAGCTATTGAAGAGTTCCAAAATTGTTTCAGTAGCAATAAAGATTTCTTTGCAAAGTGCCTTTCCTTGATTCTGAGTCCTATATTTGTAGCAGCGACAATCGATTTCACGATAGGAATTTCCTTAACAATCTCATTCTCCAGAACATTATCAATGACTACTTCTGACAAATCAATGTTCAGGTCTTTTGATTCATTAAAAAGTGACCTAGTAAAGCTGTCACGAAGTTCTAATTGATTCTTCATCTTAAAAACCTCCACTCTGATATATCATCTAACGTTCCTGTATTCACGACCTGGCGTATGCTAGGTGTCCGGCGAATGCCGGACCAAGGACGAATGTCCGCAGCGTGAATATCGTGTTATATGATGCTATTTTCTTTATCTAGGATACATTTATTCTTTCTCTTTTTTGTATTTTTCAATATAGTTATTAAGTATATTATTAACTATATTTAGTCTTCTATATCTAACACTATAACGCATAAGTATCTTACCAAAGGAAATAAGTATAGTTAGACATACTACTAAAATAATTATGTATTTAATCCAATTTAATAACATAATATTTTTTTCAGGAAAATTTGAAGACATGAATTCAACAGAAGAATTAATAAAAAGTAATATTATAGAAAATACTAATGACATAAAACCTGTTATTATAGCTACTTGCTTTAAATCTTCTAATATTCCGTTCAATTCTGATTTCAAATAAAGTAATTCGTCAATACTATACTTGTCAAAATGGTCTTCCACCTTTTTGAAGGTATTAATTGTATCGTCCAAACTTAACGATTTATCTTCTTTATAAATCTTATCTATTAATTCCAAATATTTATCACTTATTGCACTTTTGTTTTTAATCTTCATAAAATGTCCTCTCTATTCCTTTTTATAGAATTCAAATAGTTTCATATAACGTTCTTGTATTCATGAGCCCCGAAGGGGCTGTCTGCTGAAATCCCTCTCCGAAATCCATCCGCAGACCAAGGCTCCGAAGGAGCCGCTGCTTGAATATTATGTTATAAGATGTTGGTGCCTTCATTGAAATACTAAAATATTATTCTTCTTTTTGAATTTCTGCTTTTTTCTCCTTATAGCAAGTTTCAAAAAGCTGTTGTAATTTTTTATAAATCTCTTCGTAAATATCTTTATCTCCTTTAACATTAATTAATCCAAGTGGTGCATATCCTTCGCCTTCTTGTAATACTGGAATTGTGTTCTGATATTTTTTAGGTAAAGGATATTTCCCTATCCATAATGAATTCTCACTAGCTCTCCTCAAATAACTTATTTCATTTTCATTTAAACTAATTCTGATTTCCTCTGTTACAATTTCATTGTACAGATTCATAAGAGTTATTAGGTCGTGACCAGATCCTTTCCAATCAACTACTACTTTACCATCCCTAATATTATCATTTGGGTTTACAATGAAATACATTCCTTTCACAAGGCATTCTAAACTATACCCACATAACATCATCCATATTGATCCAAAACTTTGTCTATAGATAAGTGACTCATCTTCTTCTTCATCAACATTTATTTGACTTACAAGAGTATCCACTGCACTTTTAAATTCTTGATAAATCAATTCAGAAGCAAGTTTCAATTCATAAGATTTTGTTTCCCAATTCACATAAAAATCATTTAAATTATTGAAATTGTCTTTCCAAAAATCATGAACTTGTTTTGAGTTAGGATTGTATCTAAAATCAGAAAACAATTATTATTCCTCCAATTTGTACTTCTAGTTTTAATTGCTTAGCGCCGATTTCTTTTAACGTTCCTGTATTCACGACTCGACGCATGTCGAGTATCCGGCGAATGCCGGGCCAAGGACGTATGTCCGCAGCGTGAATATTATGTTAGATGAAGTTACTTTCTTCTTAGATTAATCTCACATTACTCTTTTATTTGTTTTATAAGTTTTGGTATTTCTTCATATGAGTCGTACCAAACAATATTAAGCCCTAATTCCTTGTAGTAATCTTCTTGCAAGTTTTGATTTACAATATCGAATTTCTCTATACTAGCATTATGAATATTAGTTTTATCGTAATCTTCTCTTACATATGAGTCACGCTTCATAAAAACAAAATGCTTATACATATTTTCTTCCTGTTTTCTCACTGCTATATCTAGTAATCTTCTTATATTTGGATCAGTCATGGATAAACCAATGAATAAGCAAGTATTTTCTCTTAAATAATTAAGTTGCACTAAATTTGACCAATTGTAAGGATCAAGCATTAAATCATGATACCCTTCTTCAGAAAACACAAGTAAAGATTTAGATAAGCTATCGTATTCATCAGAATTTCTGGGCAAGAATCCATGAACATGATAAATGCCAAGTTCATCTGGTAATGGTAAGTCAGCTTCTCTATAAATAGATCTGAATTTAATTTTGTATCTTTTTAAGTTATATTCTACTAAATCATCAAAATTATAATTAACAACTCCTCTAATGCCTACTCTATTCCTTACTGGCAAGCATAACTGAGCAATTTCATCAAGAAGGTCGGAAGTATCTACAGAATTCTTATAAAGTATTTCAATAAGTATTTTACCGAATAAATCCTCTAAACCTTTTCTGATATATCTAGCCATTAGTAATGGTGAGTTACCATTAGATGCCTTTAGCTTTTTTACAATAAAAGCTTTCTCTTCTTCATTTAAATTCACATTATGTTCACTTAGTTTGCTTCCTATCAAATTAACTAACAGATCATTAACTAAATCATCCCATGATGCAATCTTTGCATCTATTGAGACACCAGCCCCTAAAAACAATACTAAATCGTCATCTACATATGCCTTTTTTAATTGTTCGATGTTGGTTCTTTGTTTGCTTTTCCAATCATTTTTACTTTCTTTTATACTTGTAGATATTTTATTATTTATCAACAATTTAGATATATTCTCGTATACTTCATTAACTGTCTGGGGGTATAACTCAAATATTTTTGTTAAGTTGATAAGATCCCATATTTCGATATTAATGCTTTCTTGTTTATTAAATTGTTCTTGTAACTTCTCCTTTTCTTTTTCAGTAAGCTCTAACGTAATAATAAATACAATATTCCTAACTTCCAAACCACTTTTCATTATTCTATTATTTATTTTTCCTACGTTTTCCTTAAAAAACAATTTATTCATGGACGTCTTACTTCTATAAAATTTAGTTTCAAAAATTGTAGGACCTTCAAGATTCTCAATTCCCTCTGGGGCATAGCCATCAAACTCTCCATAATAAAAATCATTTTTTATAATATAACTAGGGATTAACTCCTTACCTCTTTCATGAAAATATTCTTGTAACACTTTCATAACGAGTGCCTCTAACATTTCGTAAGATCTTTTTGTTTTATTCTCTTCCAATAAAGATTCTATTATTTTATTCAATTCCATTTTTATCAGTCCTCTATAGTAATTTCATCTAACATCTAATTTATGTACTTCGTAAATATCACACTTCCAAAGTAATATCTGAACTACGTATATGATAACCTATGGGGGGGTATTTGCGAAGAAAAATTTGGTGAAAAAGGGAGAAGTTTGAGGTATTCAATCTCCCATGTCCATACGATCCAATGGACTTTGAATACGCTGAATATTTTTTGTGCTGACATGCGTATATCTTTGCGTTGTTTGTGCACTCGTATGACCAAGAAGCTCCTGAATATAGCGCAGGTCTGTTCCGTTTTCCAGCAAATGTGTAGCGAATGAGTGCCGCAAAGCATGAATGCTACACTTTTTTACAATACCTGCTCGTTGTCTAGCTTCTTCAAAAACCTTTTGTACACTGCGCTCCGTAAGATGTCGATCTGAAGATTGTCCTGGAAACAACCAACGATCGGTTTTATATTCGGTGATGTACCTCTGTACAATCTCCCAAGCAAGATGGGAGAGAAGAGTTCTTCGATCCTTTTGACCTTTTCCCTGCCTTACGATAATGGTCTGACGCTCAATATCCAGATCACTATAGCATAGACGAACGACTTCGCCGACTCGAAGCCCTGCCGAATAGGTTAGATAAAGAATTGTCTTGTGCTTGAGATTAGTCACAGCTTTCAGCAATTGGGTGACTTCTGTTTCGGACATAACATTGGGTAGCTTCATCTGCTTTTTGGGGCGTATAAATTGGATCGCTGTAGGATTATGGAGAACATGTTTACTATAGAATCGAATCGCACTAATCGTCTGATTCACACTCGAATGGGAAATTCCTCGCTCAAGTAAACTTAAACAATATGTCTGAACATGAGATGTATGGATTTCTGTATCGATCTGAGGAAAACTGGCCACAAATCGTTCAATCTGATTATAGTATGCTTTAATCGTTTTCCGACTATATCCTCTTAATTTCAGAGCTTGCAGCAACTCATCTCTTTTCCATTTGGGATGTTCCCCTCTTAACTTCCAGTTTCTCAATATCTCACTCTCCACCCACAACTCCGGGGAAATCTCTACATCTAGCGCATCAAAGTGCTTTGTAAACTCCTGAAGAGATGCGTCTGAGTAGGGAATGATCCAGCGTTTTGCATCAGTCTCCCACCTTCTCCCTGTTACCTGACGAATGCGCTGAATGTGCACCGTATTATATGGAATTTGCACATGCAATGTATCAGCAGAACCTTTGGTTAGTATGATAGAAGCTTCTGTTCGGTTGTTCATACGACATTCTCCTTCAGCTCCATTGGATATATGAATTCTATTGAATTTGGAAAATAAAAAAGGAAGATCATCTTCATCCCGTAAGGGAATCCAATGATCTTCCGATGCTTTCGGAAATATGGTCGCTGCACCTACATAGCAGCGGCTTCTTCTCCCAGCGGCAATGTGTAATACTGCGCCTGCTGGTCTTCGTGCTGCTGGTATACGACAACCAGCAGCGTCTGGCCTTTCGCGGCAAGCGGGCTGGCGCCAGCAAGCACACGCTCAAGCCGGAACGGAAGCACGTCCAGTACGGCGTGCTTCTGCAGTTCCTTTTCGCCGAGTCCCAGATCGGCGAAAACACGGGCACCCATGACCGTCTGTGCGGTCATGGCCGAGGTCATCGGCAACGCACGCGAAGCGTTGCCGTGCCCCATGTCCGCCGCTCCATCCGCGGCGGACTCCACTGCGTCGCGCGCTGCCAGCGACGCAACATCCCCGGCGTGGCTGCCGATCACACCCGCCGCATCTGCGGCAGTGTCCTCTCCGGCAGCCGCCGAAGTTCCTGCAGCGGCCGTTCCACTCGCGCCGCTGCTTTCCAGCCATGCCGAGCCAGAGGCACCGGCAACACGCGGCAATCGAACGTCCTCTGGACGTTCAGCCAACGTTTTCATATAGCCTGCCCATTGATCTTTCTGGAGCACATCGTCCCACCAGATTTTACGCGGCTTGTACTTATGTCCCAGGAAATAATCCAGCTTCATCAGACCAAGCACAATATCCATGTGCGGCGTGTTTCGCGACTCTAGGAAACTATGCAGACGAGTGAACAAATCCTCTAACTGATGCCCGATCTTCTGCCAGCCCTGACCCTCCCAGTAATCGCCAAACGCTTGGAAGAAATCAAACGGCGAATCAAACTCCTGCTCCATCAAATACTTCAGCGTATGATCCATCCGGTGTGCGTTCCAGTATTTTTCCAGCACATCCTCCAGGCGTTTCAGGCGAACGATGTCGCTAAACGGCAACACGTCACTGCCCAAAATCTCATACGGCGCGTGATCCATATACGTATAATTGTACTTTTCTGCATCCAGACGAAGTCCCGTACCGCGAAGCATTTTGAGGAACCCAAGCTGTAGCTCTTCCGGCCCCAAGGCAAACACATCGTTAAACGTCTTGCGGAACGTATTATAATCTTCCTCCGGCAATCCGGCGATCAGATCCAAATGCTGGTCGATCTTGCCGCTGGCTTTGACTTTATTCACCGTACGACTCAGCTTGGCAAAGTTCTGGCGGCGTTTCACCAGTTCATTCGTCGGATCATTCGTGGACTGTACCCCAATTTCGAACCTGAATGTACCCGGCGGCGCATTCTCTGCCAAATAATCGAGCACCTCAGGACGCATGATATCAGCCGTAATTTCAAACTGAAACACCGTTCCTTGATGATTCTCGATCAGAAACTTAAACATCTCCATCGCATAATCCCGTTTAATGTTAAACGTCCGGTCTACAAACTTAATCAGCTTCGCACCCTTCTCGATCAGGTACAGAATGTCCGACTTCGTCCGCTCGATATCGTAATACCGCACGCCGACCTCAATACTGGACAGACAGAACTGACAACTAAACGGACAGCCCCGGCTGGTCTCGAAATAAACAACCCGCTTCCCGAGTTCCGGGATATCCTCTTCAAAGCGATGCGGCGACGGCAGATCATTTAAGTCCGCTTTCGGACGTCCTGGCATGAGAATAACCTCTTCCCCTTTGCGATACGCCAGTCCATATACAAAATGGAACTTTTTACTGCCCTCCAGCTCCGTCAAAAGCTGATGCAGCGTCTCTTCCCCTTCACCCATGACGATAAAATCGACATTAGGAATCCGGTTCATCCAATATTCGGTGTCGTAGGACACCTCCGGCCCGCCCAGCAAAATTTTCACGTCAGGCATAACCTTTTTCAAATTATCAATCACCTTGATCGTCTCTTCAATGTTCCAGATGTAACACGAAAACCCAATCACATCCGCACCGCGTTGGTACAGATCCGACACAATATTCATGACCGGGTCTTTGATCGTATACTCCGCGAGTTCAATATCAAAATCCTTCTCACTGTACGCCTTCAAACACCGCAGCGCCAGCGAGGTATGGATGTACTTTGCATTCAAAGTCGATAAAATTACCTTCATGGTTCACAACCTTTGCCTGGACACCCAGACCACATATTTTTTGGGAAAAGTAAAGCTCCACAGCCATCCTGCCCTGGATGCTGTTCAGATAAACCTCTACGCAAGTCCGAGCCTTATCTATGGCCACACTTGCACAAAACCACACCAACTTCCGCCAGTACACGCACCACGCGCCAGACTCGCAACCGATTTGTTAATCTTCCATGTATTAATCGACTAGTCTAATTCCTATCGTCCGTACACCGACCTTTAGCACCTTCACTACATCCTAACTTATACCTTTGCCATTACCAAGCTCGCACAATGCCAATGAGTCCGCCTATCACAGACATATTCGATTTTTGTCCTTCAAAGAGTGGACACCTCTTTTAAAAACACATACACTCTCCACCCAACAAAAAATACAATATATAGACTCAATCCCATAAAAATCACTATATAATGTGCCAATACTCCTTAGTAACTTTTAACGCCAATGTCCACCCTTTAAAAGACAATCTCATCCATTTTGTCTACTCTGCAGGGACACACTTCATGAGATACATGTATTACTTTCTGAGTTCGTTCCTATTCTGATCTATATAAGTTGAACTAAAGAATGTACATAATCCAATTCTGATATGCTTACCAATTCAGGCTCACCAGCAAATATCATCCATCGGCACTACCCATCGCCTATGGCTAGTGCAAGTCCGCGACCCTCTGCTGCAAGCGCTAACGATCAGGAGAAGCCTTATTTCGGCATATTCGAGCTTTGGAAAACTCTAACGATCCCCAGGGACGCTATTCTGCTGAAATCAGCTTAATCAGACTCATTTTTCAGAATTTTGAATGAAATAAGCTTCCTGGAGATCGTTAGATTTCAAATGTCCCCGATTCAGGGCAAATAAGCTCCATGGGGATCGTTAGCCTTCCATCCTCTACTTGAGCAGCATAACAAGGCTGGTATTCTTGCCCCATTACAGCGCCCTTTGACGATCATGGACAGTTAGTCGGCATAATGTCGTTTTCTTAGTTCAATTTATATTGCTTCTGCTTCTTCCCATATCTCTGTCTGTGTCTAATTCCTATTTCCTAAACTTTAGTACAATCTCTAATCTCTAGGTTTTAGGTTTTAATCTTTTAAAATTAGTCTTCAGGCACAGGTCGCTGATCACAGATCAGACATTACTTGTCTCTTGTCATTTATCCTCATCTTTCATCACTCACGACATATTCACTATCATATATCACTAACATATATCACTCATATTCATAAAAAGCGTCATCGTCTGTATCCACTTCTTCGCCCGATTGCTTCTGGAAGAATTCAAGGAACGGCAGTCCGTACTTACGGTACTTCACTTCACCGACCCCTTTAATCGTCAGCATGTCACGTTCTGTCTTCGGACATACCACACTCATCTCGCGCAAAGTGGCATCATTGAAGATGATATAGGATGGTACATGTTCTTTGGCGGCCAGATCACGGCGGATCAGGCGTAACTGCTCAAACACAGTTTCGTTCACAGCCGAAGGCATTGCATCACGTCCGCGGCGTCCGCCGTAGTTCGTACCGGAAGCTGTAGCCGCTGTTTTCCGTACGACACGCTGCATGACTTCGCGTTGACCTTTTAGTACTTCCACCGCCAGCGGCTGCAGACGTACTACGGGATATTGTCCCTCGGACAACATCAGGTAACCTTCGGATACCATCACGTTGATGATCTCGGCAATTTCGCGCTCTGTACGATTGCCCATGACGCCGTACGTCGGCAAGGAATCGAAGCCGTAGTCCAATACTTTTTTGGCACGGGAACCCTTGAGTACCGAAGCCACAAGAGATACCCCGTAGCGTTCACGCATGCGGTGAATGCAGCTGAATATTTTTTGCGCATCAATGGTCATATCCACCAGCTCACGTTCGTCTGTACAGGAACTGCAAATGCCGCATGGCTTGTCCTCGTGCACTTCACCGAAGTAATCCAGCTGCGCGCTTCGCAGACAGCGTGTGGTATAACAGTAATCCACCATCTGTTGCAACTTGCGGTAATCGTTCGCTTTGCGGTCACCCTCCATCGGGTTCTGCTCAATCAGGAACTTCTGAGTAATGATGTCCTGTGCTCCGAATAGCAAAATACACTGACTCGGCTCACCATCCCGTCCTGCACGTCCGGCTTCCTGTACATACGCCTCCATATTCTTCGGCATGCTGTAATGAAGTACATAACGTACGTTGGACTTATCGATCCCCATCCCGAATGCATTCGTTGCCACCATCACGCGGATATCATCGTACAAAAACTGTTCCTGGCTCTGAGCCCGATCATCGTCCGTCATGCCTGCATGGTAACGTCCTGCGGGCAAACCTGCCTGCAGTAAACGCTGATGCAGATCGTCCACGTCCTTACGGGTCGCGGCGTATACAATACCTGGCTCGCTGGCATGCTCGCGCGCGTAGTTCAAGACGAAATCCTTTTTGCTCTCGCCGCGTAGCACGCTAAACGCCAGATTATCTCGCCCTAGTCCGGTCACATACGTCTGCGGGTCCTGCAAACGCAGGAGCCGCAGAATATCGCCCATGACCTCGGGCGTCGCTGTCGCCGTAAAGGCCGCAACCACCGGCCGCTCCGGCAAACTATCCACAAACGGCGCTACCGCCAGGTAGCTTGTCCGAAAATCATGACCCCACTGTGACACACAGTGGGCCTCATCTACGGCAACGCAAGAGATCGGCAGCTGCCCCATCTCCTCGCGGAACCAGTCCAGCTCCAGTCGCTCCGGCGCGACGTAGAGCAACTTCAGCTCACCGCGCTGCGCCGCGCGGATGCGCTCATTCACTTCTCTGCCGCTTAACGTACTATTAATATAAGCGGCGGCAATGCCCGCGGTCGTCAGCGCATCGACCTGGTCTTTCATCAATGATATTAACGGGGAGACGACCAGCGTCAGCCCCGGATATAACAGGGCGGGAATCTGGTAACAGATTGACTTCCCGCCTCCGGTTGGCATAATCCCCAGCGTATCCTCATATTCGAGCAGGCTGGAAACGATCTTTTTTTGACCCTCACGAAAATCGGGGTAACCATAATATTTTTGCAGGAGACCCTGCGCCTCTTCTAAAGTAGGTGCTTGCACACTCATGTAAAGACTCCTTACTTGTCACCGGTGTTCCTGCACCGGCTTGGTTCTATCCGATTCTGACATCCAAACGCGGCACCAGCGCCGCATCCCTGACAACAAAATGGCGTTCTCATGACTTGTCCGTCAAGCAAAACGCCGCTCTCTTTAGTTTAACGGGCACAGCCCGAATGAGCAACCGCGTTTTAATGTAAAAACCTGAATCTTCTCGCACACAAATAAAACAACCGTTCATCCCGGGTGGAGACAAACGGCTGCTTTCCTTTTCATAACAAACTATTTTAGCTGTCACATGCGGTTTTAGCTTTTAAACAGTTCTATCTATCAAACAGCTTTAGCTTTTAAGCGCTTTGACCTCGGACTCTGTTAAACCGCTGGCTTTGACGATAACCGAAATGTCAATTCCTAGTGAAAGCATGTTTTGGGCAATCTCCAAAGCTTTTTTTTGTTCTCCTTGAGCCAATCCTTTTTCCGTAGCCCATTCAATCATCGAGGCCTCATCATGCAAGTACTTTTGACGCGCCTCATACAAACGACGCGCCTCCTGATCTTGACTTAGGAACTCCAATGTATCCATCGCTTTTTTCAATGTCGGCTCATTCATTTGCAACACCTCCCAATTGGATTTGTCAGCACCCTTTAAGAACAAAAGCCAGTTAATTAACCCTCCTTCTATAGGGACTGATTGAGCGTCAAGCTTGGAAAGTTCCATAAAGTGTACTTCTATATCATCACTCAGTTCAAGTCCAGTGTGATCTTCTCTCAGATGAAAGATATTATGATATCGATTGTTGGAAATAAATGAATAATTTAGAATATTAATCGTAACACACTTCTTCAGTTCTTTATAGGACTGTCCTTCCTGCAACTGGCTAGAGTAACGCTTACTCCAATAGTACAGGGTTCTTTTCTCAATATCGTATTTATTAAACAGCTGCATCTCAATGTTTTTCAGCTTACCTTCTGACGTTTTAGCCCAAATATCAAAAATCGACTGTTTGTCTAGGGGAGCATCTTTATTTGTATACGGGTTGAGAAGTACAATCTCCGTCAACGGTGGGTCACCTGATTCCGCAAACGTTCGGTTTAAGAACACAAGCAGCACATCTTTGTTTTCCTCACTACCAAAAATACGCTTGAAAACAAAATCGTTCCGTGGATCAAGCAAATCAGCCATCTGACCATCAACTCCGTTTCTATACATTATACCACGTCCGGTCTAGTTAATTGCATAATGAACTAAGTATTGCAAGTTACTTCCTTCTTCCAGTCTCACTCCCCCGACGCTGCATCCCTAACATTCATGCGATAGTACAAGCCTTTTCGCTCCATCAGTTGCTCATGCGTGCCATCCTCAGCAATTCGTCCTTGATTCATCACTAGAATCCGGTAACATTGACGGGCGAGCTCCATGCGATGAGTCACCAGTAATCCCGTTTTCCCTTGCACGAAGCGGCGAAGTTGTTTCATGACCAACTGTTCCGTCCGGTTATCCAGCGATGATGTGGGTTCATCCAAAATATACACATCTGAGGATCTCACCATGAGCCGGGCAAGAGACAGACGCTGGCGTTGTCCTCCGGAAAGATTAGCTCCTTTTTCTTGCAAAATCGCATCATACTGGCCTTCCTGATCCTCAATAAATTCATGTAAACCAGCCTGTCCCGCTGAAAGTTTCACTTCATTTAATGTAGCGTCCCTGCCAAGACGAATATTCTCTTCAATCGTTCCCGTAAAAAAAGCAGGAGACTGCGGCATATACGTTAGCCGGGATTGTTGATCCTGAGCCATAATCTGCGCTACATCCTCGTTCCCCAGCATCACACGTCCAAAAGTCGGCTTGATTAGCCCTGCACATACTTGACATAGTGTGGACTTCCCGGCTCCGCTGCTACCCACTACTGCCACCAGTTCACCGGGTACCAATCTAAGCGTAATCCGATCCAGGATCGTTCGACCGCTGCTTTCATCCAATACCGTGACCTGATCCAGTGTCAGGATAGGCTGTTCATTTTGCGGAAGTTCTCTGTGTCCTGAATTGTATTCTTTTACTTCATTTTGTTCCGCTCGCTGCGCTAGATTCAGCCATGTGGAGATGCGACCAAATGCACCTATACTAGACTGCATCTGGCTCCACTGACTGGACAAGCCTAATACAGGCCATACGACAAGTTCAAACAGCAAGCTGCTTGCCACAACCATTCCCGGTGACAAAGCGCCCCTCGCTGCAGCTAAAGCAATCAGAAATAATGCTACCAATTGAGCCAGACCAAATACGGCCATCGCCACATTATCGGATATGCTTAAGGTCATCTGCAGCTTCGCCTGTACTCGGTTAAGTGATTGTTGCTGCATACGCAAGCGTGTGAGAAACCATGGCGAAGCGTTATATGCCTGGATCACAGGAACACCTTCCATGTATTGCTGAATCTGCTGCTGTGACTCACCCTCCATGGATTCCACTTCATCCGATAACCTTATAATGCGCTGGTCATATACCCTTGCCGTAAACCAGATCGCCGCCGCACTGACAAGTGCAATGACTGCAACCCATGCATCTGCGCGATACAAGTACCCCAGCGAGAGAACGAAAATAAAAACGACCGTCACTCCTTCTGCCATCGCCTCCACGACTTCTGCACCATGCTTGGTATCTTCCTTGATTCGCAGCATCACATCCCCTGACTTCTGTCTCCGAACCCATGGATAAGGCATCCGGTTGAAAAGCTGGAGCAGGTTCATCGACATGTCTCTATGCATGGATTCTTTAAACCGTACAAGCACATAGCGATGCATCGCCAGTAATGCGATAAACCCGATCAACACTGCGATAAAGGTTATCGCCGTAGCATTCAATTTCTCCTGTCCTCCGTCATGGATTGCATCAACGAAAAATCCCTGCACAAAGGCCAGACCCCAATCGAACACCGCGTCCGCCGCAATAAAAAGAAACATAATGATTACCGCCCATCTATAGGGCTTCATAAAGCGCACAATAATCGGCCAAACCTTTCTCAGAGATGCTGTTTCCTTGGCCTTATTCATATCCTGATCTCCATCACTGTTATGATGTCCCTCTTCATCTATGCGCTTATGTTCCTCTCCATATATAGGTTTATTTCCCTCTACATCATTGTTCTTATAGTGCTCTTCCATCTGTGATCTTGCCCTCCACCTCTATGCGCCATGTTCATTTTCCATCGACACTGCTGCTTCATGTGCACCGTCTTACTTCTCTATCGACCTTGTATCTCTTTCGATCTGTTTATATCCGTTCTGGCATTTCTTCATCTATTCGTTCTTCTGCATTCTGCTCCGCAAGGTAAGCAAGGTAACCATTCTCACGATTCAGCAGTTCACGGTGAGTACCCATGTCAACAACCTCTCCATCCCGCATGTAGATCACCTGATCTGCGCGCTCAATCAAAGATAACCGATGAGTGACAGCTATAATCGTTGTGTCATACTCTGTTGCTAAAACCGTAAATAGCTCATTCAACTGTTGCTCATGCCACGGGTCTTGTGAGGAGGTTGGTTCATCCAGCAATAAAATTTCCGGTTTTCTTAACACTGCTCTGGCGAGACTGATCCGTTGAAGTTCTCCGCCAGACATGTGTCCCCCTTGCGGCTGAAGCTCTGTCTTGTAACCGTCCGTCTGGTTCATAATGGTGTCATGAGCAAGAGTCATACGGGCAGCAAGCTGCACCTCTTCAGCAGACAAACCTTCTGCGCCAAATCTAATATTCTCCTCTACGGTTCCTGAGAAAATGAAGGCTTGTTGTGGAACATAAACGTGCTTTATACCCCTTTCTATGTCCTGATCAGGGTATTTAAGGGCCGCCAATCCCACAGAGTCCTTATAGGCAAGCGCTGAATTATTTGAGTTATTTGGATTATTCATCTGGATTGAACCGCTCGCAGGTGCATGTAAACCAGCTATCACTTTAAGTAAAGTTGTTTTTCCGCATCCACTAGGGCCTGTAATTACCGTAAGTTTGCCTTTGGCGGCTGTAAAAGAAATGTTCGATAACACTTTTTCTTGCTCTGCATATCTGTAGAATACCTTGTCTACATGAACACCTTGGGTCATAAACTTGAGCTGCGGCTGAGCGGCAGCTGGTTTCTTTTTTTCCAAATCCAACATTTCAAACACACGAGCCGCCTGAGAAGCCGATCCAATCACTTTACTCCATAGCCCTGACAGTGCTTCAATCGGACGTGTCAACTGACTGCTTGCGACGAGAAAAGCCGCCAATCCACCCACATCCATATGTCCATGCAACACCTGTATTCCACCGAGATACAAAATCAGGATCATGCCCCCGTAAGTAGAAACCCGTGCAGCAGCCTCCGTCATACGCTGTAAAACCGAAACAGACATCGTACGCTTAAATACTTGATTCATTCGTCTGCTAAACTGCTGCTGCATATAACCCGAAAGTCCGTAGCTGCGGATTTCCACCGGGGCTTGAATGATATCCGTAAGCAATTCATCCCTCTCCGCTGCACTTGCATTCAATCGGTCATGTTCTCGCTGCAGTTTTCTTCCAAGTCCTGCCGTTACCAGCGGATAGATTAATGTGAACGCAATAATGGCAAGAGCAAGTTGCAGGTTCACCCAGCTGAAATAGGCAAATGCCAGAAGCAATTGAATCATATTTTTCGCAAGTTCTATCCCGTGTTGATTGATGCCTTTCTGAGCCTCCGTAGCTGAAGTCCATACTCTGGATGTGAGATCCCCCGTATGATACTTTGCCAGTTCTTGTGTATCTGTTCGTGCAAGGGAATGTAGCAGCCTGGACTGTAAAAACACCTGGGTCTTCTGTTTCAATAACGTCTCCGACCATGTTGTGAATAGGCTTACAATGACACGTAGCACGACAATCGAAAAGCCGATGATCAACCCTGAATACATTAGAGAAAACTGTGATTCCGCTGCGCCTTTGACCAATCTGCGAATGGATTCCAGATATCCTACTTCTACCAGCGAGGCGGCCAAAGCTGCAATGAGCAGTGGGATGATGAACATGCGATATTTTCCGGTTAATGTCCATAACCGTGTCAGTATTTGGATAGGCTTATACGTTCTTTTGTCTGTTATCGTTTGGTCGGCTAACATATGTAATTACTCCAATCTTGTCATCAAATTAAGTATCTGGTTATGATATCATCAGTGATAAGGAAAAAATGAACATTTCTTGCTATCCCCTATAAATCAGGACGAAATAAGGAGTTTCTATATGCAACCAGATCTACTACAGACATTGGATACGTTGTTTGATTACATAGAAGACCATATTCATGAGAAGCTGACACTCGATCATCTTGCATCGATAACCCACATCTCCAAATTCCATCTGCATCGCATGTTTAAACATGCCAGCGGCCAGTTACCTGGAGAGTATATTCGTGCTCGCAAATTAGCCCGTAGTCTGGAGCAACTGGTCGATCTGAACTGGAAAATTATCGATATTAGCGGACATTATTCTTTTGAACATGAGCAGTCTTACATTCGGGCTTTCAAACAGGCCTTTGGGATAACCCCCCTGCAATACCGCAAACAGGGTGCTGGTGATTTACAGTTTACGGCTCGTATGACTTCGTCGATGATTACGATCCTTCCGTATGGATACATTTTTCATCCGATTTATGTACGGAAACCTGCGATGAAGCTTATCGGTCAGCAATCCCGGATTCGATATGTGGATAACGAGGAATATTATAAATCCAATTCCGCAGGCAACCTTTTTTACGAAAAGTACTTTCATCTGATCCCTAACGTGCTGCACGACAACGTATACATTGGATTGACCAGTGAGATTAAAGAACACTACAGTACCTATCAGCCATCTGTTGAAGTTACGAGTTTGGAAGAGATCCCCGAAGAACTGAACGGCATCGAAGTACCTGCCAATCAGTATGCCGTGTTCAAGTTTGTCTGTGATTTCCATCCAAGCCTGATTAATATCGATCATCTGGATAGTGTATGGACGTTTATCGATGAATACTGGCAAAGTCATTCCGGATACAGCAAAAGTGATGCTTATTATTTTGAAAGAATAGACGGCAGTCTAGCCCAGGAGCATTACGGAGAACTGGATATTTATATCCCTGCCAAACAGATTACGCTCTAAAGGAAGGTGCATGATTACGACAAAAGATAGAACTCCTCGCCCGGATTCATCTCCGATAAACGCACACCAATCTTGGGTTCTCAGGCATCCAAACACTTCAATATTCATCGCCTTGTTTATGTTGCCCATCGTGGCGTTAACGCTTTTCTTTACGCTCCGGCCCTATCTTTCCACATTTGATCGTTCGGGTGAGGGCGATCTGAGCTCGTCCATGTCATCCCCAAATGGGGAATACACGGCCGAACTATACGGTGTTCCCTACGGCGGCGCAGCAGGCGGGGTGACGATCTGGGTAGACGTACGGAAAACAGCGGATTCAAACGCTTCGAATGCCAAAAGCATCTATCGCGCAGAGTTTCATGGCGGAAATCACCTCGAATGGGAAAGTGACAATACCCTTCGCATTGAAAACTGGAGCGAGTATAGTAACGAGACGGTTACCTTGAATATAGATGAAGAAATTTATGATGGATGGGGCTGGGCTTGCAGCAGCTTGCGCACAAAAGACCAGTATGTCCGATGTTTGTCACCTGAATCGTGATCAACATGTGCTGATGAAATATCATGTCATGACAACTTCGCTTGGGAAAATGGTTATGAACGATAAGTTCAGTTGTTTTAAACTTGGTATACACTGTTCATACTAAAACAAAGTAAAAAGCAAACCCCGTTTACCGACTTTCTCGGCTAAACGGGGTTTGCTTTTTATTAGGCCTCTGTAGTAAGACCATTATTTGAATGCTATATTTGATTGCTAATCTGGTTGCTATATTTGAAAACTATTATGATTCCGTTTCAGCAATGGATTGCTAGCTTCATTCTGTTGAATACCTCATCTTCACTTTCCGTATTTGTTCCTTCTTCCATATGTTACCCTTCGCTTTCTTTCCGCTGTTTGCGAATCACGGCTTCGAGCTTCTCCCGATTCCCGATCAGGCCTGGATCATCCGGCAGATAATGTCTAGCTTTGGTGTTATGCAAAAGCGCCTGCTCCCAGTTGCCCAAATGGGCATAACAGAGCGAGAGCCGGGCATGTGGCAGCCACGTGCGGCATGCCGCAGGTACGGGGCGCAGACCCGGATCGCGGCTGCTCACATCCACCGCCTGCATATACCAATAGATGGCGGTGACGATCTCTTGCCGCTCATGGAAGCAGGCGGCAATGGCGCAGCAGAAATCGGCATGCGGCAAGTCGTACTGGAACGACTGCAGCAATGCGCCCAGCTTACGGCCCGGCTCGCCAAGCCGCTCATAACATTCCGCCAGCCTTGCGCAGGCAATGAGCCGATCTTCGCGGTAACCGCTGGGCTGCTCCAGCAGCTTCGCGTAACCGCGTGCCGCCGCCGCGTAGCGCTGGCGGTCATAACATTCGCCTGCATAGTAGAACAGCAGGCGTCCCTGGGCTATGCCCTCTTCGGCGATCCATTTGCGCAGAATGCGCACGTTTCGCGCCGAATGATTGCCCGCCTCGCGGCGATGGGTGACGGCAATATCTGCCGTAAAAACCTCGCCTTGCGGGAAGCGCAGCTGCTCGTGCAGCCGGCCATGCCAGCGGCAACCGGCATCCCGCCTGACCAGGCGAAGCCGGCGGTCCGCTACCAGCGGACTTCCCTCCGGCCCCTCGGCCAGCGTATAACCCATAATCACACCCGCCGTCTTGCCTCCGGACGGCAGCTGCTCCTTCAACACGGCAAGCTTAGCCCGTTCCGCGGGCAACAGCACGTCATCCGCATCCAGCCACAGGATATACTCCTGTGTGGCTCGGGCGAATGACTCATTCCGCGCTGCAGCAAAGTCCTCATTCCATGTATACGTATAGACCCGGTCGGTATACTTTGCAGCGATGTCCATCGTTCGATCCGACGACCCCGTATCCAGAATAATAATCTCATCCATAAGGTCAGCCACCGATTCAAGACACCTTGCCAGTGTGCGTTCTTCGTTCTTCACAATCATACACAAACTGATGGTGATCACGTTTTGAGCCCCTTCCTGCCGTACGCGTACTGATTCACACAACCAAAGAGATTAAGCAACTTGTAAAAATCTAGAATTTCTAACGATCACAGATGACGCTATTTAGCACATTTCAGCGCTTTTGAAAATCTAACGATCACAGATGAGCCTATTTTCGTATTTCAGGCCAAAATTTGAGGGAAATCACTGAATTTAAAGCAAATAACGTCGCTGGTGATCGTTAGAATTCTGTGAGCTTCAAAATGACCTAAATAAGGCTTCTGGTGATCGTTAGAAAAACTTGCCTCATGAATACGCTATATTCTCTACAGTAATTGGTACTGGTACTGGGAGTGTTGCTACTGCTGCTGACTTTAAGTGTAGGTGGTACTCATGCTAAGAGTGTGGTCGGTGATATTGATACTTGAGTTAGCGCAGTTACTTTTTTGTAAAGTGTGGGGAGTTAAGGTTAGGGTTTGTGTGGTTTGTGTGGTTTGTGTGGTTTGTGTGGTTTGTGTGGTTTGTGAAGTTATTGTTCGTTTAGCTAGTGCTGTTAGTGTGCTAGTACCGTAGTGTTGATGTGATTGCGTTATTTCTAATCGTGTCGATGGTCCACATGCTAGTGGTACAGTTGCTGCTGTTAGGCTTGATTTCGTGGTTAATGTTGATGTTCACGATGAGAGTTGTGTGCAGTGTCCGTTCTTCTTCTGCAGTCGCTGATAGTGGTACTTGAGTTAGAGCAGTTACCTTTTTTTTGTAAAGCGTGAGGAGTAAAGGTTAGTGTTTGTGTAGTTAGTGTTTGTGTAGTTAGTGTTTGTGTAGTTAGTGTTTGTGTAGTTAGTGTTTGTGTAGTTAGTGTTTGTGTAGTTAGTGTTTGTGTAGTTAGTGTTTGTGTAGTTACCGTACTACCACTGTGATTGTAGTTTTGTTACTGGTGTCACCACATACTAATGCTACAGTTGCTCATGTCAGGTTTAAGGTGTTGGTGTTGGTGTTGGTCTAACGACGCTGCTTCTCCACTTACCCTTCCTCATTCTCCTGACGACGAAGCCGTTTCAGCTGATCCACGGCACTGTCCAGCGCTTTTTTACGCTGTTTCATGGAGCGTAGATGTTGCTGCTCGACCTCTACAAAATGAGTATGATCCAGCTTCATCCAATCCAGCACTTGATTCACGGCAGGTTTGATATCAAGCTGTACTTTCTGCCGTTTACGCGCCACACAACATAGATATTTATGATGCACTTCCAGTTTCCATACTTCAAAATACGGTAATAAACACATCGCCAGATTACTCGCATAGAACGTCTGCTTATGATCATAGAATGGATGATAGCCATAAGGAACGGTAACGATGAGTGTACCTTCCTCTCCAAGCAGCCGGTGAATCTGCAACAGCAGTGTCTCCGGATGAGCAAAATGTTCCAGCACTTCCCCTAGCAGGACAGTGTCAAACGTAGTTCTCGCCTTCCATTGCGTGATGTCCAGCATGCGGAAATCGACATGGTTGCGGACGGGCTTGGATTCTTTAGCCAGCTCCTCTTGCGCATAGCGGATACTTTCCTCCTCCAAATCCACGCCTGTCACCCGAAAGCCTTCACGCCCCAGCAAAATAGACGTAATTCCCTGGCTGCATCCCACATCCAAAATACGTTTGCCTGTGGTTTCCCGGCACATCCAGTGCACACGGGTCCTCGTCGCTTCATGAGAATCTTCGGAATTAATCTCTCCGTAATAACGTTCGTTCACCCGATCATGATTTGCCATAGCCATCTCCCGTTTTCCCGTGCACATTTTTCATATCTTGATCCGCCCAGCCATCGTCTTGGATTCCATGCGATTCACCGTTCTCTTTCTCTGCACCTTCACCCGAGGGAACGCTCTCGCGTTTCGTACCCGGATATCTTTCATTTTGTCCTTTTACGTCTGCCCCTGCTGAATCTTTCTCTCTCGTGGTCTGGCCGCTGTTACTATGACCTTTCGATCCTGACGCTTCATGCTCTGTATCTTGAAATTCCTCTTTCTCCATCCCCTGTTCCTCATGCTCTACATGTTCTGTTTCCGCAAGTTCAGCATCTTCCACAACTTCTTCATATTTCTCATGTTCCTCATGGCCTGCATGTTTTAGATATTCTGATTGGACACCCTTTTCCCTTTCAGCACCCTGACCCTTCTCCTGCTCCAAGCTGTGTACTCTCCCATGGTCATTTCGCTCCGGTTGACCGAGTACAACGATATGGTCTCCTTGGTATCCAGCCGTGGCGTTGCGTGTATCAAAAATAAGCGGTGCATGATCCGCCATCTCCTGGTAATCAAACGCAGAGTGGTCGGTTGTGATGATCACCAGATCAGCCCATGTCCACAATTCGGGCGAAGCAGGCCTGGACTGGAGCATGGAGCCATCATCTTGACGGAATACGGGCACCATCGGATCGGTGAAAACAACGTCGGCGCCCGCTGCGCTCAGTAGCCGAAAGACGTCGAGCGCAGGGGATTCGCGCAGGTCGTCAATATCTTTTTTGTACGCCATACCCGCCAGTACAACGCGGGCGCCGCGAATAGAATGACCACGTTGTTCCAGCAGGGCTGCTGCACGCTGAACTACGTGATCTGGCATCTGCCGGTTCGTCGCATCTGCAAGCTCAATGAACCGCAGCTCCGATCCCTGGCGATTGGCTGCCCATGATAGATAGATCGGATCAATCGGAATGCAGTGCCCGCCAATACCCGGTCCAGGATAAAACGGCATATATCCAAACGGCTTCGTTGCCGCTGCCTGTAACACCTCCCAGATATCCACGCCCATCTGCTCACAAGCCGGGGTTAACTCGTTAACCAGCGCAATGTTTACGCTGCGAAACGTATTTTCGAACAGTTTGGCTGTCTCGGCAACCGTTGTCGAGCTAACAGGCACGACTTCGTTCAGAAACGAACCGTAGAATTGTGTTCCATAACTCAGACAGGCGGGAGTCGAACCGCCGATGATTTTCGGAGTGTTTTTCACCCCGTAATGCACACTGCCCGGATCGACTCGCTCCGGAGAATAACAGACATGGAAATGTTCACCTGCAGTCCAGCCGCGCGCTGCTTCTACGGGCTGTTTCACATGCTCTTCCGTCGTGCCCGGATACGTGGTGCTCTCCAGAATAACAAGGCTAGCCTGCTGGAGATAGGGGATCATGCCCCCCACGGCTGATGAAATATAAGATATATCCGGCTGATGTTCATCCGTTAACGGAGTCGGTACACAGATTACGATGACATCCGCGTTAGCTACTGCCGCATAATCTGTACCTGCCGTCAACAAATTCGCTTCCAGCAGCGATTGAATTACCTCATCTTCAATGCCAATGATATAGGAATGACCTGCGCGGAGCTTTGCCACTTTAGCTGCATCAATATCGATACCGTGCACCTGGTAACCGGACTGTGCCATCTCAACGGCCATCGGCAGACCCACGTAACCAAGACCGATGACAACAGCCTTCAGGGAGCGGTCATGAATGCATTGAAGCGTGGTCTTCTGCGGTTTCGGGTAGAGCTGTTTTAATCGCTGCTGTTTCCGGCCACGGTGCTCTGCTGGAGCCTGTGCCTGCTTCTCCTTTTCTTCTTGCCCTTTCTCTTCGGGATACAGGCTGTTTTCACTCATCTCTTCCACCTCCAAACGTTCCGCCTCCCTTCCGTTAGTTGATATACCCTCCTGCCCGCAGAAATGCTGCAATCGCCGGTTTATTCATCATTTCACTGTCTGAGCGATACTGGTCGAACTTCACATGTGGCAACGGATCATAATGCTTCGTCAGTCCTTGGTCGGGATGCTCTGGCAAAATGACATAATACTGCGCATCGTACTGGCGAGTACGCGGTGCTTCAAATGGCGAGATCAGCACTTCGTGCAGCTTCTCCCCCGGACGGATGCCTGTCACTTTGTAATCGCCTGACGGGCGACCTGCCTGTTCGAGCATGACGGAAGCCAGTTCGGTCATATTGCAAGCTTTCATTTTCATGACGAAGGTTTCTCCGCCCACCGCCGCTTCCGCTGCTTTGAGCAATAAATGAATGGCCTCGGTACGTGTCAGGAAAAAGCGAGTCATGCCTTCGTCCGTGATGGTCAGGCTTTTGCCTTCATCAATCTGCCGCTGGAACAAAGGCACTACACTGCCGCTTGTACCCAGCACATTGCCGCCGCGGATACATACAAAACGCGTTTTCTCGCTCAGCCAGTTGGCACGAATCATCATTTTTTCACCCAGCGCTTTGGTCATGCCATATACGTTAATCGGATCGACTGCCTTGTCGGTGGATACGTCAATGACTTTTGGAATCCCCATACGGATGGCCGCCCGAATAATATTCTGTGTCCCAATCACATTTGTTTTAAATGCTTCATCTGGCTGATCCTCACAGACCGGAACATGCTTGAGCGCGGCCAGATGAAAGAGCACATCTACACCTTGGCATGCCTCCTCCACTGCTCGGTAATCCCGAATATCTCCAATGATAAAACGCAGACGCGGATCATGATTGAACTCCCGCTGCATTGCAATCTGAGCATACTCGTTCCGAGACAGCAGTCGAATCTCCGCCGGGTTCTGCGCGAGCAGTACCTCCGTTAGCTTCTGGCCCCAGGAGCCCGTTCCTCCGGTGATCAGAATCGTTTGTCCTTGAATCATGGATGAATCCCTCCTGTTCAGATCATGAATTCACGTAAAACCTGCGCCATCTCTTCGCGGCTCAAGCGGTCTTTAGGCGGTACTTTTTTGACCGACGTATTGCTGGCATGCACGATATTAACGTAGTTCCGCGGTGCAAGCAGTTCATGCGGCAAATCGATGACATTGCCATGCGTGCCTCGGCCCGGAAGTTTAACACGATATCCAGCGGCATATTCCGCCGTTTTGTAGAGATATACATAAAATTGAGGTGAACGGTGAAATGCCGGAGCCATCTCATTGTTTACGCTGTCCCACAGATAACCATTCTGGTTGATCAGCGCCATCGTACCCGGCTGCGGCTGCACATCATAGAGCTGTTGCACAAATGTTTTGTGATACAGATCATCCGAATCCAGACGGGCAATGTAGATGTCCTCTACATCTTTGGCAAACTCCAATATGGCTCGCACACTCTCAATATGAGTTCCAAAACGAATATTCGAAGGCAGCGGCTCCTGCCCCGCCAGAATCTCCTGCATCAGTTCTCCGGATTCCTTCGAAAGCTTCACTACCGTCAGGAAATCCTGATTCGTCTGGGCCTTGAGGCAGTGCAGTGTAAACGTGCGAAAAATCGTCATGCGACGCTCCAGCCATTCGCGGGTCAGCCGCTGCGGATCTAACCCGTAGTTATTGAAGTTAATCTCAATCACAACTTTCCTGGACATACCCTTCCTCCTCATGAACGCTGTAAGCCCGTTTGGCCGAGCCGAGTACAGTCGTTTTCATAGTTTTCGAAAATGAAAGCTAGCATCTACAAAACTCTTTCCTCGCGCTGATCCCTTTCACGTAAATACTCTCTTAAAATGTCAGCACTGTATAACGTATGAAAGCTCAAACATTCCGGCACCGACATATGTACTGAATTTCTTATAAATAGATTGATATACATCCCAAGTTATCTCTTAAGGGTCTAACACACAGATCACGGTTTCTCTTGCAACATAGAATAGAGGAGCTTTATTTTCAAAGGGGGCAGGCATTCAAATGAATTCGATTTATCTGGAAATGCAGGGTGTGCTGGATCAGCTTGAAACAGCCTTGAGCGAGCAGCGTCCATTCTCTCTCGTGCGTGTGGGAGATGGCGAAAATATTGTCATGTCACAAGAATCCGTATGGCCTATGGAGCAGGTGCTACAAGAACGCTGGGCGGTCAAAGCCAATCTCGGACAAAAGGGACTGCGGCTTCCCAACCTGAAGATGCGGGACGAAGTCGCTGCTTCGTTGAAAAGAGCCACCATTGTGGGTGTCCTTCCACGTGGAGACAGCACCATCAAGGCTCCGGATTACCTTAAGCGGCCGCTGACCGATATGATCTTTGCTCACTACGGCATCGCGCCTGCGCTCACCTGTCATGCTTGTGTGAATCGTGAACTTGTGCAAGTACCTCGGTTTTGGCAGATGCTTGCCGGCAAACGTGTGTTGCTTGTAACGCGTGAACTGGATGAGTTACAGGCCGCACTCGTTAAGGAGCCTTATCACCTCGACATCGTAAGTACACTGGCTTTTGACAACTATGATCAGATGGATGAGACCTTGCAATGGATTCAAACCCATCAGGATGACTTTGATGTTGCTCTGTTCTCTTGCGGGGTTAACGCCGTCATTCTTGCAGAACGAACAGCAGCACTGGCAGGTAAAGTCGCCATCGATTTCGGCAAAGCCAACAACATGATTTTGAAAGGACGCGCCAACTAAGTTCCATCTACTGTTTTCAGTTCTTCTTCATTCCCATGATCGATAGCTCCGTTTGTATATCTCTACTTCTCCCTTTCCTTCTATATCAATTACTTTCAACTCTCTCTTATAAATCAATGCTCTTACAATCCCGCTTCATCTCAAACTCAAAATCCCCGCCTACGAAGGCGGGGATTTTGAGTTATATCTTGATTGGAATGATCTTGATTGCAATGTAGCTGAAACGGGTACAACAAACGTTACTATAAGATGGTCTCTCTAAAGTCTTTCAAAGCTCCTTTAGTTGGTCGCGGCAATACCGTAGAACATCTCCGGTCCCGTTCGCACAGCTGTGGATACACCGGAGATGAACGACGTATATACATTTTCCAGCGCTGGTGGTGCAGCCAAATCCTGAGCTGTAAACGAATGGAACTCGGCTCCGCCATTTTGTCCGATTGTACCTTCTGCACGATAGATGATGAAGAACGGGTCGTACACAAAACCACGCACAATCTCTACAACAAACGTATCGCCCAGTTCTCCCGTAACACCTACCGTGCCGTTGAAGGTAATGATCGGATTAATGACCCCCTGGGTCTGAAGACCGATTACACCGAAGGGTTCAGGAGATTCAGACAAAGGTAAGCCTGGTGCCCCTACGTATCCCGAGTTCTCCGAGGTTCTCATATCGAGAAACACGCCCATGAAGTAACACCTCCAATGCTATGGGATATCATATCCTATGAATCTGAAATCTCTTCGGATTGGATGGTTGGCAGATTTGATGAACCTATTTTTAATTCCGTGCGGATAATGGTATATTGAACTGCATAACGAAATGAACGGATCGTATGCACACAAAGGGTACAGGCTGTTCAGAAGGAGATAGTTATTTATGAATAAACGCAAACGCTCAACTGGCGGTACATCTGCCAAAGGAAAATCATACGGAGGTTCTTCCAAGCCGCATTCCGGCCGCTCCAATACTTCATCATCCAAACCGAATTCCCCTCGCTCGGGAGAGGATACGAATAAGGTTTCAGCTTCCCATTCGTCCGCGGCGCCTGCAAAAAGCGGTGGTAAAGTCGCCAAACCGGCTAAAACATCCAAGCGTCCAGGCAATGCACACTATCGCAAGTCCGAACCGCCACGTCAGTACAAAGTAACGGAACCGGATGAACTGCTGAATTTCCTGCTGAAACATCTGAAGTCCGGACGAAATGCCGTAAAATCCATTTTGGGTCGTGGGCAAGTATCCGTGAATGAGAAAGTGGTGACCAAGTTTAATGAGCCGCTGACGCCTGGACAGGTCGTGTTCATCAGCAAAGAAGGTGCAGTCGCCGCTCCTTCCCTGACGGGCATTAACATTTTGCATGAAGACGACGACATCATTGTTATTCGCAAGGAAGCGGGATTATTGTCCATCGCAGCGGATAAAAGTGATGATCTGACCGCTTATCGCCAGCTGATGTCACATGTGCGTCGTACCAACGAACTGAACCGGATTTTCATCGTGCATCGTCTGGATCGGGACACCTCGGGTGTGATGATGTTTGCCAAAAGCGAAGAGGTTCAACAGCAACTGCAAAATAACTGGAAAGAAAACGTACAGGACCGTGTTTATGTCGCACTGGTTGAAGGCGCGGTAGCTCAAGAAGAAGGTACGATCTCCTCTTGGCTCAAGGAAACCAAAACACTCAAGATGTACTCCAGTTCCCGTCCAAACGACGGGCAACATGCGGTTACGCATTACAAACGGCTGAAGTCGAACCGTGAGTTCTCCCTGCTGGAGGTTCGTCTGGAAACGGGTCGTAAAAATCAGATTCGTGTGCATATGGAAGACCTGGGACATCCGATTGCCGGGGATCGTAAATACGGCGCACGCACGAGAGATCTTGGACGTCTGGGATTGCATGCACGCGTACTGTCATTCATCCATCCGACGACAGGCAAGCTGATGACATTCGAAACGGATATTCCGAAGCCATTCCTGTATCCGTTCCGCGGAGAAGCTACACCTGCACAATAACGTGCTCATACGAAGACGGACAACCGACTAAGATGCCGTTCCTCACGGACTCATTGTCCGTCTGAAAGGAGGTTAACACGTTTGCAAAACCTGTTCATAACCGGCTACCGCGCACATGAACTGCAAATTTTCGGTCAGAAGCATGAGGGCATACCCTACATTAAAAAAGCCATCGCCTCCCGCCTTACACCTCTTGTGGAAGATGGCTTGGAATGGGTGCTTACTCCAGGTCAATACGGTGTCGACCTTTGGGCCTGCGAGGTTGTGTTGGAGCTGAAACAGAGCTATCCACATCTGAAGCTGTCGATTATCACTGCTTTTCAGAACCCGGAGGAACAATGGAAAGAAGACAAGCAGGAGTACTACCGTTCCATTCTGGCTGGGGTAGACTATTATGGTGCAATTAGCAAACAGCCATATATCGGGCCATGGCAATTCACCGCACGGGACGATCTGCTGCTGCGCAAAAGCGATGGTCTGCTACTCGTCTATGACGAAGATGCCGGCGAAGGTAGCCCACGTTTTGTAAAAGAAAAGGCCATCAAAAAACAACAAAACGAGCATTATCCCATCATTACGGTAACTTCCGAGGATATTCAATCTGTCGCGGAGGAAGAACGTATGAATGATTTTGCTTATGATGGGGACATCCCCTTCTAACTTTGGATGCTGTACGGCAAATTGCTGTGCAGTATTTTTTTCTGACTGGACTCCGTTTTTATTGGACTCTTAAGCTGAACTCAAGGAGTACGTCCGCTCGCCACAAATGGGAAACTCATGTTTTTTTTCGGGCAAGGTTGGGTATAAGTAGTATTAAAACTGCGATTTTTATGTCGTATGGGATAAAGGGGAACTGCAACCATGACTTTAACGCCAGAGCAGCGCATTCAGCTGCACGGGTTCAACAACCTCACCAAGTCACTCAGTTTCAATATGTACGATATCTGTTACACCAAGACCAAAGAAGAACGTGAAGCTTACATTGAATATATCGATGAACAATATAACGCAGACCGACTGACTCATATTTTGAAAAATGTATCGGACATCATCGGAGCACACGTCCTGAATGTCGCGCAGCAGGATTATGTTCCCCAAGGCGCCAGTGTAACGATGCTGGTCTCGGAAGGCCCTATTGTCGAGATTCCCGAAGAATCCTTCGATGAATCGCCTGGACCCCTGCCCGATAATGTCGTCATGCAGCTGGATAAAAGTCACATTACAGTGCATACGTATCCCGAATTCCACCCCAGCGAGGGCATCAGCACCTTCCGTGCCGATATCGATGTGTCGACCTGTGGTGAGATTTCACCGCTGAAAGCGCTGAATTACCTGATTCATTCTTTTGATACGGACATTATGATTATGGATTACCGGGTACGCGGTTTTACAAGGGATACGAGCGGTCGCAAGCTGTTTATTGACCATGAGATCAGTTCGATTCAGAATTACATTCCGGACGAGATCAAAAGCGGCTTTGATATGATTGACGTGAACGTCTATCAGGAGAATATTTTCCACACCAAATGTAAGCTCAAGGAATTTGATCTGGATAATTATCTGTTCGGTTACACTAAGGAGAAGCTTAGTAAAGCCGAGCAGCAGGAAATCACCGAGTGGCTGAAGCTGGAGATGGACGAAATTTATTACGGCAAAAATATAGACCGTTCTTCCTGATTGGACAGACCAGTCAGGAGTGATGTCATCATGAATAAAGACAAGTGATTCTGATCCTGCTGACTTCCTTCACGGAAGCACATATTTGGGTCATATACTTGTCTTTATTGTTGTTTATTTCGGCTGTGACGGTGAGCCCACCCGCCATATGTTACTTTGAACATATTGACAGTGTGCGCGCGAATTTCTTAAAATAGAGAGAACTGCACTCGGATGCGGTGAAGGAGGACTAGGGTATGATTGAAACGAATACGACCAAGCGTAATGAATCCCTTCTGCAAGCCTTAAACGCGCGACATGCAGCCATCACGAACAACATTGCTAACGCCGATACGCCCAATTACAAAAAGACCACCGTTGAGTTTCAAGATGAGCTTAGACGTATCATCGAGAACGGTAAAACCGGACAACTCCGGATGCAACGCACGCATGAGAAACATTTTCCCGTCAGCAAT
Organism: Paenibacillus sp. TSA_86.1; assembly: GCF_052691815.1. NCBI lineage: Bacteria > Bacillati > Bacillota > Bacilli > Caryophanales > Paenibacillaceae > Paenibacillus > Paenibacillus sp. TSA_86.1. Next base: position 535,638 of record NZ_JBQZGE010000001.1, on the reverse strand, counting down.
CCCAATGCCTCCATCGTGCAGTACCGAGTGATGCAGAACAACGAAACAGCCATGAACAATAACAACAACAATGTAGATATTGACCGGGAGATGGCTATGCTTTCCGAGAATCAACTCATGTATAACTACATGGCTGATCGCGTCAGCGGACATTACAAAAAAATGAAAAATTTATTGAATGATTTAAAATAAAAGCCTATACAGCAGCCCTTGTGGCTGTTTTTTTTGTGTAAAAATCTCTGTTCTCCCGTTGTCCTTTGCTCTTATCCTACCTACCTCTTCGTCGCCAAGCCTTGGTGATCAATGTGTAAGTTCGGTAATATCTCTAACTGTAGTATAATGTTAAAAACGAAGGAACTTATTTCCTGTAAAAGAGGTGCAACATGGCTCGTCATTACAATGCTTTTCAAGGCTCTAAGGTTAGACTCGCACCACCTTGCCCTGAAGATCGTGTTCAGATCGCACATTTCACGGAGAACTATGATTATATGCGTAACTTGGATACAGATATTGCGACTCCACAAACATCGGATGAAACTGGAGCGTCTTCGGTTCGCAACGGTCAAGATTTCGAATTTGCACTGCGCACCTTGGAGGATAACCGCTTTCTCGGATTTGTCGCCATCTATCGGATTGAATGGAACAATCGCTCTGCACAGCTGGCTATTGGTATTGGGAATGAGCGCGATCGTGGTAAGGGTTATGGCAGTGACGCATTGGCCTTGATTTTGCGATATGCGTTCCATGAATTAAACTTGAATCGGATCGCTCTGGACGTGATTGAATACAATGAAGCCGCAAGGAGAGCGTACTTGAAAGCCGGATTCCGAGAAGAAGGTCGACATCGTGCTGCTGTTCTTCGAGATGGTACACAGTACGATCTGATCTCAATGAGTATTCTCGCTACGGATTGGTCTGCTCAGACAGGATATCCGGTTTCATTTCAACCAGCGGTTGTTACACCGGCTGACCGCACCGCAGGTTCTGCCAGTGTCAGCAACACCTCCAATGTTATTCCCCGGATTGGCGTAGGTGCTGTAATTCTTAATGAACGGAAGGAAGTACTGCTGGTTTGGCGTAATCGTGCCCCGGAGCAGCATACCTGGAGCATTCCCGGCGGGAAAGTCGATGCGTATGAAACGCTCGAAACCGCTGTGATTCGCGAGATTAAAGAAGAAGTCAATCTGAATATCGCTATCGATGGTTTACTCTGTACTGCTGAAACCATTCGTCCTGAGCTACATGAACATTGGATCTCCATGATCTACTCTACCCAGGTCATCAGCGGGGTGGCTCGCAATCTGGAAGAAGGCGGAGCGATCGGTGAGATCGGCTGGTTCCCGCTTCATGAGTTGCCTTCTCCACTCGCCAGCTTTGCCATCCCGGCATTGGAAGCAGCGAAGCGGCAATACACACAGAAGAACGACACCGATAGCTCACGATGAATACCTTTACGGGAAATACAATATTGCAATAATCCGTGCCTTTTATACGAAAACGGAGGTTAGTACAAATGACAGATGCGAAACCGCAAACACAACAGGTTACTCAGTTATTCCAAGCCGCACAAGATGGCGATGTGGCAACACTTCAGTCCCTGCTTGATGTGCACCCGGAACTGGCGAACACAGAAAACAAGGATGGATTGACACCTCTGGGATATGCCGCACACTATGGGAAAAAAGAAAGTGTACATACCCTTATCAAACACGGAGCTGATGTGGATAGCGTCTCCCACTCTCTGATTTCCTTTATTCCTTGCAACACAGCCTTACACGCTGCACTGGCTGGAGAACGTTCTGCGGAAGTGATTCGACTATTGCTTGAACATGGCGCATCTACAAGCATCGCTGACAGTGATGGACAGCATGCACTGCATACCGCAGCCTTTCATACCGATCAGACAGTGATTATCGACATGTTGCTTGAATATGGAGCCGATCCTATGGCACCCAATATTTCAGGTGAAACGGCTCTGGACATTGCGGAGCAACGAGGTAACACCTCTGTCGTGACTCGATTGCAGGAAGTAATGGCGAAGCTTCCCTGAGTTAAAGTGGACGGATCTAAGCTACTATAGCCTGTAATTCCATCTACACTTGAGACTCAAAATTGTGTTTGGGAATATTTTTGAGGCCACTCGGATAACCGTTAGACTCGTATTGGAGCAGCAATGCCCATAGGAGGTCTGCCGGTTTTTTTGCTGTATAATGCAATAGACACTTTTGTGAAATGGAATACATTCATATTTTTTTGAAAATACAAGAACCGTTTGGGGACTTTCTCTGTCTAATACGAAACAACATCAGCAAAGGAGGAGCCTTGTGACCCCTACCGAACTTACGCGAGCTGCACAAAAGGGGGATGCTGCTGCTTTTGCAGCCTTAATGAACATGCATCAGAACCGCCTGTACCGGATCGCCTTCGCATATTTGCACAATGAGGGCGATGCACTGGAAGCGATACAGGAAACAACCTACCGCGCGTTCCGCAAACTTAAAAAACTGAAAGAGCCCTCTTACTTCAGCACATGGCTGATCCGTATTCTTCTGAATTACTGTGCAGATGAACGCAAACGCAAATTTCGATTTAGCCCCGTTACGGAAATTCGGGAATCCAGTCGCTGGGATCGCCCTGAAGACCCTGATCTGGCCGCTGCAGTCGCTGCCCTGGAACCGGAATACAAACAAATTATTATTCTAAGTTATTTCGAAGGTTTCTCGCTGACCGAAGTCGCTGACATTCTCGAAATCCCGGCAGGCACGGTCAAATCACGACTGCACCGCGCGCTTGGCAAGCTCCGAAATCAACTTGAACCGAAAGGAGAGATCTTATCATGACCGACAAACAAAATCCGTTCGAAGATTTGGAGACCCGTCTTCAAGCACGTAAGGCCGAATACGATACGATGCACGTTCCCGATCTGACAGCATCACAAGCTGTTCAGGCCGGAATTCGCCAAGCTTCCAACAAACGAAAAACAAAGCTGCGCTGGTTAACAAGCTCTATTTCGGCAGCTGCCCTGATTTTATTGTTCACAGGCTGTATTCGGGTATCTCCTGCCTTTGCGTCCTTTGTCGAGCAACTGCCTGGCATGGAAGGTGTCGTCAGCCTGATTCGGCAAGACAAAGGATTAATGATGGCGATCGATCAGTCCCTGTTACAAAAAGTCGGGATCACCGACGAGCATGACGGGGGTTCTGTAACCGTGGAAGGTATTATCACAGACGACTCGCGCATGGTTATTTTTTATAAGATGAAAGGCATGAAAAATATAGAGAAATTCGACTATGACATCGACTTGCTTGATGGAAATGGTAAAGATCTTCCTGTTGGTTTTGGGTATTCCGCACCTCACTCTGATTCAGATGATCAGGGGTATGAAAACTTTATTGATGTCGTCTTCACCGACAAAGCTTCTCCTCCTGATGTGTTAACGGTGGTTTTCAAATCGAGAGACAATGCCCATCCAGGCGTATGGAAAGTAACCCTACCCGTAGATAAAAATCTGACCAAAGGTATGAAAAAGATCATCCCTGTGAACGAAAGCTTAGTCATTGATGGACAACGTATCCAGGTGAAACAGGCCACCATATATCCAACCCGGCTGGTGCTTGATGTACAGATGGATCCAAGCAATACCAAGAAAATCTTTGGTCTCAGCGATTTACAATTGGTTGATGAACAAGGACGCGCCTGGAGAACCGACACCTCCATCGGGGAAGATACACGTTCCATCTATTTTGAAAGCATGTATTTTGCCAAACCCAAAAAGCTGACCTTGCAAGGTTCCGGGTTCTCAGGTCTCGATAAAAAGGAGCTGGATTTCAGCCTAAACTTGAAGACACGTGAGGTCGCTGGCGGCCCTTTTGGACTTCAGATGCTTGGCAGCAAAGTGCAAGGTAAAGATCTCATTATTGATTTTTCTGTTCCTGACAACATGGAAAATAGTTTCGTCTTTAATTTCAACAAGGTAAAAGACAGCACAGGTAAATCTTACGAAACCCCTGGCGCAAGTTGGAGTCCAGGTTACGGGAAAGGTCAGGATCACACGACGGTTTCCATCACCATCGAAAATGGTGCAAAATTACAGGGTGAGCTTCGGATGAAAATTGCTACCTATCCGTCAAAAATAAAGTCACCTTTCTCACTCGAAATCCCTGTAAATCCCTAATAAACTTTGTTAATGGCGCACTGGGGCAGGTCAATTACGAAAGCGGTCGTGGAGAACTACACATGACATATGTGTAATCACCTTTTGTAGGCAGATGCATACCTTGAAGAAAGAAGAATTTTATTTCGAGGAAGGGTTGTGCATCATGTCTGAATCACCATCCACACCATCCGCTCGCGTTGTGTATCAGGCCAATCAACCGATGCTGCAATCCGTGCAAAGTGTGCGGAATTCGCTGCATCATACGGCTCGTCAGCACGTCGGCAAAAAAGTACAAGTCCAGAACATCGACGGTCAGGTCTGGGAAGGTGTCATTATTAGTGCGGATCGCGGTATTCTGTACCTCCAAGTGACGCCAATGCATGGTTATCCCGAACCGCGTGCCTTGTTTGGCCCAACGATTCTGCCGCTCGTGCTGTATGAATTGCTTGTCATCACCCTGTTGATGTAAAGTCCAAAGGCTTCGTCTCTTTCCTTTCGGGGATCGGGCGAGGCTTTTTATTACATATTCCGGGATTGCTTGTGAGCGTGTGAAATATGATACAATGGTGACGATACCACGCCTTATCTCATATGAAACGGAGCTTGATCCGGTTGGAATACATACGTCATGAAACAAACTCTCCCGTTGAATCCGAACCGGAGATGAGTAACCAAAGCCAATACGCTTCTACGGAAGCATCGGAACAATCCCAAGTCATCGCCATCTGTCTGCTTGCCGGCAAAATCATGCTGCAAAGCGGGGGTGAAACGTACCGCGTTGAAGATACGATGAAGCGAATGGCTGCTGCACTAGGTCTCCCGCATTCACATAGTTATGTTGTGCCTACAGGCATCTTTTTCTCTGTAGACGCCACCGAACCAGCCAAGTTGATTCGTATCTCTGAGCGAACAACTGACCTCGATAAAGTATCTGAAGTCAATGCCGTCTCACGACGTATCGGACAAGGGCAGTTGACCGTTCAGGAAGCCCATAATCTACTGCTGGAAATTGAACGAAAACCTTCCGGTTATTCGTATGCTGTGCAGCTAGGTGCCGCTGCTTTATCCAGTTCATGCTTTACCATTATGTTCGGCGGAGGTTGGGGTGATTTTCTGCCAGCACTGATCTGCGGCGGGATCGGTTACGCTGCGGTCATTCTTTTCCACCGCTGGGTGCGTGTGAAATTCTTTGCTGAGCTTACAGCCTCCTTTGTGATCGGCATGCTTGCCTTTTTCCTGGTGGATATTGGAGCAGGCTTTGAGCGGGATAAAATTATTATCGGTTCCGTCATGCCACTCGTGCCAGGACTGCTTATTACCAATGCTGTACGTGACTTGATGGCCGGGCATCTCGTATCCGGTTTATCCAAGGGCGCTGAGGCTTTTCTGACTGCTTTTGCCATCGGTACAGGCATTGCCGTTGTATTTTCACTTTTGATGTAAGACGGAGGGTTGCAGGATATGCTGCATTTTATTGAACAAGCCTTAACCAGCTTTGTCGCTTCGGCCGCGTTTGGCATTATCTTTAATGCACCAAGGCGTATGTTGCTTCACGGGGGCTTTGTCGGGATGATTGGCTGGATCATTTATATTGTGCTCGAATATGCAGCAGACGCCGTTCCTGCCACGCTGGCAGCAACGATTGCTGTGGGTGTCATCAGTCAGCTGTTCTCTCGCATGTTTCGTGCACCCGTCATTATTTTCAGCGTGGCTGGCATCATTCCTCTTGTGCCGGGAGGACTGGCATATAATGCGATGCGCAGCTTTGTGCAAAATGACTATAGTGGTGCCATGGAGATGGCTGCCAAAGCACTGATGTTATCGGGTGCCATCGCCGTTGGACTTGTATTATCCGAGGTATTAAACCAAATGATCCAGAGCTTTTCTCGTTCAGCTCGCGTCAAGTCAACCTCCAAATGATCCTCCTGACATAAGTAAATCATCTCGCAAAAAAAAGCCCATGGTCCACAAGCTGGAGTCTTGACGAAGCTCCGATCTTGTATCCTATGGGTCTTTTCGTTTTCCAGATCAGATCACAATCAGATCATTCTCATTCTCGCCTACTTGATAAACGTATTTTTTACACGTACCGACTTGAGGAAATAGGGAATAAAAATACAGCATGTCAGCAGTGAGCGAACGATCAGATTAAACGCAGGTGTTGCATCCAGCACATGTTCTTCCCTTCCCACCTCGTTTTGCGCAATGAGAATCCAGGTCATCACACCGATAATCACATTGACGATGTACTGTACAATCATCAACCGTGGGAACAGCCGCTTTCTGCGGTACAACAAAACAAGATTCACAACAACCATGACGAATAGAATAACGCTGCTGATGAATCCAAACCACAGAAGGGGCCTTATGACTTCCGCATATAGCTGCGGATCAACACCGCGACTGCCTTCCCATCGTGCCGGATCCATAATTACAGTAACACTTGAGATATCCGAAAGTAAAAATACCAGGGAGGCCCAAAGACTAATCTGGATTAAAATCAACCAGCCGCCCAGGCCAGAGATACCTGGAAGTTCAGGCCGGGTGCCACTTTTGGACGAACGTGTATCTATTTCTTCATCCTGCTTACCATATCCACTATCCATGATATCCTCCTTATTCAATATGAGAACATCTATTATAGCTCAACATCTGTATGTTGTGTTATTAAAAGGCGAACATTTCCTGCTAGATTGAGCACGATTACAAACTTTTCTTTCTTTCATCGCTTGCTCCGTTTCATCACCGTCCCGAACAACTCTGCTGCGGTTCCACTTCCAGACTTTAAGTAATGTTTCGCATCAGTATAATCGAACCCCATCCACACTACCCCCGTCCATTCCCGTGTATACCCGGCAAACCAGATGTCCCGATTCGCTCCCTTGGGCGCATTGGCAAAGGCTGCCTGTGTCGTACCCGTTTTACCAGCCACATGATCCAGAGGCAACTTCGCACGCTTTCCCGTTCCTTGGCTCACGACAAGCTGCAGCATATTTGTCATCTCTTGAGCTGTTCGCCTCGTGATGACTTGTTTATTTTCAGAGCTGTACTTATATATAACTCTCCCTTGGGGATCGGTGATTTTACGTATAAGATGCGCATGATTCAGCTTCCCGTCATTGGCAAAAACAGCATATGCCTGCGCTAATTTCATCGGAGAAACTCCCTGATGTAATCCCCCAAGAGCGACGGACAGATTCATATCGTCATCCTGTAGCTCAATCCCCAACCGTTGAGCGAACCCCTTCGCCTGTTTCAACCCGATTTCATGCAGCAGCCATACCGCGGGTGCATTAAACGAACGATGCAGTGCCTCGGATAATGATACCGTACCTCGGTACCTGCCTCCCACATTGCTGGGCTGATAACCCCCGTAACGCATAGGCCTGTCAGGCAGCATACTTGCTGGATCGAATTGTCCAGACTCTAGTGCAGGTCCATAAACGATGACAGGTTTAAACACTGATCCAGGCTGCCTTGCATCTATCAAGGCCCGATTCACATCTCCCTTGACAGGGTTTCGACCACCCATCATCCCCTTTACTTCACCATTATGTTGATCAAGAATAACCATACTAGCCTGCACCTGTTCATTCTCTCGATCATCCGGGAACCAGACAGCCTCTGCAAAGGTTGTCTCCATGGCTCGTTGCGTGTTTCCATTCAACCCTGTTTGGATCGTCCATCCTGCTGAGCGTATCTCTGCCTCCCTCTTGCCAGTCAGGAGTGAAGCCTCTTTCATTACTGCATCCACTGCAGATATATAGGATGGTTGCTCCAGTCCTGATGTTAGTGCAGTTGACAGGCTCCCCGTACTCGAAAGATATGGTTGGTACTTCACAGCTGCTGCCTCCTGCATCTGCTTGCGAGTAATGATTCCCTGCTCATGCATGAGTGACAGTACTACACTGCGTCGCTCTTGAGAAAGAGTTTCGTTATCTACCGGATTATAAATGGACGGACCTTTAGGAATACCGGCAAGCGTAGCGATCTGCCATAGTTTCAGTTGATTCAGATCATTCACACCGAAATAACGCCATGCTGCTGCCTTGATTCCATACTGCTGCCGCCCCATGTAAATCTGGTTCAGATACATTTCTAAAATTTCATTTTTCGAATACTTCTTTTCCATCTCGATGGCGATAGATAACTCGTTTATTTTACGGGTGATGGTCTTGCTACCGTTCAGATATAGATTTCTCGCCAGTTGCTGTGTAATGGAGCTTCCACCCTGACTCCAATTCATATGTATCATATTTTGCAACATGGCTCTACCAACACCAATGACGTCTAACCCGGCATGTCGATAGAAACGCCGATCCTCAGTAACTAAAAAGGCCTGTTTCATCATATCCGGCACTTCAGATAGACTGACATACGTGGTATACCCCCGGTTCGGCGTTGTCAATCTAACGATTTCAATTCCTGCCTCATCCAGAATTAACGTCGACGAAACGCGCTGCATTGCTTCGGGTTGATGATGAATGACGATTTTTCCATACGAAAACAGATAAACATACAGCAATACCATCAGAACCGCTGCAACAACAGCGATATCATAGAATCGATACATGGAGCGCTTGAACCTTGAACTTAACATCGTCTTTCCTCTGATTCACCCTTGGTCGAAGAGCTGCCTCTATTCGCCATGAGAGCCGCAACTGTGTTGATCTGTTCACTTAATTGCCGTAACTCACCACTGCTCAAGACACCGATCGACGCAGGAATCCGACCACTTGCAAGTTCATGGGTCGCTCGCACAAGTATCCCCATGTCTTCGGCTATTTTCTGAGAGCGAATCCAGAAAAACAAAGTAAACAATCCTCCCGCAACAAGCAGTAGGAGCGGCTTCTTCCCTATATGATTAATGCACCAATGTACCATATGAGTAAACCAAGCTGCCTCTTGGTACATCAAGCGATAGACCAATCTCATGATCTGGTACGCAACAAAAAGAAGCACCGCGCTGAGAACCGCACTTGCTCCACAGATATATATGTATCTCATTCGAACCGTATTAAATCTTGAATTCATCCTCGGTATCCTCCCCATACTTCTAATAAAGTAATAGAGGTAGCATACCGAATAGTTCTTATAGAAGCATTGTTAACTTCTTATCAAATTCTTAATTTAAACTTATGCTTAATGAGAAAATGTAAGATGTGAGAGATTCTCTACTCTTCCATTGCTGTATGGACTGGAGGTTGTATAACCGGGAAACGGGTTATAAAATCTGTCCTGCCCTGCTCACTGTAAGCCGTAATCTGTCCATGGTGCAATTCAATCATTGATTTGGCGATGGCCAGTCCCAGCCCTGTACCTCCGGTATCCCGAGAACGTGATTTATCTATCCGGTAGAAACGTTCAAACAGATGTGGCAAGTCCTGAGCCGGGATCGGTTCTCCGTAATTGCTGATACGTACAACCGCCTCCCCCTCTTCAAGAGCAAGACCAATCTCCATCAATTTCCCCTGTGAGCCGTAACGAATCGCATTGCTGAACAGATTCTCGTAAGCTCGAACCAGTTCTCCTGGAGCTGCCTGAATCCATAATGGCTCCTGGCCACCAACAATCGTATACGTCATACCTGCCTCTTCAAGCATTGGAGCAAATTCTTCTGCGAGCTGCATCAGGAATGGGGCCAGATTGAGTGGCTTCAAAGACAATGGCAGACTTCCGCCGCTTACTCGTGTATACTCGAACAAATCATCAATCAGCTTGCGCAATGTCAGAGATTTCTCATAAGCGATACTGACGTAATAACGCATTTCTAATTCATCCTGATACCGATCCTTTTCAATATACTCCAAAAATCCGAGAATGGAGGTTAAGGGTGTTCTCAGATCATGCGAAATACCTGTAATCAGATCATTCTTGGCCGCAACTGCACTTCGCTCCTCCTGAAGGGATCGCTGCAGTTGCTCTGCCATCTGATTGATGCTTGCCGCAACCACGCCGAACTCATCGGAAGTCTTAACCTGAATCCGATGTGACAGTTCTCCTTTCGCTACTTCTTGAATACCAGCCGTGATCTCGTCCAGCACAACCATCACTTTGCGGGTAAACAGGAAGAAAAACAGCACAAAACAGATAATTCCTACAGCTATCATCAATGGAACCGAGCCGATATGATTCACCAGCCACCGAACAGCTTGTCCTGAAAGCGTGTAATTCGGGTAGCGCTGGTTTCCCAGAATGGTCTCGCCCACTTTGCCTGCTCCGTATAATATCACTGCTGTCAGAATGCCACTCAACAGAAATGCGTAAATAAACTTCCAGCGCACGGTATTAATCAGTTTTGAATTCATTGTAGAGACTCCCTGCTCGTAACATTCAACTCACATCGGTTTAATCATTTTGTACCCGACACCCCATACCGTCTGAATGAATTTGGGATGTTTACTGTCCTGTTCAATCTTCTCACGGACTTTACGAATGTGCACCATAACGGTATTGTTGGACTCCATGAAATCTTCTTTCCAGACTTGGCGGTAAATCTGTTCCATACTAAGCACCGACCCTTGATGACGAGCCAGTAGTTCCAGCACAGCGAATTCACGGGGTGTCAGATGCACTGGTTTGTCATCTACCCATACTTCATGTGTATCGGTATTGATAATCAGATCATCAATTACCCACTCATGCTCCTTGCTTTCTCTACCTTCGTTAAACGTATGGTACCTGCGAAGCTGGGATTTAGCCCGCGCTACAAGTTCAAGCGGATTGAACGGCTTGGTTAAATAATCATCGGCGCCAATACTTAAACCTGTAATCTTATCGATGTCTGTGCTTTTTGCAGATAGCATAATAATGGGCATCTTCTGCTCTTCACGAATCTTCATACAAGCTTCAATCCCGTCCATATTCGGCATCATAACGTCCAGGATAATAAGATCAATCACTTCCGTCTTAAGCAGTTCCAGAGCCTGTCTTCCATCATTCGCTGTGAAAATCCGGTATCCTTCATTATCAAAATAGATCTTCATTAATTTAATAATATCTTGCTCATCATCGACAAGCAGTATGGATGCTGGTTGTGCCACGGCATATTCCCTTTCTACTTACACGTATTACATAAGTTTAACACATACTCTCTGTGGTAGCCGTTCATGGACCTTATTTCTTATATATCATATGTATTGATTGGATTATATGTATTCGTTTATGCAAACATCGCCGTTTTCGGTTCTCTTTCCGTCAAGCTTAACATCGTATAGAGTTGCCCCCTGTGATGGTACATATGCCCCATCATCTCAAGCAACCATTCCAAACGAGTATAGGAAGCTCCCCAATAGGATGTTGTTACATGAAGCAACTCTTCGGTAGTAAACTGCATGTACCGCTGATACAGAAAGTTTCGATTCTCAATAAGTGCAAGCTTGATCTGGTTCACGGAGCACACTTGGTTCTCTTGATAAAATAGAGCCATCTCTTCCTCCGACGCACCTTCGGATATGTACAGATCTGCACGGCAGACTAAGGCCAGATGCGAGAGCAATTCCCTTATTGAACGCTTCCCCTCGATTGGTTTCAGTTCCAAATCTTCTTCACTTAATTGACCGCAAATATCCACTAAAGACGCAACCGCTGTATCAATATGTTTGAATGCAGACTGAATCATCCTCTTCACCCCCTTTTAATCCCATTATACGGAACGTATGATCTCATTTCAAGTCAGCAACTTCTTCTAAGTATTTAAACATAGTGGCGCCTCTAATTAACATATGCGCACAAAAAAAGTCCCTCCTCCTCTTATAGACGGAATTCAGGACATTTTGTTACAACTATTGAATAATTATTCACCTAATTTATGGAATGGCACTTGAACAGTATATAAAAATAACTTAACTGGAATAGATCGAACAGCAAGTATGATCAAACTGTTCATTCTCCAAATCTACGCCTCGAATGAAAAACTGCAATTCACCGCTATCATGCCACTGAAAACCGATGGCATCATGCGTATCTATTTTTAACAGCAGCAACGTGTCAGATAATTCTTCCCATGTGCGCTCTTCATCTCCGGCATAATGAGCCGTCAACTTCTTCACACATTCCTGCTCGTTGCCGTTGTACGTCTCACCCAGCTCGATATAGCTCAAGGCCTGGTGCTCTGCATCAGGGTGCTGTCCCTCCGGGTAACCAAACATGCCGCCCCAATTGAGCGGGCTAGGATGGTTCCAATCCGATTCAAATTCCAGATAGCGGTCATACAAACTTCCTTCCGGAGCACTACCTTCTTCGGACTCTGTCGTTAAAACATGATCACGTTCATTCAACGCCGCAGCGTCTACATATGCATATGTAGGAACCTCAAGGTTAGGTAAAACCGTAACAGAATGAGCTACCGTAGGTTCTCCTCCAAGTGCAGTAACCCCGTCAGGCTCACGTTTTACAAGGTTATTCGTAGAGGGTTCATAGATCACGCGATGTTCGATCGGATAGGCAGCATCCGCCCCCCCAATGAAAAAGTACAACATGCCCCGCTCCGGCAACGTTCCGCGTCCGTCATTCGGCGTATACGGAGACAGATCCACCATATTCAGCTGGGCCAGAAAAGTCATCGGTACCCCATCCTTCGTAAGCGGCCATTCCAGATCAGCGGGCAAATCAGGATGTCCACCTACACGCGAATTTCCTGTTCTGCGATACTCATCCGGCGTGGATACATCCAGGCGAATACCCCAGCGCCCAGCGTCCAGTACCAGATCGGCAACAGCACCGAGATTGTATTCTTCCTCGAGGGTTTTACGTGCTTTTCTAGTCAGACGTTCACATTGTTCCGGCTTAATCATATAGATCCTCCCTTTTTGACGTTACACCTATGCTGAGACTTATTCATCTATACACCTGTATATTCTTCCGCCTTGTCATTTTTCCCTGCTTTCTGTGTAAAAAAGAGGCTGACCTTCGTCAGCCCCTATCTCTTCCTATACAAATGTTATCGATTTGAATCAGAAGACTTCTCTTGATATGCAATCATATGCTCCTCACCATCCAGAAATTCATGCGACTGGTGCGCAGCCATCACCCCATGATAACTGATATCCAATCCGAGGTCTTCCTCCTCCTCGGTCGAACGGACAGATACCACTTTCCCGATGAGTTTCAGTCCGAGCCAGGTCATCGCAAACCCCCAGATGACCAGAGCCGTCAGGCCTAACGCCTGAACACCAAGAAGCCTCCAGCCGCCGCCCATGAACAAACCACCATCTGTGGCAAACAGACCTACAGCAATCGTGCCCCACATCCCCGAGACTGCATGAACCGGGAAAGCACCAACCGGATCATCAATCCGCATGCGATCCAGCCAGTTGGTTGCCGCCATCATCAACAGACCGGAGACAGCGCCGATGAATATGGCTGCCAGATCACCTACAAATGCACAGCCCGCCGTGATGCCCACCAGTCCTGCAAGTGAACCGTTAATCACGGAAGGGGCATCGGAACGGTTAAAGCGGAATAAGGTGTACAGCAGCGTAGCCGCACCGCCCGCTGCCGCAGACAGCATCGTCACGATGGCGATGTGACCGATTCTGACATCTGTGGCGCTCAATGTACTGCCTGCGTTAAAACCAAACCAGCCGAACCACAGCAGAAATGCCCCTACCGAGGCCAGCGGCAGATTACTCGGCAGGGCAATCGCACTTACACCAAGCGGCGTGTATTTACCTTTGCGTGGCCCGATGATGATCGCCGCCGCCAGTGCGGAGAAACCGCCTAATGCGTGGATTACTGCCGAACCAGCAAAATCCTGCATGCCCAGCTGACCGAGCCATCCGCCGCCCCACGCCCAGTGTCCGCCAATGGGATAGATGATTGCCGTCATCAGGATGATATAGAGCAGGTATGCACGGAAATTGATCCGCTCAGCTACTGCACCGGATACAATCGAAATGACGGCAATGGTAAATGCGGCCTGGAACAGCCAGAACGTCTCCAATGACACCGGTACGTTCAGATGAGAAAGATCACCGTTCAGGAAAAATCCTGTCACCCCTATGAACCCACCTGCATCTGAACCGTACATCAGGCCAAAACCAATGGCATAGAACAATAACGTACCAATGGTAATATCAGCGAATACCTTCATAATGATATTCACACTATTTTTATAACGTACAAAACCAGCTTCCAATAGGGCAAATCCACCCTCCATCAACAAAATCATCGCTGCGCTGAGTACAACCCAGACCGTGTCGATTCCGGAGCTTAACGTCTCCAAAGTCATGCTTGTACATCCTCCGTTTCACTTAGCTGTCTGATTTCGCGAATCGTTTCAGGCGATAGTTCAACCTCTTCTTGCTGGTTATGATCAGCAATTTGAATGCGTTCCATGATCAGATCGAGGTCACGGATACGTCTGCGAATCTGCTCCATCTTGCGAAACCGTTCCTTCACCTGCACCATATATTCCACCGCCTGGTGATGGGAAGCCGGGCGCCCTGCAAACCATTTGCGAACAGGCGATAGCGACTGATATGCCACTTCCTCAGCTCGTCGTTTTTGATCAAACTGTTCAATCTTCTGCTTGAGCGTTTCGATCTCATTTTCCTTTTTGACCTTCAACCGTTCGATAAGGTACAATAGATCGGACGATGATATTTGCAATGCTGTATGGTGATACACCTCGTCGATTACTAACATATCATGTCAGGACTCCTTACATATCAAGTTACTTGTACCGATTATAGTTTGCCGGGGTGTGCCCGTCAATCTTTTTTTCGTCTTTTATATCACTCAGCATACCCAATAGACGGGTATGTTTTTTATTTCCATCATTTATTCTTCTAACAAGGGTTTTCATAGGTGATATTGGCTTTTACTCGTTTTATGCTCTATGCTGGATAAACAGGGTTTCATATGTCCTATTGGACATATACAAGCTATAATGACTATTTTAATAAACCTGCAGAGAGGATGTTAATGATGTTTGAACGCAATGACGAAATCCGAAATCAAATCTGGGAAACCGTCTCAGGACTCGAAGAGGAGCAATTGAACCGGAAGCCTTCCCCCGAACGGTGGAGCATCATGCAGGTGTTACGGCACTTGAATCTGATGGAAAATGTAATTACGAATCAAGCACGTCTTGCCTTGGAAAAAGAACAACATGTGCCCGTCGATAAAAAACCTTACGAGCTGTCTCTGGATCGCAGCAGATCCGTGGAAGCTCCTCCTCATGTTCAGCCACCCGCTGCGCCTGAGTCACTTGCAGATGTGCGCAGTGATCTGGCTTCGTCCCATCGTGCGCTGGAACAGTTTGCACAAGAGCATGATACGGCTCTGCTGCGCAGCAAATCTTTCCCTCATCCGGTATTTGGTGAGATGGATCTTGCACAATGGATCGATTTTACGAGTTACCACGAGGAACGCCATCTGGGACAGATTCGGGAAATCAAGCAGCAGCTTGGTTTGTGAGATGCGTTTAATTAGAATCAGGTAAAAGGATGAAAAACCCTCCGCATTCCACTTTACGGTGGATACGGAGGGTTTGCTATGTTTGGGTTAAGTCGCACTCGTGCGGCCTGCTTCTATTTTTTTACCCATAATTACGAGATCCCGGTTCACACCATCCAGCACAGCTACCTCGGGATAAAATCCCCACTGTTCAAAGCCATGCTTGCGTAATAAACCCAGACTCGGCTCGTTATGCCCGAATACAAATCCCAAAATCGTCGTGACTCCCAGCGCGGGACAAGCCTCAAATACGGTATTCAACAGCCGTCCACCGGCCCCAATTCCACGACACTGCTGATCTACGTATACGCTGACTTCTACCGTGCCATTGTAAGCCGGACGCCCATAGAATGAACTTAGGCTAGCCCATGCAACAACCTGTCCATCCCGCTTCATCACCCACAGAGGGCGACGATCCGGTGTATGTTCGTTAAACCATGGCAAGCGCTGTTCTACCGTCACCGGCTCCAAATCTGCCGTTGCCATACGGCTCTCAATCGTAGAGTTATAAATTTCAACAATCCGCTGTAAATCTTCCTGACGTGCGTATTCAATCTGTACCTTGTCCAGTGCCATCCCTATTCCCTCCACTTATCCAGCTCTAATCTCATTCACAACCAAGTTCAAGGCTATAATTATAGAGGTTATTATAATGGAAAAGGGAAGCTGGCGTACAGCATATAGAGTATCCATACCTACACACCAAGCGTTATCCAAAAATAGTGCCGCATTTCCCTGCTTACTCAGGCAATCCCTGAACCGTATTTCCCCGCGTTAACTCCTGGCTTTGATCGGCCCAGCGGATATTAAGTGATTGCGAAGTAAATAGATCCGGCCCATCCGATACCTGGAAATGCAGGTGAGCTTCGCTGGAGTTACCCGAATTACCGAGATCGCCAATCCGATCACCCTGCTTGACTTTATCCCCTTTTTTCACAGCTACACTGCCTTTTTTGATATGACCCGTAATGCTGTATTCCTTGTTGCCATGATCGATAACTACATAGTTCCCCGCCGGTTGTTCCGGATTCATCACGCCAGGCACATTATCCTCAATATCGTTTTTAATCTCCACTACCGTACCATCTGCAGCTGCATAGAGTGGTTTACCAAAAGCATAGTAATTGGCATTATCCTTGGCATCGCCCTGATAACTCGCTCCGTCTTTCGTCTGAACTATATCGAGTGCATAGCGCTGCGTCTCATGCTCGTAATGGTAATTTGCCATGACATTATGACCTCCCCAGAAGACATACATCTCTCCTTTCATCGGGAACTGAAACTCAGTCTTGGTCAGCTTGTTATCTGTATCCGGATGAGATTCCAGTAGAGTAATACTTAATCCGGCAATCTGATGATCTTCCGTGAAATAAGCACGGATGCCCTTGGTTCCAGTATCGTCGACCCATGCATATTCCGTCAAACCGTTCATCTCGGTACGATAATCCGGAGCCCACGACTTCACTCCCTTCAAAAAGCTGTCAGCAGAGGACTTAAAATCTTTCAAAGAGACGGCTTGCTTCATTTCAGGAGTAAACTGCTCATAGATCGCATCCTTCGAACCATTCGTCAGTGTATCAATGAGATTGTCTGGTGATACGGCCTTATTATCCTTCAGACCTTCATTCTGTTCTTTGCCAGCTGTATCACTTTGGTTATCCTTCTGCCCAGATGCCTGCTCTGTAGCTTGCTTCTCGGCCTGTTCTGCTTCATCTGAAGTGATCTTGTTACTTGTGCAAGCGGATAGTACAGCAAATGCTGCCAACGTTAATAAAAGCAGTTTCCATTTCTTATTCATAATCAACACCCTTTCTGTTTATCTTAGCTTCCTTACGTTAAATCTACATCATGAGTCTTATGCTTCGTCTAACCCTTGCTTACATTCAGTTAAACTTGTCACTGCTCCCTTAGCTTCATAATTAAGGTACTGTTAAGGCAACATGCATCCCAAGTGGTCACAAGAATGATATGATGGGCAATATACGGAAAAGGAAATACGAGGAGGTCAACTCTGCACAATGGATCAAGTCTCATTACTGATTGTTGATGATGAACAAGCAATTCTGCATATGCTCAAAACGGTGTTGCTCAAAGAGCAGTTTCTCGACATTGATACGGTGACTACAGGTGAAGCTGCGCTCGAAGCATGCAACAATAAAACGTACCATTGTATCGTGCTCGACATTATGCTTCCAGGCAAAAGCGGCTTGGAAATCTGCCCTTTTCTACGACAGGTCACGGATGCACCTATTCTGTTCCTGACCGCCAAAACAACGGACTATGACAAGCTGACCGGCTTTGCCGTTGGCGGCGATGATTATGTAGCCAAACCGTTCAATCCGCTTGAAGTAGTCGCACGGATCAAGTCACTGCTGAATCGTTATTTACCTTCTAAAGCTGCAGCGGTTCAACAAAACACTTCACAACACGTAAAAACGTCATCTCCTCGTACGAAGCAAGGCATATATGATTTGGGACGATTTCAGGTGCTTGAACTGGCAGGAGAGCTGCGGGTTGAGGGACAGGCTGTAACCTGTCCGGCACTCGTGTTCCAGTTACTGCTCTTTTTCTGCAAAAATCCGAACCGAATCTTCACCAAATCGGAACTGTATGAACGGGTCTGGGGCTCTGAAGCCATCAGCGACGACAACACCGTTATGGTGCATATCCATCGCATTCGCGAACGCATTGAAGCCGATCCTTCCAATCCGGCGTTTCTCGTCAATGTGCGTGGTCTGGGGTACAAACTGATCCAGCCTGGCAATGTGTCGCAGACATGAGCATCCGCCGTAAATTAATGACCCGGTTCATCGGCATGCTTACCGGTACCGTGATCCTGATTATTGTACTAGGATCACTCGCCACCTTCTGGGTTTTGCAGAAAGTGAATGAAGTGAATCTGGTCGATGACTTTGCCAATAACGGATTGGATCAGCTCATTAATACTGCCGAGATCCTGCCCGATAACACGATACGATACGATCCCGATCTGCTCAAGCAGGTGGATAAAAATCATGGCTGGCTTCAGGTTCTGGATGAAAAAGGCTATGTCATTGACGATTATCATGTCCCGTCCGATGTACCAGACCACTACAAACCCGGAGAATTGATTGCGTACTGGGAGGCCAATAAACCGTTCCCCTATCAGCTCGCCATGTTGATCCGGGAGAAGGACGGAAAGTATTTTACTTTGTTGTACGGAGAACGGAATACAGCCAAGTTCTTACTGGATGGGATTCGTGCAAAGCTTTCGTACGATAACGGCAAACTGACTGTGAAACCTGCTGAACAGAAGACCATCCGCAAGGCAGATGCCTATATTCAAATATTGGATGCCTACGGAAAAGAAATCGTCTCTTATAATAAACCGGCTGTGGGTGTACCCATTCAGTACAGCATTCAAGATCTCGTTCTCCAGGTTCGTTATCCGAATCGTTCAGGTATATCGGTCGCCACATGGTACGATAACCAAAACGAAACGACCTGGATGGTAAGTGTACGGATTGATTCAACTGTCGTTGAGAAGCAGAATCCATACGCTTTTATTCTTGAACCTGCTCTGATCGTCCTGATTCTGTCCATCGTTGTTCTGCTGGTTTTGCTTGCGTTGTGGTACGCGAATCGCTTCGGTTCCCCGATGTTACATATGCTTCAGTGGTTGCAGCGTCTCGAGCAAGGACATTACGAGGAGCCTACGGGGGTTTCGGGTATTCCCCGGAGCCAGCGTCGCAATGGAAAGTGGAAGCGGAAATATCAGGTCTATGGTGAGGTACTTCATTCCATGCAGGCCTTGTCCCATACACTCAAGCAGGATGAAGAACAACGGAAACAGACGGACGCCCTGCGGGAAGAATGGATTGCAGGCATTACCCATGATCTCAAAACCCCTCTATCTTCTATCCAGGGATATGCTCATATGCTGGAGGCTGACAAGTATAGCTGGTCTACAGAAGAAGTCCGGGAATTCGCAGGAATTATGGTGGACAAATCCATGTATATGGACAGGCTTGTGAACGATCTTGCTATGACCTATCGTCTACGGAGTGGAGGGTATCAACCCGAAGTAGCACGAACTGACGTAAATGCGCTACTCCATGATCTCGTTCAACGGGCTGAGCGTAACCCGGCTTATGGCGAAGGACGTATTCTGTTCCAACCTGCTCACACGCCTGTCTACGGGCTGGTGCACATTCCTTCTTTTGAACGAATCGTAGATAATCTCACGGCTAATGCTCTGCTTCACAACCCGCCCGGCTCTATTCTAGTTGTTCGTGTACATGCCGGGGAACAAGAAGGCGAATTCACCATCGAGTTTGCTGATCATGGACAAGGCATGAGCCCGGAGACGGTGTGGAAACTATTCGAACGATATTATCGCGGTACGGATACGGGCACTAGTGATGTTGGATCAGGACTCGGCATGGCGGTCACCAGAGGCTTAATCGAGGCGATGAAAGGTCGAATTGAAGTGTTATCCACACCTGGCGAAGGAACAACGATTCGATTAATCTGGATGCATAGCGGAAAAGAAAGCAGTTAATCTGTATTCGAACATTCCGCTTGACCTTTCCATTTTCAGTCTTTATAATCGACACTCAAGTAACACCTGTTCCAACATTGAACTACATTTGTAATTTACGGGATCAACTTATCTGAAATTCATCTGTGTGATTCAGTTCGTTGCACCCATTCATATTTGGCGATGACCAGAGACATGACTTCGATTGCGTGCTGCCCAGAGAGAGAAGGGATTGGTGAAACCTTCTTCAGCGAACGGAGCGAAGTTACCCCTCTGCAGCCGTGACCTCGAACCTTCGACGATGTACCGACAATGCGCAGATCATCTTCCATACATTCTTTCAATCGATGATTTCGCAAGATGGCTACATGTACGGTCAGTAGAGTTCACCGCCTGATCCCCGATAACGGATTCCAATGAGGGTTATGATGGTTCCTGTTTGCGGCGGCTGGCCGAGAGCGGAATGCAGCATAACCAAATTAGGGTGGAACCACGAGCCAAGCGCACTCGTCCCTTTTCCGGGACGGGTGTTTTTTGCGCTTCCATCAAAAATATTGGAGAGTGGTTCACATGAGTCAAGAGAAAAAACGGGAGCATGCAAGCGAGCATTCATCCTTGGGAGAGCAGCATGCAGCAGCAGAATCGTTGGCAGCGGAATCCTCGATTGAAAAGATTGAAGTCCAGTTGCAAGGCGGGGCTGTTCGTACTTACAAGGCAGGCATCACTGTCGGCGAAGTCGCCTCTTCGATCAGCACAAGCCTTGGCAAACAGGCCATCGGCGGTATCGTGAATGAGCGAAATGTTGATCTGAGCGAGAAACTGGAACAGGACTGCGATTTGGTCATTGTTACATTGGACAGCGAGCAAGGTGTGCACAGATATCGTCATAGCACAGCCCATGTGCTGGCACAGGCACTGAAACGGTTGTATGGCGCAGACCAGGTGAAGCTGGGCATCGGCCCTGTCATTGAAGATGGATTCTACTATGATGTCGATCTGGAGCACTCCCTTTCCATCGGTGACCTTGCAGCCATTGAGCGTGAAATGAACAAGATCATTCAGGAAAATTGGCCAATCTGCCGTAAGGTGGTTAGCCGGGCGCAAGCCTTGGAACTATTCGAAGCAAGCGATGATCCATACAAACTTGAGCTTATCCGCGACCTGCCAGAAGATGCTGAACTTTCAATCTATGAGCAGGGTGAGTTTTTCGACTTGTGCCGCGGCCCGCATCTTCCATCCACTGGGCGGATCAAAGCGTTTAAACTGCTGAATGTCGCAGGCGCCTACTGGCGGGGTAATTCGGACAATAAAATGATGCAGCGCATCTATGGCACTGCTTTTCCGAACAAAGCACAGCTGCAAGAACACCTTCACATGCTGGAAGAAGCGAAAAAACGGGATCACCGTAAGCTTGGCAAAGAGCTGGAGCTATTTATGTTCTCTGAAGAAGCACCCGGTATGCCCTTCTATCTGCCTAAAGGCATGACTGTTCGTACAGAGCTGGAGCAATTTTCACGGGAACTGCAATTGCAGGAAGGGTACCAGGAAGTTCGCACTCCGCTAATGATGAACAACCGTCTGTGGGAACAATCAGGTCACTGGGAACACTATAAGGACAACATGTACTTTGCGGACGTGGACGATGCTACATTCGCCTTGAAACCGATGAACTGCCCGGGACATATGCTGATTTTCAAAAACACACTGCATTCCTATCGCGAATTACCCATTCGCATGATGGAATTCGGTCAGGTTCATCGGCATGAATTCTCAGGTGCCCTGAATGGCATGATGCGTGTGCGGACATTCTGTCAGGACGATGCCCATATCTATGTGATGCCTGAACAGATCGAAGACGAGATTAATCGGGCGATTTCCCTAATCGGACGGATGTACGACATTTTTGGGTTTGATTATAAAATCGAGCTATCCACACGCCCTGAGGATTCTATGGGCTCGGAGGAATTGTGGGATCAGGCGGAGCAGGCACTACGCAATGTGTTAGACGCCCGCGGTGTGGAGTACCGCGTTAACGAGGGCGACGGCGCCTTCTATGGGCCGAAGATTGACTTTCATATCCTTGATGCGCTGAAGCGCAGCTGGCAGTGCGGAACAATCCAGCTTGATTTTCAAATGCCGGAGAAATTCGATCTTACTTACATTGGCGAGGATGGCCTGAGACATCGCCCGGTTGTCATCCACAGAGCGATTTACGGCTCCATTGACCGCTTTATCGGCATTCTGACAGAGCATTATGCAGGCGCATTCCCGCTCTGGCTGGCTCCTATACAGGTAAAGCTGATTCCCGTATCGGATCATTACGCGGACTATGCACTTCAGGTGCAAAGCCAGCTGCGGGCGGCAGGTATACGTGTGGAAACAGATCTTCGCAGCGAAAAGCTCGGATACAAAATCCGTGAAGCCCAGATGGAGAAAGTTCCTTATTCACTTGTACTTGGCGAACAAGAGAAAAATGCCTCGTCTGCCTCTGTCCGTGCGTACGGTGAGGGAGATCAAGGCATTCAACTTGTTGCTGCGTTTATCGAGATGGTTCAGCAGGCGGTGAAGAGTAAACGTTGAGGGATGCTGACTTATGACATGTTAAAACCTTTCGTCAGGCTGCAAACCCACCTGCTCTTCGCTCCATGTCCATAATCGCTCGGCTGCCGCATCATCCAGGGCATGATCTTTCAGTCGCTGCTCCTTCTGCTGGTAGAAATATCGCCCGGTCAACCCGATGACGTCCGGACTTGTTGCCAGATAAATGGCTGTCCGGGCACCCTCTTCCGGTGTCAGGAAAAACGGGAGCTTGGCTGCCAGCGCCATGATGCGGGTACCGAATCCGGTGTTGCGATCCACCCCGATGCTGGTTCCTACCGCACCTGGATGTAAACAGTTTGCGGTAACCGAAGTCCCGGCGAGCTTACGGGCAAGGGCACGGGTAAAAAATACGTTTGCCAGTTTAGACTGGGCATAACTTTTGATCGGATTATAACCTTTTGTTAGATGGGGATCATCAAAATGAATTTTTCCAACCTTGTATGCACCTGAAGATACATTCACAATTCGTCCTTGCTTGGCAGCTTTCAATGGTTCAATCAGAAGCAGCGTGAGCAGGAAGTGTCCAAGGTGATTAATGCCGATGCTTTGCTCAAAACCGTCTGACGTTTCTTTACGTTTCACCATCACTACGCCCGCATTATTCACCAGTGCGTCCAGGTGATCGAAGCGCTCACGATAATGGCGTGCAAACTGACGTATGCTATCCAGCGACCCGAGGTCACACAGCATCAGCTCGATCTCGGAAGAACCGGACTGTTGCAAAGCTTGTTGAAGCGCCTCTTGCCCTCTTTTCTCACTGCGGCAGGCCATAATGACGTGATATCCTTGTTTTGCAAGTTCAATGGTCGTTGTCAGCCCCATACCGGAGTTGGCTCCTGTAACGATTGCTGTCTGAATGGACATGTTGTCCTTCCCTTCTGAACCGGAGGTTCCTTGAATTATTTTGACCAAGCGCTGAAGCATTATGTTCCAGAATATGAGATAATGAAGCGATCACCTATACATCAGGATTAGATCATGTTCCATTCACATCTCGGTACCCATGGGAGGACAAGTCGTATGCTAACCCAAGAGGATTTCAAACACGTCAAGAAACTTGCCAAGCTTGAGATTAAACGGCTCGAACAGGAATATCACGATATTCTGAACCATGACGATTCCTCCATATATGAAGAATACGAATGGCTGGATGACGAACAATCAAGCGAGTTTGCCCGCAAACGCAAAAACCGGAGATACGCTTCGCTAACCATCGAGTTATGCTCCATCATGGAACAGATGTTATTACAACTCTACAAACGTACGTATCAAAAAAAGTTTAATTCGACTCAGCTGATGAAAACTCCTGCCTACCGGGCACGTTCCAACATGGAAATGCTGGAGGCTGAACTAGGCAAGCAGCATATTGCTTTGAAAGCCGGCAAAGAACCATGCGGCATAGCGCTTCATCAGGCGTTCCAGACAAGGAACCGTTTGGTTCACGAAAACTTCTCGTTTGTAGCCATCGTTAAGGACGGAAGCAATGAGGAAGAGACGTTTGAAACGATTTTACATGCGGTGAAAAAATATAGAAAACATCTGAACTATGAACATTCAGATTCAGAATAAAGAGTACGTAATTACTTGCGCGTTGCATGATGCAGAATGGGTAAATGAACAGATGTATACGCAGATTTACAGTCCCTTTCTGAAAATACAAGCCTTAAAAGGAGGTGTTCCGGATTCACTTCCGGAAATTTTATGAGCCAAACTATACCATCCATCACGGTGCTGACACTTAACATTCCAACACCTTCGGGTAATAGCCCGATTCATCCGGTGCTGCTTCATGACGAAGACGGGTACACGCTGATAGACACGGGCATGATCGGCCAATTTGCCGAGTTACAAGCTGCACTCGAAGACTTAAACGTACCTCTTTCTGACATCAAACGT
Source organism: Paenibacillus sp. TSA_86.1 (assembly GCF_052691815.1). Classification (NCBI taxonomy): domain Bacteria; kingdom Bacillati; phylum Bacillota; class Bacilli; order Caryophanales; family Paenibacillaceae; genus Paenibacillus; species Paenibacillus sp. TSA_86.1. The sequence continues at coordinate 511,006 of NZ_JBQZGE010000001.1, read as the reverse complement.
GTCATTATTACCCATCAGGATATTGACCACATTGGCAATCTGGGCGCTCTGCTGGATGCTGTTCAAGGGCTTGAGGTATGGGCTCATGCGGATGAAATCCCGTATCTGACGGGTGCAAAACCTCTGATCAAATTCACACCGGAGCGCCGTGCTATGCTGTCTGCCCCTGTGCTGGCTTTGGCGGATCAGCTTCTGATGCAGCTGCCTGAGATTAACATCGACAGAACACTCGCGGACGGTGACATTCTCCCGCTCCAAGGCGGAATACAGGTCATCCATACACCAGGACATACACCAGGTCACCTGTGTCTCTATTTGGGTGAGCAGCGGTTCCTGCTTGCTGCCGATGAACTGCGCGTCGTAGACGATGAACTCGTCGGCCCAGCGCCTCCAGCTACACCGGACATGCCGGAAGCACTGCGCAGTCTGAAAAAACTGACAAGTCTGAACGTGGACAAAGTACTCTGCTACCATGGCGGAGCGTTTATCCAAGAGCCTGAAAAACGCATTGCGGAGCTTAGCGAGCAGCCGGAAGCCTAAGTGTTTTGAACATCTGCGGGTATGCGGCACAGTTTAGCTTAAGCGTTTAGTTGCGTGAGACGATGCTTAGGCTTAAGGTTACAGTTCAAGGGTATGCCACAGTGGAGCTGTAGCGTTACATCAACAGGAGCTCTACAGCCTGTTTTAGCGAAATCATCCCCGAATACAGAACAGTACAGCATAGTGTAGTGTAGTGTAGTACTGTGCAGTGCAATGCAATGTGTAGTGGAGCTTTAGGTTATAATCCGTGACTGCACACGTTGAATGCGCAAGTTGGAACTTAAGCGTTACACTATTGCGTCTTCACACCTTACAGGTTTACACAAAATTTATGGCGTGACGCGTACTTTCCTTTATCGCTGCGTTTCCTGTAATTAAAAGCTGTCCTGCGCCTTAATACTGGCATGGACAGCTTTTTCTGAATTCAACGTATGGACATAGCCAGTTCTGACAGATTCATATCGAGCGAGGGCAGCCCTCCCTTACCCGATGCTACGTATGCGCTTTCATGTTCCCTCATATGCCTTCATGTACCTTCATGCGCCTTCCATTCAGTTCGCCTGAATTCTAACGATCACCAGAAGCCTTATTTGGCCTGGTTCGCCACCTTTTATTTTCTAACGATCACCAGAGACCTTATTTACTCGAATTACTGATGTTTCCGCTCCATTATGTGCATTTTCGATGAAATAGCGTTTCTGAGGATCGTTAGATTTTTCAAACATCCAAAAACCTCAAAATAAGCTCTCCTGTGATCGTTAGAATAAAAAGTGGAGCCAGTTAACCAACGTTACGCCAAATCCTATCACTTCAATCCAGCCACCTACTCTCTGTCCTGTGACTTTTGTGACCTTTGTGACCTTTGGACTCTTGTGACTCTTTAACATCCTAACTCCAAATTAGCCACGTCTTCTCCATTCCCCTGTTACTTCCACTCTCCCTCACCCTCTCACTTTCTCCATCCATCCAGCCAGCCACTCACCCAGCCTAAAATAACCGGCTACCTTTCCGGGGTAAGCACAATCAGCTTGTCATCCCCGTCACGCGGCGAGCCTCGGCCATCGCGATTGTTGGTCAGCACGTACAGTTTACCGTCTTCACCGGCGCTAACATTACGTATACGTCCCCACTCCTCTTCGAAAAAGGGTATCACCTGCTCGACCTTCGTACCGTCTTCGGACAATACAACTCGTAGCAGCTGCTCGCCTCTCAGATTCGCCGCTACCAATGAACCCGCCCACGGGCCTTCCGTGATGAAAGCTACACCCGAAGGCGCCCAGGTATCATTCCCGCTATGTGCCAGCGGAGCCTGATAGGTTCCGTTATCATCGTCGTCGCCTTCTACTTCGGGCCAGCCATAGTTCTCCCCGGCAACAATCCGGTTAATCTCGTCATGGTTACGCTGACCGTGCTCGGTCGCATAGAGATACCCGTTATCCGGGTTCCATGCCAGCCCTTGAGCGTTTCGATGTCCCATAGTGTATACAAGGGAATTCGGCCAAGGGTTATCTGAAGGGACCGATCCATCGAGACCTATACGCAGTATTTTTCCACCAAGGCTATCCTGGTTCTGTGCCAGTTCCGGTTCATAACGCTCGCCTGTAGTGATATATAGCAGCTGATCCGGGCCGATTTTGATTCGTCCGCCGTTATGGTTGACCCCGCCTGGAATACCCGTCAGCAGCTCTTTGTCGATCACCGCTTTTCCATCCGTCACTTTCAAGCGCAGCACGCGATTGGCAATATCCTGCCCGTCCAGATACGAGTGGTACACATACAAATAACCGTTACTCTCAAAGTCCGGATCTGCCTCCAGCCCAAGCAACCCGCCTTCTCCTTCTTCATTAAAAGGTGCTTTGAATTCAATCAGCGGCTCGGTCTCCAGCTTTCCATCCGTAATGACTCGAATCACCCCCGGCCGCTCCGTCACAAACATCCGTCCATCTGCAACCGCCACGATCTCCCAAGGTGCATTCAGTCCCTTCACCATTACAGAAGCCTGATATGGCACTACTGCACTCCCCTGATCCTCGATCTCTCCAGTATCCTTTTCATTATTGCCTTCAGTTGCCGTCTGACCTTGACCAGATCCCTCTCCTTGAGACAACTGTTGCGAATCTGGAATCGGATTGTCGGGTCCGCACGATGTGGTTAACAGAGCCATGCTAAGCAAAGTGGCATACAGCGGCATAGTTAATCGATTGTTCATAATGAATCAAAATCCCCTTTCGGTTTAATTTCATTAGGTATAAAAAAGGATTCCTTTCTTCCAACATATCGTATATGGCCCGAAGTCGTGACGCGTCTTATGGGGGAGTTTATGTCTTTGTTCCAATTCTTTATTTATCTAGTATAACTGTATATCTATATCTCTTACTCCACCTGACACACGATCTGTAAAGCGGTTTCGCCCTGTATTACCCTTGCCACTCTTCACCTAAACGGTAAAAACATGTATTCTCTGGCTCATAAGCCACTGCCGGTTTAGAATTTTTTCAACTTCTTCTATAATAGAGGGAAGAGACGCTAAAGTGTTAAGAAAAACGCGATGTATTTAAAAGAGCGTACATAGGAAAGGTGGACATATCTATCATGAATCAAACTCCTTTATCAAGGCTGGAAGCCGACCTGTCCGGGCAAGGGCTCGACGCTATGTTAATTACCGATCCCAAACATATTTATTATCTGACCGGGTACGCAAGCAATCCGCATGAACGTTTTATGGGCCTGATGCTGGCACGCGGTGAAGACCCTTTATTGATCGTACCTGCTCTGGACGCCGATGCTGCGGCTGCCGCTTCTTCGGTATCCAACATTGCTACACATTCGGACACGGATAATCCCTATGCGTTGTTTGATCGATATCAGGGACGTCTGAGCCGTGTAGGTTTGGAAAAAGAATACGTCACCGTCTCTCGTTATGAGCAGTTAAGCTCCGCACTCGGCGGTGCAAATTTTGAAGATGTTGGTTCATTGCTGCGCGCGCTGCGTGTGAACAAAACGCCGGATGAAGTCGCTCGCATTCGCCATGCGATCTATTTAATTGAAGAAACGCTGCGCCAAGGTCTTACACATGTACGTGCAGGTGTTACCGAAATTGAGCTGGTCGCCGAGATGGAATATCAGATGAAGAAACTCGGTGCGGACGGCCCTTCTTTTGATACCATGGTCCTTACCGGGCCTAAAACCGGACTGCCGCATGGTACACCTGGGGATCGCAAACTGCAACATGGAGACCTGCTTATGTTTGATATGGGTGTGTACGCTGGTGGATATGCGTCAGACATTACGCGTACTTTTGCATTCGGAGACATTTCGACGGAACTGCGAACTATTTATAATACAGTGCTCGCTGCCAACCAAGCCGCTATTCAGGTAGTTAAGCCGGGTATTACCTGCGCATCTGTTGACCGTGCAGCTCGTCAGGTGACGATTGATGCCGGATACGGCGAGCGTTTTATGCACCGTGTCGGGCATGGACTCGGTATTGATGTGCACGAGTATCCTTCCCTGCATGGAGAGAACATGGATTTGCTTCAGGCCGGAACCGTATTTACCATTGAACCGGGTATTTACACCGCAGCAGGCGGTGTGCGGATCGAGGACGATGTACTTGTCACCGAGACAGGTATAGAGGTGCTTACTACGTATTCCAAAGAACTGCAAATCCTGACGGACTGAGCTATATTTCGGAATATCGCAGAACATACACGAACATAACAACAAGGAACGCCAAAAAATCCAGCAAGCCATATTTTCATGGTTTGCTGGATTTTTTATGGATCGTTTCACATATCAAACGTTACTCAAGCACATCTGGTGTAATCTTGACCTTGTAGATCGGACGGCTGCCGTGAAATATATGCAATCCGTACTACATCATTGCTCAAGCTCACTATCCGTTAGTGCATTTCATGAGTTATATCCTGCCAATCGTCCAGCTTTGGAAGCTCCTGCTTCCCCCAGTAATCCAAAAACCACTGAATCACCTTCGTTGTATCTGCCGTCGTGTAGCTGTAATGCCGAAATCCGTCCTCCCCTTCCTGCAAACGGGTCTCTACCACCATGTGCCCCGGTTCCTCAAGCGAAGCTGCCTGCAAATACATACTTCCCTCTACCAGATCTGACGGTTGCAGAACTACAAAATCATGCAATTCCAGATCAGTGATCAAATCCACAAATACCGAGGCATTAAGACTCTCATTCTCATAGGTTGTGCCATTGCTCTCCAGTTTATAGCGCAGTGTGGAATACATGCTCAGTCCCCCTCGTTTTATGTAATCGCCTGGCTTAGGATACACCGCCCATGCGAACGAATCATTCATAATATAAGCTCTAGCTTTCTTATAAAATATCTTATAAAAACTTAAAAGATTGTTCCTTCTATCCGAGGAACGTTCTCTCTATAAATTATCCCCCTGCGGAGTCCAAATTGCAACTGGCTACGCAGGGGGATGTTAAAGATTAATCCTTGATTAATCGTATTTAGCCATTACGCCTCATCATTAAACTTAAAGTTACGTGCGGCATACAGAAATGGCGTTCCGACCGCAGTCAGCAAAAACTTGATCAGATATGTCGTCAGGAAAATTTCCAGCCAAATATCCCATGGATAGATAAACACAAAAGCAACCGTACAGAAAACCAGTGTATCCACAAAAGAACTGATAATGGAGCTGCCATTGGTGCGGATCCATAGCTGATTACGTCCTGGTGCTATTTTACGTAGCCAACTGAACAACCGGACATCCAGAAACTGACTGATAAAATACGCCGACAGACTACCGAGCGCCAGACGTGGCAGCAGGCCAAACAATTTCTCCATCGATTCCTGTGCAAAATCCGTCGGTGCCGCATTAAAGAACAACACCATCTGCATCAGAACGGTGGTCATAATCAGCGTGAAAAATCCAAACCACACCGCTTTCCGCGCCTCTTCCGCCCCATACTTCTCATTGAGAAGGTCACTGGTCAGATACATGCTCACATACATCGTGTTCCCCAGCGTCAGCACGATCCCCATAATATCTATCGTTTTGGTCACCTGAATATTGGCAATCACTGTTGCTACACCAATCCAGGCATACAAGCCTTTTTTGCCAAACAAGCGATAACACAAAAGAAAAAATCCATACGTCACGAGAACGAATACCGCTCCCCAAACCAAATTAAACATGAACTCACACACTGCCTTCCTAGTTTTGATTACGCGGGATGGTTACGAACCGCGGTTTGGCGCAGCGCCAAAACATGAATAACTCTATCATATTTACGCCCCATTGAACAGCACTAAATCCCTCCAGCGTTGCATAACACCGTTAACCCAACACATATATCCTCACACGCTCTATACCCGCCATCCCCCCGATCCCCCTTCTCTATTGAAAAAAGACTTCCACCACCCGTGCCTATCCTGCACGTTCTCGTGTAATCTCGAAACGCAAAAGCCGCCCTTCGGAATGTCTCCGAAGGACGGCCTTGCATCAACTTCTATTGCAGATCGCTCTGCGCACTCTGCATCACCTAATACACAAGCTGTGCGGCGCAAGCCCGGCTTACGCGTGAGCCGGAGAATCGAGTTGACGACTCTGATCGTTAAACGTATCCCGATCGTTTTCTTTCAAAATTTTGCTAGTCAGCAGTCCGGATGTCATGGAACCATTCACGTTAAGCGCTGTACGACCCATGTCGATCAGCGGCTCAACAGAGATGAGCAATCCAACCAAAGCCACCGGCAGGTTCATTGTGGACAGCACGATCAGGGAAGCGAAGGTTGCCCCGCCGCCGACGCCAGCCACACCAAACGAACTGATCATGACCACGAGGATCAACGTTACGATGAAGTCCCAGCTCAGCGGATCGATCCCCACCGTCGGAGCAACCATCACCGCCAGCATGGCCGGATAGATCCCGGCGCAGCCGTTTTGCCCAATGGTCGCACCAAAGCTTGCAGCCAAGTTCGCAATCCCGTCCGATACCCCCAGCTTCTTCGTCTGTGTCTCCACATTCAGCGGAATGGCTGCTGCGCTTGAACGGGATGTAAAAGCAAATACCAGTGTTGGCAGTACCTTTTTCAAGTACGTAACCGGGTTGAAACCTGACAGCGTGATGATAATCAGGTGAATGACAAACATGACCGCAAGTGCCACGTAAGACGCAATCACGAATTTAATGAGCTTCAAGATCTCTTCCGCATTGGTTGTTGCTGTGACCTTCGTAATAAGTGCGAGAATTCCGTAAGGCGTAAGCCTCAGCACCAGCGTCACAATTCGCATCACAACCGCATAGACGGCATTCACCATACCGCGGAATGTTTCCGCCTGCTGCGGTTTTTTACGATCCAGTCCTAGAACAGCCACTCCGATAAAGGCTGAGAAGATAACAACAGCGAGCGTAGATGTACGGCGTTCACCTGTCATATCCGCAAATGGATTGGAAGGAATAAACTCCAGCACCTGCTGTGGAATCGTCTGATCTTTCACATCAGCCAGACGCTCTTCCACTTTCTGAATCTGCGCGTTCTCCCGATCTCCTCCTTGAATCTCAATGGAAGTCAAGTTGAAACCGAGACTTGTAACAATACTGACTCCTGCAGCAATGGCCGTGGTGATCAACAGAATCGCAATAATCGAAAAACTCATTTTACCAAGGTTTTGTTTGCCCTTCAGGTTCATGATTGCCGAGATAATCGACACCATGATGAGTGGAATCACGACCATTTGTAACAAACGAACATATCCCGAACCGACCAGATTGAACCAATCGACTGATTTTACAATGACATCGGAACCCGATGTGTAGATCAGTTGCAGTATGACACCATACACGACCCCCATACCGAGACCCGCGAATACGCGCTTTGTAAACGAAATGTGTTTCTTCTGCATCCAGTAGAGGACACCCAGCAGCGCCAGCATGACCACTACATTCACAATGATTTGAAATGTACTCATTACTTAGTTCCTCCTCAGACATGTATAACCGGGTAAACCGATTTTTTTCTATTTAAATGATGCCTCCAAGTGAGACAATGAACAATATAACACATATCAAACTATTCTGGTAGGTATTAATTGATATTATGTAATAAACATGTTATGGATTCATAAATCATGAAAATTTTTATGCAGTTTTATGAAAATCCTTCTATTCAACCTTCGGTTAATTTTGTAAAATAGGTATATCCGCTTATTCCAAGGTTATACAAATACGAAAAATAGGTCTTTATTCGTTAGTAAGAAGGCCATAAGATAACTGAATAAGGGACAATGTTTTTCAAGATGACGTGAAAGGATGATTCTATGTTTCGCAAACGAACCGTTGCCGGCAAAATCAGGGGGACGCTATTCCTTGTGTTGCTGGTTGCTTCCCTGTTGTTCAGTATCAGTTTTTATGCAGTATCGATGAATATTATTCAAAGTTACGTGCTTCCTCAGTTCGACAAGGTTTTGAATACGTCCATTCAGGATATTTACAAAAATACATCCTCATCCCAGATATTGCAGATCCAAGGCGGCGGAGCAGGCGCTGAAGGTGCAGCTACGACGGTAGGTTCCTATCTGGCAGATCAATCCAAGGAACACAGCCTGAATGCTGCATACGTCGTTGCTGTGCAGGATGGTAAAGCAAACATTGTTGTAGCTAACATCGACTCCAAGTTTAAAGCCGGGGACCCCATGGATGTAGAACCTGCAATGATCGAAGCAAGCGAGAAGAAACAAGTGGTTATCAGCCCTGTTTTCTCTGATTCTTACGGAATACATAAAGCCGCTTATATACCGATTGCCGGAAGCAATATGCTTATGGCCGTCAGTATGGATGCCAAGTTTGTCCAGGATAAAATTGCTCAGATTTTCTGGTTGTGCCTGGGTATTACCGCATTGGTGTTTGTCCTTGGCTGGCTCATTTCTACTAATATGATCAAAAGAGTAACCAAACCGATCATTGCACTCGTAGAACATAGCAAACGAATCTCCCAAGGTGATCTGACGGCTGAGCTTCAGTTTAAGGGCAGGGATGAAATCGCCCAACTGGCCTTCAGCTTCCAGACGATGACACATAATCTCAAAGAAATGATCAGCCGCGCCCTCTCTACCTCCAATGAAGTGGTTGTGGGTTCGAATGACTTGCTTGAGCGTGTCCAATCGATGTCCGGTATGGTACAGAACTCTAGCCAGGCTGCAGAAGAAGCCGGTAAGGGCAGCGTCAGCATTGCTTCCAGTGCATCTGAGAACGCCAGAGCCATGGAAGAGATCACGCAGGGAATTATGCATATCGCCACTTCTGCTGCAGAAGTATCCGAACAGATCAATGAAGCTGCAAGCGAGGCGCTTAACGGTAATCAACTGGCTCAGAATGCAGTGGATCAGATGGAACGTGTCGGACAGACGGCCAGCGAATCGCTGCGTTACATTGAAACGATGAATGAACGCTCCATTGCAATCGGTACGATTCTCGGTTCTATTTTTGAAATTACGAGACAGATTAATATGCTATCCCTTAACGCTTCCATTGAAGCTGCCCGTGCTGGTGAACACGGACGTGGATTCGCCGTTGTCGCTGGAGAAGTCCGTAAACTGGCGGAACAATCCAAGACGGCGACCGAAGAAATCTCAGATTATCTCGGTACAATCCGTGAAGATGCGGAACGCTCCGTGAGTGCGATGAACCGGGTAACGGAAGAGATCGGTTCAGGCACAGTCGTCGTACAGCAGGCTGGCTCAGCCTTCAAACAGCTGAATGAATTGATCCAGAATGTGAATCTCACGATTCAAACCGTCTCTTCCTCCACACAACAGGTTTCTGCAGGCGCAGAAGAAGTCAGTGCTTCGGTGGAAGAAACAGCACAGATTACATCCAAGTCCCGTGAGAACATGGAGCAGATTGCAGCTACCGCAGACATGCAACTGGGTGAGATGGACTCTCATTCTAACACGGTGCGTCATCTGCATGAACAAGCCGTTGAACTACAAACCGCTATGAAGAAATTTAAGATCGACTAAACGATTACGCATCATCCATAACGAACAAATATCTTTAACCCTGCATGAGCTAAACTAAACAGTGTGATTCCTCGAATAAACAAACACCCCCATAATAGCAATTTCGTTCAGAATGAACGAGTTGCCCATCATGGGGGTGTTTTGTGCCTATGACTCATTCAGCCTAACTTTCCAGATAATCTACTTCAATCATGATCGTATAAAGTCCGCGAATCCATTATTCAGGCTGTCTCACACCTGTGATCTCATACACTCGCTTCATATCCAGTGACGAGCGGAGTGACGCAGCTACCCGATCAAATTCCATTTCCTTGCCCTCCTGTGCATTGTAGGTTTCCTCCAGCGATATTAATCCTTTTGACTCCCGCAGACCGTTCAGCCAGGAACGCCGGAATGGGTCGCTCTCAAACAGACCATGCAGATACGTCCCCCACACTTTACCGTCTGTCGTGCCCCAGCCTTCCAGGAAGGCTGATCCACCAGCATGAGCGATTTCAAACAAGGCGGTTACCTGTTCAGGTTCATGACATTCCGTTACACCCATATGAATTTCATAACCGTTAACAGGTACTGTGAAAGGTTTAGCGTCTTTTCCGCCATGCAGCCGGATGGGATGTGCAGGCTGTACGCTTCCCGAAGCTCTGACGGTCTGTTTATGCTGGAGAAACGTTGTCGACAACGGCAGTCTGCCAAGCCCTAAGGCTTCTTGGGCCTGATGTGCTTCAACTGCATATGGATCAAGCAAGTGTTGTCCCAACATCTGATACCCACCACATATGCCTACAAGCTGCACATGCTCAAGTCTGATCTGATGATTAATCGCTTGTTCCAATCCAGACTCCCGGAGAAATAACAGATCACCGATCGTATCCTTTGTGCCGGGTAAAATAATGGCATCCGGGTTACCCAGCTCCTCCGGTGAAGTCACGTAACGCACATTCACGTCCGGTTCACGGGACAACGTATCAAAGTCCGTGAAGTTAGCAATGCGTGGATAACGGATTACGGCGATATCCAGTTCTGTATGTTCCTTTTTTCCATATCGCAGGGAATCCAGCACCACCGAATCTTCTGCTTCAATCTGAATATCTCTTATGTATGGCAGCACGCCCAGGACAGGGATGCCTGTCCGTTCTTCAAGCCAGTCCAGTCCAGGCTGCAGCAGAGAGAGATCGCCTCTGAACTTGTTGATAATGAACCCTTTTACACGTGCTACTTCATGCGGCTCCAGCAGTTCCAGCGTACCAACAATCGAGGCAAATACACCGCCGCGGTCAATGTCCGAGATCAGAATCACCGGTGCATCAGCCCAGCCCGCCAGATTCATGTTCACAATATCCCGATCTTTCAGATTAATCTCAGCCGGACTGCCTGCACCCTCCATCAATACGATGTCGTAAGTGTCGCGCAGCCGATTTAATGCGTCCATTACAGTCTGTTTCGCTTCAGGTAAGAAATGCTGACGATAATCCGAAGCACTCATCTGGGCAAAAGGTACACCATGCACCACAATCTGTGAATGCATATCTCGCACGGGTTTGATTAGAATCGGATTCATATCGGTCGTTGCTTCAATGCCGCAGGCTTCGGCCTGCGCACCCTGCGCCCGCCCAATCTCCTTGCCGTCTTCCGTGACATAAGAATTCAGCGCCATATTCTGTGACTTGAACGGGGCGGGTTTGAAGCCATCTTGCTTGAAAATCCGGCACAGTGCTGTTGTAATGACACTTTTACCTACGTCGGAAGCCGTTCCTTGCAGCATGAGTACAGCCGCTGGTTGTTTGACCTGATCTTCCACGCTTCATCACCCCAGTCTTCCGTAAGATGAACTTACTGTGTAACGAAACTATCATACAAAAATCCCCAACAGCATACATCTACAACCAAAACAGCCCTTGAAGCACGCTTAACACGATCAACAAAGCCACTTCCAATAGCTCATTCATGGCACCATATGTATCTCCAGTGAGACCTCCGAGCCGTGCACTGATCCGTGTAGCGACGAATCGCCCGATTAAATAACAAGCCGCAGGCAGTATAATAACTGCCGTTACAGGATACAGCCACCACGGGAGTGATCCAAACCCGCTGACTATGGCATCGGCAATTACCATATCGGGCTTAAACAGCCACACGGCAGCAATGGTCACAACTCCTGCGATCAACGTCAGTCCGATGGCAGCGCTGCGTGCCCGCTGAACTTCCTTCCGCTCTCCCAGACCTTTGAATAAAACGGCAAGGCCATCCTCCCCGCGCGCATTAGGCCAAGCTGACATGGCATAGACCATAAACCATCGGCTCCAGATCATGGGCAGAACCAGCAGCGCACCGTATACCCAGTTGCCGCGAGCAACGAAGTCCGCGATCAGTGACGCCTTCATCATTAACAACAGCACACAGGCAATGACACCCATGGCTCCCACGCGGCTGTCCTTCATGATCTCCAGCATTCGCTCACGGTTACGGTGACTGAGCAGGCCATCCGCTGTATCCATCCACCCATCGAGATGTAATCCCCCGGTAAGCCAGACCCATACGGTCAAGGTCAGAACCGCTGCGGGAAAAGCCGGAAGCAGGGCACCGCTCAGGGCACCGACAAGCCAGACGAATAGACCGATTGCAGCGCCGACAAGGGGATAATACACCACACTTTCGCGCAGCAATCGCGGCACAAAATCGAGCTGCATTTTCACAGGGAATCGGGACAGAAACTGAAAGGCCGCTGCTGCCGCGTGTTTCCGCTGCGGCACGGCTGAGCCCGCTGAGCCATCCTTCATAAGTGATACTCCTTACTTTTTAATTCAATCGCAATGCCCACTGTCACAAGAAACACTTCACGGCAAATCGCTGCAATCCGCTGATTGAGCACGCCTGCCAGATCACGGTAAACGCGGCCAAGCTTATACTCCGGTACAATGCCGTCCCCTACTTCATTGGTAACCAGCACAAGTAAACCGGGATAGGATCGAATCGCTTCAACCAGCGCATCCAGATGACCTTGTAACACATGACTTTCGTCATGCTCATGGGCCAGCAAAACATTCGTTAGCCAGAGCGTCAGACAGTCCACAAGGATTGTAGGTGCGGAAGTCCCGCTATGCCCTTCACCCATTCGGTTGATCAGAGCAGACAGAGCCAGCGGTTCTTCCATCGTGCGCCACAGGTAACCCGATTCTTCGCGCTGCTTCTGGTGCATGGCAATGCGTTCACGCATCTCGTCATCATACGCCTGGGCTGTTGCGACATACCAAGCCTCTGAGGAACGCTGCATACAGAGTCGCTCGGCAAATGAACTTTTACCGCTACGCGCCCCGCCGGTAACTAATACACTCATCGGGACACACCCGCACTTGCAAAGGTTGCCATCTCATTCAAAAGCAAACACGCCGCATCAATCAGATGCAGACTGAGCACTCCGCCTGTTCCCTCGCCCAGACGCATGTCCAGATCCAACATCGGTTTCATATCAAGTTCACGCAACAGAGCCGCATGGCCATTCTCATGTGAAGTATGGGAAGCGATCATATAAGCTGTACTTTGCGGTGCCAGTTGTCTCGCGATCAAAGCCGCAGCTGTAGAGATGAAGCCATCAACAACAACCGGACATCGATGGACCGAGGCTGCAAGAATAACACCGGTAAGTCCGGCAATCTCCAGTCCACCTACCTTGCATAGCACATCCAGCGCATCTTCGGGGTCTGGGGTGTTTACACTCAGAGCCTGACTTATGACAGCAGCCTTGCGAAGCACCCCTGCATCATCCAAACCTGTTCCTCGTCCCACCGCAGCCGTGGGTTCAACTCCGGTGAGCGCACTCATTACTGCAGCACTGGCCGTGGTGTTACCAATCCCCATCTCTCCGGTGACAAACAATTGTGTTCCTTTGGCCACCTCCGCAGTAACCACGTCCACGCCTACTAAAATAGCCTGAATCGCCTCATCCCGAGTCATCGCCGCTTCTTGGGCCATATTGGCAGTACCTTTGCGAATGTTGCGGGAGAGCAGGTCTGCATGTTCAAGGTCAGCATTCACGCCGATATCAACACAGATCACTTCTGCTCTGGCATGACGAGCAAGTACATTGACTGCTGCACCTCCAGCCAGAAAATTCATGACCATCTGAGGTGTAACCTCGGCTGGAAAAGCGCTTATCCCTTCTGCCACCACGCCATGATCCGCAGCCATTACGATAACAGCTCTGCGATCAAAGCGTGGACGTGCGTTGCCTGTCATGCCTGCCAGTCGAATCACCAGGTCTTCCAATTTACCGAGACTGCCGGGTGGCTTCGTCAGTATATCCACATGGGCAGACGTTGCCGCAGCAATATTTTGGTCAGGAGCCGTAATCTTGTTCAATAATTGTCCCAACACCTGTTCATTCTTCATACCACTCGCACTTCCTTCGTCAAAATAGGGGGTTCTCCCGCTTCATTCAATACTTGTCCCGCCGCAGCAGCAGTTGAGGAACGGCATGATCCGGATGGGGCACCATCGCAGGTGTAACACGAAAAACCTCATGAATCTGCTCTTCCGTCATTAAGCTGTGAGGTGTACCCTTGCCTGCTACACAGCCTTCTCGCAAAGCCAAAATATGATCGCAAAACAATGCAGCCAGATTGAGATCATGCAGCACCGCTACAATCGTAATCTTGCTCTTCTGCTGCCATGCAGCCAGTAACTCCATAAATTGCAATTGATATTTGATATCAAGAAATGTCGTTGGTTCATCCAGCAGTAACAGACGCGGCTCCTGTGCCATCACCTTGGCGAGAGCTACACGCTGCCGTTGTCCACCACTCAGGGAATCGAGCGGCCGGTCTGCCAGTTCCATGAGTCCCAACTCATCAAGCACTCTGTCGACCACAAGGGCTCCATCCGCCGATTCCCGGCCCAACCAGTTCTGGTAGGGGTATCGTCCCATTTCGACAACATCTCGGACAGGATAGGAGATCGCAGGCAAACCATCTTGCTGCAAAACCGCGATCATCCGTGACAGATCCTTACGGCTGTATGATCCGATATCACGACCCTCGATGCTGATCTGACCTTCACTTAATGATTCCGTTCCTGCTATAAGCTGGAGCAATGTCGACTTACCACTTCCATTCGGACCGACGACACCCCACCAGTCTCCTTCGTTAACTTGCCAGTCGATAGACTGTAAGGCGCGATGATCACCATAGGTTTTGCCAGCTTCAGTAACAGATACCAGCACTGTTGCACCACTCACGGCATCATCCCCCTCTGCAGCTTTTTGTTTCGGTGGAGCAAGTAGGCGAAAAACGGAGCGCCGACAAAAGCGGTCACGACACCCAGCGGAATTTCCGTTGGTGCGAGCAAGGAGCGGGCAATCGTGTCTGCCCATACCATAAAAATCGCTCCACCTATTGCAGACAGAGGCAACAATAGTCGGTAGTCCGGCCCTACAAGTAACCGTAAAATATGCGGAATAACTAGGCCAACAAAACCGATGACACCCGAAACGGAGACAGCCCCTGCGGTGAGCAGTGTACCCACAGCAAGCACGGATAGCTTGAGTCTGTCCACACCCACACCGATATGTGCTGCCTGACGTTCACCCAGTGCCAGAACATTTAGTGAACGCGCTCTACTCCACAGAAAGATTAGTCCAAGCAGGAAATACGGGAAAAGGATGGCCGTATACGACCACCCGCGTAGTGCCAGACTTCCCATCGTCCAGTATATAATTTCATTAATCGTCTGCTTGGACATCGTTGACAGAAAGGAAACAACTGCACCCAGGAAACTTTGCATGACCACACCTGCCAGAATCAGGCTATGCGTTGGTATTTTACGCCCTTCACGAGCCAGCGACAATACAAACCATAACGTAACGATCCCGGTCAAAAAAGCAACCAGCGGCAGCGTCCATATGCCAATCAGCGCATACTGCAGTCCAAAGAAAATCAGGAATGCCGCTCCCACCGAAGCTCCTGAGGAGACCCCCAGTGTAAATGGATCAGCGAGCGGATTGCGCAGCACACCTTGAAAACCTGCACCTGCAATCGCTAGCGAAGCACCGACAAGCACGGCCAACAAGACACGCGGGAAGCGCACTTTCCAGATAATCTGTTCGGCCGCCTTGCTCCAGTCGGGTGTGATCCACTCACCCACCCATGGCATTTTGTGAATGAGAATGCCTGCGATGTCCCGGATCGGCAGCGCTACTGAACCAATGCCCGTGCAGATGAGCACGGTAAGCACCAGCAGCGCCATGCCCATCGTTCCGAGCAGGATCAGTTTTCTGCTCATTTGAACAGGACAGGATAGATCGCTTTGGCTACTTCTTTCAACCCTTGGGTTACACGTGGTCCTGGACGGCTCAATAAGTTGGCATCCAATCCAATCACAGCATTGTTTTTCACCGCTGTAATTTGATCCCAGCCGCTACGCGACTTGATGATCTGATCCAGCGTTTTGGAATTCTCGTCTACAACATCGTTTGCGTACAGAATAACATCCGGGTTGGAGGCAATGACATTTTCTTCGTTAATTTCATACCAGCCTTCTTTGTCAGCAGCAATATTGGTACCCCCGGCTACATTGATCAGTTCATCCATGAACTCACCTTTACCTACCGTCCAGCCTGGGGAGAACTCGATGTATACTTTTTTCTTGTCCTCTGGTTTTACGGTTTTCACTGCTTCAGTTACATCTGTTACATCCTGCTTCATCTGTGTAACCAGCTTTTGTGCCTGCTCCTGATGATCAGTAATTTTACCAAATGTTTCGATATTTTTCATGACATCGTCGATGGATTTAGGATCCGTTTTGAAAATAGTAATGCCCAGATCTCGTAACTTTTTCACCGCATCCTCGCTCATTGAAATACCTGTGAATACAATATCCGCATTTGCTGCGATAATGGATTCTTCATTCGGCTTGGTAATACCGCCCATTTTCGCTTTTGTTTTTGCCGCTTCCGGATAATCGTCATAATCAGACACACCTACGATCTCTTTGTCCAGTCCGAGAGCAAACAAAGACTCCGTTTCAGCCGGAGATACCGAGACAATTTTGGTTGGTGCCTTTTCAAAAGTGAAAGACTCACCCGTTGCATCCGTAATCGTCAGTGGATATTGGGTTTTGAGATCCGTTTGCGTCTGTTCCTGAGACTGCTCCTGTGCAGGTTGCTTTGAGCTACCCGCTCCTTCTTTTGTTGCGGCATTACCGCATCCAGCCAGCGCGAGTGCAAGCATCGCTGCGCTCAGCAAGGATGCCAGTGATTTCCAGTTCTTCATCATTGATTCATTCTCCCCTTCTCTATCTGTACTATTGTTGTTGCTTTTGTTATATACACGATGCCACTCTCCGTTATACGTGTATAAGATGACTCCATCACATCGTGTACAACAAGAAAAATCCCTCATCCTTAAACAAGGATCAGGGATGACGTCTCGCATATGGCCATCTGTACATGTGCAGCAAGATAGCTGTTCATGCACATAGAAATAGCCCGAAACGTTGTCCTTTCCTCGAAGGAACATCGGCTTGTACGTCCAGGGCTGGTAATCTGACTTACAGGATTGCTCCTGTTTCACAGTGGCGGGACCGTGCCGGATTTGCACCAGCTTCCCCATTTTACCCTTGTGCGCATAGTGAAGCTTGTCCTTGCTCATCATGAGCAACTGCATTGCACTCGGGACCCTTGGTCGTTATAGATGGTTAACTCAGATCAAACTAGTCGCAGTGTTCTTCGCACGAATCACGTCAGCTCAGACATCATAAGCCATCACACAACATATGTCCGTACGGGAGTCACACTTCTGTTGTGATTATAGGGTATATTGCATCACCTTACAACCCGACAGGTGGAAAATTTACTCGTCTGCCAAGCCAGTGTTCTCCCTGCTTTTCCATATCAACCTGAATGGCTTGTCCGGGGATTACATGTGTATCCCAGAACTTTACGCCATCGATGAGCCTGGATAACATATAACGGATAACTCCGCCATGTGTTACGATTAGTGTCCTGTATGAATTTCCACATGAAATTCTTTGTGAAAACTCCCCCTCCGACCCCATATGATCTTGCAGAAAAGAATCGATCCGTCCCGCAAATGCCTGCCACGTTTCACCTTCAGGTGGTGTAACCTCCTGTGGATGATCAATCCAGTTCCGATACTGAAGGTTGTTTTTCAGTTGCTCGTAAGTCATGCCTTCCCACAGTCCAAAATCATTCTCGCGCAGGCGCGCATCAAACTTCGTCTGCTCGGCAACCTGCGGCGCAATCTGTGCCAGCGTCTGTCGGCAGCGAAGCAGATCGCTGCAATACACATCGTCCCAAGTGAGGTCGCGGCACTGCTGACGTAGCGAAGCGAGCTCTTCTTGTGCATCAGGCAGCAGACCGATGTCGGTATGCCCCAGATATTTTTTTTCCACATTCCACCGGGTTGTTCCATGACGAATCAGCACAATGCTACGCTGCAGGCCACCGTGTTGCGATCTATCCTGTTGTGATTTATCCGGTTCTGACTCTCGTTGCTCGTGTCCTATCTTTATTGCCATAACAGTGCCCCTCCTGCCAGCCACACACCCAAGGTCACCAAGAAACAAAACACTACAAAGGCTCCAGCCGACCAGAACATCAGCCGTGTCGTTTGCACAATATCTTCAGCCCCCATCGGCCGTGCAGCCTCGCCCATATAAGCACGAAACGAAGAAACACCATGATACACATTATGGCCGCCCAGCCGAATGCCGAGCGCTCCAGCTACTGCCGATTCGGGAAAACCACTATTCGGGCTGGGATGCAATCTCGCGTCCCGGGCAACCATTCGCGCTGCACCTCTGGCATCCATCTTCAACACCCACGCGCCTAGAACTAACAGCGCAGCAGTAATGCGCGCAGGAATCCAGTTCGCCCAATCATCTAGCCGGGCAGAGGCCCAGCCGAGATGCAGATATTTGTCGTTTTTATAACCAACCATGGAATCCAGCGTGTTGACAGCACGGTAGGCCATAGCCAGCGGAGCACCACCAATGAGGGCATAGAATAGAGGGGATACAATGGCATCCACAATATTTTCCGCAACCGTCTCCACTGTCCCCCGAACGACCTCAGGCTCGTCCAGATGTGCCGTATCCCGTCCAACAATCATACCGAGTGAATGCCGTGCGGCAGGCCAATCCTGCTGCTTCAAGTGGCGGTATACTTCCATACCTGCATCACGCAGGCCTTTGGACGCAATCGTCGTCGCGATAAGAATGATTTCGGCTGCGATCGCTAAGATCGGATGGATCATACCAAGCAGAAGCAGAATCCCCCAAGTGACAGCAAAAGAACCCCCTGCGATCAAGAAGGGGAACAGGACTCCGGCTTTTTTCAAACTCGCATCCGTGTTCACTCGCGCCCGGATCACACGCTCCAGTGCCGAGATGCCTTTCCCCATACCAATGACCGGATGCGGAATCCAGCGCGGGTCTCCGATGCATCGGTCTAATATATACGCGAGAATGATGATCCAGGCTCCCGCCATGCCGACCCAGAACGATGATGCCCATAACGGTTCCAATTCCAATGTCATCATTGCTGCCCGATCCTCTCTTTCCATTGCAGTCCAGCTTCAAGGCTTTCTGTCACCGTATCATATACCAGTCTGCCAATAGCCGCACCCAAAACTGTTGCTGTCCCCGTGTAGGTGTGAAGCGGCTGGCTATCATCTGCAGTAGGTTGACCTACAGCGAGCACAATCGCATCGGTTGTTGTGCCTGTGGCAGGAAGTCCGTTCTCCGAATCAGCAATACCTGCATCCGCAAGTGCTGCGGCTTTGGCCTCCACTGCCGTCTGTACCGCATTGACCATTGCCCCTGGGGTCATCTGTCCATTAAACCAGAGCATGATATTAATCGTGCCAGGGATATATGGCGGCTTTTCTTTTTTCCCATGCACATCAAAAACGGTTCTCTCCGAACCTGCCCTTGCAGCATTCGATACACCCGCAGTCGTACAGCACAATAGCCCAAATTCCGGACTTGTATATTCCTCAATGGAGGTATGCTCCAGCCTGACCGCAGTTAATAATCCGGCACATTGATCTGCTGGCTCTTGCCAGTCCCTCAACGCCTCCGCGATATCACGTCGCGGATCATCACAACGGTAGTGTTTGTCCACATAGATGTTAAAGACGCGGTTCAATGCGAGCATCCCGCCGCCATAAACCGCGCTGGACAGCGCAAGAGCAGGATCTGCGCTCTGAGCTTTGATATGCCGTTCATGAGCAGATATATGCAGCCCCGGCCAGGAAGAAGACGCATAGATATTCTCTTCTATTTTTCCATATGTAAAATAGTTATAAAACGGGAGTGTCATGACCGCTTCCCTCCCTCTTTTCGTTCAAGCACACTTCCCAGCACTTCAAGCAACCTGTCGTTGGCTTCTGCCCCTTTCACCGCGAAGCGTACATGCCCTGCATCAAGGCCGGGATACATCGAACAGTTGCGAATTAGAATCCTCTGTCGCCCCAAAGCTTCCTGCATGGAAGCTGCCGTCCAGGGTTCTGGCACACACGCCAGAATAAAATTCGCTTCACCCGGCGTCACGCTATATCGATGTGCCTCCAGCGCCGTAATTAATCGTGTCCGTTCAAGCGTAATTTGCGATATCGTATCCTGTTCGAAACGTTCACCGCTGCGCAGACAAGCTTCTCCTGCGATGAGTGCTAATCCGTTCACACTCCAGGTAACCTGTTTTTCTGTCATGGCCCGTATATATTTCGCGCTGCCCATGGCGTATCCAAGTCGCAGACCTGGAATCGCATAAAACTTGGTCATTGAACGGATGATGATCACATGCGGGTATTTATGCAAATGCGGAGCAAGAGACTGACGCTGGGCCGCTGGAATAAAATCAATAAAGGCCTCGTCCATAACGAGCACCGTATTCGTTGCTTCGGCTTTGCGAGCCAACCTGTGAAGCACCTCCGCCGGATATTGCACCCCATTTGGATTGTTTGGCTGTCCGAGAAAAAGCAAATCTACCTTTTCCATCAACTGTTCGATATCTTCGGGTCTCGCCTGCCAATTCAACTCTTCCCGACCTGTAGTATGTATGATCTCTGCACCGAATTGCTGTGCCAAAGCGCGATATTCCGAGAAACCTGGTTCCACTGTTCCAACCTTGCGCGGACCAAGTGCCAGCAGAATCAATGCCATACTTTCAGCCGCGCCATTGCCTACGGAAATTTGCTCTTGTGTTACCCCCAAATGTTCGCTCAGCAGTGCTTTGAATTCCCGATGACCCGGATCAGGATAACGAAGCACCGAACGCAGACCTTGCTGTAAAGCTTCGAGCACCTCTTTGGGCGGTCCTAACGGGTTAATATTGGCGCTGTAATCGAGGAAATCCGCCGCATGGCCTCCAAACCGCGAAGCCGCTGTCTCCACATCTCCGCCATGTCCGAACACTTCAATATTACCTGTCATTCTTCCGTCATCCTCTCTGTCTGTTCTTTTTATTATGGATGGCATAGGAGGGATGGGTCAATCCTGTATTGTTTTTGAATTCATCCGCCTGTAAGAGTTGTATCAAAATAAATGGCATCAACGTGTTTTCTTTGTGTCCCAACGACAATTCGTTTACAATAGAAGAGGAATTTCAGAGATTCTGTTTCTGAATCAAGGATACAAGTATCGCTACATAGGAGGCTTCACGCCTCTCACATACATTAATGGAGGAATGACCATGCTGTTTGTAGATAACCAGGGCATTACAGATCCTTCTGTAAACCTTGCAATTGAGGAGTACATTCTGAAGCATCTGCCGATGGAAGATGATAGCTATCTATTGTTTTACATCAACCGTCCGTCGATCATTATCGGTAAACACCAAAATACCATTGAAGAAATTAATATCGAGTACGTTCAGGATAACGGTGTACAAGTGGTTCGTCGTCTTTCCGGGGGCGGCGCGGTGTATCATGATCTGGGCAACCTGAACTTCAGTTTCATTACGGCGGATGACGGTCAATCCTTCCATAACTTCCGCAAATTCACCCAGCCTGTGGTTGAAGCCCTGCACGAGCTTGGTGTTAATGCCGAGTTGACCGGGCGTAATGATCTCCAAGTCGGCGAAAAGAAAATTTCGGGCAACGCCCAATTTGCTACCCGTGGTCGCATGTTCAGTCACGGCACTTTGATGTTTGATCTGAATCTGGAGCATGTTCAGGCATCCCTGAATGTGAATCCGGAGAAATTCAAATCCAAAAGCACCAAATCGGTTCGTAGCCGGGTGGCCAACATTCGTGATCTGATTGACAGCAATCTGACGATTGAAGAGTTCCGTGATGAGCTGTTACGTCATATCTTCCGCATGGAGCCGCAGGACGTTCCTCAGTACAAGCTGACCGAGAAAGACTGGGACAAAATCAAAGAAATCTCTGCCGAGCGTTATAACAACTGGGACTGGAACTACGGTCTGTCACCGGAAAGCAATGTGAAACACACTCGCAAATTCCCGGTTGGCATCATCGATCTGCGCATGAACATCAAGGATGGACGCATTGAAGATATCAAAATCTTCGGCGATTTCTTCGGGGTTGGCGATGTGGCAGATATCGAGGATATGCTGCGTGGCAAGCGTTATGACGAGACTGAAGTGCGCTCCGCACTGGAAGGTCTGGATGTAAAACATTACTTCGGCAACCTGGAGCTGGAAGACTTTATCGGCCTTGTTTTTCTGGAGGAGTAACAAAGGAAATACGAAATATAGATGGATATCGATTGTTTGAACGAAATAGAATCACAGCAACGGAGAGGACAGAAAAAACCTGGAAAAGCGAAGCGGTCGCCTAAAAGCTTTCTGCAAGAAAGCTGCATCGGAAGCATACGCTTATCACCGGATTTTCCCCTTACATAGAGGATTCAAAAAATCTGGGGATAACAGTGATTGAAAGGTTATTCTGTCATCGGAGTTTTTGCGTGAGACTATTTCGTTCAATAAATATAGAACCAGATAAAAAAGGAGAGAAACATCATATGACTTACAAACTCATCGCTATCGACATCGACGACACCCTCATCAACGACAACAAAGAAGTTACACCCGCTACGCAAACGGCTTTGGAGCAAGCGGTAGCACACGGAGTAGTAGTAACCCTCGCGACAGGACGTGCTTACGCTTCCGCACAGGCACTTGCACGTCAAACCAAGCTGAACGTGCCGATCATTACGTATCAAGGTGCTTTGGTGAAAAACCTGCTTGACGAAAAAGTACTCTATGAGCGCTATGTGCCTCAAGAGGCTTCACGTAAATTGTTCGACTACTGCCTGGAGAAAAACCTGCATCTGCAAACGTACATCGACGACAAGCTGTATGCTCGTGAAGAAAATCAAAAACTGCTCGATTACGCCAAGTTAAACGGCACACAATATTACATCGAATCCGACTTTATCAAAGTCATTGAACAACCAACACCAAAACTGCTCATCATCGACGAGCCAGACTATCTGGATCAAGTGGCTGTTGAGCTTCGTGAACTGCTGGGATCTGAAGTGCACATCACCAAGTCCAAGCCGTATTTCCTCGAAATTATGCACAAAGAAGGTACCAAAGGCCATGCTCTAACGTTCTTGGCTGACCATTTCGGTCATCAGCTTAGTGAATGTATCGCCATCGGTGACTCATGGAACGATCACGAGATGCTGGAAGTGGCTGGACTCGGTGTAGCGATGGGCAACGCCATCCCTGCGCTGAAAGATCTGGCAGACTACATTACGGCGAGCAACAATGAAGACGGCGTAAAAGAAGTGATTGAGAAGTTTGTACTGAATGCAGAGTAAAACATAAGCAGTTGTGCAGAAAAAATAAAGTCCGGATACCACGATGATTGTGGTTCCGGGCTTTATTTTTTCTAGTTTACTTTTTATTTTTGGCAAGCAATACTGCGGTTAAGAAAGAGAGTTGTAATGAAATAGTAATCCCAACCGAAACCATGATATTCGTTGAATCTGATATATGAACGAAAAATAAAACAAGAATGAATACCAAGATAGAAAGAACCATACTGGCTACGAAATTCAGGAAGATTTTCCTCATAACTACACAAGACTCCTCAAAGAAAGACTTTTTCCTATCATACTATAGAGGAGATTCACCTGGTATTCTAGGAACCTTGTACCAGCACTGTTTCTGCCTTTCTTTTCTTCAACCAGCCGCTCACCTTCTCATTCATAGCCAGCAGACCCGAGATAACCAGACCCACACCGATCCACGTCACCCAGCTAACATGCTCCCCATAGACTATCGCACCAAGTCCGACCGCAATCGGTGGAGAGATATACAACCAGGTAGCCGGGAACAGCGGATTCGTGCGTGACATGATCCAATAGAACAGACTGTGTCCTACCATCGAGCCGATGACCGTCAGATAGATCACGGAGGACACCGCAGGCAGTACATCCAGTGCCGACATATTCCATGACTCGGTTAACGCCGACAGGATGAATAACAACGCACCGCCATACATCATCTGCACCGCATTGATCGCAACAGGACTCATCTCGCTAAACTGATGGATGACCTTTTTGGAGTATAAAGTACCTGCCGAATAGCAGACTTCTCCCACTAATACAGCAATACATCCCCACAAAAATAGTGAACCCGCCCCGAGCGATACTCCTGGTAATACGACGAGTACCACACCTGTAAAGCCAATCAGGCAGCCTATAATCATACGCGAAGATGTTTTCTGCCGTAACACTGCCGTTTGCATCAGCATAATCATTAGCGGCCCTGTAGCCGAAAGAATTGCTCCAACCCCTGAGCTGACATGTTGCTCCGCCCAGTATAATGTGGCAAACGTGGCAAACGTCAAACCTGCACCTGTAATCAGCATTTCTTTGCGGAACAATAGGGACAGATTCACTTTGCCCTTCATCCACATCCATGCAAACATTAAAGCTCCCGCGATCAGAAAGCGCAGCCCCGCTGATAGAAAAGGCGGCATGCCTGCCTCTACTCCAATTTTAATCGCCAGAAACGTTGTTCCAAAAACGAGACACATTACGGTAAATGCAATCCCCACCATGTTAACCACTCCTTTATCTGTTCTCCATCATAGCTCATGGTCTACAGAACAGAACGAACAAAACAGAACAGTTTTCCTTCATAAGCTGTTACAATGAGTTCATAAGGAGCGTGAATCGGGTGGGCAAAACGTTAATGATGACAGATAACAGCATGAAACGGTATGAGCAAGTCATCCATTATCTCATGGTGCGGATCGAAGCAGGTGAGTGGGCTGAACAGGAAAAACTGCCTTCGGTACGAAGCCTGTCCGAACTGCTCGGCGTACATCGGCTTACGGTGTTCAAAGCGTATCAGGATTTAAAGCAGCGCGGGATTGTCTATGTCAAAGACAAGTCCGGTTATTTCGTCAGCCCAGCGAAACCACTAGCGCTTACGGATCGGGCGGATGATCCATCGGTGTCGGCATGGCTCCATTGGGATACACTGGATCGAGTGCAATCGTTGGAAGCTGAATATCAGTTTTCCAAATCATTGATCGATCCTGCACTACTGCCCAACCGCTATTGGGGTGAGTTAATGCGCGACCTGCTGGATCAATACCCTCGTCTACTGGGCACCTATTCAACCATTCAAGGTGATCTCGAACTGCGTAGCAGTCTGGCAAGTCATCTGACGGCGAAGGAACGCTTCTACCTGTCCTCTGACGAAGTGCTGATTACATCCGGTGCTCAACAGGCGATTGATGTCATCTCCCGTGCACTGGTCAAACCCGGAGATCGGGTACTGATTGAGCGACCAACTTACGGACCTGCCATGGAAATTTTCCGCAAACAGGGCGCACGGCTTGTTTTTACCGACATCCATCCCGAGGGGTACGATCTGGAGCAGATTGAGCATCTGATGAAAACAGAGAAGCCACGTCTCTTTTATATGACACCGACGTTTCAAAACCCAACGGGCATCAGCATTTCTGTAGAGCAGCGTAAACAGCTGCCCGAACTGGCTGAACAATATGGCTGTTATCTGGTGGAGGACGACAGCACGTATGATATTTATTTTAAAGAGAAACCGCCAGCGCCCATCTTCACTTACGATACCTCCGGGCATACGTTGTATATTCGCAGCTATAGTAAATACGTAGTTCCGGGGTTGCGCATCGCAGCTATTATGTGCCGTCCACATCTCATGCCAGGGCTACAAGCGATCAAAGCTTTGACTGACAACGGATCACCGCTGCTGAATCAGAAGCTGTTTCTTCGATATTTCCAATCGGAACGCATGCATCAACATCTGTCCAAACTGCGGACCGCGCTTCAGCTGCGAATGGAAGTGATGGAGCAGTGTTTACTGGAGACGGACTGGACGTGGACACGCCCCGAGGGTGGTCTGAACATCTGGGCCGAGCTTCCGGAGAGGATTGACACAGGTAGACTGCTGCACCAAAGCATGGAGCACTCCATTGCTTTTGTACCTGGCACCGTGTTTGATCCCTCGCACGCATCGGGCAGTCGCAAGCTACGCCTCTCCTTCTCCTACGTCCGGGAGCAGCAGATTCGGGAAGGTATGGATAGACTGATCACCTTGACGGCGAAAAGTTAAGACAAAGTTAGTTTGGGATCGACGAAGATAACTCGTAAGAGCAACAGAGAAACGAAGGAACACCCGAATCCAAGCCGGATACGAAGTTTGAGGAGTCAATTAAACCTCGGCAAGTCGAAGTTCACCTCATCCCGACGCTAACGATCATCAGAAGCCTTATTTAGGTGTTTTTCACAAAAAAAATGTAACGATCACCAGTGACGCTATTTCAATGAAAACGTGCGAATTTTGCCCATTTTCCATCAAAATACCTAAAATAGCGTCTCCTGAGATCGTTACATTTTCAAATCATCTGAAAAGCAGAAAATAGGGTCATCTGTGATCGTTAGCGCTCGACCTGCCTCCGCTTACAGATCCTTTCTCTCAAACAGACGAATCGTAACAAGATACGACATGAGAAACAGAACTATAATGCCCACGGAAGCTCCCGTTATGACCGGGGCCGTAGTCAGCCCTTTATCACTTGCCACATGGAGAAGAAACGCAGCCGGCTGAGCCAAAACAATTAAGCTGACCAAAAAGATGGTATTGATGATGCCTGCTCCCTTTTTGCTAAGTGCATAGAAAAGCGGCATGTAGATGGATATCAACACAAGCACCATACCCATAGAAATGATAATATCCAATAGTGAGTAATGAGGTTTGTTGAGTTCGGGATAATTCAGGTTAATCAGCTTGTGAATTCCGTAGGATGTAAGGACTCCAAACAATGCATACAGAATGGTAGACAGGTATTTCGCTTGTACAATCTGTTTACGACTCACTGGAAGGGTAACCAGAAAGTTATGATTATGGTTTTTGATATCAATCATCGTAGCTAGCATGGTCGAACCAAAAGCCGTATAAATCCCCACAAAGTACATGGACATCTCACTCTTCGGAATAAACGCCCAGCAGAAAACAATCAGATACAGAGCAATGATCCACAGGGAGCTTTTCAGTGCAATAACGTCTTTGCGAAGCAGATTAAGCATGCTGACGTCCTCCTTTTGCCGTGAAATAAATCAAGTCTTCCAGGGCCGGTCTGTGTAAAAGAGCCTCACTTCCAAATAGTCGTTGCGCCTCTTCTTTGTTATCCGACAATGCTTCAAAACCAACCGTTGTTTCACGTATGCCAACGAACTGACGCCGGGTATCGGCATCCAACAGTTCCATATCTCCTTTGACAATGGTGTATCGTTCAAGCACATCGTCTTTTGCCTCATTAAATATCAGCTTGCCTCGGTTCACAAACGCAATATAGTCCGCGATACGCTCCAGATCTGTTGTAATGTGTGTGGAGAAAATGATGGATTTGGTCTCGTCCTGAATCATACCAGCCAGCAGATCAAGCAACTCCCGCCGGAATACCGGATCGAGACCGGATGTCGGTTCATCCATCACGAGCAGATCGGCCTCATGCGACAAGGCCACAGCCAGCGAAAACTTGATCTTCATACCTTTAGACAGATCCTTGATTTTCTTTTTGGGAGACAATTCAAACTGCTCCAAGTAATTCTCAAACAAGGCCTTATTCCAATGAGTGTAAAAAGGAGCAATCATACGTGCCATCTCCCGGATCGTCAGATGTTCATAATAAAAGCATTCATCCGACACAACCCCGAGTCGCTGCTTCACATACACTTCACCACTCGGCATCTCGCTGCCCAGCGTCCGCAATGTTCCCTGATCGGGATGGATTAATCCCGTAATCATCTTGATGAGCGTGCTCTTTCCTGCTCCGTTCGGGCCGATGAGCCCTGTGATAAATCCCTGTTTCACATCCATGGATATGTTATCCACCTTGAATAAAGGGTAAGCTTTCGTAACATTTCGCAACTCTATAGCATTCATCGTAATTATTCCTCCTCTAACAGCAAAATAAGATGATGAATCAAATCCTGCGAGCTCATACCTAGTTCTTTGCTATCCTGAATAACTTCAAGCATCTTCGTTTCCAATTGTTTCATACGTCTCTCTCGGATAAAATCCTGATTCGCACCGGATACAAAACTCCCCTTACCGACGACTGAATCAATCAGTTGCTCCTTCTCCAACTCTTCGTATACACGCTTCGTTGTAATAACGCTAACTTGTAAATCCTTCGCAAGCTGCCGAATTGAAGGCAGACTATCTCCTGCTGCCAGCTCTCCGTTCAGAATACTCTGCCGGATCTGGGATAAAATCTGGATATAGATCGGGTCGCTTGATGCGTTGGATATCCGTATATTCATATTCTTTCACCTCATTGCCGTTGCTTCATGTAAACAACCAAGCATAGTGTATATATATAATATATACACTATGCTTGGTTAAGGTCAACACCTTAATCATTTTTTTCTCTTCTATAACACAAAAAAAGGAAAACAGTCTCCTGTCATCCCTTAAGGAACGCTGAACTAGAGCAAATGTTGCTCTAGCAGCTTGTATTCGATTTATTCATTTTTCTGTCTATCTAGTTTTTCACTTTCATCTCGGATCATGCTATGCGCCTGTAATCACCTTATCCACCAGACCGTATTCCACTGCTTCGGCTGCGGTGAGGAAATAATCTCGATCCGAGTCTTTTTCAATCCGCTCCAGTGACTGGCCCGTGTGGTCTGCAAGCAACTGATTCAGACGCTGGCGGTGCTCGATAATCCGCTTGGCATGGATCAACATATCTGCTGCCTGTCCCCGGGTGCCGCCAAGGGGCTGATGAATCATAATTTCGCTATTGGGCAGTGCCATCCGTTTCCCTTTAGCTCCACCTACCAGCAAGATTGCTCCAAAGCTCGCCGCCATACCTGTGCAGATCGTGGACACATCCGGCTTCACAAACTGCATCGTATCATAGATCGAGAATCCTGCTGTCACCGATCCCCCCGGACTGTTAATATACATCTGAATATCCTTATCCGGATCTTCTGCAGTCAGAAATAACAATTGAGCCACGATGGCATTGGCCATCTGATCCTCAATCTCACCCGACACCATAATGATGCGGTCTTTCAGCAAACGTGAATAAATATCATAACTCCGCTCACCGCGAGCGGTCTGTTCCACAACATAAGGTACTACGTTCATATGTTTTGCCTCCTTATCATTAGGCAGCCATGATGACCGTATACCCGCCTCCATATGGCATCAAATTCATGCCGTAAGTGGCATTTCCGTACATCACTGGCTGCATGGATGGAGACGGCAGAGTTTGCTGTAGAATTGTACCTGCCACAGCCATCGGATCATCCGTGCGATTGAGGCACAGATCAATAAGACGCGCCGTATCTCCCAGGCGAAAAGCCCTCAGATAGCTGCGGAGTTGCTCTTGATCCAGCTGAGTACAACCTTCCATCGCACCTTGTTCCAACGTAGCATCCATCCCGGTTTGCTCAAATTGATACCTCACCTTGCTTAAGGTTGTGCGGGCACGGTTTAATGCCGCTTTTACCGCACCTTCCGTTGTACTCAACATCTCAGCTGTCTCTGCCGCCTTATATCCCATGATTTCACGTAATAAATAGATCGTTCGCTGCCACGGTGACAAGGTGTGAACGAGAAGCTGCACCGCAGACTCCAGCTCTTCAAATGATTCTTCTTCCGTAAATTCGGACATGACAAGTTTCATATCACCCAGAATAGAGCGTAGCTTCTCTTGCTTGCGAATTCCGTCAATCCATGTATTGCGTGCAATACGGATCAGATATGCCTCCCAGTTAAACGCTCCCGTTCTTTCCGAAGGTTGCACTGCCGCAGATGATAAGCCCTTGAGACAGGTTTCCTGTACCAGATCCTCTGTCTCCGTCACCGATTTGGTCAGTGACATGCAATATGCATAGAGCGAACCCATCAGATCAGGCAATACATCGTGTAATGTAGGGTCGGGCTTACTTTTCTTATCATCATTTGTGCTGTCAGCTAGATTTGTTTCATGCAGGGCTATCGTTCCGTAAATTTCATTGGTTTTTTCTGCATTTTTAACATCATTTGTCGTGTAGTAACTACGCGTGTTACTCCACTCATACTGTAGTTTGTTGACTTCACATTCTACGGACTTCACAAAGGCCATCTCGGGGGCCCCCCTTTGCTGGTTCCTGATTGATGGTAATTTCAGATGACTTTCACTATGTAAACGAAGAACCTCCTGTAAAGGATACGCTCTTCTTCTTTTATTTTTGCCAAACTCATTCTCCAGTCGCGCCCTATCCAAGCTTCACCGTCATTCCCGTACGTGCTACCGTAATGCCCTGATCCAGATCGTAACTCTGCCGTACATCAACATCATGGGACATATGTGTAAAAAAGGTGTGTCCCGGCTTCAACTCTCGCAAAAGCTCCTGCGCCTCCTGCATATCATACACCGAGCGCGTCGAAAACTCCGCCAGCTCATGCACAAAACTCGTGCCCAGCACCAATAGATCCAGTCCATGTAACAGTTCCTTCTCATTTTGCTTCAAATCGATCGCATCCGAACAGTACGCCCACGCATACCCCTCATGATCCAGTCGGTAAGCATACGAAAATCCGTTATGTCCATGGCACACCTTCCATGAGCGCACCTTCCATCCGCCGAGTTCAATCCCATTGTCCGTTTCCAGAAAA
Organism: Paenibacillus sp. TSA_86.1; assembly: GCF_052691815.1. Classification (NCBI taxonomy): domain Bacteria; kingdom Bacillati; phylum Bacillota; class Bacilli; order Caryophanales; family Paenibacillaceae; genus Paenibacillus; species Paenibacillus sp. TSA_86.1. Next base: position 480,316 of record NZ_JBQZGE010000001.1, on the reverse strand, counting down.
TCCATATGACGAGCGAGCCACGGAAACTGTCCCTGAATCGTAACAATCACCTCACGCGGAGCATATAGACTGCCCTTCACTCCTAGCCAGCGGCACGCATCTGCCCATTCCGGCAAACCGCCAATATGATCAAAATGCGCATGTGTAATCAGCAGCGTATGCACCATCCGCATCCCCTGATCTTCCATCTGAGAACGCCAGTCCGGCCCGCAGTCGATCATAAACATCGCGTCTTCCTGCCTGTCTCGAACATCACCGCCCTCATGAATCAGAACAGACGAGCGTTTCCGCCGATTTTCACCTGTGATTCTTGCCTCCGTACACACCTCGCAATCACAATACACCCGTGGAACACCCATGGCATCGCCCGTGCCCAGAAATGTGAGCTGATTCATTCCGCATTCCCCTCTCGATCCCTGAAGCCGATTCAGCTCAGTCCAAATATTCTATGTAAATTGTAATCCCCTACCTCCGCTTTTGCAAAAAAAAGACTCTCCCGCTGCAGCTCATCACAGCTAGCCGGGAAAGTCTGTCGTCTGACCTCGCTGGAGAAGTCCAGCATCAGACACGATGGTTCCGTATGCGTCCGCTCACACCAGCGCACGCAGTTTCAACGTCAGTTCACGGCCAGCAGGAACATCTTGGGCATCCGTGATGACCCAGTTCCATGCCAGACGTTGCTCTAACACCTCAGCCTGTTCTGCGGTCAACTGCAAACCGGTGATAACCCCTTCACCCACCGCGAAATCCTTGTCTGCTTGCAGATTAAATGCTTTTTCCAGCCAGATGCCAAGTCCGCCGCGAGTATTAAACGTAATTCGATACCCGTTCCGAAGAGCACCTTCCAGATTCTCACCATGCTCGTCTGCATAAGAGAAAAACGTATCGTACCGATAATGCTCCTCCGATACGCTATCAAATGCCGCTACATCCTTGGCTTGAATCGCTTCTAATATATCCGCTTCTGACATGCCCTTGCCGCGGGCCTGCTCCAGTCGAATCGCTGTGCTTTGGGATAATTTGATCTCTGTACTCATTACGGTCACGCCTTTCTGCAATTACAATTATGCCAACATGTGTATTAGTATACTTTCTATTATAACCTTTTCGTAGTAAAAAACCTCCATCTCGGCATGCCGAAAAATGAAGGTTTGCATTCCTGTATAAGCTGAATTAATCTCTCTTACACAGAACACTCCGATGACAGAATAACCTGGAGAGTAGCGGTTACAGCCCCGCCAGCACCTGATACCAGACTCCGCGCTTGGAATAGAGCGTCTTACGAACCTCATCCCATCCACCCAGATAGTTGATATCGAACAGCCCCGCTGGTGTCGGGAACGATTCTTTCGTCTCGGCAAATACGTCCGGATCTACGGAGCGGAAGCCGTGTTTCGCAAAAATGCGCTGTGCTTCAGGCGTTCGCAAGTATGCGATAAAGGCTTCCGCCAGCTCCCGATTGCCGTGTTTGTCCGCGTATTTATCCACCACCACTGCGGGATTTTCGATGAGTATCGTATTTTTGGGCACTACGATATCATAATCTACACCCTTTGCAATTCGGGCAAGCAACTCATTTTCATACGTTACGATGACGTCCCCTACACCATATTCAAATGCCGCCATCGAGGAACGGCCACTCTTATCCAGGGATTCAACGTTCTGGTGCACCTCTTCCAGAAATGCTTTCGCTGCGGCAGGATCTTTCTTGCCCTCTTTCTCCTCCGACAGCTTTAGTCCTGCACCGTAAATAGCATTAATATCCCACTGTGCACCGCCGGATGTTTTCGGGTTAGGATACAACACCTTCACACCGGGTTTGGTTAAATCCTGAAAGTCTTTAATTCCCAGTGGATTGCCTGCTCTAGTACCCAGCACAACAATCGAACGGGTAATCATGCCCTCATTCGGCGTTTGTTTCCAATCCGCAGTGACCAGCTTGGCCTTCACCAGTTTATCGATGTCACTTTCCATCGCCAGCAAGGCTACATCCGCTTCGAAACCGCCGACGATCGCTCTGGCTTGAGTTCCTGAGGCTTCATAAGACTCTTGAAAATTAATGGTCTGTCCCGTTTTGGCTTTCCATTCTGCCTGGAACTTGGGCAACAGTTCACCTACCGCATCCTTCGCTACGCTATATGCACCGATCACCAGTGTATGCGATGAATCCCCACTCGAAACCCCGGCTGGCTGCCCTGGCTCCTGCTTGCTGCATCCGGCAGTCACACAGACGAGCACAAGCATCAGGATCACGTATAGAGGTATACATTTCTTTTTGTTTTGGCTCGTCTGCATGGCCGCACCTTCTTTCATTTCTGCTTTTTTCTTAAAATAACAGGCTTTAGATCATGACAGGCATCGGATCTTCCTTCAGTCGGTTCTCAACAACCCAGCTCTCCGAGTCGTTGAACAAATAGGCGCGGTGCACAAGCACACGGATCGTTTGCCCGATCTCCAGTGTCGTTTTCTCCAATGAGCGATAGGTGATGAGCTTATGTCCCTCCACCTCAACTTCAACCATCCATTCACTACCGCGGAAGTGAAGATGTTTCACAATCCCTTTTTCCGTTGCAGACAACATCGTGAACTCGTTTTTGAGTCCAATCTCGATATACTCCGGTCTGATCAGCGCACGTGTATTGCCACCTTGCACAGCATGCTCGAAACCTTTTAGCTGAGAGGCATCCTCTACCACCGTGGACTCCCCAATAAAAGTCGCCACGAATGGGGTCTGCGGATTTTTATAAATATCCCAAGGGGTACCCTTTTGCTCCAAACGGCCTTGGCTAATAATCATGATCTCGTCTGCCACTTCAATCGCTTCATCCTGGTCGTGAGTAACAAAGATCGATGTAATGCCCACCCGCTCGATCAACTCACGCAGCCATGAACGAAGCTCTTGACGGATCTTTGCATCAATGGCGGCAAACGGTTCGTCCAGAAGCAGTAACTGCGGCTCAGGCGCAAGCGCTCTGGCGAAGGCCACACGTTGACGCTGTCCACCGGACAACTGGTGCGGATAACGCTGTTCGAAACCTTTCAGCCCAGTCAGCTCAACGAGTTCCATCACGCGATCACGAATCTGGGCTTTGGGTGTCTTTTTCACCTTGAGACCAAACGCAATATTATCAAAAACACTCATATGTTTGAACAACGCATAGTTCTGAAATACAAATCCAATGCCTCGCTCTTGAGGCGGCAGATGATTCACGACTTTTCCGTGGAAGCGGATTTCGCCCGACCCTGGGCTTTCAAGCCCTGCGAGCATACGCAGAATCGACGTTTTCCCGCCTCCGCTGGGGCCGAGCAGACCGATCAGATGGCCTTTGGCAATATCGAACGAGACATCCTTCACCGCATGAAAATCACCGAAATGTTTGTTCAGATCACGAACTTCTACATGCATCTCAATGCACTTCCTTTCGCTTCTTGGCCCATTCCATCAGGAGCAGCAGTCCTACGGAGAAGGTTACCAGCACCAATGCCACACCGTTTGCAGCCGACACGTTAAAATTCTCTACATCCTGATATACCAGCGTTGTTGCCGTCTGCGTTTTGTTCATAATGTTACCGGATACGACCAATACCGCCCCGAATTCTCCCAATGAGCGTGCTACCGTCAGAACTAGACCGTAAACCACCGCCCAGCGGATCGAAGGCCAGGTAACACTCCAGAACGTTCTCCAGCCATAGGCTCCAAGCGTGGAAGCCGCCTCTTCTTGCTGGGAACCCAGCTCCTGCAGGACAGGCATAACCTCTCTTACCATCAGCGGGAACGTGACGAACAATGTGGCAATCACCATGCCCGGGAACGCATAAACCACATTAAATCCGATGCCTTCAAAAAATCCCCCCATGATGCTGTTCGGTCCAAGCATTAAAACGATCATCAAGCCGCCAATAACCGGTGATACGGCATAGGGCAGATCCACAACGCTGTTCAGCAGCCCTTTGACGCGGTCACTCAACCAGCCCGCACGAACCAGATAGAGTGCCATCATGATGCCAAACAATGTATTTAACAGGGTCACCACCAGTACAACGAGTCCGGTCATCATCAGTGCGTGCAGCGCTTCGGGACGCATAATACCTTTTACAAATCCACCTGCACCATCCTCAAATGCTCCGATCAATATACGACCAAGTGGAATGATCAGCAGCAGGGTAAATACGGCATATGTCAGTCCGATTAACCATTTTCTCATCGTCTTCTCCCCCGCATCTGTACCAGATTGATCAGCCAGAGGATCAGGAAGGAGAGCGTGAGCAGCAAAACGGATACCGCGGCCGCCCCTGTCGGGTTATCACTTTCAATCTCACCATAGATAAAAACGGAAGCCGTCAGCGTTCTGCCCGGAATATTGCCAGCAACCAGCACAACGGCACCGAATTCAGCAAGCGCTCTGGAAAAAGCTAACATCCCGCCGCTAATCATGCCGGGAGCCATGGATGGCAGAATGACTTGCATGAATGTGCGAGCCTTGGAAGCGCCCATCGTGTATGAGGCCTCTTCCTCGGAAGGATCGATCTCTTCCAGCAAAGGCTGTACTGCGCGAATGACAAAAGGAAAGGTAACAAAGGTCATCGCGACCACAATCGCAGGCTGATGAAATACAATTTCGAAACCCATTGATTCAGCCAGTTTCCCAACAGCACTGATCGGGCCGAGCAGCAGCATAATCATCAGACCACCTACAGCGGTTGGCAGGGCAAAAGGAAGATCAACCAGGCTGTTAAGAAATGATCTGCCAACGAATCGATATCTGGTTAACACCCAGGCAATCATGGTTCCTAAGATCACATTAATTAAAGCGGCGACCACGGCCAGACGAACCGTTAACAGGACCGCCTTCCATGCGATCGGGTCCATGATGCTCTCAGCAAAATTGCTCCATCCTTCAGAGAAGGAATTGGCGTACACACCGATGATTGGAAGTACAATAAGTACGATAAAATATAATAATACGGTACTACGAAATCCCCAGGTCCATCCCTTGTGACGAAGAACGGTGTTCATTGCTGTGTTCCCTCCCAGCCTCCGGCTTTGGCTCCGGTCGGCAGTCTACCTGACTTCATACGACATTTCCCTAAGTTGGATAAGTTTACTTTATTATTATTCCCATTAGTCTACTTGGTTTTTTGCTTATCTGATACTTTACCAGTTTGCAGTGCTGATCGTCAATGCTTTTATTCGAACTGTTTAATGCCCGGATTAAACAAATATTTCTTATTTTACCATAGTGATTAAATATATTTCATTGGCGAAAATTTGTTCAATGTGTTCACACATTTGTATGTTTCCAATTTCACATTAATCATTGATGTACAGATGTTATCTCGTGCGGTTTGTTTCGCTTACGTGGTTAAGTTACAATCGAAAGAGTTAAAATGGAGGCACAATTACAACGTGAAGGAGTGATCTCTGATGTTATATACGAAGAGTATATCCACATCTGCAAGAGATGAGATGAAGGATATCACACGGGATATCCAACAGGTTGTGCAAAGCAGCGGTGTGCAGAATGGAACCGTGCTTATCTACTGTCCCCACACTACAGCCGGGATTGCCATTAATGAAAATGCAGACCCTGATGTAAAACATGATGTACTGTTACGTCTGGATGAGGTGTACCCCTGGGAACATCCCGAGTATCGTCACGCTGAGGGCAATACAGCCTCTCATCTCAAATCAATAACTAGCGGTCCGTCACAGACCGTTATCCTGCACGAAGGCAGACTGCTCCTCGGACGCTGGCAAGGGATCTATTTTTGCGAATTTGACGGACCGCGTAACCGGGAGTATTTTATCAAGATCATGGAAGGTTAGGTCTTGTTTCAAACAAGAGGAACACAAACAGGCGCTTGACCCTGTACCGGGGTTAGGAAGCGCCTGTCTTCGTCTTCTGCGTATAAGCAATATATCTTTCGCATGATAACGTAATAAAGAGTTAACGTTATGACCAATCACCGCCTTGAAGTGTAGGGGCAGGCAAAAGCGTCAATTATTGCACGCCAGGCTGCTGACCCAAGTTACGGCACAATACTTTCACATGAGACAACGCAGAGGATTCGATCTCTGCAAACGTTAAACGGTCTTGAATATGATACGATATGAAGCCGTGCATAGCCAGAAACAAAGTACGCGGCACATGCTGAATATCTTCTTCGGCACAGCCCTCTTCCTGCATATACTGCCGAATGATCGACGCGAACAATTCGAAACAACGCCCCTGCTCGGTACGACAATAAGACAATAATTCCTCGTCCCGAATCATAAACATAATCTCGTATTGATACGGATTCTCCAGACCAAATCGAATAAACTCCATCAAAATATGCTCAACTTTGTTCACGCCGCCTGCAACCGGCCTGACCATGGCTTGTAATAGTAGATGTCCCAGATGGTTGAAATCCTCTACCACGATCGCATAGAACAACTCTGCTTTTTCCTTAAAATGATAATACAGCGACCCATGACTATAGCCCAGATGCTGACCGATGCTTCGCATCGAAATGGCGCGGTATCCTTTGGTAATAAAAAGATGCCTCGCCGCCTCCAGTATCCGCTCCCTCGACAACTCCTGTTCGACTGCTCTTCTAGCCATATATTTTATTCCCCTTCAATAAAATAAAGCCGCTGTCCCTCCGTGATCCGGGATTGCCCTTGCGTCAAATCCGTGATCCAGGCCATAAATGCCTCGGTTTCACTATCCGGCGGAAGACAAGTTAACGTAACCTTATCGGTGAAAGCAGTTTCACCTGTACGCACTTCCCGGCTTCTTAACTCATTTCCCACTTTTCCAAGCCACGTATAATCCAGCTCTACAAACACTTCTCGATGCAGCAAATTGGTAATTGCTTCTCCTGCCTCAATTGCTGCCACAGCCCCATCCGTATACGCACGGATCAGCCCGCCGGCACCAAGCATAATTCCACCGAAGTAACGGGTTACCACAATGGCTACATTCTTTAATTGCTGATTCTTGATCACTTCAAGAATGGGTTTACCTGCTGTACCGCTCGGTTCCCCGTCATCAGACTGCTTCTGAATCTCATCCCGCTCGCCAATCATGTACGCCGAGCAGTTATGTGTCGCATTCCAATGTTTCTTCTTGATATCATCAATAAAAGCAATCGCTTCCTCCTCGGTTGTGACTGGCATAACATGACCGATAAACCGTGATTTTTTGATCACGATTTCCAGCTGCCCTGATCTCCGAACCGTTCGATAACGTTCTATCATTTCCAATCCAACTTTCCGTAAATCATCCATTTTACAAGAAAGCAGTTCCCCGCATATTGCGGATGAACTGCCTTGGTTAATTTACATCCCGGAACCGTCCCCTGCAAAAGGACGCATTCCCGGATGGACTTAACAATCCTTATTTAACTATATGAGCAGAGCCCAGAATTATTCGGAAAGTCTCGCTTCAAGCGCTGCTTTCTCTTCTTCAAAGCCTGGTTTGCCCAGCAGTGCGAACATGTTTTTCTTGTATGCTTCCACACCCGGTTGGTCAAATGGATTCACACCCAGCAGATATCCGCTGATGCCGCATGCTTTTTCAAAGAAGTATACCAGATATCCGAACGAATATGGAGTCATATCTGGAATGTTCACAATCAGATTGGGAACTTGACCATCCGTATGTGCGAGCAACGTTCCTTGGAATGCTTTTTTGTTAACGAAATCCATCGTTTTTCCTTCCAGGAAGTTCAGGCCATCCAGATCATCCGCATCAGCTTCAATGGAGATGTGCTCGGATACTTCAGCGACTTGAATAACGGTTTCGAAAATGTTTCGGCTACCTTCCTGAATGAATTGACCCATAGAGTGCAAGTCTGTGGAAAAATCTACGGATGCCGGGTAGATCCCTTTGTAGTCCTTACCTTCACTTTCACCAAAGAGCTGTTTCCACCACTCGGATACAAAGTGCAAGGATGGCTCATAGTTAACAAGAATCTCTGTGCCTTTGCCTTTGCGATACAATGCGTTACGAACTGCAGCATATTGATATGCTTCGTTCTCAGCTACATTTGGATTGCTGTATTCTTTGGATGCGTCGGCTGCACCTTGCATCATTTCTTCGATGTTGATACCCGCTGTTGCAATTGGCAGCAAACCTACGGCTGTAAGTACGGAATAACGTCCGCCTACATCATCCGGGATGATGAAAGATTCATAACCTTCTTCATTCGCCAGCTTTTTGAGTGCTCCGCGCTCTTTATCTGTTGTTGCGTAGATGCGTTTGCGAGCTTCCTCTTTCCCGTATTTTTTCTCCAGAGCTGCACGGAAAATACGGAATGCAATTGCCGGTTCAGTTGTTGTACCGGATTTGGAAATAACGTTCACGGAGAAGTCTTTGCCTTCTACCAGATCCAGCAAGTGTGTCACATACGTGGAGCTGATGTTGTTACCTGCAAAATAAATCTCAGGTGTTTTGCGTTTATCTTTCGGCAAGTTGTTGTAGAAGGAATGGGTCAGCATCTCGATCGCTGCGCGTGCACCCAGGTATGATCCACCGATACCGATAACGATCAGCACTTCGGAATCACTTTGGATTTTTGCAGCCGCTTTTTGAATGCGGGCAAATTCTTCTTTGTCATATGCTGTCGGAAGGTCGATCCATCCGAGATAGTCGGAACCTGTTCCTGTACCGTTATGAAGTTGCTCGTGAGCCAAGCGGATCGGTTCAGCGAAATAGTCTACTTCGTGCTGGTTTACAAATTGCAAAGCTGTACTATAATCAAATGTCACTTTTTTTGCCATGATCTCAAAAACCTCCTGATATCGGTATAATAATTCCGTTTTCCATGTTAAACAACTTGTCCTAAGGATACTTCAAATCCACCTTGCTGACAAGCTTACGGATGAACTTGACTGTTAACAATCAAGAAGCAAAAAGGGCAAATCGAATCCGCAGCACTGCGGTTCGAGTTCCCCTTCTTGTGTTATTCCGCCGGGTACGAGCAGACGTAGTCGGTAACGCTGCGTATCTCCAGTTTAAATTTGGATTCGGCAGGCACGTGGAATGTAGCTTGGCCTTGAATCTCTTGCCACTCTTCTTCACCAGGAAGCAATACTCTCAGATCGCCGGACAGAATCTCCATAATTTCGCGGGAATCTGTGCCGAACTCATAGTTGCCCGGAAGCATGATGCCCAGCGTCACTTTGCTGCCATCCCCCAAAATAACCGTTCTGCTGGTTACCTGACCATCATAATAAATGTTGGCCTTTTTAACTACACTGACTTGATCGAATTGTGACATGCGTACCCGCTCCCCTGAAGTTAATGAAAACAAAAGGCAACACAGATCAGGACAGTTATGCCGCCCATGTCTCTGTAGAAATAACAACTGTCATGAGCCTAGAGCGCCGGAAGACGTTCGGCCCATGACAGACTTTTGAAGTATAGAGCTTTTATTACAGCAATGCTTTTACGCGGCTAACTACATTATCCACAGTAAAACCATATTCCTGGATTACACGGTCGCCAGGCGCGGAAGCACCGAATGTGCTGATTCCGAGAATGTCACCTTGATCTCCAACATATTTTTCCCAGCCCATTGGATAAGCCATTTCGATTGCCAGACGAGCTTTAACATCCGGAAGAAGAACGGACTCTTTGTAAGCTTTGTCTTGTTTCTCGAACAGATCCCAGCTTGGCATGCTGATTACGCGAACTTGAACACCTTGCTCAGCCAGTGCAGCTTGAGCTTTAACAGCCAGCTGTACTTCAGAACCTGTAGCAATAATTTGCGCTACCGCTTTGCCGTCTTTAGCATCGGATACCACATAAGCACCACGTTTCACGTTCTCACGTGCACCCTCTACCGTTCCTTCGAGGATCGGCAAGTTTTGACGAGTCAGCACCAGTGCAACCGGATTGCTCTTGTTCTCCAGTGCGTATGCCCAAGCTGCAGAAGTTTCGTTACCGTCAGCCGGACGAATCACTGTCAGATTCGGGATGATACGCAGGGAAGCCAATTGCTCGATCGGTTCATGCGTAGGACCATCTTCACCAACAGCGATACTGTCATGAGTCAGGACGTACGTTACAGGCAATCCCATCAGAGCAGCCAGACGAACAGCCGGACGCAGGTAGTCGGTAAATACGAAGAACGTACCGCCGAATACTTTCACACCGCTGTGCAGTGCCATACCGTTCATCGCTCCAGCCATACCGAATTCACGGATACCGAAGTAGATGTTACGGCCGGAATAGTCTTCCGGGCTAAAGTTGGTCAGGTTGTTCAGGTGAGTCATTGTGGAGCTTTCCAGGTCAGCGGAACCACCTGTCAGATGAGGCACATTGTGTGCAAGACCGTTCAGAGCGTTACCGGAAGCTACACGCGTAGACAATGCTTTGTCCGTTGCCGCATATTTCGGCAGATCACGATCCCAGCCTTCCGGAAGGTCACCGTTGATCGCTGTTTCGAACTGAGCAGCCAGTTCAGGGTATGCTTTTTTGTACTCAGCAAATTGCGCGTCCCAAGCTTTGTTTGCAGCAATACCGTTCTCTTTTACTTGAGCAAAGTGATCGCGAACTTCAGCTGGTACGTGGAAGTTTTCTTCGTACACCCATTTATAATATTCTTTGGTCAGTTTAGCTTCTTCTGCACCCAGTGGAGATCCGTGAGTACCGCCGTGGCCGCCTTTACCTTGTTTGTTCGGGCTACCGTAACCAATAACGGTTTTCACTTCGATCAATGTAGGACGCGCTGTATCTGCTTGACCTTCTTTGATTGCTTTTTCAATTGCAGGCAGATCGTTACCGTCTTCAACACGCAGCACTTGCCAGCCATACGCATCAAAACGTTTAGCGATGCTTTCGGAAGAAGAAAGATCCAGTTTGCCGTCCAGCGTGATGTCGTTGGAGTCGAACAACATGATCAGTTTACCAAGGCCCAGACGCCCAGCCAGGGAAGCTGATTCATGAGATACGCCTTCCATCAAGTCGCCATCACCGCAGATTGCATATGTGTAGTGATCAACAACGTTGAATTTGTCTTTGTTGTAGGTTGCGCCCAGTTGAGCTTCAGCCATTGCCATACCAACGGCCATAGCAATACCTTGACCCAGTGGTCCGGTCGTCGCATCAACACCAGCTGTATGTCCGAATTCCGGGTGACCCGGAGTTTTGCTTCCCCATTGACGGAATTGTTTCAACTCTTCCATTGGAAGGTCGTATCCGCTCAGGTGCAGCAAGCTGTACAGCAACATGGAACCATGTCCTGCGGATAGCACAAAGCGGTCCCGGTTAATCCAAGTCGGGTGGTCCGGGTTATGAGTCATCGTTTTTGCAAAAAGCTGGTATCCCATCGGAGCGGAGCCCATCGGCATACCCGGGTGTCCGGAGTTTGCCTTCTCAATTGCATCAATCGCCAAAGTACGTACGGTTGTAATCGACAGGTTGTCGATTGTAGTGTTCTCGTCCTTTTGAATCGCTTCGTTCTTGTCAGTCATGGTTTGTCCTCCTCATGTCTTTAGATAAGTCGGGTGCGCAAGCGAATCCCTCTCATCATACAAGCAAACCGCATAAACAATAAGTAAATCCGCTTGAATGTTTCATTTTGACTTATTCACTTTTGTATTGTATCACTTGACGTGAAGCTTTTCCATAACCTTCTTTTAGAAAGTTACGGAAAATTCAGGTGATCATCATGAAACCTTGCTAGGGTGTGTCTGAAAACGCTGAAGGAAGCCAATTTTGCCGAATTTTTCGTTCCAAGCCAGGATGTTTACCGCAGGCGTGCCGGGGCACGTCAAGAGAAAGTGATGCAGCAGGGGGCGAAAAGGCGGTAAAAGATGCGCTTCAGTCGGTTTCAAGATACGCCCTAATCCATCGGATGAAGTATAACCTTTAACCCGAAAACCATACATATTTTAGAGGTTAACGTGAAATTTGCAAGTTCTAGTCTGTATCTTCGGATTCGAGAGCAAGGTGAAGGGTTTATTTTTCAAGTAATAGATATGCTTCATTCCAAGGAGGGGTTGAAATGTCAGATGCTGTGCGACACCCGTCTCGTTCATTAAAATCATCATTACCCTTGTTTTCCGGGATCATAACCGGAATCGTCAGCGGTGTTTTTCTGGGGCTGTTTCTGAAAGCTGTTCAGACAATAACTGGTGAAAAGGTATATACCTTGTTGTTGAACATTGATTTCGTGCCGGGGCTCCCTCCGCGTCTGCCGGAATGGATCGAATTTTCCCTGCATCTTGCTGTATCCGTTGTCATCGGGATTTTCTACATATGGTGGATCAGACGTTCAGGCCGTCCAGTCAGCAGAGGAATATTTATCGGTGCCGTCTCTTCCCTGTTGTATATCCCTTTGTCTCCCTTATCCCCACGTGTGCCCGATCTGAATGACGCTGTTGCGATTTTCTATTGGGTAGTTGGCCATCTTCTTTTTGGTGCTTTGCTAGGTCTATGTGGAAAATACATGCACGCCAAAAAGCGGCACCCGGTTCATCATTGAACCGGAGCCGCTTGGCTTATAGTGCATATTCTCTGAGTGATTACACTTCTAATTCTCTTGCGAGGTTACGGATCAACCTTGCGCAGTATTAAAGTGTAAACTTAGACTTAAAATACGACTGTTTTATTTTCATGTACAAGAACACGGTCTTCCACATGCCATTTCACAGCACGCGCAAGCACAACACGTTCGATGGTACGTCCAATGCGTTTCAATTCAGGCACATTATCCCCGTGGCTTACACGCTGTACGTCCTGTTCAATGATCGGGCCACCATCTAGCTCTTCGGTTACATAATGCGCCGTTGCGCCAATGATTTTGACACCACGGTTATAAGCCTGAGCATACGGTTTTCCTCCCACAAAAGCCGGCAAGAACGAGTGATGAATGTTGATAATGCGATTGCGGTAATGCTCGATAAACATCGGAGAGATAATCTGCATATAACGGGCAAGAATAATCACATCCACATCATCGCCGATGACTTCCAGCTGACGCTGCTCCGCTTCTTTTTTCGTATCCGCTGTAACGGGGATATGGTGATACGGGATGCCGAATGATTCCACATAATCCTTCATGTCCAGGTGGTTGCTGACTACAAGCGCAATATCGGCGTCGAGATCACCCGCCTGCCATTGCCAGAGCAACTCGACCAGACAGTGATCCTCTTTGGATACAAAAATAGCCAGTCTTTTTTTGCGGCTTACTGCGGAAAGAGACCACTCCATCTTGAAGCGTGCCGCAACTTCGGCAAAATCTGCTTCCAGCTTCGCCAGATTGCTCCCCAGCTGCGGAAGATCGAATTCGATCCGCATAAAGAACATGCCGCCTGCCGGATCCATCGTATACTGGTCAGACTGTACAATGTTGGCACCGTGCTGGTGCAAAAAGTGTGATACCGCGGCTACAATTCCCGGACCATCCGGACAGGAAATAAGCATACGCGCTCGATTGGCGCGGTTTTGATCATCAGGTCGTGTTTGTTTCGCATGAATCTCCATCGGGTTAATCTTCCTCCTTAATTAGACAAAACATACATGAACTATATCAGGCAAGACTTGCAGGGATTACCCTGCAAGCCAAGCAATCAAGCGATGATTGATTTGTTCTTCATTCAAATGCGGGAACAATGATGCCTCCGTTACCATGTCATACAAACGTTCCAGCGGTTCACGCGGATCAGCTTTTTTGGCTTTGGCATCATTTTTGAGCAATGTCCACACGTCAAGCACATAAGCACGGGAATCCAGCTCTTTGCCTTTGAAGAAATGCTTCAGTTGCTCTACTTCACTCAGGAACTCCTGACCAAAACGGCCTTCCACATCGCCTCGCAGCAATGCGATTTCAATTTCATACATTGGTCGTTGCGTTTTGGCATCTTTACCAATCCAGGGCGTCTCCAGAATGAATGGACGATTATGCAGTTTCTCATGGTTTACAATGCGGTTGATGGCTTCAAAACCAATCCAGCCCGACCCAATCGGTGTATGACGGTCTTTGTGTGCGCCGATAGCATTTTTGCTATCGTTAATGTGCATTACAGCAATACGATCAAGTCCAACCGTTCGATCAAAATGATCAAGTACACCATCCAGATCATTGACAATGTCATAACCGGCATCATGAATGTGACATGTATCCATACACACCGTCAGACGTTCGTGATGTTTCACTTTCTCAATAATCTGTGCGAGTTCCTCGAAACTGCGTCCCATCTCGGTTCCTTTGCCAGCCATCGTCTCCAGCGCAATATTCACATCCGTCTCCTGAATGCCATCCAGCACTTCATTCAAACCTTGTGCAATGCGTTCGATACCGTAATGGGCATCTTTGTCCGTAAAAGCGCCAGGATGCAATACAATGTTTTTCACACCAATGGCGTGAGTACGGCGAATTTCCTCCTGAAGGAAATCCACAGCCAGTCCATATGTGCTGTCCTTGTAAGAGCCCAGATTGATGATATAGGGAGCATGAACAACAATCTCCTCGAATCCACCTGCCTCCATCGCCAGCTTGCCTTCCTCAATAAACATGGATTCAATAGGCTTACGGCGTGTATTCTGCGGTGCACCCGTATATATCATAAACGAACTGGAACCGTACGAGGACGCTTCCTTCGTTGCACTTAATAATCCCTTGTCCGAAAAGGACACGTGGGAGCCAATTTTCAGCATCAATAGATCCCCCTTTTTCTGAATTATCCCTTATCATAACGCGATTATCGAAATAAATCTAGAAATGCGATATAATTCGGATGAGAGGCTATTTTTGACAGCTAACTACGGAATATAAGACGCATTATTATCATGCCGTGAAAATCAATAAACCGAGGTGATTCCGCAATGATTTTTAATACCTACGCCCAGCTTTTAACGAACAGTTCCCCCAGTAACTGGTTTATGAATACGATTGCGTTCTGGACGCTTTTGCTGCTTGGCAGCATGTGCATAGGTGGATTTTTCATGATGCGCAAGTTCCTCAAGGTGCTGCCGAAGGCTGACGGAAAGTCGAAGCTTGATTGGCAGAATCACTGGGTGGAGACAAGCCGGCACTTGTGGACGGATGAAGCGAAGGCTTTTCTGGATCAGCTCGTTGAGCCTGTACCCGGCCCTTTTCGCGACATTGCCAAACATTCCATTGCAGCCGAGATTGGTAAAATTGCCGTGGAAGATCATGCCAGCGAAGTATCCAGAGATCATTGCATTAAAGGTTACATCATTGCGACACCAAAGCGGGACAACAAATTTCTGGTTAAATTTCTTGAGAAAAATAAAATTGACTATACACCTTATCGCCATTTGATGAAATAATCATTGGAGTAAGTATACAGAGTGGAACAGGTTGAAAAATAAACATGCCAGCATCGTTAGATACGGCACCGTTTTGGTTAAATTAAACACATATTAGCTCCGTTCGGTAAGTCTTCTCCACCTTTTCAACTTACCCTGCGGGGCTTTTTGACCCCATTAGAGAGGATGTTCCATATGAAAATTGCCATTTGCGGGGGAACCGGATTTGTAGGAGGCGCTCTTGTGGATTACTGGCTACAGGCCGGACACCATGTGAAAGTAATCACTCGTAAACTTCCTGACATGCATAATCCGAGTAAAAACCTTACATATATATCTTGGGAACAGCTTGAAGAAATGCCACAGGAACTGGAAGGGTTCGACGCTCTCGTGAATCTTGCGGGCGAAACTTTGAACCAGCGCTGGACAACGAAGGCTAAGCTGGAGATTGTAGAATCCAGGGTTACAACCGTTGCCCGGGTTGCCAGGCTGGTCGAATCGCTAAAACAAAAGCCGGAAGTCGTTGTTCAGGCTTCGGCCATGGCAATCTACGGAACTTCACCCGATGAAACCTTTGATGAGAGCAGCCCGCAAAGGTCGATGAATTTCCCATCTCGCGTCTCGGAACAGTGGGAGGTTGCTGCCGATGCCATCCGGGATGTAAGACTGGTCAAAATCCGTGTCAGTCTCGTTCTGGGTCATAAAAAAGGGGCATTCCCATTGATGAAACTGCCGTATATGCTGGGATTTGGCGGCAAGATCGGCAGCGGTAAACAGTGGACCAGCTGGATTCACATTATGGATATCGTTCGAATGATCGATTTTTCGATTCACAACAAGGAAATTTCAGGCCCGGTTAATGCCTCATCTCCCAACCCGGTGACTAATGATGAATTCGGCCGTACCGTAGGTAAAGTCTACCATCGTCCTCATTGGTTCCCTGTACCCGGCTTCCTGATCAAAACATTGGTTGGTGAACTATCCGTCGTCCTGCTTCAAGGGCAGCGGGTCATTCCGAAAAAATCCTTGGATCACGGTTTCAAGTTCACTTTCCCCACATTGATCCAGGCTCTGGAGGACTTGAAGCACCGAGGGTTGTCAGACTAAACGGGAAAACAATGCACTGTAATGTTCATCCTGCCACTCGATAAACGTAGACCGATTCGGCCAGGATGAACGTATCCCCGTCCGTCAGTAGATATTCTTTGTAGGGAGCCAGCAAATTTCCTTGAAGTATCGTACCGTTAACGGAGCCCAAATCTTTGATCACATAACCGGACTGGCTTCGGCTCAATTCCACATGAGCACGGGATACACCTGTCGAACTATCCACACATTGAACCATATCTGCAGCTCTTCCAATGACAAAAGAGGCTCCCCTCACTTCTACACGTTCGCTCCGTTCACCTTTGTTTAAGGTTCGTTCCAGATAACAAGATGGTACATTAGAACTTTTACTTTCCGTCGCTGAGGGCGCCAGTTGCTGAAGGTTGACTGTTGCCTCTACGGCTGGAGCCGTGAATTGGAGCCGAGAAGTGTTACTACTCTCTCTTCTCTGCTCCTCTGTATATAACGTTTCAGGCAGATCTGGACGAAGAGGTATACGCTCTTCATAAATAGTGTCTACAGCTAAAACATCTATCGAGGGATTCTTTTCTTTTTTGGTCTGGTCCACCGTATTCCAGCGCCAACTCTCCTGAAACATTTCCTCTTCGGCTTTAGCCCCCTTATCTTTTTTCCTGCCCAGGACGGATAAAAATAAAGAATGATGAAAGCCAGGTTTATTTCGGAAATCGCCCGTTTTCTTCCACATCCAGCTTGCCACCGCAATTAACCCCATACTTAGCGATATAGAGAGAATCATTCCGTTCTGCCCTGGATGTTCCATGTAGATAAACCTCCATACTAATGCCATAGCGAGCATACAAATTAGCCAGATGTATGTTGTACGTGAGGAGTTGGGAGCCGAACTTTGCTCTTCAATCTCCACGTTTTCCTGTTCTGTGGTCACAAATAAAGGTGAAAGTGACTCTATGCGAGTAGAATCCTCTCTCTGATGGATGCGGGGTGAGTTAACAACAGAAGGCTGTCCCGCTGTTCGCCTGTGTAAAAAAGAATTTGGACGGCGATGGATATCGTCAACATCTAAATCCGGCTGGATGAACTGCTGTTGCTGACGCGGATGAACCTCTGATTGATCTATATCAGGCTTATTATAATTAATAAAGTTGACCTCGTTTTCTTTTTCTAGCTGCTGAATGTCTCTTGGTCGTACCAAATGGCCTGTACATAATTCCAGTAAAAGCTCACGTAACTGCTGAATATCCCACCGCTCGTCATCACATAGCTGCAACACACGTTGTATTCCCTCTCCTTGCAATTCCTGAACATGTGCCATAAGCCTGATCACCAGATCACGGAATAACTGCGGAGTATGATCCTTCTGCTGAGTGTTCATCATGGGTACGTAAACTAGACCAAGCTCCCCCTGCTCAATAGATCCTTGAATGAAGATGTAGTCCTCCTGAATCCATAAATTTTTCGGCTCCAGCATGTACTGTCTGCACTCTACAAGCGTATCTGCCAACTGGAATAAAAGATGGTACAACACCGGCAAGCCGATCTGACCTGACTTCAACATTTGGGACAACATCTTATAACCGGAGATGTCATATTGCAGCGTAACATTTTGATCAATCTCCCGCGTATGTACTGACAGAAAGCGGGGAATTCGATTGGACGATAACATACCGAACTGTACCCTGCTGAGCTCCTCCAACCGCAGTCCGTCTGCTTTTTCCAAGATCATAAATGCTCCACCATTACGTACAAAATCCCTCGTTAATCCATACATGCCGATCCTCACTTTCCATTGCTATTAATAAATTAAACGAATGATTATTCGGACAGTTACTAAGGC
Organism: Paenibacillus sp. TSA_86.1; assembly: GCF_052691815.1. NCBI lineage: Bacteria > Bacillati > Bacillota > Bacilli > Caryophanales > Paenibacillaceae > Paenibacillus > Paenibacillus sp. TSA_86.1. The sequence continues at coordinate 462,130 of NZ_JBQZGE010000001.1, read as the reverse complement.
GATAGAACAACCTTCCGAAAGCTGTTATCCCTAGTACTCCCGTGACAGAATAACTATCACGTCATATAAATCCATGAGCTGATGAAACCCGGCAGCACAGCAAGCATAAACGGAAACTTCAATGTTTTTTCGTGGCTCACCAGTTTAAGAGAACCCAGCTTAAAGAAACGGATTAGATTAATAGCCATGCTGCGTATTCGCTTCGCCGCATCTCTGCGAAATAAAAGAATGACTAAACCAATCACGCCAGCGTACAAGATCGAGTATATGATCACATGTACACCAAATGTAAATCCCGTCCACGCGCCTATCCCCCCAAACAATTTCACATCTCCTGCACCAACTGCACCAATGGCGTACATCAAAAACAACATCCCGAAACCGGCGGCAAATCCAGCCAAAGAGAACACCATACCATCCCAACCTCCCCATGCAAGATGTGTTAACACACCCGCTGCCGTTACGGGCAGAGTCAGCCGATTTGGAATTTTCATAGAGCGTATATCCGTTACGAAGGCGACCAGAAGATATACACAACAGATCATATAAAACCATTCCATCTATATCATCTCTCCTTATTTTCTGGATGCTACTGTGAACGAAGTTTCCGTCGTGGCACCTTCAGCCGTCTCTACTACAAAACTCCATGTGCCTTCCGTTGTTCGAGTGCCAACAAACCACGTCCACTCTATCACTCCATTTTCGTCGGCAACGGCCCAGCCAATATGCTTCGCGGAACTCTCACCAGACTTGTAAAAAATCGTGAGATTAGCCGTCGATCCCGGCTCGACTTGCACCTTTATCGTTGCATTGTTCCCTATAAATGCTGGGTCAGGCTTCGATAAAACGGTTGCTGCTCCAGCATTGTTTCCTTTCCCGTCTTCATTACCAGCCCCCTCTCCTGTATCACCAATCCATATCCGTTCTCCGGCAGCAGCCTGAATACGCAGAGGTTTACTGAGAAAGGGAATCTTCACAGGCAGCTCATAACTTAGCTCAAGCCTGAAATATGGATTCGTTTTATTCTTCAGATCAGGAATAGATACTCCGTTAACATGAATTCGTTCCATATCCAGCAGTGTAGTTTCAACAAAAGGTTGCAACAACGGCTTCACGACAGGGTCAAGCACTGCTTCCAGTACCGACGTTTTGATTCGTTGTAACGGTTCTTCACCATGCTTCGCAGCTGCTCGCACCCAGTCGCTTAGAGGTGCTGGTAATGAAGAAGCGTAATCATCCGCCCATTCTGTCAGGGAAAGCTCAGGCCACTTCCAACTCTCCTTCGAGTTCTCGCCTCCTGCAGAATCGGAAGGCGTGAATACAAGCGAGACCGGATATACCTTTGTTGACAGCTGTTTTACCGTTTCACCCGCTGTACTTTGCAGAGCAGTTGAGATCAGCGTCATCTGAACAATAAAGATAAGGAACAGAATAAAGAATAAAAAAACAGGTAGAACCAATGAAGCCTCTAACACCATACTGCCCTGTTCTTTTTGGGATTCAATCATCTGTTTTCTCAGTGACTTCAAGCGCTCCAATCTGCTGATCCGTTCGATCCGATGTTGCATCTGCACACTTGTCCTTTCATCCTGAGCCTGAACCCGTTTATCCATCGCACCTCCATTAACCTGTTTCCACCTGTTCAATAGGAATAATCCGCCTTCCGCTCAATGAAAAACCGTCCATCTTGTACTTGATCCTCATCTCCCATAGCTGCGCCAATACTTCGCACGATCCCGGGTAAAAACCATAGTTTGATGCTGCTGCGTATCTGTCCGGATGCATAAGTCTGCTTCTCATCCGGGTTTACACCTGTATTCAACCGAATCAGAGCAAGCATTCGTGACATTTTGCGGTCATTATTGCTGTGTATAAGCAAGAACAATCGCAAATGATCCTTATACGTCAGTTTCACCTTGATATATTTGGATAGTTCAACACTGCCGTCTTTCGCCAGCTTCACCATATCTTCTATCGCGTGCGTAATTCCGTATAGGATCGCTGCAGACAAAACAAGGAGCGGATTACCCAGCTTACTGTTCTCGGCAAGTCCTTCAGCAGTGCGAATGGCTAAACGCATGCCGAAGATTTCCGCATATGCAGACGCGATGTTACCTGAAGGATTATGGAATCCGTATATGATATATTCCAGCTCCTGATTCTCCAGCTTGAACACATCCTTAGCATCTCCACTGCCTTCCGTCCAAGAGAACAGTTGACCAAAATCCATGGAGTTAAAATAAGCAAGTGCATATTCATTCTGAAACAACTCATCCCCAAGGCCATTCAGTAATCCAGACATCCCGCCAAACAGATGATCCATGCCCTTCATCGCGCTTCCACCAGATTCATAAGGATCACTTTCAATCCGCGCCTTTTCCACTTGCTCGGAAATTCTTTCATTCAACGCCATGTTGGCCTCATAAAACTGCTCGAGCTGTTTGAATGCCTGTCTCGAACCGGAACTTCCTTTTTCAATCTGGTTCAATATTCGTTTCATTTCTTTCAATTTGCCTTTAGACTGCTTGTCATTCTCTTTACGCTGGGCATCCGATCCACGGCCGTTTTCAAGTTCCCGTTTACTTTGTGTAATAAGATTGGAAGGACCGTTTCTCCCGTAGACATCCATATATCGCTCTACAGTCTGGCTTGCCTGCCTTACCGCTGGTTTAATAGGGACACCACTCATCCCCGTCACATTACGAAGCTGTGTATTGAGCTCCAGGCTATCTTTTCGCACACTCGAGAAGTCTGCATTTTGAGAATCAATACGAGACCTTAACCGTTCAAACAGAGTATCCTCTCTCACAAGCTCCGAAGCGAGCGAACGAGCACTTTTGGCTTCATCGCCTGAACCTGCTGATGGAGGAGTTGTTCCAGGCAGAGCAGAATTTCCTACGTTTTCATAACTGGCACTCTCGGAACGAATCTCTCCTTCTGCAATCACTCGTTTCATTTCTTCATTAATCTCTTGAGCCTCTTTAATATTGGCCTGCGCTTCCGAAAGTTTGGACTGATGTGCCTGCTGCGCTGGCTGTATAATCTTGCTGATCCCTGTCACGATTTGATTCACACCTGTTCGGTAACGCCCCAATTCCAATATGTACTGCTGTTCATTCAGAGGTAATCCTTCATCTGCCTGTTTCTTGCTTAAATAATCGGCATAACGTGCTGCTCCTTCTGCTGCTGTCTCTGGAGTTGCTTCAAGCATTTCTTCGTAGATGGCCTGAGCAGGCGGTTTCATAATCAAGTCTGGAAGTTTCATCAGCTTCTCGGTGGATTGCACCTGATTGGCGATAGCTTCATCCAAGAGTTTTTCTCGTTTGTCATAGAGCTTTTGTAATTTTTTCAATAGGTCAACTGTATGCGCCGCTTCCTTCATCTCGTCCGACATGGGCTTGAACCGATTAATCACTTCAATAGCAAAATCAACCGGAGCTCTATACTTCATATCTTCCTGAATTTGCCGATTAAACATATCATGCCTTCCCACTTTACGTTCCATGCGGAGTGAAGTCGTGTCCCATTGAATATCCAGAATCGGGAAACCGTCCTTTACAGACGAAGGTTTCACACTATCATTCAATACCTTAGCCATGATTGCATCCCCGCTGCTATCCCCATATGCAAACAATCCATACTCTCGAAGTGACGTGTCATACGCTGACATAACCGATCTCATCGCAGCATGTGCCATACGCTCCGTTTGAACTTTGAAAGCCGCAATTCGGGCATAATCAATGAAAATCGCTACAAACATATACACTCCAGCCAAGATCAAGATGAGAAATAAAGTTACCGCGCCAGATTCACCATCTTTTTTTCTAAACAGCGTCCCCCTCCTCCTTTGCTTATTTTCTGCTTTTACCAAAATACTGTACAACTTGTCCTGCTTCTGCAGCAGAAGCGGCTCCTTTTCCGCCTTTACCTTTAAACTTCGCACCGTAATAACGGGCCAAATCCACCGTCCGGATGAACTCAACCGGTTCTACAACTGCAGAGGAACCCTGTGTGAACACACCATTGCCTGAATTGAATAAAAATGAGGGCAGAGGCAGAGAAATGACTTGCTCAAGCCTGGTTATGACCTTCCGCTGGATCAGTGTATTTTGATACATCATTGTGCCTTTCATGGCTGAGGGCATATGATTGGAGGCTTGAATTAACTTTTTTTCCGAAAGATTACCGTCTTCACCTCCAGGTACAGTAACACTAATCTCATTGTCCGCTCCTGCCCATCCAAACAATGCACCTAATAGCCGATCATCGGTTAACCGCCAGTACAGGTGGTCATAATCTCCAGCAGTATACTCGCCTGTCAGTGACTGCTTGCTACTGTTGTCCCAGCTATAGGCAGCTCGTTCTGAAGCTGCATAGGCATGCTGATTCAAAAATGTTTTTTGATACATATACATGGTGAAGAAAAGCAGAAGCACTAGGATAAACAATATGATCGGGAAGACCAGGGAAGCTTCGACGGTGAAGCTCCCTTCTTCCTTTTCCAGCTTATTTACCCGGGAAAAATTCATTACTTTTTGTATCCACTTTACTAAGCAGACTTGTAATCAATCGTGTAATTTGGTCTTTAAAAATCAGCGCAATAATGATAATCACTCCGATAATTAGAATCAGTTCCAGCGTACCCAACCCGTCTTCTTCTTTCAATATTGCAGCTGCCTTGTTCTTTACCACTTCCATCGTTTGCTCCCTTACTTCCATCATCTGCTCCCCTACTTTAATCATCCCAATTCCTCCTACATATTCATCATCATAAAAGCAGGCGCTCCGATCATGACCACGATTGTGAAAAAGATCAATACCATCGGAAACACCAGTTTCGAAGAGGCCTGCTCTCCCTTGGCCCGGCTAACCGCCTTGCGTTTCTCCCACAAAACATGTGACAGATCTCGCAATGCCAATACAAAGTCACCTCCCCCACGCCGGAAATTCAGCAGCACCGTCGTTGTAAAAATCGTCACTTCCTGTACACCAGAGCGGCGGCTGAACTGCTCCAAAGATTGCTGAAACGAGTAGCCGTTATTCCAGTCTGCTACCGCTTTCCGCAGTTCGTTGTACAATGGATGATCTCGCTCCTTCTGGCTATTCACGCAGTGAATGATAGCACGTTGCACTGTTTCTCCTGCTCCAACCAGGAGCACAATTCGATTGAGCAGCTCAGGCAGCTCTATGAGGATCTCCTGATCTCTCCGCTTTATTTTTGTATAGAGATCCTTGTACATCGCAAGCGGCAAAGCGATCGCAAGAATAAATCCTCCGGCTAATCCTCCCATTCCTGCATCCCCGACGAACGATAACAAACACCCTGCCATCAACATCAGCCATGAGTAAGTCAACATTTCAGCGCAATAGAGCAACGTTTTTTCATTGCTGTGCTGTACGCCATACATCTTCTGTATGGCGTGCTGCATTCGAAACATGAGTACAGGTAATCTGCGGCCGATCTCGAACTTGTCCAGCATGAACAGAAACGGGCCATGCATTTTTTTCAAACGTAACCCTTCCATAGTCAGCTTCCGCAAATGTCTGTAGGTTTGCCCCCGGGTTCGATCAAGCACAATCCAGCCCGCGCCAAGTGTTCCTCCAATGATGAGGGGAAGCAGCATCTTCTCAACTCCTCACACTCTGATATCCATAATGCGATGAATCCATAAATAACAGCAGACTAATACAGCAAGTGCACCCGTAGAGATGAGATACCCCATCCCGCTGTAGAGGGGTTCCATAAAATCCTTGGCTGTCAGATTGAGAAACAACAGAAAAATGAAGGGTGCTGCAAACATTACCTTGGATTCAAATCTTTTCTGAGCCACGGCAACCATAATATCCTGTTGAATCTCCAGCTTTTCTCCAATCACTGCGGAAGTGCGGCGTACCACTTCAATCAGATCACCACCCGTTCGTTTGCAAGTACTAAACACGTCGGCAAAATTCGTAATGTCTTCAATCTGTGCCCGTTCTGAGAAATCCTGCAACGCCTCTTCAATCGGCTGTCCGTATTCCATACGTATTCGCAATACTGTAAACTCTCGAATCAGGTCTGTATCTGCTTCAGGGTTCAACATCCGCAGGTCTTCAACGGACTCCTTGAAACCATTCTCCACTGATTTTCCTGCCGCCAATGCCGAAGATAGTGCGTAGAGAGCTTGCTTGAAATGCAGGCTAAGTGTCATCCGTCTGCGTTCCAGCAGTACCTTTGTCCAAAACCTGGGCACCCATATGCAACCTGCAGCCAGCATGATCCCTCCCAACCAGTGATGATAAAATAACAAGCCCACGCCGAAAAATAATAAACCGCTAACCAGCATGCACATTAAACGTTGCCTTGAACCGAGCATATATACGGTGTAATCCGTTAACTTCTGCCTGCCTTGCTCCACATTGCATTCCCTCCCGATAGCCATGTTTTGAATCTCATCCTAATTCTCATCTTATTACTCACGCTACTACTGGTTTTCTTGTACGACCTGTTCATTTATCTGCTTTATGTATCCATCAAGCCACTCTCCAAGTCCAGTCATCTGAATCTTATCGACATTCATGAGTTTTCCCACCCTGACAAGTCCACCGATGATACGCCCCTCCCGTTCCTCCTGCTCCTGAAAACGGAACAGCGGGTTCAAGAGAACTTCACCGTCCTGCATACCTATCACTTCACTAATCTCTGTCACGCGGCGTGAACGGTCTCGAAGACGGGACAGATGCACAAATATATCGATGGCAGAACTAATCTGCTGTCTTACGACGGTAATTGGAAGTTCCGCACCGCTAAGCACCATTGTTTCAAGCCTGCTGATCATGTCGGAGATCGTATTGGCATGGCCAGTCGACAATGATCCATCATGTCCAGTGTTCATCGCCTGTAACATATCCAGCGCTTCCGCTCCCCTCACTTCCCCAATCACAATCCGGTTTGGACGCATCCGTAAGGAAGATTTGATGAGGTCCCGGATGGAGATAAGACCTTTGCCCTCTGTATTGGCATTCCGGGTCTCCAGAGAGACGAGATTGGGTACCGTCACGATCTGTAACTCCGCTGAATCCTCAATCGTAATAATTCGCTCATCGGCAGGGATGAATTGGGATAATGCGTTCAGGAATGTTGTTTTCCCGGAACCTGTGCCTCCCCCGATAAAAATGTTGTATTTGCTCCGCACTAACTGTTGTAGTAACACCGCTGCTTCTTGATGCAAGGCTCCCTTCTCAATCAGATCAGACATCTTCATTGGCTCACTTGGAAACTTCCGGATCGTCATCGTTGGACCCTTTAGCGCAATAGGCGGAAGCACAATGTTAACCCGCGAACCATCCTTCAGGCGTGCGTCCACAATTGGAGAAGATTCATTGACAATCCGGTTCACACCAGACACAATCATCTGAATAATATCCTCCAGCCGTTCTCTGGACTCAAATTGCAGCGGAATCTGCTTGACCTCTCCTTCCTGCTCCACAAAGATCTCTCGATGACTATTGATCATAATCTCCGTAATGTCCGGACGATCTACCAACGGTTGCAATACATCCAACCCGCGAAAAGAATCAAACAGTCGCTGCACCAGTGTATGACGTTCTCCTGAGGTCAAATCCTCCAGGTTCGGATCAGCAAGGACTTTCCTCTCAATTCCTCGCCACAACTCCTCGTCTCCCGCAGAGGAAGTCAAATCAAGCGATGCTCGAACCTCTCTGCGTATCAACTGAAACTGTTCTTCACGGTCCGGGATGCTCCATGAACGATCCGTCATAACGACCAAGACTCCTGTTGAATCATGTGCCCCGTCTGCTGCTTCTCTTCTCCCTCGCCTTGAACCAGCAGTGTACATAATTTCTTCACTTCACGCTGGAAGATCGGTGAGCTCAGCATGACCTCTTCCTGATTCAGCTGCTTCCAGGAAGGGATATAAGGCAATACCGCATCCACATGCAGATCAGGTCTTGGCAAAGGATTCATCACTTGCTCCCGATATTTGTTAATGACAAAATATGTACGCTCCAGCATACTTCCAAGCATATCCGCCCGGGTACGCTCAGCGTGTTGCAGCCATTGCCCCCAGCGATGCATCGCTGCAATGTCGTCCTCTACTAGCCAGACGTAGGTATCCGCCGCTTCCAGTATCCCATTGCTGCGTTCATCCCAGCCCGAATCCCCATCTAGAATCAACACCTCATACTGTCCACAGTTGGCCAGATAGTGGATCAGATCCGTTGTATCTGCTTTAGACATCTGCAACATTTCCTTCCGGTTAGCTAACGGCCAAAACACATCCGACTTCAATGCCTCATGTGGAACAACATACTCCATTGCTGCTTGTAAGCCCGTACCTCTTTCTTGTGTAGAACCTGATTCATTCCTCAATCCCTGCCCTTGTAACTGCCCGCCCTTTACTTCCCTTCGATGAGCCTTCAGATCGTATAACAGCCGTGATAAACCCTTCTCTGCGTCTGTATGTTGCCTCTGACTGCCCTGCCTCAATCCTTTCTCCAGGAAAGGGAACGAGCTGTCCAGTGTCTCCAGATTGAGATACAACACAGCATACCCGGCAAGTCCAAGCTGCTTCGCCATATGCAGAGCTACAGCCGTTTTACCACTCCCGCCCGATGCGGATAATACAGCGATTGCCAACGTTTCTTGGCCTGGACGTTGGTTCCTCTTGCTTCGCGGCTGCCGGCCAGCATTCCTTACGGCTTCCAATAGAACGGGTAGAGGCTGATACTTCATGAGCCGCTTTGTCTCGTGTCCTTCGTCAGCCCCTTCACTAAGCATGAGCCAAGATACACCTGTGGCCTCCCCTCCATTCATTAGCCACGGATTCAAAAACTCAGGTTCAGCAATAATCAGATCAGGCATTTCGTGTTCTTCCTGTTCCGTCATATGATCTCTGAATGTCTCCCATTGGGAAAAGGCAGTAAATCGCATGCGCTCGCCTGACGAACTGCTCTGTACATAATCTAGCCACGCACGAATATAGTCTTTGTCCCTCGATACCAGTACCGCCTTAAGTACAATCAATTTCTCCTTCCCTCCCTGCAAAAAAGCACAAAAAAACACCGCCCATTACCCGCATAAAGTTGCAGGATATGGACGGTGCTTCCGTCACGTGCTATGAATGTATGCACACTATAACATACAATTTATGGACGAGCAAGAGATTTATTCTATCCCAATAATTTAGGAGCCATATGGCGCTCCAAACTCGATAATATTCCGATCAGGATCAAGGATAAAAATCTGGGCGAAACCAGCAACACTATCCGGTCTCGCTTCATATGCAATGCCTTGCTCTTCCAGCCAGGCAATCGTCTCCGAATAACTGACCACCCAAAGTGCAAAATGTCCATCGGTTGTATCAATCCCTGCTTCGCGCAACGTATGCCCCTCCGGATGCTGTAACAGATGGAGCTGCTGACTGCCGATCGCGTACCACGTACCCGTAGAACGAAACGGCGGACGTTCGATTTCTTGCATACCTAATAAACCGGAATAGAACTTTTTGGCCGCCTCCAGATCTCGAACGGCCAAGCTTACGTGATGAATATGTGCATATCTAATCATCTCGGTATCCCCTTCCCAGTACAACAATGATGTATCAATTTTACTCAGATACAATGGACATTCGTGTGCATTATTAGCTAATGTTCCTATTTATAAATAAATCATATATAGATATATTATACCATTCCAAAGAACAGACAAAATCAATAAAAAAACACCCTTGATCCTCATACGGCTTACCCTAAGGGTATTCCGAAGACAGAATCAAAGGTGCTTCAGGCCTTTACTTATTTTGCGCTGTCCAGAGCCTCTTGTGGAATTTTGATTTCCGCAACTTTGTCATGGTTGGAGAACGTAGTGTCCATTTTCATGTCCATCGTCATTTTTTGATTGTTTTGCTCCATTTCCATCACCATCGCTACATCCATCTTCTCCAGAAGAGACGTCTCTTTGTTAATCAGATATTTCATTTTCATGCTCTTAATATTCATTTGATCAAGCATAGCCTTCATTTGGGCATCTGAACCGTTTTGTTCCATGACGGATTTAGCCAATTCCTTGACATTGTCACCCGATACATCTGCGTTCAGAACATAGCTGTCGCCCTCTTCGGTGATCTTAACGTCTTCTTTTACTTTTTTGAATTGATCCAGCTCTTTTTCCGGATTCATGCTTGCTTTCATCTGCTCGATGAGTGCCTTTGTTTGTTCTTCAGGGATCGCCACCCATTGGTCACCCACTTGGGAGTAAATTTTGTCTGAAGTAATATACTGTTTTATATTTTGCTTCTGTCCAGACATATCCATTTCCATCTCTTGGTAGATCATCATCGGGTCTTTGATGATATCCATTTTCAAAGACGTTTTTACCTGCTGATCCTGAGATTGCTCACCAGCATCCAGCTTGATCTTCTGGTCAATGTTTGCTTCCGTAGTGAAGCTTTTCAGCGATTTGGTAGCTTCACCTGTTTTGGCAAGCAATTCATCCAGTGTAGGAACAGCCGCACTCTGTTCCCCTGTATTGTTACTTTCATTAGTTGTTTCGTTGCCTGCTGGCGGCGTTGCAGATTTGTTTGTATCGTTTCCACATGCTGCCAAGCTTACTGCCAATAACGCCCCAATGATTAATGTCGTCCACTTCTTCAAGTTGTTATCCTCCTAATAATGTAAAAATGATATAGCCTACTGTTATTACCCAATAATTCCCGATATTAATCACCTTACATGAAACTTCTTTCTTATGGAAGCTTATCCTGGAAAACTGATACTTTTATACTTATAAAAATCGATCTTTAGTCTCAGGTGTAGGCAACATACATGCTTCGTCTTTCCCAAACCAGCGATACCGATTGCGCGCAACCCAGTTGTATACCGCATTACGAATGAATTTGGGCACAATAATAAACACATAGAGTAGCGGATAAGGAAACTTCAGACCTTTAGCCAGCCTTAATGCGGCAGTTGAGCGTGTATAATATTTTCCATTCTCGATCAGTACAAACGTATCCATACGATCTGTCTTCAAGCCGCCCTTCTCCAGCAGCCCTTTCGCCACATCCGACTGAAGTGAAGCAAAATGATATTTCCCCGCGGGGTCACGCTTAATAATCCATTTCGTTAATCCCTGGCAGAAGTGACATACCCCGTCTACAAGAACAATCGGGTGTCCCTCGTGTTTATCCTTTTGAGTTGCTGTCATAGTATAGTGGCCTCCTATAAGGTGCTGTGAGAATACTTACCCACTTTGAGCCATCTTTCCCACTAGATCTGAACTTTATATCTCCATTCCTTCACTATAAAAATAGAAAAAAAGCGCAGGCTCAGTGCCTACGCTCATATCTGTCGGCTAATTACTCAGCCAGTGCTTTTTCCATCCACTCGTCATTAATCATTTGCTGATGCAGGTCACCTGACCATTGATCCATACATTTGCAGATGAAATCTTTGCGACATACAGGACAAGGTGTCTTCTGCAGACGGCTGATCGCAGTCATTTTCCAATCCGGGGATTTGGAGTAGAATACACGACACTGTGTACCATCTACCAGTTTCATCGTAAATTCGTACAATCCGTCTTTTTCGTTTTTGCTGGCTACTTGCAGTTGTGCAATGCTTGGTCTATAAGACATGGATATCACCTGTGAATTCAAATTTGGTTCATGCTAATGACACTGACACTTTCAGTACTAAATCATATTAAAGAAATTTCAGGTCGATGTCAACTCGCGCATGTCTAACCACCGAACAGAATATCGAGAATCGTGCCGACTTGTCCTTGTTTTTGTCTTTAAGTACATCCGGGTTAAAGACTTCCACGTACCCTCAGGCCGTACAGCCCACAAACAAATAATGATTATGCTGAATATCAAATACCCTTGCTGGGCCCCGCTCCTGACATGGAAACTTCCTTGATACTGTAATCCGTTCCCGTTATGGAATATGTGGCATGAAGTGACTGTACTTTTATGTAAAAGAGTACGAACAACATGGGGAAATCCTCCCCTATTTTCATATTTAGAAAATAAAACCCTGCTGGGTCGCCAGCAGGGCTTCGTGCTTGAACATCAGGTATCGCTGGATACCCGCTCTCTATTTTACCTGTAACTCTTGAAGAAAGAGCTAGGGTTCTCCTATTTATTAAACTACGTTCAGTACAACGTCAATGTTGCCGCGTGTTGCTTTAGAGTAAGGACAGAAGTCATGTGCTTTACGGGCAAGATCCTCAGCTTGACTGTGATCCACTCCTGGCATACTCACATCCAGGCGCACCGCCAGCTTGAATCCGTCATCTGTAGCATCTTTACCAATCGATACGTTGCTAGTCACAACGACATTTTCCAGTTTCACACCTGCTTTGCGAGCCACATTAGCCAAGGCGCTTTCGTAACATGCACCATATCCAGCTGCAAACAGCTGCTCAGGGTTCGTGCCTTCTCCACCCGCACCGCCCAGTTCTTTCGGCATTTTCAGATCATGTTGCAATACACCGTCCGAAGAAGCCACCGAACCTGTACGTCCACCTTTTACCGTTGCTGTTGCTGTATATAAAGCTTCCATCAGAATCTCTCCTTCGCTACTAAAGTTTTATTTGCCTACAATTCATTTTAAACTTCTGGCTCGATTTGAAACGCCAGATTGTCCCCTTTATCAGCTTTTACATTTATCCGCATTTCATGCGTACCCTGTTAAAAGTCGTATTCTTTCGCAAAATGGGTACGATACAAAGAGACGTCTCTAAAATAGAATTCTCAATATCACCCTATATCTTGTCCGACTACATAAAAGTTGCACTAGACAAAAATTATTGAGGGTGTACAATGTAAATGCGAACATAAAATTTTAGATATATGGACTGCCGTTTCATCACGTTCATTTGTCGCAGTATTCGTGCCAGGGCACAACCAAAAAATGAATTTTATTTCGGCTGCAAGCCGAACACATCTTAATGTAAAGTCAGGTGATCTATCTATGAGTCAAAAAAATCCGTTCAACTCCACATCCCGCGGGTATGCCCCTGCAACAGCAATGGCTCCTTCACTGGGTGAAGCACACAGTTCAATGAAAGTCCCAAAGAATGCGGCATGGTGGAGAAAATTCCTTGCCTTTGTCGGCCCGGGTTATCTGGTCGCTGTCGGTTATATGGACCCAGGGAACTGGGCTACCGGTATCGCAGGCGGCTCGAAATTTGGATATACCCTATTATCCGTCATTCTTATATCGAATATGATGGCCGTGGTGCTACAAGCCCTTGCAGGCAAACTGGGCATTGTCACTGGACGAGATTTAGCGCAAGCTTGTCGTGAACGTTTCAGTGCTCCCGTCGTTATGATGTTATGGATTTTGTGTGAGCTTGCAATTGCAGCTACCGATCTGGCTGAAGTCATCGGTTCAGCAATTGCCCTTAAGCTGCTGTTTAATATCCCCGTGCTGTATGGGGTGATCATTACCGCAGTGGATGTGTTACTCATTCTTGTATTGCAAAATAAAGGATTCCGTGCGCTGGAGATCCTCGTCATCATACTGATGGCAACCATTGCTCTCTGTTTTGGAATCGACCTGTTTTTGGCGAAACCCGATATGGGCGGTGTTCTTCACGGATTCGTGCCCAGCACCGAGATTTTGCAAAACCCGGCCATGCTCTACGTTGCGATTGCTATTATCGGAGCTACCGTTATGCCGCATAATTTGTATCTGCATTCTTCCATCGTGCAGACACGCCAGATTGAGCAGACTACTCAGGGCAAAAGAGAAGCTATCCGCTATACCACGATGGATTCAACCATTGCGCTGACACTGGCCCTATTCATCAACGCCGCCATCTTGATCGTATCTGCCGCTGTTTTTCACAGCGCGGGCATGACCCAGGTCGCTGAAATTGCAGATGCATATCATCTACTGACTCCGTTGCTCGGCACCACCGTTGCCAGTATTCTGTTTGGTGTCGCTTTGCTTGCATCAGGCCAGAACTCCACCCTCACAGGCACTCTCGCGGGGCAGATCGTCATGGAGGGTTTCCTGAATATTCGTATCCCGGCATGGCTGCGCAGACTGGTCACACGTTTGATCGCCATCATCCCCGCTGTCATCGTCACTGCGGTTGTGGGCGAACACGGTGCAGAGCAACTGCTGATTTTAAGCCAGGTCGTTCTCTCTCTGCAATTACCGTTTGCCATCATTCCGCTTGTTATGTTTACAAGTGACAAAAAACGCATGGGGGCTTTTGTCAACAAATTGTGGCTCAAAATTGTTTCTTGGGCTATTGCCGCCATCATCGTTGTGCTGAATGTGTATTTGATTATCCAGACCATTATTCAGTTCTAACTTTTATAATGCCATAGTATACAAAAAGGCTGATGCGCCACGGTATCCTCATACCGGGCGTATCAGCCTTTTTGTGTTTTTATTTTGTGCTCCAGCCGCATATACCTCTATCTCGACCGGATCTAACCTTATGCTCATACAGATCTGCTCGTATCCCCATCAGGTATCAGCAATGGTAGCAGTTCATCCAGCGACTCGACCGTCCAGTCTGCACGCTCGTCATCCGAAAGCTCTGGTTGGAACCTTCCGTACCCTTGCAAAATACGAATCGTACGTAAGCCCAAACTACGCGCTGGCATGATATCATTATCGATTCGATCTCCGACCATAACCGCTTCTTCAGGAGCGCATCCTGCCTGCTTCAAAGCAACCGCATACAACTCCGGATCAGGCTTGGACACCCCTTCTTCTGCCGAACATGCCAGAACATCGACATACTTCCGAAGTCCGTAGCTCTCCAGCCTCGCTTCCGTTCCAGGGCTCTGATTGGCGATAATGCCGATTCGATAGTGCTGTGAAAGCTGCTCAAGCACCTTGGTTGCGGAAGGGAACGGCTGCTCCAGCTCTTTATGGAATTTCAGCTTGTCCTGAATCTGAACGCGGTGATCTTCATCATGAATATATGTGCGTATAGCAACTTTCATAGGCCACTGTTCATAATTGCGGTAACAGGTGGCAAACAGTTCGCGTACCGCTTCCATTTTCACTGGATACCCGTACGCACCGGCTTCTCGAACGAACTGCCCGATAATATCGTCTACCGGCTCCCATTCGTCCACCAGCGTATCCCCCACATCAAAAAACAACCACTTCAATCCGGCAATATCCGGCACGCCGATTCCTCCTTGTAAGCCGCAGGTCACCCCTGGCTTGCATACTGTATCCATAAAAAAAGAAGACCCACGACAAGCATGAGTCTCCTCAAATTCCGTTAGTCTGTACCTGCAATTATAGCAGGCACCTTACATCGGATCAATCACAAGCTGCTGACCTCAGCTTCCGGTTTATTGCAGCTATTAAGAAGAAAACCGACTTCCCCATTCAATGAATACACGATTTTGTCTGCACCCATGCCCCGATAAATCCCTTTAGGGTGACTCTGCTCGGTGATTACACATAAGGACTTCGATGTCCATGAGCGGCAAATCTGCAGGTAACGGCAGGTCAAATTCAGACTATTTTCAAAAATAAATACATTCCCTACACTACCCTGTGGCAAAAACCATTTCTCAGCCGCTGCCGTATTCATACGAATGACGTGTTCTACGCCAATCCGGCGAAGTTTGCGCTCCTCACCAGCACTGTTCGTCAGAACGGCAAAAGGCATTTTTTTGTACATCAGCAATTTAACAAATTTACGTCCAGCCTCATTCGGAGCCGTTACTAAAATCATCTCTGTATCCATCATTCGTTCCTCCCTTAGCGTGAAAAGACAACAAAAAAGAAGCGTGGGGACCAAGGCCTCCGAAACGCTTCTTAAATAATCCATGGCGAAAACGCCATGAACCAGCGTGCGGTTTGTTGCCTCTCCCTTTAACGCTTACGAGGTTAGCTGACGGATTCGGGCGCGAGAGTCGCCCTATTTCCGGCTGTCGCCAGAAAATTCACCCCATGGACGTATACTGCTGTAATACAATACAGCACATCCTTTTGGTTCCCCCGTTTTCCACCCACTACGAATGGAAACTCAGCGATTAAAACATCGTTCGTAAATCTTGAGTATAAGACCGATCGATATTATCGTTTGTTTCGTTTTTCATGTACAATTTAATTAAAATTCAAATTACGCTATGAATCATACACCCGTGCCATGATCATGTAAAGTGCAGCCAGATCACCGAATCGTCAGGTTTCCGGCAATAACCATTAAGAATAGCGCTTACAATGGGGTTATACGCTATCCACCTCTTCCAATCTAGCTATTTCTCATCCGCACAGAAATGGATCAATACAATTCCTACTCATTCGGGATTCAGGCCCCGTTGATGGTTATAACAACGTGAAACCAAAATAAGTTTTGCATTATTTAATTGTATAAAATATAATAAGCACATCAAGAATAATAAGATGGAGGCGATCCTCATGTCAGTCTATGATTTCAAAGTAAACACCCTCCGCGGGCAAGAGATTGAGATGTCCCAATATCGCGGGAAAGTGTTGTTAATTGTAAACACCGCAAGTCAATGCGGTCTCACCCCTCAATTCAAGGGCTTACAGGAGCTGCAAGACAAATTCCAGGATGCTCCGTTCGAAGTGCTTGGATTCCCAAGCAACCAGTTCGCGCAGGAAAAGGGCTCTTCTGACGATATTGCCGAGTTCTGCCAGATGAACTATGGCGTAAGCTTCCCTATGTTTGAAAAGATTGATGTCAATGGTTCCAGCGCTCACCCTCTCTTCCAGCATATCTCAAAAGAAGCACCAGGCTTGCTTGGCTCCAAAGCCATCAAATGGAACTTCACCAAATTCCTTGTCGATCAGGACGGTAAAGTTGTGAAGCGGTATGCACCGCAGACGACTCCGGACAAAATCGAAGAAGATATTCAGAAACTCCTCAAATAATCAAGGCTATACAAATATACAAACAGGCCATCCGACATCAAAGAGCAGACACTTTTGCTCAAGGCTAGAGGGTGGCTTGTTTGCTTTCTCGCATGAATTACATCCTCTATATTCTATATACTGTTCCCGACGATAAATACAAACAACGCAATCAAACAAAACGAAAAAGAAGCTCTCCATCACGGAAAGCTCCTCACATAACTCTTCATATAATGCGGTCGAGAGGACTCGAACCTCCACGGGCATACGCCCACTACCCCCTCAAGATAGCGTGTCTGCCATTCCACCACGACCGCATGTCGTAAATTATCGGCAACAGAATTGATTATACCGGATTCCCCTACAAAAGTAAAGCACTTTATTACTCTTTCTTCATCTTACAATAGTTTATCATTTAAGCTATGCACTTCCCTTTCTGGTTTGCCTATACTCTGCACAAAATCCAGTCATATTTCCTTAGAAAGCACATATCATTAAATCTGATTCCTCAAGAAAAGAGCTGTGATTTGAAAACGAATGCTTTCGTATTCACAAACGAATGTATAACTTAAAATGAACTCGATACGTCATATTAGTTAACACAATAAATTTCCTATTTATAAAAAATCTATTTTTTTACGTAAATCATTGACAAAACGCGGACAATTATGTGAATATATATATCATATAATTCGGATTTACACACATATCATAAATAAAATCGATTTAATGTAATAAAATTTAACATCATCAACACAGGAGGCGAGAGATCGTGAACCGCGGGAATAAGCTGCTCGATTACGCGAAACTGCTTGATCCCTCTGTCCAGGTTGGAGGGTTCACCCATTTCTTCGGCATGGATAACCACATCAAGGAAGGATCTATTCGGACAGCGGAGGATCTCGAATCATTCATGCGCTGTCAGTTACACCCCAGCCTCGCTCGTCTCGAAGGTATGGCAATCAAAGGTATTTACACCGCAACAGAACACAAGGACACTTGGCGTATTGCCCTGATCGACAAACTTGTGCACGTACAGCGAACGCCCGCTGAACTGAGAGATCAAGCAACAACCATAGGCAAACGCTTAATCAAACTCTCCCGCGCTTTACATCCCTGGATCGACTTCAGCCCACTTGAACAAATCTTCGCCAAATCCAATTCCGTCGGCTGTCTCCCCACAGTTCACGCCTGGATCAACCACCACCTCGACATCCCCGTCGAAGAGGCGGTTCTCGGTTACTTACATTCAGCTATGAATGCATGCGTATCCGAAGCCTGTAAAGTGCTACCACTAAGTGAAAATGTCACTCGGGAGCTACTGGTTCGCCTGGCCGCAGACCTGGAAAACGAATGGGCTACCGTTAGCGCTTCTTCTCCGGATGCACAGATGCACTCCACGCCCTTATCTATGAAGTCCATGTTCCCCAGCTTCCATATGCTCGGAGCGGGCCTCCACGCTTACAGAGCATAAGTTCCTCATTCCTCTTACAGACTCTTCAGAGCACACCAAAAACACGCCGCAAATCCCCTTGCCGGCGTGTTTTTTCGCGATTCTGCAATCAATAATAAACGTATTTACGTCATAATAATTCATAAAATACACTTATTTCCGTATTTTTTAATTGTTAGATGACGAATTTACGTATATAATGGAATTCACAGCTCGCATTTCTATCCATCTTACAGAAAGAACGGCCTGCTGCATACTATAAAAATCCACTCAGGGGTGAACCCTTTTGAACAAGAAAAAACCAGTCACTCCGTTCGGATGGGCTATCAAACGACGGCTAACCGAACTGCAAGTCGATCAGAAGACCTTTTGCGAACAACACGGCATTCCACCTTACCGTCTATCTAACCTTATCCACGGCACACGCAAAGCAACCCGATTCAGACATCAGGTCGCTGATATTTTGAACATACCCGAAGAGCTGAGATAAGATCACTTTCACCAAAGGAGGACTTCTTTCATGAGATATATTACATCTGACCTCGAAAGCTTGTCTTTCCAATCTACCAATCATCAGCTGATCATTATTGATCATCATTGGATGATTCGAAGTTGTAACCGAGCCTGGCAGGACGGACTCCACAAACTCTTCTTACACACAGCCAGCCGTGACAATCATTACCTGCATCTGATGGAAGCTTGGGCAGCACAACAGAAAAACCTCTACCCAACCAAATTTGCGCAGTATCTGAGGCACAATGTTGTTCCTTTTAACAAAACCCATACATACGACATCTCGATCACTACGCCACACAACGAGGAAAAATGGTTTCGCGTAGAACTCACCCCGTTACAAGAAGGTCTAGCATTGGAGAGCCATCTCGCTTTAGTCGCCCACACGGATATCACGGAGCAGAAGAAGACAGAACTGCAGCTGCGACAAGCCTTGACTGAAGCACGCACCCTCTACGGCTTGCTGCCTATTTGCGCCGTTTGCAAACACATCAAGGATGACTCCGACGAATGGAACACCGTTGAACATTATCTGGAAAAACACACCTCCGCCGAGTTTACACATGATATCTGCCCTGAATGTATCCGCCGATTGTACCCGAAATACTCTAATATTCTCGATAAACGCAACTAAATCATTGCTGAACGCAAAAAAACTCCCTGCTGTCTCCGAAGGAATTCGGCACAGTTGGAGGTTTTTTTGTCGTCCAGAGCACTTACGTTCCTTCCTGCTCTGACTTATTCTCGTCTTCCGATTCAGATTGGTAGCGATAGCCGCCAACATCTTTACTCTCTTTAAATTTGCGATAACGAGTGAACTCGATATATTCACTAATAAAAGACTGCTCCACAGTCGATAATTCACTCTCTTGGCAATTCAATTGCCGCAAAACGTTAAAAAAATAATCTTCCCGCTTTTCCCGTACAATGGCTTCCTTCGATAAACGCCCAATCATTAGCCAGTCCAGACTCACATCAAAAAACGATGCAATTTCAATCAGTTTATTTGTACTCGGAATGGATTTGCCACGTTTCCAGTCACCCAGGTTGCCTGTGCTGATCTTCAGCTGTTGACAGAAGGCCTTCTTGGTCATCCCTCTTTCGGCAATCAGGTGTTCAATTCGCTCATAGATCGACTGCATGCAAGAACCGCCTTCCAACCGTAATAATCAACTCAAATGCCATATGATAGAATTATAGCACAATATATTACTCAACATTGTAACGCAAACCATCTCCAGGCCGTCTCCAAGAATTCAACATGACTGGAGGTTTTCATTTCCTGTTTCCAAGATGCATATGTTACACTGCCATATTCCGTTCTCTATAGCCCTACTCACATCATCCATAGGAGTCATTTATCTTTTGTTCTCAATTATTATCATCCTCAGACTCAGGCTCGTAGCTATAGCTGCCAGCATTCTTACTCTCTTTAAATTTACGATAACGAGTAAACTCGATATATTCACTGATAAAAGACTGTTCCACAGTCGATAATTCACTCTCTTGGCAATCCAATTGCCGCAACACGTTAAAAAAATAATCTTCCCGTTTTTCCCGTACAATGGCTTCTTTCGATAAACGCCCAATCATTAGCCAGTCCAGACTCACATCAAAAAACGATGCAATTTCAATCAGCTTATTTGTACTCGGGATGGATTTGCCGCGTTTCCAGTCACCCAGGTTGCCTGTGCTGATCTTCAGCTGTTTGCAGAAGGCCTTCTTCGTCATCCTTCGTTCCGCAATCAGGTGTTCAATTCGCTCATAGATCGATTGCATACAACAACCGCCTTCCAACCGTAATAATCAACTCAAATGCCATATGATAGAATTATAGCACAATATTTCTGAATGCTCAGCCTTTATTCGGCAGTAAATCCTGATCAATTTAATGTAAACAACACATGCTTTTCACTCATTTCAATTTCCCAAAAGTCAGGGTGTACAAAGAAAAGTTTTAGTTCAAAACGTTAGAACCCTTCTGATCTTTATAACGTTTAACATCAAAACAAACAACCAAAGGGACATTTTCATAAAAAAAAGACTTTCATGAGCACTCATGAAAGTCTTTGCTGTGATGCGGTCGAGAGGACTCGAACCTCCACGGGTATACACCCACTACCCCCTCAAGATAGCGTGTCTGCCATTCCACCACGACCGCATATTCAATTATAAAAGTGAGCCATGAAGGGCTCGAACCTTCGACACCCTGATTAAAAGTCAGGTGCTCTACCAACTGAGCTAATGGCTCTTGATGTAACTTCACCGGATGTTATGCCATGCTTCATATCAAACGTTACGGAGCGTGACTTCCAAGAAATCCTTATACAATGATTCTCTACATGGTGAAGAATTAGGTATAACTATGACCCGTAGGGGATTCGAACCCCTGTTACCTCCGTGAAAGGGAGGTGTCTTAACCCCTTGACCAACGGGCCTTATAAACAAGTTGTCTTTCTTGGCGACAAGAATGAGTATATCACAACCAAAAAGAATAGCGCAATACTTATTTTTAAAAACTTTTCATGCCAGATTATTCCTCACATCCACAAATCCAGCTACAATATCACACCACCTCAACTCTCCTTTCTCGCTCATCCCTATCTGTTATGGATCGCATTCAATTTTAAAGATCATATTCGTGTCATGCCTGTACCTTAATTTTGTTAATTAAGGATCAAAAAACTTACAAAAACTTATTTTCACTTATAATATTGCAGATCACATTATAATTACTTATAATTAAACTACAGCACAACGCACGGTCATCCATACACATAAGGAGGCTTTACGTTTGTTTCAAGAAGAACGCATGCAACTCATTATTGAGCACCTGCGCAAGCATAATCGTATCTCAGCAGATGAGATTGTTTCTTTGTTTGATGTCTCACGAGATACGGCACGACGCGATCTGATTAAACTCGAAGAGCAGGAAGCCATTATTCGCACACGTGGCGGTGCAATCCTCCCCTCTCCCCCACAAGAATTCAAGTCGTATCAAGACCGGCTGAAGTATGTTTCTGAGGAAAAACGGGCTATCGGCAAACTGGCTGCTGCTCTGGTTCGTTCAGGAGAAACCATCATTTTGGATTCCTCCACAACCGTTCAGTCCTGCGCAGAGAATCTGAATGGTAAATCCTGCACCGTCATTACCAATTCAATTCACTCTGCTGATTTGTTATCTAGTCACACTGCAGTTCAGATTCGACTGCTCGGTGGCAGACTGGATAAGGAACAGCGTTATGTCTATGGAGCACCTGTAATCGAGACCCTTTCCCACTATTACGTGGATAAAGCCTTTATTGGCATTGGCGGCCTCACCATGGATGGATTCAGTGCTTCCGAAGAGGAAGGCAAGATTAAACATCAAATGATGAAATCAGCCAAAAAAGTAATTATTCTCGCCGACCACTCCAAGATGGACAAACGTTACGGTTATCGTTTTGCTGACTGGTCACTGGTAGATGTATTAATTACAGATCAATGGCCGACTCAAGAGTGGCTCGATTTTTTAAGCGAACAAAAGGTTGAGATTCTGATTCCCGAACCTACACAAGATAAGGAGTTGTAAAGATATGAAGTTATTTGCTACCGATTTAGATGGAACGTTGTTGAATCGAGACAGCCAAATCAGCCGTGAGAATGCAGATGCCATTCAAAGAGCGCAGCAGGCTGGCATGAAAGTAACCATCGCGACTGGGCGTGTATACTCAGATGTTGTGGCGATCAGCCACCAAGGCGGAATCAAAACCCCGATTATCGGCTCCAACGGCGCAACCATTCATGATGAGAACGGGGAACGATTATTCCATCTCCCATTAGAACGCGGAACGGCCGCTTCTGTCATGCAATGGCTGGAAGACGAGCACATTTATTATGAAGCTTCAACTCAGATGGGTATATACGCTGCAATCAGTACTCATGAGACGATGCTCGCCGAGTTGGAACGTGTCCTGGGATCAAAACCCGGTGAAGATATCGAGCGCATGATTCATTCGATCAAAAAACACTACGACAAAAAAGACTATCACCGCGTGAACAACCATCTTGAAATTCCGGCAGAAGCTAGCATCTATAACATTATGGCCTTCTCAATGAATCCCGAAAAAGTGCAGCGCGGACGTGAATATTTCTCCTCCAGAACCGATGTGGCAATGGTGGTCTCCTTTGAGCATAACTTCGAAATGCAGCACCCGGATGTATCCAAGGGTAACGCCCTAACCAAACTGACAGAACATTTGAACATTTCGATGAAAGACACTGCGGCTATCGGGGATAACTTCAATGATGTGTCCATGCTGCAGATGGCAGGCCTGGGTATCGCTATGGGTAATGCCGAACCGGAAATCCGTGCCATGGCTAAAACGATAACACGTACCAACGTTGAACATGGCGTCGCTCATGCGATCCATAGCTTGTTAGATGGCAAACCGATTGCTCCGGAAGAAACCATTGTCTCGGAAGGCCAATAAAAAGATAATAAAAGGTCTGTAAACAGTCATTCTTAGGTCAGTATTAAGTAAGCTCAGTGAAAGTGAAGTGAAGCGAACACAGGCACAGGAGTCTCGTTAACCGAGCCTGTGCTTGTTTTTTATTTTGTACCGTATCGATTCGTGTCATTCTCACTCGGTTTTCCTTCTCTTTTTATATCCTCTCTGCCCGAAAATTCTCGCCTCGTCTCTCCCCAAGTCCGTAATACTGCCGAAAATTATAAATCAACGGGTTCCATTGTTCCGGATCAATTCTGTTGATCTCCGAGATCAGACGGGTATGAGCATGCACTTTCACTGCTTTTACTTCTACAATCGCCATATACGGCGTATGCTCCGGGATGCGTATATGTTCTACAACCGCCTCAATCTGAAGTGCACATTCAGCTATTTTATCAGGCGTTACCTGAACGGAACGCTCGGATGTCAATCCTGCCGCGGCGAATTTATCATGACAATACGTATATCCCATGTGCCTTTTCGCTTCCGGCACGGGTGAACTTCCCGTCGTCCTTCCCAACACTTCAACTTTGGCCCACATCGAGGCATCCGGCAAATTAATTACACATTCCGAATGAAGACACAGATTCTCATAGGCTTTTCCCTGCGTGCCTAAACCCAGCACCAGACAGTCTCCCAGCGCCCAAGATGAGGATAGCGGGGAAAGATTCGTTGATCCCTCTTTATTTAATGTGCTCAGGATGATAACAGGTGTGCCATAGTATAAAATACTGGGATTAATGGTCTCATGCTGATTACCCTGAGCCCCATTAGAAGTTTGTTTTGTATTATTTCGCTGCTGCATATCGTTACTCATTCTGCACCTCTCCTGCTCGATATTGAATTCAAACCAATTGTAATACAGCATTAGTTCAGCTATCATCGAAGTATGAATGCATATCCGAATATCACTATTATCGCTTCACTTATTGCGGATACAAGCCGCTCTGTATTTCTCTCCGCTTTGCTGGATGGACGGGCGTTACCTGCTGGAGAACTCGCCTATATGGCAGGTGTCAGCCCGCAGACCGCAAGTAATCACCTCGCTAAATTGGTAGCTGGAGGATTATTGGAAGTAGAACAGCAAGGTCGTCATCGGTATTATCGTCTTGCAGGCCAAGAGATTGCTGATCTGATCGAGAAAATGGCCAGCATCGCTCCACCGGTACAGATTCGCTCATTGAGGCAATCCAATCAACTGCGGCAGTTAAGTTATGCACGTACCTGTTACAATCATCTGGCTGGGAGACTAGGGACTTCCCTTTGCGAAGCGTTGCTCAAGAAAGGTTATCTGGTTGAACCGAAAGGAGAGCAAGGTAAGGATTATCTAATTACGGAGAAAGGATCGCAGTGGTTTAACGAATTTGGAATCAAATTTCAGTTAAAAAATGGCTCACGCCGAGCCATCGCTCGTAAATGTCTGGATTGGAGCGAACGCCGTTACCACCTGTCCGGTGTGCTTGGTGAACAGTTCGTTTACCGATTACTTGAACTGAATTGGATTCGCCAAAAAGCAGGAAGTCGCTCCGTTGAGCTAACCGAGGCCGGAAAATCAGGTTTACATGAAGTGTTGGATATTTCCCTTTAAACGACTTACACGCTAAAAACCAAAAAATCCTCTTTGCATGAATGATCAACTCATTCATACAAAGAGGATTGAACTATTTATTCAGAACGGAGAGAGAGGGATTCGAACCCTCGCACCGCTTACGCAGTCTAACCCCTTAGCAGAGGGTCCCCTTATAGCCACTTGGGTATCTCTCCAAGAAATGGCTCCCCGAACAGGACTCGAACCTGTGACAACTCGATTAACAGTCGAGTGCTCTACCAACTGAGCTATCAGGGAAAATTAACTTGAATAACATTAATCTATCATGATTAATAATTCAAGTCAACCTGCGGCAGGCCACTTTGTGCATGCAGATGATCAGGGTGTATATCAGATGCTTTGAAGTGTCAGTTTTCCTGAACATCGTCCGCAGCGATAACGCTTCGGGTCTATTTTCCGTTTACGCAAATACTCCATTCCGCAGCTCTTACATAGCAGCTTGTATCGATACGGTAGCGGCTTTCTGCCCTTGTCTCCAGGAAGAGACTGACAAAACCGTGAACCCCCCACTTTCTGCAAAAGCGCCTTGAATTCCGGATCTCTATGCTGGTATCCCCGCCCTCGAATATGCAGATGATAGTGGCACAGTTCGTGCTTGATAATTTTCTCAACCTCGTCTTTTCCGTAGACTTCGAGCTGATGTGGATTTATCTCGATCCGATGGCTTTTGAGCATATACCTTCCACCCGTTGTCGTCAGACGACGGTTAAATATCGCTTCATGAGTAAACGGAACTCCGAAATGTTCCAGAGAAATCTGCTCAATCCATTGTTGTAATTCCTTGTTTTCCATCATTCTCCTCTCTCTCCACCCTTGGAGTACGCTGTTTTCCTCGCATAATACTTGAATTTTAACCGTTTCGTAGGCTACACTGTCAAGTAGAATGTATGAGGGGAGATTAATACTCGTTATGCCTACAATGCGCTATGTCATCCTGCAACAGGAGCAGCAATTGCAGTTTGTCGAAATGCCTTCAGACTATGCTTATCAACTCAGTGCGCTTAATCTGCGTCTGCACAAAGAGATCGACAAACTCACGGCAACAGATGTACCCGTTCTGCCTTGGGCTATTGCCGAATGTGATCATCTCGATCTATTGAACGAGAACCTGTCAATCATCGGTGGCCTGGATTATATCAATGCCCTCGAAGCGCGTTTTGCCGCTTTGCGTGAAAGTAATTATCCTTTGATTTCCCTTCTGACCGAGATCCGGGCGCTTCAGGCTCAATTGGAACAATGGTATGAAGAAGAGATGGATTAACCGAAAATTCAATACAAAACGAAAAGCGCGCCTCCCACTGCCGGGTGATGCGCTTTTTTTATCGTCGTTGAATCATTAGGATTTCAAGACCAATAATCGGTTAACACCAAAAGTAAATATAATTCGTTCCGTTTCAACAGGTGCTGGCCATTTTCGTTTGACATGGAGTTATCTCGCACAGTCCAGGCTATTGCTACATATGCTAACGTACAGATGAATTATGCAAAAGGAGGAGATTTCTTTGCCTCAATGGCTCTGCAACCAACTCATGCGAGCGTTTAACAAAAAAGACAGTCGTCAAATCAAGTTGCTGAACGAATGCTGGTACTTCTATCGCAACAAACCCGCCAGCGGTTCACAGCGCAACGTGGAGAACGAAATTTAAGCATTGTACGGATACTGACGGCTTCTCACGGTTCGTCATATCAGGATTTTCACGTATCCTCCCAGGAAACAAACCAAATCATATCAAAAAAATCCATACCATTGCACAGCAAGGATAATACTTAATAGCAAACAGCCTTCCCAACGCGGGAAGGCTGTACCCTTGTACTTATACAAGCATATCCGTTTACACGTTACTCTTACAGACGTATGCTTGGATATCACATTCTGTTTCCAACAGAATCATTCATTGGCAGATGCAGGTTTTTTCATCGTAAGACCGACACGGCCTTTTTTCATATCCACATTCATCACCCAGACGGTCACATTATCACCAACGGAGACTACATCCATCGGATGTTTAACATATCCGTTACTCAGTTGAGAGATATGGACAAGCCCGTCACTCTTAATACCGATGTCAACGAATGCACCGAAGTCAATCACGTTACGAACCGTACCTTGCAATTCCATGCCTTCCACCAGATCTTCAATCTTGAGTACATCTGTTCGGAAGATTGGCAACGGCATCTCCTCACGAGGGTCACGGCCAGGACGCTGCAAGCTATCCATAATGTCGCGTAACGTAGGCACCCCCACATTCAGCTTCACGGCAAGTTGTTCTGTCTGTTGTTCAGACAGCAGTACAGACAGTTCTTTGCTTCCGAGCTTGTTCAGCTCGACCTGAAGCTCCTTGAACAGCTGGTCTACAACTTTGTAAGACTCAGGGTGAATTGCAGTACGATCCAGCGGATTCTCACCTTCCGAGATGCGCATAAACCCTACGCATTGTTCATACGTTTTGGCACCCAAACGTGGCACCTTCTGCAATTGACGACGGCTCGTGAAGCGGCCGTTTTCCTCACGGTACTTGACAATGTTTTTGGCAATGGTTGCATTAACGCCGGCTACATAAGACAACAAGGAAGGTGAAGCCGTGTTGACATCCACGCCAACATGGTTAACTGCCGATTCTACGACAGCCTTCAAGCTCTCTTCCAGCACCTTTTGAGATACGTCATGCTGATATTGGCCGACGCCAATCGCTTTTGGATCGATTTTAACGAGTTCAGCCAGCGGATCTTGCACCCGACGAGCAATAGAGGCCGCACTGCGCTCGGCAACATCCAGATCCGGGAACTCCTCTTGAGCAAGCTTGGACGCAGAGTATACACTTGCACCAGCCTCGTTGACAATCAGGTATACAAGACTCTCGTCACCATTCTCCTGAATGATCTCAGCTACAAACTGCTCTGTCTCACGTGATCCGGTTCCGTTACCAATAACAATCAATCCAATATCATACTGCTTGATCATCCGGTGGAATACTTCAGCTGCTTCGCGCTTCTTATTGTGCGGAGGCGTTGGGTAGGTTACAGCTACTTCAAGCAGCTTGCCTGTATCGTCTACAACCGCAAGTTTACAGCCTGTCCGGTAGGCTGGATCGACACCCAGCACACATTTGCCATGAATCGGTGGTTGCAACAGCAGGTTACGAAGATTGGCGGAGAATATTGAAATCGCCTGATTCTCCCCTTTTTCCGTTAACTCGGCACGCACTTCCCGTTCGATAGACGGTGCAATCAGCCGTTTGTATGCATCTTCAATAACGGCACGCAAAATATCCTGCACCACAGAAGCTCCCCGAATAATCTGTCCTTCCATATGCCGATGAGTCGGTTCAGCTTGAACGTCAAGGCCAACCTTGAGAATCCCCTCTCGTTCTCCGCGGTTAATCGCAAGAATACGGTGCGGCGGCATTTTTTTGGCCAGCTCACGATAACTGTAGTAATTCTCGTAAACGGACTCCTGCTCGGTATCCTTCGCTTCAGAAGTCAACATGCCGTGATCCAGTGTATATCTGCGAATCCAGGCACGGATGGCTGCATCGTCGGCAATATTTTCAGCGAGAATATCCTTCGCCCCCTGCAGAGCCGACTCTGCATCCTCTACCCCGAGTTCAGCATTAATATAACGCGCAGCCTCCTGAAGTGCATCTCCCTGTTTGGGCTGTTCCCAAATCCATACGGCGAGCGGCTCCAGACCTTTTTCCTTAGCTACACTGGCACGAGTCTTCCGTTTCTGACGATAAGGGCGGTACAGATCTTCTACTTCTTGCAACTTGACAGCCTGAGTGATCGATTTTTCGAGCTCTTTGGTCAGCTTGCCCTGTTCCTCTATAATACGGATAACTTCCAGTTTGCGGTCTTCCAGATTGCGCAAATACACAAGGCGCTCTTCAATCTGGCGCAGCTGGTTCTCATCCAGTTCTCCAGTCATTTCTTTACGGTAGCGGGCGATAAATGGAATCGTATTGCCTTCGTCCAGAAGCTCCGATGTTGTGCGGATCTGCTTCAAGGACAGTGACAGTTCCTTGGCTACCTGTTTGATGATTCGTTCTTGGCGTTCCGCCTTTAATGTTTCTTCATTGGGTTCCAGAACCGTTTCCTGTTCAGACAAATAAATCCCTCTTTCCTTCCTGAATCGTTCATGATACTCATTTCAGGGCAGCTTTGCTGCATAATAACAGTATGGTCGATCATCCGAAGTTGATCTCGAGCTTTTCAAACTTAAAAATAACACTCCACTCTATATTATCACAAAATCACATTGAAATTTCTATCATCCCTCTGGCATACATCCTACTTGCGTTATTGCACTCCTAAACATCCTTCCCCGTTGGATGAAAAAAAGACCGAGAACGTCATCATGACATCCTCGGGTCTCCTTCAAAATAACCAATTCATCTAAATAAGTTGGAATTTTCTTTTACACGTTAACGGAGAGGACAGAAAAAACCTGGAATAGCGAAGCGTTCGCCTTTATCACCGGATTTTTCCCTTTAGAAAGGGAATCAAAAAAGTCTGGGGATAATAGCGAATGGAAGGTTATTCTGTCATCGGAGTGGACTGTGTAAAATCTCTAGTTCAAATTATTTACACCCGCTCAAACCGGAACATTTCGCTCAGGTAGTCCCCTGACTCACTACCCACAGCAATACCGCCATACATCAAGGCATCGCCTGTAAACGTCTCTGATCCGCCTTTCAGACGGTAATCGCTATTAGGATCAAGCCCTTTCAGCTTCAGACGTTGAAGCGGTGCATTCGGTTCAGAGAGCACGCGGAAGTAGAATACAATCACTTCGCTACCGTCCGGTGCAATGAACATCCAGGCAGTCTCGTTGCCTTCGAATGGGCTAAGCAGGCGGCGGAATGTACCGTATTGCACGGTGCTACGAATTTCCTTGTACAGCTCAACCTGTGCTTGTACAATCTCATTCTCTTCGTCTGTAAACTTTGTCAGATCCAGCTCATATCCGAAGTTGCCCGACATGGCCACATGACCTCGGATCTCCAGAGACGTAATCCGGTTCACCTGATGGTTTGGAACAGCTGAAATGTGTGACCCCATAGAACTTACAGGATATACAAGGCTTGAACCGTATTGAATGCGCAAACGGGAAATCGCATCGGTATTATCACTCGTCCATGCCTGTGGCATGTAATACAGCATCCCCGGATCAAAACGTCCACCGCCCCCGGAACAGCTTTCGAACAAAATATTTGGGAAGGAGTTAACAATACGTTCCATTACTTCGTACAGTCCGAGCATATAACGGTGCGCTGTTTCGCGCTGTCTGTCTGCCGGGAGTAACGCAGATCCAACCTCTGTCATGTTTCGGTTCATGTCCCATTTTACATAAGTGATCGGTGCAGAACTCAGAACATCGGACAACATACGAACGATCTCGTCACGCACATCCTGACGGGAGAAATCCAGCACAAGCTGCTGTCTTCCTTCGGTACGGCGGCGATTAGGCACATGCAGACACCAGTCTGGATGTGCACGATACAGTTCACTGTCCGGGGAGATCATCTCTGGCTCAAACCACAGTCCAAACTGCATGTCCAGATTTGTTACACGGTTAGCCAAATCATCCAGTCCCTGCGGCAGCTTGTTTTTGTCCACAATCCAGTCGCCCAATGATGAATTGTCGCTGTCCCGATGACCGAACCAGCCATCATCAAGTACAAATAATTCAATACCCAGCTTCTGCCCCGCACGAGCAATCTGCTCAATCTTGTCCGCATTAAAGCCGAAATACGTCGCTTCCCAGTTGTTAACCAGTACTGGACGCTCCGCATTGCGATATTTACCGCGTGCCAGACGTTCACGATACAGCTCATGGTAGGATTGAGACATGCCGTCCAGTCCCGCAGCCGAGTAAACCATAACCGTCTCAGGTGTCTGGAACGACTCCTGTGGTTCCAGCTTCCAGTTGAACTCAAATGGATTAATACCGACCGATACACGCGTTGTATAGAACTGATCCACCTCTGCCTGCGCAGTAAAACTACCACTGTATACCAAGCTGAAGCCGTATACTTCTCCTTGATCTTCATCCGTTCCCGGTGTCATCAGGGCAATAAACGGGTTCTGCTGATGGCTGCTTGAACCACGGCGGCTCTCAATACCCTGCAATCCGGAAGCGAGCGGACGGCGAACAATATCACGTTCACGAGTCCAGGCACCCGAGAGCTGCAGCATGTCGTAATCTGCATGCGGCAAATCTACAGAAGAGCTGAGGGCACGCAGCACATTCACTACGTTAGCGCTATCATTCACGATACGCATCGAGCGTGTAATCGCATTAAAAGCAGTAAATGCAGTATACGTTAACTCAATTTTCACACCTGACACCTGATCTTGCATTTCAATAATGAGCGTATCTGCCTCATCCTCGGCTTCTACATACGTTGCCGGGAGTCCCGTTAACGCCTCTTTTCCCTTGACCAAACGATGGCCTGTATACGTGAACTCGGATACCGTTGAGCCATTCTCCAATTCAAGCTGGATAGCCGGGTTGCGGAAATCACTCGTTCCATAAACCGGTAGTTCCACCGGCAGGGTGTCAAACGAAATCGTACGATCCTCCGGCACCGGATTTGGACTAAAGGATGCTCTTTCTGTCCGCACATGAAGCCAGCTCAGGTCGGTATCACGCAGTTTTTTGCCATAATACAAATGCACCAAATATCCCGAAGGCAGTACCTGAAATACGTAACTCGCCTCGCGGGTCTGTAAATGAAACTGAAGTTTCTCCTGATTGATGTAAATGCTCATATGTCTCCTCCATCTATCTATATAGGTCTTGCGGATAAACGGTTTCTCAGGTTCCATTATAACGAAAAGATCATCAATGTTCTACGCTTTCACCAACTCTTAACCAAAAGAGCGCACAACACCCCTAAAGGTATCGTACGCTCTTAAGATTACATTCTGAAATTGTGTGTTCCCTTCCAGGAACATCCGTTGTCAACGGACAGGCACATCAACGCATAAACTACCGTTGTGTAGCCTTAAAAATCGATTAAGCCCAGGCTGATCTGCAAAGCTTCGTTGACCAGTTTCATGGTCTCCTCGTCCAAATGCGTAATCTTGTCGGTCAGCCTCTGCTTATCGATCGTCCGAATCTGTTCGAGCAAAATCACTGAGTCCCGGTCAAAGCCATGTGCCGCTGCATCAATCTCGACATGCGTCGGCAGCTTTGCCTTCTGAATCTGGGCGGTAATGGCCGCCACGATACAGGTTGGACTGAACCGGTTACCGATATCGTTCTGGATGACCAGAACCGGCCTGACTCCACCTTGCTCGGAACCGACAACGGGAGAAAGATCCGCAAAAAAAACGTCACCACGTTTTACGATCACTGTCTACACCCCGCTAACTAAGCGGTCCAGAGTGCTGTCCGCATCTTCCTCCGCGTGAAAGGCTTCGGATGCCATGGTCAGGTTAATCTTCGCCATCTCCATGTACCCTCGCTGCATTGATTCACGGATGTAACGTTTCTTCCGCTCCGTCAAGTACAGCTTCATTGCTTGCCTAATCAATTCGCTGCGGTTGGAATTCTCCAGCGCTACGATGCCATCCACTTCCTGCAAAAGATAATCAGGCAAACTGATCATAATCCGCTTGGTGTTCTGCAAGTTGGCCACCTTTCTTCCACCCCCACAAACCTTTCGCCATTGTGAACCAGTATAACGCTTTTCCAGAACTTTTATACAAAGGAATATATATGCCCCGCGTATATCAAGTATGCTGTACTCCATTATAAACACGGGAATCATTATTCGTACAGAGCAAACATCGCATTTCAGGATTTAATTCCTGACATCGTACATATTTCGAGATACTGCGACAGTTTTCCTTCTGTTCTGAAAAAAGTTTTGCTGGTAATCGTGTCCAATTTGCGAATTAAGTTGTCAAAAGGGGATTGATTCTGGCGACTACCGTTCCTCCACGTGTATACACCCGTGGAATGCGATGTGCCATCATGCAGATCACTTCATAGTGGATCGTACCAAGCTGGTCTGCCACCTCGCCAGCGGTAATCACACCGCCGGATTGGTGACCGATGAGAACAACCTCTTCGCCGGCTTGAATTTCTTCCGCTTCTTCTGCGAAAGATTGCAGCGACACCATGCACTGATCCATGCAGATCGTCCCGACGACAGGAACGCGGCGACCGCGTACAAGCACTTTGGCTTTCCCTGTCAACATTCTTGAGAAACCGTCTGCATAACCGATAGGCAAGGTCGCTATTCGTTCATTTTCCTGCGTAAAATAACGGGTTCCATAACTGACTCCCCAATGGGATGGCAGTGTTTTGACCAGAACCGCTTTTGTCTTCAGTGTCAATACCGGGAGCAACTTCACTACCTGATGATTCACCTCGGTTGAAGGATACAGTCCGTACAGACTGATGCCCACTCGCACCATATCATAAGATAGTTCAGGTGTATCAATGGCAGCCGCACTGTTCGCCGTATGTATAATCGGGATGACACATCCCTGATCCCGGAGCGTCTCTGCAACGCTCTGGAACCGTCGATACTGTTCCAGTGTATAGGTCTTGTCTTGTTCATCTGCTTTGGCATAGTGAGTAAACATACCTTCCAGCATCACCTGATCAAGTGAGGACACCTCTTGTATGAAATCAATGGCCTCGTTGCCAGGCAGCAGACCCAGTCTGCCCATGCCGCTGTCCATTTTGATGTGCACTTTCAACGGATTCACAAACGTGCCCGGCTTCACCTGTCTAATCGCCTCAAGCACTTCTCTGCTAAATATTGTGATCGTTACATCATACTTCCACGCAACAGCGACTCCTTCAGGCGGCGTATACCCCAATACCAGAATCGGGCATGTAATGCCCTGCAGACGCAGTTCAAGAGCTTCGTCAAGAAACGCTACACTTAGATAATCCACACCCAGTCGTTCCAATTCTCTGGCTGTCTCTACTGCACCATGTCCGTAGGCATTAGCCTTTACACAAGCGAGGAATCTCGTACCCTGAGGCAAAGCCTCACGAAAAGCGGTTACGTTACTTCGCAGATGGTCCAGATTAATCTCAGCCTGGGTCGGCCGATATTGTTCTTGCACGTTAAGTCACCTTCTCTAATCTTCTTAATCCGGCTCACGTCAGACTCCATCGTAATGCTCCAGCATGTCACTGTCAAATGTACGGGATTTTTGTACCTCTGATCACATAATACGGCGGGAGCCTGCCGAGAACTTTAACCAGTCATAGAAGAAGATCGATAAGCGATAATCCAGCCGTCTGGATCCGATAATTCGTCTGGATATAACTTGCTTACATCGACTTATTACCCGGTTCACTCCGCATAGAAGCGTTTTTTGCTTTTTTTGGACTGAACGTGGCACGATCCTTCTATACCAAAAAATAAATAAAGCACCGGAGAAACCATATCTCCGATACTTTATAGCATTCCATATGACAAGACCGCTATGCGTTTCAGTTTTATTTGCCTGACTCTTCATGCATGGATGTCGCAATACGCACCATTTCATTCTCAGGAAGATCCGCGCTTGTAATCCGGTATTCTACTCCGTCAAAAGTCCAGGTTAACGTCTGCAGCGCATCTCCGCTGATCATGCCTGCTGTAAATCCAAGATCAACCAGACGCGAAGGCGCGAGGGATACCGCACGATCCTGTGGCCTTGCTTCAAATATGGTGTAATTGTATGTTCCCTCATAACGAAGCAGGACGGAATAATCCCCGGCTTCCTCCAAAATCTGATCATCCTTCAGCTTGACGCCTTCCGGCGCATATGTTGGCTGAATGACACCAAAGCTGTCTGATTCTTTCGGCTCAGCCAAGGTAGGTTTCTCGTTGCCTTGTTCACTTGCTGATCCTTCCGTTCCTTGTGTTCCTTGTTGATCCGTGCCCTCACTTACACCGGTCTGCCCATCAACAGCTCCCCCGGTTCCCTCGGAGCCTGGCGTAGCCTGAGGATTAGCAGGCTGTTGTCCGGCGGCGTCATCGGTTTTCTCGGCTGGAGCAGCATCTGCATCTGTTCCTGTCTTATTTCCTTCTTCGGTTGCAGCCGTCATGTTCCGCTGCATGTCAAAGGCATCTTTTCCAAATTCAGCTCCGAATTTGAAGCTGTCAAACTTCACATCCACTACTACATTGGCATTGGAGTCGGACACCTCTACTTGTTTGGGAGCATAGTCACTCTTGTTCAGCCATATCTTCTGTCTGACGAGCGCGTGTGTATTGTAATTGGCAGCAACATCGAATACATAGCTTTCCTTTTCATCTGCAAACTGACGGGTCGTATCCCCTGTAATGCTCCGAATCAACGTTTCATACAAGTAAACCTGACCCTGGTTATCCGGCCAGTCACTTTGGAAGCGGAAGCTTTTATTCTGACTCGGCGTTAGTACAAACACACCTTCATCATTACGAAGTACGATTTGCGTAACATCCTTCTTGGCGTTGGTTAAAGCAATGCGGTAATACGAAGGCTTCTGATGCCATACCTCGACCTTGTACTGCTGCGGTGTTTCTCCGGTATGCAGCGTCATAACGCCTGCTCCCTGGTAACTTTCCATCTCTCCAACAACTTCGTTCAGATCTTTGACCACAGCTGCCGCATCCTTCTTCCCGCAGGCGGCAAGTAAGGCCGATAAGACCAATACCATGGCAAGCATCCATGATATTCGGCGCATGACATCATCCCCTTTAGCACATGTTTTCACTTCAGGATTGTGCGTACAGCAGAACCCCTACTTGATTAGTACATGTTATGAGAGACTTGTTCGATATATGCGGACTAGTTTGACAAGCATGGCATGAAACGTTGTTGAAACGGATTTCTTGTCTACCATAGCGGGATATACACCGGATAACTTGTCTCCGTATTCGGCGCATCTGTTTTTCTTTTAATCCAAAGTTGCCGCAAATCCGGCAAACCATAGCCTGAAATTTTGTAATTCCGTAGCGAGACATCATGGGCGTGCACTTCTTTGAAAGCATATACCGGCAGTATAAGCGCCTCTTCAATCAGCCGCCCCTCCAGTTGAATTAATCTTTCCATACGTAGCACAGGTTCCTGAATCATAACGATATTTTCACATGCTTGGGCAAGTTCGGCTCTCCAATAATCATTCATTGCAAGCAGAAATAACGTATTTCGGAATGTATACATCGTTATCAGACTCCGCATCACATGCTCATCAAATACTTCCCCCGTATAGATCATCTCATAAGGCTGAAGTTCGTCATGATAGACCATATGAACAGGATCGCCAGTCACAACAGTTATGTTTAAACCCGCTGATTCACAACGTTTGGCAAACCAAGCCATATCTGCCTCCATCTGCTTCCCTTCTTCAACCCAGACTCGCAACGGTTGTCCCTGGTAAGCACTGCGCTCAAGCAACGTTGCTGCCTGTACAAGTCCCGACTTGTCCGATCCCGTCTGACCTGTCACAGCCTCTTCAGAAGGAATTACATTTTGTTGCTCCCGTGCTCGAACACGAATCAAACGATCAGCCTTCTCCATGTAAGGATTGTCCATTGATTCAACCAACTGATCCGAATCGAGTAACAGCCGGACAGCTTGACGGAAATAAAGATCATGATGAGGGCCTTCCTTTTGCATATTGAACGTCATAAATACACCGCCCTGAATCTCATGCTCCACAGAACGAAGTTCACCGTCTGAAAATAGACGCTTCTTAACTAAAGATTCAGTCAAGTCTGCTTGAGGAAGCTGCCAGAATTCAACCCGATCAATATATGCTCGGCCTCGGAAATAAGTCGGGAATACCTCCATCACCAACAAGGTCGCGTCATGATGCATAATTCGATAAGGTCCTGTTCCAATCGGACGAAGGGATTCCATCTGTACATCCCTAGGTACAATCGAAGCACACAAACTGCTCAGCAGATCAGGCAACATGAAGTTAGGCTTATGTAGCACAAAGCGTACGGTCAGGTTGTCTATCAATTCAACATGTTGAATTGAACCAAACATGGTTTTACAAGGATTATCAGGATCAGTAACGATACGATCAAACGTAAATTTAACATCTGCTGCTTCCATCACACGACCATGATGAAACTGAACGCCTTTGTTCAGATAAAACGTCCACTCTCTGCCCTCCTGATCACTCTCCCACGCTATAGCCAGACTTGGCTCACATTGCTGCCGCTCTGCATTGTAATGAACCAGACGGTCAAAAACCTCAGTGATAATAAAACCTTCCCCCCACATCGCCGTCTGCGTTGGGTCAAAGGTCTGGAAAGGAGTACTCTGCGGAATTCGTAATGTATCCGTTCTACCTGCAACCCCTTCAATGGAACGTAGACCAAATTGAAGTTGCAGATTATGCAACAGCCTCTCTCTTAACTGAGGTGGCAGGGATGAGGACATTTCATAGGCTTCTTCCATCCTGTTTGCATGCAAAAGCTGATCAAAACGTTCTGCAGCAACTTCTGCCACTGGCTTGCAAAAGACCAGAATTGACTTTTTTCCTCTTCCGCGCTGCGGGCTCCATCTTGCCCAACCATGCTCCTGAAACTTGTTCATAATCAGATTCATGTTACGCATCGTACAGCACAGATAATCCGCAAGTTCACCTATAGTGATGTAAAGCTCTTGATCATCATGTACATGCTTAAGCTTCAAGCGCAATTGTATATAATGCTCCGATATATCCATGCGATGTATGTCCCTCCGAATGGTCCATTTTCTTTGTTCCCTAAAATACGAAACATGAACGACTATGTATACAGTTTTTCTTCCGGTTTTATTTTATTATACTCGATAACATCAACATGACCACAGGAAGGAAGACATACTTGCTATGAAATTTACTGATTTGCACTCGAATATTAAAATTCGAATTGTTACTGATTTTTTTACTGATCTGACACAAAAGACTGTTCTTCCGTTTATGGGGATTTATCTGAGTATACAGATTGGCGTTGGATGGGCAGGGCTCCTACTGACCGTTAATATTGCTGCTTCCATGCTGGCGGGACTTGGTGTTGGATACTTGTCTGATCGAATGGGACGTAAAAAACTGATGGTCATCGCCCAAAGTCTGCAGGTATTTTCTCTATTCTGGCTCGCAGCTGCCAATTCACCCTGGATGAATTCTGTCACACTTACATGTCTTATGTTTCTACTTAGCAGCATCAGTTCAGGGATAACCGCTCCGATTGCAAGTGCCATGATTGTTGATGTAAGCAGTGAGCAGGAACGTCATTACATCTATGGTTTGCAGTACTGGACAACCAATGTAGCCATAACTTTCGGTGCATTGCTGGGAGGCCTTTTATTTGAATCATTTCGTTTTCTGCTGTTTAGTCTGGTATGTGCGGAAAGTATCGTAACCTTGCTAATTCTACTATTTCTAATTCATGAAACAATGGTAAATAAACATTACGTTTCAATTAATTCAGCAAATGACCCATTTGTATCTCCACCATCTGAACCCTCTGGACAATTGAAGTCAGCTTTACAAAACAACATGTTAAACACGTACAAAAAAATACTTCGCGATAAACGTTTTATGGTCTTTTTTACAGCAACCGTTCTTGCAGTTGCCCTTGAATTCCAGTTGGATAAATATATTGCCGTAAGGTTAAAAAATGAATTTGCTTCAGAATTTCTCGGCTTTCATATATCGGGCCTTCACATGTTCAGCATAGTCATGATCATCAACACAGTAATGGTTGCCTTAATTGCCATTCCATTCGGCAAGTACATCAGACGCATCAGTTCCAAAACGATCATAACAGCCGGAATGCTCCTCTATACCTCTGGTTTTGTCGTTCTGGCTTTCAGTAACTGGGCATGGTTGCTTATAACTTCTGCTGTACTGTTCACCATTGGGGAGCTTATGTATTCACCTGTGCGTCAGGTTCTTCTAGCCGGCATCATTCCCGATTCAAACCGCGCGGCATACCTGGCAGCTGATGGACTCAGCTATAATGTTGCCGCTCTGCTGGGAAGTCTTGGCCTAGCAATAGGAGCTCTCTTCCCTTCATATGTGATGGCCGGTTTATACCTGACAGCAGGTTTGGGAGCCCTTTTCTTTTTTCGAATGTCACTTCGAGCAGAGGCCAAACGCAATCCAAACACTTCCTTTGCAGATGCCTCTTAAGCAATATCTATCCATAGACGCAAATAAACATTTGAGAGCCTTTCGAGGCTCTTTTTTACGATTATTCGAGTTCTTTCATCATCTTTAAAAGTAAACAATCATATTCATTTTGTATATTATACTTTACATTTAGTCGATTATCATATACATTGTATTCATGGAGGTGAGTACGTGGAAGAATTACACAATCACGTTCGGGAGTTACGAGCCAGAGACCGTTTGTCCCAGGCAGAGCTGGCGAAGCTCATCGGGGCATCCCGTCAGACGATCGCTTTAATTGAGCGCGGAGACTATTCTCCTTCGGTTGTTCTGGCATTAAAAATAGCCCAGGTGTTCGGCGAATCTGTTGAAAAAATATTTGAATTGAAAGGTGGAGAACCCCATGAATCAAACCGCTAATTCCTCATCCAAAAAGAGACGAATGCGCCTTCCGCTTTATGCTGCTGGCGGTGCCGTTGTCGGATTTATTTCCTCAGCTATGTTCACCAAACTTCCCTCTGATATGAACTGGACGCTGTCCGTTTATTATGATTACGACCTGTTATTTGCCCTTGTTGCCCTTGTCGTGCTGGTTACGATGATCTGGAACAGCATTAGTCTGGCTCGTACACCTTCTGTCCCTCCCGAGGAAGATGACATGGATGACATGCAAGAACATCACGCTCTGATGTCTCCTGCTGAACGTTCACTTGGAAGTGCCATGATGCTCAGTTCGTTCAGTGTCATCGCTTCATTTGCATGGGTCGCCCTTGCCTTGTCGTTATACGCATCGAGTAGAGACTTGCCCAAGTCTACCAATCTGTTTACGCTTGGAAATTTGGTCGCCGCCTGCATCGCTGTAATCATCGTTGTTGTCCTGCAGAGCGTGACAATCAAACGTTACAACCGTTATTTCCCTGATCGCTCCCTGGATCTGAACTCCCGTAACATGAAAAAAGATCACTTCGAAAAGCTTGATGAAGGCGAGAAATGGATTGTGTATCGTGCAGCCTATCGCTCGTTTCAGACAATGAACCTCCTGCTTGGCATTGGCATGGCCGCGTTGGTGTTATATTCTGCACTGTTTACCTTTGCCGCTTTTCCGATCGTATTGCTGTCCGTTATCTGGATCGTCAACATCGGCGTTTATTTTCGTGAAACTTATCGTGCTCAGAAGCAGTAATACACAGTGAACTACCTATTTTGGTAATAATGACTAAAGGAGTGGTTGCGTGCATTTATTCAATCGAAATACCCGGTCCAAATGGAGCGCCCTGACCAGCTCATGTGTGGCACTTGTTCTTTCTCTCAGCCTCTGGGCTCCCCAGGTTCAGGCTCAGACAGGGGTAACAGCCCCTGACTCTGACGGTTCGAAGCAGCCTGTAACACTGAATGCCGAATCGGCTAATGCTTTTCTGGATAAGTTCTTCGCCTCAGCTGAAACCAAACCCCATTACGTTGGTGCATCTGTTGTCGTTGTGAAGGATGGTCAAGTTCTTTCTGAAAAAGGATACGGCTATGCCGATCTGGACAAAAAAACACCTGTCGATCCGAAGAATACCGCTTTTCGTGTCGCCTCTGTCTCCAAAACCTTCACAGCCGCTGCGGTCATGCAGCTTGTGGAGCAAGGCAAGGTCGACCTGAAGACTGATTTTCAGACCTATGTGAAGGGTTTGCACTTCGAGAATCCATTCGATGCGCCAGTAACCGTAGAACATCTGTTAACACACACCACCGGATTCGAAATCCGTGATCCACAGCCGGAAGACATCCACACAGACCAAGACAAGTACATAACAATGGAGGATTACGCCGAGCAGCACATGCCTCCTGTTGTGCGAAAGCCTGGTAGCGCCTACATGTATGATAACTTCTCGTTTTTGCTACTCGGGTTGATTGTGGAGAATGTCAGCGGCGAGCCGTTTGAGACGTACATGCAGGAGCATATCTTTAAACCGCTGGGCATGAACAACAGCAGCTTTATGCTGAATGAAAAGTTTAAAAAGCAACTGGCCACAGGTTATGATGCAGCACACAAGCCGGTTGATCTGTACTTCATTGATCCAAATCCATTGCCTCAAGGTGGCATGCTGTCTACCGCAGATGACATTGGCAAGTTTATGATTGCCTTCCTGAATGACGGCAAGAAAGATAACCAGCAGATTTTGAAACCTGCAACCGTGAAAAGCATGGAGCAGTATCGCTCTTCTATTCATCCGTTACTGCCGGATACCACATACGGATTCGAAGCTCCATTCCAACTTCCAGGGGCGGGAAGCAGTTCCAAAGTAATTACCAAAGCAGGCGACCTGTCAGGTTACAGCTCTTATCTATTTTTTATTCCTGAGCAAAACACAGGTGTCTTCCTGACTTATAATCAGAATGGTGCTCTTCGTAATCTGCTCTACCAAGCCTTTATTCAGGACTTCTTCCCGCAGTATGCTAAACCGGTACAATTCAAAGAATATTCACCACAATCTACGGAAGAATTGCAACGTTTCAACGGTTTTTATGCTGACCTTAGGATCAGTGCACTCATAAGTAAACTGCAGACTGACGGAGAAACGTCCAGTCAATTAAACATTAGTGATCCGTATCTGGGTGAACGTAAGCTGACTCAAGTGGAAGACAATCTGTTCACGGATGAATTAACAGGACAATTCACAGCCTTCAAAACCTACGAAGATGGAACAACCTATATGAGAGAACCGTATCTCAACCCATTCGGGTATGCCAAAAAAGGAAAAAAAGCGGCAGGCTTCCTGGATGTTCAAAAGAGCAACCCTTATGCCCAAGCGATCCATAGCTTGCAATCGCTTGGATATTTCGAAAATGAAGCTAACCAGTCTTTCATGCCTAAAACAACTGTAACTCGTGCGGAATTTATCGAGGATATTCTCAAATTAAGTGGACTCAAGCCTAGCAAAACATCTCCGCCTGCTGACACCGACTGGTCCAGTCATGCCTCAGCTGGGTACATCCAGCTTGCGTATGAAATGGGTATGATCACAGGTACAGACGAGAAACAGTTTAAACCGGATCAAGCCATTGTTCGGCAAGAAGCAGCAGTTATGATATGGAGAGTATTTCAGCTACAGTATCCAAGCGAACTGTTCAAGGACGTTAAACTTGCAGGGCACACCGATGCTTGGGCTGTTCCTGCAGTACAAATGATGGTGAAGCTGGGTATCTACGGCCCTGAGGTCAAAATGCTGGAGGACAATGCTGCAGATTACCTCTCACGCAAACCTCTCATTCGTCAGGAACACGCTGCTATCATGTATGCATTAATCACACAGCCGACCGATCGCATCGTCGCTGAATTGATAGCTGCACAGCAGCCAAAGCAATCACAGCAACCAGAGCAGGCAGGAGCTGAGGAGATCACTAAAGAAGCCGCGACGCCAGAGATCAAACCTGAGATTGCGCCTAATCGAGCAACAGAAAGTGCTCTTCCAGCAACATCCGTCCAATAATTATGCTATACAAATAAACAACAAAAAGGCTTGTTCGAAAGGATTTATCCTTCACGAACAAGCCTTTTAATTTATGCAATTAATGAAGATACATGTGTGTTTCCGTTGCGCTGATCAAACTTGACTGCAGTAGCCTTGGCATACGTTTCAAAATAATCTGCGAGCTTGAGCAAGTCTCCCGGATCTCCCTCATACGGGAAGGAAGCCGGCAGACGCAGGCGATAGCCTTCTGAGTCCTTTTCTTCAGTCCAGCGCCGCAATAACGGAGCGGCCTTCGCATAATACATCATTTTGGCATACGCATCTTCATGATCTGCTGCGAGTACCAGTGTTTCTTCGAGGATATCAATCCCTTTGGCAGGATTCGTAAGTGTAAGATACTCCATCTGCTCGGAAAAACTCTGTACAAAATCGTTCTCACCCTTGATCAATCGGTATCCCTTGACCTGATGTTTATTGGCCTCCTCCGTCCGTCCAAGACGATACAACGGCATCAGAATTTCCGACAAAGTTAGATGTGGAATCTCCGCACAGCTCATGCGGCCTTTGAGAATAGGCTTCGCAGCTTCCAGCACCTTCTCGTCGTCTCCTTTTAACATAAAATAACGCATAATCTCATCCTGCTCACACGCCTCACAGTCACTCATGAAGTCGCGGTCTAACATTCTGAACTTGTCATAACTACGTCCCGCTTCCTCCAATTCTCCAAAATCCATAAAGATGCGGAAACGGTAATACCAATAAGAACGCTCACTGTAGCCATAGGACTTGAAACGTGCTCCGAAGTCCTCCAAGAGCTCCATGATCTTCTCACGTGAAATTTCCGGGAAATCGGGCATTTTGCCGAGAATCCATTTGTACGACCACAATAACGTTTCTTCATCATACATCTCTGGCTGCTGGTCGAACTTGCCAAGTTGCCAGGAGAAAGCGATCAAAGCTTTCATCGGATACCCGCAGAAGGTGGCAACATCCACAATCTCTGAGCGTGCTTCGTACGCCTCCTCAACCATCCCATTAACATCAGCCACCCGCGCTGCTTCCTCCAAAAAACCGAGCTTTGCGGAACCATTTGGCAGCTGATAGGCCTCTTCCATCAAATCTTCAAAATCCATCTCTGTCTTCATCAGGCATCTCCCTCATGATTCGTATTTGCGCGTAAACCCCAATCAATAAACCGAACAATTCCCTGGTTCAACACTTCGAGTTCCTGCTTGTTCATGGCGTAATGTCCCATCATCAGTGCGTTAACATACAACATTTCAATAGCAATCGGTGTCATCTGATTATCAGGCGAAGTCAACACCCGTTTAATGATGGGATTGTTCACATTCAGATACAGCGTCGAGTAACCTGTCGAATGAATACCTGAAGACAACGAACCGAGAACAGAGGAAAATAAGTCTGTACTTTCTTCGCTCGCTTTCTCCAACGCACGTAACGTGGATGATTCCTGCGAAAGGGTGAACAATACCGGCAAGTCAGCGGGTTTGAACCCTTTCACTTCTGCGCGGCAGCGGAAACGTTGTAATGCCGAATCTGCCAGTCGCAGCGCATCATAGTACTGGTTACGCTCAGCCGGTGCAACATCCGTGAAAGTCATCGATACTTCATCTGGCTGAATTCGCTCGGTCTCTACATGGTTCTGTATAACAGGCAGCATCGCCATCAGTTCTTTATCGTAAATGTAACCTGCGTTGACTACCAGCATCGACTGTGCTGAAGCCACATGGTGAATCTGACGGTATTCATCAATCGATCCGGTGTAATACAGCGTCTCTCCTTCTTCAATTAGCTCACCCAGCTCCCGATGTCCTCTCGTGGTCTCGAAGGGCAACCAGCGGTGAATCATCGCGTAGAATTCCTGGTCTTGTACAGCCAGTGCCTTCATCGAAAGGGCATGCAGACGAATCAGCTTCTGCAGTCGCTCAGTCTGCTGCTCAGCCATCTCCGCCAGTCCCATCCGCAGGGCGTCTC
The DNA here is from genome assembly GCF_052691815.1 of Paenibacillus sp. TSA_86.1. NCBI lineage: Bacteria > Bacillati > Bacillota > Bacilli > Caryophanales > Paenibacillaceae > Paenibacillus > Paenibacillus sp. TSA_86.1. The sequence continues at coordinate 417,636 of NZ_JBQZGE010000001.1, read as the reverse complement.
CAAGCTCGGAGCGCACTTCTTCCAGCTTTTCATTTTCATAAAAATGCTCTCTTGAAGCTGTTGGCTGTAATTCATCGGTCCAGATCAAACATTTCACAAAGAACGCCCACTCCGGCAAAATGTTCTCGGCTTTCTCCGAAATCAGCATGCGCTTCAGGTACACCCGATGAGAGCGCTTGGCATTCAGATTCACCGCATGTGGCAGTACGTACGCAATACCTCCCGTGCGCCCTGAAGCCGTTGTCAGCGGGATAAAATCCTGGAACTTCTCCCCCAGCAGACGTTCACCAAAAGCAAGCACTTCCGCACGACAGGAACGAGCAAGCTCTGGACGTGTTAACCAGATCGGAGAATCCTGATTGACGACAGACTGCACTCCGTCATGAATCAGCGTGACCGGATAAGGCAATAACGCACCATAATAAAATAAAGCTTCCTTCACATACTCCGCTTCAAAGTAGTGAGCCGCGTCCGGCGTACAACGCAGATATACTTTTGTTCCGGGAGACAATTGCGTGTCCAGCTGTCTAATCGTATATGTACCATCCGGTTTACCTCTCCATTCCATGGAAGGCCCGCCCTTAACCGATTGAGTCAGCATGACAATCTCATGACTCACCATGAAACAGCTCAATAGACCAATTCCGAAACGCCCAATAAATGATGTCTCGCCATCGAGCAGTTCCTGTTGACCACGCTTGGAGGATTGTCCAATCATAGCCAAAAACTCATGGATGTCCGCTTCAGTCAAACCAACTCCGTTATCCTCCACCATCATCGTTAATTGATCTCCGGTTCCTGTCAGCTCGATTCGTGCTTCTCCCTGATATCCCGGCTCCACTTCCTTGCGTGCCGTGATCGCATCTGTCGCATTCTGCATAAGCTCACGCAGGAAAACTTTTGGACTGCTGTATAGATGATTCGATAAAATCTGGATCATTCCGCTCAGGTTCACCTGAAAGCGATATTCGTTTGGTGTACTCATGAATCACTTCACCTTTCCTCTGGGTCTAAGCACAATCATCAGGCAGCATTACTGCATTTAAACTGGATATACGGATGTGTTAGACGAATTCATTATGTATATATCGGCCTATACTCTATTACTCCATTTTCGTTAACATTGAAACGGCCACAATACCCTTCTTTTTAAGGATACCTTGTACAGCTTGCCAAAAAAACAAACCTTAGACCCGATTTGTTGAAATTCCCCGGGGAATTATGCACTATGCTCTCGGGACTATTGAAGCAAAGATATATTTCTTTAGTCTTACATTGAACGTTCTAACACAGCTGCACGTATAATCATCAAACTCAGAAAACGGACGGTGATTCTACATGATTGAAGTACGGGATATAAACAAACATTTCGGGGAGCAGCAGGCACTGCAGGATGTCAGCTTTACGATTCAACAAGGAAGCATAACCGGACTCATTGGCCCAAACGGCTCAGGTAAAACAACCCTCATTCGTATCATGAACGGAGTTCTGGGCGCAAACAGCGGGCAGGTTACTATCCAAGGTATGGATACGTCACGCGAAACGGAAAAGGTACTGGCGATCTGCGGTACTCTGACCGAACAAAGCGGTTTGTACGAAAATATGAGTGGGCGAGATAATTTGCTTTTTTTCGCGGATGCCTTTGGTCTAAAGCAAGCAAATAAACGCATTGACGAGTTGGTGCAGCTTCTTGAGATTCAGGATTACCAGCACCGCAAAGTCGGCACCTACAGCACAGGGATGAAAAAACGTCTGGGTCTTGCCCGGGTGCTGCTGCACCGTCCTTCGATTCTGTTTCTCGATGAGCCGACCAATGGCCTTGATCCTGACGGAATCCAGATGGTGCTTCGCATTATTCGTCAGTTAAATACGGAGCAGAACTTGACGATTCTCGTCTCCTCACACGTGCTGACTCAACTCTCCGCCGTGTGTGATCATTATATTTTTATGAAAAAGGGGCGTGTGGTTGAAAAGGGGACTGAACAGGAGATCATCCAACGTTATCAATCTGCACCTCTGCTAGAGGTCGAAGCAGATATGCCAAATGGCTGGGAGACAGGAACTTATTCGCCAGAGACGGTTACAGCGCATACAGCAACGTTTCAACTTTCTTCTCGTGAGCATATTCCCTTGCTGCTTCGGCAGCTAACCGAGCGTGGTCAGGTTTACCAGGCACGAATTGAAGGCAATGATCTGGAAAACATCTATTTTGCGATAAGGAAGGCGACTGTACATGAATAATTCTCAAGCGTTACGTGCACTCATTCGTAAAGATATCCGTTCTGTCACATCCAGCGTGCAGCTCTGGCTGCCCATGCTGATTGTACCGTTAATCATCGGAATCATTGTTCCATCCGCTCTGATATGGGCAGCATCACGAATCAATCTGCATTCAATAAGTAACTTAAATGTGATCATGGAAACCTTAGACAAGCTAATCCAAAGCGGACAGATGCCCTCCATGGCAGCCATGACCACGGACAATCAACGCATTGTTTATTTTCTTGGATTGTACATGTTGGCTCCCTTGTTTCTCATCATCCCCGTGATGGCTTCCAGTATCCTCACTGCCAACAGTTTCGCTGGTGAGAAGGAACGTAAGACACTGGAAGGATTGTTGTTTACGCCCATGAGCATGAGCACACTCTTCAAAGGCAAGGTACTGGCTGCTCTCATTCCGTCACTGTTGTTATCCTGGGTGACATTCATAATCTATGGCGTCTTAGCCAACATCCTGATGTACCCGATATTCGGCACACTGATGTTCCCGAATTGGAACTGGATCATTCTGATTCTCTGGGTTGTTCCGACATGCAGTTTAGCTGTTATACTGCTGAATGTACTCATCTCGGCTAAAGTACGAGGATTTCAGGAAGCCTACCAGCTTGGCGGACTTGTTGTCCTGCCTCTGGTTGCCCTGATTGCTGGTCAGGCCACCGGCATGTTAATGATCGGGCCATCGATGCTGCTGGGCACTGGTGCAGTGATGCTGCTCATGAGCTTTATTTTACTCCGCCTCGTAACGGTCTGGAATCGGCGTCAGCAACTTGCGGAAAGCCAGATTTGAGTCAATGTCATCTGCTTATACGGTCTGTGTATGAAGGAGTCAATAGATACACTTTCGCTTGGTTGTGCTGATTGAGAAATAAACAAACGCAAGTTATGATGTGGAGACGTGTAATCATGGATGATTATAGAGAGGAATGGAACAAACAGCATGGAATACAGCCTATATCAAAAATTAAAATATGCTTCACCACTAATGGCACAGGAGAAGCATATTGTGGACTATATCCTGAGCAACCCCGAAGTTGTATTCCATTCTACAGCCCATGATTTGGCTCAACAGACTTATACAAGCGCGTCCACCATTGTTCGCCTATGCAAAAAGCTGGGTACCAAAGGGTACCCAGACTTTCAGTTAAAGCTTGCGCTCGAATATCAACAATCTCCTTCTTCATTGCGGACGCCGGATCATGCAATTACAGAACAAGGCAATGTGTTGGCCGCTATCGACTCGGTTCCGTACCTGTATCAACAGGCGCTGGATGCTACCCGGAGTATGTTAAACGCTCCTGTTTTAGTACGAATCGCGAATTGGGTCAAAGAATCCGCACGTATCGATATCTACGGTAGTGACATGAATTATTATTTGGCACAGCAAGCATGTGCCAAATGGAATGAACTCGGCATTGCGGCGATAGCGCACAATGGTCCCAACATGCATTATTTGAACACGATGAATTCCAACCAATTCATCCTGTCTTTTGTCATTTCCCATACGGGAGAAAACTCATCCATGATTGAAGTCGCCAAAGTATTGAAAAATAAGCAACGGAACGTCATCGCGGTGACCAGAAACAATCTTTCAACGCTGTCCAGACACTGTGATGAAACGCTGCTAACCTATGGTTATAACGAACAATTGAGGCTATCCAAAATGTCTTCGATGGTCTCGGTACTGTATCTGTTCGATATGCTGTATATGGCGAGCATCAGCGACAACTACTGAGATTGAAATTTATCATTAATCATTTATCCGTTGCAAATACAATACCCGCATGCTTGCGAGCCTCGGCAAGTACGTTCATTACAGAACGGCTGTGTTCCAGAAGTTCATAACAACGCTTGTAATCACCAGCCACATAGATGTCTCTGAACGCTTCCCACTCATAATAGAGCCAATTGGATTTGGTCTGGGCATTATACGCCTCAGCAGGCTCTTTTCCGATCTGAAGCTGGATCTCCCGGCAACCGTTCGCTCCCCCTACAACTTGAAGATAACCCTTCTCACCCTGAATGAGCACAAAGTTCATGCCATTCGTATCTTTGGCACCTACACATTCTGCAATGAACTCTGGATACTTGAGGACCACAACTCCTGATGTGTCAATGCCGTTCTCATGCTGATTCGCCGTGTACGATACGGTGTTCGGACTGCCAAACAAACTCATAACCAGATGCAGATTGTAAATGTTGATATCCATCAGCGCTCCACCAGAGAACTCGGGATTAAATACGTTCGGTGTCTGTCCCGCGAGAAGATCATTGTATTTGCGCGAGTATTGACTGTAGTTACACTGAATCAGTTTGATCGAACCAAGTCTCGGTAATTGCTCCTCGATGACTTTAATATTTGGCAAATGAATGTTGGAGATCGCTTCAAACAACAACAGGTTCTTTTTCTTCGCAAGTGTAATCAGCGTTTCCGCTTCCTGTAGCGTGGACGTGAACGGTTTTTCACACACAACGTGCTTACCCTGTTGAAGGGCCTGAAGAGCCTGCTCGTAATGCATGCTATTCGGTGAAGCAATATAAACGAGATCTACATTTTGGTCTGAAAATAAGGATTCCAGGTCTGTATAGATTGTACTTATCCCATATTGATCTGCAAGCTCTTGCGCTGTCTCTCTCCTGCGGGAGTACATCGCAGTGACGATGACATCGTCCAGTTCATTAATCGCGGATAAAATGGCATCTACGATGGAACCTGTACCTATGGTTGCTATGTTCATGATATCGTTTCGCTCCTGTCGTTGATGGTTCAGTCAGCTTTTCTTGCCGCTTCGACCCCATCATGTAAAATATCCAATACATACAAAACCTCTTCATCTTTGACCGGTTTATCATCATAATGTCGAATGGCATGAAGCAGTCGATCGTATAAAATGCCGTAATCCGTTGCTTGCGAAGGAACTTTCTCTGTATGTGATATTCCCTCATCGTCTATATAACTCATTGTTCCCCAGTTATCCTCCGATTCAGCTTCGATGGATACCCTGGTTCGTCCTCCCCCATTTTTCTTTTGATGTCCACTGCTATATTTGACAAAGCTTCCCCGATCCCCATGTACAACGAATTTCGGGTGCTCAATCTTAACAAGCAGACTGCACTTGATCGTGGCCTTCATTCGTCCATAACGAAAATCAATATCGATATAATCATCGGATTCACCCGGCGCGATCAAGCTCCGAACATCATAAACAATTCGGTCAGCCACCCCATATATGGAAATTAACTGATCAATGGTATGCACGGCCAAACCATGCAGCATTCCAAATCCGTTCCTGCTATAATGTGGGTGAAAATAATCATAGTGGGACTGAATTTCAACAATATTTCCCAGTTCTCCGCTCTCAATCACGTGTTTCAATGTCAGAAAGTCACCATCAAATCTGCGATTTTGATTCGCCATGGCGATGAGGTTTTTGCGATTAGCTAGTTCAAAAATGTCTTTGGCTTCCGCAGAAGTCGAGGCAAATGGTTTCTCCACAAGCACATGTTTCCCATGTTCCAATGCCAGCTTGGCGTACTCTACATGGCTATCCACATGGGTGGCGACAACAATTAATTCAATTTCATCATCCTGCAATATGTCTTCAATACTCGTCGAAAAAACAATCTCGGAATAGAGTGATTCACGCTCTGTGTCGCCAACTCGATCTTCCTCCCGGCGGTATATCGTTTTCACCTTGATATTTTCTTTTTTATCCAGGTAAGGCAAATGATAATTCACTACTGCATTCCCAAATCCAATGATCGCTATATTTAAGGTCATGACAGATCACTCCTCTTCTCTGGTTGAGTGTAATGTTACCACGACCAAATTAGGTGGAGAATATTTCAGGACGAGAATGGCAGCATCATGCGCAAATTGATTTCAAGTCGAACTGAGTATGAAATTCAATTTCATTCTCTTGCTAAACACGGTATACATACGTAAAGCGTATCATCTGTGCATTGTTGCTATTTACACTCCTTGCAACAGTGACATTAGCAGGCGGAACCGCAGCCCAAGCAGCTCCACTGAGTCAATCGACAGTTTATTACGAATCTGATGGCGTGCTTTACAAAGTAGCCGGGGATGGAAGCAATTCCGCCGGGGTATTGATTGATTTTGAAGGCATAGATTTGACTGCAGCGGGATCTTATCTTTACTACACCCAGTCTGCATCTTCTACAGCATTGCTTCGGATTCCAAATGACGGTTCCAGTGATGCAGCGGAGACATTTGCTTCCGATGTCATCAATTATTATGCGGATAAGTATCGTGCCAATGGCGATCAGGGTATCTCATCTGTCACCAAAATTGCGGACAAGGTGAACAAAACGTCTAATCTCAACTTGAGTAACGTAACCTACGTTACGAATCAATGGATGAAAGATAAACCGGAGGTTGCCTACATTTCCGGCAAAAATGGTCCCTATGCAGTCAATTCATCTCTGAAAGTTAGTAAAATAGCTGGGGACGAGTGGGACACATTCCACTTGCGTTTGATTAATCATGTAAGGATGAGATGGCTCTACAGCTTGGGTGCTGGGTGTCATCTTTTTTTGTGCTTACATTTAACGTATACCTTTGGCATTTTGTTAATCGTGTTTTCTAATTTGCCGAAACTAATTTTCAAAAACGTCTTCCATTTGAGAATGATAATTGTTATCATTAAGAAAATAAGACAAAAGGATGGTCCGTATGAATGAATCGTTTCCCGTTTTAACTGAAACCTCTTCTCTACCGCTGCTCTCTTCAATGTGCCGAGTACGTCGCGGGAAAAATTTCCGTATACAAGGCATGACGGTAAGTCGGCCCATACTTTGTCTTATTTTACAAGGCAACGGATTGCTGGCTATGGACGACATTGTGCATGAAGCACAAGCTGGGGATCTGTTTATGATCAAACCCGGCGTGACCATCGATGCAGTGGCTCACTCCGAAATCACTGAATTCCTCATGTTAAGCATGGAACAAGTCAGCATGCAACGAGTACGAGGCGAATGGAAAATGACCGCATCTTCCTCTCTTCCATTTGGATGGCAGGCGGGCAAAATGCGCATCCGGCATGAACAGCAGGCAGCAGAACGAATGACCAAGTTGTATGATTCCTATCGAGGGAAACGTGCAGATCATTTTGTCAGCATACATAGTCAGTTACATGAACTGCTGCAATTCCTGTCGGAGCATCGACTGGAAGCTAACCTTGAAAAGGTAGACCCTGCATTGGAGCGCAGCATCTCCTATATGCACCGTTTCATGAGTGAGGGTATCAGCATGGATCAATTGGCCAAAATTGCCGGATTGACACCAAGTTCTTATTCCCGTAGCTTCAAAAAAGCAAAAGGCATGTCCCCTACGGATTATTTAAATCGACTGCAGATCGAAGAAGCCAAAAAACAGCTGTCTGAAGAGAACTGTGTTCTCAAAGAAGTTGCCGAATCCATAGGTTATGGCAATGAATATTATTTTAGTCGTAAATTCAAACAGATGCTTGGAATTGCACCAAGTTTATATATGAAGAAACACCGATTACGTGTAGCTACAGTATCCAGCACTCACTTTGATGAGCATCTACGTTCATTGGGACTGCAGCCCGTCGAATCACTGGATTTAGGCCATAAATCGAAGAAAGATGCAACGGAACAAGAACGTAACCTAACGAACCAACTTGATCAACTTCGCCAGGCTAAACCAGATCTGATTATTGCTGATGGTTTTTGCCAGTCGTACTATGATCAACTAAAAAATATTGCACCTACCGTCATTGTTCAAGTGACACAGGATTGGACAGAAACCCATATGCGATTGGCAGAGCTTACCGGGCGTGAGAAACAAGCGCAACTGCATCTCAAGGACCTTGCATTTCGCCGGCTAGAGGCCGCACCTTCCCCTGCATCTGTAGCCCACCGAGCTTGGAAGCCTGTTACTTGGACAGATCAAACTAAAATTCAACGTGCCGAATCACAAACTAGCGGTTCCAAACTCCGGATTTCTGCACAACGTTTGCAAAAGTCCAGTCTACTGGAGCCAATTGCAGCTCACTCTTCTGTAGATATGGAGCTTGCAAGTTTAAGCTTCATCGGTCAATAAAATGCAAAAGGACCCTTCCTGACGGAATGGGTCCTTTATTTCAATATTATAACTGCTCTTTCATTTCTTCTCTGATGTCTTCTTTTGGAACAAGCTTATAGATCTCTTCATCTTCCATCGCATCAATAAGCCTGTCGAGCCATCGGTAGTATGCTTCCGCTTGCAATACTTTACGCATGTCCTCATGTAATACTTGCAGAAGCTCAGCATCAGCCTGTTCGTCAAGCTGGTTGATCAACCGGTTCATCTCGTCAACGGATTTGCGAAGAATCTGAAGGTTACTCTCCACTGCTTTTCTCCATTTAATAGCAAAATAATCCGTAAACGTCTGATGCCAGTCATACTCCACTTCATATAGATCTTTTCTGGAGCCCTTGCTCCACACCTTATTTACCATTTTCAGATCCAGCAGAGTTCGTACTCCAGTGCTCATGCTTGTTTTGCTCATTTCCATTTCCCGGCCCATATCATCAAGGGTCATCGGTTTTTCCGCAAAAAATAGCAATCCATATAAATGTCCCGTGGACAACGTTACGCCATATAGATCCATATTCCGTCCAATGGCTTCGATAACGCGTTTACGGATCTTCAGCACGGCAGCCTGCTGATCCTCTTGCAAATGGTCCAAGCTCATGCTTGCAACCTCCATTCTGAACATTCCAGTCTTGGCAAAAAAATATCAGCATGTTCAAGCTCTGCTTACATGGGAAAGCATGCAGCTGGATATTCTATAATCTAGAAACACCTTATATCCAATGGGTTATATTGGGAACTTTACCATGCTTAAATTTGCCTACGATGATCTTTTAACCAAAAAAACAAGCTTTAATTCAGCTCATTTTCTATTGTAGGAAAAGCAATAATAAATGTAAAGATGTCTGATTAGCCAAAAAAAGGAGATAGACAGAGCATATAGAAGCAAAACTCTGTACAGTTTTTACTGTACAAACATTATGTACTGTTTATTCGGTTGCTATACTGGTTAACTATTGTTAGAATACAAACCGTTACCCAGAAAGACGGGAAGCGAAGCAAGAACTACCGGATTTCGTGGCTGGGCGCACAAGTGTATGGGCTTGTGGCTGCTGAAAGCCGTTCGAAGTGCACAACACATCAGAAGGGGTGAAAACATGACCATACTTGAAGTAAAAAACGTAAGTAAGCTGTTTGGCCCCCAAACCGAGCAAGGTCTTGAATTACTGGAGCAAGGTTGGGGCAAAGAAAAGTTGGCCAAAGAAAAACAAATAACGGTTGGTGTCAATCGGGTCAACATGGAAATTAAAGAAGGTGAAATCTTCGTTATTATGGGCCTGTCCGGTAGTGGTAAGTCCACACTGGTTCGGATGTTCAATCGCCTGATTGAACCAACATCCGGAGAAATTCTGGTTCATGGCAAAGATTTGCGAAAAATGAACAAAGAACAATTGCGAGAAGTGCGCCGGAAAACGATCAGTATGGTATTCCAGAAATTCGCTTTGTTTCCGCACCGGACTGTTCTTGATAATGTGGAATATGGTTTGGAAGTTCAAAAGGTAGATAAGGAAGTTCGCCGTGAGAAAGCCAAGACCTCGCTGGAACTGGTCGGCCTCAAAGGCTGGGAAGACAAAATGCCGGATGAGCTCAGCGGCGGGATGCAGCAACGTGTAGGACTTGCCCGAGCACTTGCGAATGACCCGGAAGTACTATTAATGGACGAAGCCTTCAGTGCACTTGATCCATTGATTCGTCGGGATATGCAAGATGAGTTGATTGAGCTTCAGGATAAGATGAAAAAGACCATTATTTTCATTACCCATGACTTGGACGAAGCGCTGCGCATCGGCGATCGGATTGCCCTTATGAAAGACGGCGCCGTTGTGCAGATCGGTACACCGGAGGAAATTATGATTCAACCGGCCAACTCATACGTGGCCCGCTTCGTCGAAGACGTGGACTTGTCCAAGGTCCTCACAGCATCACACGTTATGCGTCGCCCTGAAACGATCACGACAGATCGTGGTCCTCGTGTTGCTCTCGAGTTAATGCGTGAGCGAGGCATATCGAACCTGTTTGTCATTGATCGCTCCAAAAAACTGCTGGGTGTCATTACAGCAGAAGACGCAACCCGTGCAATGCGCGAAAATAAAGTATTAAACGACATTCTGATTACAGATGGGCCGACAGTGTCGCCCGAGACCCTGATTCATGAATTGTTTGAGATTGTAAGTTCAGCCCATGTGCCTCTCGCCGTTGTAAGCGAAACTGGCCGTCTGCAAGGTGTTATCGTTCGCGGTGCCCTGCTCGGTGCACTAAGCGGTGAAGTTGCAGAAAAGGAGGAAGCTCTGAATGATACCCAAAATACCACTAGCATCGTGGATTGAATCCATCGTTGACTGGATGAGTTCCTCGCTCTCCGGATTGTTTAAAGTGATCTCTGTCGTTATTCAGGAAGTGGTTGGATTTTTCTCGGGGCTGTTTATGTTGCCTCATCCGCTCCTGTTCATTGCCATATTAGGTGTACTGGCCTTTCTTGTAGGCAGATTGCCACTAACCTTGTTTACGGTTATCGGATTCCTACTCGTGGATAACCTGGGCTACTGGTCCCAATCGATGGACACGCTCGGTCTTGTTATTACGTCCGGATTGATCTCAATACTGCTCGGTGTGCCCGTCGGTATCTGGTTGGCTTATAGCAAAACAGCTGCGCGAATTATCACTCCGCTGTTGGACTTCATGCAGACGATGCCTGCATTCGTTTATCTGCTGCCAGCCGTTACGTTCTTCAGTCTCGGTGTGGTTCCGGGTGTTATTGCATCGGTGATCTTCGCCATTCCACCTACCATTCGTCTGACACACCTGGGAATTAAGCAGGTTTCAAGCGAACTGGTGGAGGCAGCAGACGCGTTTGGATCAACGTCTGCTCAGAAGTTGTTTAAGGTACAGCTTCCACTTGCCTTGCCTACCGTGATGTCCGGTATTAACCAGACCATCATGTTGTCCCTTTCTATGGTTGTTATTGCATCCATGATCGGTGCACAAGGTATTGGCGCAGAAGTATATCGTGCTGTAACCCAGCTACAGATTGGTAAAGGATTTGAAGCTGGTCTTGCCGTCGTTGTACTCGCGATCGTACTTGACCGCTTCACACAAAACCTGTTTATGCCTGGACGCAAAAGGACTTCCCGTATCTCCACCAAACAAAAGGTATGGATCACTGCGGCAGCAACACTCGTTGTACTAGTCGCCGGATTCTCACAATACTTCACAGGCAACACTACATCTGCTGGTGGAAACAACGGTACCGCTAATGCTATAGGCAAAGAAGTGAACTATCAGATTATTGGTATCGATCCAGGTGCCGGTATTATGAAGTCCGCAGCCAAAGCAATTGAAGATTACAAACTGTCTGACTGGAATCTGATTGAAGGCTCGGGTGCTGCAATGACTGCCACACTCGACAAAGCTATTAAAAACAAACAACCTATTATCATAACTGGATGGACACCTCACTGGATGTTCAACAAGTACGAGCTTAAATATCTGGAAGATCCAAAAAAATCGTTTGGTGATGCCGAAGAGATCCATACCATTGCTCGCAAAGGTCTGAAAGAAGATCACCCGGTTGCTTACGAATTCCTGAAGCGTTTTAAATGGACTTCCGATGAGATGGGTGAGATGATGATTGCCATTCAGGGTGGTCAATCCCCTGAAGAAGCTGCTAAAGAATATGCTGAAAAACATGCGGATCAGATTGATGAATGGACGAAAGGTCTGACACCGGTGGGCGGTGATGCATTCAAACTGAGCTATGTCGCATGGGATTCTGAGATTGCCAGCACCAATTTGCTGAAATATGTCATGGAGAACAAGCTCGGATATAAAGTCAACGCACTTCAAGTGGAAGCCGGACCCATGTGGACTGGTGTTGCCTCAGGTGACGTAGATGCTTCTCCAGCGGCCTGGTTGCCACTGACACATGCAGACTATTGGGAACGTTATAAAGATCAGGTTGAGGACCTTGGAGCCAATATGACAGGAGTACGTACAGGTCTGGTGGTTCCTAAATATATGACAGACGTCAACTCGATTGAAGATTTGGAAACGGGTGCTTCAACTTCTACTTCATCCTCTGAGTCTGCGGCAAATGCCAACGTCGGAGACGGAGTCAACCACAGGATTATCGGTATTGATGCAGGTGCCGGTATTATGAAATCCACCGCCAGTGCCATTGAAAAGTATGGCCTGACCGACTGGAATCTGGTGGAAGGGTCCGGCGCAGCCATGACGGCTACGCTGGACAAAGCGTACAAGAATAAAGAACCCATTATCATTACAGGCTGGACCCCTCACTGGATGTTTAACAAATATGATCTGAAGTATTTGGAAGATCCTGATAAAGTCTATGGAGATGCCGAAGAAATTCATACCATCGCTCGTAAAGGTCTGAAAGAAGATCACCCGGTCGCTTATGAATTCCTGAAGCGCTTCAAGTGGAATTCCGATGAAATGGGCGAGATGATGATTGCCATTCAAGGCGGTACATCCCCTGAACAGGCGGCCAAAGACTATGCCGAGAAACACAAAGATCAGATTGATGAATGGACCAAAGGTCTGACACCCGTAAACGGCGATACGTTCCGTCTAGGTTATGTCGCTTGGGATTCCGAAATTGCCAGCACCAATCTGCTCAAATATGTAATGGAAAACAAGCTCGGATATAAAGTGAATGCATTGCAAGTTGAAGCCGGACCAATGTGGACTGGCGTTGCTTCAGGAGATGTTGATGCTTCGCCAGCTGCATGGTTACCTCTGACACATGCTGATTATTGGACGAAATACAAAGATCAGATTGATGACCTTGGTGCAAATATGACAGGTGTAAAAACCGGACTTGTCGTGCCTGCTTATATGGATGTCAAATCGATAGCCGACTTAAAGGATAAATAAATCATTTCCTATTCAACCATTCTTTGATGCAGTAAAGTTGATTTTGTCCTTATAAAGTTCTTCTTGTACTATAAAACCACCTATCTTGTGCATTCGAGATAGGTGGTTTTCGTTTAACTAAAAAAGAGACAAAGAGGGCTTTGTGCCTTCTTCGTCTCATCTCTTATGTCATTTTAATGATGAAAAGTTTACCCGGAATCCCTTAGGTGTTCATCCCTTGATTATTTTCCTGTGCCAAGAAAGCCTTCTTTGAAAATATTCAATACATAGTCCAGTGTAATCGGGTCACTGTACGTCACGGCTTTTGTATCCAGCTCAATAACATGTTTGTTCTGAACAGCCGGAATTTTCTCCCAGATCCCTGACTTCATAATTTCATTATCACGAGTCATGTCTCTGCTAACCACAACGAAGTCACCCATATATTCCGGAAGAACTTCAAGTGACAAGGAATGATAACCTTCTTTTAACGTATCATTCTTCACTTTTTCCGGCATATTCAGCTTCATCGCTTGATACAGTGCTTCTGTTCCACGTGCCCAGTGATCTCCCATCGCAAAAACTTCTTTATCAGCAATTTCAATCGTGGATACTGTTACTTTATCACCATACTTGGCTTTAATCTCGTTACCGATCTCTCCAGCTCTTTTGGTGAAATCATCAATCCATGTTTGTGCTTCAGACTCTTTGTTCAGCACTTTGCCAATCTCCAGCTGCTGTTGCAGATAGTCGAGTTTCCCCCAAGTGTATACAATAGTTGGGGCAATCTTGGACAACTGCTCAAGATTTTTCATATGTGAACCTGCAATGATCAGGTCTGGATTCAAAGCTGAAACACTCTCCGGATCTTCCTCGCTTACAATCGCAACATCTTTCAATTTATCCTTGAACAGCGGATTTTCTGCTGTCCATTTATCTACGCCCACTGGCGTTACATCCATAGAAAGTACGTTGGGACCGTTTGTAAGAGCAACAATGCGCTGCGGTTTAGCCGGAATCTCAACTGGCCCTGTTTCGGATTGATACGTAATTGTATCGGCCGTATTGGCAGTTTTACTGCTTGTCTCTTCTGTTGCAGCTGCCTCTTGTTTTCTGTTGTCTGATGTACCGTTTGAAGCACCGTTACCACATGCACTGGCAATGATCGTAAAGATCATCAGCACGATGAACGGCAGAATGTATTTCTTTTTCATCTGTATTGTCTCCCCTAATCGTTAATGATAATCATTATCAATTTAATGAACGTGTTGATTATATGATATGAGTCGATAGCATGTCAATCATTTCTCATTATTCTTTTGACAACAAAACGGCTTGCAGAACAATCTCTGCAAGCCGTTTTGTTGGATCTCCCTGCGGCAACATGTGTAAATTCTATATTAAACATAAACATTAACGATTCAGATGAAAAGGAACTGTCGTCACGATTACATCTTTATAATTAATCAGATAAGCCCGAATCATGAAGCTGGTCTGGTTATGCAGTACATTTTGCCACCAGTGCTTCGTAATAAATTGCGGAATCAGAATGGTGATATGATCGGTTTCGGCTGTTTTCCATTCGACGGTATCAATGAATTTCTTCAGCGGCCCCATAATACTGCGGTACCTGGATTTGATCACGACCAGACGCACACCAGGGTTCCATTCTTCCCACTTCTGCTCCATCTTGCGAATAGCCTCATCGTCAAAGCCGATATACAGTGCCACCACATGATCCGACATCGTCTGGGCATAACTGATCGTATTCATCACCACCCGGGTAATACCTGCTACCGGAATGACAATGGTATTGCCTTTCTTGGCCGGTTTATCCACCTGAATATCGATACGCAGTTCGTCTGCGATGTTGCAGTAATGGCTGCGAATGCGCATGAACACATAAACAACCAGGGGCAAGAAGATGAAGATAACCCATGTCTGCGTGAACTTGGTGAAAATAAAAATCAGTGTAATGGACAGCGTCGTCAGCATACCGATTGTATTGACCAGCAGTTTTGTCTTCCACCCTGACGGTTTGATTTTGATCCAGCGTATCATCATGCCGAGCTGCGACAGTGTAAAAGGAATGAACACCCCGACCGCATAGAGCGGAATCAGGTTCCCTGTATCCCCCTTGAAGCCAACGACCAGAAGTGCAGACATCACGCTGAGAAAAATAATCCCGTTGGAGAAGCCCAGGCGGTCTCCCCGCACCATAAACATATGTGGCATATATTTATCCTTCGCCATCATGAAGGATAAGAGCGGGAAGGCCGAGTATGCCGTATTCGCCGCGAGGAACAAAATCAGTGCCGTCACACCCTGGATGATA
This sequence comes from Paenibacillus sp. TSA_86.1, assembly GCF_052691815.1. NCBI lineage: Bacteria > Bacillati > Bacillota > Bacilli > Caryophanales > Paenibacillaceae > Paenibacillus > Paenibacillus sp. TSA_86.1. Next base: position 402,031 of record NZ_JBQZGE010000001.1, on the reverse strand, counting down.
AAATACATCCATCCTCTGCCAAACGTAGCTTCGGCAATCTGCGAAATGACCGTTGCTTTCGGATCAGGTTTGATCCCGTATCCAAAGGCTAGCAGCGTGATTCCGATAAACATGGCGCCAAGGATACATCCCATCAACAACAACGTCCCGGCAGCATTTTTCTCCGCAGGCTGCTTGAAGTTCGGAATCGCGTTACTTACCGCCTCTACCCCGGTCAGAGCTGAGCACCCGGAGCTGAACGCTTTAAGCAGTAGGAAGATGCTCACATGGGACAGACTGGTTCCGAATTCCGGAGCCGCAGCATGAATGCCGCCTGTCAGGAATTTGATGCCACCCGAAATAATGAGAATGGCAATCGAAAAGATAAACAAATAAATAGGGATCGCCAGCACGGATGCTGACTCCGTAACCCCCCGCAAGTTCATAACGGTCAGGAACACAATCATAATAAGTGCAATAATGATGCTATAGTCATGCAATGCAGGAAAAGCAGAAGTGATCGCATCCGTACCTGCGGATGAACTTACCGCCACGGTCAGGATATAATCGACGAGCAATGAACCTCCGGCAATCAGGCTCGGTGTGGTGCCCAGGTTATCCTTGGCTACGATATACGCGCCGCCCCCTGTAGGATAAGCAAATATGGTCTGGCGATACGAAAAAATTAAAATGACGAGCAATCCCAGCACGGCGATCGAGATTGGAACCGAGTACCACAGCGCGGCGAATCCGGCCGCAACCAGCACAAGCAAAATCTGTTCCGTACCGTAGGCAACAGATGATAACGCATCCGAAGACAGGATGGCGAGTGCCTTCCATTTCCCCAGTTTTTCTGCATCCAATTCTGCCGACTTCATTGGCTTGCCGATTAAGACTCTCTTCATTTTGCCAAGCATGATCATGACTTCCTTCCATCTCTCATCTGTAAGCTTCTTTGCTTCGCATCCGTAAAACATGGGTTCTTTTTATCTGTGAAGCATTGTTATTATGCAAAATCGCAGAGCCATTGACAATATGTCATTTCACCCGAAAATCGCCAGCGCGTGATAATGCATTCTACGATTCAATATTCGATAACAAAGCCTTTCTTGCTGAGCAAATTGAACGTTTTTGAACCAAAACGACGATTGTTTGCCTGAAAAAAGAAAAAGACCTTCGGTTCAGGGAACCAAAGGCCACGATTATGATTTCATACGGTTAGTCTGCATATAACACAATTAACATATAGAGCTTGTTTGCAATTAAATTTGAATGATGCCGGGACGAGGAGTTACTCCGAATTGATCTGCTAGTGCTTGCAGTTGCTCATCGGTGATTCGCTGGCGAATGTCATGGCCTGCAACCAGCATGAATACCTGTGCAGCCTTCTCGATGGTTTCAATCAAACCAAACGCTTCATCAATGGTTGTACCTGTTCCAAAAATGCCATGTTGCGGCCATATGACTGCGTGATATTCCTGCATTTTCTCTGCAGTTGCACGGCCGATCTCATTCGAGCCAGGCATCATCCAGGGAATGATTCCAACGCCATCTGGAAAGACCACAACACATTCGGTGCACATCTGCCAGAGTGTCTTCGTAAACTTGACCTCATCCAGTTCATGGATGAAAGTCATCGCCAGTACATGTGTCGCATGGTTGTGCATGACAACCCGGTGATTCGGGTCTCTTTTCAAACGTTCGATATGGCTCATAAAATGGGTCGGTAGTTCACTTGTCGGGTTCGCTCCACCGTTCAGCCCCCACAATACCTCCAGCTCCTGTCCATCCGCAGATACACGCAGTAAACCCAGATTGCCTTCCGGGTCTGCCAGCACGTTTTTGAAATATTTGCCTGATGCCGTAACGATAAAATATTGTCCCGCCAGCTCTTGCACGGAAAAGGCTGGTGTAATGGTGCGAATCACCCGATGAATGTCAATGTACGGTGCAACCTCTTCCTCTTGTAGCAGGTAGCTGACATTGCCGCCATTGCGCTCATCCCAACCATTTTTCCACATATGCTGCGTAATCTCTGCCATCTCACGTACAAAAGGAATATCAAACCCGACAGGTTGTGTTCTTTCGGTATGATGGGTCACGTTCATGTTTATCCTCTCCTATGTTCAAGTCAAAAAATCAGGCTGTCACGATCAAAGTAAGTTCTTTATTTCACATTCATTATACCTTTGTTTATATTTGTTAGTCAATCATTTTTAGCCAAAATAACTTTTGTATTATTTTATTTGTTTTTGTTTATCTTCATTTATGCTTTTGAAGGCAATAAAAAAGATCTTTGTAAAAAATAAAAAAATACCCCGCCGTCGCCCGGCAGGGTCAGTCACACATCTATTTAACACGAGAAGGGGTTTACAAGCTTTATCTTATCCCCTTTACATGAATAGAAGCTGAAAGGGAAATAAAAAAAGTATGAAAAGATACATTAAATCATTGCTCATCGAACCGTATTATTTTGCTTCAACCTATAGAAGGGCTGCATATTACCTGTTGCTTCATCCGGCCGCTCATGCATCTGCTCAAACCCCAACTTGATTAGAATATGATATGCCGCTTCATTATCAGGATGATGCTCTGCAACCAGAGTCTCTACCTCTAACTTGTCAAAAGCATAACTCACAACGGCCAGCGCTGCTTCCTGCGCATATCCTTGTCCCCAGTGATCCCGCGTCAGCAGGAAACCAAGCTCATAGATCTTCTCCTCCGGATGATAAGGGCAGAGACCGCAGCAACCGATAAATACGTCTGAATTCTTTTGAAAAATCGCCCAGTACTGTACGCCCTCCTGTTTCTCACGCTCGATTTCCTGAGTTAATCTCGCCTCTACTTCCTCTTCACTCAGTACTTCGCTGCCACTAGTCCACTTGGTCACCTCATGATCACCCCAGAGCGCAAAAGCAAGTGCACGATCTCCTTCGTCCCATGTCGTAAATACAAGTCGATCCGTTTCCAATACGATTGTTCTTCTGTTGTCCATCATACATCAACCTCCCGAAATCTTAGACTCCATCCCACTTGAGCGATCTATACTATTCAATTAATCGTGTACGGTTCAGGGTAAACTCTCAGGCCTTAACATTTTTATGTACTTTTCTCTCTAAACGGAATTTATGCAAAAATAAAAGACCCCTGCCGATGATGCCGACAGAGGCATATACATTTCTACCACACCGAATTACGACAAAGCAACTTCAATCGTACCGGAAGCAGCACCTCCCTGGTTCGCCAGTAAAGCGAAGACCAGAACACTGCTTGCCGTAATGCTCAAACTGCTGTTCACTGGAACGATATAAGTGACAACTGGAGCATTGACACGAGTGATGACGAGAGATACCGGAAACGGTCCATTGTTGTTCACCGTAACGCTTGCATTGGCACCGCCAGACAGGTTTTCATAGTAGGATTTACCCACACCTGCTGGAAGGTTGTAGAACTGTAATGGTAAAAGGATGGCCATCAAGATCACCTCCTTTTTGCTTTGATACGGTATTCTATGTTTGAAATCTAGTAAAGCCACGGTGAATTGACCGTGGTAGAACGTACATTTATAGCTGACATGCAAGTTTGATAGACTGTCGTATAGCGAAAAGCAAAAAAGCCCCACCGGATGATCCGGGGGGCTGCTTATCCGAGAACAAACTAAGCATACAACATAAAGAAGTTCAATTCATGGCCCTGCTGTTTGAGATAGTTATAGAGCTGTGAGCGATGGTGGAACACATGCGTCAGCGTTTCGATCTGCCATTGCACCTGCAAGTGGCCATGCTCCGCATAGAAAGCTTTGGTTGAACGGTTCAGAAAGTCCTCTTCACTAAGACTTGTGATATACGCTTTGTACGCCTCGAAATTGCTCCAAAGTGTCTTTTCCAGTTGCTCAATATTCTGGTTGCCGGATAGACTGTTCTCCACCAGACCTACCTCGGCTTCACCTTTCTCCTGCATAATGACAAGATCGGAAGCGGTAATCTGGATAAAATGATGCACCAGCTCCACGAGTGAACGCATATTGTCTTGTGGACGATACGCCCAATCTTCATCACGAATCAGTCGAATTAACGAAGCACCTGTCCGCACGCCTGTCTCAAGCTCAGTTAATAGATGTTCTCGAATTTGCAATGTTCCATTCATTATTCATTACTCCTTTGTCATAAGTCTATGATTCAAGTATAACGGAATGCTCTGCCGCATGATTGTACTTTTCGGACAACATCAGTTGATGCTCCTGAACAGCCATCAGTGGTGTGTCTCCATAGAATTTACGGAATTGACGTATCAGATGCGCCTGATCATAAAAACCATAGGCCTGAGCCAGCGCTGCCCCGTCGGTAAATTCCCCCCTATGAATGCCTTGTAATACCTGATGGAAACGAACAATTTCACTGAAACGCTTCGGACTGATGCCCACTTGCTCGGTCACTTTGCGATGTAGCTGACGCTCACTGACGGCTTCACTCAGGGCAAGGTCTTGTACACTCAACCGACCCTTTTCCTTGAAGATCCGGTAGAGTACATTGCGAAGCAGATCCTGATCAGCATGATGATGAGTCCGGCTGTGGCGCAGGGTCGTTTGGAGAAGATAATGTTCCATCACCTGCACACGCTCTGCAAAATTCGCCGTGTCCTCCATCTTCAACCGTAGCTCGTCCCATCGGATTGGCCAGCAGTCCTCCAGCGGTATACGTCTGTCGGTGAACACATCGAGTGACTGACCGTGTAGAAAAGGGGCTCCTCCTGGAAAAAAACGAACACCAAACGTATAGGCTCCCACCGGAGGCGCAGTCAACGACAACGGAAAAGCAAAAGGCTCCATATAATTGCCGCAATAGCTATATGCATATCGATCTTGTACCGGATCATAATCGATCAGCATGTCGGTACAGCCGTCTGGCAACACACGGGCAGAAGCCGTAGACTTCAGCATCAAGTCATTGACTTTGAATCCGATTGCCGCCGTGCCGTCTTCGCCGTTATCTCTATATTCTCGGGTTCCCGACTCCCAATAACAAGCTACATAAGGTGTAAGCACGGGCGAAGGATTATGCTCAATATAGTAGGTACGGGGATCCATTCCATTCATTTGTACCGGACGATACAACGGGTGCAGACGAGCATCCATTCACTTCCCTGCCTTTCCCTTTCCTATCAAAATAGAGCTTCATCTGATCCCTATCGATCGGTTCCGTTATGTATCATTATGTTCATTCTTCTCTCTCATCATATCATGAGCATCATCGCTCAGGTAAAAAAAGTGCCCTGCTCGGAGGACAATCCGAGCAGGGCCAGTCACACATCTATTTAACACGAGAAGGGGTTTACAAGAATCATATTAAGCTCCCAACCTTAAGAGAAACTGAAATTCAGATGAAGAACAGATCAAAAAAACGAGCGAAAAACAGACGATAAATACATAAACCTACATATATGCTCTTGCTCAGTTTAAACCATGCAGTTTCCGAAATCGTTCGGGACTCATGCCCGTATGTCGTTTGAACATCGTACAGAAATAACTCGCATTTTCATACCCTACCCTGTCAGCTACTTCATAGATTCGTAGTGCCCTCTCACTGAACATCAGCTGTTTGCTGCGATTGATTCGCTCCTGATTGACGTAAAACACAGGTCTGACTTGCAGTGCCTTCTGAAACAACCGGCATAGATACTGAGGGGATACGACAGCAACATCTGCCAGTTCCTTCAGCGACAACGGCTGGTCCAGGTACTCGGCGATATATCGCAGCACGGGTTTCAGGCGTTCTATCTCATCATTATCGTTGTCCGAGACAATGAGCAGTGGCTTCAAATCAAGAAGCAGGGCATACAGATGTTTGGAGCTGCTCCGTTCATCGTCAGCATCCAGCGTATCTCCCGTACCTTCTCCCCTCACAAGCAATTGCTCCAAGGCGGGCAGCAGTTCAGGATTTCTGAGCTTGTACACCCCTGAGCCTGTGATTCCAGCGTAGGCCAGCAACTGACTAGCCTCCCTCCCTTGAAAGGATACCCAAGCCAGTTCCCAAGGGTCTGTGATTGGCATGTATCGATGCGGAATATCTGGATAGGTGATAAAAACATCCCCCGGACCTACCATATATTCTTCCTCATCCGCTATGATCAGCCTGCCCTGCCCCTGAATAATCTGATGAATCTGGTAATCGGGGAAACCTTCCGGGCGCTCGGTTTCGAATTGGTGTTCCCAGTAACCCACCGTGGTCATATAGATCGGCAGACGCGCGGCTTCATCTATTTTGGCAAAAAAGATTCGTGTATTCATCCGGGACACCATGCTCTCCCCCTTTAGTTTCATATTGTGATATATATGGGCAATATCCTTTATTCTCTAAGTACCTAATCAATTCTATACTGTGAATATATTATAACATGAACAAAGGAGCTGCTGTTATGAGAAAGAAACTCGTGCACACCCCTCCGGCTAACGGATATCCGGAATGGAATAACAACCCGGAGACATTTCAAGTCAATCGTCTACCTGCCCATGCGAACATGGTAGCGTTCCCAACGATAGAAGAAGCTTTGTCCAACGAATTCACGACTTCTCCCTGGTACCAGTCCCTGAATGGTTCATGGAAGTTCAGCTTTGCCGAAACGCCTGAGAAGCGCATTACTTCTTTTTATGAAACGAGCTATGACGCAAGCAATTGGGATGAGATTCCTGTCCCGTCCAACTGGCAATTGCAAGGCTATGATTACCCTCATTATACCAACATGACCTATCCTTGGGTGGAGCGTGAGCCGGAGTTAAAACCGCCTTTCGCACCAGCAACCTATAATCCGGTTGGTTCATATATTCGCACATTTACAGTTCCTGCGGACTGGAAAGATCGTCCGGTCTTGCTGCACTTCGAAGGCGTTGAATCAGCCTTTTATGTATGGGTGAACGGAGAACTTGTCGGCTACAGCGAAGATACCTTTACCCCTGCAGAATTTGATATCACGGCATACCTGACGGAAGGCGAGAATAGGCTGGCCGTCGAGGTTTACCGCTGGTGTGATGCAAGCTGGCTGGAGAATCAGGATTTCTGGCGGCTTAGCGGTATTTTCCGCGGAGTATATCTGCACTCGCCTTCACCAGTTCAAATCGCTGATTTCTTCGTTCGTACGGAACTGGATGAGGCCTTTCAGAATGCAGAACTGCAACTGGATGTGAAACTGTACAATCATAACGCCGGACAGCGTGTGGACGGCTTAACGGTGCAAGCACAGCTCTATGATGCGGGGCAGAAGCTAGTTCTGGATCAGCCGCTGGCGGCAGAGGTTTCTTTTCAAAATGAAGAAGAAGTGACGTTATCTCTCTCTGCCCAGGTTGCCTGCCCGCTCTTATGGAGTGCCGAAACGCCTAACCTGTATACACTGGTGCTATCCATCCAGAATACATCGGGCGAAACGGTGGAGGCTGTGCGCACCCGTGTCGGCTTCCGCAGGTTTGAGATCAAAGACGGCCTGATGAAGATTAACGGTAAACGTATCGTGTTCAAAGGCGTCAATCGCCACGAATTCTCTCCCGATTCAGGACGGGCCATCGGACGTGAGGATATGATTCGTGACATCGAGCTGATGAAAGCCTATAACGTTAATGCTGTGCGTACATCGCACTATCCGAACCAGACCACCTGGTACGAGCTGTGTGATGAATACGGACTGTATGTCATCGACGAGACAAATCTGGAGACACATGGTACCTGGTACTATGGGCAAAAAGAAATGAACGACGACAACATCCCGGCGAGCAAGCCGGAATGGCGCGACAATGTTATTGATCGCTGTAACTCCATGTTCCAGCGGGATAAAAACCATGCGTCCATCATCATCTGGTCGCTCGGTAATGAATCGTTTGGCGGCGATAACTTTATCGCGATGTACGACTATCTGAAACAAGCTGATCCAACAAGACTCGTTCATTACGAAGGTACCTATCACTACCGCCCTTCCGATTCGGCGAGTGATATTGAATCCACGATGTATATCAGCCCGAATGATATCGAGCAGTACGCACGCATGAAAGGTGATAAAAAACCTTATATCATCTGTGAATACAGCCACGCGATGGGGAACTCCTGCGGCGGTCTGCACCTGTATTGGGAGATGTTCGATAAATATGAAATTTTACAAGGGGCATTTATCTGGGACTGGGTGGATCAATCCATCCGCACCAAGACGGCAGACGGTATAGAATATCTCTCCTACGGCGGAGATTTCGGCGAGTCGCCACATGACGGCAACTTCTGCGGCAACGGACTGATTTTGGCAGATAAAACCGTTACACCTAAGCTCGAAGAAGTAAAGAAATGTTATCAGAACGTTCGCATGCAGGCGCTCAATCTGCAAACTGGACTGATTCGCATCACAAATCATTTCCTGTTCACGGATCTGAACGAGTATGCACTCGCTTGGACGTTGTCCCATAACGGTATCCCTGTGGAAAAAGGACATATGGACATTGCTGCACAGCCTGGTGAATCCATTGAGGTTCATATCCCTTATACACCATCGTCCGACCTGTACGCAGAAGCTGTCCTCACAGTCTCTCTGGTAACGAAGACGGAAGCTAAGTGGGCAGATGTGGGACATGAGATTGGTTGGGAGCAATTCGTCGTATCTCCGCGTCTGCGTGCCATTCAGCAACTGCCTGCAGGAGCAAGTTACGCGCTTCAAGTAGAAGAACTGCAAGATGGCGGATTGAAAGTGAAGGCGGGTGAAGTTACCGTAAGCTTTAGTTCAGTAACTGGTGCGCTTACCTCGTATCAGATCAACTCACAGGAGCAATTGCTGTCTCCTGCTCGTGCAAATTTCTGGCGTGCAATGACAGATAACGATCTGGGTAACGAACTGAATGAACGTGCTGCCTTCTGGCGGGATGCTCACACGACGAACAAGCTGATTCGTTTCGAAGATTATACGAATGAGCAAGGCTGTCATGTGACGACAGATTATACGTGGGATGTTAGCCCCGGAACTACGCTGTCCATCACGTATCACATCAAACCGAATGGCGAGCTTGAAATCAGTCAAACCCTCGTTCCAGGTGCTGGCCTGCCTGAGTTGCCCGAGTTCGGCATGTTGTTCGAATTAAAAGACAGTCTGGATACGATCTCCTGGTACGGCAGAGGGCCGCATGACAACTATATCGACCGTCTGACCAGCGCACGCCTTGGCTATTACACCGGAGCCGTTCGTGACCAGTTCGTGCCTTACCTGAAACCGCAGGAATGTGGTAACAAGACGGATGTCCGTTTTGCGGAGATTACATCGGCTGTAGGCGCAAATGCTGGAAAGGGCAATGATGGGGCTGACGGGAATGCATCGCATGGCAGCAGCGGTCTGCATTTTGAAGCCAATGCGCCGTTTGAGATCAATGCACTGCCATGGTCACCTGAGGAACTGGAAGCCAACGACCATGTCTACAAATTACCGGTAAGCTCACATACCATCGCTCGAATCAACTACATGCAGATGGGTGTCGGCGGTGACGACAGCTGGAGTGCACGTACGCATCCAGAGTATACACTGCAAGCTAACCGTCCGTATCACTTTACGTTTACAGTGAAACCCGTATAGAGCAAGATCGTGTGAGGAAATGCCGTGAAGGCTAGGTAGTACCACTCTGGCCCTACGGATGACTTTCACTGTTAGATTGAGGGGTTACAAGATTTTATAAGGTGCAGCCTTTATAGTGCATCGATTAACTTTACTGCACCTCAATTAACTTTACTTCGGATCGGTTTACTTTAATTTCTTAAATTCCATCCTCGTAACAAACACAAAAAATCCCTGTTGGCATAATGCTGACAGGGATTTTTTGCTCTGTTCACTGATTTTAGCTCGTTGCGACCTAAGGTCTGTGGTCTGTGGTCTGCGTTTTGCGGTTGTGGACTGCGGTTTGTGCTAACTCCTTGCTGCCTGGTACTCAGCAACTGGAGGGTATCTTTTACCTGCTCTGTCGCTGTCACCTCTCACTCCATACTACTCTGGTTTCCTTCTACCTTCGTAACCGGATGCTTAGACTGCCTCAAGCGCTAACGATCATGAGAAACCTTATTCGGGGCAACACCTTTTCTAAATTCTAACGATCTCCAGTAACGCTATTTCCCCAAAAAACAGCATTTCAATCGGAAAATGAGCCAAATTGATCCAAATAGGATCTCTCATGATCGTTAGATTTTAAAAGCACGTAAAAAGCAACAAATAGCGTCTCTCATGATCGTTAGCGCAAATCCACTTAATAATAGAGAACCGTAGCCCTACCTTTACAAAAATTCAAAACTACTCAAACGTTACACTCTCACTTTTGTCATTCCAGCTAATGTTAAAAGTAACCGGATCTTTGCTATCTACCGGATTCAATGTACCAGACTCGGTAACCGGTGTCTGTTGTTCTGCGAGCGCCCGTCCCTGCCGCTCAATGTTTGTTCCTTTGATATTGTAGACAAAATCTTTTACCTTACTCTCATCTCCTATGTAAACAATCCCATATGAACCTGTTGAACGTTGCAAGGACACATCCCAATGCGCGCTCTTCTCATGTTTGATATCGTCCGCACCACAGGCAGCCAACATAGAGAACATCAATACAACACCTAACATCAGCGGTAATTTCATTCGTTTTATCTTCATTCTATCCCCTCCTACTTATAATTTAACCAATATTGGAAGTGGTGATAGAACGGTTGAAACATCCTGCAATTTTATCTTGTATAACGATCTATATCCTCCTCCGCCATGTCATGCACTCTTTTATGATAATCTTCATGCTGGTGAACATCATTTTTTAATTTAGCCAAAAATCCCCATCCGGTAAAAAACATGAGCAGCACGGCAATCAACGCATAAGCAAAACTAAATAGATTCATATAGAAATTCACAAAGATTGCGGCTAGCGTCAAACCCAGAATCCATAGTACCCATTTTGTACTTTTTCTCACCTTTGTCCCTCCACTCATCTAAAATTACAAACTCTGTCTTACTATATGTATCCTTATATATATGATCAAGAAGGATTCGAAGTTTCTCTAAAAAGAAAAAGGCTCCCTTTTGGGAGCCTTTCCTCTATCGGCATAACAAAGGTTTACACCTTTATTACATCATGCCGCCCATACCACCCATGCCGCCCATGTCTGGCATTCCAGCAGCGCCTGCAGGTTCTGGCTTGTCAGCGATAACCGCTTCAGTTGTCAGGAACATTGCGGCTACGGAAGCAGCGTTTTGCAATGCATAACGCGTTACTTTTGCAGGGTCAACGATACCTGCTTCGATCATGTTAACCCATTCGCCAGTCGCAGCATTGAAACCTACGCCCGTTTGTTCTTTTTTCAGACGTTCCACGATGACGGAACCTTCTTCGCCAGCATTAGCTGCGATTGTACGGATTGGTGCTTCCAGAGCTTTCAGGACGATGTTCACACCTGTTTGCTCGTCACCGGACAATGCTACACCAGCAACAGCATGATATACGTTCAGAAGCGCAGTACCACCACCGGATACGATACCTTCTTCAACCGCAGCGCGAGTTGCGTTCAGGGCATCTTCGATACGCAGTTTGCGTTCTTTCAATTCTGTTTCAGTTGCCGCACCGACTTTGATTACGGCTACACCGCCGGACAATTTAGCCAGACGCTCTTGCAGTTTCTCTTTGTCGAACTCGGAAGTAGTTTCTTCCAGTTGAGTACGGATTTGGCTAACACGTGCATCGATATCGGCTTTGTTACCAGCACCGTCAACGATGATTGTGTTTTCTTTAGTTACACGGATTTGGCGAGCTGTACCCAGTTGTTCCACAACAGCGGATTTCAGGTCCAGACCCAGTTCTTCCGTGATCAATTGGCCACCAGTGAGGGCAGCGATATCTTGCAGCATCGCTTTACGACGGTCACCGAATCCTGGAGCTTTAACCGCTACAGCATTGAATGTACCACGCAGTTTGTTCACAACCAACATCGCCAGTGCTTCGCCTTCGATATCTTCAGCGATCAATACGAGTGGTTTACCTTGTTGTACGATTTTCTCAAGCAATGGCAAGATGTCTTGCGTGCTGGAGATTTTTTTGTCTGTGATCAAGATGTACGGATTGTCCAAAACAGCTTCCATTTTGTCCGTATCTGTGATCATGTATGGAGAGATATATCCACGGTCGAATTGCATACCTTCTACCACTTCAAGCTCCGTAGCGAATCCTTTGGATTCTTCAACAGTGATAACACCGTCTTTACCTACTTTTTCCATTGCTTCAGCGATCAGTTCGCCTACTTCTTCGTCAGCTGCAGAGATTGCTGCAACTTGTGCGATGGATTGTTTGGTTTCGATTGGTTTGGAGATGGCTTGCAGTTCAGCTACCGCAGCTTTAACCGCTTTGTCGATCCCTTTACGGATACCGATCGGGCTAGCGCCCGCAGTTACGTTTTTCAAACCTTCTGTGATCAGGGCTTGAGCAAGTACTGTTGCAGTTGTTGTACCGTCACCGGCAACATCGTTTGTTTTCGTTGCAACTTCTTTAACCAGTTGTGCACCCATGTTCTCGAATGCATCTTCCAGTTCGATTTCTTTTGCAATGGTTACACCGTCATTCGTGATGAGCGGGCTTCCGAATTTTTTCTCCAGAACCACGTTGCGGCCTTTTGGTCCGAGCGTTACTTTCACTGCGTTAGCCAATGCATCCACACCACGAAGCATGGAGCGACGAGCGTCTTCACTGAATTTAATGTCTTTAGCCATTTAAGAAAACCTCCCTAGTATATTGTGTAAAATGATACTGCTATATGGTTCGGTTAACCGATTAAATTTGAAATTAGTCGAGAATCGCGTGAATATCGCTCTCTTTCATAATCAAATATTCTTTACCTTCGAATTTGATTTCTGTACCGGCATATTTGGAGAAAATAACGCGGTCTCCTTCTTTCACTTCCAGAGCTACATGTACGCCGTCTTTCACTGCGCCCGCACCAACTGCAATGACTCTACCCTCTTGCGGTTTTTCTTTGGCGGAGTCAGGAAGTACGATCCCGAAAGAAGTCGTTTGCTCTTGCTCCAGTGGTTCTACCAATACGCGTTCACCTAAAGGTCTGATCATGAAAAATAGCCTCCTTTTGAAATTATATAGCCTTGCATTTGTAGGTTGCAGCCATATGTATTAGCACTCGACAGTGTTTAGTGCTAACAACCAACTTTATGATACTCAACTTGAAGCATGATTTCAAGTCCTTTTGCTGAATTCTTGCGAGAATTTACGTTGAATTTACATCCAAACAGCTTGAGCACTTATATTCAATAAGCCAAATCACGCCTGGCACAGCTGGATGAATGTTACATTCACGCTTTCTATTTTACGAGATTCTTTGGCTTGGATGCAAACTTCCACCCGTATCCCACTCTCCATTGTATCCATTGACCGGCATAATATGCCTGCATGTCCGATCAGCCTACTTTCGAATGGGACCAAAAGACCCGGAGCAGCACGAATCGTCTTGAATCGTCTTCCCCGGGTCTTCCAGCGAGTGGATTACTCTCCACCCTTAAATCATTTTATTCACTTGAAAAGGCGAACAAGTTTCTACCGACGTCTCTACCCTGCGTGCTAGTTGTCATCGGCCCGAACGTAACGGGCTTCAATCTCCTGATCCGCTGCGAGCTGCTTGCGATACACAATTGCGGATAGAAACACACTGATCTCATACAAGACCAACAGCGGAATCATGACAAGCAGATCGGATATTAAGTCTGGTGGTGTAATAACCACGGCAATAAAAATCAGCACAAAATAAGAAATTTTGCGCATTTTACGCAGACGAATCGGATTCAGAATGCGCAGCCCTGTCAGGAACATAATGAGCAGTGGCAACTCAAACAACAGTGATACCGGCAGCACAATGCCAAACAGGAAACTGAAGTACTGCTGCATACCGTATGTCTCGACAAGCCCCATTTTCTCCGTAATCGTGGTTGTGAACGCAAGCGCCATTGGAAAAACAACATAATACGAAAAGGCGACACCCACCAGAAACAGCAGAAATACGTAAGGTACATATTTCAAAGATGCTTTACGCTCTTGCGGCCGCAGACCGGGACTAACAAACTTCCAGATCTGATACACCGTGAAGGGCAACGTAATGATAATGGAAAAGAGTCCGGCAATCTTCATATAGATACCAATACCGTCCCAGAACGAGAACGCATGCAATACAAATCCCTTAGCCGTCTCTGCCTTCGTCAAATATTGGTAGACCGGATCTGCCACGAGAAACCCTGCGATCAGTCCCAGAATAAAAATACTCAATACATAGATCAGCCGCTTGCGCAGCTCACTCAGATGTTCGGTAAGCGTCATTTCTTCATTCTGCCGCGTCATGCCTGCCTCCCCTGGAATTCAGCTTTAAAATACAAAACCCTTCCGGCAGGAAGGGGTCTCTCTCATAGCCATGAACCTTATTCCGGCAAGCGTTTATCCACAGATTTCTCAGCAGCCGTTGTATCTGCTGCTACCGGTTTCGCTTTTTCCTGCTCTTTGCGGCTGGAAGCATCATCGTCCGAAATAATATCACGCGCGCCTTCCTTGAACTCACGGAACGTACGTCCGACAGCCCGTCCCAATTCCGGCAACTTGTTAGGCCCAAACAACAGCAATGCAATCACGGCCAGCAAAATAAATCCTGTTGGTCCAATCGAACTTAACATTGATCTTCCTCCTTGTTTCAAGCGTTCAAAATACTCTCACCGAAGTCATGTTCATCAGATGTCTGAACTGCATTTGGATTTATGCCCATCATACCACAGATGTAACCACTTACATAACCCGTAAAATGTTATAACTGTGCTTAATTTTCCTTATTGCTTGAATTGACCCGTGACCATCAAGAGCGCTTCCGGAAGCTGATCCATAATGGCAGCCAGATGTTCGTGCACGCCCTTCGGTGTACCCGGCAGATTCACAATCAGCGTACGACCGCGAATCCCGCACACCCCACGGAACAACATCGCCGAGCGATTTTTGCCCATCACGCTGTACCTCATCGCCTCAGCCATACCAGGAACTTCACGTTCAATGACCCGTCTGGTCGCTTCAGGAGTAATATCCCGAATGGCCAGCTCCGTGCCGCCTGTTGTTAATACAAGATCCGCGTGAAAATAATCGGTCATCTCGATTAAAGCCGCAATAATCTCATCCGGTTCATCAGGAACGATCCGATATTCCACGATCTGACCACCCAGTTCTTCCTCTACAAGTTCCCGTATCACCTGCGCACTTGTATCCTCACGTTCTCCACGGGCCCCTTTGTCACTGGCTGTCAGGATTGCTGTTCTCCACACCATAAAGATCACCCTTCTCCTCTATGAAAATAAATATCCGTCAACGGTTGAAATCACCGTTTTTACCACCGCTTTTGGACTGCAACATCGTTGGGCCGATGATCATATCTTTTTGCATGGCTTTACACATGTCATAGACTGTAAGTGCCGCAGCAGAAGCTGCCGTGAGTGCTTCCATCTCGACACCTGTCTTGCCTTCGGTCTTGACGGTGGCTTCGATGTGGAGTTCGTTCACTCCGTTATCATGAAAACGAATATCCACACCGTTTAGTGCAAGCGGATGACACATCGGAATCCAGTCAGACGTTTTCTTTGCCCCCTGAATGCCGGCAATCTGAGCAACCGCAAGCACATCACCTTTACCGATACGGCCTTGGCGAATCGCTTCCAGTGTCTCCGGGTTCATGGTTACTTTCGTAACAGCGACAGCCGTGCGCACTGTTACATCCTTACCCGAAATATCCACCATCCGGGCCCGTCCCTGCTCGTTAAAATGCGTCAGCTTCCCACTGGAAGATTGACCATGGTTTACTTCTGAGTTCAATCACATCACAACCCTTTATTCGATATGTAATATACCTTCGGGTGTTATCAACAGATCCAGCCGCAGATCAAGCGGGTCCATCGGAATCTTCGGCTCCAGCTGACCCGGTAATACCAACGCGGCCATGAGAGGTCTTTTGCCTTGTTCAGCACAATGCATCCCAAGACACGCTGCGAACCGGTCATAATAACCGCCGCCATATCCAATGCGCCCTCCCTGGAGGTCGTAACCAAGTCCGGGTACCAGCACCAGATCCAGATCCGGCCAGCTATCGGACTGCAACACTTCACATGACGCCTTAGGTTCAGGTATGCCCCAAATGCCTGGTTCAATATCCTGATAGCCCTCCACTCGCCGCAGTTCCATACGTGGCGGATCAGCGAGCACCTTAGGCGCAAGCAACACATCCCCCTGTTTCCATCCCTCTTCAAAAAGAAAAGCAGTGGACGCCTCACTCCCATAGGATAGATAACTGAAAATAACCAGCGGTTCACGCATGTGTCTGTTTTTGCTCAGCCGCAGGCGATCCAGCTCACGCTTCAGTCCGTCATTGACCCGCGTAATCGCTTGCTGGCGCATATGCTCGTCCAACCGATCGCGCCGCTGCCTCAATCGGGATCGAAGTTGTTTCTTCTGTTCCGCATGATCCTGCATAATGCTGACGAACCTCCTGTTGATCTGGAAGGTAAAAGAAATTCATGCCATTGTACTTCTATGTTAGGACAAGATGTCATCTAGATGATCAGGTTCAAATGATTCATTTTCTGCAAAAAACGCATGTAATAACATGTCTTCTTTCAGTTTATCATTGATTGACCAAAAAGACTACAAGCCTGAGCCGTTCTCCATCGGTGCATTTGCTCTGTTTTTCATGTAAACTGGGATGTAAGTGTTATTTCAGAACTCGACCTATGGAGGAACTTAATTTTATGTTGCTGCAAGTATCCGGAATTATTAAACGTTTTGGTGTCGATCCCATCCTGGACGGCGTAAACTTACAAATATTAGAACGCGAGCGCATCGGCCTGGTTGGCGTTAACGGTGCAGGTAAATCGACTTTACTCAAAATTATAGCTGGCGAGATGTCCTATGACGGCGGACAGATCTTCAAATCCAAAGAAACCACCCTGGGTTACCTCGCGCAGAACAGCGGCTTGCAGTCCAATCGCAGCATCTGGGAAGAAATGATGAATGTCTTTGCACATCTCACCCAGACCGAAGCCGAACTGAGACAGATGGAGCATGATATTGCCGATCCTGCATTAATGGAAGATGAGAAGCAATATGCTGACCTGCTGGAGCGCTATGCAAGACGCTCGGATTGGTTCAAAGATCATGGTGGTTACGAGATGGAAACGCGCATTCGCAGCGTGCTGCACGGTATGGGTTTTGGTGAATTTGCACCAGATACCCCGATCGGTACACTCAGTGGCGGCCAGAAGACCAGACTCGCATTAGCCCGTATTCTGCTTCAAGCTCCTGACCTGCTCATGCTGGACGAGCCAACGAACTATCTGGACATCGCTACACTTACATGGCTTGAGGATTATCTGAGAGGATACTCAGGTGCACTGTTAGTCGTATCCCATGACCGGTACTTCCTGGACAGACTCGTCACTAACATTGTTGAAATAGAACGTCATCGCTCCAAGAAATATACGGGCAATTATAGTCGTTATATGGAGCTGAAGGCAGCCGAGTATGAGATTCAGATGAAGCAGTACGAGAAACAACAGGATGAAATCTCCAAGATGGAAGACTTTGTGCAAAAAAACATCGTACGCGCTTCAACAACAAAGCGTGCCCAGAGTCGCCGCAAAGCGCTGGAGAAAATGGATCGCCTGGACAAACCGCTCGGTGATCTCAAGAAAGCTCACTTCTCATTTGAGACGGCTGTCATGTCCGGCAAGGAAGTGTTACGTGTAGATCAACTATCCGTTGCGTATGATGAAGGTTCACCGCTGTTCCGCAATGTTTCCTTTGATCTGCGACGAGGTGAGACGGTTGCGCTGATTGGGCCCAACGGAATCGGAAAATCAACGATGCTGAAATGTCTGACCGGAAGTCTTCGTCCTGTTCAGGGCGATATTCAGTGGGGCACCAAAGTACAGATTGGTTATTATGACCAGGAGCAGACGGGACTGAATCCGTCCAATACGGTGCTTGAAGAACTGTGGAGTGCCTATCCGGGCATGGAAGAAGCGCGCATTCGAACCGTACTGGGCAACTTTTTGTTCAGCGGTGACGATGTACTCAAAAAAATATCCGCGCTCAGTGGCGGGGAAAAAGCTCGTGTGTCTCTGTCCAAGCTCATGCTGAAAGAAGCTAATGTGCTCATTCTCGATGAGCCTACGAACCATCTCGACCTCTTCGCCAAAGAAGTACTGGAGGCTGCACTGATGGATTATGAAGGAACGCTGCTCTTCATCTCCCATGACCGGTATTTCCTGAACAAAATGGCAGAACGAATCGTAGAGCTTCACCCTGGCGGCACAGAGCACTATCTGGGCAACTATGATGATTACGTGGAGAAAAAGCAGGAATTGGAAGACATTGCACGCGAGGCTGCCGAGGCTCGTCAGGCAGCTTCCAAATCAACCGCTCCGGCAGCATCCGAGAAATCCGGTGCGGCTTCCTTCGAGGCAGACAAACAAGCCAAGCGGGAAGAACGAAACAGACAGCGCAGACAGGAAGCATTGGAGCAGCAGATTGCCGAACTGGAGTCCAAGATTACCTTGCTGGAAGAACAGATGGCTTTGCCGGAAGTTTATCAGGATTATATGAAGCTGCAGGAATTGCAACAGTCATCGGAGGAGCACAAAACACAGCTTGCAAACGCTTATGAAGAGTGGGAGACTCTCGCCATGGAATAGATGTAGTCATGTGTGCGGTAAATAGCAATAAATGTACAAGAGGCTCCGCGTTACGAAGGTAACGTGGAGCCTCTTGTAGTTTAGAGGAAATCTGCGATCCACTAGACGCAGGACTCGCTCATAAGATATACATCCAACTCTCTCCGCTCGGTAGAGATCAGAAAATCGTATTTTCACATTTGTCAAACACACTCGAATTACGCAAAATAAATTTCCGAAGCAACCCAACTTTTTATCCACAAGAACGAGTTATATTTCACACCTCTTCTCACGTAATTAAACGTTGGTAGAATAAGCTTTTGATGTAAAAACCATATTTATCCACCGCTTTATCCACATTATCCACAACGCTGTTGGTAACTCGGATGCATTCTATCCCCTATAAACCCTTTGTTTCGAAAACACTTGTTGCAGGACTTCACCTTAGTTACCCACAAATTATACTGGATATGTGGATAACCATAGTCACACCTTGACAAATTCGGATAAGGCGCCTTAATGTACAGATACCTCTTCACTTTCCGCAGTTTCAGCCTTGAGCCCGGCTGCATTACATGCCGCAACATACGCCAAGCCCGCAGCCATAACGATATCATGATGCGTTGCCGTCCCCCGGAATTCTCGTCCGGCACGCTCTACGGTTATGACGGCTTCCGCGCTGGCTCCTTCTCCCCCACTCAAGGCATGCATCTCCATGTCTACAAATGTAATATCGTCTGAAATACACTGCCCAATGGCCTGAATTGTTGCATCTACAGGTCCTTTTCCTACAGCAGAATACGAATGCTCTCCTGCACTTGTGCGAATACGGACAGCCGCCATACGGTCTGTCATGCTACCTGCCGTCACCTGCAGTTCAACCAACTCGTAGTCCTGTGCCGGGATGTTCATCGTTTGGCTAACCATTTGCAGCAATTGGTCATCACTGACTACTTTTTGCTGATCCGCAGTGACTTTGAACACTTCGTACAATTGCTCCATTTGCTGTTCATCCGGTTCAAATCCGTATTTACGTACCCGGTCCTTCAGAGCATGACGGCCGGAGTGTTTGCCCAAAATAATCATACTGCGCGGAATGCCCAGTGCTTCCGGGTCCATAATCTCATACGTGTTGCGGTTCTTCAGCAAACCGTCCTGATGGATACCCGACTCATGTTGGAAAGCATTGCGCCCAACAACGGGTTTGTTATAGGCAATCGGGAAATGCATGGCCCGGCTAATCTGGCGAGAAGTCTCATACAGCTGGTTCAGCTTGATGTTGGTCGTTGCTCCGATCACGTCTCCGCGTGTCTCCAGAGCCATAATCAGCTCCTCCAACGCACAATTGCCGGTACGTTCTCCAATTCCATTGATCGTCACTTCAATCTGTGAAGCACCATTGGCAATGGCAGCCAAACTGTTCGCCACAGCTAGCCCCAGATCGTTATGGCAGTGCGCACTATAGCGCACTTTATCGCCGCCCCTTGCTCCCTCACGCACCCGTCTGAACATCTCTCCATACTCATGCGGCAGCGCGTAGCCAACAGTATCGGGCAAATTAATGATGCTCGCCCCTGCCTCAATGGCCACTTCAACCATTTCAATCAGATCATCCATCTTGGTACGCGCAGCATCCATCGCGGTGAACTCCACGGTATCCGTAAACTGACGTGCGTAGGAAACCATCTCCCGGGCCGTAGCGACCACTTCACTGCGAGGACGGCGCAACTGATGCTCAATATGAATATCCGACGAGGATATAAACAGGTGGATTCGGCGCCGGGCAGCATCTGCGGTAGCCTTCACCGCAGAATCGATGTCTATTTTGACTGCACGTGCAAACCCGCAGATCTCTACCTGCTGCAATTGTCTTGAAATCGCCTGAACCGCCGCAAACTCCCCTGGACTGGAGATCGGGAATCCAGGCTCAATGACGTCAATGCCAAGCGCTGCCAGCTGGTGAGCCAGTTCTATTTTTTGCTCGGGATGCAGGCTGGCTCCAGGTGCTTGCTCTCCATCTCGCAGGGTCGTATCAAAAATTTCAATCATTCGTTTGTTCGGGTTTGTTGTCATTTTCATCAACCTCCATTAATTTGGGATATCGTTTACCGGGTTCATCATAAACTTGCCATTGGTGGAAACAGGCGAAAACAGGCTTTCGATCTCAGTTCAATTCCGCTCTACTATGTTTGTTTTGTAGAAAAATTATGTTCAATGGTTGGTTCAAAGTGTACGTCGACTTACACTCTGAAATGCTTCTGATTCGGACTAATGCCATGTGCATCCCATATGGTTGTAACTTTTGCCCACCCTGCTGCCGGCAGCAATACAAATAACCCGCCATCTCATCAAAGAGACGGCGGGTTATTCTCCCCTCCGCGGTACCACTCTCGCTTGATAGGCCAGCCTACGCTGACACCATCCACCTCGTGTTCTCGTGAAATGCATTGAACTACGCAGCAGTCTGCGTAAAGCCAGTCATTGCATTCAAGAGAAACTCCCTGTAACGGAGGTTAGCCGTTGCTATGTACACATGAGCTGCCGCCTCGAAGGCAACGGTTAACCGTATCCCATGTTTCCAAAGCTCTGTTCCCGGGCGAGATTCAAACGTTTCCAGCCACTGCGTCGCACCAACCCACAGCTCTCTGAGCGCCATTGTCGTTCTACTGCTCCCGTTCATTACATTTGTTTGATATGTAAATATTACTCCAAAATTGAAATCAAAAAAGCCTGCCTTCTCCTGCATAATGCAAGAGACGACAGGCTGTTCACCTTCGCGGTACCACTCTTGTTGACTCTCATCCTGTCTAAACAACAGCTTGAAAGTCCCCTCAGTATTGTTCATCGATCTTTCAGTTAGACCCAGGTAACATCCATGTGATACCCCGTTCTAATCTGACATGAATCGATAACAACGACCCTTTCACGGAGGCAACCCGTAACGATATACTTTTGGCCAGCTTCAGCCTTCGGCTTGGATCTTAAACAGCCGTGTTCCATCGTTCCGCTTCCAGGTGAGTTTCAGGTGTCCTTCGGCTGCGTTGCACCATCCCGCAGCTCTCTTATGACCGGGAAAGACCTTACTGTTCCTGTTCATCGCGTTTTTCAGTTCAGGAGATAACTCCTGTGTAATTTGTAACTAATATACATTCTTCACCATCCACTGTCAACCATTCACTTCAAAAATGAACAATTTCTTCCCAGCACAACTTCGCTCTGGTTCAATCCCAGACAGTCTAGACTTCGGTCTGAACCGACCACGCTTCCAGAGAAAGTCCAGGATCAGCTTTCGCGTCAAAATCAGTACCCTCGCCGCGGATCCATTTGAGATGTGCTGCCGCACCGATCATGGCTGCATTATCCGTGCAGTACTCCATTGGCGGAATAATCAGCTCCAGACCTTCCTTCTCGCACCGTTCCTGCAGAGCCGTCCGCAAGCCGCGATTGGCCGCAACCCCGCCGCACAGGAGCAACTGACGTGAACCATATTCACGAACAGCACGTACCGCTTTTTCCACCAGCACTTCAACGACAGCTTCTTGAAAACCGCGTGCTACTGCAGACGGCTCCAATGTTTCGCCGCGCATCTTGGCCTGATTCAGTACGTTGAGCACAGCCGATTTCAATCCACTTAGACTGAAGTCATACGATCCTGCTTCAAGCCATACCCGTGGCAATGGAACAACATCCTCCGCTTCGAATGCCATCCGGTCTACATGCGGCCCTCCTGGATAAGGACATCCGAGCGCACGAGCTACTTTATCATATGCTTCACCGACAGCATCGTCCCGTGTGCGGCCAATCAGCTTGAACTTGCCCTCAGACTCCAGATGTACAAGCTCTGTATGTCCGCCCGATACCACAAGAGCCATCGCCGGATATTGCAGTTCACGCACAAGACGATTCGCATAAATATGACCGGCAATATGATGGGTGCCGATCAGCGGTTTGCCCAGTGCCATCGCCAGCGTCTTGGCTGCGACGATACCCACCAGTAGCGCGCCGACAAGTCCAGGCCCCTGCGTGACGGCAATTGCGCTCAAATCACGCGGACGAATGCCTGACTGCTCAATAGCCTGTTCAAGCATCAGCGTGATAACTTCAACGTGCTTACGCGAAGCCACCTCCGGCACAACGCCGCCAAACGCTTTATGTGTCTCGATCTGACTTGAGATCAGATTGGACAGCACTTCACATCCGTCTTTTACAACGGCTACCGATGTTTCGTCACAGCTTGTCTCTACCGCCAGAATATAGGATGGAATTCTGCCCTGATTATCTATAAGATCGTTCATGAATCCATTACGCTTCCTTCCTCTTCGCCGCTCCGGCTTGCAGGCGGAAGTACCGCCCACATAATCATTGCATCCTCTCCGTTATCGGAGTAGTATCCTTTGCGCAGACCTGCCGATTCAAACCCTTTTTTCTGATACAAATTCTGAGCTATACTATTCGACACCCTGACCTCCAGCGTCATACGCTCCATGCCGAGATAAGCTGCCGTTTTCATTAACTCGTCCAGCAATCTCTCACCCAGCTTGCGACCCTGGTATGCTTTTCTCACGGCGATATTGGTAATATGCGCTTCATCCATAATCGTCCACATCCCCGCATACCCAACAGCCGTACCGTCCAGCTCCATGACCATATATTTAGCAAAATGATTATGCTTCAATTCATTATGAAATGCCTCTTCCGTCCAAGGGAGGGTAAATGCCTCATGTTCAATCTCCATCACGTCAGGAATATCTGCCACCGTCATGAGTCTGAACTGAAACACGGTTTCCTGTCCTTCGTTCCCTACGTTATTCATCCGCTCTCCCTCTCCCTTCAGCCTTTGCGCAGCAGGTTCGCTTCCGCTTCGGACAGCTGGGTGTAGTTCGGCACCAGCGCATGTACGTCGTCGCGCTGACCTGCAAGCAGCGCTTCAGCGCCGAGGCGCCCAATCCAGCGGCCTTCCAGCTCATACGGAACGAGCTGGAGCGCCGTTCCTGCGGGGCAGCGAAGTTCTGCCGCCGCCGCATGCTGGCCCGTCTCGCCGACGATCCAGACGGCAGCGGGCCGCTCTTCCGGCGCCGCCTCCGCCAAGCGGGCGGCGAGCTCTTCCAGCCATCCGTCCATTTGGCGGATGGCATCGGGCGCCAGCCGGCGTGGCGTATCGCTGCCGGCGGAGGCGAACAGCGCGGTATAGGCTTGACCGCGCCGCGCGTCCACGAGCGGAACGATCCAGTGGACAGGGGCGGCACTCGTGCCGCCCTGGTCCGCGGATGGCGTTCCGCCAGCCCCGGCTGCGGCATCATCTGCCGCAGCTTGCGCCTTGGCGGCGAGGCCGCTGTGCCAGCCGCCCCAGGCGAGGGCCTGAAGGCTGGACACCCCGGCAACGGGGATGTCCCATGCCCAGGCCAGCGTCTTCGCCGCGGTCACCGCAATGCGGATGCCCGTGTACGAGCCTGGGCCAATGCCGACGGCAATCCCGTCGAGCTGGCCTGGCTCTGTGCTGCTGGCAGCAAGCAGCTGCTCCATCACAGGCACAACGTGCACCGAGTGATTGCGCTCGGCACGCTCGTTGCGCTCTTCCAGCAGCGAACGTTCCTCCATCACTGCGGCGGCCATCACCGCAGTGGATGTATCCAACACCAAAAACCGCTGACGCGGCTTACTTCCCAAATCTTCGATCTGACCCTCATTCCTCAACCCTGCGATCTTATCATCATCTCTCAAACCTTGTATCATCCTGTAACTCCATTCTGTCTGAACTGTCGGCATATTGTGGCATATACCTCACCATACCCATCCAGCGTTATCGTTCGATCTTCAAGGCCTGTCGACTCCATCTGCACATGAAGATGCTCCTCCGGCAGCAACTCGGGAATGATGCTAGCCCACTCAACCAGACTGACTCCCGTACCGTAAAAATACTCTTCAAGTCCCAACTCGTCCGCTTCTTCCAGCGAAATGCGGTACACATCCATGTGATACAGGGGCAATCGCGCCTCGTATTCCTTGATCAGTGTAAAAGTCGGGCTGCTCACAACATCCCTCACGCCCAGATGCCAGGCGAACTTCTGTGAAAAAGCCGTTTTGCCCGCGCCCAAATCGCCATCCAGTGCAATCACCATTCCGGCCTGTGCCTGCGCCGCAAGTGCGGATGCAAGCCGTTCTGTATCTTCAATGCTATGGGACTGATACACCCACTGCTCATGCGTCTGATTCAATATACGCCCCACCTTTGACGGTTTCTCGCCTGAGTTCACTTTGAACCTTATTATATCGGTCCCTTTCCTCGCCCGCAACATTGAAGGAACATGCTGGAAAGGCTAGGCTTCATAACCATATCCCTTGAGTGATCGCGAAAAGAATCATTACACAAAAAAACCGGTACCTTCCGGTACCGATCCTTTTCATTGATTCCCAAAATGGCATCTCTAATCTTTTCCAACATCTCGCCACTTATCGTTCCCTGATACTTTACTTGTCTGGTCCACGACAAATTTTTTACATCATAATCTTCTTTCTTCGTTCGCGCCCGTCCCCGCTACTCCTCCAAGCGATCCACACGCACCGTTTGCGTGTTCCCTGGTCTGCTGCCCACCTGTACAGTTGCCATACCGTTAGCCTCATCTACATTTTCTATCCAGACAGGCTCCCCTTCAAGTGTAACAGCAATGGTATCTTTGGCATCATAGATCGCTTTTGCCCGCTTTGCATCCATCATATTATTCGTAGTCTCCTTCCGGATCTTCGTTATGCTTTTCCTCAACGATCGTATCTGTCGTACTGTCACCAATATAACCGTTATCCTCCGTAACCTGACCGCCACCTAACCCTTCATTCACCATACGATCAATATCGAGCATAAAGGATTCCCGATCCAGCGGCAGCTTCTCCGAAGTCACGGCCTCCCAGTTCACATCCGTTGCTGGCGTATAAAACTCTTCTGCACTCTCAGCATCCTCCAGAGGATAAGGTGTGAACGTATGTCTGTGCGCCTCTTCCTTATCCCGCCTGTTCTTCATCTGGCACCTCCCCATCGTGTTTCTGTTATCATCCCCGACTCTTGCGGAACCATACTGATTATCGGACACAGCCTCGGCATCCACGGGTTCGCGACTATACGTGTCAACTGCTGCCCATACTATTATGAAAAAGGATTCGAAAGGAGCTGCCTTTATGCATACGGTCTGGAAAGGTGCAATCAGCTTTGGTCTGGTGCATGTGCCCGTCAAAATGTTCTCGGCCACCGAGGACAAGGATATCTCCATGCGTTATATTCACAACGTCTGCGGTAGTCCGCTTGCTTATGTACGCCAGTGCCCTTCCTGTGAGATTGAAGTCAAATGGGAAGAGATCACTAAAGGGTACGAGTATGAAAAGGGAAAATTTGTCCTGTTTGAAAAAGAAGAACTTGAGGCCTTAAACGAATCTGCCAACAAAACCATTACCATTCTGGATTTTGTCGATTTGACTGAGATTGACCCGATCTATTTTCAAAAAACCTATTACCTCTCTCCCGACCAAGCTGGCGGGAATGCCTACCAATTGCTCATGAACGCTATGCGGGATACAGGGAAAATCGGTATTGCCAAAATCTCGATTCGATCCAAGAGCAGTCTCGCTGCCATCCGGGTGCTAGAGGATTGCTTGTCGATGGAGACTATTTTTTACCCGGATGAGATTCGGCCCGTATCTCAAGTTCCCAACCTTCCCGAGATGCAAAACGTGAACGAAAAGGAACTTACGATGGCCAAACTGTTGATCGACCAACTATCCACTCCGTTTGAACCCGGCAAATATACAGATGATTATCGGGCAAAACTGCTTGATCTCATTCAACACAAGGTTGCGGGCGAAGAAATCAAAATCGCTCCAGCCAAACCTGAAGCCAATGTGATGGATCTTATGGCCGCCCTTCAAGCAAGTATCGAAGCAGTGAAGCCAATTCCTGTGGACCCTGGAACAACAACAGCCAAACCCAAGAAACGCGCTCCACGAAAAACAACCGTGCAGGCAGCTGCCGGAGGAGAAACCGATACACCCGCTACAACGAAACGTAAAAAAGCCCCAGCCAAACCAAAAGCGTAATCTACGGGTGCTGGTGAAATAGGCAGCCTGCATTTCTGTTGACTCTGTTTTTCTCGCATGGTTTGGTTTTCTGCTTCTGTCTAACGAACCGTTTATTGGTCGTATTGCCCAAAGACTTCTATACGGTTCGTTAGTAGCGGCAGAATCATTTTATTATATATATCAACATCCTCTTCCCATCACTTCAACTCTTCTCATCACTTCACGCATCCCCAGATTACTTGCGTCTACTTTGGCACTATCGACCGCATAAATGTTTTGGTTAAAATGATTGACTATAATAAGTAAATATTTTATATTAACTTATGAAAAGTAACTTATTTATATTTATAAAGTAACACCTTCCATTTTTCAGCATCTTAAAGTTGCTCACATCTTCTTCATCGATTCCCGATACCTAGTACGCAGATCATATTGATATTGGCACGATATATCATCCATCATCATTTGTTGAACATCAGGCATCTATTTTAAGGAGGAAATAACCATGAATACTGCTTATCACATTCCAGCCACTACCCATCTGGGTGAAGTTAGTCTTAGAATCAGCAATCTGGATCGATCCATTCAGTTCTATACGGACGTTGTTGGGCTCAAACTGATGATACGCCAAGATCATATCGCCACAATGACAGCCGACGGAAAGAACGTCCTTCTTCGCCTTGAAGAAGTCAAGGACAGCATTACTTTGCCTGAGCGATCCCATGCGGGTTTGTACCATTTTGCAATCCTCTTGCCTGACCGTAAGTCACTAGGACTTGCCGTTCGTAATCTTGTCGCATCCGGAATCGAAATTGGTCAAGGAGATCACCTGGTGAGTGAAGCCTTTTATATCTCTGACCCCGACCTCAACGGAATTGAAATCTACGCTGACCGCCCTCGTGAAACTTGGAAACGGGATGTTGACAATAATTACGTTATGGCAAGCGATCCAGTGGATGTGCAGAGCTTGTTTGATCTGTCGGCGAATGAAACTTGGAGCGGTCTGCCTGGCGGCACCGTTATTGGACATGTTCACTTTCACGTTCGCAGTCTGGAGGAAGCCCGTAGCTTCTACTCCGGTATTCTCGGATTTGATATCGTGGGCAACTTTGCCAACATGTCTGCACTGTTTGTCTCTGCCGGCGGTTACCACCATCATCTTGGACTGAACATCTGGGCTGGTGTCGACGCACCGATTAACCCTGCCAATGCTACAGGCATCGATTATTTTACGATTGTGTATGCCCAGCCGGAAGAAGTTGAACAAGCCGTTGAACGTTTACGTCAATCGGGCGTTGAAGTAACTCCGGATGGCGAAGCATGGTATGCGGCAGACCCGCAAAACATCCGTATTCGGCTGATCGCAGAGGCCTAAAGTGCAATTCGTGTTATTTTAGACGCAAGCTGTTACCGTCCACTCACTCTGCCGACTTTACTCTGAATTCCTTCTCTTGACCAAACTGGTTACTGCATAAAAGCCCGACCTTGTTCCTCCAAAGCTTCCTCAGGAGGTAAAAGGTCGGGCTTTTTTTATACCTCTGATAAAACCGTAAATATTGGTACATCCTAACCCAGACTTAAACATTGTCAGACGAAGGAGATTTATTGAATGATTGAAAAGGGACGTTTGACCGTCAGGCAGCTTGCTTCGCTGATGTTCCTTTGCACAATCGGTGAGCAGATCCTCTTTTTCCCAACCATGATCACATCTTATGCTCAGCAAGATGCCTGGATCTCTTCCTTAATTGGCGTAGGAGGCGGAATGGGTGTACTTCTGATCATGTTTGCTGTATATCGCTTGGATCCGCGTCTGAATTTAATTGAACATGCACTCCGGGTGCTGGGGCCTTGGGTGGGCGCTGTGGTCAGCGCATTCTATATTTTTTATTTTCTGATTGGTGCATCGACGTTTATCCGTGAAATGGGAGACTTTATGACGACGAACATTCTCAGAAATTCGCCATTATGGGTGCTGCACCTTACATTCGTCTGTGCTCTGGCTTGGGGATTGCGGTCAGGGCTCCCTAACATCGGAAGAACTGCTGAAATCTTGTTGCCTATCGTTATCCTGTTCTTGATTATTCTCACGCTATGTCTACTCCCCAAAGCGGATCTTGACAATATAAAACCCATTCTTGGTAGGGGATTCCTTGATCCTTTCAAAGGCTTTATCGCTGTACTTACATACCCGTACTGTGAATTATGTATTTTCATGATGTTATTGCCGTACACAGAGCAGCGTCCTCATCTGAAAAGAGATTTTTTGCTTATGGGTATGATCGGCGGATTAATGTTAACGCTAACCATAAGTATGTGTCTGCTTATTTTGGGACCATTCATGACACAGCATTACTGGTTTACCTCGTTTAATCTGTCACGCTTGATTAACATCGGAAAATTTTTGCAACGAATTGAAGCAATTATGGCTTCCGTCTGGGTTATCGCTGTATTTTTCAAAAGTGTGCTCTTCTTCTACAGCTTTGTGCTTGGGCTGGCTCATCTGTTTCGTTTGTCCAACTATCGGAATCTATTCTTACCAGCCTCACTTCTCATTTTAGTCTGCTCCATCCTGATCGCTCCGAATGAAACCTTCTATCTGAAAGTGATCATTCCATACTGGATTGACTGGGATTTAACCTGTGGCATTTTTCTCCCGCTGCTGCTGATCCTGATTCATCATTTGAAACGTAGGTTGCAAAAACATTAACCTTCTCAGCCTTTTTTACGTAACTCTGATATGGAGGACTGGCTGATGGAAAGGAGCATGAAATGTTCAAACCCGTCTTACCGTTTGAACCCGTATCCCGAGACACCCTGCCTGCAGGCTCGCAATGGATTGCACAGATCAAGTGGGATGGTGTGCGCATGCTCGCTTATGAGAACGGACAGGAGCTGCGATTGATTAATCGCAGGTTACATGACCGAACAGCCCAGTATCCCGAACTGGCCCAACCTCGCAACCTATGTGCTGGTGCCTCTTATATTTTGGACGGCGAGATTATCGCGCTGAATCCAGACACAGGACGACCTTCCTTTTATCATGTGCTTCGCCGGGATCGGATGAGCAAGCCGGATAACATCGCTCAGGCCACACATCAGAACCCGATAACTTATATGGTTTTTGACATCCTCTTTTATGATGGAAAGTGGATCACCGATCAGACACTTGAGGCTCGCCAGCAGCTATTGCATAAGGTGCTCCATACCGGCCATCATGTACAGGAGGTTACCAACTCCACAGATGCAGCCGCCCTCCTTACCGTCATGAGACAACACCAGATGGAAGGCATCGTCTGCAAGGATCTCTCCAGCACCTACGGGATCGGAGGAAAAGACTCCCGGTGGCAAAAGGTCAAAATCATGCATGACCTGTATGCCATGATCGGGGGTGTCACATATCGCGATGGAATTGTGAATGCCGTTGCAATCGGCGTGTATGACGGGCCTCGTTTTATCTATATCGGTCATGTTGGAACAGGTAAGTTGAACATTAACCGCTGGCGAGAACTCACTTCACAGGTGCAGCCACTCCTTATCAAGGAGAGACCCTTCCACAACATTCCTGAACGCAGCGCCGAGACAACTTGGGTCAAGCCTGAGATTGGACTTAAAGTGCAGTATATGGAACTGACACATCATCGTACGCTACGGCATCCCAGCATTCAGACTTTCGCAGACGTGACCCCGGAAGACTGTCTTGCAAACCAACTCCAACAGGAAGATTAAAAAGGAGGCCTCTATGCCACACAAAATCAAAGGCTCTATCATAATCGAAGGTGTAGAACTTACCGTCACGAATCCAGACAAGCTGTTATGGCCTGAAGCTGGTGTAACCAAAGCCATCTATTTGCAAAAGCTGGCCGCACTTGCTCCGTATCTGCTGACGTACACCCGTAACCGTTTGCTAACAACAATTCGTTATCCTCATGGCGCTGGTGATACGTTCTTTTATCAAAAAAACGCGCCAGAACCGCTGCCTGATTTTGTGCACACGCAGGATTATGAAGGCATCCGCTACATTGTTATGAACGGACTTCCTGAGTTGCTCTGGCTGGGAAATCTGGCCGCACTTGAATTCCACCCTTCGCTGCATGCGATTAACAGCACACTTCCATGTGAATGGATAATTGATCTTGACCCTTCCATGGAACATGAACCACGAATCATGCAGGCCGCGCTGATTGTAGGTGAAACCTTGTCCTCCCTGGGATTACAATCCGTTCCCAAAACATCTGGCGCTACAGGCGTTCAGATCATTGTGCCGATCACCTCGGGTATAACATTCGATGAGCTACGAGATATTGGTTACTTTGTAGGCAAATACGTCACGCAAAAGCATCCTGAATTATTCACACTGGAACGCCTGAAAAAAGATCGTGGCGATCGAATTTACTTTGATTATCTCCAGCATTATGGCGGCAAAACGTTGGCAGCTCCCTATACACCTCGTGCCAAGCCGGGGGGAACGGTCTCCACACCGCTTACTTGGGATGAGGTACGCCGTGATGTCTCCATCCAGGATTATCACCTCATGAATATTATGGAACGTCTGAATACGGTAGGCGATCTGATTGCAGCCGTACCTCCGCAACCTATGGAGCTGATCCTGAAACATCTCAAGAAAAAATAGCCGATATCCTGAAACTCAGGGTATCGGCTATTTCCATACTGCATATATGATGATATTTCCAGTTTAATTTACTTCAAACTTAGAAGAAGGAATCACTAATGGATGCCTTTTTTCTTGAAACGTCCGCCCTTTACATCATGAATGTTGCCGATGGCTATAAAGGCTTGCGGGTCCCAATCCTCTACGATGGACTTCAGCTTGGCTTCTTCCAAACGGGTAATAACAACAAAAATAATCTTTTTCTCATCCCCACTAAAGCCGCCTTCTCCGTCCAGATACGTTACACCGCGTCCCAGACGATCCGTCAACGCTGAACCGATATCGCGATACTTCTCACTGATGATCCAGACCGACTTGGACTGATCTAGCCCTTCATTTACGATATCAATCACCTTCATCGCAATATAATAGGCAATCATCGAGTATAGAGCGTTCGGCCAGCCGAATACAAATCCAGCACCCGCGAAAATAAATACGTTAATAATCAAAACAATCTGTCCTACAGACAGCGGTGATTTCTCACTAAACAGAATGGCAACAATCTCTGTACCGTCCAGTGAACCACCAGAACGAATGACCAGACCTACTCCCATACCCAGAATTAACCCACCGAATACAGCACCCAGAAGCGGTTCACCCGGTGTTAGCGCTGGAACTTTGTGCAGTAGAGATGTACCAATGGACATGACTACGATCCCCAGCAAAGTAGATAATGCAAAGGTCTTACCGATCTGCTTGTAACCAAGGATTAGAAAAGGCATGTTGAGCAAAGTCAGAAATATGCCCAGCGGCAGATGTGTAAGCTCTGACACCATAATCGAGATCCCCGTAATACCGCCGTCGATGACGCCGTTTGGCACGAGGAATACTTCAAGCGATACAGCCATGAGCACAGCACCGATCAGGATCATTACAATACGCTGCAACAACTTTAGCGTAAACACCGAGCTTTTGACGCCGCGGTCGGCTTGCTTGGCCGTTAGTTCTTTCACCGTTACATTGGACATGGTATCCCCCCCGTAAAATCAGAATGTGAATCCATTTTATATATCCATTAAATCACTCCACGGGGAAGCTCCATGTAGAAATTGAGCAAACTGTATTCTGCATGTACTCTGACCCACCATCAAAACGGGCATCTAAAGGCGATATAAAATAGATTCAAGATGTACTGCTTGCCGGATCACACTTCCAAAAGAGAGCAAAAGGGAGCCTGTTTCCCCAGACTCCCCCTCCTTCGTCACGACATGATTTATATAACTATTATATCATAAAAGATCAAATTGGAACAAAATACTTAGCAAAAAGAAGATAAATTCAAAAAAAGTGAATTTATCTTCGGAAATCTGCCCTAAATCGCCTAAAGAAGCGGAGAAAGCATCCGAGAAAGTATTTCTCCCCCTTTTTGCAGGCGTGAGCGATGTTGAAATGCTTGTGGTTCAATCTCGCTACACTCTTCCAAATCACGTTCAAAATCATGCAGCAAACGATGAATAGCCGAGCTTTCAAATAATACGGCCGTTAATTCAAAATTATAAAAGAAACTCCGCATGTCCATATTGGCTGTACCTACCGTTGCCAGCAGATCATCTACAATCATTACTTTCGCATGAACAAAACCTTTACGGTATTGATAAAATTTCACACCCGCACGCAGCAACTCTTCAACATAAGAAAGGGATGCCAGATGCACTAGCCGTGAATCGGACTGATACGGAATAACAATTCGCACATCCACCCCGCTGACCGCAGCGGTCTTGAGAGCCTCGTAAAGAGCTGGATCAGGAATAAAATACGGCGTTGTAATATATATCCGTTCACAAGCTACTGAAATCGCGCCAAAACACATCTCCTGGATCGCATCCCAATCCTGATCAGGCCCACTCCCCAAAATCTGAATCCGTTCTCCGCCGCTGCAAATATGAGGCGGAAACAATTCTTCGAGCTGCGGCTCCATAATCCGATTTCCCGAGGCCAGCTTCCAGTCATTAAGAAATGTGCTTTGCAGGAAATAGACAGCATCTCCTTCAATCTGCACATGCGTATCCCTCCAAAATCCAACCTCCGCATATTGGCCAAGATAATCATCTCCCACGTTAATACCACCAACAAAACCAACCTTGCCATCCACAACTACAATTTTTCGGTGGTTGCGATAATTGACCCTGCGATCAATCGTAGCAATGAGCGGCGGCAGAAAAAAATGAAACTCAACACCCGCATCCTGAAGCTTGCGGATAAAACTCCAGCTCAGTTTATGACTGCCAAGCCCATCGCAGATGAACCTGACTTTTACTCCCTCCTGTGCTTTACGGATCATCACCTGCTGAAAGCGAGTACCGATCACATCATCCCTGAAAATATAAAACTCGACATGTAGATGATGCTCGGCCTTTTCCATCTCTCTTAGCATAGCCGCGAAAGCCTCTTCCCCATTCGTGAGCACCTTGCTTCGGTTGCATCCCGTTATCGGGCTCTCGGACAGATGAGATAACAAGTTGAATAAACGGTGCTGGTGCTTATATCGGTCTCCTGGCATTTGAGAAATCTCATCTACGATGTGGGCTTGTTTCCAGATGGTTTCACGCATTTCCCGGAAAATTCGCGACCCGCCCTTTCGCAGTTTTTTGCGTTTACTGTAGTCTTGTGCTACGAAATAATACACCACAAATCCAATCAGAGGCACGCAAAATAATATGAAAAGCCAAGCCACTGCTTTGGCCGGGTTACGGAACTCCAGCACAAGAATCGTAGCCGCCTGAAAAATAAAAACAATTAAAATAATGACCAGCCAAAACATGCGGCTTCCTCCTTAGGACCTTACTTTCTTAATGTTCCGTTACCTTGCTAACTAACTTTGTCCTCTTTCATGCTAAACAGCTTTGACGATATTGTTTCCAGCTAATCATAGATACCCATTGTCGACCCCATTCGTAACGAAAACGTAGATAAAACTTTACATAGGCAGACCCATCACATCACTTATAATACCTATTTCTCCACTTCTGCTTGTTAAAAAATAGCTTATGTATTGATAGGCATATGAGCTGAAATCATGAAAAAAGCATTGTCTTGTCTCATTTCCCTTCCAGACTCTTCCTCTTTTCTTCAGGAGAAGGTGGTCTTCTTACGTAAAATTAGATATAATACTCGTTAAAACTTAAGACTTAAAAGGAGAAGAGTAGTGAATGGACAGTGAGAGGTATGCGTTAAATTTGGTTTTGGTTGCATTTTTGATAGGGTTATCAGCATTTTTTGTGGCAGTGGAGTTCGCTCTGGTACGAGTTCGTATGAGCCGGATCGATCAAATGATTGCAGAAGGGAACAAACGTGCACTCGCTGTGAAACAGGCCGTCGCCAATCTGGACGGATACCTGTCTGCTTGTCAGCTAGGGATCACGATTACGTCTCTCGGACTGGGCTGGCTCGGTGAACCTACGGTAGAGAAAATTCTCCATCCGGTGTTCGAAAGCATGAGTATCCCGGATTCACTCGCTTCATTCTTGTCATTTGTCATTGCCTTTGTAGCGATCACGTATCTACACGTTGTTGTGGGTGAACTTGCACCCAAAACGATAGCGATTCGCAAAGCGGAGACTGTTGCACTGCTGACGTCCGGCCTTATCATCTGGTTTAACCGAGTAATGTATCCTTTTATCTGGCTGTTAAACGGCTCTGCGAACCAGTTGGTTAAATTGTTTGGCATCAAACCTGCTTCCGAACATGAAGATGCACACTCCGAAGAAGAGTTGCAGATTATTATCAATGAAAGCTTTGAAAGCGGGAAAATCAATCAGGCTGAATTTGGTTATGTGAGCCGAATCTTTGCTTTTGATGAGATGCTGGCCAAAGAAATCATGGTTCCCCGGACCGACATGGTCTGCCTTTATCTAAATAGAACGAACGAGGAAAATCTCGAGATCATTCGGGAAGAGCAATACACTCGCTTCCCCGTCGTTAATGAGAACAAAGACGATATTATCGGCATCATCAATACGAAACAATTTTTCCTGGAGTTGTACGGCAACGACGAGCCTGTGGACCTGTCTTCCCTGATTCAACCCGTGTCTGCCGTTCATGAGACTACTCCGGTTAAGGATCTGCTGAAAAAAATGCAGAAGGACGGCGTGCATATTGCCGTACTGGTTGATGAGTATGGAGGCACCTCCGGAATCGTAACGATCGAGGACGTACTGGAACAGATCGTTGGCGAGATTCGTGATGAGTTCGATGCAGATGAAGAAGAAGAAATCCAGATTGTGAATGAACACTATGTCATTATGGATGGCAAAGTTTCGTTGTCCAAAGTCAACGATATGTTTATGGCCTCGCTGGATGCGGATGAATGGGATACCATCGGTGGATGGCTCTACAGCCACCGTCCGGAGATGAACGAACAAGATGAGTATGAAGTTGAGAACCTGACATTTGTCCTGTTGGAAAAAGATAAAAATCGCTTCTATAAAGTTGCCATCGTTCCTAAAGAACCACTGAACATGGCAGACTACACCGATGAAGACGAGAAAGAAACAAACGTTTGATCAAATAAAGGTCTGTCCACCGTCATAAATGACGGTGAACAGACCTTTTCTTTATGCTGAGCCCGAACTCATTAGGCATCTGCTCGATCTTCGACAATACGGTTTTGGATTTTACGAAAAATAATCTTGAGGATCATGTACAGCGGAATGATAATAATCATTCCAAGAATGTTGCCAAGATCAGCTCCGACGAGCAACAAGATGACCGTGGTCAACGGATGAATATCGAGCTGTTTGCCATAGACATAAGGAGAGATGAGATTATCCTGAATTTGCTGTGCAATGACGATAATGATCAGAGACCAGAGCGCCATGGAAGGCGAGTCGATAAAAGCAACGATCACAACAGGAATGGCCGCCAGCAAAGCTCCCACATAAGGAATAAAGTTCAGAATAATAGATACCACCGTTAATAACAGCGCATAAGGCAACCCGATAAGAAGAAAACCGATAAACATGAGAATACCCAGCGCCACATTAACGATAACACGGCCCACAATATAATTGCTTAAGGCCTCATCAATTTCATGCACCGTTTCTTCTCCGTCTTTTCGATAATGTCTCGGCAACAACAGCGTCAAGTTGGTTCCAAATTTACTGCCTTCCTTGAGCATGTAATAGAGCATAATCGGGAATGTTGCCAGAATAATGACCAGATTGGATACAACCGAAAACAGACCTGAGACATAATCCGTAACCTGCGTAATCCCCTGACTTAAATACTCGGACAACCTGGTGAACAAGTCTGAATCCTCAGGCAGGTAACGGGCAAGAAAACGATTGTTTTCCAGCGCTTTAATCTGCTCCACAAGGGAAGAAATAAGCTTAGGTGCATTTTCGATAAAATTCCATAACTGTTCTCGCAGGGAAGGCCACACGAGAACGCTGAATCCTGCGATGAAGAGTCCAACAACGACATAAATAATCAGAACAGACAGTGCCCTTTTTATTTTATGCCGTTCCATGAAGTCCACGAGCGGACGCAAAAGGTAATAGAAAAACCCTGCGATCAGGAGCGGAATAATGATGATATGAATCAGCGAAGTAAGAGGGCGGAAAATAAAGTTCACCTTATCTCCCAGATACACGATCAGCAGAAGTAAAATAACTGCCGTGCATATGCGATAAAATTTGTTGTTAATCAAGAAACGTGATCCCTCCATGCGCTGTCCTGACAAGGTGACTGCGTCCATAATATGATTCTAACATTACAATACCAGTATGTACCCTGAATAGACAGCTATGCCACATACAAACAAAAAAAGAGGCAGGAATTAACCTGCCACATCTCTTTTGTTGAACACAACCCAGGATATCACCATAAAGATAACATAATATGCGGCGAGAACTGCCAAAGAGAAACCGAGAGTCATACCTGCACTTGGACCGTTCATCAAACCTATATCCGATGAAGCATTCATATATTTGCTCAGATTCATATTGTTGAAGAGTACATATTTAGCCCATTCATATCGATCCGGATTAAAGATCAGCGAAAAAATATTTTGCGTGAACATAATAAACAGGGACAAACCAATAGCAAGCGCACCCGAGCGAAATACTGAAGATACCATAAAGGCAATCGCCAGAGTAATGAACAGGTCAATATACAGATATCCCCATCTCGTTAGCGCCTCGGTCGCTATTATATTACTCTCTACAGGAGCATCATGAGAGAACAAAATATACGAGCTAAGCATGGCCATACCAATGACCAATAGTGTACTTAATATACTGAAACCCACTACCGTCAGATATTTGGAAGCCAGAATTTTGCTTCGTGACCATGGACGGATCAACAACAGTTTAATGGTTCCCCATGTAAATTCACCCGCCACCGATTCCGCTGCAATGACCACGCAGAAAATCGTATTCAGGAAAAATGCAATCTGAACTGTTGTAGCTGCTGGCTGCCAGTAATACGCCTCGCTCGCCCCCATACCTTCCCGTAATAACACGGGCATTAACAACGAAATCAGAGCAAGAATAGCTAGCATCACCCAAGTACGTACACGACGGAACACCTTCATATTTTCATTCAGTAGCAGATTGCCGAAACTACCCAATGCCGCCACCTCCAGTCATTTGCAAGAATTGATCTTCCAGCGTACGAGTCACACTACGAATACCGTAGACCTGCACACCTTCTCGAACCAGCTTGGCATTGACATCAGGAATCTGTTCCCTCGAGAGAGACATCACGATAAGCTTGCCCTGGATAACCGCCTCTCCCTCCATAAGTTGAACAGCACGTTCTGCATCATCTACTTCAAAAGCAACTTCGATTAAGGTATCTGAAGCTTGTTCATCCCGCAGATTCCGAACATCAATCAGTTTACCGTTCTGAATAATAGCCACGGTATCACACATCAATTCCATCTCGGACAATAGATGGCTTGAGACAAAGACTGTGATCCCCTCTTCATGGGTGAGAAGCCGAAGATAGTCCCTCAATTCCCTTATTCCTTGAGGATCCAAACCGTTTGTGGGCTCATCCAGAACAAGCAGCTTGGGTCTATGTAAGATAGCTTGTGCAACACCAAGACGCTGACGCATACCCAATGAATAGGTTTTAACCTTGTCGTGAATGCGGGCAGTCAGGCCTACACGCTCAATGGTCTCTGCAATACGCTCCTTGGTAACACCAGGTGACATACGGGCAAAATGTACCAGATTCTGATATCCAGTCAGGAATTTGTACATCTCCGGGTTTTCCACAATTGCCCCTACTTGGGATATCGCTTTTTCAAACTCATTCTTCACACTGTGTCCAGAGATGAAAATATCTCCTTTACTAATGGACATCAAACCTACCATCATTCGAATCGTTGTTGTCTTCCCCGCGCCATTCGGTCCTAAAAAACCAAAAACCTGCCCCGGAGAAATATCCAGGGTCAGGTCGCTGACCAATGATCGGGAGGAAATGATTTTACTGACGCCTTGAAGTCGGACAACCGGCTCCTGCTGCATTCAATCCTCTCCTTCATGGACGGGCTTATTTCATGCCCGTTTCTCATATGAGCATAGTGTATCATAATCTTTAGTATATTGTCCTGCAATCTGGGATTGCCCTTCTCGTTTTGACTCAACTACACACGCTTCACAGCATCCAAGCGGCATTTCACTCCGGTAAAATCCAGTACGAAATACGTGATTGCCTCCATTGCCCTCTTGCTTCTGGGCAGCGTCTCTAGTGACCGACACAATCATCCCACAACTGACACAGTAAAAGCGGCCCGTTTCATTCAATGGAATACCTTCCCCTCACAGGGAGCCTCTGGTCCCTG
Organism: Paenibacillus sp. TSA_86.1; assembly: GCF_052691815.1. Taxonomy (NCBI): domain Bacteria; kingdom Bacillati; phylum Bacillota; class Bacilli; order Caryophanales; family Paenibacillaceae; genus Paenibacillus; species Paenibacillus sp. TSA_86.1. Next base: position 362,807 of record NZ_JBQZGE010000001.1, on the reverse strand, counting down.
TTATTTGTCGTTAGGAGCTGAAATTTGATACATTTTGTATCCTAACTCGTAATTTACTTGACACCGGGACTATTGTCAAGCTTTTTAAACATAGAAATAGAGTTAAAACCAAAAAAAACGCTATAAATGCGACAAAAGTCTCGCATCTATAGCGCTCAATTAGGGACTAATGATACAAATCGGTTAGATCAACCTGCAAATATATGACACAATATGTAACTTTACATCTCTCACTCAGACAATGAACCCTATCACTCATCAGGATGAAGTTTCAGTGTTGTTATTCCTCTCATCTGGATAATACCATAGCAGCGTCCACTGCTTACCATCCTGCACCAGATAACAAGTCTGCACGAGATCAAACTTTCCGAAAGTTCCGGAATACGTTTGTGTAACATTTATCTTGTAAGCTTCTGAAAAAGGTTTCACTCCTTTTATGATCTCCACATCAAATTCCCGCTTCGGCGGTTCCGTCTTTAATTCAAACGTCTGCACACCAAAATGCTGCATAAATATGTGTGCTCTGTTCTGCACATAGGCACTCTTCGGGAAACGTTCTTTCATTAAAGGATGGAAAAGCTCCCAGGAGCTTCCGAAATCACCCGTTTTCTCGTATTTATAAAACTCTTCTGCCACAGCCGCAGCCTCCGCAGGCGCATCTGCACGGAACAACGCGGGCACACTCCTGACAATCAGCCACAGCAAAATCAGTACAAACAAAATGAGCCCTATCTTTTTGATCAGTGCATTACGGTTTCTTCTTCGCAGCATAATCCAGCCCCCTTGTCCTGCCTACACCATATGTATGATGGTTCGCAAGCAAGTAGAAGCTGTGGCCGAGCTACCAACGGCATTTCCTGGGAAATCAATTATTTGCTCCTCAATAAAGCTCGAATTCCTGTGTAGATTGCAATACCACAACATGCACCAATCAAGTCAACACCAACATCCCGAATCGAACTTGTACGATTGGGGCTAAACTGTTGAATATACTCATCAATGGAAGCAATCATCGCAACGATCATCAGCGCCACCACAATACATGTCCTTACACGCACTCTCTTGTAGCGTAGACTGCTATAGACTAGCACTGCCAGTACTGCATAAACAAATAGATGCGCAGTCTTGCGGAAGACGAATTCCACAAAATCATATGGTCTTTGCTTTAGCGAATACTCATGTCCACTATACGTAAAATGCACATCGGGCAGTGTGAACCCGATGTGCACCTTCTGCGTCAATTTGTGAAGCCACGGCTGAATATTCTGCTGCTGATACGATTGAGCAGACATCGACCAGATGAGCACAATCCAGATGACAACCAATAGCAGGGCAATCCACCATCCGTATGTTCTACGTGTATGTTTATCCCTTTGACTTCGGGAGCCTTCCTTCATTGCCATCTTGTTCACCACTTTCATGACTTTCATGACTAACTTATTACTCTAATGATCCAACATAGATCCCTCTGCCATTCGTGCCAATATAGACACGACCGTAGGTTTGACGATCAGCAACCATGATCTGTGGTTCATTGCCCAGGCCAATACCTTCACCCGACGGACCGATATTACTCCAGGTCACACCCATATCATCTGAACGGAAAAAACCGTTGATATTATTCACAGTCCCATATACATATACGCTCGGTACCGTCTGACCAGGCTTATTTTTGCCAAAAGAAAACAATCTGGAGCTCTGTACGCCCTGAACCTTTGTAAAGGTCGAACCCGAGTTTGCAGAAGCATACAATCCATCCGTCCCCAGACTCACCCATACACGATTCGCCAATCCAGGAGCAGCCTCTACTTTAATGATCTCCTCACTAACCGGAAGTCGGATGGCATTGGCTTTGTACCAATTAGCTCCTGCATCGGTTGAGCGATACAAATAACCTGCAGCATACATGTAAAATTTATATCCGTTGATGCGATCAGCTGCAAGTGGATGATTATAAGTGAAAACCATACTTCCACCAATAGCCTGAAAAGGGGCGCCGTTCATGTTTTGCCATGTTGTTCCCCTGTTAGTACTCCTGACTGGATTGCCCGTTTGCGGATAATAGATAATGACGTTTGGATTGGTAGCCGAGTAAGCCAGCCGTCCCAACGTAGATCCTGCTGGAAGATTCATCGGTGTTACGGAAACACCATTATTGGAGGAGACAAATAAACGGGTTGTTGTACCGTACCAGTCACTGCTTCCCAGAAAGACCATGTGATTCGGATTAGCCTCATGGTAATCGATACTGACAATTTCACGCATACCCGCGAGCGGGAGTTTGTTAAGCGGAATCTCCGTTACGTTGTCATGCCGGAATCCGATCTGGTCGGTTAAACCACTGAAAAACGATGTGCCTTGCGGTGGAGTTGAAGCTGTGAGTGCAACCACTTCTTCATGTCCATCCGTAATGGCTTCCCATGTGCTTGCCGATCCTGCCACTCCATTTGTACCATTGATGTTACTTGTCTTGTAAACACCGAACCAATCCGAAGCATACACGGAACCAGCATTGTGGGGGTCAAATTCGAGACTGGATGTTGCGGAGAAAAACATATTAGGTGTCCACCATCCCGGCTTGGAAACCAGTGTTTTATGGATTATGGTCCAGTTCCTTCCTCCGTTTACCGAACGATAAAGAGGCAGATTATCTCCACCTGTCCGAACTGCAGCCAGAATGTGATTATCGTTTCTAGGATCGATTGTAATGCCGTAATACGAGGAATAACTGGAGCTTGGAGTGATGTTGGTCCACTGCACACCATTGTACTTAAAAATCCCTTGGTTATCCGTAGTAACATATAACGTGCCGTTTTTTGCTGCAGTCATGCGGGCGGGGTACTCAGGACTCCGGCCCGTTAGTTGCCAGGTCGTCTGTCCGTTACTTCTTGGGGCTTTGCTATACACACCGATACCACGTACACCTGCATACACAACTTGCCCCTGCTTCGTCACAGGATTCAGTCCGTAGGTTACACTACGTATACCCTCTCCGGATAACCCATTAGGGACGTCTCTTACTTTGCTCCAGGTGGTCGCACCGTCACTGGATGTATACAAACCATCATAACGTGTCCCCACATGCAGATAGTTTGAATTGGTTGGATTGACGGCTATACTCTCCCCCATAGCTCGATGAATATTACCATTAGCTTCATTCCGAAGGTTCAGTCCTGTACGTCTCCAAGTAGCTCCGCGGTCCGTGGATTTCAGAATATCACTTGGTCCGACATTGCCATACTTCCCGGCAGCAATATAGACCACATTGGGATTCTGCTGGTCCAATGCAATACCATCTACCCCATACAGATTGCTATCTTCATCCCCAAAATGATCCAGCAGCGGAATCCAGTTTCCAGAAGAACTATCCAGACGATAAGCCCCTCCAACGTCGGTACGAGCATAAACCAGATCAGGTTCGGTCGGATGAATGACAACCCCTGTAACGTACCCCCCGCCACCAATAGGCACATGCTTCCAGTGATAGCTTTGAGCTGATTGAACAACACTTGTACTTGCAGGTATCATCAGCATATACATGAACAGCATAATCATTGATAATTTCAAAAGCGTGGAGATACGCATCTGGTTCACCGCCCTATCCGATCATCTTGTGTGCTCCATAATCATTTGGTGAATTCTGTCCCTCTCCGCCTGATCCACCATATAATAATAGATTCCGTCTATTTTTTTGCCTGAGCCTTTAATTTCAATGGAGTCAATATGGTCCAGCACCGGTCGATAATTGGTGAACATCTGCTTCATCTCATCAAAAGTTACATCTGTTCTGACATGTGCACTAACTTCATTTAGCAAATACTCAAACTGAAACATGTTAGATACCTGTACTGTATTTTTCAAAACCTGCTGAATAATTTCACGCTGACGATCATTCCGACCCAAATCTCCTTTTGGATCATCGTAGCGCATTCGTGAAAACCCAAGTGCTGCCTCACCATCGAGATGGATGCTTCCCTGCTCAAAGCGCCTTCCTTCGTAGTCAAAGGCAAACGGATTATTCACGTCGACGCCTCCTAGCATATCAATGACCTGCGCAAACCCTTCCATGTTAACTTTCATGTAGTAGTGTATAGGAATATCCAGCAGTTTTTCCACGGATTGCACAGACATGTTCACGCCCCCGAATGCGTAAGCATGGTTTATTTTATCCTCCGTACCATGTCCCACGATACTGGTTCGGGTATCGCGGGGAATGTTAAACATCAGCATGGACTGTTTGGCCGGATTTACACTGAGAACAATGATCGTATCTGAGCGGCCACGATCATTGCTGCGTTCATCCACGCCTAGAATCAGCGCATTGAAAGCTTCCTTATTTTCCATTTCTACAGGGAAGTCGCCCCCGCCACGCTGATCTGTAATCGAAACCGTTTTAATCGGCTCCCGGGGCTCATACATCTCTTCCGCAGCCGATTTGACATGCAGATACAGATAAACGGAATATCCCAGCAGCAGAACGACCATGAAGACCACTGCTCCAACTGTAATTTTAATCCCCAGTCTCATCATATTCGCCTCCGTCAGATGATTGCGGGTTTTCTGCTTTCAATATTGGTCAGACCTGGACGTCCCACGGCATAATATTGGAAGGAACTATCCTTGATTTGTGCCTCATCGTAAATATTCCGGCCATCAATCAGAATAGGCTGTTTCATTCGAGTGGAGAGTTCAACCAGATTCACTTCCATGAATTCCTTCCATTCGGTCAGTACACAGAGTGCATCAGCGCCTTCGGCTGCATTCATAGCATGCTCTTCCCAAGTAATAGAAGGTGAGTCTACCTCTTTTCGGAAGTTCACCGTGGCAATCGGATCATATGTACGAACACGGGCCCCTTCTTCCAGCAAACGCTGAATAATCTCTATAGCTGGAGCATCACGTACATCATCGGTATCTGGTTTAAATGCAAGCCCCCAAATGGCAATTTCTTTGCCTTTCAGTGAACCGAGCGCATCTTCCAGTTTACGAATCACATTAAAACGCTGATCTTTGTTTACTTCCACAACGGATTTCAACAGCTTGAAGTCATAGTCTACATTGCCTGCAATTTGAATCAACGCCTGAGTATCCTTAGGGAAACATGATCCTCCGTAACCAATACCAGCTTTGAGAAATGATGCACCAATTCGTCTGTCATATCCCATCCCCTCTGCAACACGGCTGACATCTGCACCTACCTTCTCGCAAATATTCGAAATTTCGTTAATAAAGGAGATTTTGGTTGCCAAAAAAGCATTGGACGCATATTTAATCATCTCTGCGGAGCGGATATCCGTGACGATAATCTGATCCGTAAGTGGCTGATGCAATTCTCTCAGTACCTGCTCTGCCCGGACGCTCGAAGTACCAATTACGATTCGGTCAGGATAGAGCGTATCCTGTACGGCTGTACCTTCACGCAGAAATTCGGGTACGGAAGCTATATCAAACGGCTGGTCTGTCAGACTGCTGATCCACTCCTGAATCCGATCATTGGTTCCGACAGGAACTGTGCTTTTTGTCATTATTATTTTGTAATTATCCATATGAGAACCAATTTCCCGCGCGACAAGCTCAATATAACTGAGATTAGCCTCGCCGTTAGGCAGTGAAGGTGTGCCCACAGCGATGATAATGATATCCGAATAACTGATCGCATCTTGAATATTCGTTGTAAATGACAATCTGCCAGCCTTCATGTTGTTGTTCATGATCTCCTTCAGCCCTGGTTCATAGATCGGCACATGGCCATCCGTGAGCAAATTTACTTTTTCCACATTGTTGTCAACACAAATAACCTGATTGCCCAGCTCTGAAAAGCATACGCCCGATACAAGTCCCACATACCCCGTGCCAATGACCGTAATATTCATTCCAAGATCTCCCCCAAGTCCTAAAGTGATGGTTACGCATGCCTTACATAAGTCTGAACGATATCTTTCCATTCCGAGCATACTCGCACGATGTCTTCTTCAATCAGTTGGGTACCGATCTGTACTTCTATGATTTCAAGTTCTGTGATCGCACGTACAGAGTGGAGCATGCTTTTATCAATGACTACGGTATCCCCCACAGCAATCTTACGGCTCAGTCCATTCAGAATCAGTTCGCCTTCCCCCGATGCGACAGTCCACACCTCATTGCGAAGTAAATGATACTGGTAACTAAGATTTCTACCTGCAGTAATGCAAATCCTTTTGGTTAGCACCTCGCCCCCGGCTTCATTTCTTGTGTGATCCAACACCCGATAACATCCCCATCTGCGCTCCTCATACATGGGACGCTGATCCTCGTTTTGCAAGATCTCTTTGATTCTTGGACTGGACTCCTTATCACTGACCAAAATACCGTCCGGGCTTACAGCTACCACAACATCCGAAAGTCCCAGGATAGCCACCGGAATGTTTAGTTCATTGACGAGGTGTATGTTTTGGCTATCTGCTGTAATCCACCCTTTGCCTACTACCGTGGTATCCATCTCTTCCGTCAGGGTATTCCATGTACCAAGATCCTTCCAGAATCCGTTATAGGGCACAGCTATAACCTGTTTCGCCTGTTCAACGACCTTGTAATCAAAACTTATTTTTTGTAATCTCCCGTATTGTTTCAGCATCTCGTCATACTGGATTGGCAGCTCCATCTCAATTAACAAATTGATCAAATAGCCGAGCTTAAAGGCAAAAACCCCGCAATTCCATAACGCATTCTGCTCCATCATGAGAGCTGCATCGGATTCGCAGGGTTTTTCTTGAAACTTGGCTACATGAATATATTCCTTCGCGGTCATGCCTGAACTTTCTTTATCCCCATCCGGGATAATATATCCATATTTCTCGGATGGATGGTTCGGTACAACTCCCATCAAAGCCATATCTGCACCTGACTTTTCCATCATCTCTGGCAAGGTGCATAACGCCTCAAAAAATTCTTTTTCCACGAACGGATCAACCGGCAGCACAGCTACCGTTTCGCTTAGGCTCACACTCTCCACGGAATATAAATAGGAAGCTGCGAGGGCGATCGCTGGAAAGGTATCCCGTCGCTCCGGCTCCACTACCAGCTGCACTTCTTCACCAAGCTGCGAAGTCAGAATCTCGACCTGCGACAGACTCGTGGCAATGAGTGCCTGTGAAGCAAGCCCACTCTCGTTCATTTGACGCCAAACACGTTGTACCATCGACTCCAAATCACCTGAAGGACTGCGAAGAACTTTAAGAAACTGCTTGGACCTGGCATCATTGGACAATGGCCAGAGACGTTTGCCAGAGCCGCCGGATAGAAGAATGCTTCTCATAACGCAGCTCCATCCGACAGCACAATAGTCCCGGAACCTTGAACAGGCTCTGATGCTGGGTTCGACGACCCAGATCTCTCAGGAATTCCAGACTTCCCGGTACCTCCCGATTTGTTCGCTTCCAATCGACCTGCCGGATTATTCTTCGTCCATGCAGCGTAATAGTTTGAGTTTTTGCCATAGGAGTTATCCAGCAGCACATTAGGCTGGTCGAGCAGACAAGCCAGAATATGCCCATGCAGGCGGGACGTTGTGACAGTTTTATATTTGCTGAACTCTTTAATCGCGGTATGTACCATCCGATCCGAATATTTGTACCACAACCAGCAAGCGAATGATCGACCTTTACCCGTTTTAAGCCAAGAATGAGTCATGCGAATGATTTTTCGGTCGACTCGGTTGTATACGGTCTCCCAATCCTTAAATACTGCTTCGGGATCACTGACAGATTCGTATTGGTTCTGGTTTTTGGTTTTCTCAATGTCCTTCCGGAAAAAGTATAACATCTCCGTATGTGGTTTCCCTGTAGCTCTTAACGGCCATAGTTGATGCGCCATATCCGGTGACAGATACACGTGTGTTTGGTGAAACTCCTTTTTGGCAATTTCATAGGATACGGTATCTCTGACAAAGAAATGTACATCTTTATGACGATTGAATACCTGCGCTGTCTTTTTCAATTCGATATCACTCTTGTAAAACATCGTCTGGGGCAGAATGACGATCCGGTGATTCGGATGCTGGGCAATCATCCGCTCCCTCAATTTCTGATGAGCAGGATACAGATCGCCAAAATTGCCTCCACCCTGAAGTACAATTGTGACCCCATCTGGTACTTTTAGTGACAATGGACAATCCAAGACGCTGTATCTGGCAAGCACATGAATGTCGTTATCCCGGAAAAAGGCTTCCGTCCCTTTCATAATAAGCAGGTCTCCGCCGTTACTATACACCGGATAATCCAGATAGTAGATATTACTTTCAGGTGGAATCACCTGCAAAATCTGACGTAAATGTCCCTTCAACTCTTCCATGGGATGAATATTGTTAGTGTCCAGCATCTCCATCTCCTCCTTGGGTCACTCTTTTTCTTTTTTTATTTAACCGTTCATACAGAAACCGCAGGTCCCGTTTGTCAAAGAACATTGTCCCAAATCTGACTTTGAACACGATTTTCATGGCGGCTACCGTAACCAACATACGTACAATGGAACCGACCAGCAACGCTATGGCAATACCATTCAATCCCCACAAGGGAGTGAACACGAAAAATAATGCTACCGTGACGGAAAGTGCGATAAGTTGTCTGACCATCACAAGTCCTGGACGTCCCAGAGCATTAAAAGCAGATGCGAGAATCCATGACCCCCCGCCAATAATGCATTCGAAAGCTAAAATGTAGAAGGCCACACTGGCCTCCAGAAATTCAGAACCAAACAGCAGGCCCATCAGATAGTTTCCGACAAACATCGTTGGGATCACAATAATCATCATGACGATCAGGGAGATACGAAATGCCCGACCTACCGTTCGGATGATTTGTTCCTGAGGCTGCCCAGTGACTTTCGGAAAAACTACATTGCTGATCGCAGTCTGCACTGCATTGTAGATTCGTGATAGTGCAAATACAACAGAATACAGACCAAAATCACGCGGTGTGAGCAGGGCCAGAATAATGATTTTATCAAACTGGGTGTACAGCGTGCCCAGCAGTTCTACCCCATACACCTTGCCGCCATACCCAAAAAGCTTCTTCGCCGTAACCTGGTCTACCTGATCCCGGAACCACCTCAGTCTCAATTCATTACGGTTGGCATAGATTGCCCACACCACAACCGAGAAGCTGGTAATAAAATAGATTGCTGCCGCGAGCTGGATATTGAGCATGCCCAGTCCCCACAACACAAAAAGCCCGCCTACATTAAAGAGGGGGATCATTAATCGGATGCCATTATAAATCGCGAATTTCTCCCGGCTTTGCGAGAGGGCCGATATGAGATTGATGACAATCAGCACGGGAACGGTTGCTATCGTGTACCACCTGGAAATTTGAATCACTTCGGGTGGGAAGCTTGAGAGCCAGAATGGAAGACCGAACCAGGCAACCACACCAATAATGACGCACACTGGGATTTGAAACAAAAAGCTTAAACGGACATATTGCGCACTCTTCTCACTCGCGCTCTGTTTGATGTTGTATATAATGGACGTAGGGAGACCAAACCCGACCAAACCGGTTAACAATGCCGGCCAGAAAAGGATGGCCGAAAATGCCCCTTTTCCTTCTACTCCAAACATACGTGATGTAAGAATGGAAGACAGCATCGTCAGTGCCATGACTAGCAGATTCGTCCCGCTTGTCTGAAAGATAGCACTCATCAAGCCGTTCCCACGTAATACTTTACTTAGTGCTACTTGAGCCATAACGATCCTCATCCCTTACTGTTTTGACGAAGCGATCCAACAATCATTCCGTTGCGGTAACATACTTTGGCCAGTTGTCTTGTAAAACGATCGGCATTATAAATATAGATCAGAGCCGTTGTAATCCCTTGTACCAGCTTGATGCCATGTTTGGTTGTACGTAGAACTCCCCGATGTTGATCCCTGATCGCATCACTTACGCCCTGCCAGTAGATCCTGCGCAGAAACCAGTTTTTCGTGGTTCGCTCCTTGGCCACTTTATGTTGCACCGACCCGTACGGCGTATAATACACTTTATACCGAGTTCGAATTCTGGCAATCAGTTCACTCTCCTCACTAGAGAGAAGATTGTTTCCCACTCTGCCCAAATCTTCGCGGAATGGTGCCAGCTCAGTAAACACGGATAGGCGAAACGCTACATTTGCCCCGAAGGGAATAGAGGGACTTTTCATCTCGGTCACTTCATTGGCAAAATCCAGTATCGTGAATAATGACCGGTTCTCTGGTGGAATCCACATCGGTTCGGGCACTTCCCAGATCGGATCGATCCGTCCGCCGACACATCCAATCTGTTCATCCATTTCGAACACATGCACAATGTGCCGAATCCAGTCCTTGCTAGCAAATGCGTCATCATCCAAAAATAAAATATACTGACCACGAGCTTCCTGAATGGCACGGTTGCGGGCTACAGATAACCCTTGCTTCACTTCAAGCACATATCGGATATGGTGCTGGTCATTTTGCAGAATCGTTTGCAGTACCTGATCACGAGTGTTGTCTTTTGAATTGTTATCAATCAATAAAATCTCGTAATCATCACTGGCATAACTCTGCTGTACAGCACTGCGTATCGCCTCTATAGCGTCCTGTGCACGATTATACGTACATATTGCAACAGTCACCTTCATCGTTTCATCCCCATATTCTAAAATAGGTCAACCTGAATACAACGTAAGTGTTCGCTGCGCGATGACTGGCCAATCCAGCCGTTCCAGCGCTTTGACAAATCCGCTGCCTTCCTCAAACTCCGATTGTTTCATGCGAATCAGATGCATTGCCTTAATTAACCCATCGGGTTCCGCCGGGTCATAAAGCACAGCACAATCATCAGGCAAATATTCCTCCAGCAAGCCGATCCGCGGGGCTGCTACAGGTTTGCCAAAGGTCAAAGCCAGAATGGCACTGCCCGAGGTCGCAATCTGTTTATAAGGAAGAATGATCGAATCGACCGCAGCAAAATAATCAGAATATTCATCATCTTCTATGAAATGAAAATGAGTATGCACCTTGCCACTCTGGAGAACCCGGGTGTCCAGTTCATACTCTTTCACTTTTCGTCCAGCAATCAGCAGATGTGCCTGTTCCGACTGCAACCCCTCAAAGGCATCAAGCAGATCATCTACACCCTTGTACGGGGAAACCTGCCCAAAGAAACCATACACGTAGCTATTCTCCGGAATGCCAAACTGTGAGCGGATGTCCACGCCTTTTCCCGTGTATACTCCTTTGTAATGACCGTGAGGGATAATCTCGATTCTCTCTTCATCTACACCAAAGGTTGAACAAATTTCGGGGATCAACGGTTTGCCCATAACAATCAGCTTCACACAATTGGCGACCAGTATTTTTCTCATCCAATAATCCAATCTGGTTTTTCCGCTGTTATGAGGCCAGATGTTATGAACCGTCCAAAATAATTTCACTCCGCGAAGACGTGCATAAGCAATCATCAGCAAATAAAGCATGGACTTGATTACGGTGGACAACACGGATGAACCTCTATAATAGAAGCTGGGCCAGTGGAAATGTACGATATCATTCTTTTTGAGCTTCAACAAATCCTGCTTCGTAAACTGCTTTACCTTCCACCCCTTATTCTCGATGGAGCCGGACAACAGTTCATTAAACTTGTTGTTCTCGATCATCTTTGGCAGCATATATACTGTCGGATTTTCCATCCACACACCTCTTACTTCAGTTTCATTCGTACAGGCTCCTCAGCGTAAGCCCCCGCCACACGTCTTGTCTGAAATCGCATCAAGTAACCCAGCATGATGATTTTGATGTTGCGCTTGAGCAGCACCCAGTCTTTCCACCACGGATACAACGATAATGCTTTCTTCAGGTACACATGATTGCGAAGCCTGTTCCGGGACCATTCCAGCATGCGATAGTGATGCAGTTGGCGGCGCTTCTGCTCTTTGGACATATCATTGTAGTATTTCAAAATAATTTTGCGCTGTCCTTTATATTTGGCACTTGTCGAGGTGGAGATGCGCGGGCCACTATGGATATTGATGTCCACTAGCGGTTCTTTCACATTAACGGCAACATATCCCCGTTTGAGGATGCGCAGATAAAAGTCATAGTCCTGAGCCGAGGTCAAATTCTCATCAAACCTCACGTCCCGCGCTAGCGAAGTCAGCACCATAATTTTGGACGTTTCTCCAATCCAATTGAACGTAAGCAGATCCTCGTAACGGATGACATCCCGATCTTCTGCAGATAATTTTCGTTTGACCACCTGATGCTGATCATTGGTATACGCCAGATATTTGCTGCAAAAGGTAAACGATTCCTCTGTCCCCTCCAGCACTTCACACTGGATTTTGATTTTGTCAGGCTTCCACTCGTCATCGTCGTCAAGGAAAGCAATATATTTACCGTTCGCTTGGGATATGCCTATATTCCGCGCATGATTGGCCCCCTGGGGAAAGGGCACCCGAATGTAACGAATGCGTGAATCTTCACGAGCCCAGGCCTGACAGACTTCAGGCGTAGTGTCTTCCGAGCCATCGTCTACAATGAAAATTTCCAGTTCCGGATATGTTTGTGCAAGCACACTGTTCAGTGCAAATTGTAACAAGTTGACCCGATTATGCGTTGTAATGACGCAAGATACCAGAGGATTCATACCATCACCTTTTCCTGTTCATTCGGATTTCACTAGGATACCTTGACCTGTAATGCATCATATATCCCTGACAATCTGCCCATCAGCAGATTAATATCAAATCGTTCGGAGATAATCTCTCGGTTATATGAGCCCATTTTTATTCGGGTCTCTTCATCTACAATGAGGTCATTCAGTGCCGCTGTCAGCCCGTGCACATCTCCCGGCTCGATTAACAGCCCATTATGACCCGATGTAATGACCTCGGGAATACCTCCCACTGTGGTCGAGATAATGGGCAAGCCACAATTCATCGCTTCGAGTATAGCCATAGGTAATCCCTCATGATAGGAAGGCAGTACCAAGAAATCCGCCTCCTGCATCAGCTTTTCCTTTTGCTCTCCGTTAATCCAGCCGAGTACGTTAACACAATCCTCAATCCCGTATTGCTGTACAACCGCTTTGACTTCATTTACTTCACCATCCCCTGCCAGATTGAAGATGGCATGAACCCCTTTTGCCTTCAATTGCTGGATCGATTGAAGCAGATCATAGACTCCTTTTCGCTCCCCAAGTCTGCCCAGGAACAGAGCATTCACCGCAGGCTGCTGCGATTTGGGTCGTGGGGCTTTCACAAATACGCCGTTAAACAGCACTTCTATCACATGATCCGGAACGATGGTTGCGAAATATTCTCTCCACGTATGGGACAACACGATCAACTTGTCAGCCTGATTTAAAATATAATGGCAATACTTGCGTTGCAGGGAGAATTTGTTGTAGAACTCATCAAAGCTCGCCGCATGAATATGGAGTATAACCGACTTACGAAACAGCTTGCGTGCCGTCAGGAGAAACAGTGATTTTCGATAGAAACTACCGTTGTTAGCCATATGAATATGAACAATGTCCGGTTTAAACGTGTACAGCTTCATCCAAAACTTCAAGTATCCTTGTATGAAAATAAGCAGACGTGAGAATACGCTGCCCGTGATGTATGTTTCGACCCGTTGCATGGGGTACAACTCGGAGATGGAGGAATCTTCGATGTTTTTGATCACACTCACGATTCCACCCATATCCCTCAAGGATGATCCAACAACCAATACTTTTGGTTTCATGACAGACTCCTTTTTCTCATGGTTAATCCACAAAACTACACTCCGCATTACAGACTGTTCACATAACTTTTAATGGAAGAGACTAGATCGGATGGCTGTCTTACATAAGGTTGAAATTCCATCTCCTCAATGCAAGGAATCAACTCTCGCAGCTCAAACTGGCTCTCCGCGGCAGCGACATAACCACGCTCCTGAAACACTTTGGCAATCTCAAGCTGATGGTCATCTACATGCTCACCGTGGTCCTTGCGGCGGGGTATTACCACAACCGGCTTTCCGCGTTCAAGACAATGGGTAATGGAACCTATACCGGCATGCGTAATTACACATCGGCTGCTTTCAATATAGGTGTTCATCTCCTCTTGGCTTAAGAACGGAATCGTTCTAAAGTGACGCGGCTCATAGGAAGTGTAACCCGATTGTGCTACAACTTCTTCCTGAATGATTCCAGCTTCAATCGCTTCATCCAGTAGCGCAAACATGCGATCAAACGAAAAGCGCTGTGTTCCAACAATCGCAAAGATCAAAATAAAGCCCCCCTATACTTCGCATTGGGATAGCTGTCCTGTAACGTCTCCCACTGAATGAAAAACTCATCTGATATTTTGTACATCAGTCGTCCAGTTGCGCTGGAGGAATAAATTTTGGCATAACTTTCAATATAAATCAGCTTGGCACCGAAGAGTTTACCAAACAGGCAAAACGGATATGTTGCACCGGCTCCTGTGGTAATGATGACTTTTGGGCGTTCTCGCACATATAAATAGAATGATTTGATAATATTTGCAGCAAAAACAAGCAGAAACAACAGGTTTTTACGTTCCTGCTGCATCAGGTAATACACTTTGTTTCGGGAAGTGTGGACGCTTCCGCTTTTGTTTTTTTCCGTAATGATAAAGTAGTCATGGTCTTCTACTGCAGGAATGATCTTGGTCAATTCATCAAAATGGCCGCCCGTCGAACTGATCAAACAGACCTTCATGTTCTAATCTCCTTTGAAAAGGATACTTCCCCTGTATGCTGGATCTGTGAATCGGCCTCTTTAATTGATGATGCCTTCCTGATGTCTCCGGCCTCTCCGGTTGTATACAACGCATTCAGATAGATACAAAACGGGGCAATCAGATGCACTGTAGATAACGTGTTATCGAAAAATGAATATGTCAGAAACCCTGCAATCATACCCAGAAAATATAGCTTGATGATCCCGTTCAAACGATGATAGATTACCCGGAACACAAGCAGTAGCGAGAGGAATAACAGAATCGCACCAACCAGTCCTCCATCATAATAAAAACGAATGTACTCATTATGCGGAACAACAAATCCGGAGAATATGCTCCCGTCGTTTGCAACCAGTGTAGAACCCAAGCCGCGTCCAAAGATGGGATACTCGTTTGCTTTCTCAATAAAATAACTCCAGGCCACGTCCCTGCCAGACAGCCCCTTGCTCTCCGATCTCATCTCATAATTGTCCCACTGTGCAACCACCATGTAGGCTACAGCCACAACGAACAAAATGAGGGGAATGACCGCAGTCACTCTGCCCTTAACGAAGGCTTTTAGTTGATCAAAAAGATATACCAGAATGATTGGAATCAGTGCAATCAGCGGTCCACGTGTTCCCGTCTGCACCAGAATGACTAGATGTGTCAGCGTCAGCATGTAGAACAGCACGGACTGCTGACCTTGTCTAATCTGAATGAGACAGACACAGATGGAAATAAAACAAAGCATCGCCAGATGCGCAGCTATATTGGCGCCTTGCAGACGTGTCACACCGGATATTTCCAAATTCACAATGGACAATATGCCACCCAATTGCAGGAAATAACCCCCAACCAGACTTAAGATCGGAAGCCAGGCAAGCACATGGATGATTCGGCGACTAACCTCATGTGTGAAATGTGGTATCAGTAATAAAAAGGGAACCACGACCCCTAGAAATGCTTTGAACGGATCAAGCGGACTAACTCTGCTCGGCAGATCAGAGAGAAAGTAGCTTTCCACAAATAGAAACATGATCGCCAATGCCGGGTAGATTAATCTTTTACGTATGCCATAACGTAGAAAAAGGGATACAACGAAACCCAGAATCGCCAATTTGTAAAACGATAGTGAATCTAGTCCTGCGAGTTGTACTTTGAAGATCTTGTCAATGGACAAGGAAAAGCTGATCACAAACATAATAAAAATCCAGCTGGGGCGTTTGATATACACACCCAGCAGGATTACGGACAATAGCGCAGCCACCGAAACCAGTGGAAGATAGATGGCTGCAGCAATAATAACCAGAGAGAAAAAAATGATCTTAAAAGACTTCATATCCATTGCAGCCAATAAACCGGTCTTTTGCATATCTGCTATGCCACCTCAGAACCAGAATCTTGTTTCAAAATGCATCCTTTGAACCGAGCAGCACCTTGAATGTCTTGAAAATGATTTTGATATCGACCAACAGATTTCGCTCACGGGCATATGTTAAATCGAGTTCAACCATCTCCTCAAAACCGACGCTGTTTCGTCCGCTAACTTGCCAGAGTCCCGTGCAACCGGGCATCACCTGCAGACGTTGTCTGTCATAGGAAGTATAATTCTGTACCTCTCTCGGCAGAGCCGGACGCGGCCCTACGAGACTCATTTCCCCTTTGAATACATTCCATAGCTGTGGCAGCTCATCCAGACTCGTTTTACGAATAAACTTGCCGATGCGGGTTATGCGTGGATCATTTTTCATTTTGAACATATTACCGTTCACTTCATTTTGATCGATCAGTTTATCCAGCAGATCCTCTGCATTCTCAACCATCGATCTGAATTTATACATGTAAAATTCTTTACCATGCTGTCCCACACGAACCTGGCGAAAAAAAACAGATCCCTTCGGGGACTCCATTTTGATCAGAACGGCAAGCAGGATAAACAGAGGTAATAATAGAATCAAACCTATGAAAGAACCGAGAAAATCAAGCATTCTTTTCATAAATAAATAAACTTTATCTGTATCCTGCCGGATTAACTTACCTGACGTATATCCCAGACTGGGGTCCATTACAATCTCGGCTTCCTTCGTCTGTGGAGTTGAACTCATTCATAGTCCCCCCCAACCACTTGCTCTACAACATGCTTGTCAAGAATCTGTTGTAACGCTTGGAGCATAGGAAATTTGAGGTCATGATTTTGTAGTGCAAAATCGATAGTTGTCAAAATGAATCCGAGCTTCTCACCAACATCGTATCGTACGCCTTCAAAGTCGTAAGCATATACTCCTTGTGTTTCATTTAAACGTTGAATCGCATCTGTGAGTTGAATCTCTCCTCCTTGACCAATTTCCTGGTGTTCCAAATATTCAAAAATCTCCGGGCTAAGAACATATCGGCCCATAATGGCCAAGTTGGAGGGTGCCGTGCCTTGAGCAGGCTTTTCTACAAATCGAAGAACTTCTGTCAAACGGCCATCGGATTGCAGGGGATCCACAATACCGTATCTATCCGTTTGTTCGGGCAAAACCGTTTGCACCCCGACAATAGACTGTTGTACTTGTTCATACTGGTCAATGAGTTGTTTTGTACAAGGCACATCAGATACAACGATGTCATCCCCGAGCAGGACGGCGAACGGTTCATCACCGATAAAATTACGTGCACACCAGACGGCATGACCCAATCCTTTAGCCTCTTTTTGTCTTATGTAGTGGATATCCACATTAGATGATTTGCGCACCTCTTCCAGTAGGCCCAGCTTCCCCTTTTCCAGAAGATTGTGTTCCAGTTCAAATGCGTTGTCAAAATGGTCTTCAATAGCCCGCTTACCTTTTCCTGTCACGATGATAATATCTTCAATTCCAGAGGCAATGGCTTCCTCAACGATATATTGAATGGTTGGTTTGTCCACAATAGGGAGCATTTCTTTGGGCATCGCCTTCGTGGCTGGCAGAAAACGCGTTCCCAAACCAGCTGCAGGAATGATTGCTTTTCTCACTTTTTTCATAAATACCACCCTATCCTCTTTTTTTGAATTTTTTCTCTCCAAAGATACATAAAAAGGGCATTGAACCCCTCCTCACATCATGCCTTTGACGATATACGTCTAAGGTTCCGCAGAACCCACAGCATGACCGAGTGCCTACAGTGATAAAGGTGCAGTAGACATTACCTTTGATATCAAATTCCGGGTTCTTTTATATTTCGCCGTAACTGACTGAACCTGCACTGGCTTTTAAATTGTTCAGAATGACGCCTAGAATACGGGCATTGACATGTTCAAGATGAGCCTTCGTTTTCTTGACCAATTCCTTTTTGACTTTTCCTGCATTCACGACAAGCAGTACTCCGTCACACAAGGAACTGACGATTAGTGCATCCGTAACAGACAGTACAGGAGGCGTATCAAACATGATGACGTCATATTGATTTTCCAGCCTCTCCATCAGGCTTTTCATCCGATTGGAACCGATCATCTCCGAAGGATTAGGTGGGATCGGACCTGAGGTGAACAACTGCAGGTTATCGATGTAACTGTCCCTCAGCACCTCTTCCATAGCGTACTGATTCGAAAGCACACTGCTTAAACCGACATGATTAGGTACAGAAAAGACTCGATGTAAAGATGGATTTCGCAGATCTGCATCGATCAGCAGCACTTTTTTGCCCTCCTGAGCATAGGTGACTGCCAGATTGCTAATGGTGGTGGTCTTGCCTTCACCTGATTCGGCCGAAGCGATCATAATTTTATGGATATGATTGTCGATGGATGAGAACTGGATATTGGTTCGTAGCTTGCGGTAACCTTCGGAGATATGTGATTTTGAATTGAAGTAGGTCACCAAACTGTTATTCTCACTGGTTAACCGTGACATATGTGCCATCCCCTACTTTCTGTTGAGATACGTAATTTTTCGTATTTTTCAGATCCTCTTTCTTCATTTTGGATATAACGGTTAGTACAGGTAATCCCAGCTCTTTCTCCAGCTCCGTTTCCGATTTGAAGGTATCATCCAGATAGTCAAGCAGAAACACGAGAGCTACGGCTAGCACCAGACCAGCAAACAAACTGACGATAATGCTTAATGTTGTTTTCATATTGATTGGGGCAACATTACTGTTGAGATTGGCTTCACTGAGAATGGCCACATTGTCAATTTTCATAATTAGAGGAATTTGCGATTGAAACACTTTGGAGATGGCATTGACCGTTTTTGCAGCACTTTCGTAGGTCGTCCCTTGTACCGTAATGCTCATCACTTGGGATTCGCTGGCCGTAGAGACGGAGGTTCGATTCATAAGTTCACTGGAGGTTAAGCCCAGGTCGGGATATGTTGAGACAACTTTGTCCATGATTGCAGATGATTTGATAATCTCGCGGTAAGAGTTGATTAATTTGATGTTGGTTTGAATCATACTGAAATCCATGATAGCCTGACCTTCAATCGTTGAAGTCTGGTTGACAATCAGTTTGGAACTGGCTTCATAGAGCGGTTGGGTAAAAAAGATGCTTTTCACGCCTGCTCCTACCCCGGCAATTAATGCGATAACTACAATTAACCACAGTTTTTTTTGCAAGATTCGAAAATATCCCTTCAGTTCCACTTTCATTCCTCCTAAACGTTGTAATCAATCCTATGTAAACTACCAGATAGACAGCAGCCATTTGCGAGATTTCCATCGTTTCGGAATTACTCTTGAATTCGTCAGAATGGAGGAGGCATTCAACGCCAAGTGCTTCACTGATTCAGGACCAAAGCGATAACCAATCTCTCTGGCTCCCTCCTCTAGCGCAAATGTCCGTTTGCAAGTATCATGTGCATCTGATGAAATGAAATGAAACCCGTTTTCTTTGCAAAAATGAAAACACCATTTCTGAACTTTTCGTCCGAAAAGCCCAGTGAATGATTCGGCTGTAAGCTGGCATAGTCCGCCTTGACTCAAATAATCGGACAACAGCAGCGGCTTTTTCAAAATAACAAGGTTACGCTCCGGATGAGCAATAATAGGGGTAATTCCCGCGATTCGCAGTTCATGGAGTATTCCGGGGAACTGTGAGGGAATATGACCAAAGGGCAGCTCCAGCAACATATATCGACTACCGGCAAGTGTGCAGCACTTTCCTGCATACAAGTCTTCAATCAGTCTATCGTGCACTCTGATCTCCTGACCGGGATCAATCTGCAAACGGATATTTCGTTTGGCAAGCTCTGCACGAAGCATATGAACAGCCTGATTGACTACCTTTGGTTCATTGTTGTAATGTCCGTTCAGGTGATGCGGAGTTGCAATAATGGAGGTAATTCCTGAGGCTACTGCTTTCTCAGCCATCGCAACGGACTGCTCCATTTGAACAGGACCATCATCCAGACCGAATAAAATGTGGCAGTGCATTTCAACCATATCCAAACTTCCTGAAATAGTATGCTCCCCCTCGCCCCTTTATTCATTGCGCAAATGCTTTTGGTGTTAAAGAACTAATGCATAACGCTACGAAATATAGTAAAATGGCGTTAAGTACATGCTCGTTCAGAAAATGTTCAGATTTAACCTAGCCTATATGATAAAATCAATGTAACGATAAGGCTTTAACTGAGGAGATGGGCCTGTTGCCTTCCCGTATGTAGAACGGGAAACTGCCTCAAATTCAACTTCATCAAGCATTCTGTTTAACTGTCCAGTTATATATAGTGTCTGTTCTTTCTGAATATGCAAGTCTGAATGATACATTATCAGTTCTCCAAAGGGCTGTTTCCATTGCAGCTTGGCATGAAGCCTGACGCATACACGGTTGTCTTCTACATCCAAACCTATTAGCATTTCTGATAATACTGGTAAGTTCAGGTCGCTCAGGAAAGTGATCGCTTGTGTATCCATACCAAGTAACAGGACGGGACGTCTTTTGCGATCTACCATTTTCCCATGAAACTCCTGAATGTACATATGGACATTTGGTTTCAGATCAGCCCATTCCTGAAGAATTTTTGAATTCATGGTTTCATTCCTTTAGAATGGATTAGCCTACATGGATTGCCCTCACTTCCGCATGGCAGGTATAGTGCGAGGGACATCTGTAAATACTTAAAATAACTCAAATGATACATTTTGTAACTCCATACGTCCAATTTACGATACAAAACGTATCATGTCAAGCGGTATTTGGACATGGTTCTTTTGATTTACGACAATTTGAGATGTCCTTAGACAGACCTATTTACAAGTGGAGTATTAGACCAACGAGGCGTAGTACATTTGCAGGAAAACTTACCCTGATCAAAAACTTGGCTCAGGATTGTTTCAATATATATGATGGTGTTCAGGGGGAAATAGCTTATGAGCTACGGAAATCGCATTGCTGAATTAAGAGAACAGCGGGGACTTACTCAAGAAGAACTTGCGAACTCCATTCATATTACCAGAGCGGCTCTCTCCCACTACGAGAAAAACCGGCGCAAACCGGATTTCGAGGTGTTAACACGGCTTGCTGACATCTTCGATGTGTCCATTGATTATTTGATTGGACGCACGAAGCAAAGTGATATGGTGATGGACGAAGACGTGCGTGAATTCGTGGATACGCTTGAGTTGTCAGATAAGGAAGTGCTGGAGCGCTTTGATCTGATGATTGATGGTAAACCGTTAACGGAGGAAGAAGCACGTCGGTTTATCGCTTTTGTGCGAATGGAGCGCAGTATGGATTAATCAAGGTACCTCCGAAAAGAGAACCCAGTTTCCGAGCACTTCCCGCTCTGGTATCTGGGTCTTTTTGTGTATCTTGAATTCCCTCCACTTCATGGTGTGTATTGGCTCAAGAACGCTTGGTGTTGGAGGATACGAAATGCTGCAAACGCTCCGGGTCGATTCCACATTGCAGTAAAACTTTCATGATGTCGATCTGGGTTGTTTCGACTGGTTTACCTGTCGGCTTAGAATCGCCCATGTTTGGATGCTTCATCTTCATTCCGCTAACCTCTCTTATCTTTATACTTTCTCTGCACTCCAAAACTAAACCTAATTATACGTTAGAACGTTCCTTGATGTTGTCGTCTCGTGGCGATAACGTTTTTTGAGCGGGTTCTAATTTTGTCGAAAGCAAAAAGGAGCCCTATGAATACGCCGTTTTGGCGGTCATAAGGCTCCTTTTATTTATAAACTTTTACAAAGAGAACGATGGATAATTAACCTCCGGTACGTGCAAGTTCCCGCATATTCGCTTCAAATGCTGCTAGCAAAGCCGCTTCACCTGTCAAACCTGTCGCTTGTATCCGCTCAATCTGTTCAGTCATGCGTTTGAAGTCTTTCGGAATGACACGCACAAATTGATTCAAGGAATCCTGCCATGTATCCAGAATACGCTGACCGGCAGCACTGCCAGTGAGTGCTGTGTGACGTTGAATCATGCCAAGCAGGTCTTCGCTTTCGGAAGAATCTTCGATGCGCTCCAACAGAACCATTTCCAAATTGCAACGCTGCAGGAAGGTGCCTTTTGGATCGTACACGTAGGCAATACCTCCGGACATCCCTGCTGCAAAGTTACGACCTGTATCGCCGAGTACTACGACACGACCACCCGTCATATATTCACAGCCATGGTCACCTACGCCCTCAACGACAACTTTGGCTCCCGAGTTACGTACCGCAAACCGCTCTCCGGCAATACCGCGGATATACGCTTCACCACTTGTTGCTCCATATAAAGCCGTGTTCCCGATAATGATGTTATTCTCCGCCTCAAATGTCGCTTTTGGTGAAGGCATAACAATCAGCTTACCTCCAGACAAGCCTTTACCCACGTAGTCGTTGGAGTCTCCTTCAACGGTGAGGCTCATGCCTTTTGGTACAAAAGCACCAAAGCTCTGTCCAGCTGAACCGATAAATTTGAATTTAACGGTATCTTCAGGCAAACCAGCAAGACCATATTTACGTGTAATCTCGCTACCCAAGATGGTTCCTACTGCACGGTTTACGTTGGTAATCGGCAGAACTGCCTCAACCGGTTGACCGGATTCGATTGCCGGCTGTGCCAGTGGGACGAGTTGCTGCATATCCAGCGTCTCTTCCAGTTGGTGGTTCTGATGCTGCGTACGGTAACGCGCAGCGCCTTCTGGCAGTTCAGGCACATGCAGCAATACAGACAGATCCACACCTTTTTTCTTCCAGTGATCTACGGCTTCTACCGTTTCGAGGCAATCTGTACGTCCGACCATTTCCTGAATGGTACGGAAACCAAGATCAGCCATAATCTCACGCATGTCTTCAGCGACAAAACGCATGAAGTTCACGACATGTTCAGGGTCACCCATGTAATTTTTACGCAGCTCCGGATTCTGTGTGGCTACACCAACAGGGCAGGTATCCATTTGGCAAACACGCATCATGATGCATCCCAGTGCAACGAGTGGTGCAGTTGAGAAACCATACTCTTCCGCTCCAAGCAATGCAGCAATCGCCAGATCGCGCCCGTTCAGCATTTTGCCGTCTGTTTCAAGAACAACACGATCACGCAGATTGTTCAGCATCAACGTTTGATGTGTCTCTGCAAGTCCAAGCTCCCATGGCATACCCGCATGACGGATTGAGCCTTGAGGAGATGCACCCGTACCCCCATCATATCCACTAACCAAGATAATGTCCGCACGGCCTTTGGCTACACCCGCAGCAATCGTTCCGACACCCACTTCTGATACCAGTTTCACGTTAATTTCAGCACGCGGATTGGCATTTTTCAAGTCGTAGATCAACTCGGCCAAGTCTTCAATGGAGTAGATATCGTGATGCGGCGGCGGCGAGATCAAACCTACGCCTGGTGTAGAGCCACGAACTTCAGCTACCCAAGGATACACTTTACGTCCTGGCAGTTGTCCACCTTCACCTGGTTTAGCCCCTTGTGCCATTTTGATCTGAATCTCGTCAGCATTGACCAGATAATTGGATGTTACACCAAAACGTCCGGATGCCACCTGTTTGATCGCACTCCGACGGGAATCCCCATTGCTGTCTTTAACAAAACGAGCCGGATCTTCTCCGCCTTCGCCTGTGTTGGATTTACCACCTACACGGTTCATAGCGATTGCCAAATCTTCGTGAGCTTCTTTGCTGATCGAACCGAAGGACATCGCACCGGTTTTGAAACGACGCATGATGTTTTCCACAGACTCAACTTCTTCAAGCGGTATAGATGCTCCAACCGGTTTCAACTTCAGCATGGAGCGAATGGTCAACAGTTGATCATTCTCACCCTGTACGAGTTTGGAATACTTTTTGTACAGCTTGTAATCGCCCGTACGTACGGCATGTTGCAACGTGTGGATCGTTTGCGGGTTGAACAAATGCTCTTCACCGTCATTGCGCCATTGGTATTCACCGCCGGAATCCAGCACTTTGTCGTTCCCGTCTTTATCGGTAAAGGCACGATTGTGATGTGTCAACGCTTCCGCTGCCACTTCCTCCAGGCCGATACCTCCGATCCGGGAAGGTGTCCAAGTAAAGTAACGGTCAACGAAATCTGATTTCAGACCAACCGCTTCAAAGATTTGAGCTCCACGATACGATTGAATCGTCGAGATTCCCATTTTGGACAATATTTTAATAACGCCTTTGGTTGCGGCTTTAATGTAGTTTTTAACGGCTTTCTCATGAGAGATACCACGCAGCAAGCCTTGCTGAATCATATCATCCAGCGTTTCAAATGCCAGATAAGGGTTAACTGCACTTACGCCATAACCCAGAAGCAGCGCGTAGTGGTGAATATCACGAGGTTCCCCTGATTCAAGCAAAATGCTGACTTTTGTTCTTGTACCCTGACGAATCAGATGGTGATGCAGACCTGCAACAGCCAGTAGCGCCGGGATTGCTGCATTCTCGGCATCCACACCGCGGTCAGACAGAATCAGGATGTTATGTCCTTTGTCAATGACACGGTCAGCTGCTTCGAAGAGCAATTCCATCGCATTACGCAACCCTTCCGCTCCTTCTGCAGCAGTGAAGAAGATCGGGATCGTCATAGAGCGGAAGCCCGGACGACGAACGTGGCGAATCTTCGCGAAGTCTTCATTAGACAATACCGGTGTATCCAGACGGATCTGGCGACAGCTCTCCGGTTCAGGGTTAAGCAGGTTACGCTCCGGACCAATCGTTGTCGCTGTAGAGGTAACGATCTCTTCACGGATCGCATCAATCGGCGGATTGGTTACCTGTGCAAACATTTGTTTAAAGTAGTTATACAGGCGTTGCGGACGATCTGACAGAACAGCGAGTGGTGCATCATAACCCATGGAACCTGTAGCTTCCATTCCTGTGGATGCCATGGGCTCCAGTACTTTGCGCAATTCTTCAAACGTATATCCATAAGCCAGTTGAAGCTGTGTTACATTATCATGTTTAGGGTCTGGGAGCTCCGGTGCTTCCGGCAACTCGTTCAGATCCATCAAATGCTCTTCAAGCCACTCGTCGTAAGGATTCTCAGCAGCGATGAGCGCTTTGACTTCTTCATCAGAGATGATACGGCCCTCTTGAGTATCTACAAGCAACATCCGTCCTGGACGTAGACGGTCTTTATACAGAATGTCCTCTGGTGCAATATCCAGAACACCGACTTCGGAAGAAAGGATGATTCGGTCATCCTTGGTTACATAATAACGAGCAGGACGCAAACCGTTACGGTCAAGAGTAGCACCGATCTGTAAACCGTCTGTAAATGCCATTGCAGCCGGGCCATCCCATGGTTCCATCATTGTGCTGTGGTATTCATAGAATGCTTTTTTCGCAGGATCCATGCCTTCATCGGTGCTCCACGGTTCAGGGACCATCATCATGGCCACATGTGGCAGGGAACGTCCACTCAGATACAGGAACTCCAGCGTGTTATCAAACATCGCAGTATCCGAACCGTCCGGATTAATGACCGGTTTTACTTTGGCAATATCGTCGCCGAACAGTTCGCTTTCAAACAAGGACTGGCGCGCATGCATCCAGTTCACATTACCACGCATCGTATTGATCTCACCGTTGTGGATCATGAAGCGATACGGGTGAGCACGTTCCCAGCTTGGGAAGGTGTTCGTACTGAAACGGGAGTGAACGAGTGCAATCGCCGATTCCACCAATTCTTCCTGCAGATCCAGATAAAATTTGCCTACCTGTTCGGTTGTCAACATGCCTTTGTATACTACTTTTCGGCAGGACAAGCTTGGCAAGTAGAACGATTCTCCCTCGGCCTCATCTGCCGAATAACGGATCGCCAGTTCAGCACGTCTGCGAATGACATACAGCTTGCGCTCAAATGCCAGTTCATCCTTCACTTTATCTGATCTTCCGATAAATACCTGACGGACATAAGGCTTCGCTGCCAGTGCAGAACGGCCCAACATCTCATCATACGTAGGGACATCCCGGAAGCCCAGGAAGGTTTGTCCTTCTTCTTCAATAATCTTCTTCAGACTCTCTTCATGTGCCGTACGAACTGCAGGATCCTGAGACAAGAACAACATGCCTACGCCATAGAAGCCTTGTTCAGGCAATGCAAAGCCAAGACGCTCTGCTTCTTTTGCAAAATAACGATGTGGAATCTGAATCAGGATCCCTGCTCCGTCACCGGAATTCGGTTCACTTCCTTGTCCCCCGCGGTGCTCCATATTACTGAGCATGGTCAGTGCCTGACTTACGATATCGTGTGAAGGTACTCCTTTGATGTTGGCAACAAAACCCATTCCGCATGCATCTTTTTCGAATTGTGGATCATATAGACCCTGTTTTGGAGGTAATCCGATGTGTCTCATGGAACGCAACCTTTCTATAATGAAGTATTTCGGAAAGATCAAGAATAAGAACATAGCAACAGGCAACAATGTAACGGGAGGAGCTGGCATTTCGCTTGCGATAAGCCTGCCTGCTGAGATGAAGGGGTGACAGCTTGAGCCATCTGTGATAAGCCTGGTATTGCGGCAAAGACCGCGGATATTGCGAAGGACTGGCACCGAATGATCGGTTAACAGCATATATACAACAACCACGCAGCCGTTAGCACGGCTACTCATGATGGAGCGACGTTTTTTGATATAGTTCTATTATTTTAACACCGACCTAACATCAGCGCAATTTAAACTTTTTAATACCTCTGATAAGAATTGCTTTGCAGTACAGCTTTAGTGTGATGACGTTTAAAAACGCCTCTTTTTTGAATAATTATACACATTTTAAGACAGAGCACAACTGATTTTAATTGCTGATAAAAGAAAATCGTTCCATATCCAGCCTACGTTTGACCATATTTTCGTAATTTTCATGCTCCAGCTTCCAATTTCGTTTTCTATTTTCATATCATTGAATACAAAATGGCCTGCAGCTATTTTTCCAGCTGCAGGCCATTTGCACTATTTGACTACTATATTGCATAATTTCGATACTTATGCTTTAACTTTTTTTGCGAAATAATATAAAATTCTCGTTTATGTCTCTTAAATTATACAGTCAAAGGCTGACCGTTTTCTGCTACCTCGGCATCTTTCTTTGTACGTCGGCCGCTCAGAAGGAAGTACGTCAGCGTCAGCAGAACAGATACAGCTGCATAGATGCTAAGGATTTCCGCCTGATGCCACATGACATCAAAATTACCGCTGGATACGACAGCTCTGAGGCCCACAATGCTATGTGTCATTGGCAGCCACTGACTAATCGCCTGGAGCCATGAAGGAATAAGTTCAATCGGGAATGTTCCTGCACTCGCTGCCAGTTGGAAGACCAGAAGCAAGATAATCACATAACGTCCAGGCAGATCGAGCCAAGTCACGAGAGCCTGAACGATCAGCATAAAGGTCAGCCCCGTTATAATGGTAAACAGATAGAATAGTCCTGCGCTGTGCGTCTCCAGTCCGAGCCCGTAAAGCATAAAGCTCGCTAAAATAACCGACTGGAAGATGCTAACCGAACCAAACACCAGCGTGCGGCTTACAAAACGATTCCAGCCTGTTGCCCCAGATACGGATGTTTCACGCATTTTCAGAACAATTGTGGAGATCAATGAACCTACGAACAGACCGATGGACAGGAAAAATGGTGTCATGCCTGTTCCGTAATTGCTCACGCTCTCCGTCTTGTTCTCGGAAGAGCTAACCGGTTCTGCAAACATATTCACAACTTCATCTGTTTTCTTCACTTCGGATGTTTTCTGAGCTGCATCTTTCAGCTTCGTTGCCAGTTCACCAGAACCGTCTTTCAGTTCTGTAAGGCCATTAGCCAGTTTACCGGCTCCGTCGCCCAGCTGTTTGGAACCGTCAGCCAGGGATGAAACACCGCCGCTAAGTTTACCGACACCTGTCTGTAATGCAGTCGTACCTGTACCTAGCTGTTTCGCACCAGCTGCCAGTTGCGTACCGCCTGTCGCTGCTTCACCCAATTTGCTACTGAATTGTCGCAAGCCGTCAGAGAGCTTTGCTCCACCCTGACTAAGCTGTCCAGCACCTGCAAGCAGCTGCTTTTGTCCATCTACCAGTTGAGTCGCACCAGCAAGCAGTTGCTGTTGACCTCCATGCAGTTCAGTTGCACCAGTAGCCAGTTGTTGATTCCCTTGGTGAAGCTGATCCGCGCCTTGAGCCAGCTTCTGCTCGCTCTCATGCAGCTGTGCACTTCCGTCAGCAACAGCCTGACTCGCGGCAAGCAGCTTCTGAACATCTGCGCTTGCAGCCAGTTCCGGGTTACTTGCAGCCAACTGTTTCAATCCGGCGGCTACGCCCTGTGCTCCATCGGCCACTTTGCTACTGCCATCCACAGCGGATTGCAAGCCAGTCGCCAATGTTCCACTGCCCTGGACTGCCGATTGCAGACCATCAGACAGCTTCGCACTGCCTTGTTCGGATGATTGCAGACCTGCTTGCAGCTTGTTCGTGCCGTCCAATGAAGATTGGAGGCCCACGGCCAGCTTGTTACTGCCGTCTTTCAACTGGTCGGCACCGCTTTGAAGCTGGCCCGTAGCTGCATTATGAAGTTGTTGCAAACCCGAAACCAGACTTGTCGTTCCATTTTCAAGTTTTGCTGCTCCATTATGCAGTGCATTAACTCCATTACTTAATGGAGCTAATCCATCCTGAAGTTTCAACGTTCCGGAGGCAAGCTTAGCCAGATTATCCTTCAACTTCACTGCCCCGTCATCGAGTTTTCCAGCCCCGCTTTTCAAATCTCCCGCGCCGTTTCCTGCTTCAGTCAAGCCGGTCGACACCTCGGAGAACTTATCAAGGAGTGTCTCTGCATAAGACTCTGTAACTTTAGCCGAAACTTTGGCTTTCAAGTCCTTCATGGCCGTTTTACCAATCTGGGCACCCACAAAGTTGTAATTACCGTTCGGCTCATAGATCAAGCTTGCCGGTGCTGGCTTATCATCAAGCAATGTTGTCGCTTGAGAAGAGAAGTTCTCCGGAATCGTAATCTGCATGTAATACTTGTCACTTTGCATGCCGTCCTTTGCCTGGGCGGCACTGACAAAGTCCCATTTGAAATCTTCGTTTTTCTTCAGTTCATCGATGAGATCATTGCCGACATGAAGTGATTTCCCCTCCAGTTCGGCTCCTTTATCCAAATTAACTACCGCTACCGGCAGTTTATTCACTTGACCATAAGGATCCCAGTAAGCTGCCAGGTAAATGCCGCTGTACAGGATCGGAATAAATAATATCGCAATTACAGGGATCAACACCTTCGGGTTTCTCACGGCTGATCCCAAATCCTTGAAAAACACGTTTAATGATTTCATGTCATTTTCTCCCCTTAATCTCTCTGCTACTCAGCAGGAATATCCAATATGAAAACAGATTGAAAATCTCTGGAATTTTTCCCGAAATACGTAATGACCAATTCTCTCAAATGGTCAATCAAGAGCAAAAAACAAACTTGTCCTCCGACAAGTTTCATTTTCTCCCTTCCACCAACTACTGAAATGTTCATTGTATAATTAAAGTCTGCCCATTTAATAGGTAGTGGGTGATGCTTAA
The DNA here is from genome assembly GCF_052691815.1 of Paenibacillus sp. TSA_86.1. Taxonomy (NCBI): domain Bacteria; kingdom Bacillati; phylum Bacillota; class Bacilli; order Caryophanales; family Paenibacillaceae; genus Paenibacillus; species Paenibacillus sp. TSA_86.1. The sequence continues at coordinate 333,108 of NZ_JBQZGE010000001.1, read as the reverse complement.
ACCTTAACGATGGATTATTTTATAAACCTTTAACGGGGCTGATCGCTGCGATCCCTTCCATTAAGAAAAGACGAAAGTAGTTCTTGATCGCTTCTTTACTAAGTGGTTCATGATGCTTGCTCCAGTCAGAGGTCAAAGCAATATACAATCGAATCATCATAAAAGCGACAACTTGCGGATCACAATCACGTATCTCTCCGTTATCCCTAGCCTTCTCCAGTTCACGAGCCAGAAATTCGGAAATCACTTTCTCTACCTTTTCCAGACCCTCCCTGGCCTGCAATGTTCCAAAATCCTTCAATTCCTGCGACAACTTAACGAGCAACTCATGATCACGGCGGAATTCCAGAAGCGCATCCAGCACGCGAAACAGGTTATCAAAAAAAGCACTCTCCTGATGAACTTCACGCTGCGCAATATTTTTCATTTCATGAATAACTTCCACCAGAATCTGATCAAACAGCTCTTCTTTGTTTCTGAAAAAGGTGTAGATCGTGCCCTTGCCTACATTGGCGATCTTAGCCACTTGGTCCATCGTAGTCGCTTTGTATCCAAACATGGCAAACGACTGGGCGGCTGCATGAATGACCTGCTGTCTCCTGTCGATCGGAGCCATTTTATCCCCTCCTTCTTTCCTTTGGAAATGTGCCGAGTGATTCTATCGCTCTCTTTGAAATGACCAAAAATACAAAACGGTCATTCGGTCAAAAACTAGAATATCATCTTGAAAATAAGATTGCAAGCCTAACAATAAAAAATGTATTAATATTTTTTAACCGAAATGCAGTGGAAACTGTCAGCATCCTCGTCTATAGTGTAAGGTGACTCAAACAATCCGCACATAACCGAAGTTTGAGGTCTCAAAACAGAATATACAGTGTAAATATGAGGGGATGAAACATGATTCTGTGTTTTGCCGTATATTCATGTAGTAAGAAACCTAGCAAAACTGTCCTATTTGAAACTTAGAAACTGTTTCAATTAAATTTTAATTTTAACTTAAACTTATGAATAAAGGTGAACTCATGCGAAAACCAAGAGTGCTCTTATTATCAGAAGGATTCGGTACTGGTCATACACAGGCGGCTCATGCCCTGGCACACGGCATCAAAAAAGTCAGTCCTCAAGTTCATAGCCGTGTTATTGAACTTGGAAAATTTTTAAACCCGACCGTAGCTCCGCTGATCTTTTCTGCATATCGAAAGACACTATCGGTTCAACCCAAACTTGTCAGCCTGTTGTACCGCACACAGTACAACAAATCATTAAACGGCTTAACCAAACTGGCGTTGCACCGTATTTTCTACACACAAACGGCGCAGGTTGTATCCCAGTTGAAGCCGGACATCGTGATTTGCACTCATCCATTTCCGAATGCGGTAATTTCCAGACTTAAACGTCAAGGTCTGAATATCCCGCTCTATACGTTAATTACCGATTATGATGTGCACGGAACGTGGATCAACCCTGAGGTTAACAAATATCTGGTTTCTACTCCTCAGGTTAAGGCCTTGCTTGAGATTAGAGGCGTTCCTGCCTCACAGATTCAAATTACAGGCATACCTGTTCATCCTGATTTCTGGGAAGCTGGGGATAAAGTAAAGCTCAGAGAAGAGATGGGACTGCAAAATATGCCGACAGCCCTGCTTATGGGAGGCGGCTGGGGCCTTTCTTTTGACGAGGAAGATATGAAAGCTCTCGCATCCTGGGCAGATCGAGTACAGTTAATCTTCTGTCTCGGAAGTAATCAGAAGATGATTGACAAAATGAAAGAAATTCCATGTTTCCAGCATCCGAATATACGTATTCTGGGATACACAAAGGAAGTTAGCAAACTCATGGATGTTTCGGATGTACTAATCACTAAACCAGGAGGCATGACATGCACCGAGGCTATGGCCAAAGGTCTCCCCATGTTATTTATCCCCCCGCTTCCAGGACAGGAAGAGGAGAACTGTGAATACTTTGTACAAGCCGGATATGGACAGATCATTCATTCTTCAGAAGTCATAACCGATCGATTCCGGGAGCTATCTGAACTTCAGTCCAATCAGGCGAATCGCTCTGAGAACACGAAGGCCAAATCCGGACATTCTTTGCCTTATGATCCAGCCTGCTGCGCTCAAGCTGTACATGATTTACTGTTTCCCGCAACAACAGAAGTTACAACTACGTCTGTAGAGCGCTTTTCAGCGGGGATTACTAACAGACCCTTGTCTGGTACCAGATTGCCTCTAAGACGTCTCTAAGATGCATTACAGGCGTTCTGAGAACGTGATAGACATTGCACATTCAATCAAAAGGTTAAACGAAAAGAAAACACAAAAAAGGTTCCCCTTCGTAAAAGGAAGGGGAACCTTTTTAATTTTTATTGCATTTCGTCGTATGTTCTACCAAAAAACTGGGTAAATTACAGATAAAGATTCACTTGAAAACGACGAAATAAAACTGCTTTCCAGATTTTTCAGGGCATATGCGATGCTCACATAGTTAACTACCCTGCCTGTTTGCAGAATTTTAGGGTCTTTTACTTGTAAAAAGTATGATGACCGATCGTTTTTACTTCTTTCTTCGTGCGGGCCACTGTCAGATCGTCAGCAAGCGTCAATGATAAGAAATAATACGTATCATCAGAGACTTCCTTCTGTCCGTTCAGTGCAGCATTGACTGCTTTAACGCTGTCTTCATTCGGGGTTACCCGTTTCAGACGTCCATTCGCCACAGGACTAAACTGTGATTTCTGATGGATCACCTTGTAAATGGTATCGGGAAAATTGGCTGACCGCAGCCGGTTTAAGACAACATTGGCAACTGCCACTTTGCCTTTGTACGGTTCACCTTCCGCCTCTGCCATGACGATTTTTTGCAGCAGATGCAGTTCTTTATCGGACACACTGTAAGACCAGGTTGCGAGTTTCGCATCTTCCTGATTCAGAAGTTCGGTCCGCGTAAAGTAAAGTTTTTGGGGGGGAGTTGTCATTGCAGCTGTCGCTTTGGCGTTTTGTAATTTAGCCAGTTTCAGAGCAGCTTCTTTTTGGGCTTTAGCTTGAGCTATAGCTTGCGCTTTTTGTTTAGCCGCGGCTTCCTTTTGCTCCTGCTTTTCCTGAGCAGTCACAAGCCAGTTTTTGGCCGGCAGTGCATTCGTCCATGTTGCGGATTGCACAGACGTGTCAGTAGATAGACTTGTCCCATCTTCCATCATTCGCCTCTGATCTTGCGGCAAAGATGGGTTATCATGCGCCGAAGACGCAAGCTCTGTCATTTGTTTACTATCACTCGCTTCATTCCACTTCCCCGTCGCTTGAACGACATTTACCCCCACTATACATACAAGCAGCACAGATAACATCGGTGCCACCCAACGATTCTTGCTTATAATTTCCATTCGAAGATTCCTCCTATCGAAACAATTCCCTAATCTTAGTAACCAAAAAAAAAGAATTTGAATAACGTTGGCTAATATTACATAGGGATAAACACAATGTCAATGTGAGTTTATGGTATTAAAAAGTTTTTCAGGAAAATGAGAACGTATCCACCGTCTCATACATTGGCGTTTGTCCAAGCCTTGTCACATAAAGTACAAAACCTTCTACAGACCATGAATTCCCATGAGAAACATGTTCTGTAACAACTTGAGTAATCCCATGATCATCCATACCAGGAAGATATCCGAGATATTTTCTAGCTACAGTAACATGTGGGTGATACGGTCTTAATTCGGCTTCAAATCCTAAACTTTTGGTTGCCTCTACAATATGTTTCTGCAAAAGGTGTAATCGCTCTATATCTCCGTTAACACCCCTCCAAAGAACTTTCGGCGTTTTCTCCAGACCAAACGTTCCCCAATCAGAAAGTTGCAGGTCAAACGATTGGAAATCAGCAGCTACGGCGTGCAGAGCTATGCGAAGATGACCGACATCACTCATCAATGTATCTCCCAAAAATTGCAAAGTGATGTGATAATCCCTGTGGTCTGTCCATTTGCGAAAATCAAACTTGTTTCGTATTAGCTGTGTCTGCATATGAAGAAACTGCTGGACAGATTCAGGCAGACGCACTGCAATAAACAGACGTTCCCGTCTGGATGCATGTTCTTGAAGTTTATGGGTATCCATTGCATACACCTCTCTAAAGTTCGCTCTATTATTCCATAACTATGCATATCATTTCAACCTGGGTAAATATAGAGTGACACACAATAAGGATTTTGCATATCAGACTTCATTCCTGCATTTTCCATATTTATGCACATCATGTACTGAATCTGATACACTTGACAAGACTAATTCATCGATCTCAGGAGGCACACACATTATGGGCAAAATCGTATGTTTTCCATCATTATCCCAAGAACAGCAGCACCAAATTCTTCAGGTTGCACCAGGTTATACCATCAAAGTAGGTAAAGCCAAAGATTTGGACCCGGCTGACTTAAAAGATGCCGAAATTATACTGGGCTGGTCCCCTCTTGTAAGGGAACACACTCTGCATCAGGACAGCCCATTAAAATGGATTCAAGTCTGGTCAGCCGGTGTAGACAACCTCCCATTTGCGGAGCTGCAACATAAAAATATTCAGGTTACCAGCGCCAATGGTGTTCATGCCATTCCAATCACAGAGATCATTCTGGGCATGATGTTATCCCATAGCCGCTGGTTAAGACAAGCTATGTTGTACCAGCAGCAGGCAGAATGGAAAAATCCCGGAAAAGCGCTGCCAGAGCTGCATGGAAAAACTGCGGTTATCGTTGGAGTCGGCGAGATCGGAACAGAAACAGCTCGTGTACTGAAAGCGTTAGGCATGCGCACGGTCGGAGTACGACGCTCTGGAAAAGACGTGCCTAATGTCGACCATATGTATGATATGTCTGGACTGCATGAAGCTCTAAGCCAGGGTGACTATGTAATTAACATTTTGCCGTTAACCGATGAAACACGCCATATTTATGATCAGGATGCATTTAATCATTTTAAGAACGATGCCTGTTTTGTCAATGTAGGTCGCGGCCCCAGCGTCAACACGGAGGCGTTGCTGGCTGCACTGCAAAGTGGCAAAATCGCCTTTGCTGCTCTGGATGTGTTCGAAGAGGAACCTCTTCCGGCAGACCACCCGCTATGGGGCATGGATAATGTCTTAATTACACCGCACATTGCAGGAAGCACCGAACAATATACCACTCGTGCTCTCGATATTTTCATCAAAAATCTGGAGGCTTACGTTGCCGGAAAAACGCTTCCGCTCAACCTTGTCGATTATAGTCATAAATATTAACACAAACACCCGTTCCCATGCAACATGTTGAAAATGACGTATAACCTTCGAACCAAATCATTAAAAAAATTACTCCACAAGGAATTCTTCTTCCTTCGTGGAGTATTTATTATGCACTCTATTGAATAATTACATACCTATCCAAGTGATCAACTGCACACCCAAACATGGCGTACAAATGCACCTTTACGCACAGTGATGTAATGTTCTATCACCCAGCCAGATTCGAGCAACTGCTCCTGCACCCACTCTGTGGAAACAATGGCAGCTCGTTTGCATAACTCGCGTAACTTCATGAGCATCAGCCGCTGTTCATGATCGGGAAGAACCGAACAAAGATTATAAGGCATGTCGAATATTGCCGAATCATATTCCCCCTCTAAATCCCTCATATCTCCCAAAGTAATTCGATTTGCATCATATCCGAAATGGGGTAAATTAACTCGAGCCCCGCGAACCGCAAGTGCATTCAAATCATTGCCTCTTGTATCAATCCCCATCGATAGAGCTTCTATGACAACTGTGCCCATTCCGCAACAAGGATCCAGCAAACGATGATTTTCCAATTCTGGAACAGCAATATTCACCAATGCTCTTGCTAAAGTGACACCAAATCCCGTGGAGTAGTTTTGTGGCTTCCGTTGATGTACTTGCCACGATTTATCCGAATTTGTCCACTGACCGAAGATCCATTTTTGTCCAGTTTGGATTAGTCCGAAAGTCACTTTAGGCTGCTTCATCTGTACCGTTCCATGGATGCACATCCCGATTTCCTTTTCCAACTTCCGTGCCTGAGCATAATCAGGCGGATGATCCCCTGCTTTCAGACAAACTACCTTGAAGGTCTCATCTTGCTGCAAACGAATCTCGCGAGCTATAGGGAGCAGTTCGGCAACTGAGTCACTCTCCCCCAATATATCCAGCCGCCCATGAATAAACGGACTTCTACCCGGTGGAATCCTTCGCTCAGACCTGACATAAGAGCCGCTGTCACTACGTATTTCTGAAGCTGGCTTAAGCAATGTGCTCAGTTCTAACTGACATAACTCACGTTCGTTTTCATGACAGGCAAAGGTGTACACATATTTCGTTTCCGCCATAATTCACCTCATTTCTACATCTACTTTAAATCGTACCCAAAGTTAGGCCAAGAGGCAACCAAGTGGGGAAATCATGCAGTCATTGTTACCAAATCAGCAAAAAAATAAGGGACCCCATCACTGGGATTCCCTTATTTTCGTTCTTTATGACCAGGTCCTAAAATTGAATTTCCATGATTCACATCACCTTGATTCAAACAATCGTTTTACCCTGTTTCTTCTATTATAAAGAACGGGTTATACTTTTAACTTTTCGATCGATATGAGCAGGTCGTCCGACAGTTCTTTCAACGTTTGAATGTTACTGCTGATGGTCTCCATAGAACTCACCTGTTCCTCTGCAGAAGCAGATACTTCCTCGACACTAGCCGCCGATTGTTCAGACACCGCAGAAATCTGCTGACTGAAATCATTCATACGACCACTGCTCTCTTCCATCCCTGAAAGTCCTTCCGACATCGTGCCGATTACCCCCACCATGCCTTCTACGGATGTGTTGATGGTTCTGAACAACTCCCCTGACGTGAGCACATGCTCCTGCCCAAGTTCTGTCTCCTGAACACCTACTCGCAGTTCATTAACTACTCTTTGAGAATCCTGCTGAATATCTTGCGTGATCGTCGTAATTTCTTCAACAGATGCCTGTACGGCTTCAGACAACTTCCGAACCTCGGATGCGACAACGGCAAAACCGCGTCCACTCTCTCCTGCCCGTGCCGCCTCTATCGAAGCATTCAACGCCAACAAATTGGTTTGACGAGCGATATCATGAATGACCAGAACCAGTTTGGAAATGTCTTCATTTTTGCGGTTCAACTGCTCCATTTTGCTCATTGAGGAAGACACTGCGCTGGCAATCTGTTGCATCTGTTGCACGGATTCTTCCATCGCTTTGCGTCCGGTCTGTCCTTGCTCCAACACTTGATTGGACATCGAACGAAGCTGATTCCCCTGCTCTGCATGTTGTTGAATATGAACATTCAATTCTTCCACGGTACGAGCTGACTCCACTGCGGTCTGAGCCTGACTCTCAGCTGCCTTAGCCGATTCCTCCATCGTGATTGCGATTTGCTGACTGCCGATCTTGACTTCTTCCGAAGCGATGGCCAGTTCGCTACTCTGACGATTCACCGATTCAGCTACACGCCTTACATTCACCACCATGGAAGTCAGGTTACCTTTCATCTCATTGACCGCTTTGGCCAAGGCACCTACTTCATCTTCATGCTTGGTATGTACATCCTGTACGTTCAATTGACCTTCCGCGATCAATTTAACAGCACTGATGACACGAAGCAGCGGTTTGACCACCTGTGTACGAATGATCGGAATAAATATAGCCGTTATGATAATCATAACAAGCACACCTATAAGCACAGACAACCTGCCATCTTGAACGGAACGAAGCGTTTGGGCTGCCGAAATATCGGATTGCTTCTGGTTGTAATTGACGAGATACTCCAAATCTACCTGCATCAGATCAAAGGAAGCTGAGCCTTTGGCAGCTACTTCTTTGGCAAGCTGGGTATCTCCTTCGTCACTGACTCGAATGGCTTGAGCATTAAATTTGAGATAGGCTTCCCATTTGCTCTTAAACGATGTCCAGTGCTCATTCTCTTCTGCTGACTTGTTCTGTTTATCGTAGATTGTAATAGTCTGAGCGGTTTCACGAATATATTTCGTACGCGCTTCATTAAGTTTGGACTTGTCCGCTGCTTCAGCGTCAAAGTAACGATAACTGAGTGACAATACATGTTCTGTTGAATAATTTAGATGGTTGATCTTCTGGATGGAAGGCATCCAGTTACCTGTAATATCATTGGTGTTCGTCTCAATTGAATTCATTCGGCCAATAATGGTCACGCTTAAAATGATTAAACAGAGGATTAACAAGTAAAACGCGATGCTGATACGCAGACCGATACTCTTAATTTTAAATCTGCTGAACATATGATTTCCCCCTCATGGCAACTTTCGCCACATCTACAATTTAGTGCTTTTCTCGCAATTAAACCTATCTATTGGCCCTTGCAAAGTACACTCTTCTCTATTATATCTGAATAATAGCCGTAAAGTATTATAGCATTCTTTTGTCAGTAAACGCTTTAACTCATAAAATTTTTGTTGAAATTTTTCGAACCAAAAAGGAGCTGCATCATCCGAAGCCTTCTGATCGGCAGCTCATAGTTAACCTAACATCACCTAACAACTAATTAGTTTCAGTTCAATTAAGTTCGACATTCAACTTGCTCTAGTTCCATCCCTTTTCCAAAAAACTATTCAGCGCTTTTGAACGAAGTCTCAGCCAGCAAACGGTAGGATTCCAGCCTGCGTTCATAATCAGGGCCAGCCGTTGCCACAAGTATTCTGTTCGTATTCAGTCTTTGTCCTACCTGCCGAATCTGCTGCCATACTCTCTCAGGTGTACCGATAATATGCCGCCCTTCTTGCTTCTCTTGGCTCCAGATTAACGCATCCCTGTCAGACGCCGCACACATCACACTTACGGCTACCATCACTTCAGGTTCCTTCAGCCTGGCACTTGGCACGAATTCGTCCCGATAACGCTGTACAGCCTCCACTCCATCCGAATCACTCATGAATTGACCGAATACATAACCCATTCCATACTGTGCGGCATACGTTGCACTTTTGACGTTGGTGCCCAGCATCCATAGCGATAATGGAGTCTCTGGAATTGGACGAGCTGTAACCGCAACATCCTCGTACGTATAACGGTCTTCCAGCAACTCGGTTAGCGAAGCAAGTTTGGTCGGAAGATTTGAAACATGCTGCAAATAATTGCCACTGAGCGCCATCGTGGCATGAGGCCCTCCACCTGGAGCCCGTCCTAATCCCAGCTCGATCCGTCCCGGATAGAGTGTAGCCAACAGACGGAACGACTCCGCAACCTTGAGCGGACTGTAATGTGGAAGCAAAATGGCTCCCGACCCAAGCAGAATGGTATCCGTCTTGGCACCAATATGTGACAGCAATACCTCAGGAGAAGCGGAAGCAAGCTCAGCCATATCATGATGCTCCGACGTCCAATACCGTGTGTACCCCCATGCTTCAGCTTGTTGAGCCAAAAGCACTGCTTGCTGAAGAGCCTGTTCAGCGGTTACACCATTCAGTTTGGGGACAAGATCCAGCACACCCAGACTGAAATTTTCTCCAGAACTGACTTCGGTGCCTTCACCAGCGCTCTCACCAAAGTTTTCACTTACGTTTGCAGCCACACCTCACAACTCCTTTGATATCTTGGCCTTTCCGTTTGATATAGAGCTTCTCTCTTCGATACACCGTATTCTTGCCTATACATTCTAATCGAGATCGTAGATCGAACCAACCTTCAGGCCGTAGAGCTCATTATAAATTTTCTCGGCAAACGCATCCGTCATTCCTGCAATATAATCAATCACCATATGTTCCCAATTCCAGATCGGTTGCGCTTTGGCTTGATCCTTCTCAAAACGCTGTAGCCAATCGGAAGGAATAATAGATTTTGACGTTTCCGGATCAAGGAATGCATCCCATAACCGCTTGATCATCCACTCACTACGTTTCTGCAAGCGCTGCACGCGCAGATCCCGGATCATCGTCACCCAGGCAAAGCTCTTGAGCACACTCACCGTGCGCAGCATGTCGAGGTCTTCTACGCCTTCACGGACGAAGGTTACCTTTTTCCAATCCCCTTCATTAATTACACCGAGACTGCCCACAAACAGGCTGACCCAGTAGGCCTTCACTTCACGACGAGTGCGCGAGTAATCATGCTCGCAGAAAGGCATTTTTTCATTCCAGATGCGCAGGAACGATGCGAGGACTTCTTCCACTTTTTCCGAGATCGCCTCTCTTGTCCAGCCCTTCCAGAACAGATCCTCCAGTGTTGTAACTTTGTCCACGATGAGACGGTTGACATGCTGGTCTTGCAGGAAGTGCTCGTGCACTTCGATTTTGCCTGCCTTGATGCCGTCCTCCAGATCATGTGCGGAATACGCAATGTCATCACAGAGATCCATCAGTTGCGCTTCGAGCGTTTTCTTGCCTGCCGGGATGTTCCAGCGCTCCCGAATCTCACGAATGTACTGCCATTCATGTTGGTACATGCCTTTCTTGCTTTCCGTTCCCGGATACGGATACTTGTTAATCCCTAGCAAGACGGCATCCGACAGGTTCAGCCCGTCGATATCTTCACGTTTTTCCAGATGCATAATGAGGCGGAAGTTATGTGCGTTCCCTTCAAAATGCTCGTATTTCCGTTTGAGTTCCGCTCGCACATCGGATTCAGCCTTAGGAACTTTGGCTGCACGACTTTTCTTCATGATTTTCTTAGTCTCGCTGTTAATCAGATCATCCAAAATGCCATCGAGCACTTCTTCCCCTTTATGTCCAAAAGGAGGATGACCAAAATCATGTGAAATCGCCGCACATTCTACGACTTCCGAGTCGATGATCAGGCCCGGATTCTCTGCCTGGCTCCAGTCTACCTCCGGGTAATGCCGCAGCAGGCTTCTCGCCGCTTCTCGCGCAATCTGTGCCACTTCAAGGGAATGGGTCAGACGCGTCCGATAATAATCCCCCGTGCCTGCGCCAAACACTTGCGATTTACCCTGCAGTCTCCGGAAGGTTGGTGAATGAATCAATCTGGAGTAGTCCCGCTCGTATGCTGCACGAGAGCCCTCCAGCTTTGTAAGTTCAGGATATTGTCTATGTTCTCTCAGATCATGCCATTGCATGTAGATCACTCCTAGCCGACTGTCTCTATTTTGAGTGATTATACACAACATCTGCGGTTTCGAAAAGCAAAATCCGTCTGTCATGTCACCTCTTCTTACATCAACTTATGATGCACAGTCTTCTCTCTATATATTATACCCTGCAAGACTAGCGTCTGTGCATAGAATTCAGAAGTCTATGTTACTGTACAGGGCATGGTATGCGCTTAGGTAGGATCTACTTTTACAGCTATGGTAACCTCCATATAAAAGAAAACCCGGCAGGCACATTACGTCCTGTCGGGTCAAACCTCAAACTGTGCTTATAACAGCTAGACTTACACCATCACTTTGCAAATATCGTTCGTGAACTCTACTGGATCCTGAATCGGCAAACCTTCAATCAACAGAGCTTGGTGATACAGCAAGCTGGTGTACAAGCTCAATTTTTCTTTATCCTGTGCAAAAGCATCTTTCAACGATTTGAACACATCATGGTTCACGTTGATTTCCAGCACTTTATCCGCTTGAACATCGCCGCTGTTCGGCATAGCTTTCAGCACTTTCTCCATCTCAATCGTCAACTCACCCTCCGTGGACAAACAAACCGGATGGCTGCGAAGACGTTTGGAGGCTTTTACTGCTTTAACTTTGCCTTCCAACTGGGCTTGCATCGCTTCGAACAATTCCTTGTTGTCATTGTCCTGCGCTTCGGTTTCTTCTTTTTCGGCGCTATCTTCGATACCCAGGTCACCACTGGAGATGGATTTGAACTCTTTTTCCTTGTAGTTCATGATCATCTTGATCGCGAATTCATCGATATCGTCGGTGAAGTAGAGCACTTCGTACCCTTTTTCCAATACACCCTCGATCTGCGGCAGCTTCTCGATCCGGCTGATGGATTCACCCGCAGCATAATAGATGTACTTCTGATCTTCCGGCATTCTGGAGACGTATTCGTCCAGGCTTACGAGCTTGCTCTCTTTGGAAGACGTGAACAGCAGGAGATCCTGCAGCGTATCCTTGTTAGCGCCATAATCGCTATACACGCCATATTTCAACTGACGGCCAAAGGCTTGATAGAACTTCTCGTAGTTCTCACGCTCGTCTTTCATCAGGCTTTGCAATTGGCTCTTGATTTTGTTCTTGATGTTCTTCGCAATCAGACTGAGCTGACGATCATGCTGCAGCATCTCGCGGGAGATGTTCAGGGACAGATCCTCGGAATCCACCATACCTTTAACAAAACCGAAGTAATCCGGCAACAAATCGCCGCACTTATCCATGATCAATACGCCGTTGGAGTATAGCTCCAGACCTTTTTCATACTCTTTGGTGTAATAGTCAAACGGCGTATTCTCCGGGATAAACAGGATTGCATTGTACACCACCGCTCCATCCGCGCTAATGTGCAAGTGTTTGAGCGGTTTGTCAAAACCGTACCTTTTCTCCATATAGAAGTTGGTATAGTCTTCTTCGGTCAGTTCACTTTTGTTTTTGCGCCAGATCGGCACCATGCTGTTCACGGTTTGTTCTTCCTTGTACTCCTCAAACTCGTTCTCCTCACCTTCCTTCGGACGGTGATTCGTCACATCCATCTTGATCGGGTAGCGAATGAAGTCGGAGTATTTCTTGATGATGGATCTCAGGCGGTACTCTTCCAAAAATTCGTCATACGAATCTTCTTCGGTGTTTTCTTTGATCGTCAGTACGATCTCTGTACCCACCGTATCTTTCTCAGCAGGTGTAATGGTATACCCATCCGCACCTTCGGATTCCCATTTCCAAGCTTCGTTACTGCCCAGCGTTTTACTCGTTACCGTCAGCTTGTCCGCCACCATAAACGCGGAGTAGAAACCAACCCCGAATTGGCCGATAATGTTATGGCCGTCTTTGGCTTCGTTTTCTTTTTTGAACGCCAGTGAACCACTCTTCGCGATAACGCCCAGATTGTTCTCCAGCTCTTCCTGCGTCATACCAATACCAGTATCGGTAAGGGTAAGTGTGCGGTTTTCCTTGTCAATCGTAAGCTTGATATAATAGTCCTCTTTGTTGAAAACGAGCGTGTCGTCCGTCAATGCTCTGTAATATATTTTGTCGATGGCGTCACTGGAGTTGGAGATCAGCTCTCTGAGGAAAATTTCTTTCTGTGTGTAAATGGAGTTGATCATCATATCCAGCAAACGTTTGGATTCCGCTTGAAATTCTTTTTTAATCGCCATGAATGGAATGCTCCTCTCAAATTTGGGTATCGAATGATCTGTTTGAAAAATAAAGGCAAGCTGATCTGCAAGGTAAACATCCGTTTACGAATGGTTGCACAGCATAGCCATATTTTCGACAGCACCATTCCATATGTAGTGGTGTGTATTCGTTGCTCTGTTAGCACTCGGATGACCAGAGTGCTAAACCCTTCTTTTTATATAACATATGGGAAAATTGGGTGTCAATACGAAGAGGCTTATTTTAACAAAATCATAGATTTTAATTAGCAAAAAGATGCCTTAGCTCCGTGTGAATGACCTTTCATCTCCACCCAGTTCCCAGCGCACGGTGCTTCACTGCTTGACGGCAGTCAGACCGAACCACATGCCCTATCTCAGTGTAACGTACTCGCTCCAGCAACACAAAAAACAAAAACCGCCTCGAATTAAAGCTCGGGACGGCGTGGTGAAATTAGAGACCTGACAGAACAGCAGAGCAAAGCATTTGGTACCGCAATAACTACTCTACTTTTTCACCATCTTTGGATCAAGGGTGTCACGCAGCCCATCGCCCATCAGGTTGAAACCGAGTACCGTCAGCATGATGGACAGACCGGGAAAAATAAGCGTCCACGGCGCTTTTTGGATATACTGACGGGAATCCGACAGCATTTTCCCCCACTCCGGATCTGGGGGCTGTGCACCCATGCCCAGAAATCCGAGAGCTGCCGCCTCAATGATCGCAGTACCTATCCCGAGTGTCCCTTGTACAATGAGCGGCGTAAGGCTATTGGGTAAAATGTGTCGGAACAAAATGCGCCCGTTCCCGGCTCCCAGCGTCCTTGCCGATGTAATAAATTCTTCCTGTCGTAAGCTGAGCACCCGTGACCGCACCAACCGTCCATACGTTGGAATATTCACGATTGCAATGGCGAGCAACGCATTCTGCAAGGATGGGCCCAGAATGGCAACAATCGCAATCGCTAGCAAAATGCCCGGAAACGCCAGCAAAATATCAAACAGACGCGATATAAGCATATCAGCCCATTTTCCATAGAACCCGGCAACCAGTCCCAGCAGGGCTCCAACAATAATGGAGCCAATGACCGAGAAAAATCCAACCCACAACGAGATTCGTGCTCCATGAATTACCCGGGAGAACACATCCCGTCCTAGATCGTCCGTCCCGAACCAGTGTTCCGCCGAAGGGGCTTGAAGCCGATCCTGCAACACCTGCTCTTTGTAATCATAGGGCGCAACATAAGGTGCAAGAAAGGCCAGTGTGACGAAAAAAACAATGATGATCAGACCTGCCAAAGCAAGCCGATTCCCTCGAAACGTCCTCCACGCCTCACGCCAAGGTCCGGATCTGCTTACGTTCATAGCGTCAACGGCTTGTCCGGTATTGGTTGACAATTTGGCCATACATGTTCTCCTTTGCTGAACTTAAATAAGCTGAACTAAGTATTGTAGAGGTTGCTTACTTGAAGCGGTTTGCCTGCAGATGAGCTTCTTCCCGTAAATTCAACTTCCTACTTATAACTGATTCTCGGATCAAACACAGCATAGAGCAGATCTACAATCAGGTTGATGACCACGAAAAAGAAAGCCACGATCAGGATTCCACTCTGAATCACAGGATAGTCCCGCGAACTAATAGCCTCATATATATAACGCCCTACACCCGGCCAGGCAAAAATGGTTTCCGTCAGCACCGCACCACCCAGCAGCGACCCGGTCTGAATCCCGATGACGGTCAGCACAGGGATAAATGCATTTTTCAGCGCATGTCCGTATACGACAAAAAACGGCCCCAATCCTTTCGCCTTGGCGGTACGGATATAATCCGAACTCATCACTTCAAGCATGCTGGAACGGGTCATCCGTGCAATAACGGCCATCGGAATCGTGCCCAGCGCCACACTTGGCAGAATCAGATGTTTGGTCACCGTCCATAGCTGATCCCAGCGCCCTGCGAGCATCGTGTCCAGCACATACAGACCTGTAACCGCATCGACCGGATCACGCGCGTTCATCCGTCCAATGGACGGCAACCATTGCAGTTTGTTGGCAAACAGCCATTGTTCCATCAATCCAAGCCAGAAGATGGGCATCGATACACCCACAAGTGCAACCACCATACAGCAGTAATCAAACCAGGAGTTGTGCTTCCATGCACTAACAATCCCTGCATTCACGCCAATAATGACAGCAAACAACATACTTGCCAGCGTGAGTTCAAGCGTTGCTGTCAGATAAGGACCAATTTCCTGGGCAATAGGCACCTTCGTGCGAATGGATGTGCCCAAATCCCCTTTTAACAAATCGCCCAAATAGGCAAAGTATTGCTGAAACCAAGGTTTATCAAGTCCAAGTTGGTCCCTTAGAGCCTGCTTGGATTGTTCGGTTGCTTTTTGCCCCAGAATCGTCTCGGCCGGATCACCGGGTATCGCATGGATGATGGAAAATACGATCAACGTCATGCCCAGCAAAACGGGCAGCAGTACCAACACACGTTTGACAATATAGCTATTCACTTCCAGATCACCTGCCCTAAAGGGTTCATCCGCATGATTTCATATTAGGCGAAATAATAGAAATAGCGCTGGTGAACACGTATGCTTTGGCCCGTCACTACCCGGATGTAGAATCTAATAAGCATTGCATGTCCGCCAGCGCATAGCTTTGTATTAACACTTGCGTTAATTTACATTCATTCGAAAGATTTATTCAAAATACACGTTTGCATACGACTCGCTTCCCAGCGGAGACGTTACAAAACCTTTCAGGTTGGCTTTCCCCGCCAGAATCGGTGTGGTGTGCACAAGCGGAATCCAAGGCGCATCTTCCTTGATGATGACCTGAGCCTGTTTGTACAGTTCGGCACGTTTGTCCTGATCCGTCTCTGTCTGTGCTTTCGTAAGCAGTGTGTGCAGTTCCTCGTTTACGTAGTAACTACGATTGTTGCTCGGGATGGCGTCTTTGTCCAAAAGCGTATACAGGAAGTTGTCCGGATCACCGTTGTCTCCTGTCCAGCCGAGCATGTAGAGATCGTCCTTCTCTCCAACTTTAGAATCTTCCAGATATGTGGCCCACTCGGGGGATTCGATGGTGGTTTTGACACCAATTTTCTCAAAATCCGCCTGAATCGCCTCTGCTACCTTCTTGCCGTCTGGCATGTACGGACGGGATACCGGCATCGCATAAAACGTAACCGGATCAGGTAATCCGTCAGGGAAACCGGCTTCGGTCAGTAATGCTTTTGCTTTTTCCAGATCATAGGCATAATCTTCAATCTCATCGTTGTAACCCCACAGCGTTGGCGGCATCGGGTTCACCGCAGGCTTCGCCTGTCCGGCAAAGAAGGCATCGATGATAGCTTGTTTGTTCACGGCATGATTGAGGGCTTGTCTGACTTTCACGTTATCAAAAGGTTTTTTCTTAAAATTAAAACCGATATACGCCACGTTGAACGGTGGACGTTCGATCTTCTGCAGCTCGCTTTTGCTCTCCAGAATGCTCAGATCATCCGGGTTCAGGTCTTCCATGATATCTATCTCGCCATTTTGTAATGCATTGAAACGAGCGGTGTTATCCGGGATGGAGCGCACGATCACCTTGTTCAGCTTCGGTAAACCTTCCTTCCAGTAGGCTGCATTTTTCTCCAGCGTGATCGAGTCGTTCCGCTTCCACTCTTTGAATACAAATGGGCCAGTGCCTACAGGCTCACTCTTGAAGTTTTCTTTCTTCTCCTGAATCGCCGCCGGGCTGCCTATGCCAAACGGGGTCATTGCAATATTTTGCAGAAACGGGGCTTGTGGCTGGTTCAGGGTGAATTCAACCGTTGCTTCATCAAGCGCCTTCACTTCCTTGATCACACGCGCGTCCTCAGGACCAAACATGGAATCGTAATAATCGAAGGAATCGCCTTCGAATTTATATTCACTTGCGGGATCACTCCAGCGTTTGAAATTGAACACAACGGCATCCGCGTTAAAGTCAGTTCCATCATGGAACTTCACCCCGGATTTCAGCTTGAACACATACTTGAGCCCGTCCGCGGATATTTCCCAGCTCTCAGCCAGTGCCGGGACCACTTCGGTCTCACCCTCCTTGTAATCTAAAAGCGAATCAAATACCTGATGTCCAATCTTGAGCGATTCCCCATCCGTCACAATTGAGGGATCCAGCGCAACGGAGTCTCCGCCGCGTCCCATGATCATCGTATCCTGAGCAGCTGCCTCTGTTGGTGGGTCATTACCTTCCGCAGGTGTCGGCGTACCTTCCCCGCCTTCCTTGTTGCTGGAGCAACCAGATAACACAAGTACAGTACTCAGTGCCAAAGTCAGTAAACCGGACATCCATTTTTTTCTCATTCGCATACGTACAACACCCTTCCTGTCTCATAATGTGTGTGATACTTGCGCCGAAAAACGGTACCTCTGGCCGTGTGTGCGATGATGTGGTGGTGGTGGTGCTAGGCAGTCATCAGGTAATTTCTTAACAAGGGAGATTTACAAATACTTGTATCATCTATTAAAGGCTTTGTATGCCTCTGATACCTACATTGAGATTTGAGAAGTTTTGAGACTGGTTTAGTAACGGAGTGAGATCTTGTAGGTGAACAGACAAAAGAACAACTCGGATGCACAGCGCTGGAGTCTACGTCATGTCATTACAGGATGAACGATTTATTTGAACCAAGGTCAATAAGCACCAGCTATCACTCTTGGCAGAGTAAAAGAGATCGTCTACTTGAAATAGACATGTCGAGATAACCGCATACGGATGCATATGTAATTAAGGACCATAACGATGAAGAGCTGGCAATTATTCAGATCCTAATAAAAACATGGATCAAACACATTAGACATGGGTTGTTGGTTCAGCATTTTCATGAGGTGTCAGGCTGACAGGTAGAATCACGAGTAGAAAAAGAAAGAAAGAATAGAACAGAACGGAACGACGCTACGATAACTTTCCATGTTATGGTTTTGTCATGATGAGGAGGTTTATGTATTAAATCGTGGTGAAAAACATTTTCGTGTAACTCACTTTACATCAGATTTACCAATTAGACAAGGGATTTACATACATACGTCTTCAACTTTATCAAACGCGTCAGCAATGATGACATTATATACAAAAAAGGAACACGGCTCGACAATAACCGCCCATGTTCCTTGCTTATTTTCTCCACATATTCAGATCTGTTCTATTCTAAAACCGGCTGATTAAATTACTTTTTAAACAAACCTCTACGGTGCATCACGGTAATAAAACGATAAAAATCGTAGCTCGCTCCGTTATCAATACTAAACAGCGGATTTTTGCTATCATAGGCCAGTGCGGCATCTACAGCAGCTTTCGCCCAGACGGGTACTTCCATCTGCTGTCTTGCCTGCAAACGGTCGACCTGTACTTTTAGCGCATCAAATGCGGCTTTCTCTTCGGCTGTCATCGGTTCGCCCCCTTTCGGTGGTACAGTTGGTGGATTCGGGTTTGATGGCTCTGTTGGGTTCGACGGATTACCAGGATTAGTCGGATTCGGGGTTGGAGCAACCGCTGCATATCTGGCACGGAGCTGTGCCGCGCTCCCCTCGAATTCATTCATATCCACGTTGCCGCTGATCCCGTTCACCTTGCCGGAGTCTGTATATTGCCAGAACGTCCAGCGCTTCCACGCCGGCTGTTCATCAGGCACACGTGTATTGCTGTATCGCGCGATCCATAGATCGTAGGAACTCAACGAAGTATCGAAATTGGCAGCAAACGAGTTGCCTGTATATAGGATCGGTTTCACACCTGTCAGACGCTGCAATTCTGTTAAAAAGGCTTGGGCTACCGTATTCATCTGCGCTCTGCTCAGATTGCCGGGATTGTTCTCGTAATCCATAACCGGTGGCAACTGTAGGGCTTTGGCTCCCCCGATTTTATCCAGCGTATTGGCATAATGCGCTGCTTCAGCCTTCGCAATCTCGACAGACGTTCCGCGGAAGAAATGATAGGTTCCGACCATCATGCCCGCCGCCAGCGCACCGGTTACATTTTTCTGAAAATTCGGATCGATATAGGTTCGCCCTTCGGTTGCTTTGATAAACACAAAGGTCATGCCGCTTGCCTTCACCTTGGCCCAGTCGATATTGCCCTGGTACCTGGAGACATCAATGCCCTGCGTGTTGCCCGAGGTTCTATTTTGCAAAATTCTCACACCCTTTATGCGGCAAATTGCCTTTTGTATATAGTTAATGCGGACGGGTTAAGGGTTGCTTGTGTGCGTGTCCCTTGTTGTCCGTTATATGACTCGGAATACCGAGCTAGCCTTATGAAAGAAAACTCTTATTGGGAACAGCTCAAATACTACTTAAACCTTATGATCAAACTTAAAAAGTAGTCTGTAGACCAGTATGTAGCTTGAGTCGTGTGAGATCACAGTGTATCAAGGATTAAAGATGCATTAGAGTGATAGCTGAAAGTAAAGAAAGCACCCATAACGGGTGCTTTTCTCATTGTTGCACTGCTCTGCTTAGCCATTTCGTCCCGTGTGTGTTCTTAACATAAAGTTTGAGTAGCAAACTAAGCCGTCTATATTAAATCGAAATCGAACTCATTCAGATGGTTCTAGCTGAGACCTTTAGCTGCTTTTCTTAAAATCGGAATTCTCTTGAGCTGCGGACTTTTCGCTGGACTGTTCATTTTCTGATGGGCGATCACTTCCACTTTTGGTATCAGCCTGCGACGGAGAAGTATATGGCAAGGGATTAGAGATTGTATCTTCCCCCGCCTTTCCTTTAAGCACTTGAATCGCCTGCCGAATGACTGGCGGAATCGGAGCGCCCAGCTTGCCCCCATTTTCAATAATGGACAACAACTCATTTGCGATATAAAAAAAGGCGACCGCATCCCTGAACAAATGTCCGTCCCCCAGAACACCGTCCACCAGATGAGCCACCGATACCATTGCAAATATAAATACCTTTCGGGCGATGCCAAACAATCCAATATTACTTTCAAGCTTGCCTGTCATTCCCGCTGCCGCTATCCCTGTTAGGTAATCGAGAATGACAAAGACTAGCAGTACGCCGAGCACCCCTGACCAACCTCCGAAAAAATAGTTTGCCGAGCTGCTCATCAGCGCAATCCCCCATTTCCATAGGGTGTCCCATCGTTCCATGGCTTCACCTCCTTTGACTTTAAATAAATGAGCTTCTGAGTTATGCTTCTTATACTGAGAGAATACGTGAATTTTGAAACCTATATTGATAACCACCCGAAGAAAAAACATTGTTATACGACACACATACAACTAGACTGATGGGGCCAACATTAATGTTAAAATTAGAAGGCATTGTGCTTTGTGCAAATTTCCAAGATAAAGTTTCCTTAGCTGAGATCGGTGAGTCGGATTTAAAATACTGAGAATATAAAATTCCTGTAACAAAGTCACATTCCATATGCAAAAGGTTGAAATATGTCCTACCACTGACGCCACCTTCAGCATAATCAGGGTGATACCACAATTCCCCTGCCCCGTCCTTAAAACCAAAGCCTACGTTTAAATTTGAACTTCCAGAAAAAATATATGGTATCCAACTTTCATTTATAGAGCCAACACTAACTATTTTTGTTCCCTTTTGAAAAGTTGCTAAAGTAGTAACTGTACCCGTTTGGCCTTTATTCACTGTCCCACTAGTAGGAGAAATAGAAGGTACGATACTTTGATAACGCACTTCACTTACTTGAACTACTTTTGTTGCCAACTGTGCAAATGTATCGCTGCCTGATGCTGCTACACCTTTGCCAGTAATAGCGGCAGCGATTGCCGATTTCCCATCACTGACAGAGGACTTTAAATTCTCAAATTCCTCTCTCGACGGAACCTTAACCCACGGCCCCCAGGTATCATAAAGATTCCGTTGCCAAGTTGTAAATCCTACGGGCAGAAAAGTGATTAGAGTTTGTGTCACTCCTGGTATGCTCCCTGTATTCTGGGTTCCATTTTTGCTTACTTTCAGACTGAAGGCTATTCCTACAGGGCAATTTTTTAACGTTTCAGCAACACTACTAAGTTGACAATAGAACTCCCCTTCTGTTACGAAATTATTTAAATCATCATTTTGTTTGATACTTATTGACTTACTGAGAAAATGTCCATGTACAAAATTCTTTAATTCTTTTTCACTATCTTTACCTTCAAACACTGACAGCTTTTTAGAAATAGCAGAAGAATCGTTTATCAATTGATCTATTACTGTTTTCTCGCTTGCTCCAACTGATCCAGTCAGTGGTACTGAGAAGAAATCACCTAAACTTTGATAGGTTACTGAGTATTTCGCTGATGAATCAAATTGAAAAGCTGGTAGACTAGCGAGTTCCCTACCATAAATTTCTGACTCTGGACTAAATCGATTTACGTCCCAATAATCCTGCATATCGTCTTTATAGATGGACATTATTTTTTTAACTTTTTTCTTCAATTTAGAAGATTGATTAAAGTTATTAATGTTGTAGGATTTATATTCGTTTGAAGTAAATACTGGATTAACACTCTCTCTAATCTCCAGACCTGACCCTACTTCTAGCTGATTAGGTCCCTCTAAAAATGTTAGTTGTCCTTCCGCTTTAATAGGGTCGATGATCGGTTTTGAAACTAGATACACGAGCTGATAAGGAGTCCACCCCGGAATCTGTGTCGTTGGCAAAATCTTAGTTCCTTGTCCCGGTGTCGAAATACCATCTGATAGTTTATGCCAGTACTTTGTGCCAACTCCGTTATACAATGAACTTTCTCCGTCATATAGTCTCCAACCTAAGAAGTACGCCTTAATATCATCAGCAGTCGGATTATACGAATCTCCCCAGCCACTTTCATCATTCGAAACGGTCATCCATAGATATCCCTTATATGAATCATTGCCAACATTAAAAACATCGGCACTTAAGAGAGGGGAACTTGATCGATCTAAGGCTAGGTTCCTCCCGTTATATTTGGTCAGATAAGCCTTGAAATTCGAAGTATCTACGTTTCTTGGCATGTAAATAGCGATTTGTTTATATCCAGTATATTTAGTAGCCCCAAGACTATTAGAATCTAAATTTTCGGGAATAAGTCTAACTTTACCCCACTTTCTTACTTTATAATAATGTCCTTCTCTAAAAAAAATTTCATCAGCGCTCTCCCCAGTCACTGGATCAGAATACAAATCCGTCTGCAGTGCGAGCATTGAATCTTCACGTACTTTAAACGATCTAGCCGCTTCACCTAAAGTCATTACGGGTTGTACAAATGTTGCTTTGTTCCCAGCAGACCACGTCCATTTACTTACATCAAATTCATCAGTGTATTGTGTGACACCGCTGAGATGCATTCCGATATACAAAGTGTTAGGTGCTGTTCTGATTGTCTTCGTTTCTCCCGGTTTTATAAACATTCCCTGCACTCTTCCATAAGAAGTATAAACACTTAATCGAAGCTTACCTGTGCTTTTTAATGGGTTGCTAATCGTGTATTCTTGATCAGCTAATATATTCAAATAAGTTACAGCGTACGCATCCGTTCCAATAGACTCAGCCAGCATTTTGCCACTAGCAGAATATGGAGCATCAATCATTAGACTATGCCCCAAAGGATTCCATTCATAAAACGGCGGCAAAAGATTTTCTCCGTAACGAATTACAAATGGATTATGCACAGGTTGAACACTATCCACATAAGGATATTTCGCTGCAATTTTGTTAGCAGATATGTTAGAAAGAGCCTTCGATTCATCTGAAGTAATCTCATATAACCGCACTGCATCCACATGACCAAATTGTCCTTTTACACTTCCTACAATTGAAATCTGTAAATTGTTCGTCGTTGTCCCTAGACTGGAAGCTGGAATCAGTAAGACTGCCGTTGAGAACTGATCGGTTGTGACCACTGTCCCGGATACGTTAGACGTGCCATTCCACAAAGAAAGAGAAACACTCGTCGAAGTGCCTTTTTTCAAATCTGCAAGCGCAATATAGTTTTTACTCGTTGATAGAGTTTGCCCTAATAATTTGTATAAACTCCCCCCGGTGCTCCCTTCTTTTAAAGAAATTTTAACACTTTGATTACCTTGTGTTTTCTGTGACGAATCCAATTCAGACGCCACGCCCGCAGTTGTAAACCAACCACTCATACTTTCAAAACCACCATCACGCCCCAACAAGTTCACAAGCGTGCGCCCCTTCAGCCCCTCCAACTTAAAGGTAGAAGCTCGCTCCGCATGAATGATCTGCAATCCGGGCTCGAGCGTTACCGATCTTCTCTTCTCCACATCCAATCGTTCCTGAATGTCACTTACCTTCGTTGCTGTTTCTTCGGCCTTTTCCCCCACCTGCTCTGCAAAATCATCAATCTTCTCCCAGTTCTGATCCAGGTACTTGTCCAGATCAAAGTAGGTTGTCGATGGCGAGGAACGGTCAATTTTATTTAATCCTAAATTAGGTGTCTTTGGTTCACTCATTAAGCTCCACCTCCTGCTAATTTATCCTGCCGGGTTTGTTCCATCTCACTCAGGGTCATGCTTTCAACTTCGGCAATGGTCAGATACCGCAAACGGTACTCGACGGTCATGTGCGCCGGTTTAATATCCTCAATCGCTGCTTTCAGATCATCCAGGTTGGGTGGCAGGCCCAATGTATCTATAAAACGGATCAAGATGCGATACTCGCTTGAATCTACCGAAACATCGATACTTCCACTTTCATATGCCTGAGCAACGTTCTTGAGCATAGAGCCTGAGACTTTGCCGCTGCCACGCATTTTGGAAATGATGACGGACCTTCGTTGGTCGTCCGGTTTGGCACGGTTGGTCGGAATCTGTAAATCCTGCTCATAGCGAGTCAACGCCCACGTTGCGGATTCCGGGTAAAACTGCTGCAATACGTCTTCTACCCCATCTGCAAGCTGGTCTAGCTCAGTACCTTCTGTCTGTGTCAGAAGCTGCATCTCCAGCACATTTTCATAAAGCGGGGGCAATAGATTCATCAATTTATCTGCTTTACTCACGTCACCTTCACCGTCCCAAGCACAGCGACAGCTCCCGGCACAATTTCCAGATTGGACATACCGCCGTTGACCAACAGATTGCTGTAATCGATCACGGGCGGAATATCCAGAATGACATTGGCTATCCGTGTCCAACGAACGAGCGGATCAGCAAAGGCCAGCTCTTTCAGATACGCAGTAACCCCCGTCTCAATCAAGGATTTCACACCTTCGTACGTTGATCCTGATGCGAGTGTAACCTTCACTTCGATATGAATAGGGACTTCTTCTGCCCCTACGACGGTGACAACCGGACCGATGGGTGCTGCCCCTTCCCCCATGCCATCCTGCGAAGGATCGATGTAATGCTGCACCGCCTCGATGACTCCCTCCGCAGGAGCGTGCATCTCATTATTGAGCAGAGCTACCTTGACCGTACCTGGACCATTCCAGAGCGGAAAGGCTTTCGCTTTGCCAACTCCCGAATTCTCCCGCGCCCACAGTTCGTACTGATACTTGTTGGCACTTGTGATGGGACGGGAAACTTTGTCCTGATAACGATCATACAGGGCTTGATCCGTTTCCTCGTCCTCCCCTGGAACAAGCAGTTTGGTTAATCTGGCGGTGGTCAGGCCTGCAATATAATCAATGGGTAACAGTATCCCCTTATATTCATTGCCTTCGGCATCTGCAACCTCACTTTCAAGTACGAACTGCCCTGTCGTCATTCTCTCCACAGCTCTATATACTCGTTCTCCTGTCGAAAAGCGACTTTCCATTGGAATCTCCACGGGTTTGCCCTCTTGGTCCTGAAAACTTGCAGACCAACGCGCCTTCGTAGGCGGCTTGCGAGTAATACCTGACCATGCTACCGCACGATCCAGATATTCACCTGAAGCGGAATCCGCGAATTTCAGATTCGCATTGATATCGAGCTCAATATACATCTGAGCCATCTCCACTGCTGCTGGAGCGAGGGCATCGTATAGAATGCTGCCTTCACGTTTATCCACACCATCCGGAATTTTATCCAACATCCGGCTCAAAATAACCTCAAATGTCTCCTGTTCATACATTCATGTTCACCTCCGTCTCTTGCCTGAAGTTGCCGAAATCTGTTGCCACCGTAAAAGAAACCTTGACGCCATCCGCCTCATGAACAAACTCAAATTCAGTGACTTCCGAAATCCGGTCGTCCGGAAGCAATGCTTCCTGAATCCAGCGTTCCAATTCGGATTCCACCATGGATCTCCCGGAAATGCCTTCCCAAGACCATTCCATTCCATAATCAGATGAATAGATCAGATGTTCATAACGACGTGTGGACAAAGCTTTGTACACCGCCTGTTTAACTGCCTCTTTTCCATCCAACTGAAGTCTGCCGATCCGTTGTCCCGAGGCTTGCAGTACGTAGGTCAAGCTTGGAAGCACCGAAACTTCTTCCAGATTATCTTCTCCGCCGATCTGAGAACCTTGTGGAATCATGGTTTCACCAGCCGATCCAGCACAACATAACTGTCTCCGCCTTGCACACGTAGCAATAAGGCCGAGTCACCGATCATCCAGTTTTTCTGTGCCACCGATTCCGTGACGACGAGAAAAGGGTCACTTAGCGCAAGCCGCTGTTCCACGGTAATCTCCAAAGGCTTAGTTCTCGTCACAGCACCGTACATAATCTGTACGGGTGATTTGGCATCTACGGCGGCTACTGCCGCCTTTTTAATCACATCAAGCATCATAAATGGCTACACCACCTTCAAATCCAGTGACATGGTGTGCACACCCCCCTGTACCTTGTGCGTACACTCATCCACCAGAAAATATTGATTAATCTTCAATTCATCGATCTGAATATTGATAAAACTCCCGGCTCTCACTTTAAAGTCGCCAAGGGCATCCACCTTCAACTTCTGTGTCTCCCGGTTACGCAAAGTCATCAGCGTTTTCAACATGTCATCGATCTGGCCTTTATTCAAACCATCATCTGCCTTCTGGTACAAAAAAAGCAGCCCCCATTGACGGATGCTGCTTGTATTCTGATGCACAAATGTGTCACGTTTGCCCGTATCCTTGTTATCCCTGTACAACTTGATCTTGTTGTAAGTCTGATCATCAATCGACCGTTTGTAACTATAATTTGTAAGCAGACTATGATCTCCAATTACAAAACCGTAAGGCATCTCTTCGACATCGCGAAGGGCCAGCTTGCCAAAATCATCGTAAAAAATATAGTTTTTTCCGCCATAAATCAGCGTTCTGTCCAAGGCTTCACAGATCATGTCAATCAACTTTTTGTTATCAAAAAGCATGTGTGGAATGGCGTACTTGGGTTGCTTTAAATCCCCTATTTTCAACTGAAAATCCGTTGCAATCCGCTTGATGACATCCGCTGCCGTTGCTTTAACAAACTGATACGTTTGATTCGCCGTGAGATATCGTGTCTGGTCATAGGCTTTAATCTTTACTTTTTCATCCTTGCTGCTGTCCACCGAAAAAATATATCCATAAAATATTCCCAGTTCCCCATGGGTGTACCTCACCACATAACCGTTCTCATAACTAAACTTTCGATTCTGAAACAAGCTCCCCTTAATCAACGTGAATTCAAGAGAGGAGGGCTTGCCGATTCGGGAGGTCTTGTACGTAATATCGCCAACAATTTCGCTGATGTCCCAGATGTTTCCTTGCTTGTCATCCAGCAATAACTGCTCCTTCTCAATGATCTGCCTGTTGTCCAGATGGATCTCCTGCTGCATATCACCTCTCCTTTCACGGAAGCTTGATGACAAGTCCAACGGGCAGCTTCTTGAGCTGTGCGTCTTTGATGCCATTCAGTTTCTGCAACTCTTTCCAGCGTGCCCCATCACCCAGATGAGCTTTGGCGACAGACCATAAGGAATCTCCGGCTTTCAAGGTGACGGTTTTCGGTTTTACTTTTTCATCCGGCCGGGAGGCTTTGGTTTTCATTGTTGAAGCCGCAGTCTTGTTCTGACTGTTCTTCACAGGCACTACTTTTTTGGCGGCATAGAAAACGTACTGCTTCAGCTTGATATCATACTGGACATCGCCCACCGTACCCGCTGTCTCCTTCCAATCGAAGCTCTCGATGGAGACAGCCATGTTGACCGTGTATCTTGCACTGGAAAAGATCAGCCTGACGGGCCGTCCTGTCTGCATCCAGCGGATAATATTTTTCACATACTCATAGGGGTCACGGTAAAACTCTTTCTGCGCTCCAGGATCTCTTGAGTCGTATTTGTAATGATATGGACTATAATCTGCCGGAAAAATGCCGCTGAAGCTGACTTCACGAAGTTTGGGGGACTTGATCACATTGATCTCTCCTAAACGGCTAACTTTGAATGTGCTTCCGTCTCCCGCATCTGAAAACTCAATACTCTCCGGTATAACCGGGAAATAAATATATTCCGCGCGGTTGTTAAAGCTAAGTTGTATCGAATAGCTCACTTATCCATACACCCCCTGGGCACCGGAGACGATCTGACTGTTCATTTCTTCGGTAATTTTGCTAATGATACTGTCCACGTCATGTCCGCTATTGATATCCCCTGTCGTCACTTGCACCGTTGGCGTCAGACTGACGAAGCGCTGAATGGCCTGCATCTCGGCAAGTTCACGCATCAGTTTCAGATCCTCACTCGTTACGTCCACCGTGCCAGCCACATCACCGATTTTGTCCACTTGTCCGATATTGTTAATCTTGTTGAGGTTACTCATATTGTTCATGTTGGCGGGGGCAGGTGCTGTCGGCATCGGCGGCATGGGAGGTGTTTTGGGAGTTTCAGGCATGAAGTCTTTACCGAATTTACCTGGCAAGTCTTTAACGGAACTATCCTTCGGTTTGGAAGTGAACTTTGCAGTCCAATCTTCTGCATATTTTTGTCCTTCTCCATATGCATTGGTATTGTATTCCCCATCCATTCGCATAGACTTGAATACATTTTTATCACTTTGCGGCTCTACAGATTTTAAAGCGTCCATCCAGCTCTTTATGTTCTTGCTGCCAATGTTAATATCTGATTCAGATATCACGCTAAGATTAGTTCCAAATGTATCATTGATGAAGGAAGCAACCTCGCTGATGGCTCCTACAGCTCTCTTAAGGAAATCTTCGATACCTACCATCACATTATAGAGAGTTTGTAATACAAACATGCCGAGATCATAAAACAGCTTTTGAATCGCATAGACAGGATCAATAAAAAGGTTAATCAAGAAGTCAGCTAATGAAGCAAATATGTTCCAGACCGTAGCAATCACCACTCGGATCATTTCCCCAAACATCATAAACGTCCCAATGATTGCCCCAAGAATATCCGTGCCAGTTGCCCCAAACATTTGAAAAACCATAATTAATATTGCAATTGCGGCAATGATAAGTAAGATAGGCCAGTTGACAGCCAGCCATGCTACAGCAAGCAAGAATACTTCGCCAATGACAATACCAAGAGAAACAATCATATTGTAGAGCAGTACCATAGCAATAGCTGTCAAAATAGGCGCAATGATATCCCAGCTTGCTTGTACAGCTGTGGCGAAATTGATGAATCCATCAACGATAAAAGCGATGACCTGGGCGATGATTGCAAATGCTCCACCAATCCATTCAATAAAACCGCTGAACTGTCCTGAGCTCATCGCTTCATTCAGTCGGTCAAGTACTGGAGAAAGTACCTCCAATGCTTTTGTACCGATCTCAGATAAGATACCATTGAACTGGTTCACAAGAGCAGTCCATTTCTGCAATGGGGAATCCAGCATCGTATCGAATGCTTCCTGAGTATAACCTTGCATTTCAAGAACCGTTTGCAAACCCTGGATAAAGCCATCCAAATCTTTCGTTTGAATAAATCCTTCCAAACCTGCACCACTCAATGCGCTTTCGGAAATACCGAACTGACTTGTCAGATCACCGTCATCTCCATTCATAGCACTTTGGATGGCTCCAGAAGCATCCGACAGACTTTTGCCATCTGGTGACAACATGCTTAAACGTGCAGTAAGGTCATTTAGCTGCTCTACTTGCCCTGTATTCTGTGCCATTGGCAAATAACCAAGGGAAGCCTTAAGCGAATCATTCACATCTTGGCCTTTTTTAGAAGCCTGATCTCGGAATTTATGATAAACACCTTCACCAACTACCGGATCTTGAGCAGCCACCATATAACGATATTTAAAGTCTTCTTCTTCAGCGGCCGCTTTTAACACGATGCTTCCAGCCGACTTTATCATCTGCAGCCACTTGGAGAGCTTACTTAAGTTATCTCCGAGTTTATCCGTTGTATCATCAGCTGCATCCTCTAACTTTTCCATCAAGTTAATGGTTACATTCATCTGCTGATTCACTTGATTAAAGTGATTGGCAATGTTGGTTTGATTAAACTGATTCAAGTTAATTTGATTCATCTGGTTGAAATTATTGATAATTTCTGTCGTTTTCACCTGGACGAGATTCAAATTATTGATCAGATTATTAATCGTCGGAGGATTGATTACCGTTATGCTTGTGCTCGACATTCATTTCCCTCCTTTCTCCATTATTTCTTCCGCGTCCGGCTTCTCGCCCGCTCTTTCTTCTCTTCCTCCACCCGGACCTGGATCATCGCATAGATGGCTGCCCGTTCTCGCATCGAGAAAGCCATGAGCTCATGCGGCAAAATCTTAAATTCATGGAGAGCGTAATAAGCCAGATTGGCTTCGGAATCGCCCTCTTTGATTAGTTTTTTACGTCATCCACCAGTTCGTTCATGTCTTGATTGAAGCCATTCAGCTTCTGTACCTGTTCACCGAGTGAAGCAAATTCACCAGGCAACAACATTTTGCGCAAAAGCGACTCTGCACCCATCACATTATAGGAGCGCT
This sequence comes from Paenibacillus sp. TSA_86.1, assembly GCF_052691815.1. NCBI lineage: Bacteria > Bacillati > Bacillota > Bacilli > Caryophanales > Paenibacillaceae > Paenibacillus > Paenibacillus sp. TSA_86.1. Next base: position 302,912 of record NZ_JBQZGE010000001.1, on the reverse strand, counting down.
GAAGTTCGGTATTTTTCAAATCCGGGTATACCACACTTGCCGTCATCAGACGAGCCATGTATTCATTGGCATCAATATCAGGAGTGTAGACACCATTCTTGCCCTTGATTTTGCGGGTAGCTGCCTTGCGGCATTCCTGGTTCTCGTCCTCGGTCATGCTGCGCAATTTCCAGGCAACCGGTGCCCCTTTATCATCTTTGAAACGAGGAGAGACGATAAATTCCTCCGTTGTATCTGCTACTGCATTTTGTGCAAAAAACATACTCAATCCACTCATGTTTAGTTCCTCCTCTTAAGTTAAGGCTCCCCGCCGCAAAGAGCGGCGAAGAGCAGTTATATTGGGTTATTTAACAAGCACAGCTCGGTATGTTCGGAGCGACTGCCTGAGTGATTTGGATACGCCAAGTAGCCCGTAACACAGGCAAGTTGAACTACTTCCTTTTACAAAACCAGTACTCAATCATCTATTATTTATCTTGATTTATGCACTACTCGCGTATATCGCTTACTTCGGTAGATCAAAGGATGCTGACATTTCTACATCTTCAAACGTAAAGCTCACTTCTTCCTCCAGCGCCTCCGCCTCGGTATCCAGAGATGCCATGATCACACTGTCCAGGTTGACGCCCTTGAGGGTCACGGTCTGCTTGCCAATAGTGGACGAAGGATCTTCGTTGGTCACTTGAATGTCGAAGTAGGTGTCCACGCCATTTTGCATGTACTGCAGCATCAGCTCACGGAAACGGGAAGTGGTATAGAAAATCGTCATGGAGCCTGAACCGGACCAGCCTGTTGCTTTGTGCTGCACGCCACGGCGACCCAAGGTTTTAACCTCTGCTTTTTGCTTCTCCACCGTTGCTTCCAGTGTCTTCACGTAAAACATTTCTTCCGTCTGTCCATTAATGGTTGCGTATGCGCGGCCCTCTTGACCGGAGATCGTGTCGCTTGCTTTCAAAAATGCCATCTTAAACCACCTTCACTTTCATGTATACTTTTTCAACGGAATCCACAGGTTGTACCTGCACTTCGATCAAAATACTGTCGGTTTCATTGCCCGGAAGCACGGTAATATCGGTTTTGGAATCAAAGTTTTGAATCGCTCCAATATCCTGAAGCTGCTTCAAATACGTTACACATTGCGAGCGGAACAGACTGCGTCCATCCTCATTGTTGTTTACTTTGCCGATGTAATAGGATTCGAAAATACGTTTCATGTCATTAGCGATGCCATCCAGAACACGAACCACACGGTTTTTAGCAAAATGACGTGCCTTATCCGGTGTCACCGAACGGAAGGTGTTCACATCCTGCTCCACCAACGCACGGTTGCTGCTCGCTGTAAACACAAATTCACCGTTACGCAGTGCTGCCTCTGTCTCGGTGTGTGTCAATCGTCCGTTTACATCCACAGCATCGTCATACGCACGGAAGGTTAGAGATTCGTTCAGATTAGCCCCTGCTGTGGCACCAGCGGTCCAAGCTACCGTTTGTTTCGGTGTAAGCGCGGTACCGTCCGCAAGCACAACTCCATTTTTCACACTAATGACACCTTCATGATCCGCAGCTGGATAGTTGGAAAGCACCAGTTGTACCTTCTTACCCTCGATATCGCGTAAACGCTTGATATATGCGGTGTACACGGATTTCAATGTAGCATCATCCGAGATCAGACCAACGGTGTTGAAATCAAGTACTTCCAGTTTGCTCAGGAAATCGGCATGCTCCTGGTTGGTAGCTGTACCATCATTACCTTCTGTTAGCGGAAGTGCAGCTGTATTCGTAAGTGTGCCTTCGCCAGTGAAGGTGACAAATGCATTGGATTGTAGCTGCTCCATAGTGGATATCGTCTGTTTGTGCACTTCTTTGCCAGCGAGCAAAGTAGATACATCAAATTGTTCTGGTTCGTTCATATTTGCGGAAATGACAATGGCCAAATCGTTCCCTCGTACACCGCCATGCTGAGCAGTTACCGTGAGAGTATCCAATGTCGCTTTGGCCTTCGTTCCTGAATTAAGACGATATAAAAGTAAGGTCTGTGCACGTTTCAACGCTTCACGAATCAGCAACAGTTGTGGTGCTGTCCAGTCATAACCAAGTTTCGCCTGTACATCATCACCTGCCTGTACCGTTAAGATCGTACCTGCTTGTCCCCATGACATTGGAAGCGCCAAAGCCACCGTTCCCCGCTCTCCCACTGTACCGGGCAAAGTGCCCTCTGATGCAAAGTTCATATATACGCCGGGGCGTACCTTATTTTGAGTTGTCCATGTTCCTCCAGCCATTATTGTGCCTCCCCATTCATAAATTGTTGGATATGTTGCTGTGCGTCTTGCACTGTGTACGCCTTCTCTTCCGATAGAACGGCTGCCAAAATATCTTTTTCCAACCGGCTAAACTGCCGGGCATCGGCAAACTGTGCTTTGTTGTATTGGGTATCGTTAAGCTGTTGTTCTGTTTCTTCAAGATTCTTTCGAACGGTTTCTTTCTTGGTAAACATCGTAAACGCGCCTCCTATTCCTTTCATGATAGATCCCCCTTAATTAAGTTCATCCTGCTATGTTGATTTCAAAGCAGTAGGTTTCTGTTCCAGCTGCTTCATTGGACCGGAGGACTCCGACACTTTGGTGGTTCGCATGGTGTAATACACCCATAGTTTGGGTGTCTCTCCCCACGTTTTCCATCGCAGCTCCGTTGCACGGTAGGGCGTACCTTCCACTTCAATCGTCTCCAGTGCTTCGAAGAGCTTGTCCGGCAAGTCTTCCGGAATGTTGTTCCCATCCAGCCACCGAATCTCGTAGATGTGAGATTGCACGAATCGATCGCTCCGCTCACGAGTGAGTTTGGCAGCAAGTAGGCGGTAGGCTAGGCCTTGGCTTTCTGGAAGGGCTGCTCCTGTAGCAGAATAAATTGGGAGGTTGGGGAGGTGATGTGATAGGGTTGCTGCGATGGCATTGGTAAGTTGGGTTGTGGTCATGGTTCACCTCCTTTGTGATAATAATAAAATCATATCTCTGATCTACCTCTTTTATAAGAATTATACTCAAGCAAATACTAGAATGGACTGTCAGCATTTCTTAACAAGCCAAAAATCGATCTAGAAACAGGATTATATAACTCTACAACGAACCATGACACCTTTTGAATATAAGAAGATGAAATGCCATTAATTTTTAAGGTTGTGCTATTAATAAAAGAGGGTCTAATACTAGATATCTCCTGACCACTTGCTGTTGTCCCAAATGCAATTCCCCAAAAAACTATACTATTAGCTACAGTAACCGCTCTAATCGGAACTTCAACGGAAGCTAATCCACTAACAACTTGTGTAAATCCTCTCTGTATTGACTTATAATTTTTTATCATTGCAATTTTAAATGTTGCATAAGTTTTATCCGTGTTTCCGTATTTACCAGTCCATACCCTGACAGTATAACTATTAATCCATTGATAACTTCGTTGGCCTGTCCAATTTTTAGAAAATGAAGTAGGGATAATAATTGATCTTGTAACATCCCATCCTGTACCAACAAAAATATCTAAATAATAAAAACCATTGTCGTTATCTATTGTTTCGAGCATCCAAGTAGCCACCGTATTTAATGTAGAGAACTCCTCAAGACGTTCTATTTCCCCGTTAGTGATCAGATTAATTTTAGAAGATATTACTGCCCATGTATCCTCAGTGGATGCACTACCTCCTTTGACGTTAATGGCATCCACTATTAATTGCTTCGCACTAACGCCAGATTGAAAAAGCTCATTTATAGCAGAAACAGTATTATTTTTGACACTTGTCAAAAGTTTAGGTAATTCACCGACAAGCTCATCTGAGTATCCTTTCACTTTAGATATAGCGTTACCAGCCTTGTTTGATGAATCTGCCGCTGCAGCAATGATAGCATCCCTAACCGCCTTCTCCGTTGCTGCCACCGTTTCGGATGTACCATCCGTCTTGTTCGACAACTGCACCTTCCCTTTTTGTGTCAAGGACGCATCAGGGATATCCATCTTGCTTACCGCTTCGCGAAGAGTTTCCAAATCGGCTTGCGTTGCAACACCTGCATCAATTTTTTCAAAAATCCCGTTAATACTCTCCCGAGTTACATCCTCATTTCCCAAAGGCAGGGGGAGATTTAATCGATCGGTTTCCTGTGGCATTACGCCCACACCTCCAGTTCATTCCACGTCAGGGACGCGGCATCAAGTTCATTCCAAGTAATCTGTTTGTTGTCCAGATCGTCCCAGACCAGATAACGGAATTTATATTCCACGGCCATGTGGGCCGGTTTTAGTTCATCAATGGCTCGTTTCAGATCATCGATATTCGGTGGAATGCCCATCGTATCCACAAAACTCACCGTAAAACGCCAAGCTTCCGGATGAAACGTGACATCCACCTTGCCACCGGCATATGCCTCAGCAACATTGGCCACCTGCCTGCCCGAAAACTTGCCTGCCCCGCGCAGCTTGGCTTCAACGACCGAGCGCCGCTGCTCCACAGGTTTGAGACGATCCGTCTCAATGCCCAATTCCTGCTCCCAGAAGTCCAGCCCCCACGTCGCCGTGCGGACAAAAAACTGCTCCAGTGTCTCGTCCAGCGCCTGATACAGCAGATCCATCTCAGCACCTTTGGCCTGCATATCGGCTTGCATCACACGTGAAGTCTCATAATACTGAGGCAAATACGAGAACAGCTCCCGCCCCTTCTCACTGCTCAGTCCCACATTACTCATGCACATCCACCGTCCCCAGCACAGCCACTTGGCTGGCGGTCATCTCGATATTCTGGTCGCTTATACCGTTCACGGTCAGCTCCGAATAGTCGATAATCGGCGGGATGTCCAGCAGGATCGCAGCAATGCGAGTGTAACGAACAAGTGGGTCGGCAAAAGCAAGCTGCTTCAAATACGCGGTCACCCCGCGTTCGATTAATGCCCGGACATCCGCCAGCGTGGCATCACTTGCCAAGGTCAGCTTCACCTGAATGTTCATCGGCACTTCCTCTGCCGGCATCACCGTCACCACAGGTCCAGCCGGGGCAACGCCCTCGCCTTGTCCATCCTGCGTGGGATCAACGTACTTTTGCACGGCTGCCACCAGATCGGTGCCCGCAGCACGCTTGTCCGTATCGAGCAGATATAGCCCAACGGTGCCCGGCCCCTGCCATAGCGGAATGACCCGCGTCGCTCCGATGCCCGGCACTTCACTGGCCCATTGCACATACTGTGCCTTGTTGCCGCTTGTTCCCTGGTTGCGGACTTTGGCATAAAAGCGCTCCAGCAGCGCGGTATCTGCCTCAATGTCCGCACCGCCCTTAATGACGTCCGTGTTCACCACAGACGTCACGCCGCTTACCGGTGTAGACAGCACGGTTAACGTGCCTGCGGGTACATTGCTCTCTTTTCCAGCCACGAGCGCACGTACACCTACACTGCCCAGGCCATCCCCATCCAGCTCCACACGGCCCACCGTTTCATATTCCAGCGACGCTTCACCGGACACCTCATCTGCGAGCGTAGCTACAACCGTACCTGCTGGCACGACTTTGCCCGGCGTTCCCGTGAATTTCACGGAGCCTTGTGCCGCCACAGCTGCCCGGCGTGTAATGCCATGTTCCCCCGCTCGCAAATCCAGTTCCTCCGAACGAAAATTCGGATCACGACTCGCCGCCGTACTGGCAAATCCGCGCCTGAGCAGCTCCTGCGCCCAAAGTGCCGCTTCGGACAGCATAAAAGCTACCGGAGCCTCCGCATCCCACAAAAACGAACCTTCCGACTTATCCAGATCCGCGGGCAGACGATCCAGCATACGCTGCATAATCTGTTCCTCCGTCTGGTCCTCCAAATAACGTGGAATCTCAGCCATCCCGTCAGATCACCTCACTTTCCAGAATAAACATCTCATCCTGCACACTCATCACCCGGCACGTAAATACACACTGCTCCCGGTCCCAATCAAACGTAAACTGGTCCACCGCATCCGTTCGCGGATCAGCCAGCAGTGTTTCCGTCACCATTCGGGCAATCTCACTTTCCATCACACCACGACTATCCCCCTGACCGACCAGATCCTCCAGTTCCGAACCGTAGTCCCGAGAATAGATCACATGTCTGTACCGCGGGGTTTTCACCGCTTTGATACACCATTGCACCCATGCCTCATGCGCATCTGCCGTAGCCACTTTGCCACTGGGGGTCAGCACAAAATCACCAGCATCATAGTCATAGCGCCAGCTTCGCCCAAAACGCACTTCTTCCGAAGCCGCACCCGACAGATCCTCTTCATCTCCCCAGACCATACCCGTTTCCGGAAACAAACTAGGCATTCACACTCACCACCTTACACAGCACCACAATATCGTTCCCGCCATTCACCCGCATCGCCAGCACGCGATCCCCGGCTTTCAACCCTTTGCCCAAAGACCAGACCGCTTCTTCCACTTCCCCTTTTTGCAAAAGTAACCGTCCCGTGCCCGTCGTGCCTCCGTTTGCCACGTCAGATATTCCAGAAATCGCGCCAGCCATCTCGCGCTCCGGCAACCCTAGCGTGCCCGGTAGCTCAGCCACGAGATAATCTTGCACTTCGTGCTTAAAATCGTCCAGCTTCACACCGGACGCCGTGATCGTACCCAGCACCGCGCCCAGACCGCTCACAGCCTGACGGGAATGTGTGCTCATCGCTCCCTGCATCACATCGGCAAAATGCCCGTACGGATCGTCTTTATTCAAGGTAAAACCTCCTTTTCACTAGCTCCGCCGTGCCCAGCTCCAGCGTCATCGTGCCCGGTCCGGCTGAGAGATCGCGGCTGACCGACATCACGATCAGCTTCAAACCTTTGAGCGTGACCGCGTCTCCAGCGCGAATCGTATTGATATCCGGAGCCGAGATCGTAAACGTCTCCTGAATACCTGTCAGCTTGCTTTTGGCCAGCTTCTTGGCGGCGGAGGCTGTTTTTACCTGATCGTCCTCGATCAGTTTTTGCAATGTCCCTAACTGCTCTGTATCCCCCTGCTCAATCGCCAGCACTTTCGAAGGTACCTCTTTGCCACTACCGCCGGAGTCAGACGCTGCCATCACCTTTACTTTCGTGACTGCGCCTTCGAGTGTACGCATCTGCGTCAGATCGATGAGCCGATCCAGCGCGTGTACCTTTGTATTGCTGCCTATCTTGAACAATTGCAGCCCGCTTGGTGTCATGCGCGGATGATACATATCTCCTCCGGACTTGGCCGTTTCTTTCAGATCGGCAAATATCATGGTAAAAATCGTCTGCGACCGGTACACCGCCTTACCAAGCTTCGTCTTGATCTCCGGCAGAGCAGCCAGGGGGATTTTCCACTCCTTGGCGTAAGCCTTGAGCCGTTGCACCGCCGTCTGATCCTTGGGAAACAAGAATTCATCCTCTGATTTTTCGAGATAAATCATCCGGTCATAGACCGTGAGGGACAAACGCTTGGTGCCGCTGTTAGAGCTTTCCGCTTCCCAAATGACCGCCGGATGTAGCAGATATACCATCGATTTTTCGCCAAAAGGAACCCCGCTGATCCGCACCGCCATGCCCGGTGCAATTGCAGGCAGACCTGAAGAAGCAGACACCGCCAGCCGGATGTTCGCCTGATAGGCGATCTGGTCAAGAGAATCCTTCAGCGTAATGGTCTCCACCAGCTTGGTAATGTCATATTTGTCATCGACAATGACCTTGTAGGTCATGGCATCACCAGCTTTTGCCCCGGCTTGATTCGGTTCGGATCACTGCCGATGATTTTGGCGTTGAGCTTGTAAATCTCGTTCCATTTGGAACTGTTTCCAAGCTCAAGCTTGGCTATTTTGGACAGGGAATCCCCGGCTTTGACGGTGTACGTCTTGCTGCTTTTTTTCAGATCGGTACGTGAACCGGACTTGCTCGCAGCAGCACCCGAACCCACCTTCTCCACTTTGGAATCCCGCCAAGTTCGCAAGGTCAGGTCGAAATAAATATCGCCCGTCTCCCCGCCGCGAAAGCTGGAATTCAGAGAAACAAGAAATACAGGGACGTTCACTCCAGTTTCGGAGATGATGAAACGTAGTGGCTTTTTGGAGATGAGGAAGGTGTTCAGCACATCCATCGCCACGCGGGGATCCATGAAAGATTTTTCATCCATGCAATAGGACGGATCATATCGTTTCGGAAAAAAAGAAGAGAAGGTGATCTCCTTCACCTTCTCCCCTTGTGCAAAATCAAACTCGCCATGCTCCAACATATTGACCGTTTCATATCCCTTGGACCTGGAAATATTAACTTCTTCAGGGTTCACCGGGAATTGAAACGGAGTGTTGCCATCCTTCAGCGTAAATGACATCTGGTTAGGACCAACGTTATCTTCAAGTACAGACATATCTGCGGCCTCCTTTCTGCTTAGGCCATAATCGTTTTGCGATTTTGCATCGCGCGGCGGAACTCGCCTGCAATCCGTTGCCCCACCTGATGAGAAACGGCGTCATAATCAATTGCGTTCTCACGAACGGTCACTTGTACCGTGCCTGGTGCAATATTCACAGCGATCTGGTTGGTCGTTTCCGCTTTGAAATCCTTAAGGTAACCCGCCAGACTACCCATCTGTTCTTCGGAAATGTGCACCGTGAGTGGCGATGCTTTGCCACTGGATTGCCCTGCCTGATTCAGCGCCGTTGCCTGAGATTGCATTAGGCTTGGCCCTGTAAGCCCAGCACTCGTCGGTGAACCAAATCGATTGTTCATGTAGGCTTCTGGCCCGGTGATCGATAGAACAGACGGCCTGTATGATGGCGGCATCTGCGGTGCTGACGGTACGGAAGGCGTTGAAGCAACGGTTGCAGCCGGAGTAGTCTGTTTTTCTTTGTTCGAGCCAAAACCGAAGAAATTCGAAAATCCCTCAGTCAGACTCTTGGTTTTCTCAGAGACAAAATCAGCAACACCCGATATTGCGCTACCTAATCCTTCCGATGCATTGGATACAAAATTGCCGATATCCTTGGCTTTATCTCCAATCCAGCCTCCTACTTCACCGCCAGCCCAACCTCCAACTGCACCACCAATAACAGTACCGATTCCTGGCAAAATAAAACTGCCAATAGCGCTACCAATCGCAGTACCTGCCGTTCCGCCGATCATAGAACCGACTGCCCGTCCTCTCTCCTCGGCAGGTGCACTCGCGATATTCGCCACATCCGCCAGCATGCTGATGGGGCCCAGCAATCTCTTGGCACCTTTGGCGAGACCACCACCCAACTTGCCTAACATGCCATCACCTGAGAAAAGGTTTGACATCCCCATGGGTGAAGAGGACATTAGTCCAGAAACTAAATTCGATCTTCTGCCGCCGCCAATTCGCCGGTTTCGGTTTCTCTCCATATCCAACGATTCTCGGAATGTTCGGTCTGACGTATCTGTGACAAGATCAGCTACACGCGGAGTTGGCACAGATACTGGAGTCGATACTCTGGAACCCCCGCCTCTTCGGCCTCTTCCACCGGCTACTCTGCGAGTAGCTGTATTTCGAGAAGTTTCTCCCCCTGCACTGGAGCTGGAGCGAATTCGACGATTGCGTTTTGTACCCTCTGCAGCTTCTGTACTCGCACTTGGATTGGCAGCTTTGTTCTTTTTATCTTTTCGACCGGACCACCATTCTTTCACTTTTATACCCTTACCGAATAAATCAGTAAAATTGTTAGCAATATTTAATCCTGTGTCGACATATCCCACTATCTTTTCAAATAAGCTCTTATCCTCTTCTTTAGCCACATTATTAATCGTTGTATAGGTATTGTTACTCCCCATCACAACGGACATGGAAGAGGCACTCGCCGGGGGCATTTTCCCCATCGCCACTTCAACCTTTTGCTTCACCTCAACCGATACCGTTCCCGAAGCCTTCACTAACTGATTGCGGAAGCTGTTTAGTTTGATCAAAGCACGATCCAACGCCGGACTTAGCTGATCATCCAACCCAATTCTCGGGGTAATTCGCAATCGACTTAAACGTACTGCAGTGCTATAGATGCTCTCCAGTCTGCGCCCGGTCATTCTCAACTCATTGTTTACTTTGATCAGGCCTTGATAACGAACCCGGTTTAAGCGATCCGTAGAGCGTTGAATCTGATCAAGATAACGAAGTGTGGTCTTCATTTGTGTGTTCGATTGAGATAACCCCGTAATTAATTCTGCCATTTGTTTCACCTCCTGCCTGTTTCCATTAACGATTCATTTGAGTGGTTAATGCTGCCATTTCCTCTTCCGAGAACGCAAGCAACAACGAGCGCTCGCCGCGTGGCAAAGACCAGAACTCTCCGGGACGAAGATGATGACGCACCCACATGTGATATAGGAACGTGGTCATCCCGCCGGAGTGAATCAGTTTTTTAGGTCTTCAATCTCCACGCCGAAGCCGGATAGTTCGAGCACTTTATCACCCACCGCATCCAGTTCACCAGCCAGCAACATACGACGCACCGCTTGCTCTCCACCAGACAATTTCATACGTCCTGTGATACGATTGTCTCCCCAGCCGGACAGTTCCAGTCCGCGGACATTCATTTTTACCGTGGCATCGGAGATTAATAGCGCATTAAATGTTTCGGTATCCACCTTTTCCTCGGTGCGACCTTTTGTCGTTTTGCGAATGGTGCAGCGCTCGCGAATCTGGTCTACTTTGGAGGACGTCAATCCACGCAAGGTGAGCAGCAGATCCAGGCGCTGGATACGTACATTTTCTTCTGGCAGACGTTCCGCCGCTTCAAACAATTGATCCAAAATTTGTTCCTCGGACATATTTTCATTCATACTCATCGATGATAGTCTCCTTTTTTCTCATGTATTCTCTGAATTTGATGTGCTTCCGTGTATTCCATACCTATCTCAAGACACCAAAAAGACCGAGAAACTCTCGGTCTGCTTCAATGTCCTTGCCTGCTGTTAAAACAGCTCCACAAAGCTCCCTAATACTTAGTTCGCCACAATTGGATTCAGCAACTCAAATCCTTCAAAAGTAAAGCCTGTTTCTTCCGGTACTTCCTCGCCTGCTGTCCAGTTCGCCAGCTGGATTTTATCCACCATACAACCTTTCAACAGTACACTTTCATGTCCGTACGACTCAGGATCGTCCAGCTTGGAGATAATTTGAAATTTGGTAAAGCCGCGCTTGATCATATCAGACGTGACCTTGTAACCCGTCATCGTTCCTGTGCCTTTTTTAGCACCGTTTTTATGAACCTTCCATTCATTGCCGACCAGATTCAACTCACGCTTCTCAATCTCTACGCTGGCCTCCAACTTGTTAATATTGGTCTGCCACACACCATCCATATGCAGTTGACCGTGGGTACCGAGAATTACTCTTGATGCATCTAACATGTATATTTCCTCCTCATTTTAGAAAACTCTCTATAGCTACTTGCCTGCCAGCCTGTTACCAGACACTTTTCTTATTGCACGTAAAACGTACCAAACAACTGCTCCATCACATCCGTCAGCTTCACATTCCATTGCAGGAATACTTGATCTGCCTCCGGTTTCAACACAGGTGCAGTCCCGTAATACGCTGGATCGAGCACGACATCATACCCTGCCGCTTCGATGACATTGCTCTGTGCGAGCAACGCCAAATAAGCCTTCATCGCACCAATCAGTGCCTGACGACCTTCTTCGGTATTGTTCACCTTGCCGATGTACGTATCTTCAGCGGAACGCTACAGATCCGTATTGATCGCATCCATGACCCGGATCGAACGGATTTTTTTCCACGCATTATTTTGTCCGGCACCAGGGGTGACCAGGGTATTCACGCCACGAAGTGCTTTAACCCGGCGTCCGTCGTGGAAGAAAATAAATACGCCATTCTGTACGGCCTGCTCTTGCTCAGCACGCGTCCAGCGGCGTGTTACATCATCGAACGGGGTTGCTGCATAGGTCGTGGATTCATTCAGGCGCTGTCCGGCAATGAGACCTGCCACGTAAGCAGACGTCTGTGCGGAGCTATAGAAAGCATCACCCAAACGCACCCCCGTACCCACGTTGATTACACCTTCATGGTTCAGCGTAAGGGAGCGTGCTGCTGCTTTCTGGGCTGCCGAAGCGGACGTATCATCTGCTGTAGAGCCGCCGAATACCGCCATCACTGGTTTGCCTTCACTGCGTACCCGTTTGACCCATGCCGCAAAGCTGGCAAGCAACGCTGCATCCGCTGCATGATCCAGAGCGAGAACATCGAACTGTTCGCCTTCCAGTACACCCTGCAAAGCAATATATTCTGCATTCGTAAGCGTATCGTTGCCACTTACACCGCCTTTGAATGCCGCACCTGATACGTTCGCAACCTCGCCGGTCCCTTCTCCAATGGCCTGTGCCGTGATCCAGAGGTTTTGCTCATCGGTGTTGATCTCTTTCGCAAGAGATGCTGCCGTAACATCTGCCGTCAAAAGCGCATACAGCATACGATTGCCTTCAAACAGGCGCACTTCAAACTTCGTACTGTCAATCACACCCGGCTGAATCGTCACATAGAATCCATTCGCGCGGTCACCCGGATACTTCGCATTCAGCTGCAACACATCCGCATCGCCACTGTCCTTCAACGACAGCGTAGCTGCTTTGGCAGCCGAACTTGCCACCCGATAAGCGAGCAGCTTCTTCGGTCCACCAAGCAAAGCCAGTTTCAAAGACGCATACGCCGTACCGTTATCCACTGCGTTTGCCGCAAATGTACGTTCAATCGCCGTTTCACTGCCCACTTCCACAAACGTGCCCACTGGACCCCAGTTTGCCTTAACCGGCACAACAACCGTTCCACGACTGCCCGCCTGAATTGCGGAAGACGCTGCCGCCTGAAAATTCATATACAAACCCGGAAGGACCGGACGATTTGTTTGTTCCCAAGTTCCACCTGCCATTATTGGTTCACCTTCGCTTTCAAAAATTGATTGATACTTGCCTGTGCTTCTTCAATGGAAAACGTCTGCTGCGCCGCTTCGTGCAGCGCACCAACCAGCACCTCTGCCTTCACGGCAAAGAGGGCTTCCGCATGATTCATCAGTTCAACCCGCGTATATTGCGGGGGAACCGGTGGCTTTTTTTTCATAAAACTTGCCATGGTTTCCTCACCTCGCTGTTTAACTTCAATGACACGAATATAAATTGAACTAAAGATCTTTACACGGGACACTCCAATGACAGAATCACCTTCCAATCGCTGTTATCCCCAGATTTTTTTTATTCCTCTTTCTAAGGGGAAAATCCGGTTATAAACGCGAAGCCTATGCTTTCAATGTAGCTTTCTTTCAGAAAGCTTTTAGCTCCGCTTTTCAGGTTTTTTCTGTCCTCTCCGTTATTGTGTAAATGTACAATTCAAATGATATCGTCTCACCTATGAATTTTTGATCCTGTAATCTATAAAATTTCTATGAAGAAGCAGTCTTACTAAAGCTATGAGTCTACATAAGCTAAGGTATAAAACGATCTGAACCTATCCATTAGTGATAGCTTCTCTGGACTTACTTTTACTCTATTCCTTTGTTATGGTGGATCTCACGCATAAGAGGTGCACTTGTAACCGGACGACGGATTCGCTGTGTTAATGTCAGACGAATCTGTCCATTCAGATAGGCATCCGCTTGTAAATCCGCTGTTACTTCATCTACCGTCACATAACGTGTATGGCTTGCATCCGTGGCGTGAACCCCATCACCTTCATTTCCCACTTGAGTGATTGGGATTCGGGATTGAAGTGACAATCGCTGGACCAGATGGCTTACCGTCTGATTTGTCAGACTTGTATCCTCCGTGAGGATATGCCCGATCCACTGTTTGCGCACCTCAAGCGCCGAAGTTCCTGCCACTGCTGTACTGTAGCCGCTTAAACGCCACAGTACCGACGGCATCTTATACCCTCCAGGCCAGCGATCTGCATACAGAGACCAGTCTGCTCCCAGTTCGTTCCCTGTCCATTGCTGCAAGGCAGCAAGCCAAGGATCACTTGTAACACCGTTCTCACTAGCACGTTCCGGTTCGGGAACGTACACACCAAATCGTAAACTACGTGTTACCAAACCTGATGCAATGTCCGCACGGTCACTGTCCGTGGAGCCCAGATAAAGACATGTGAAAGCTCCACCTTGCTCATCTTCCAGCCGCACCTGATGCAAACCTGCGATCAGCAATGCTGACCAGCCCTCCACTTGCTCCGCACCCCCGTCCTCTGATCGGGCATACGGTGAAATCTTGATGATCCGCCGATACCCTGCCCAGGCAGACTTCGGGACTTCCTCGGCAAAAGCAATAACTGCACACGGCCCGGATAACACTTCACCCGAAGCAGGAATATCCTGCACACGGCCTTCCCAAGCGGGTACAAGATCTGCAAGCTTCTGCTTTAACGTCTTTTTGATCCGTGTACTCAGCTTAATCTCTGATACAGCATTGCTGATTTCGTGGCTTTGTTCATTGCTCGTTTCAGTGTTCATTTCATGACTCATGGACACACTCATTTCGCCCCCTTCAGCTGCAAAAGTGACTTCCGTCCCCATGGTGCAGCAACCATGCGGCAGTTCGGGATTCCCCCTTTTTACCGCGGGCCATGTGGAAACCGGATCCATGCAAGGACGACTTCACCGCATGAAAAAGACCAGCCCGCTCGGCTGGTCTGTACATTAGCGTATGTGCTTTCGATGTGTCCCTTGGCAATTAATCCGACAATACAATCTTACAGCCTTATTCCCCTAACGCGGATGGTGATCCGGTTGACTTCAGCGCGAATAAAGAGGGTGCTTGGGCGGTAAAAAGACGAGTCCATTCTAGGGCGTGTCTTGAAACCGACTGAAGTGCATCTTTTACCGCCTTTTCGCCCCCAGCTGCGTCACTTTCCCTTGACGTGCCCCGGCACGCCTGCGGTAAACTTCCTGGCTTGGAAAGAAAATTCGGCAAAATTGGTTTCCTTCAGCGTTTTCAGTCACACCCTAGTCCAGCCTTGCTTGCGGGCTCAGCGTAATTTCGAACGCACGTCCCCAGATGAAATCAGGGTTATTGTATTCCAGAAGCGCACCGTTATAAGTGGCATACGTCAGCTGCCCATCACAGATCTGACGAATAGCTGGATTCCCCTGCTGGAAGGCTGGTTTGCTTGCCAATTCAGCAGTATGGGTCTGCATGAGATCACGCAGCAAACTTTGCAGATGAGCATAATCCTCTTCCGAGTTGAACAGAATCATATTTTGATCTGCCAACGTTGCTACATTGGTATATAGTGCATGCGCACGCGAATAGGTGCGAACATCAGCAATGGCTACCGCTTTGTAGCTATAGTCTTTGAGGAAACGTTTGAACAACAGCGATCCGTGAGCATTCATCGCATCCCGCAGCTTATGTTCATGCTTTTCCGTAGTGAGCAATGCATATCTCGATTGCGCCATACCTACGGCAAGTCCGATTTTGTTCCCTGGTGTATTCCAGGCACTATAACCAAGCACACGTCCGGTATATGGACTGTTCAGCAACACTTCAGCTACATCCACATTCGCAGGTCCTTTCCCCACAAAATCAATCAGGATGGACGGGAGTCCCTGCTCTCCATTAAACGCCAAACGTTCCACAGCCGCCTGCACCTGATCCAGTGCAGTAATGGCGATGATCTCCATGTCCACAGTGGGGCCAGCTGCATCCTCATTCCATACTCCACCGACCATATCGATGTGGCGTACGACATTTTGGTGTACATCCATATATTCGTAGGTGTTAATAATCGTAGAGCCGTGCGGACCGTAATACTTCACGCCATACCGGGTCTTAGCCCCGCCTTTGAACAGCTGATTCGCCATTCGAGCGACCAAAGCATGTCCTAACCCATCGGCATCCGGCAAAATGATCGCCCGATCCGGATTCTGACCATCCGTACCGCCCAGCCATTCGTTAATGCGTGCTTCCACATACTTGATCTCGTTAATCTGAACCCCTTGGGTATTTGCATCATCCACACCCACAGCAAGGAAATCAATATAACCTGTACGAGCCAGCTGATCCAAAATGTAACGATTCGTTTTAAACTTGTGCTGTCTTGTATTGTAGTATTTCTGTTTATCAAAATAAGTCGTTTCCCCGTACTCTACCCCTTCTGGAGAAACGTTATATCCTTGAATAATATCTTCAAACTCCGTGTAGGTCTGGCGTGGCTGTTGCATCAACGAACGGGATTCATTATATGCATCCAGCGCCAGACCATCTGCGAATGAAGTCGTCGCAAGTCGCATAATCGTGTCCATCACAAACAGTGGTTTGCGAGGGTACTTGGTTTTGATACTGCGAATTACATTCAGCCAATGAGTCGTTTGCTCGTCATACGCCGGGTACGTTCCGCCACCGTCTTCTCGAAGCTGACGACTGCCAATCAGGCCGCCGTAAGCAAGCATATCCGTAGAAATAATAAAACCGTCTACCTTGGCCGCATGTTTTAGAATAAAATCATAAATTTTGGACGGGTTCCCGTAAACCGGCGTAGAAGTACCGAGAAGTGCTGTGCCGTCAGTCGTCTTTTTTGTATCCAAACGGTTTTTGATATCCTTCAGGTTTGGTGTAACGATGTGAAGACCGGCAGCTTTCCCTTGTACAATGACGTCATCCAGATTCGCCGGACGATCATCGAGTGGAACATACAATACTGTTTTCATATCATATAGCCTCCTGTTTTTGATATTCTTCAATACCCGATCAGGGCAAGGGAACAATCACCGAATTAAAAAAACAGCAGTTCGCCGCCCTGTTTCTCCGTGTATGAGCTACCTTTTGCCTTCGGCTCTTTGCCTCTCCTTGCTTCTGATCCGATAATATCATCTTACCGTCTTTTCCCGCTCACGCTGAAGGTGTTGCGGATGATTTATGCCGATTCGTCGGCGGTTTTATGAAAAGAAATGGCGAAAAAGCACCTGCCGCTTGGACAAGTGCTTCATGGATTGATTGTGCGTAATTCGCCATTCATGTACATGGTCTACTCCATACTTGAGATTCTATAGACGTTGATCTATGGGCTATCGAGCCTATACAATAATATAACGGAAGTTCTCCCAAATTTCAGGCATGGCCTCTCCGTTTTTAGCATGATGATAGAAACTGAACGGGAATTTAAATACATGTCCCCCATACCAGTCACGGCGGCGGTGATCCGTTAGCCAGTATTCCAATTCATGCGGCAGCGCGTTAGAGCGCTCAGCTCTTGTTAAAGGCAGCACATCTACAGGGGATTGCAGTGTAGCTGCCTCTTTCGTTACATCGAGATGACGGCTCAGCCGCAAAGCTTTTACCATTTTGAGAAAAGGCGGAATGCCTTTATAGAACAGAGCAGTGTAACCCAACTCATCAAGCATATTCAGCGCATGTCCATAGGTGAGCATATGACCGATCAGATCATGATGTGCTTCCGCATGATAGATCGTGCGAAAAGCACCCAGTTCCTCCAAAATCAACTGAGACAGCTGAATGGGATGCAGGATTTCAGGAAAACCATCCGTCGCTTCCAAACTCATATGTCGCATTTCTTTTACCGTAGTATTCACCCAGGATCGGCCGGGAATTGTACGTTCAAACGACTCAATTAATTGTGCAATCTGCTCAATCTCTTCTACCGTGCCCCATCCTTCCAACTCACGAATGGCTTTGAGGCTAATGGCACCATAGATGGCTTGATGTCCCACCCAGTGCAGCTCTCCAATCGTACGCTCCAGTGCGTCTGCAATACGTGCTTCGGCTTCTTCCAGCGGCATACGCTCATTGGGCAGAGCCATTTGACGGGTATGTGTCCCATGCTCGCGCAGCATCGCTTTGGCTTCGGCGGTTACGCTGCCAGCAGCAAGGGCCGTAAGACGATTTTCACGAACCCAAAAATAAGCTGCGATCGCTCCTGCCCCATAATGGGCATGCCACAAGTCTCCTGTGCGTTCCCGACTGGACGCAATGGTTGCTAGCCCTTCCTCCAACAAACGTCGATCCAAGTCTGCCATCCCCCTTCAACTTATGAGAGCTTCGCTACAAGCTGGACTACCTTGATTTTCAGAAAATAAAGCGTTTACTCTACTCCTATAACATGATGAAGTTCAGACACTTATGCCCTTTTGCACAATATTAACCGGGCTAAAGATTTCACATAGACGCTTTGATGACCACATAGCTCGGAGAGTTGCCATTATGCCCCTAAAAGCGAAGTGTGCCCACCTCACGGATTGTTGCTTCCAGCGGAAAAATCTGTGCCTTTTGATTGGAGAAAAACCAGACGCGTTCTTTCCTCACCACAATAAACAAACCGTTTCGGTCACCTACCGGAAAAAACGTATCACTTCCATCGCCCCAGCGAGATAATCCAAGCTTCTCCAGTTTTTGCACAGCAGCGGGGACGTCCTCCGACACTAGCCCAATCTCACACATCTGCAAAATGTCTGCCACCGAGAATCGACTCTCACGTGCCTTATTTTCCTGCTGATGGGCAATCAACTCCACAATATTTCCTGCCGGATCTTCAAAATACAGCGAACGCGAATCCCAATTGTTTGAGTACGTTTCGTCCCGCTCTCCATCTGTACGAAGTGTCACCCGTGACGCCGCCCACTGCTTCGCTTCTTGAAACTGATTTCTCGGAATCATCCAGGCAAAATGATAGAACGGCTCTACGGCCCTCTCTCCAGCTTCGCCCGCTACGTACCACTGCTTGAATATCATCTTGGTGCTTCCGGCCTGTACAGTAAATGCTTTTTCCGATAGATCAATATCGGATACCCTCATGCCCAGCGTATCTCCATAGAAATGGTGCAATTCCTCCAGCTTTACGGTATAAAACAATACTTGTTCGATGATCATATGCCTCTCCCATGCAGCCTCTCCCATTTACTCCACGGCACCAATCCAAGCTCAGGCTTCGCCTCATCTGGCAGCACGGCGATGAATTCAAGCGAATGACCATCCGGGTCGTTAAAATAAACAGAAACGGCGGGCATCCAGCCAAAGACATACAGTTCTCCACAATCATCATCCAGAAAATTGCGGGTGGTGATGCCCTTGTTTTCCAGGTATTCAACTGCATGTCTCATATCCGCTAGAGATACCTGAAAAGCAAAGTGTTGACGCTGCACCTGTGCAGGCTCCTTCTCCCACAGCCCCAACATCGCATGACGCTCGCCCCCAATCCAGAAAAATGAATATTTGCGTTCCTGATTT
The DNA here is from genome assembly GCF_052691815.1 of Paenibacillus sp. TSA_86.1. Classification (NCBI taxonomy): domain Bacteria; kingdom Bacillati; phylum Bacillota; class Bacilli; order Caryophanales; family Paenibacillaceae; genus Paenibacillus; species Paenibacillus sp. TSA_86.1. Next base: position 283,711 of record NZ_JBQZGE010000001.1, on the reverse strand, counting down.
GCATTGGCATGTTGTAAACCCAGTACTTTTTCATAAAAATGATGTGATCTTGCGAGATCTATAACGTTCAGATGTGTTTCATAAAGCCCTTGTATCATGTTCTGTTCCCTCTTTTCAAAGATTTGGTGTATTTCATATTTTTTATCCAACGTAGTCATCCCAGACCTCCCCGGATGCCTCAATGTGCATTCCTTGCCGCCGTTAACGTCTGAGCCAGATTCAAAAACGATCCCAGCACACGCTGTACCCGCTCCTCCACATCCTGACTGCCTTCGTATTCTTCGTATCCGTCAAACGTGGCTTCAAAACGTCTGCGCTGTGCGCCGCCAATGGAGATCCATTCTGGAGCGTTAATGCCGTGCAGATTACGCACCATTGTTTGCAGCTGAGTAAGCGAGCTTACTCCCACTGCTCCGCCAGCTGAGCTGATTGACAGCACCGGTTTACCACTGAAATGAGCCTGACTTAGATGATCCAGCGCATTTTTCAGCACACCGCTTATACTGCCGTGATACTCGGGTGTAGAGAGGATAATGGCATCGGCTGCAAGCATCACGGAATTCAAATTGGCCAGATTCTCGTCTGTTCCCTGCTTTTCATCCGGGGCATAGAAGGGGATCGGTTTTTCATATAGATTAAACAAGCTGGCCTGATGTCCATGACCTTGAATAATCTCCACTGCATATTCACCCAAACGTGTACTCGTTGCGTTTTTACGATTGCTGCCTGTCAATATCACGATATTCATTGCTTTCACTCTCCTATGTTAGATTGGTTATCCTTATTTTACCTTATATATATCGCTGAATTCGTCAGCTAATGGACTTAACTTCTGCACAAAAAAACTCAACCTTTCGGTTGAGTTCATACGACTTTAGTCTGAATTTGTCTGAATTTGGCGCTTATACCGTTCTTCACAGCTCCCAGCCATTCCGTACAGCATGAAGCGCTGCCTGGGTGCGGTCTGCAAGTCCCAGCTTATCCAGCAGGTGACTGACATGTGTTTTAACTGTTTTCTCCGTAATGACGAGCCGGATCGCAATCTCCTTGTTGCTCAGTCCTTGAGCGATTAGTCCAAGCACTTCCCGTTCACGTCTGGTGAGTAATTTCAACCCCGCATCAGATACTGTACCAGGTTTGCTTGTTTGCATTACCCGCTGCTTGGTCTGATCCAAATGCTGATGGGACAATACCTCTTGAGGAGTGCGTTCCTCCTGCGGCGCATCTGACAACACATCCATGGACGCCATGACATGCATGAGTTGACCTGCTGCCGATGGATGCAATTCAACTTGGCCTGAATACACATTACGGATTGCTACAGCCAAGTCTTCAGGTTCGATATCTTTCAGCAGATATCCCTTCACCCCTGCACGAACAGCAGGAACGACATGATCCTGATCCGAGAATGAAGTCAGCACAATAATCCGTATATTCGGCAGTAGGCTGCGCAAACGCCTCGCCGTTTCAATACCGTCCATGACAGGCATATGAAGATCCATGAGAACAACATCCGGCTCCAGCTCCTGTGCCCGCTCCAAGGCCTCCTGTCCGTTTGACGCTTCACCGACAACCTTCATGTCCTGCTGGGTTTTCAGAAAAACATGTAACCCCCGTCTTACCATGACATGATCGTCGGCAAGTAAAATTGTAATCGGCATCGCGATCTTTGACCTCCTGACTCTATTGCGATTCAAACGGAAGCGGAATAACTGCCGTTACGGTTGTGCCTTTACGTGAAGAACTCCATAGTTCCAGCCTGCCCCCAAGTGATTGAGCACGCTCCCTCATAATCGACAACCCGAGTGAACCTTCAGAAGAAGCTTTACGACGTTTGGCGCCGCCCTTACCTCGATCCGAGATCGTGAGCTTCGCCTCATTTTCACTGAATTCAAGCAGGATGCAAGCCGAGAACACGCCCGCATGCTTGCGGATATTGTTCAGCGCCTCCTGACCGATACGCCATAACCCTTCCTCAATTAAACGGGGTATAGCGCGCATCCCTTTACGCTCAGCGGCCACCTGAAGCCCTTGTTTTGCCCCATACTCCTGCAATGCACTTAACAATCCAGCCTCCAGCCCGGCTGGGCGTAGCTGCATAATTAATGCACGCATCTCCTTGAGTGCTTCCTGAGATAATGCTTGTATGTCTCTCAGCACTTCTGCTGCAGGATGCACCGGCTCCGTACCGGAGAGCATACTCTCTGCACCTCTTGCCGTCAATGATAAAGAGAACAAAATCTGATTCACCGAATCATGCAAATCCCGAGCAAGCCGATTCCGTTCCTCAAGCCTGGCCAGTTCATGCCTGTGGTCTGCCAACTTCTGGCTCTCTCTGGATGCGATGATATGCTCTGCCAAAGCCTCTAATACTTCACTGTCTGCCTTGATCAGATCCAGGGATCTTACTCTTGTACCGATGACCAGCACTCCGGGTTCCTCTGGTGCATGATATAGGAGAGGTACACCGATCCCTGATGTAAGCTCATTGCATATCCGATCAAGCTTACTCTGACTGAATATTTCAACAATCTCATCGGCTGAGAACATGGATGCACGATAATGATCCACGATCCGATCCATAAAACGTGTTCCTTCCAAAGTCAGCGGTGCGTCTGCATCCTTCCATACCTCACCATCCGCATACATGGCCTTTATGTTAAATGTTCCATTCGTTTGTTGTATGAGAGCAGCGAATGGCCAGTCAAAATGTTTGCCAAGCAGCTTTGCAACTGTGCCTGGTAACGACGCATTCGCCTCCGTACATTCGTTGACTGCGAGACTTAATGCTGTACCGAAATCCCCGAGCCGGGCGTAGAGTTCAGCCCGCCGCTGCTCTGCACGATACAGTCTCATCCTTTCCATCGCACTGCCGATCTGATAGGCTACCGCTTGTAAGAGTGCAAGCTCGCTATCGCTGAAAACCTCTTTGCCTGGCGCTGCCACATTGAGCAGTCCCAGCATTCGCTCCCCTGAGCGCAATGGAACTGTCGCGTGATGGGTAATATCCTGTGTGTCTCCCCACTTGAATTCCACCGCATCTTCGAGACGTTTGCAGTTAATGATATTAACCGCATACTGCAACCTGCCATCCTTGAAACGGTTGATACACCAGCAAGTTCCCGAGCGCATCGGCTCTTTATCGTTTCGTATTAAAGCCGGGGGCAGGTTATAATCTGACACACATGTATACTCTCCCCGTTCATCGATAAGAAACAGCCATCCTGCTGTTAATCCGGTCAATTCCAACAGTTTGCCAACAACCGTATCCAGCATCAGGCTGAGATCGTTAGAGGTATTCAACGTTTCCGCAATGGTTTTTAGCGTTACCATATCCTGCATTTTAACCTCTTCCGGCATAGTGTCCTCCCTTCCAGATGCTCCAGTCTGTAATTGTCCCAACTATTGTAACCAATCCCCCGGTGATATTAAAGCTTCAACTTATAGACGAATACTCAGCCTAACTTCTGCCGTTCTTTTCTCGTTGATGACAAAGGTTCCATATTAATCAGCCCGCGGTCAGCCAAAGCCAGCGCCAATTTATAGAAAGCACGGGTGCGAATCTTGGTGTAGGTATCCTTGCTCACAGGCGGATCAAAGACATGGTTGTATATTTTATAGTCAAAAACATCATCGTCCTTCATATATCGTTCATTCACCAGCACACGTTCCTTTTCACTGAGCCGGGAAACGATATGATCAATCGTATCGCAATAAGCCTGGCGCGCACGCTGGACATCCACATTAAAAATCGCTGTTCTTGCCGTGGAATCCCCTGTCACATTCGTGCCTCCATGGAAACGTTCCGTGTAACTTGCGGTTACCAGTACCTCACGCTCTTCAAAAGCAATTGTTTTATAAATCCGATACTTCTCCAATGCAGCCTCAACAGCGGCCTGTGTTTTACGACGATCCAATTCCGGTAACATCAATTCCATATTTGCCATCGTTGCCATAGTTGTTCTCCTCCTAATGTTCGTTCATTCTATATCTCATCTGATTTTTGACGACTCATGTTCATGCTCACGTTCATATACTCTTGCTCTTGTTCACTCTCATACTCTTGCTCTTGTTCAAATCATCCCATCTTCTAGCAAAGACAGTCTCCTATATAGAATTGTTCCGATTCTCCAAATCTTAACGGTTTTTATTATTTTCTTCTGTTGCCTTTTGGAAACGAGCCACTGTTAATGTTATGTTCGTATTTTGTTCGCATTTCTGCTTTAGGATACCACTTTCTGGAGAATAGAGTAAACCTTCATTTTGGGTCATTTAGACGATAAAATAAAACCTTCCCTCTCATTTTCTATACCTTTTGGCATAATTGTTTCATATCTCTTTACCTAATGGTATATATACGATATAGTACAGATAATTACTGAACTCGTATAAGTCATTTGTTTTTTATAATTTAAGATAAGCGGTAATTTGCATGATAACGGAGAGGACAGAACGAACCGGAAGAAGCGGAGCGTTCGCCTTTATCACCGGATTTCTCCCCTTGAGGAGAAAAATACAGGAAATCCGGGGATAACAGCGATCAGTAGGTTGTTCTGTCGTCGGAGTGCCCTGTGCAATAGCATTGGCTTAACTTATAATCACAAGCACTTATGACGAGTCGAAGGAGATGCATGAATTGTGGAGCACGCTTTTGGTCCTTATATGAAACAGCTGCGAGAGCAACAAGGATTCAGCATCAACCAGCTTGCCGAAGCAGCTGGAATAAGCAATTCACAGATTTCACGGATTGAAAATGGTGTACGCGGCGTACCTAAACCAGCGACCATCCGTAAAATTTCCGATGCACTTGGTGTACCCTACTCAGATATGATGAAACAGGCGGGTTATATGGAAACAGGGCAGGATGCGAGCCAGCAGGACGTACCGGATTGGGCGACGTACAAAGATCGCCGGGACTTCAAAAAAATGCTGGAGGATGATGATGATCTGATGTTCGACGGCATCCCGCTGGATGAAGAGGACAAAAAACGGATCAAGGACGTGCTGACAGGTTTGTTCTGGGAAGCCAAACAGATGAACAAACGGAAAAAGCCAGGCGAATCGGATCAACGCCCATGAGGCCAGGACGCGAGTTCAAACTTATTGAAACTGCAGGTGAGATCATATGGATGACATCGTAACCAAGCTGATTCGAAAACACCGAACCAACTGCCCATTCAGCATTGCCCGGGCTGTAGGGATACAGATTCGTTTTACCAATCTGGGCAAATCGACCAAAGGGCTGTATTTCCGTAAACTTCGTCGCAGATTTATCGTAATACACAATGATTTACCGCCTGAATGGCAGCGATTTGTCTGTGCTCATGAACTGGGTCATGACAGGCTTCACAAAGGAATTAACCGTTTCTTCCTGGAGGAACATTCCTACTTCGCTCCAGGCAAACTGGAGAGACAAGCCAATCGGTTTGCCATTCAGTTATTGACGGCTGGCATCACACCAGAAGCAGATGAATCTCTTGAGAAATTTTGCTTGCGTACCGGACTGCCGCGTGAAGCGCAGCATTTTTTTTACACCATTTAAGAACATATGTTCCTCATTCAAGGTTTTACACTAGATTTCCCAACCGAATCTGATGTCACTTTCAGGTTACTTATTTTTACGCAAATCACGAGATTTCCTTATCATAGTCTGTTAAAATACTAAATGAGCTGTGCAAACGCTCTAATAGATTATTTTTTTGGGAGGTTTCGGATTAATGAAAAAAGCGAAACATGTGGTTTCACTTCTGCTAACGGTTTGTTTACTGTTTGGCAGTGTAGGCATTGCGGCGGCAGCAACAGATTCCGCTCCAGGCACAGGCAAACATATTACTATCCTACATACCAATGACATGCATGCTCGTGCAGTTGAACAATCACCTGCTATGGGTTTTGCCAAAGTCGCAGGAATCGTTGACAAATATCGCAGCGAAAATCCAAATACCCTCTTGCTGGATGCAGGCGATGCGGTGCACGGTACCACATTTGCTACGCTTGTCAGAGGTGAAAGCATTATACAGGTTATGAACGAAATCGGTTATCAGGCGATGGTACCGGGTAATCATGAATTCAACTATGGCTCGGAGCGTCTTGTTGAGCTGTCGAAGATGATGAAATTCCCTATGCTCAGTGCAAATGTGAAGAAAAAAGATGGAACTCGTCTCTTCGAACCTTACTTGATCAAAGAAGTTGATGGCGTGAAGATCGGGATTATCGCCTTGACTACACCGGAAACGATGTATAAAACGAACCCGAAAAACGTAGAAGGCCTGCAAATTACAGATCCTTCTGCAGAAGCTAAAGTCCTCGTGAATGAAATTCGTAGCAAAGTTGATGTTGTCGTTGTTCTTGGACACATTGGACAAGATGTTTCCAGTACCGACACAAGCTTCAAAGTCGTTAAAGACGTTCCAGGCATTGATGTGTTCATCGATGGACACAGCCATACCGTATTGAAAGACGGACTTGTCTCTGATCATGGAACCTTGATCGCAAGTGCAGGTGAATATACCAATTATGTAGGTCTCATTGATCTGTGGGTAGACGGTGGCAAAGTCTCCAAGAAAACAGCAACATTAATCGATGAAACCAAAGCCAAAAACATTAAACCAAACGAGAACGTTGCAGCTCTCGTAAGTTCCATTCAGAAAAAACAAGAACCGATCCTGAAAGAAGAAGTAGCAAATACCGCTGTTCTGCTGGACGGCAAACGTGAACAAGTACGCGCAGGCGAAACCAATCTGGGCGACTTGCTGGCTGGCGCGATCCGCGATGTTAGTAAAGCCGATATCGCTTTAACTAACGGCGGTGGCATTCGTTCTTCTATCGAAAAAGGTATCGTAACCAAGGGTGATGTTATTACCGTTCTTCCTTTTGGCAATCAAGTCGTAACCCTTGAAGTCAAAGGTTCCGATGTGCTCGCAGCGCTGGAAAACGGTGTAGGCTCTTACCCGGAACCAAGCGGCGGATTCCCTCAAGTATCCGGAATCACGTTCAAAATTGACGCTGCTGCAGCAAAAGGCAGCCGTGTTCATTCCGTTATGGTCGACGACAAAGCTCTTGATCCAGCAGCGACCTACACGCTCGCAACCAATGATTTCACAGCTGTCGGCGGTGATGAGTACACGATGTTCGCCAAATATCCAACAATCGGTATGTACGGTGCATTGGATGAGGCGTTGATCAACTACATGCAGAAGCTTGGCGCAGTAAATATTAAAACCGACGGTCGCATCAGTGAAGGCAAGAAAGCCGCTGTAGAACCAGAAGCACCGGGAACTGAGGCCCCAGCCCCTGTCCCAGCACCCACACCAACCAAGCCTCAACCAGAAAAACCGAAGCCGGAGAAGCCGGTCAAGCCAGCACCAGGGAAGCCAACTCCAGCTCCCGCTAAATTGCATATTGTAAAATCAGGAGAATCCCTGTACTCGATTTCCAAACAGTACGGTACAACATGGCAGTCACTGCAAAAGCTCAATAAAATCAAGAATCCACACCGGATTTATCCAGGGCAAACCTTGAAATTGCCTGTGGCTTCTTAATCCAAAGCAACATCAACTCAACTAGAAAAGGGAATCCCTTATCCAAACTACTGGCTAAAGGACTCCCTTTTATTTTGTTTTTATTTCGTTTGTATTCTGAACTTCGCTCGGCGGAGTCTCTTATCAAAATCATGGAGCTCAACCTTGTAGCAGGTTTGCAAACAAAATTAAAAATAAATCTCTTGCATGTAGCTTACAGCTTCAAATAAGGTGCGTCCCCCATGCTGAACTAGAACATATATGCCTGTAATATCCGTACTCATGCGATTTAGCGTGTAAATGAAGCATAACCGATTTCAAATCCGTTTTGCGTACTTACACTCGAATCATTTCATATCTCCGAATCTATCGTAGGTTTATGAGCAAAAGAGCAATTAAATCGATCTCTATTATTCAGCTCTAGTCACTTGGTATGATCAATTTCTGAGATTGGATTCTTTTGTACTTCCAGAGTCCCTATTTCCCTAAAAGATCTGGCATATTCAGCTGAAAGTTAAAGATCGACATAATATTCAGTCCTATTATATATATCGATGTTATTTTGCCCGTAATAAAACGGATTCGCATCGCCTCTTATATTATTTCCAAGCTTAAACTCGCCGAATTTGCTCTGTCACATAACGCACAGCTTCCTGTGCTGTCATACGGATCCGCTTCGTTTCACCTGAAACAGCAAGCATATGAGAACCCAGCTCAACTTGTGCTTCCGCTACCCCTCTGCCCACGACAATGTGTACAGGCAGTCCAATTAATTCAGCGTCTTTGAATTTTACGCCCGGGCGTTCATCCCGATCATCAACGAGCACGCGGAAGCCACCATCCAACAACTGTTGTTCAAGTTCAAGAACAAGCTTCTGTTGATGCTCATCCTTCCAGCTTACCGGAATGAGATGTACATCATAAGGTGCCACAGACACAGGCCACTGGATGCCATCCTCCGTTGCATACTGTTCAGCAATAGCTGCCATTAAACGGGACACCCCAACGCCGTAACATCCCATCACTGGTGCACACTGACGGCCATTGCGATCCAGGAAAGAGGCACACATGGCATCGCTGTACTTCGTACCTAATTTGAAAATGTGTCCCACTTCAATGCCTTTGGTGAATACAAGCGGTTCACCACAGGATACGCAGTGATCTCCTTCAGCCGCAAAACGGATGCGTTCAACTTGATCCAGCGCAAAATCAATACCTGGGCGTACACCTGACAGATGTTTATCAACCTCATTCGCTCCCGTTATTGCCTGCTTCATCGCGGCCACATCAGCATCTACCACTATCCGCAGTCCAAGCCCTACAGGCCCAAGGTAACCGACCGTAAGATTGGAATGTGTAGCAATAGCTGCTTCGTCTGCCAAAATCAATTCCTCTGCGCCAAGCACTTGTTTCAAGGCAATATCGTTCAACTCATGATCCCCGCGCACAAGTGCCGCAACAAGCTCACCATCAGCCTCAAAGAGCAGTGTCTTGATCATCTCTTCTGCCTTCTTACCCAAGAAAGAGCATAGCTCCGCGATCGTACGAACGCCTGGTGTCGCAATCCGTAACACTTCTGTACCCTCACTTGTTTCTTTTTCTTCCGTGAGGACGGCGGACCGGGCAGGTAGAAATGCTGCCTTCTCCAGGTTCGCAGCGTAACCGCAATGTTTACATGTCACAATCGTATCTTCTCCTACATCGGCCAGAGCCATGAACTCATGTGTCTCCCCTTGTCCACCAATGGTTCCCGCATCCGCTTCAACCCGGATGTAATCCAGACCACAGCGTTCCAAAATGCGACTATACGCCGTATTCATCGCCTGATAGGTGTGATCCAGTTCATCCCAATCCGCTGCAAATGAATAGGCATCCTTCATGATAAATTCCCGTCCACGTAATAATCCAAAACGCGGACGGCGCTCATCCCTGAACTTGGTTCCGATCTGATACAACGTAAATGGCAGCTTACGGTAAGAGTTGACCTCGTCACGGACTAACGCCGTAACCACTTCCTCATGGGTGGGGCCAAGCGCGAACTCTCTCGTATGTCGATCCTTTAAACGCATTAGTTCAGGGCCATACTGCGTGTATCTGCCGGATTCCTTCCACAATTCGGCTGGCTGCATAATCGGCAACAACACCTCCTGGCACCCGGCACGATCCATCTCCTCCCGTACGATTCGCTCAACGTTAAGAAGTACACGTCGCCCAAGCGGTAAATAACTGTATATCCCCGCTGCCAGCTGACGGATCATTCCCGAGCGCAATAACCAGCGGTGCCCGGCTGCATCAGCCTCCGCCGGTGCTTCACGTAATGTTGGAACAAGCATTTCAGTTTGGCGCATCCTAAATACACTCCTTATTTATCAGATAGAAATGTCCTGAATATATCAGGCCTTAAACGCAAAAAGACACATTCGTCAAGGGACGAATGTGTCGTGGTACCACCCTTATTTAACTGCATACGTTCTCTTTCACATCTCGCGTACAGGCATGCAATCCTATAGGGCATAACGGACCCTTCCGGCGCGAGTTACCTCCCGTAATTACACGGACAATATCCTTTGCAGCTGGTAAGGTAGGAATTACGTAGCAGCAACAGGAATGTTACACCCATCCATTCCCTCTCTGTTGAAGCGGACTTACGTAACCATGTCCTCAGTAAACGCTTTTCTTCATTTTTGATCACATTAGAACATTTACACGAACTTGTCAATAAATACAATTATACGAATTCGTCAATCAACACACTTCGATCACGGGTCTTCAACGAATTCCACAACAATAGCTGACACGGCTCCGGGTTCCCTGTAGAATAGAGAAATAACAATTTAAGGATCGAAATCAGGGTCCCTGAATGAATACTTGTATCCTTGATAAAGGAGTTTTCTCTTATGCCCTATATTATATATGATCTTGAGTTTACCGTAAGTCGTAATACACGTTACTCTTCCGAAATTATTGATATCGGTGCCGTCAAAGTAAGCGGGGACGCTAATACAGGTCTTACGGTTACCGACACCTTTCATACGTATGTTCGTCCATCCAACAAATCCGTCCTGTCCACCGACACCGTTCAATTTACAGGCATCACTCAAAAGGACATCGATGCAGCCCCTCTTTTCCCGGCAGCGCTGAGTCAATTCATTAACTGGATGGGCACTGAACCTTATTATATGTGTTCATGGGGGCCGGATGACCGCAATAAACTCATCTCCCATTGTCGTACGCATCAGCTGGATGTGGCCTGGATTACCAATCATAACGACTTACAGCAGCAATGGTCGCGAGCCATGCACACGGAAGGAAAGTTCCGACAACTAGGACTTGCCCAGGCTCTTGAACTCTGTGGAATTGAATTCGATGGGACACAACATCGTGCTCTGGATGATGCCATCAATACAGCTAAAGTGTTTATTCACCAATTCGACCAGTTCAAACTGGAAAACAACTGCGCAGCAGATGATGAAGGTGTGACCTCCAAAGTCGTTTATTCCAGTGCTATGGATGATGAAGAACAGGAATCACCGTTTGGCAATCTTGCCAATCTGTTCAAAAACAAAGAATAAGCATCACTCCGGCTCTGAACCTGCATCTTAACGTTTATTTCTGGTTGTACACTTGTTGCCAGCGTTCCAAATGTTCTTTCATAAGAACGCGGAAATGTTCCGGTTCAAGGATCTCCGCCTGCGATCCGTACTTGGATATCCATACAAATAATTCCTCAACATTAAATATTACAGTTTCAAACAATAGGGTACCTTCAGGCTCTATCGTCAGGACGGGACGCACAAAAAAGCGTTCTTGCATCACGCGGTCCACAACAAGGGAAGAAAATCGGATTTTGATCGCATCGCCATCGGTACTTCCTTTTGTTGTCCAGGGGGCACGGAAATATGACTCGATCAAATAATCATTTTTGCGGAAGGTACGTGGCATAATTCGTAAGTCGTGCAATCGATTGACCTGGAACGTTCTCATCCTCTCGGAGAGATGGCAATAGGCTAACAGGTCAAATTGATATTCCCGAGGTATGAGACAATACGGATCAAAGCGTATCATCCCCATTTCTCCCTGAGATAAATAATTTCCTTCAATGCTGTTTAGCGAGATTCCGGCTTGAAGCAATGTAAGGAGGGCATGACTCGGTTCATCCCCTTCATTACTTTGCCAGATGGTGGCTCCCTCTTTAAACATTCCTCTAATCTGCTCGCTCCATTCCACCCGCTCGGTCCTGTCTTTTTGGCTTGAAGCAACCACTTTTTCATAGGCACTCTCAAAAGCGGGTTTTAACAGTGGACGAATATCTTCCATAACGTCTGCAAGCTGCATGAAAGCTTGAGCTTCCTCGTCAGACCAATTCAGCGGATACATGGCAAAATGGCTGATAAACATGTACCCTCTTCCGTGTCCCATATTGGCAATCGGGATGTGCATTGCGCTGAGGGCCTCCATGTCGCGGTATATCGTCCTTTCCGTTGTCTCGCATCGCTCGGCAAGTTCCCTGGCCAGAATACCCGGCTTGGCTTGCACCAGCGTAATAATGCGCATTAATCGGATTAGTCGGTCTGTCATTTTGCCAGGCCCTCCATGATGTTGTTTCAAATAGTGTGATACAGCTCCATCCATGACTAATATAGTATTGATATATACATTCGACTTATAGTTGAACTACACCTTCAAAACATATGTAAACTCGTTCTCTCAGTATGTTTACCAACCCTGTTGCGTTATCCTTCACCCGCACTTGCTCTTGCACGATTTCGGTGACTAGCAGTAAACGTAATCCCATAGTGGTAACGAAGCTTCTCGATGATCTCTGCTTCTGTGTAATAATCCAGATCCTCTTTACGTGCTGCTTCAATGAGTAGTGCATCGGCATGACGACGCAGCATGTCACTGCCTTCCTGGGTACGGCCTCGTTCATAAGCACGTAGAGCCTGCTTGAGTAATGGTACGGTTTCATTCAATTTAATCGTTTTCTCGACTTTCGGATCTTCTGGCTGCCTTAGCATGCCCAAGTGACTTGTATACTGAATGTAAAGCTGTTCCCTGCGAAGAAGCACACGCTGACTTTGTTTTAACTTGCGGGTACTCCAATAGGCAGAACATATCGCTGTTTTTCCTGAGTGATTGGGTCCTACGGCGAATTCCAGCAGAATCTGCTTGCTCTCCCCCTTGTACACATCACCGAGTCTAAGCACCCAGCCGATATCTGTTTCTTTGGATCGGCACCCATAAATGCCTTTAAGCTGAACGCCATGTTCCGGTTTGAGCAATAGTTCTAAATCTCTCGACATGATTTTGGGTGCTATTTTCCTAAGTCTTTTGGCAGGGGATCCATAACGCCACTCTACCATCATATATACGGGATCCGCTCCCCCTGTCGGTATGGCCTCTTTATTCCACGAATAAGATACTTCAAAGACTGAGTTCACTGGTAGTCTCTCCCCCGATTTATGTGTATTATCTTCTAAGTTAGCAGGGTGAATGGACACTATATTGTCACGGAACATATGTTCTCATTACTTTTTTCCATTATATTAGTTTTATCCCCCTTGATCCGCCTAGAAGCGACAATAAACGACGAAAAAGCCTGGCTATTAGCCAAGCTTTCCACATCCTTCTCTATGACAAGTCCCAACTTAAACGGCCGGATGATTCCGCTCCATTTTGTGCATGTATTGCACACTTTCCGTTTCAGCAACCGGTGCATAAGTTATGCTGTCAATAATCAGTTTGCGTCCGACTGGCTCGCCATTTAAAGTAATCATAATCGTTTTTGTTGAGGTACTCTGGTTCGATGCGTACATATTATTCTACTCCTTCGTTTTACGATCTTATTTCAAATTAAATATATTAGTTTAAGCATTATATTGCATGTTTGTGAACAGGATATACCCGGAACGGAAGTGTAACTTTATGTTTGCTCTGTCCGGGGTACTGCTATCCTTGTATTACCCATTGATTTTTAGAATTAAACATTTGTTTTTTCAATCTTTGTTGACCATTTCGGGTAATAAAACATAATCCTCATGAACCCAATGCCCGGTTTTTGACGTATAATGTAAGAGCCGTAATTCAACAAATGACGACGAATTCGGCGATAGATCGATCCTACCGAAGAAAGAGGTGTTACACATGCCAAAATCCATTCAGGGTTATTTCATTCGGGTGTTTGTCACCGCATGTATTCTATTTACTGTCACATTAGCTTCTACTGCAAATGCAGCAAGCGCTAATATATTCTCGGATATTTATAAAGGCTGGGAGCGCGTATCCGAATTGCCCGGGGAAGTGAATGCATTACAGGAAAGTTACAAGCAGACGCTGGAGCAGTTGAACCAAACCTCCGCTCAGCTCGGACAAGCCCAAGCTAATGTCGAAGCATTCAAAGCGCAAAATGATCAACTCCTGGCTCAGAATCAGAAGCTTACTGAAATGGTCAGCAAATTGCAAAATGATCAGGATGCCAGAACAACCACTGCACAGCGAATTCAAACGATGGTGATTACTGTCGTAGCTCTCATATTAGGTTACTTCCTTCTGATTCGCGTAATGCGCTGGGGAATGCGCCGCAGATCCGGCCGAATATAAAAGAACAGGAGCTACTGCATGCACATACATCTGAACCACGCTGAAGCTGGCGGTGCAGGACAAGTGGTTACTTTTTCACTGATCCAGGATGACCGCCTTCATATTCTGCATCCGCAGCAAATCGTCGCTTTTCGCGGACCCGGCAGCAGCAGACAAGATAAATTCATGAATATTTCGGGTATGTATCGCAAAAAAAAGCTGATTAAATCAGAAATCACCGGCCCATGCCAGTTTGTGGCTGCCCTTCCTCCAGGATTCACGATGAAAGAAGTGCAGCTTACAGAACACAGTGATCTGCTTTATGATTTTCGCCACTTGTTCTTCTACTCCGACGGTGTGCACATGCAGACCAAAATTCAGAAAATCAAAAATATGCTGATTACCCGAGATGCGGTGAAAATGAAGTTTTCGGGCAAAGGAACCATTGGACTGCTCACGCAAGGCCAGGTATGCCAGCAAGAACTGCACCCCACTGCTCCACTCTATGTGGATGCTGGAAGTGTCATCGCCTATCCCGAAAATGCTCATCTGGAATTAACCGTATACGGAAACAACCTGGCAAGTCAGCATATGAACTACCATTGGAAAATGACGGGACAAGGTACGGTGCTCTTTCAGGCTGGACGAGAAAACTACAGGCTTCAGCAGGACATGAATGATGATGGGCTATTCAAACGCATTTTAAAGGAAGTTATTCCGTTTGGTAACATCATTATTAAGTAGGGCGTGTCTTGAAACCTACTGAAGTGCATCTTTCACCGCCTTTTCGCCCCCTGCTGCGTCAGTTTCCCTTGACGTGCCCCGGCACGCCTGCAGAAAACTTCCTTGCTTGGAACGAAAATTCAGCAAAATCTGCCTTCTTCAGAGTTTTCAGACACGCCCTAATTTTGAAATCTATTAAAAATAGGCGTTCGGCTTATGATATGGTATACTGTACCCGGACAATTAAAGAAGAAAATCCATGCCTAGGGCATGGGAGAGGTTCGCGAACTCCCTCTACAAGACTTGACCTGTTAGGTCGCTACAGTCTTGCGTACAGATTAACGTGACCACATATAGCCTTTGCAGGCTGACGTATTAACGTTATCACGATGTACGTAAAAAACTAAGGACACTTGCTTATAACAGCTTTTTTTGAAGTTGTTACTAAGAAGGTGTGTTTTTTGATGGATGCCAGTTCATGGACTTCTCTGTTCTTCCGACATTCCTTGCTTCATTGCAGGGGTGATCTCAAGAAGATGGAGAGGTTTTTTTATGTTGAACGAAGAAAAAGCGGTTGTTGTATTTAGCGGCGGTCAGGACAGCACAACATGTCTGTTCTGGGCAATAAAACAATTTGCCGAAGTTGAAGTAGTTACTTTTGATTATGGGCAGCGCCATAAACTGGAGATTGAATGCGCAGCAGCTATTGCGAAGGATCTGGGCGTGCAGCAGACTGTACTGGATATGAGCTTGCTTAACCAACTTGCTCCGAATGCACTCACACGTTCTGACGTGGAAATAACTCATGAAGAAGGTGAACTGCCAAGTACGTTTGTGGATGGACGGAACTTGCTCTTCCTCAGCTTCGCAGCCATTTTGGCAAAACAAAAAGGCGCTCGCCACTTGGTTACAGGTGTATGCGAGACAGACTTCAGCGGCTATCCCGATTGCCGGGATTCATTTGTAAAGTCAATGAACGTGACTCTTAATCTATCAATGGATTATCCATTTGTCATTCATACGCCGTTGATGTGGCTGGACAAAGCCGAAACGTGGAAAATGGCCGATGAACTCGGTGCTTTCGATTATGTGCGTGAACGTACTTTGACCTGTTACAACGGTGTCATCGGTGACGGGTGCGGCGAATGCCCTGCTTGTAAGCTACGTAAAGCCGGACTGGATCGTTATGTTCAGGAGCGTACAGTTGCTGATTCGAGTACGTCCTCCACTGGAGTGGACGCATGATGAGAGAGCCTGGAACGTTTCGAATTGTTGAACGGTTGCAGCGGATTGACCAGGATATCTTGCCCACGCAGTTAAGATATCATCGCAAACGTGTACTGGTCAGTAAAGAATTCGCCTTTGATGCCGCGCATCATCTGCACTGTTATGAAGGCAAGTGCAAAAATCTGCACGGACATACGTATAAAGTGGTTTTTGGCATCAGCGGTTATCCGGGTGAAACCGGGCTGACGGTTGATTTTGGACATATCAAGGACATCTGGAAAACCCGCATTGAAGGGTATCTGGATCATCAATATTTGAATGAGACCCTGCCTCTCATGAATACAACGGCTGAAAACATGGTCGTTTGGCTGTTCGAGCAGATGGAACATGCTCTGCAGACTGAGCCTTATGCCGGCCTCACGGACGGCGCCCGCACCGAATTTGTGCGGCTCTTCGAAACGCCAACCAGTTATGCCGAAGCGAGACGGGAGTGGATGATCGATGAGTAAGGAAGCACGCATCCCCGTTATGGAGGTTTTTGGCCCGACCGTTCAAGGCGAAGGCATGGTCATCGGGCAAAAAACGATGTTTGTGCGCACCGCGGGCTGCGATTATCGCTGCTCCTGGTGCGACTCGGCCTTTACCTGGGACGGCAGCGGCAAGGACCAGATTCGCATGTTGACGCCGGAGGCGGTATGGGATGAACTGCGCCGCCTGGGCGGCACGCGTTTCTCCCATGTAACCCTCTCCGGCGGCAACCCCGCCCTGCTGGCCTCGCTGGGCGGGCTAGTTGCCCTGCTGCGTGAGCACGGCGTCCGCACCGCGGTGGAGACGCAGGGCTCCCGCTGGCAGTCATGGCTGGCAGACGTTGACGAAGTCACGGTCTCGCCCAAGCCACCCAGCTCAGGCATGGACACCGACTGGGCTGTGCTGGACGATGTGATCAGCCGCTTGGCTACTGGCCCGGCGGATCGAAGCCATAGTCTGAAGATCGTGATCTTCGATCAGACAGACCTGGACTATGCCCGCCGTGTGAATGCACGGTATCCGGGCACGGATTTATTTTTACAAACGGGGAACCCGGATGTTTCTTCGGCGGATACGCCGGATCTGGCAGCTTCCCTGCTGGAGCGTTACGAGTGGCTTATTGATCAGGTAAGTGCCTCGGACGATCTGAACGACGTGCGCGTACTTCCGCAGCTTCATACGCTGGTATGGGGTAATAAACGCGGGGTCTAAATATATACGAGATGATAATACGAGGCCTGCGGCTTCGATTAAATAAGAGGAGTGTTTGTACCCTATGAGACAACCTGATGAGATGCAAGATGTAACATTGCTGGGTAACCAGAATGTGAAATATACGTTTGAGTATGATCCGGGTATTCTGGAGAGCTTCGATAACAAACATCCGTACCGTGATTATTTTGTAAAATTCAACTGCCCGGAGTTCACCAGTCTGTGTCCGATTACGGGTCAACCCGACTTTGCAACGATCTACATCAGCTATATTCCCGATATCAAAATGGTTGAGAGCAAGTCGCTCAAGCTGTACCTGTTCAGCTTCCGCAACCATGGCGATTTTCACGAGGACTGTGTGAACATTATTATGAACGACCTGATCAAACTGATGGACCCGCGCTTTATTGAAGTTTGGGGCAAATTCACCCCGCGCGGCGGCATCTCTATCGATCCGTACACCAACTACGGCAAACCGGGAACAAAATACGAGCAAATGGCGGAACACCGCATGATGAATCATGACATGAACCCGGAGACGATTGATAATCGTTGATATGAATCTGTAAATACTGCTTGCTTTAAGTAGATGTCCGTGATTTGGATTATGTGGTATAATTTGTTACAACAACAGAATGGCTTGAATGGGCGGTCGGCTAGTCTCCTGTGTAAGGAGGTGATGCCTGTGGAGATAAAAGATGTACTGACGCTGATGATCAGTTTTGCGGGGTTTACAGTAACCTTGATTGGACTGATTGTAACCATCGTTATTGCATTGAATAATCAAAACAAAAAGAAATAGGCCGCCCTCGGTAAGGTAGCAGCCTATTTCGATTACCTGTCCACAGCCACCGCCCTTGAAAGCGGCTGTTGTAAAAGAGTGAGGATGTTGACGCATCCTTACTCTTTTTTTATTTTATCCTTGTTGCCTACAGTTTATCACAACATTTCCCAAAACTCCACATGTACAAAGGTTGTTTTCATTTTATATATAATTCCAAATCGGTGATAATCCCCCATCCGGTTTGTCTGGTTATCTGATTTGTACTTTCATAGTTCACACAATTATATTGATTCCATTACCATTTCCCCTCTGTTCCCCTTGTCGGTCGATCTAATCTGTCCTATTATGTAACAATATGCTTAATTGCATATCATCTAACATTAGGCGCTGATCCCTCGTGACCGCGACCAAAGGAGAATTGTTTATGTCTGTACAAACCACATTAGCCAAGGACGCCGCTGCGCGTTCGAAAGCAACACCCGGATTGGATGCCCAAAGCACCGTATACCGGATACTCATTGCCATCAGTCTGGTGCATCTGTTCAACGATTCCATTCAGTCTGTAATTCCGGCAATCTTCCCCATTTTAAAAGATTCCATGCATCTAACTTACACACAAATTGGCTGGATCGCCTTTGCGATCAACTTTACCGCCTCGATTATGCAGCCTGTTGTCGGCTGGTTTGCTGATAAAAAACCAACCCCGTCGATCCTGCCCATCGGCATGGGTTTCACGTTTACAGGTATGCTTCTGCTGGCCTTTGCTGACAGTTATACGATGGTGCTTATCTCTGTTATTTTTGTCGGACTCGGCTCCGCCGCTTTCCATCCGGAAGGCTCACGGGTATCCCATATGGCTGCAGGCCCGCGCCGGGGATTGGCACAATCCATATTTCAGGTGGGTGGTAATGCCGGTCAATCACTTGCACCACTGCTGACCCGCTGGATTTTCATTCCGTTTGGGCTGTTCGGTGCCATCGGCTTTACTGGTATTGCCGCGATGGGAATTGCCGTACAACTCTATGTCGCACGTTGGTATGGGCAGATGCTGCAATCAGGCGCGTACCTGCGTAAACAGGCCGCGGCCCGCCGCGCTCCCAACCCAGCGTTGCGCAAGAAAATTGCGGCAGCGATTACGATCCTGATTCTGCTCGTATTTGTCCGTTCCTGGTACGTGGCTTCCATCGGCAGCTTTTACGCCTTTAACTTGAAAGATACGTTTGCCTTGTCCACGGAGGACGCACAAATTTATATTTTCCTGTTCCTGGCTGCCGGTGCACTAGGTACGTTCTTTGGCGGCCCGCTCGCAGACCGATTTGGTAAACGAAACATGATTTTTCTGTCCATGGCTGGAGCCGCACCGCTGGCGTTGTTGTTACCCTATGCCAACCTGTTCTGGACAGGTGTCTTACTGACAATTATCGGCTTTATCATGTTATCCAGCTTCTCTGTAACTGTGGTATACGCTCAGATGCTCATTCCGGGTAAAATCGGAACGGTCTCCGGTCTCATTACTGGCCTTGCCTTTGGCATGGGCGGTCTTGGCGCGCTGGTGCTCGGCAACTGGATTGACGTTTTCGGCGTTTCACCAGTCATGCAGTTATGTAGCTTTCTACCGCTAATCGGCATCTTCACCTTCTTGCTCCCATCGGATAAGTTGCTCCATCGTTGGGCACAAGAAAACGGGAGTGAGGAGTAAGGTCTTTTACTGTTTGCTGTTCATGGGTAGAAATAAAAAGGGCTCCTGTCCATGTCTGAATAATTCAGACGGGCAGGAGCCTTTTCTAACCGTAATATATATGCCAAGCAATGTACGACGGATTTATTTTAAACGCTGCAAAATCAGACGTTTTTTATACAGCATTTTACCTGCCTCGGCCACGTCTTGAATTGTATTTTTGTTGCTGACTGACCCAAAGATCATGCCCGCAATGGGTACCAACTGGAACAGCTTTTTCCAGCCAAAAGACTCACTGTAGGAGTTGAATACCTCGCGCCATCCCTGCATTTGAGAAACCACCTCAACTTGTTTATCCGGGTTATCGTAGTCTGCGAGTTCTTCAATGATGGCTTTCTTGCCTACAATATCGGCTGAAGAGAATTGCAAACACTTCACAATAAAGATGCGCTCCAGTGGATCATTGGGATCATAACCATAACACAGCGCCATTTCTTGCAGCACTTTCAGCGAAAGTCCCATAACAAGCGGGATGTCCGCAGCAATGGTGACGATGCCGCCAAAACCTGTCGCAGCTCCTTGCGCTGCAGCAAACTTGCTTCGGCTTTCGGTGATATTTTCCGCTACGCGGTCCAACACCTTAAGCGGTAATTTTTCAACACTATGAATTTGGGCAGTATTCTCCGTATCCGTATCCGTATCCGCATCCTGCTCCAATCGGTAGATGTCATCGGATGTCATGGAATAACCTGAGCGCTCGGCTTCCTCTTGCAGGAGCTTGGCTACTTTTTTCTTCTGGACAAGGAACTTGCCACCCGTTTGCATATACTGGCCCACTTCGTTAAGCGAGTCACCGATCTTTTGTTTGATCGCCTTGGGCATTACTTTATCCAGCATCGCAAATGGTAAACGCCCAATCTTGTCCCATATGAACAGATCCTTCTGTTCCTTCTCCCATTTTAAAATCTGCCCAAGCTCCACATCCAGTATCTCGCGTGATTCCATATATGATCCTCCTAAAGGTTGTAATGTTAGCCCCAGATTTTAAACAATGACCCAGCTCTCTCTCAGCTTAATACATCATAACGAAACACCCGTAAAATGTTGAGAACAGTTTAAAATGAAGTATTTTGGGCTTTAGTCGTTTCGCCCACACTCTGCGTATTCTAACGATCTCAGATGAGCTTATTTGATCGATATCGAGCTTTCTTCAATTCTAACGATCACCAGAAGCTTTATTTCGCTGAAAACGCATGATAAATGGCCATTTTCAAAGCAAATTCCCTAAATAAGCTTTCCTGAGATCGTTAGAAAATAAAACTGTGCAATATCGTCAAAATAGCGTTGCTGGTGATCGTTAGAAAAATACCTACCAGAGATTAAGGGCTTTGAGGCAAAGGTAACAAGAAAATTCAGTCTGAAAGGTTTGAATTGGTTTTTCGATGTAATTGTTTACGTTGCTACCTGTCTTTGGTTGCTTTCAGCATCCGCACTTTCTTCATTCAGTTTTTTATCTCCGAGTTTTTCCACACAAACCTTATTGAATCATACATATCAGAAAGAGCCCTTCGCCAGCAATGGTTTGCTAACAAAAGACTCTCATCTCTGATTCTATATCCAAAATGAAACTACTTCACCTCTGCCACGGACTGGCCATCAGGAACCGGAATTCCAAAGTTCGGCGTTCCATCTTCATTCCAATGAATGATCTGTGCGCGAGCGTGACGGTTCGGATCGTATAGCGGATCTCCCTCAATCTCTTTGTAGTTGCGCGCATGATAGATCAGAATATCGGTTTTGCCATCTGGTGAAACGGTAAAGCTGTTATGTCCCGGTCCATACTGTCCATTCTCTTCACAAGTCTGGAATACCGGTTTCGGTGATTTCACCCAGCTTGCCGGATCAAGCAGGTCGGCATCTTCATCTGCTATAAGTAGCCCCATGCAATAATGATGATCGGTTGCACTGGCTGAATAGCTGATAAACAGACGACCATTCCGATGTAGCACGGCTGCTCCTTCGTTTACTTTAAAGCCAATGATCTCCCAATCGTATTCCGGTGTAGCGATCATAACCTGTTCACCGCGCAGCGTCCACGGATTTTCCATCTCGCAGATATAAAGGTTCGAATTGCCGTCAATGCTCGGGTCTTTCTGAGCCCAGACCAGATAACGAATGCCTCTGTGTTCAAAGGTCGTAGCGTCCAGCGCAAAGCTCTCCCATTTGGTCTGAATCTGACCCTTCTCCTCCCACTCTCCTGCGAGCGGATTAGCGGAAGCGTTCTCCAGCACATACATGCGATGATCGAACAAACCATCGTTGGTTTCACTGGTATGTGCTGCCGCAAAATATATGTACCATTTGCCATCGATAAAATGAATTTCGGGTGCCCAGATGTTAGCACTCATCGGCCCTGTCTCCCGTTTGGTCCAAGCGGTCACTGGCTCAGCATCTTTCAAAGCCTCCAGCGTCTCTGCACGCCGAATTTCAATCCGGTCAAAGGCTGGCACAGAAGCAGAAAAATAATAGTATCCGTCCGTATGACGGTACACCCAGGGATCAGCACGCTGCTCCAGCATGGGATTGGTAAATGTAATGGAATTGGTCATGGGAATGAACCCCTTTCATATATGTGTGTATGGCTTGAATCTATGATGTGTCCTAAGTGAAAATATGGAAAGCAGGGCTGGAGGGGCACAGCGGACGTTCGCGGATGGCAGGGCCTTGGTGCTCTCCTTGGTCTCCGATTTCTCCCATCCCCCGCTCCTGGCGGTGGAAATCGGATGCCAAACTCACACTCGCGGCTCCTTCCTCCCTCTCACTGCTTGTGCCCCTCTGCGCTGGTTGCTCGTGATGTTTTCACTCGCTGGCACACATCGGGCTTCGAGCCTTTAAGACGGCTCGATGGTTGGTGGCGTTGACCGCTTTGCCGGGTCAACGCACCCCGTGGCAGTGCGGGGCACAGCGGACGTTCGCGGGTGGCAGGGCCTTGGTGCTCTCCTTGGTCTCCGATTTCTCCCATTCCCCGCTCCCGGCGGTGGAAATCGGATGCCAAACTCACACTCGCGGCCTATTTCTCAGCTGCGCTAATTTGTTTGCCCCAGACCGCGATGCCGCGGTCGTTCAGGCCGGTGACTACCAGCGCAGGCTGGCTTCGCTCCCAATCCCAGGATGGGAGCAGTTTTAGCTCTTCCGTGGATGCGCCGCCCCATGGGCTTTCCTTCCACGTCAGCGTTAACGTTTGCTTGCCATCAAACGTCCAGGTGCCTGAACCGTTCCCGCTTTCGATTTTGCCTTTGCTCGTCAGCGTATAGGGTACTGCCTGCACCTGTCCGTTTACAGACGGATCAAGCGCCATGCCTTCCCACGTTCCGGCGATCATTGATTGTGGAATATCTTGCGCGGTTTCTCCAGCATAACGTTCAGGCGACAAAACAGGCCAGCCGTCCTTGGTCCATAGCATTTTGCGCACATGCAGATACGGCCAGTTTTTATCCGTTTCTCCCCGTGCATGATGCACGATGTAATAATCGTCACCATCCTTCAGCACGGAATTATGTCCTGGAGCAACCCAGCCCTCACCCTTGGTGAATCGGTATCCGCCCAAAATTTTGGTGCCAATTTCATACTGTGGCAGGTGCTCTGTATCCAACATCTTGTTGCCATTAATATCCGTATAAGGCCCGGTAATGGAGTCGGCACGAGCCACCCGCACGTTATAGTCTTCGAACAGAGAATCATAGGAAACGAATAAATAGTATTTTTGAAACTCGGGATTATACACAATATACGGCCCCTCAACCGCGCCCTCTTCGGTTGCACGATCCCTGGCTGCGATGCGGGTTCCGTATCCCTCTTCCTTAAACTTGCCCGTGTCCGGGTCAAGCGGTGCAATATAGATCCCGTCAAAAAATGAACCATATACCATCCACGGGTTGCCTAGTGCATCGAGCACCGGATTCGCATCAATGGCATTCAGACCGTCCTTTTCCTGACCAGCTGTCTTCACAACCAATCCCTCATCCTTCCATGGCCCCTCGGGAGATTTGGAGGTCTGTAACCCAATGGCCGACTGTGTGCTGCCAAAACTCGAAGCCGAATAATACAATCGGTACGTATCCCCCGCTTTGATAATATCCGGTGCCCACAGGTTCGTTGCTCCTGTCCAATCGAGTGCGTCCTTCGGAATACCTGGCAATGCCTGCCCCACCCATTTCCAGTTGATTAGATCGTCTGACTTGCGTACCATAACCCCCGGTTTCGGCTCACCTGCCACACGAACGTCTGTGGAATAGACGTAGTAACCCTGGTCTGTTTTGATAATGGCCGGATCATGTGCATTGTTAACCGTCCACTTGGATTCATCATCCAAAATCGAAAGATCATACATTTTTGGTTCCTGCGGAGCTTCCGGAAAAACCGGAGGTTTCGCCGTATCCCCGCCGTCTGCGCAGCCTGTCACACCGATAAACATCAATAACATCAGTATCGCAACTCCCTTCCTTGCACGATGTCGCCCCTTTGGCCACGTCCAATATTTTCGATATTTATGCTCATTCCGCTCGTTTCGTTCCTTCCGTTCCTCCCACGCTCTCCATACTCTCATAAACATCACCCTTTGACCCCTGAAATCGCAACCGACTCGATAATCTGCTTCTGGAAGATCAGGAAAATGATCAGAACAGGCAACAGAGCCACAATCGACGCCGCCATAATGAGCGGATAATCCGTTTGAATGGCATAGGTCGCGTTAAAGTTAGCAATAACGAGCTGTAACGTCTGTTTTTCAGGTGAATTCAGATAAATAATCGGTGCCAGATAATCGTTCCAGATGCCCATGAACCAGAGAATCAGCTGTGCAGCCACGGCAGGTTTGATCAGCGGAAACGTAATACTGGAATACAACCGGAAATAGGAGCTTCCGTCGATTTTCGCTGCCTCAATGATCGCATCCGGCACACTAAGCAGGTATTGCCGCAGGAAAAAGATCATAATGACATTCCCGAACAGCCCCGGAACAATGAGCGGTAGCAAGGTATCTACCCAGCCCAGCTTCGAGAACATCATAAATTGCGGAATCATGACCGTTGGATACGGAATCATCATCGAGGCCAGCAGAGCGAGAAACAGTTTATTTTTATGCGGAAATCTTAATTTGGCAAAAGCAAATGCAGCGAGACTCGATGTAAATGTGCCCACAACCGTCACACTAAGGGCTATAATGAGACTGTTTTTGATACCGCTGAGCAGCGGGCCTGCTTCCCAGATTTCTTTATATTTATCGAACCGAAATACTTCCGGAATCCAGACCGGCGGCAGCGCGAATACATCCTGCTTCTCCTTGAGCGAGGTGGACAACATCCAGAGCAAAGGCGCAATCATCGCAATCGCACCGATGGACAGAACGATAAATATAATAGAATTGGTTACTTTCCTTCTTTGACTATGTGACATCTTCCGTTCCACTCCTCTCCTCGCCCATCAATCCCCGTCGTAGGCTGATCTTTCGTTAAGTTTGAATTGTACAAGCGTAATCACAAAGATGAAGATACCCAGAATCATAGCCATCGCTGAAGCGTAACCCATCTGCAGGTTGCTAAAGGCCTTTTGCCAGATATAAAAGACGATTGAAGCCGATGCATACTCCGGTCCGCCTGTCGGCGTCATAATGTTCATCTCCGTAAAGATTTGCGAACCCCCGATGATATTCGTCACCACGAGGAAAAAGGTTACCGGTTTCACCATCGGCCAGGTGATATTGCGGAAAATCTGAAATCCGTTCGCACCGTCCAGCTCTGCAGCCTCGTAATAGGTACGGGATACACTTTGCAGTGCCGCCAGATATAACAGCATCGTATAACCGAGACCTTTCCAGACGGTCATAATAATCAGCGCGGGTTTCACCGTATCTTTGTTAGCCAGCCAGTTGGGTCCTTTAATACCAAACAGATCAAGGAACTGGTTCACCAGACCATAGTCTCCGTTGTACGCCCAGTTCCACATGATCGATACCGCCGCCAAGGAAGAAATGACCGGTATGTAATAGATCACACGAAAAGTCGTTGTACCTGGAATTTTACGATTGAGTCCCATGGCCAGTAATAGTGCCAGCAACAGGCCAATCGGAATACCGAGCATCAGGTAAAACGTATTAAACATAGCCTTGTAAAAAAGATCATCGGTCAACAAATCCTTAAAGTTGGCAAGCCCGATAAAGTTCATCTGCCCAAGTCCGTCCCAATCGGTGAACGAACCATAGAGAGAATAAAGGAACGGGAACAATACAAAGATCAGCAGCCCCAGAATGGGGGGCAAAATAAACAAGTATCCATACATCATCTCTTTGCGATACAAACTCGATTTCGTATTCACGTGTTCACCCCTGTTTCTAAGATCAGCATGTGGCATACATCGATTGGCCTTTTTGGATGATTACTTTTGCTCTGTTCCGGTCAATACATGCCACATGCTCGTATGGAATCTGGCGATAAAAGTTGAACAAAGCGTTTACATCGTTCACTCCGTTACAACATGTAAAAGAAAGTTCAATTACTATCTTCTAAAGAGCAAATGATGCCAGCAGCATCGGTTCAGGCTGCTGGCATCCTATCTTTCCTATCTATTTGTTCTGCGATTTTTTCTCCTGCTCCACCGCTTTGTCCAGCAGCTTCTGCATCTTCGGTTGTTGCTGCTTCACATAGTCTGCGGCGGTCATCTTGCCATCGAGTACCGGTTGAATGTCGGTGAAGAACATATCGTACCACTCCGCGTTGTACGTATAGTTGCCTGGCAACGCACGTCCGTAATCCTTCACGATATCAATAAATTCCTGTTTGTTTGCCGGTTTCGTCGAAGTGTCTTTCGCCCACTCGTCTGCCATATCCAGCAAGTTTGGAATCTGTACTTTCGCGTCTACCAGTTGTTTCATGCCTTCCTTAGAAGCCGTAAGGTAATTCACCAGCGCAGCGGCTTCTTCCGGATGTTTTGTTTTGGCTGATACACCGATCCCGAGGGAACCGATCCATGTAGCCGATTTGCCTGTTGATCCTGCCGGGAAAGGCAGTAGGTCATAATCGAATGGAAGCTTCTCAAATGTACTCATATCCCACGGTCCTACAGGGAAGAACGCCATCTCACCTTTCATCCAGCGCTGATATGTATCGAGCGTTTGTGCCTCTTCAATGGAAGGTGTGATCTTGTATTTGGTCTGCATGTCCGCAAAGAACTGTAGCGCTTCCGCAAATTTCGGATCATCAATCGTTACTTTGGTTTTGCTCTCGTCTAGCCAGTCGGCCCCGTTGCTCCATACAAAAGACTGCAGTGCCCACTGCACGTTAAAACCTGTGCCGAATACGTCCGGTTTACCATCCCCATTGGTATCTTTCGTTGCTTGCTGATTCACTTTGATGAACTCTTCCCACGTATACGGTTTGTCTTTGTCAGGGAGTGGGATACCTTCTTTTTCAAAAAGGGTCTTGTTATAACCCAGTGCAAACGGCCCGACATCCTTAGGCATACCATAAAGGTCACCTTGTCCTGCCATCTTGCCGTCATAACGATACAAGTCAACGCCATACTTCCAGATATTATCCAGATTGATATCTTTGTTTTTCTCAATATACGGTGTCAGGTTCATTAGCACCTTGCTGTTGACATAGGCCTTCATATCACCTGGAGCAAAATAAAATACGTCAGGCATACTGTTACCCGTGATCGCTGCACGGAGCTTGGTTGCGTATTGATCCGCAGCGGTTACGATAATTTTGACTTTGACGCCCGGATGCTCTTCTTCAAACTTTTTAACGACAGCCTGATAGGCTTTCTGCTCATCCGTGCCGCCGCGGAACATAAATGTCAGTTCTTTATCTCCGTTCGGACTTCCGCTTCCCCCTCCACAACCTGCAAGCATCAGTGCACTGACCAACATTAGCAGCATTAGTGTGACCCAACTCTTTCTCTTGACCATATGAACCCCTCCTGATCTGGACTTGTAAACGTATTCAATACCATGAATCGACATTTCTGTTGTTAAATTTATCAAATCCAGATCCATTTAGTCAACACTTTATTAAAACATTTTATATTTATCTAAAATAAAAACCTAATATTTTGGCCAACCATTCGTGTCCCATAACAAATCACTAATGAGCAGTTTCGGATTGCCATTATCCGTTGCATCATAGGCATGGCGTACAATTAGATTGCCGTTAACCACGTCCTGCCCGCCTGGGCCCTTCCATCTCACATTGCCTGTATCCAATATCGTGCCACCACCGTTCATCATGTTAACTCCGTTTTTGTCCACATAGGGGCCCGTAATGCTGGCCGAGCGGCCATAAACCATTTTGTAGGTACTGTTCACGCCTTTACAGCAAGAGTCAATCGAAGCAAACAAATAATAGTACCCGTTGCGGTACACGATACTTGGCGCTTCAATAGCTCCTCCATTGTTCGGACGTGCTGCAATCGAGGAGATGTTCCCCGTCGGTTTCATCGTGTTTTTGTCCAGCTTTACAATCTTCAGGCCGCTCCAGAACGATCCAAAGGCCAGCCATGGATTGCCTGAAGCATCGATGACCAGTTCCGGATCAATGGCGTTGTAATTATTCGATGTCGTGGATTGTAATACAAGCCCCTCATCCTTCCATTGCCCTGCGCCAACGCTATTTGCAGACGCCAAACCAATAGCAGACCTGTTGGAGCCAAAGGTCGAGATGGAATAATAGAGCCACACTTTGCCGTTATACCGCTGAACATCCGGTGCCCATACATCCAGGTCTTTTTGTGCAGGGACAGCCGAGTTCCACCAGGATGGTTCATTCAAAAAAATCTGTGGCACACGATACCATGACGTTCCGTTATCTGATTTCAATACCTGAATACCTGGCCCCGTGGAAAAGGTGTACCATGAATTGCCCTCTTGGATGAGGGTAGGATCATGAACGGCGATATCTCCCGACAGATTCCAAAACGCAGCTAAAGCCCGCGACTGTCCTGCAAGCACCAGTACCAGAACCAGCAATGCAGGTAAAGCCCAACGCCTTTTGGATGAATTCTTCGAGCTTCTCAAGCCACTAAAACGACCTGAATCTCTTAGATCCCCTGTGCCCGATGCCACCTTCACCCTTTTAGAATCCTTCCATATCTGCCACTTGGAACTCCTCCATGTCTTCCACTCCAGGCTCTTCAATTTCTTCCCCTCTAAACTCCTCAACTTTTTCCATGAACTGAACTTTTCCATACCGGAACGCCGCCTCTCCTGATTAAATGGTTGCTTTGGTTCATGAAGTATTAAATCAATTCAAGTATAATAGGATTATAAAAGCGGTTACATTACAATTCAATGGTATATTTCAAATATACATGAATTAATTCAATGTTTTATTTCGAGAGATCGGGATTGAAATCATAGGATTTTTTTAGATTTTTCAATGTATACGTAGGGTATACCTCCCTTTTCTCCGCTCTTTCTTTCCAGCATGTAATGATTTATAATTATCTGAAATAAAACAGTCAAATGTGCAAAAGTCTGCCAACATAGGCTTTGTTCAGAACGGGGAAAGGACATCCACCTATGATTTATATTAAAGATCTGATGTCAGGTGTGAATATTTTCAAAGCACTCAGTTCCGAAATTCGCATTCAGATTATAGAGCTTCTAGCCAAAAACCAAAGCCTTAATCTCAATGACCTCGCGACCAAGCTCGGACTTAGCAACGGTGCAATTACAATGCATATCAAAAAGCTGGAGGAAAGCGGATTAATCGAGATTAATACGGCTGTTGGCAAACACGGTATCCAGAAGATCTGTTATCTTAACGAGGAAAAATTAATGGTCGACCTCCGTTCACAGGAGATTCACAACCGATATGAGGTAGAAATTCAGGTTGGGCATTACAGCGACTATCAGGCCGCACCAACATGCGGGATTGCAACCAAAGACAGCATTATCGGGGAGTTCGATGACCCACGCTACTTTGCCGATCCGCTGCGCATTGATGCAGAGATGATCTGGCTGGCTGAAGGATATCTCGAATACCGTATTCCCAACTACCTCAAGCCCAACCAAACGTTTAGCGAGATTCAACTGTCCATGGAGCTGGGTTCAGAAGCCCCTGGATTCTGTGACAACTATCCATCGGATATTTACTTTTACATCAATGGCAAAAAGATCGGCCTCTGGACGAGTCCCGGGGATTTCGGCGATACCCGCGGCACGTTTAATCCGGACTGGTGGCCTCCACATCTGAATCAATACGGCATGCTGAAGCTGATTCGTATTACGAAGGAAGGCAGCTATATCGACGGATGTCGTATCTCTGACGTCACGCTGGATGATATCGCACTGGATTACAAAAGCGATATTCATTTCCGCATCGCGGTCACCGATGGCCCTGTTAACAAACGTGGCTTGACTATTTTCGGCAAAAGTTTTGGCAATTACGGTCAAGGCCTGCTCGCACGAGTGCTTTACAACGTGCAGGAGGATTAGCGTTGGGGAGATTTGACTTATCGCTGTTTAGGAAAAGTGATGACGGGTGGGGGTTCTTTTGAAACTGGAACGTTTAGTCTCGATCATTTACAAGTTACTCAATCACGAGGTGTTGTCCGCCTCTACCCTTGCCGAGGAATACCAAGTATCCCCGAGAACGATCTATCGGGATATTGATGTGATCTGTGCAGCAGGATTTCCGGTCGTTTCCCATCAGGGAATGAACGGTGGATATGGCATCATGGACGGTTATAAAATGGATAAGAGCCTGCTCGGTTCATATGATGTGAACTCGCTAATTACGGTGCTTACCAGTCTGTCTACTGTTTTTGATGATGCTCGTGCACAGGGCACGATCGAACGCCTGCAGACGATTGGTGAAGAGCATCACAGGCCCAGCTTAACCGTAGACCTCGATACTCGCCGGGCAGAACCTGATGCACTTCCCCATCTCCGAACAGGAATAATAAATTACCAGGTGGTTCAGTTTGATTATATTAACGCAAAAAACGAGCGCACTACGCGTGAGATGGAGCCCGTTCGACTACAGTTTAAATATCGTAGCTGGTATGTGTATGGGTTTTGTCGAAGCCGACAGGATTATCGGGAATTTCGGCTGTCCCGAATGATGAATGTACGTCTGACAAACATTCATTTTGATCCCCGCTCTGTTCAGTACCCGGAAATAGCACTGCCGAGCAGCATATCACAGGATGACATGACAGATGTTATTTTCCTGGTTAAACCCGAGACACTCGCAGAGGCTATCGATTATTTTCCGCAGGCACACAAGCAGTTTCATGAAGACGGAAGCATGACCATGAGTATTCAGGTTAATACCCCCCTCAAGGCGAGATGGTTGTATGCTTACTTGCTCAGTTTTGGCAGCGGTGCGGAAATACTGGAACCCATAGAACTGCGTGATGCCATTAAGCAGCAGCTTGGTGACGCACTTCGTCTTTATGATGAAAGTTAAGGTTCCATTTGAAGAATCGAGTTTGAAGCTGAAGGTGAGTTCAAAGGATCGGAGTTTTACTGTGTTTGAGGAAAGCAGTTTGCAAGTGATTCTAGATGGGATTTTTCAGCACGTATGCCAATAGGGAAGTATGACACGCTGTTGTCATACTTCTTTTTTTATACTCATTTTAGTAACAAGGGAGGTACTACGACCATCCCAATCATTCGCCAAAATAAAGGAGACGATTTTCCATGAATCATCCGGAACAAATGTATCAATATCATGTTTGGGCTTCTCATACCATTATGCAGCACATTCAAGAACTGCCCGCTCCTGTATTGCATCAGGAAGTGAACAGTTCTTTTCCTACCCTCGCCCATGCGCTCAGTCATCTGTATGCTGTGGATCGGATGTGGTATCTGGTATTAACCGGAACTAGTATGCCTGAAGCTTTGCAAA
The DNA here is from genome assembly GCF_052691815.1 of Paenibacillus sp. TSA_86.1. NCBI lineage: Bacteria > Bacillati > Bacillota > Bacilli > Caryophanales > Paenibacillaceae > Paenibacillus > Paenibacillus sp. TSA_86.1. The sequence continues at coordinate 252,052 of NZ_JBQZGE010000001.1, read as the reverse complement.
TCTGTATGCCGCGCAACGGAGAAACCTACGCCACGATAGAAGAATATTCGGAACGTTACACTGAATTATCCCATGAGTACCTTGATTGGTTCCGTCAGCGGGCGGATTTGGAGCAGACCATTCTGCTAGATAATCCCTTTGCAGGCGTGCGTCAAACCAGCCTCGCAGAGATCGTCTTTCATCTGGTGAATCACGGAACCTATCACCGGGGCAATATGTCCACCATGCTTCGTCAATTGGGACACGCGTCGATTATGAACGACTACTCCCGCTTTTGGTATGAAAGTTCCAATGCAGCGGAGTAATTATCTAATGCTTAAAATCTAATACGCCTGATAAAAGGCCTCGAATACGAATACGAATACCATGCAGTATGAAAGTTCTTCGATATAATGCAACATGAAAGGTCTTGGATAAGATGCCATCTGTTCCACTTGAAAATATACTCACCTCTACTGCCAGAGAAGAGTTAAGGCAATGGTTACAAGAACATGGAACTACACAGACCTGCTGTTGGGTTCCTGTAAGTTTAAAGCCGCGCCCCGATACCCTTGTATATCTGGATGCTGTGGAAGAAGCGTTATGCTTTGGCTGGATTGATGGAGTCAAAAAGAAAGCTTCCGATGGTCGGCTGTTACAGCGATTATCTCCCCGAAGCCGCCGCAGCTCATGGACAGAGCTGAATAAAGAACGTGTTCGTCGTCTGGAAAAGCTCGGACTTATGCAGGATACGGGTAGAAAAGTTCTGCCCGGCATGAACCCGGAAGCATTTGTCATCGATGCCGAAATTGAGCAGAGGTTAACTGCGGACAGACACGTGTATAACCATTTCGCGGCCTTTCCTCCCCTCTATCAGCGTGTGCGCATCGACACGATTCAGAGCGTTAAGAAACAGTCCGATCTATTTCAAAGCCGACTCGACAAGTTCATCATGCATACGAGAGCAAATCAGCTGTATGGTCAGTGGCATGATGACGGAAGATTACTGCATGATTAAAACATGTGTATGGCCTGTTAGACTGTTGGTTGGCTAACGATCACAGGAGACGCTATTTAGCCATTTTTTGCCCATCTGAAATTCTAACGATCACCAGAAAGCTTATTCTCTGATTTTTAGCTATTTTCCAGGTGAATTTAGCCTAATTTGCTGAAATAGCGTCTCTGAGGATCGTTAGATTTTAAAACACTCTATTTTCACCGAAATAAGCTCTGTGGTGATCGTTAGCGCTTTAGGAGCCTTCAACTCTACTCTCCACGCACAAAAAAAGGCCAGCCAGTAATTACTGGCTAACCTGATCATACGAAAACCACCTGCCCGGCTGTTTCCCTAAATAGCCAGAAACTAGCTAGATCCCTTGACTGGTAACTGCCTAGCCCCCCTACATAGAGAGTCCGATCAATTAGATGGTTTTCTGGTGCTCTGCTCTTCTGAAGCTCTGGTGCCCAGATACTCTGGTTCTTTAGTTCTTTAGTTCTTTAGTTCTTTAGTTCTCTGGTTTTCAGATACTCTGATACTCTGATGCTCTTCAAGCCGGTATAGTCTCCCACTCTCAAGCAACAGGTAAGGTGATCCGCCTTATACACACTAATTTACTTACCGGAAGGCTGCGCTTCCGCCGTGTATCCTGTTGGAATTTCAGCTTCTGCCGTTACTTTCGTAATAACCATTGGATACATCTTGTCTGGATCAGGCTGCACGATTGAATATTTTACAATCGCGTGATTATCCTTTTCCAGTTTAACTTCATCAATCTTTAATCCGTACCCCGGATGCGGCATCTCGGCCGTCAAGGTAACTTTGCTTGTTTTGTCATCCACTTTACTGATCGTTACCGAAGGTACGATACCTTGCTGTCCTTCACCAGGATTCGTTGGAGCTGGCTCAGTTGAACCGCCGCCGTGCTGATCCACAAATTCAAGCGCATTGAAAATCATACTAGCTGCCTCCATACGAGTAAGCGACTGATCCGGGCGGAAGTTTCCGTCCTTGTCCAGTTCGATGATGTTCATGTTCAGCAAGTTCTGGACCGCAGATATGGCGTCCTTACTTAATTTTTTTTCATCCTTCACTTCATTATACTTCATGATTACCGGATAATTACCGGTCGTGTTAATTCCCTCATGCAGCAAAATAACAAATTGTTCACGCGTCATCTTGCCTTGCGGATTCACTTCTACCGGAACGGACAGCCCATTCTGAGTGGCTGCTTGCACAGCATCCGCATACCAGGTATTCGGACTAATTTTAGTCTGAGCGGAAGCTTCCGCATATGCATTTTTCAATCCAAACGCTTTGACAATCAACTGAATTCCCTGCGGCTCGGACAAAGCTACATCTGGTCGGAACAGATCTGCGGTTACTCCGTTCACAATCCCCTTCGATTTCAATGAATCAACAACCGTCTTCTGGCCTTCATCCTTAATGTCGGAAAATGCAAATGCCGAAGCACCTCCTGCTGTCAAAGAAACGCAAAGTGCAAGTGTTGCAGCCAATCCTTTTTTATGTTTCATTTCCTGGCACCTCCAATATAATTAGTAAAACCTGTTTTTCATCTCTTCATCCCTACAGACGGGACACCCTCCAAAAATGTTTCAGTTGATTTTCTATTTGGTGAATAATACTTCATCACAATGCATATGAATTGCCTTGTATACCTTACGTATCTCAGACTGAAATATCACCCGCAAAACTCCATGTAGACCTTGAACCACGTCCATTTTCCTTTTGTATATCTGTTCACATCTTGGAGTGTTCTTTTGCTGTATTCCTTTCCGAATTTGCTCGTATATCTTCTTATAAATATCTCGTCCAAGACGAGCAAGCTTCATTGACATCTGCTCCCATTAGCGCGAAAATATAAATAGAGCAATTCATCGGTTGACGGATAAATAACAAACAAGTTCGCATAAAGTAAGAGGGCATGACACGCTAAGATTGAGGTGTCTGCCCTTTTCTTGACTTCGTAACTAAAGGAGAACCCACACCTATGTCCCAAAAAGGTTTGCTTCGCGGTTATGTGTTGTGCAACTGGCCCATCTATCTCCTGGCTGTTCTTTTGATCATTGCGTCTAATGTCGGTCAGGCTTCCTTACCCCGTATTCTGGGTAGTTTTACAGATCAATTACTGCAAAACACACTCCAGATGCAAACGGTAATCCGTTACAGTCTTTCACTGCTTGCCGTTGCGATTGCATACAACCTGCTGTTTGGTACCGGCCAGTTCATGATTATGAAGCTGGGCAGGCGATTTGAATTTATGACGCGCGAACGCATATTCCGCAAGTTTTCCGAGCTTAGCGAGCACTATTTTTCCAAACAGGGTAACGGCAAGCTGCTCAGTTATTTTATGAACGATGTCACTTCCGTCCGCGAAGCCATATCCAACGGGGTCACCATGATGACCAATGCCATTTTTCTGTTACTGTCCTGTGTTGTCATGATGCTGCTTAGTGGCATTCCGCTGACACTGATCCTGATCAGTATTGTGCCATTGCTCGCCATTCCGTTTCTGGTTGTTTTCTTCGGTCCTCGGATTCGAAAGCGCTCCCGTGATGTGCAAGAGGCACTCGCTACGATGACAGAGTCTGCGGAAGAACAACTCGGAGGTATTCGCGTAATCAAAACATTTGCCATTGAAGATAGCGCTCGTACCCGTTTTGGCGCAACCGTCGACGATATCAAACGCAAGCAGCTGCGGCTGGTGCGGCTGTCTTCCCTTTTTCAAGCCACACTTCCTTTGCTCGGTGCACTTTCTCTCGTGGTTTCCCTGCTGGTTGGTGGCATTCTCACGATGCAAAACTCCATTACACTGGGCAGTTTTGTCGCCCTGACCTTGTATCTGCGGATCATCATGGGGCCACTTCAGCAGATTGGCAACGTCATTAATACGATGCAGCGCTCGGGAGCCTCTCTCGAAAGAGTGAATGATCTTCTTAGCGAAGAACCTGACGTACAGGAAATCCCTCAAGCGGAGACGCTGCACAACATGCAGGAGATTACGATCCAAAATTTGACGTTCCATTATCCAGGTAGCTCATCGCCCGCGCTAAAAAATATCCAACTCCAGATTCAAGCAGGGCGCACGGTTGGGATTGTCGGCAAAACAGGTTCAGGCAAAAGCACACTGGTCAAGCTGCTGCTGCGTACATATGAACCGCCAGAAGGCAGCATTCTCATCAATGGTACAGACATTCGGGAGCTGTCACTGGATAGTTTAAGATCCCGGATTGCTTATGTACCTCAGGACGGATTTCTATTCAGCACCACGATTCGGGACAACATTGCATTCAGCAACCGCGAGGCGCCTATGGACGACGTAGAAGACAGTGCCAAACAAGCAATGATCTATGAAAATATTGTGCGTTTCCCTGATCGTTTCGATACCCTGCTTGGAGAACGCGGACTTACGCTGTCTGGTGGACAGCGGCAGCGTACCAGTCTGGCACGCGGACTGATCAAACAGGCCCAATTGCTGATTCTGGATGATAGCATGAGTGCTGTGGATGCCGTTACTGAAACGGGGATTCTTCGCAGCTTGCGCAAAATCGGCAAAGACAAAACGACGTTGATCATCTCTCACCGCATCAGCGCAGTGCGTCATGCAGATGATATTCTGGTGCTAGATGAAGGAAAGATTGTTGAACGGGGAACACATGCGGAGTTGATGGCTGCCAAAGGGCTGTATGCGGCGACCTATCGTTTGCAGGAGGAGGGGTTACATCATGTCTGATGCGAATTCTAAACACAATAACCATAATTCTAACCGTAGCGATCATTCGGACAATAGCACCAATTCCGACAACGCAGCCATAAAATCGGATTCCTCCAGCAAAGAACATCACAGCAAACGCGCCTCGTTTAAAGCTATGATGGGGTATGCCAAACCACATCGCTGGGCATTTGCCGGTATATTCGTCTGCTCCCTGCTCGGCATATCAGCCGATCTGTTGCAGCCCTACCTGGTGAAGATCGCCATCGATGATCATCTGGCCGTGGGTCAAACCAGCACCTTGTTTCTCGTTCAGCTTGCAGCCGTTTTTCTGGGGCTGGCGGTGATCAGTTTTATTTTTACCTATATTCAAAATAATCTGTTACAACATGTCGGTCAGAGCATCGTCGCTCGTATTCGTAAGGATTTGTTCGGACATATCTCCAAAATGTCCATGTCCTTCTTCGACCGCTTCCATATCGGCAGTCTGGTGACCAATGTATCCAGCGACACGGAAACGATCAGCAGTTTCTTCACCCAGGTGCTGCTCAGTCTGATCCGGGATGGCATGATGCTGGTGCTCATTATCTTTTTTATGTTTCAGCTCGATCCCATGCTCGCCAGTTATTCGCTCATCGTGCTTCCGGTCATCGCTGTCGTGGCTGCCCTATTCCGCCGCAGACTACGTAGTGCCTATCAGAATGCACGCACGCGCCTTTCCCGTCTAATCGCGTTTACTGCGGAGAACTTGTCCGGCATGTTCCTGATTCAAGCATTCCACCAAGAGGAAGAGCAGAGGAAACGGTTCAAGGAACAGAACGCAAGGCATCTGGAGGCAAACATTACACAGGCCCGCTCCAATGTGATTTTTAACCGGACATTTGACATCCTAGGCAATGCGGCACTGGTCATGATGGTGTGGCTTGGCGGTCGCGCCGTGCTGGGCGAGTCTTTGCAAGTCGGGGTGCTGTATGCGTTTATCAGCTACATTCGTCAGTTTTTTCAACCGATCAACCAGATTACGATGCAATGGAACACGTTTCAGTCGACCACGGTTTCGATGGATCGGATCTGGAATATTTTGAACACACGACCTGAAGTGCATGATCCGGAATCTGACAAAGCGTCCTTGCCGGAGCCAAGGCAGGTTATGGGGCAGATTGATTTTAACGAGGTGTCCTTTGGTTACCGGGCGGATCAGCCGATCATTCAGGATATGAACCTGCACCTGTACCCTGGAGAGATGGTTGGCATTGTAGGTACAACCGGAGCTGGCAAAAGCACACTGATCTCCCTACTCAATCGGTTCTATGACGTCAACCAGGGCAGCATTCAGATCGACGGAACCGATATTCGCCACATTCCACAAGCTTCACTTCACCGCATTGTCGGTTTGATCCAACAGGAGCCGTTTCTATTCTCGGGTACGATTATCGATAACGTCAGGATGTTTAGGGAGGATATTACACGCGAGCAAGCGATGGAGGCATGCCGTTTTGTAGGAGCAGATGCAATGATTCAGCGTTTACCGCAAGGGTATGATACCCGTCTGTCCGAGCGCGGGAGCGGGTTGTCTGCCGGGGAACGACAGCTCATCTCGTTTGCACGAATCGTTGTATTTCAGCCCCGGATTCTCATTCTGGATGAAGCCACAGCTAATCTGGACTCACACACGGAGCAGCTTGTGCAACACGCACTGGAGTCTGTATCGCAAGGCAGAACAACGATTGTGATTGCACATCGTCTGTCCACGGTCATGCACGCCGATCGAATTCTGGTCATGGAACATGGTGCTATTGTCGAGGAAGGATCACATCAGGAGCTGGTTGCGGCTCAAGGGATTTATGCGGATCTGTACCAGCATGCGCGCGAATCCGGGCAGCAGTCGAGTAAGTTAGGGTGAATACCGTCAGAACACGTAAACATGAATATAAGCTTCACACGTCATACAGGCCGCTTTGCTGGTGCAGGCGGTATTTTTACATATCCATTCGAACTTGAAGGAGGAATAGTCTATGTTACCTGCAACATCTGAACATCAGCAGGGGGAGATTCGCTATCGCCGCGTAACAGCCATCTGGAAAGGAAGTCTCTGCTTCCTGTTCCTCGTCTTATGTGTGTTGCTACTATGGGTCATCGTTGCGGGACAGACCGAGAGTGTGGAAAAAATCTATTATCCTATGGCCGCCGTACTCGGCATGTGGATGGTAGGGCCGTTTTTCTTTATGTTTTGGACCCGATCCATTCAGCGCGTGGCGATGCTTGTCTCATGGGACAATCAATCCCTTCACGCAGGAAAACGAGATATTCCGTGGAATCAGATTCGTAAGATTGAGCTTGCCACCCCTGCCCGAAGCAAATGGCAACTGTCTGCCTCTCCCATGTATGTTTTGTTTCTGAAAGACGGCACACGAGTTCATATCCATACCGATCATCTGTTTGGCAAAAAAGAGTTACAATCCTCTTTGTCCATTCTCCAAAAGTCTCTACAGGAACATCAAGAGCTTGACCCGGACTGAGCTTGTGTCATGATATAGGGTAATCATTTGGAATCATGTTGTTGGGGCGGGATGCTGAATCAGGTCTAAATGTATCTAACTTGCAGAAAAGGTTACAAAACTAGCCTGAGATTAATGCCTTTTCTGCGTTTCTCCCAGCCTGCCGTATACCTTAAGCTTGAGAGAAGCCTATCCTCTTAGTAACGCGACTTCTCCACTCCAATAGAGAGGTTTACTCTATAATTACCTAGAGGCAGCAAAGCCTCCAGCAGTTCACCAAGCTGCTCTGTTGTTCCTGTCTGCACCTGCATCAGGTAACAGCCCTCTCCGCTTACCCGGTGGACTTCAACGATGTCCTCCCGGGCTGCCACAAATGTACGAAAGGCGGCATGTCTGTCGCCAGAGTTCAGAAATACCGTGACAAATGCCTGCAGGCCAAGGCCCAGGCGGTCGGGGTTCCATTTTACCGTATACCCTTCAATGACTCCCAGATCCTGCAGCTTACGAATTCTCGCCCCAACCGCTTGTCCTGTAAGATGCACTTCCTCTCCGATCTCCTTGTTCGAACGCTTGGCATCCCGAATCAAAATCTGCAAAATGCGTATATCCGTGGCGTCTATCGTTTCGTTCATGCGTGTTCAGCATTCCTTTCACCTTGAAAATAATCGAGCCGAATTTCATTCAGCGTGTTATGTACGACGTGAATCGGGTTGTATAACATATAGGATAATACTAAGAGAGAACGTAGAGGAGTGCAAATGATATGAAACTTCAATTGATTCGTCATGCCACACTGTGGCTGGAATACGGCGGTTTGAACATTCTGGTTGATCCGATGCTGATGGATGCCGAGAGCATGCCTGCTTTTCAGAATACACCGAATGAATTACGTAACCCCAGAGTCGATCTTCCCGAAACCGAAACGGATGTTCTGCATCCTGATCTGTTGATTGTTACGCATGTACATGCCGACCACTGGGATGAAGCTGCCGCGAGCCAGCTGCGCAAGGATATCCCGTTGTTGTGTCAGCCAGGGGACGAGCCGGTCTTCATCAAAGCCGGATTCACGGACGTGACGCCTGTTGATGTGAAGCATGAGCATCATTCCGTACGCTTTGCTCGCACTTCGGGTCAGCACGGTACAGGTGAGATTGGAAAACGTATGGGGAATGTGTCCGGCTTTGTGCTTGAAGCGGATGGAGAACCTGTCACCTACATTGCCGGAGATACGATCTGGTGTGAGGAGCCTGCTGCGGCCATTGAGCAATATAAACCAGAGGTCATTGTTGTAAATGCTGGAGGCGCTCGCTTCTTACAGGGTGATCCCATCACCATGGACGGGCCGGACGTGGCTGCTGTGAGACGTGCTGCGCATTCAGCTCACCTCATCGCTGTGCACATGGATGCCATCAACCACTGCATGACAACACGCGCTGACCTTGCCGCCCATCTGGCATCCGAACAGTTAGAAGGCGAAGTGCTTATTCCGCAGGATGGCGAAAGCTTTGAGTTTTGAAGAGCGAGTGCGAGCGGATGTAGTGTATCGCGTTAAGTAACGTTTCTTAGTAGGGTAAGATGCGAGGGCAAGAAACTATCAATCGAAGTACTGTACTGAGGATAGACACGGCAAACATCAGTAACAGCGCCGTGAGCGGGAACTCGGAGCAATATACAAGATTAGGTCAGCAGGACGCAGCAAGGGAACAAGTTACACACGACGGGAAAGTAACATACTCTGGCTGATGCCACACTTAGTGATCGCCACCTTATGCAGGGGTAGAAGGAATACGTTTTTAAGAGCGTAAGCCTAGGTAGGAGTGGCAAACTATACAGCCGTAGGTACGATAATAGTAGACTGCAGTAGTCGGCGTCAATGAATTATGGTCGGGCTACTCGGCATTACTCTAACGATCACAGGAGATGCTATTTGAGCTGTTTTCGCCATTCTGAAATTCTAACGATCACAGCGGAGGCTATTTATGCGAAATTCCCACTTTCCCCTTAGATTTGACCCCTTTTTACCGAAATAGCGTCTCTCAGGATCGTTAGATTTAAAATGTGACGTAAAGTGCCTAAATAAGCTTTCCTGTGATCGTTAGCGCAGTTGGACAGCTCAATGGGACTCTAATGCGTGGGATTACTCTTAACGCGTGGGATTAAAAAAACGGGATGCGAATATTCGCATCTCGTTTTTTTATACTTTGGCCCTTATCATACCCCAGCCTTATCATACCTCAGCCTTATCCCACTTCGACCTTATCGTTCACACACTCAGTACATTGAAGTGTACTCAGCTCAATTCAATCCCTTTGCTAATCTTGTTACTGAACCTTCAAACGAATCACGTTCCAGGATGCTTTCGCCAGACTGGCGGTGATGAGTGTATCGGATACGGATGCACCCCCGCGATTGTGTGGAACAACATTATTAGGCTGTGCAACGGTATTAACCGCTTTAAGATCATCCGCCTCCAGAACGATATGCTCGATCAGGCTGCATTTGCCAAAGCTGCGCAAATCCACTTCAAGCGGCAATGACTCTTGCAAGTGACGGTTAACCGCGAATACGGTCACTTCACCCTGTTCCTCATTATGCACCGCTATGGCTTCCAAATAAGGAACATCCGTAATTTCTTTCGTGTCATATTTCGGTGATTGAATCAAAGGTACAAGTGCCGTGCCACGGCCAAATACAGACGCATGCATAAATGGATAGAAGATCGTCTGTCTCCATGATCCTCCGCCCGTATCGGTCATAATCGGAGCAATGACGTTGACGAGTTGAGCCAGACTTGCCATTTTGACCCGATCCGCATGTTTGAGCATACTGATCAGCATACAGCCTACCAGCAGTGCATCTTCGTGATTATAGATGTCCTCCAGCTGTGGCGGAGCAATCTGCCACGGGTCCATTTTGGAGTCATTTTCATGGGAGTGATACCACACGTTCCACTCATCAAAGGACAGATACATCGTCTTTTTGCTGCGTTTCTTCGCTTTGATATAATCACAAGTTGCTTTCACTGTATCGATGAAACGATCCATCTCCAGTGAGCGTGCCAGGAACGTTGGCGTATCATTCTCCGGATTACCGTAATACTGGTGCAGGGACAGATACTCTACATGATCGTACGTATGATCCAGAACCGTTGCTTCCCAGTCCGGGAACGACGGCATACCCAGATGAGAGCTTCCGCAAGCGACCAGTTCAATCGTTGGATCTGTCCATTTCATGACTTTAGCTGCCTCCACGGCTGTACGTCCGTATTCTTCTGCAGTCTTGTGACCAATCTGCCAAGGCCCATCCATTTCGTTGCCCAGACACCATGTTTTGATGCCGTGCGGCTGCTTGTATCCATGTTTGATGCGAAGATCACTGTAATACGAACCTTCCGGATGGTTGCTGTACTCCACGATATTACGAGCTGCATCCGCCCCGCGTGTTCCCAGGTTAACCGCCATCATCACTTCGGAGTTCGCTTGCTTAGCCCAATCCACGAATTCGTTAAAACCAAATTCATTCGTTTCAACTGTTCTCCACGCCAGATCCAGTCTACGTTTGCGCTCAGAGACAGGCCCAACACTGTCCTCCCAATTGTAACCGGATACAAAGTTACCGCCAGGGTAACGCACAATCGGTACTTGCAGCTCCTTCACCATCTCCAGTACATCTGTACGGAACCCTTGCTCATTGGCTGAAGCATGCCCTGGCTCATAAATTCCGCCATATACAGCCCGTCCCAGATGCTCAATAAATGATCCATACAAACGCTTATCCACTTCACCGATCGTAAAATCTTTATCTACCGTCATTTTCGCCTTTTCCATGAATGATCTCATCTCCCTAAGATTAATATAAAAATTAATTGATATTCTATGGATCAACGTTCATATTTATATTAAAATCGATAACAACACATATTTCAACCCGAAATTCGAAAAATGTTATTCTTTTCACTGAATTTATGTTTAACTTAATTCTATATATGAAAATTGGAGGAACACCTGTGATTAGAGCAAATACCGATGCCGAATGGCTTCCCTTATATGAAGCACTTGCAAGCGAGGTTCGTCTGCAGATTATCCGGCTTGTCGCCGAAACACCGATGAATGTGAAAGACCTTGCAGCTTCGCTCGGCCTGAGCAGTGCGATCGTCACCATGCATGTCCGCAAGCTTCAAGATGTAGGCATTATTCAATCCAAAATGGTTCGCAAGGACGGCGGTACGCATAAAATGAACAGTTTGGCTGTAGACTGGATTGGCATCTCCATGCCTCAAGAAACAGGGATATCCCGCAAGTTTCACGAGGTTTCCATCCCTGTTGGGCACTACACGCATTTTGACGTATATCCTACTTGCGGTTTAGCCACGTCGGACCATGTCATTGGGCAGTATGACGATCCCCGTTATTTCCTGGATCCAGATCGGATGCATGCTCATATTTTGTGGATGGGACGTGGATTTGTCGAGTATAAAATCCCAAACTATATGTTGACCGGACAACAGATTGACGCCATTGAGTTGTCACTCGAGATCGGATCAGAAGCCCCTTCCGTTAATCCAAACTGGCCTTCTGACATTACGTTCACTCTAAACGGTATTCGTTTGGGCGAATGGACTAGCCCGGGTGACTCCGGTAATGGACGCGGCATATTCACGCCTGACTGGTGGAGTGATATCGTTAATCAGTATGGCATGCTTAAAGTGTTACGCATAACCCATGAAGGCACGTTTATCGATGGGCAGCATCTGTCGAGCATCACCCTTGCTGACATTCCGGTAGAACGTAATCAGTGGACGTTGCGCCTTTCTGTAGAGGAAGACGCCAGGCATGTAGGCGGGATGACGCTGTATGGTGAGGGGTTTGGCAACTACGACCAAGACATTTTATTCCGATTGTTCTACCACGATGGAATAGCAGCAGTATAAAAAAACATAAAAACACCTTTCATTCGCTCTTACTCATGGCAAATGAAAGGTGTTTTTATATGTTCACTATATTCAGCTGATTTTCGTTTGGCTGTTATACCTATGCTTACAATGCACTGCCGCCAAACAGGAAGCGATTTTCCCAATGTTTTCCGGCAATATCGCTAATCGTCACGCCGCCGCCAGCGTTGGAGTATGTATGCAATATTTTACCATCACCCATATAAATACCGGTATGTGTAATCGTCGCACGCGATTTATTTATGCCATTGTAGGCTGATGCAGAGGTACCTTTATACGACATAAAGTACATCAGATCACCACGTTTCAAGTTTTTCCAATTCGTTGTGACTGTGCCTTTTCCCTTCACATAATCTCCTTGTTGACGCGAGTCAGCCGGGAGTGTAATGCCCAGTCCATTGAGAAAAGCTCGCCGTACAAAGCTGGAACAATCAAAGGTTGCTGTACTGTCACGATCCGATCCAAATTTATAAGGAGTCCCCATGAACTTCATGCCAGCAGCGATGACCTTCTCTACTGCTGCACTTCCTTTTTCTGTAGAACCTTGGTTGGAACCATTGCTGTTAGAACCGTTAGTCGTGCCCGTGTTGCCTGTTGCCGGTCTTCCATTTAGTGCTTGTGTGTATTTGGATGAAGACGATATGTAGCCTGTCCGATTAGCGGAATCTTTAATTTGATACCAATACGAGCCGGATTGCTGAAGCACGGTTAACGTTTCACCTTTGGAAAGCATACGAATAACCTTGCCAGATGATGTTGGTGAGGTTCGAAGGTTTACCCCCCTGATGACTTCTACTTGGGATTGATCTGACGCTGCTGCGGATACCTGTCCTGTGAGCGCTGCCGTTGTTAGACTTCCCATCAGCATAGCTGCTGTTACACTTGCCGTAACAATGGTATTCTTCCAGTTCATGATGTCGTGTCCCTCCGGATATTACAGAATTTTAACCAAGAACACATCTTCCTGGCTCGCCTTATTGTAAACGGGCAATCCATAACGTTCATCAGCCCAAAGTCCTGCAAGGGTTTAGACAAGCTTGAGCACTAAGAATCAGGGAAAACGTTCTTACACTGGAAAAATAGAGCATACTCCCCACGGAATTAAAGGTTAAATTATTGTAACCAATTGATATACTTCGTTTTCCACGTTTTGGTCAGACAGACCTCGGTCTCTTCGCATATGCAACCTATGCACTAGATTTTAATAATTATTTTTATGTAAATTGGAAAACATTACTACGTTTCATTCCACTCCAATCTGGAATACCTCATTCACAAATGAGAATTAATGGATTAAAAAACAAGAAAACACCGGGGATTTCTCCCCGGCGTTTCAATGGTAATATACATCAACAGCACGTTTGAATGATAGATCGGACGTTTTGTTCCCGGCCCCAATTCCTGAAACCAGCCCTTATCATTCATTCTTCGCTTGCCGATTGGATTATGGCTCCATTCCCCATACCTTCACGCCATCCTGATACGCAGTCACTTTAGTCGATGCCCCAAATGCTGTTTGGGTGGCGTTGAAGGAGTAATCATTCGATTGATCAAAATTCGTCCAGTTGTTTTTGGAAGCACGTGTCTGAATGATTCCTGTCTCAGCACCTGCCGCGAGGCTACCTGCTCCAGCAGTAAAGCTGATCTCCAGATACGTATCCGCCGTACCTTTTGCCGGCTGTACAGCTACAAAATTCCCCTGCACATTAGCACTGCCAACCTGTGCATAATCACACCAGAAGCTCATATCAGCGGCACTGTCTTTCGTAAAGTAATAACGAAGCTTCACTTTGCTCAGATCGATAGCCGTTGTTCCTGTATTCTTCACATTGAATTGCGGTGTAAGAGAATTGCCTGAAACCCCCGATCCTCCATTGCGATACTGCACTTCGATTGTTCCGGTTGAAATCGGAGCAGCCATCGGTGTCAATACAATCGCATTGGAGTTCGTCTGTCCATCGGCATTGATGGCAACCACTCTGTAATTATAAGCCGTTCCATTCACTGCTGTTGCATCCGTATACGTCATAGCCGTCAAACCTGTAGCAAGATTGGCATAAGCTCCTGTGCCCGTCGAGCGCTGGACAGTATAGGTTGCCGCTCCAGTTGAAGCCGTCCAGTTCAACACAGCTTTTGCATCTCCGGCTGTTCCACTCAGGGTGAAGGCTCCTGGTACAACTACTCCCGCTTGCGGTGTTGCCGTAACCTGTGCAGATGGTGCTGACTCGCCAGCACTGTTTACAGCACTAATGACGTAGTAATACGCTTTCCCGTTCGTCAATCCGGTATCTGTGAAGGTAGCACCGCTAACGCCAGTCGCTACAGAAGTATATGGGCCACCATTCACTTCCGCGCGTTTCACCGTGTAAGAGGCTGCTCTCGCCGCAGCAGTCCAGCTCAGAACAACTTGTTTGTCACCGCCGGCAGCCGTTACACCTGCTGGAACCGCAGGTGCCTCGACTCCTGGCGTTTCGCTGTCACCCAGGAGACGATCGAACTCTCCATAAGCGGTAGCCATATCAACTTGTGACCAGAAACGGTGATACGTAAATTTAGGTGCACCATTCTCCCACTGCTTCGTGGTTGGGTTGTAAGATGTTTTGTACTTGTTATCCAGATAAGCCCAAGCCGGATCTTGCTTGATCGCTGGACGCAGATCGGAGTACCCGATGTACACGCCGTTTCCGCCTTTTGCCGGATCGGAAGGTACGCCTGCAGTACCCGGGATTGTATTCCCTTGACCGAAGGTACCCGACCAGTTTGCCGGAAGATAAATCTCTTTCGAGAAGTAACGGAAGTAATCTTTACGCTCCTCTTCTGTCACGATACCTACACCATCATTGTAATCCCAAGCTGTATCAAGCAATGTCTGAGCCAAGTCTTTAGCTTCCTGACCTTTCACACTCAGCGTACCATTCTCTGCCTCAGTCCCAGCAGCAAAGAACGTCAACGCCTTGATATAACTTCCCAATACCCCGGTATCCTGCACCGGATCTTTGGTCACCGCATGGAAGTTTGGATTATTCGTATACGCGCTGAATCCATTCCATTTATCCGGCTGTCCATTCCATTCCTGACCACCTGGAATCCAGAATTCACCTGGAGCCGAAGTTGTCGCTACCTGAACATTTTTTCCACCGAGAATACGCTGTCCAGCTGCATTTAAATAGTAGCCTTGAGCATCCGTTACAGGGCGCTCACCAGCAAATACATAATCTTTCGTCCAGTCAACCCATTTCGTAATGACCTGTTTGGCCATTTTGAAATTCTCAGAAGTCAGATCACCGCTCTCCGCGAGAATATAATACATCTCCGCTACACGCTCCAGCGGCCATGCCTGGAATCCAAACCATGTGTTGGAGTCCGGGTCACGGTACACTGGTGCTTCCTGGTAGGCCATGTCATAGAATGTGCTGACACCTGCCGGATAAGCCGAGTATGAACCACCAATGCTGTTGGTTGCTCCACCGGCAACAGCTCCTTCATGGGACTGTAGCCAAGTGTAGAACTCGAGCTGACGTTTCAACGTAGCATTCCAGTCGGCTTTGGCTGTAGGTGATTCTGGAATCAAGCCGCCTGCCGGATCAGACAAGGCATATGCTGCAACCGGGTTTTGATAGGCCTGGTGGGTATGGCTCGCTCCAATACGCCATGCCCAGTCCCCGCCTTGACCCAAACCACCGCCCCATGACGTGTACCAAGCCATGAGATACATGTTGGAATCTTTGCCTGTACCCGGTGTTGGTGTACCATTCTTCGCACTTCCGACCTTCTGGAAGTACTTGTCGTACATACCGTACCGCAGATAGTCACCCATCTTCTTGGCTTTATCCAGATATTCGGTATTGTTATACCCCATCTCCTTGGCCCAATACAGAACCTGAACCGCGCGTGCATCCGCATCCGTTGCGTTGGTATAACGCCACTGTGCTGATGGTGCCTGATTTTCCTTCGTAAACAGACTCATGAAACCTTCGCCTGCTTTACCAAATGATTTATCATCCTGGGATGGATGAGGAACGGCCTCCCACACAGACTCCTGCTCTCCACGCTGGAATGTATTCACATACGTTGTCGTGTGGGAAGGATTCAGCAGGTTTCCGTATCCATACCAGTCATCCACGTCAATAAGCCAGTGCATCAGATACGTCTGATTATTGCCATAGGTTGCCTTAAGTTCGGCATCCAGCGGGTCTTTCCCTGCCGCATATTGACCATTGAGGTTAGACGGGTACTGGTCAGGGAATGGCTTTTCCGCTGCATACGTTGCAGGACTGTTTGGATTATAGAAACTCATGGTCGGCTGTTCTTCCTTGCCATCCCCTTCATTGACCGGAATAATGTACTTCTCCATACTGTCCCAGGCCGCTTCAAGTTTGGACCAATCTCCCGTGTAGTGGCCGTACATCGTCTCTAGCCATAACCAGTAACTGTACGCCTCCGATGTAGACATATGCCCATAATCCGGGGCTTCACTCAGCAGTGTTTCAATGGAGTGATACGGAATGCCTTCCGGAGAAAAGTATCCGTTCGCCGGATCTTTCAATTGCCCGTATAGTTGTAAAAAGCGTGCTTCATTCACGCCATCGGCCTGAATCTCAATCGCCTGATCGGCAGCATGCGCTGCCTGAGGGCCTTCCCAGAGTCCCGTGTATCCCGTCAGCATGACGGTTCCCGCCAGCATGGCAGTTAAACTCTTTTTTGCAGCTGTTTTCAACATGAATATATTACCTCCCTGGAATAGTAGAAATTCAATATTAATGCTGCTGGTCTGCCCATGCTGATGTTTGTCTTGTAAACCTTGAGATGGTTGCCTTCCTGAATTTCAACCTTGCCGTTCACTTTACGGCTCCAGACCCCATACTTGAGTGCTGCCTTGATAGGCTGTCACTTTGTTCCAAGCGGCAAAAGCAGTCTTGGAAGCATCATAAGAGTAGTCGTTGCTTTGATCCAAATTGCTCCAGTTGTTTTTGGAAAAACGTCCCTGAATCACTCCCGTCTCCGCTCCGGCAGCCAGACTGCCCGCTCCAGAGGTAAAACTGATCTCTAAATACGTATCAGCCATTCCTTTTGCCGGATTCACGGTCACGAACTTGCCCTGCACATTGGCTGTACCCACCACAGCATAATCACACCAGAAGGTCAGATCCTCCGTGCCGTCTTTCGTAAAGTAATACCTAATTTTCACCGTACTAAGGTCGATCGCCTGTGTGCCCGTGTTCTTCACGTTAAACTGAGGAGTTGCCGCATTGCTGGAATTTCCGGTTCCTCCGTTTCGATACTGCACTTCAAGCGTACCTGTGGAAACAGGTGGACCTGAAGGTGTCAGCGCGACCACGTTAGATAACGTCTGCCCGCTTGCATTCACAGCAACCACTCGGTAACTGTAAGAAGTTCCATTAAGCGCTGTCGTGTCCGTGTAAGCCAACACCGTCAAGCCAGTAGCTACATCCGCGAACGCACCACTAGCAACAGCCCGCTGTACCTTATAGCTCGCAGCCCCTGATGCCGCTGTCCATGACAGCACATTTTGGTTATTACCAGCTGTTCCACTTACCGTTAGCGCACCTGGTACGTTCGAAGCTGCTTGTGGTGCACCGGCTACCTGCATAGAAGCTGCGGATTCCCCGGCTGCATTGACAGCGGTCAGCACGTAATAATACGTTTGGCCATTCGTCAATCCCGTGTTGGTGTAAGTTAACCCGGTGACACCTGTTGCGACTGTTGTGTAAGGGCCTCCGCTAACTCCCGCACGTTTCACGGTATACGATACAGCCCCTGCAGAAGCAGCCCAGTTCAACGTGACCTGATTATTGCCCGGTGAAGCTTGCACACCCGCAGGTACAGCTGGGATGGTCACCGGTGTAACACCCGGCTCCTGTCCATATACCTTCACTCCAGCGTCATATACGGGAATGTGTACACTTTTTACCGGAGTGCCTGTCGCCAGATTCTGGTAGGAAGGATCGTTAGCCGCATTCCATGCACCTTGCGGTCCTGTAATCCGGAACTGAACCTCTTTGCGGTAATTACCCTCCCCGCCTGGATAGATTTTGGTATTACTGAAGTTTGCCGTAATCGCATAGATCCGTTTGGCGGCATCCACGACGACAGGTTGAGATACGGTTGCACCCTCAGAAGAAGATACCGTAACCTGCACATCCGATACGGTGCGTCCCGCAGCATACACCTCGCTCAAATCCAGGAAATATTTGAAGGAAAGCTGATCTCCCATCCGCGCAGGCCAGCCTGAACGGTTGTTAAGTAATGCACGAATTTCCGTAAAATTGGAGCCTGATGACCGAATAGCAGCTTCTACAAAGTACTCGTCACCTTTCACTTCAGGAGCAGGAAAATTCGCAAGAGGTTGATGATTCTGTCCATACAACAGATTCATCTTGGCAAGTGCGCCCGTGAAGCCCGCGTTATAATCGGTCGCCACCTCATTACTCACATAATCCGAGATGTCATCCGTATATTGATCCGACGCATTCGGTCCTCCCACCATGGCACCGTACAAAATATGACGGTGATTCGCCGGAATATCTTCGTTATTCATCCATGAACTATGTGCTGTACGATGATGCGGATGCTGTGGAGGATTTTTTCCATATCCGACAACGTAACTGCTCTGACGAGGATTATCCCCTAAGATGTAATTCATCTGTGAGGTAGCAAAATTCTGATATCTGGATTTTTTCACCGGGTCACTGACCCAATCCGAGTACACAAATGCAATGAATGCTGCATTCGCTGTATATCGGAGTGATCCCCACTGATCCAACCAGGCAAGACCACCTGGAGTGTAAGTTACACGCCCTCCATTTGTACCTACCGTCCAGTAATCCAAATTTCGCTCTGTCGATTGAATGAATTTGGTTGCCTCAGGCATATTCAGACTGGATGTAATCCGGGCAAGCAGAATCTGGGCACCGTAATGTTTACTATCCCAGCCCTGTGTCCAGGTATAAGGCCAGTTCGCTGAACCGCCGCTCGTAGACCACCGGTCTGCAGCTGCAAGCGCTTTGGACAAGTAAGCGTTATCATTAGTGGCTAAATAAAGCCACGCTCCGCCCCATGCAAGCTCATCTTCATATCCTGTCCACGAGTTATAAAATGCTGCAGCATCGGTAATACAATCGGTGTATTTTCCCCGATATGTATCTGCAAAGTTGTACAGTTCTTTCGCATGCTGAAGCATTTTTGCCGAATATGCCGGGTCATCATCTGCAAATACGATGGAAGAAGCAGCCAGTGCAGCAGCCGTTTCAGCCGCAAGATCACTTCCCGGACAGGAAGCATCGATCTTGAACGAAGGCCGGTTCATCTGCATCACCTCTGCTGGTCCCCACCAGGCATGATCGATGTTTCCCCCTCCGACTTGTCCCCATAATTCATTTGGCTTCGTATGCGCTTTCATAAAATAGTCGGTTGCCCACCGAATATTGTCCTTAATTTCCTCCAATTGTCCAGCTTGCTCATAGCCATCGCTATATTCGACCACTGACCAGGCTAACATCGTTGCTGACGCCGCCATCGGAAAACCAAATTTCACATGATCTCCGGCATCATACCATCCCCCGGTCAGATCGACGCCGACATCAGCCCCATCTTGCATTCCCGAGTCACCGCGCCATTCAACTCGATTATTGGCAGGTAACGGGCCTGAGCGCTGTGCCTCATAGAAGTAAATAGCCTTCTGAAGTGCTTCAGCGTAGTTATGATCTCCAGCGGCCGCATCCGCCTGACGTAATCCTGTATTCATAGAAAAGCTCCCCGCGAGAAGTCCTGCCGATAACGTTA
This sequence comes from Paenibacillus sp. TSA_86.1, assembly GCF_052691815.1. Taxonomy (NCBI): domain Bacteria; kingdom Bacillati; phylum Bacillota; class Bacilli; order Caryophanales; family Paenibacillaceae; genus Paenibacillus; species Paenibacillus sp. TSA_86.1. The sequence continues at coordinate 232,091 of NZ_JBQZGE010000001.1, read as the reverse complement.
CCATCGCAATGCGTCTCCACCAGCGCCCTTTCATAAATCCTGTTCATCTCCTTTTCTCGAAAGTTCCAGATGAATGCTTCTTCATTTTCTGAGTGACCTCGCTCCTCTCTATGGTGGTAACTCGATGTAATTTCCACCATTAATTACCATTATAGTCGTTTGTTTGACTTGAAATATCAACATTGGTGACTTCTGAAATAACATTGTTGTGACCTGATCAGCGTGATATGACAAAAAAGCTGTTTCTTCCCCGGATATTCACGGGAGAAACAGCCTCTTCGTCCTCTATTTTTGAAATCTATACTTTGAATTTGCCCACTTGTCCTTGCAATTCCTCCGCCATTTTGGATAACAAACCTGCAGAGGAAGCAATCTCTTCCATCGATGCCAGTTGCTCTTGTGTTGCAGCAGATACGTTGTGAACAGCACCGGAAGCCTCGCCAGCAATATTGGAGATTTGATTCACATAACTTACAACTTCATTCGTACTAGCAGACATCTCCTCGGAGCCTGCGGATACTTCTTCGATCTCTCCGGCTACCTTGTTGGCAGCGGCCGAAATCTGTTCGAATGCTTGTCCAGCTGCAGCAACCAGCTCAATGCCGGCTTCTGTTTCATTGCTGTTTACTTTTACAGCCTGTACAGCCTGATCGGTATCCTGCTGAATCAGTTGCACGATCTGTGTGATCTGCTGAGCTGAAGCTGAGGATTCTTCTGCCAGTTTGCGCACCTCTCCCGCAACCACGGCAAAACCTCTGCCATGCTCGCCTGCACGTGCAGCTTCAATTGCAGCGTTCAGGGCCAGCAAATTGGTTTGCCGGGCAATGTTATTGATTACTTCAGTGATCGTGCCAATCTCGGCAGAACGTTCTCCGAGTCCTGTAACCAGTTCTCTTAAGGATGCAATAGAGTTGCGAACCGACCCCATCTGATCCACCGCTTGCTGAATAATCTTGTTGCCTTCCGACGACTGATTCGCCGCGTCCACAGCGGATACGGATACGCTTTGAGCCAGTTCGGCAATCTGTTCGGAGCCTAATGCCATCTCATTCATCGCCTGTGAAGAACGCTTCACGATATCCACCTGATTTGTTGTCCCTACAGCCAATTCTTCCACCGTTTCGGTAATTTGCTCCGAAGCTTTAGCGTTTTGCTCTGCACTCGCGAGAAGTTCTTCCGATGAAGCTGCAACTTGCTCCGATGTTTCCGATACGGATTGAATCATCGAACGCAGATTTTGACTCATTGTATTGAAGGAGGTTGCCAAGACACCCAGCTCATCTCTGTTCTTCAATGTAATTTCCTCACCCGTCAGATCACCGTCAGCAATCGCTGCTGCAGCTTCACTCATCTTTTTAACCGGACGAGAGATCATACTCGCGATAAATAGCGCAATGAATAAAGATAGGAGCGTTGCAACGATAGCTACACCTAGAATGATTCTAAAAGCATTCTCAGCCAGCTTGACAGATCCGGCAGCAATTTCTTTCGCACTGCTATTCCCAAGATTGATCAACTGAGTAATCAGATCATTGGCTGTATACCACATTGGATAGGCTGCTGTATGTAGCATGCTGGCCGTAGTATAATCATTTTTGAGACCATAGTCGATAAACTCCGGCATTTTTTGCAAATAAGAATCATAATTGGTAGAAAACTGTTCGTACAGCGGCTCTGCTTGAGGATCACCCTTAATGAAGTTAAGCAGCTGTTTACGCTCATCTTCAATCTTGGCAAGCAACATTTTCAACGCTTCGTTCAGTTTCTCCGTCTCACTTGGATTCTGTTCCACAATGATACCTAGTGCCAGTCTTTCGACATCCGACACATCACCATTCATGATTCCGAGCAAACTTATACTTGGCATAGCACTCTGATCGATCTGTCTTGATTTATCAGCCATTGTAAAAACTTGTGTCAACGTGTACACGCTAACAAAGATTAGTAAAGCCAAAACAATCGAAAAACCAGCCAGTAACTTGCCGCGAATCGTAAATTTCATTTTTTCCAATGCGTTTCCCCGCACTTTCCCCATCTTCCCACTCCTCCAACTTGGCCCAATAAACTAGTACATCTGTATAATATATCGACATATATGTTCCCCTAGTGAATATATCTCATCTACATTTCAAAAAATTTCATTTAACAGCGAAATAAGAATATCAAAAATAAGGATTCCCTCACTGAAATCATTCCACAGATATTTACTATTATGATAGATGTTGAAATTTCTTTTTTTTCTATAACGAGAGTAAAAACCTTTCCGGACTAACAATTTGTAAAACAATAGCGTATTTTTACGTATTTTCGGAGTTAAAGAGGACATTTTGCTTTCTTTTTGTTAAACTAGTTTGGGTATCTATCAGTTTATACATAGAAAGGTGAAGATTATGCTTAAAAAATGGTTATGGGGGACAGCCCTGACCTTGGCACTTGCTATAACAGGAGTCATTGTCTACTACGGATATTCGATCGTTCATTTTGCCAATAGCATCTCGACTGCTTCCAGTGCCTCGTCCACTTCGAGCAGTGATTTAAACAACACACCAAACTCCGACACCCCCTCAGTAGTCATTCCGAAGTGGGACGGTCAGGAAAGAGTCAATATTTTGCTGCTTGGAGGTGACTCCAGAGGGGATGACGCGGGGCGTTCAGACTCGGTGATGGTGGCATCCATTGATCCCGTTTCCAAAAAAGCTCATCTGTTTTCCGTGCTTCGTGACACTTATGTGGATATTCCAGGTCATGGCAAAAGCCGTCTTAATGCCGCCTACTCCTTCGGGGGAGCCGAATTAACCAAAGAGACGGTCAGCAACCTGCTCGGTATACCGATTCAACATTATGTCTACACCGACTTTACAGGCTTCATGGCTCTCGTTGATGCGCTGGATGGTATTGATATTGATGTGGAAAAAGATATGTACTACACGAGTAAAGCCGATAAACATATGTATGATATTGATTTGAAAAAAGGGCTGCAGCATATGGATGGCAAGACCGCCCTCCAGTATGTACGTTTCCGGCATGATGCGACCTCCGACTTCACACGTACACAGCGTCAGCGCATCTTTATGACCGAACTTGCCAAGAAAATGCAGAGCACCACTTCGCTCTTTAAAATTCCTGATATGCTGGAAGCCATTGCCCCTTATATCAAAACAGATCTGAGTCCAACCCAAATGTTGAAGCTCGCTTCACTTGGTTTTGATATTCGTGTGAACGAAATCGATCAGCAGCAGATTCCGCCGAATAAATTACTGACGAACGAACGAGCCGGAGCTGCTCAGGTATTAGGCGTAAATGTGCCCAAGCTTCAAGCTTATATTCAAAAGTTATTCAAAGAAGATAACGCGACTTCCGATCGCTCAGCATCTGGTGAATCCAGCCAGTGACTATCATATTATATTTAGCAAAGGGATGGCTTAGGCCGTCCTTTTTTAGTTCCTTTTTCCGTTAATTAATGTAGCGTTAATGTTTGGAGGGTAGTGTTATATGATGACCCTGGCTACCTAAGGGAGGAATGGTAATGAAAAAACCGAAAATAGCCGAATGGACCGTGCTTCGCGGGTTAGCATTTCTGGCCATCGTAATGCAGCATAACATTGCTGAATACATCTATCGGCCGGACATTGAGCAACCTGACTCTGTCATGCTGACCATGATTTATCATTTGACCAGGTTTGGTACACCCACCTTTGTATTTTTATCAGGGGTGATGTTATTCTACCACCATCGCCATTCAAAACCGGATTATCCCCGCTTTATCGGAAAGCGGTTTGGTGATATCTATATGCCTTTCTTCATATGGACGCTCATCTACTGGTTAGCTGTGCGTGTATTTACTCCTGCGTTCTGGACTTCCGGCATGCCGGATCTTAGAAGCTTTATGGATGAACTGTTCATGCCCCAGACGGGATATCACCTCTGGTTTGTGCTGATGGTATTCCAGTTTTATATTCTGTTTCCGTTGTTTCTCGCGGCGGCTCACGCTGTTCGTAAACGGATAGAGAAGCTCAAGCGCTTGACTCAGAAGCAAGTCATGTTAGCGGTCATAGTCGTTGCAGCCATACTCTATATCGGGCTCATGAAATGGTCATATTACGATATGTATAGCTGGACACAAGTGTTGTCAGAGCCATGGTCAAGCCTGCTGGAATACCGGTCATACTCGTGGGTTATGTATTGGTTTTACTTTTTGCTTGGGGCGGTATGCGCCTGGACGGTGGAGAACTGGAGGAACTGGACGGTGAAGGCCCTACCTTGCACCATTGCCGTTTTTATTATGATGTATATCTGGATGGGATACGATGTGCTGCGCGGGTCGGAAGATACAATGAATCTGAATATTTCAACTTATCTAAAACCAAGTACGTTCATCAGTATTATGGCCCAGATGATCATGTTCTACGGCTTCCTTGTTCTGCTGAATGGCAAAAACCTGTGGTTTCAGCGTCTGCTCGCCTGGATTGGGCGCTATTCCTTCGGCGGTTATCTGGTTCATGCCCTGGTGATTTATGCCATCGCATATGTTACCAGACCGTTACAGCTTAGCGGGTGGCATCTGCCTGTAACGATCATCTCATTTGCTGTCACTGTAATCGCTGCTCTTGGCATTAGCTGGGCACTATCCAAGCTGCCAGGCTCTCGATTCACGGTTGGATTGGCACGCAGGAAGGCTCTGTCATCTACTTCTTTTAGCAACAAAGTAGTAAGTAACGGAAAACGGACACAGAATCAAAGCTCGCCCCTCCGTTCGGCTTCCAAAAGCCGGAGCTTAGAGACGAACCGATTAAGATAAAACCAGCATTTGTGCTGATTTTACAATATGACACCAAGGCACTGAGATCCTTAAACTCTCAGTATTGAACTATAACTACAGACAAATAGCGTCCTCTCTGCGGAGGACGCTATTGATCATTTGTGGATACAGTACGTTGATCATCTCACTTCGGTTGAGGCGGATCGCCCGGGCACAAGCCCCGGATGAACTGAACCGGAAGGAGCTTTCCGCTTTTGATGAACAAACTTTTGCAGATCACCTGTTAGTTGTTCTTTTAACTGGTTCACGAGCTGTGTTTCACTGATGCCCTTTGTTTGGGCAATCTCAGCCAAAGACTTGCCTGCATGCAGCTGTTCTTGTAATTGTTCAGGGGTAATGCCGATATACTTCGCAATGGCCCCTTTATCTACCATTGAATGTTTCCCATGGTGTGCAAACTCACGGCGTAATTCGGTAAGCGGTGTGTTCACAACCTTTTTCAGCTTCACATCCATATTGGCTTTGGCTGCCGCAGCTTGTTCCTTGGTGAGACAGCCATCTTGCACGGCTTTATCCAAACGCTCTGACAGCGTAGGTTTTAGTTTTTGCAGTAACTGTTCTTCACTGAGTCCTTTCCGTTCCTTGGCAATCTGAGTCAAGGTCTTGCCAAGCTCCATCTCCTGCTTCAAATCACGGAGTCCAATCCCGAGCAAATCAGCGGTTTCACCAATCATAAACAGACCATGACCTGCCTGTATACAAGGTTTGTTATTTCCTCCCACTGATTCGGTCTGATTCACATCTTTTGGCTCCGCAGGAACAACCGGACCAGCTAAAGCGGTTTGGCTCGGCGCAATGGTGATAATGGCAACTGCTGCTCCGGCTACCAGCCATGATTTCCAATTCATCCTCATTATTTATCCGCCTCTCTTGTGTCGATATCCTCTGCTTCTCTAGTTTGGACCCAAATTACAACTTTTTATGCTATAAAATCCAAAGTGTCATCAAATTTCTCACAAATGATCACAAAAAAGCCTATTTTTTTCAATATACTTGAGCTATACTGTATGTAACTTCTTGATCTTACTGCATATTCCAACATTTAATGCAGGAGGGACGTTTTCATATCATGCAGCGTGAATGGCTAGATCCGTATATGCTTGACGTGAAGGCGGTGTTTGAATCCGTTGAAGAACGGCTTCGGCAATACCCTGACTCACTGGCAGGGCATGCGCTTGAACAACTCCGTTTGCTCCACCCCGTCAGGAGAAATTCGGGACACAGCTACATCGGTTACATCACTCCGTTATGGATGCAACATACGGATGGACTCCTACCGGATCAAGCTCACCAGCTTAGCGTAGCTTGTCTGTTACACATGATGTATTTTCTCAATCTGGATGATGTTATGGATGAGCCGACTGACGACGCAGTGTTGAAGTTAACTTTGGGAAACCTCTGTTATGTGGATGCCCTGCGAGTCTATAGCGCATTATTTGAATCCTCTTCCGACTTCTGGAACCATTTCAGACAGGTTCTCCAGGACTGGGCAGTAAGCGTGAATGGCGAATTACACGCGGATTATTTTCAGCAAAACCCGCTACTCATCGCTCAGAAAGCTTCACCATCACAATTAGGAGTCATCGGTGCTCTGCTGTTACTGGAGCAAGGTGATCGAATCGCTTCGGTCTGTGATGCGCTGAATATCGTTCTTACGACTCTTCAGATGACGGATGACTTCACAGACACGAAACAAGATGCTGAACACGGGAACTACAACAGCTACCTCTCTCACATATCCGCAGCACTCCAGCAAGAATATCCAACTCATCCACTTCACGAATCCACACATCACAATGTATTCAACTCCACATTCATGAACAGTTATGCAGATATTGCACAATATTTCCACAGCACCCTTACATCTTCTAACTCAGGATTACCACAATTCATCTCACTTAATGGTTATCTGTACAACACACTGGTACAAGCTGTTCATGGCATGTTACAACACAAAAAAAGACTTTACCGAGGCGGGTTTCACTACTGGATCAGGGAATCACAGCTTGAAACAACCGACAAGAGAGAAACTGATTCGGTTTAATCTAAATGATGAAGGGAATGTTGACGATGATGGTGTCAGAGAAAACGTTGCATGAGGATATTATTGAGAAGGCTTGGACAGACGAACACTTCAGACAACAGCTTCACTCCAATCCCAAACAGGCACTTCGCGAGGCATTCGGTATTATAATTCCTGATCATGTCAAGATCCGCACGGTCGAGGAACAGCAGAATGATTATGTTCTTGTCATTCCACCTAACCCTTCCAAGGTCAATTATGACGTTAACTGCGGACCGTGGAGAGAGTTTTAAACTGGGCAAAATAAAAAATCAGGGGTAGAACATGAAGCTGAATATCCTTCCCGAGTCCGTCATTTAATGAACTCGGGAAAAGATACAACCGCTTCTGTTCCTACCCCTTTTGTGCTTGTAAAATTGATCTGTCCATTCATCGCTTCCACGATTCGAAAGGTAACCATCATGCCAAGACCAGTGCCTTTGATTTTATTAGAGAAATACGGTTCTCCCAATCGCGATAGTGCTTCCTCGCTCATTCCTTCCCCGTTGTCTCTGACATGAACCTTGACATTGCCATCCTGCGAATAAGCCCAAATATCAATCTGCCCCTGTCCTTGCAATGCCTCAATACTATTTTTGATAATATTGATAAAAGCCTGCTTAAACTTCGAAGAATTGCCTCGAATATGAAGGTTTGGCGGAATATCCGTGATAATTTTTCCACCTTCCAGATTAGCCATCGGTACAAGTATACCTTCGATGTGATCAAATTCATCCGAAATATTCAGTGAAATAATATGATCAAATTCAGGTTTTGCAAAGGTCAGAAAATCCGTAATAATGCCAGAAGCCCGGTCGAGTTCTTCCAAGGCAATGCGCACATATCCTTTATTCTTGTTATCCTCCTGCTCTGTCATAAGCTGAAGGAATCCTCTCGTCACCTGAAGCGGGTTACGCACCTCATGAGCAACTGAAGCGGCAAGCTCACTGATGATCTCCATTTTCTCGGATCGCTGCAATTCATTGTTGAACAGCTCCAGTTCCTTGGAGTACTCCAGTACTTTGTTATGCTTTTCCGCAAAACGGCTGCCAAGAATAGCAATCAGTGAGATAACAAATGCAACCATAGACCATTTCCACCATAAAAGGTGATACGCCCCATTGCGCTGATAATACCAAAGAAGTTCGAGGACACTGATTAGCGAGAATGTACCGAAACCAGCCGCTAACAGAATCGCTTCACCGTTACGCTGCAGTGCTCTGGCTATCGTGCCAGCCAGCAGAATCGTCAGTAGAATAACCAATATAATGCCTACGACACGCTGTACAAGCAAACTGTACAATAGATCCCATTGCCCACCGGATACAACGTATACAAACAATGAAAACACAGCAACAATGGAATAGGCCCATTGAACTTTCCTCAATTTGGTGAATATTCCGTGTACACCGGGACCGATAATTTGTTCAAAGAAATAACACAGTGCCGGCATCCCAAGCAGCATAGCCAGATCAAACAGAATAGAATACAAGTCACCATACACTTGATAGAAGGTGTATAAGAATTGAGAGTAAGTGATCACCATTGTGCCAATGGAACCCATCACGACACATAGTGATATCCATAATCCTTTATGAAACTGACCCAGGAAAAATGTGCAACTCAGCATAATTAACGAGGTAAATACAAAAGTTGAACCCAAAATGATATCAAGTAACCCATTATGGATATACTTCTCCTGCAGCTTGGCGTATGGTCCGACCTCGACATCCCCTTGAATGCCCAGAAATCCTCTCTCATTTTGTGCCCAAACATACAGTGTTTTCCCCGAGTTTTCAGCAGATAACGGTAAAAAAACGGCATTATTGTCGTAATTATAATGGTAATTCTCGTATACTTTCCGATCTTCAAGATAGATCACAATATGAGTACCTTTAATATTTTCGAAACGAATCGCTGAACTTCCATCCTGCAAATAGGGAATAGTCAAACGTGACCACAAGGAACCGGAGGGTTCTTTAGTCATATCCACAATCTGTTCGGCACTCCGTTTCTCCCATATCTCGTCTACGCCCATAACCTCACTAATAAAGCCCTGATCTCCAGCGTTCCCCCATTTTACTTCCCATCCTGAAATGGATACAGGTTGTTGAATCTTTTCTGGTGCGGCAAGTACCAGTCCATGCGGCATACACAGAATCATCCATACCGTCATCCACAAGACGATGATAGCTTTGGGCACATTTCTCATTCACAGCACCTCAAAGTTTTTATTTTCTCTTCCTGATAGCTCCTCATATATCATTCGCCACCGTTGATCATGTCACCTTCTTATACGAAATCAAAATTCACATATCAGTGTATTTATAGTTTTTTTTCCATTTTATTGTTATATATAACCCATTAATCTCGTAAGTCCTCATACTGATTCTCAATCATCTCACGTTCCTTCTGTTCCACCTTCGTCCGAAACTCAAGCCACTGCTCCGTCTCTTCATCATCGTAAACCGTCCATATGTCAGAGAACAAAAAATCACGTAACTGAACGACCTGTCCGGACCATATACCACCAACCCAGAACAATCCATCCGGACGTCGAATAACGGTACGAGAAAATCCGGGTGTGGACGCTTTCTGTCCGATTCGAATACGTGTAATCATATTACCCAGTGTGAACCAGTCCACGCGAATCCCTCCTTATGTACTCAAGCTTTATCATAACATAGAGAAAACAAGAAAAGCTGTAAAAACGGATGGCGCGATTCAATCCTGTGGATCATGTGTAATGGTTTCTCAAAGCAAACACTCACTAACAAGGAGATGATTACCATGAATGAGCCTCATCGTACGGTAGAAGTTGAACATAAGGATGTACAACACAAATCGGATTCAAGTGTGGTCGCTTCTACTTTTATTAAATATGCCGCATATATCATTATCTTTTTTGGATTTCTCTACTTCCTGGTCAAGTATGTATTCCCAAAATTTTAGCAAATTCCTGACATAACCTGCTCTATTTTCGGGGATAATATCATGCTCGGAATGACGATGAATCGATGAGATAGGTACATTAAATTCAAATCGTATGTACTATACACTTGTATATGAAAGGGAGTGCGAATCATGTCTGATAAACCAATTAACAATGTAGAAAGTGACCGTTATTATGACCGCTACCAGAGGTCCCGTGATATCCCACCTGAAACCGAAGTACCCGAGGGAGACATGGATACCTTTGATGAAGTCTCTGGACGCCGCATTGACATCGAAATGGAAGATTCGGAGCAGATGCCCGTTGCTGCATCTGCTGTAGACGAAGAAGGGTTGGAATCCCGATTGACGGAGACTCCGCTGGAATCTGTACCTGATGCAGATCTTGTGCAACCAGGCAGTCCGGTTGACCCTGCCGCACCCGATCCCGATGCCTTGCACGGTACAGATCTGCTAAACGGTGCTGGAGCTGACGCCAAACCACAACAGAATATCCTTCCGCCGCGTTAGAGCTTCTGTTTGCGTATTCTCACATGAGGAGGTGCTGACATGACCAAGAATAATCAGAAAAAACAGGACCATAAACCGGATAACCTTGTTACGGAGCGGGATATCGATCCTGATTTTGGACTCTTCATCGAAGATTCTTTCCCTGGTGCACTGGAGAATGAAGATCAGCGCGACGCGATCAAACATGCCATTCCCAAGGAACAGACTTCCGATAAATCCTCTACCAGTAAATCATGAATGTTAAAAGTGAAATGACACCCTGATGAACGGATATGTCATATATAGTTCCTTACGTTTATAGGAAACTGTGTATAGGATACTTTTGATAGGGTACTGTTTATAGGACACTATTGAAGGGACCTCTCTAGCGAGGGGTTTCTTTTTTTGCGTTCAGATCTATGGAAGTCTGTTCAAATAAAAAAGAGATGACACTGCATTTCCAGCGTCATCTCCGTTCTAAACAAAAAAAGCATTAAGCATGCATTACATCCCTGCAATTACATAGGCCTATCTCTCCGCAGGTTTACTCGCTCCAGGGAGCTTGTGCTCTAGTCTGGACCATTTCACCACAATTGCCGTAGCCAGAAGCGCAAGCCCATTAATAATAAATATCCAGCGAATCGGCAGCCAGCCACCAAGAACACCACCGATTATCGGCCCTGCCATCGTTCCAATCTGAGCAGCGGACTGATTCAGACTAAACGCCCTTCCGCGAAATGAAGGATCAGTAACCTGTACAATCATCGCATTGATTGCCGGGAACACCGCTGCGAAGAAAAGTCCGTAGACAAATCTCAGAACGCCAAATGCAACGTAACCTATAGTGAAAAATTGCAACAGATTACCCACTGCCCCGCCAATTAGTCCGATCACTAACACTTTCCCAAAACCAATTCTTGATCCGAGCTTGCCCCAGCGTGGAGCCATGATCACCGTAGCAACGCCCACCGCCGAGAAGATGATGCCTGAACTAAGAGACGCCCGGTCAGGCTGAACACCCATCTCCATGACATATACCGTTAATAACGGCTCTAGGATCATAACGGAAAAGGTGCATATCCCCATCATCCCCAGCACAGTCATGAATACCCGGTTCGCTCTGGCTTCACGGATATCATCCATGACATGTGAGCGAGCTTTGTTACGGTTAAAATTCTCTTCCTTGACCCAGAAGGTTGCAATGACCGCAGACACCAGCACAACAATCGCCGAAAAGAGAAACGCACTCCGGTTACCGTAATAATGACTGACAACTCCGCCAATCAACGGACCGATAATACCGCCCGTAGCCCCAGCAGTAGACATAATGCCCAAAGCATATCCGGTCTTCTCTTCAGGTGTGTTTGTACCTACAAGAGCAATTGCCGCAGGCACAAACCCGGCAAGCAATCCTTGAAACAGCCGAACAACAATGAGTGAATACGGGTCCTGTACAAAAAAATTAATGAGATACAAGACGGCCAGGCTATATCCTGAACGAATTAACATCGGCTTGCGCCCATATTTATCTGCTAGTGATCCCCAAAAGGGTGACACAAGTGCACTAGCAAGAAACGTAATACCAAAGGCCAGTCCTGACCAGAACTCCAGATGATTACGTACACCCAGATCGCTGCTTAGAAATAAGGGCAAGAACGGAATGGAGATCGAATATGCCGTACTGCAAAAAAAGACACCGATCCACAAAATGATCAGATTACGCTTCCACGAGAAGTTCATATACCCGCCCGTCCTTTCCGTAACTGACGCCGGGACTGCCGTGTTTGGAGCGGACGGAACAGACCCGTACGTCCCCCTGATGCGGAAGCATTTTCCTTATTTTACACCTATGCTCCCATGAAGACCATCCCCAGTTCACCGGATTAACACGGCTTGCATTGCCATTCTGTATCTGGAAACGGTATGATAGTTGAAGAATGTACCAAACTATATTTGATGTAATTCGTTATAACAACGAACCAAGGAGGAACATATTCATGTCTTTACGATGGAAAAAAACAACCGCAGTCTCGCTTATGCTTGTGATGCTGTTGATCGTGATGAGCGGTTGCGTACGCCCGGCAAGCAATGCTGAGCAAACCCCGGTTCCAGCAGCACCAGAGGGCCCTAACCCTGTAGCCACGATTGAGATGCAGGACGGGCAAAAGATCGTCATTGAACTGTATCCGGAGATTGCACCAAATACGGTGTACAATTTCATCTCACTGGCGAACAAAGGCTTTTATGACGGCCTGATCTTCCATCGCGTCATTCCGGGCTTTATGATTCAAGGCGGTGATCCTGATGGTAGAGGCACAGGCGGTCCAGGCTATGCGATCAAAGGTGAATTCACCTCGAACGGTCACAAAAACAATCTAAAGCATACTCGCGGAGTGATTTCGATGGCTCGTGGAGAGAACTTGGATTCAGCCGGTTCCCAATTCTTTATTATGCTCGCTAGTGCAGACCATCTGGACAATGCCTACGCTTCCTTTGGTAAAGTGACCGAAGGTATGGACGTAGTTGATGGAATTGCAGCGCAGGAAATCGGTGGAGGAGACAAGCCGGTTACGGACCAAGTCATGAAGAAAGTAACCGTTGATACACACGGACTGGAATATCCGGAACCCGTGAAGATTATGGAAGATAAAAAGTAAACCATTTTCGCGAAACAAACAAAAGCTCTGTCCTGTGCATCTGCGCACAGAACAGAGCTTATTTAATGATAACGTTTACATAAATAACTTGAACAAACCTCTTTTTCGCCTGCGGATAACACCTCAATGCATCCATCCCAACAATTGCAGCCATCCGATAATCGCAATCCATAGCGGCAAACTAAAGGCCATCCCCCATGCAAGCCCTCTCAACAAACTCCGGTTTGCTTCCACGAACAACGACTCCTTTCTCCAGGGAATAGTCGTAGTATCGGTACCATTATATGGTTTTATACCTGTCTTCATTCGCCGTGACATGCCCTTTTTCCTGCATCCGTTCTGTAACTTCATGGAATGCGCAACAGGAACCTGATATACTATGTCTACAATAACGATATCGATGATGATTCATGGTTGGAAAGGGGATTTTCAAAGTGGCTAAATCCAAAAGACATACTCCGGCGCCAAAGGCTCAGAATCAGGACAAACCGACCACGTTGAAAGATCTGCTAAGCAGCGATGTGCTCGAAAAACTGAAAGCGCAGGCTGATGAAGCCAAAGCTGCTGAAGCACAGCGCAAGGAGCAGGAGCGTTTACAGGCAGAAGAAGCTCGCCAAGCGGAGCAGAAGCGCCGGGACAATGATTTTGAATACTTGCTGAACAACAGCTCGCTCGACTGGAAAAAACATAAGTAATGAGCCGAACAGGACCCAAATTGGGTTCTGTTTTAATATGTGAACATATGATTCACCTCCCCCATGCCGGGTATTTAGAAGTAGAGTGTTCAAGGATATTCTACACATGGAGGGATCAATTATGGCTGAACAACGTTTGGAAGGCAAAGTTGCCATCGTGACCGGAGGGGGCTCAGGTATTGGTAAAGCTTCAGCAATTCGTTTCGCCGAGCAAGGAGCTACAGTATACATGCTGGATCGTACACCCGAGAACGCAGAGGAAACGAAACAGATCATTGAACAAGCGGGCGGCGAGGCTTATGTGATTGAATGTGATATTTCCAAACCGGAGCATGTACAGAAAGCGATCAATCAGGCGGCAGCCGAAGCAGGCAGGCTGGATATCGTTTTTGCCAATGCGGGTATCAATGGCGCCATGGCTCCTATTGAAACGATGAAAATCGAAGATTGGGATCAGACGATGGAAATTAACATGCGCGGCACGTTTGCAACGGTGAAATATGCCATCCCTCATCTGAAAGAGCGCGGCGGCAGCATTATCATCACCAGTTCGATTAACGGCAACCGTGTATTTTCCGGCATCGGATTTTCTGCATACGCTTCCAGCAAAGCCGGTCAAACTGCTTTTACCAAAATGGCGGCACTGGAACTGGCTCGTTACAAAATTCGTGTAAACGCCGTTTGTCCGGGGGCAATCGATACCAACATCGATGACAACACGTATCCATCGGATGATTTGAAGGATGTTCAGATTCCAGTTGAATTTCCTGAGGGGCACGAGCATCCACTCAAAGGTGAACCGGGAACCTCGGAGCAAGTTGCCAATCTGGTGCTGTTCCTCGCTTCCGATGAAGCCTCCCATGTGACAGGTACACGAATCTACGTGGATGGTGCCGAGTCCCTTCTGCGTGGATGAGCTTATTTACACCTCCACTCCGATGACAGAACAACCTTCTATCGCTGTTATCCCCAGATTTTTTGGATTCCCTTTTCCAAAGGGGAAAATCCGGTGATAAAGGCGAACGCTTCGCTTTCTCTGGTTTTTTCTGTCCTCTCCGTTCAAGTGTAAATGAATCTTCCATCTGTATTTTAGTATTATAAAAAAGAAAACCCGCAAATGATCTGGATGACCAGAACGTTTGCGGGTTATCTTAATTAAAGCTTCGTTTCAGCCACTCCGGAATGACAAAGAGCAGCAGGTATAACAAGGAGAATAACACCAGAGCAAGAAGTTCTTCGCCAAGAATATAGATTGGATAAGGCCCAAGCATATCTAACACAGAAGGTGTGCTCGGTTTGTGTCTCAAGAACATGTAATTCGCGCCCAGTAACACATCAACGACATATACCACAAGCGCTGCGATATTAACAAATATCATAGAGCCTGCGACAGATCGCCATCCTGGACGCAACTGTTCCACCCACGTCATATAGAGCAAAGCAAGAATGATCATTGCATGAGCGACAAAGAATTGAATGAAGCGAAAATGGGCAAAGGCGTAACCGAGATTAGGCGTAACTATTGCCATCAAAGCCCCTGCGATACCTGCAAAAAGCAAGGCTGAATATAACCATCTTTTGCGTGTCAGCAATAACAGCGCTGATAACAATAATGACAGGCTACACAGTTCTAGCGGTAGCGAAGTCTGCAGACTCCATATTCCTCCGTACACATACCAGAGTTGCAATACGATCTCACAACCGATCATAAATCCTGCCAGCCCATTGCGCACGAGTCGGCTTGTACGTTCAGACATGAAACGAAGTCGATCTCTGAATAGAAATAACAGAATAACAAGTGCAGCGATGATAATCATAGATACAATATGTGAAGTCGAGAATGCTGCAAAAGGCTCTGCGTCATACGGGTCAATCCAAGGTGGGTAGGCCATGCCTTTCTTCTCTCCTTTTGCTTAGGTTAACACGAGTGACTTCTTATAACGCGAATGGTAACTTTTTTCATTTTGCCATCGAATTCTACACCTGTCCAGCTTCATTCAAATTAAGCATTGTATTTTAAATATCTTTATGTTAAGATAAAACCATGAACGAAACAAACGAAAAGTTAGTAACTTTAAATATCGCATTGAAATGCAAACTTTATAATGAAGCTTACTCATTTTTTCACCAGCGTTGCTGGCGAGCTATATCTATCACATTCGGAACTTTATATCGCCATTACCTTACTTTCGGGAGGAATATATTATGCTAATCAAAGGACTTCACCACGTATCCGCACTCACCGCTCATGCTGATCAGAACTACCGCTTCTATACGGATATTATGGGCCTGCGCCTTATCAAAAAAACGGTCAATCAGGATGACGTTTCTGTCTATCACCTGTTCTATGGAGATGAGAAAGGAAATCCCGGTACAGAGCTTACCTTCTTCGAAATTCCGATGGCTGGGCGTACACGCGAAGGTGTAAACAGTATATCCGCTACTTCGCTTCGTGTGCCAAGTGATGCAGCTCTTGCTTATTGGGCACAGCGATTCGACGAATATGAAGTACCTCACGGCGAGATTATGCAACGTGGAGGTCGTGCAACGTTAGCATTCACTGACTTTGAAGGCATGCGGTTGATTCTCGTCTCAGATGAACATAACTCGGGTGTTGCCGGGGGTAAACCTTGGGATCGAAGCCCTGTGCCTGCGGAGTATGGCGTCATTGGACTCGGTCCAATTCATCTGACTGTACAGGATGCCTCACTCACTACACCTGTTCTCACGGAACTGCTTGGATTCAGAGCAAAAGGCAGCTATCCTGCTTTTACACCGGGACAGCCTGATGTGCTTGTATTCGAATCTGGCGAAGGTGGCAGCGGTTCGGAAGTTCACTTGGAGGAGCGTAATGACTTGGAGCTGGAACGCCCCGGACGCGGCAGTGTTCACCATGTGGCATTCCGTGTAGACAATGAGGAAGAATTGAGACAATGGGTTGACCGTGTGCATCAGTTCCAATTCCCAAGCTCTGGTTTTGTAGACCGTTTCTACTTCCGTTCCCTGTACTTCCGTGAAGCTAACGGTATTTTGTTTGAACTTGCTACAGACGGCCCAGGATTTGATACAGACGAGGACTTTGCAACTCTCGGAGAATCGCTCGCGCTGCCTCCATTCCTCGAAGGGCGACGTGCTCAGATTGAAGCAAACCTGAAACCACTGAATACGATCATCCGCTAATACCCGTAGTAGCCAGGTAAGAAATGTTCAGCAAAATAAAAATAGAAACGATGATCACCACGTCGCTCTGCTTGCAAGACTTAAGTCAGAGATTGTCTGGTGAATCATCGTTTTTTTATCGTCTTCCAAGCTTGGCTTGACCTATGCAAGGTGAAGGTGACAAGCACAGCTAATATACTCTACTCTAATTTACTTTGTCAGATACGATGTTGTGAGCGGTACAAACAGCGCTGAACCCGGATCTTCGGATACAATCTCGACATATACAGCGTCTGTGCCTTTAACATCCACATCAAGACTCATCATACCGCTTTCCGGAGTGATGTTGAATTTTTTAAGCGTTGCGAGATCCTGATCATAAATATGAATCTCCTGACTTCCTTTTAGCGCGGCAAGTTCCAAGTGCAGTGAAGAATACTTTTTACCCGTATTGATCTGGATATCTTTTCCCTGCTTCGCAGGATCATTATGCAGATAGACATCCTTGTAATCCTTGCCTTTATATGTAGTATCCTTAGGATCTTTGGTGTGCCAAGCAGTAGATCCCAGTACGGATGTTCCAAGTGCACTCAGCGTTACTTTTCCGTTGGTTACGGGCGCAGATCCATTCGTTCCACCGATCAGGACGGATGAAGTTGCACCGTCATAATTGATCTCGGTTCCCAGCAAAGTACCCACTGCACGAACCGGCAGATAAGTGGTTCCGTTATATGTGATCGGCAGAACTGTCTTGCCATTCGCATCTTTAGCTGTCACTGTCTCACCATTTAACTTCAATGTAATTTTACTGTTCAGATATGCCTTGATCTGTTCCAGGCCTGTAGCTGCCAGTGCCCCCGTACCAATACCAAGCGTCAATGTGCCCACCATTAAACCAAGTACGACTTTTTTCTTCATCAAATTCCCTCCCAGACGTTTAAATAAGTTGTCCTTTATACATTTAAACGACTAAAGCGATATTGTCAATTATTTCATTGAAAATTGTTGAAACTTTATTATTTCCGGACAGCACAAAATGAGGCTGGAGTCACTCCCTTTTTTTCAGCCCCATCCAATGGTCACACTTGCCATGGCATGTCCTATATTTTATTAGGTATTTACATCCAAGTCCTTGTGCTGCAGCACAATCTCATCCGTTCTCAATCAAATGACTCGTAATACTCCTCTTCGTACATTTCCATACTATATTTAAGTTCGCTCGCCTTCCACTCTCCATTCTGATACGCATAGGAAAACGTCAAATCGCCAGCATATAAACTCTCGCCATATGCCCCGGATGTAGAAACAACAAGCTTTCCATTATTGACACTGTAATAAGTCACACGGCCAAATTGTAATTTTTCATGATAAAGACCATCACCAGCTGCCTTATCCACACGGGAGGACTCCGCTTGAACTCCATCCACTGTAACACCTATCTCGATCTGGTCGGAGGATACCGTTACTTTGGATTCAACATGTTCTTTCACAATATCATCCAAGGACTGCATCTTCATCACTTCTAAGGTGGCAGGATCCAGAATGTGAGCTTGGCCCAAATAAATCCCGGTGCCATGCCCTTCGGAGTACAATACTACAATCTCTTTTTTACCGTCGCCGTTCAAATCCAGTTCATGCACTTCGGGTTTGTACGTTCCACCCTCTGCTCGCCAATCGCCAAATTCACGCTTTTTGCCATTCGCCTCAACCACAAGGCCATTATATATATATCCTGAGCCCTCAATGCTCATTGGGTACACTAAAACATCGTTATTCTCTGGTGCCACCGAAACATCATCTGCCTTTACTGGCATCATTTCTTTATTGCTGCTCACTGCATCATTCATTCGATCTATATGGGAAGCCTCGACCGCTACGGTCTGGCCGGATGATTCATCTATATTAAGCTGTTGTTGCGATTCATTCGTCGTTTGGGCAGTTGAAGTTACTGAAAGCGTAGCAACCGCCAAAATAATCATCAGCAGGATACCTGTCCAAGTTTTCAATATACTGGGCTCCTTCTTTGTTGTGATAATCCTATTATATCTTCATTTATCGCCCGCGCGTTGCAATTTTGTTAATCTTTCTTAAAAAATCTTTACAAATCTTCAATCATACGAAAAAACGTTCGTCTTTAACCATAATAATCTAATTTTTGTGCAATAAAAAAATTCCGGAAACAGCTCAGGGCTGCATCCGGAATGCTTTGGTCTTATCCAGTAATCGATCCGTCAATTGTCTTAACTCTTCTGCCGAAGAAGATATTTCTTCCATAATGGCTGTTTCTTCGTGAGCAGCATCCATAATACGTTTGGCTTCATCCGAGAAGGAACCCGCTTTGCCTTGAATCTTTTTCACATGACCATGTGTTTGCTCTACCCGACCTGTCTGCTCAGCAATTTTGGAGCCGATATCATGAGCGCCTTTCATAAATACTTCAACCGTTCCTGTCAGTTCATGCAACGTCTGATCTACGGAAATCGTGCGCTCTGACTCGTTCACAACCAGTCCATGCTGTACGTGACTGAGCTGCACAGTCTCTCCAATCCGTTGCTGCACACGGCTGATCAATTCATTAATGCGATGTACCGAATCCTTGCTCTCGTCTGCAAGCTTGCGGATCTGTTGGGCTACAACTGCAAATCCTGCGCCCTCTTCTCCCGCACGCGCCGCCTCAATAGACGCATTCAAGGCGAGCAACCCTGTTTCTTCAGCAATATCTTTAACCGACTGTGTAATTACTTCAATATCAGAAGCTTCCTTCTCCAAGAGCAGCATAATATCACGGGAACGATTGTGAGACTCAGCCAGCTCGTCCATTCCTTTCATCAACGATGAGAAGGTTTCTTTGGTATGACCAACTGATTTCTCCATCTGTCCGGATAACTCGGTCATGTCCAAAGACTGATTTTGCATCTTCTGAAAATCATT
Source organism: Paenibacillus sp. TSA_86.1 (assembly GCF_052691815.1). NCBI lineage: Bacteria > Bacillati > Bacillota > Bacilli > Caryophanales > Paenibacillaceae > Paenibacillus > Paenibacillus sp. TSA_86.1. The sequence continues at coordinate 212,327 of NZ_JBQZGE010000001.1, read as the reverse complement.
CAACATCTCATCTGCGGTGATCAGGGAATGTTGGGAAGTTACTTTCTGATCCTCTACACCAACTGCGATATGATCTACTGCTTCCGACATCATCTCGATCTGCTCGGCAGCTTGGGTAATCGCTTCACTAAGCGACTGTGCATTCTGAGAAGTTGTGCGCGTACTGTCCGCAATATCGTTCACGATATTTCTCAGATTAGAAACCATTACGTTGAAAGCTTCATATAATACGGTAAGCTCATCTTGCGTACGACGCTTCGGAATCTCCGTGGTCAGATCGCCGGAAGATACCTGCTGCGCTGCACGAGACAGCTGAACAATCGGACGAGTCAGATAGCGGGAAGCAATCCAGCCGAGAATCCCGTTCCAGCAAACTCCCATAAGCAGAATGATAGATATGTATAGCCAGTTTGGCATATCAAGTGAAATCCAGTCTTTTACAAAAAAAATGAAAAAGCCGCTAGTTCCGTACGTAATAATTGAAATTAGCACCAGACCTGCAACAGTCTTTGCCCCTAAAGTCCATTTCATGTTCGCACCCCGTAGTCCTTTTTTCCTATTTTACCAATCATGTACCAAATCTCATGTGACATATATCACTGAAAACGCTCTATTTACCTTTTGTAACCCGTTCATGCATGACTTTCATACCATAAAGCTCATAATGAATAAGACAAGCTTAGGTCTCCCTCCCTTGTTGCTGTAATTCATGATATGAAATTTTAAATTCCCCAATTTAAATTATTATCGGTTACAAGGAAAGAATCATTTAGCTTGGCATCTTTTTTGCTTAAATGATATACTGAGTGCGCTTCAGCAACGCTGGAGCCGAACTATTTTTATGATGCCAATGGAGGCGAACGAGATGTCTACTATGTCCACACGGACGGAGAAAGATTTTATCGGCGAAAAAGAAATTCCGGCTTATGCGTACTATGGAATCCAGACGGTGCGGGCTGTAGAGAACTTCCCGATTACCGGCGTTCCGGTTCACCGCGAACTGATCACAGCACTGGCTGCTGTCAAAAAGGCAGCGGCGATGGCGAACATGGAACTGAAAATGCTCCCGAACAAGATTGGTGAAGTCATCATCATGGCAGCAGATGAAATGATAAAAGGCCATCATCTCGATCATTTTATTGTAGACTCCATTCAGGGCGGTGCAGGCACCTCCATGAATATGAATATCAACGAAATTTTGGCCAACCGCGGACTTGAGCTGTTAACCAAAAACAAGGGGGACTACTTCCACTGTAATCCCAACAATCATGTGAACATGTCTCAGTCTACGAATGACGTTGTGCCAACGGCCCTGCGCATTGCGGCTTATCAGCTATCCGAGACCCTGCTAGGTACGATGAAAAAACTGCAGGAAGCCTTCCAAAAAAAAGAAGTCGAGTTTAACGATGTTGTCAAAGTAGGACGTACCCATCTGCAGGACGCTGTACCCATCCGCCTTGGACAAGAGTTCGGCGCGTATGCGCGCGTGATTGGACGGGACATTGAACGTCTTCAATATGCGAATAAACGCTTGCTCTCGATCAACATGGGTGCCACAGCTGTAGGTACAGGGCTCAATGCCAAACCCGAGTATATCGTTAAAGTTACCGAGTATCTGTCAGAGGTTACTGGCCTGCCGTTGCAGACCGCAGATGATTTGGTTGACGCCACGCAGAATACAGACGCATATCTGGAACTTTCTGCTGCTCTAAAAGTATGCGCAGTGAGCCTGTCCAAAATCTGTAATGACATTCGCATGATGGCTTCCGGCCCGCGTGCCGGATTTAATGAATTGCTTCTGCCACCTCGGCAGCCGGGATCTTCCATTATGCCTGGTAAAGTCAATCCGGTCATGGCAGAGGTAATTAACCAGGTTTCCTTCCAGGTCATGGGGAATGACCATACGATTTGTATGGCTTGTGAAGCCGGGCAATTCGAGCTGAATGTGATGGGTCCGGTCATTGCATTCAATCTGTTACAATCACTGAAGATTATGAATAACGGCATTGATGTCTTCACACGGTACGCCGTGGAAGAGCTGGAAGCCAACCGTGAACGCTGCGAGTTAATTATGAAACAAAGCTTCAGTGTCGTGACTGCCCTGAACCCGCATCTTGGGTACAACGTAGCCGCTTCGATCGTAAAAGAAGCATTAAAAACCGGGATGACCCTGCAGGAGATCATTCTGGAGCGAGGATTGCTGACACCGGAAGAACTGGAGGAGATTTTACATCCGGAGCAGATGACTACTCCAGGGATTGCCGGTGAACATTTCCTGCGTAATATGGAGCGTATGTAAGCTCTGTTCTGTCTCACTACTTACTATGTATTAGAAGGTACCAAGAAGCCCTGTTATCCGTTCATTCGGTTAACAGGGCTTCTTGAGGTGTTCCAAAGGTTTATTGAAAAGTTTTTTCGACTGGTTCATTCCATCTTTCCTTCATGGTCAGACCCAGCGTTTTCGTTCCAGCGAAGGCAGAATCTGCAACTCTTCTCTGTATTTTGCGACGGTTCTTCGGGATATAACAATGCCTTCATCAGCAAGAATAGCGGCGAGTCGCCTGTCTGAGTACGGTTTGTTCATCTGCTCGGTCCGAATGATGTTCTGCAGTCGCCGCTTTACAGCCGATGCGGACGTTTGCTCTCCAGATACTGTGGTAATGCCAGAGTCAAAAAAGGCCTTTACCTCATACATCCCATGTGAAGTATATATATATTTACCGTTCACAGCCCGGCTGACGGTTGATTCATGCATGTGCAGCTTCTCGGCAATCACGGTTAGATTAAGCGGCACCAGCGCAGCTGGACCTTCACTCAAAAATCGCTTTTGCTCATGCATGACAGCCGTCAACACACGAAGTAATGTCCTGCGCCGCATCTGCACACTACGTATAATAGCCCTCGCTTCTGATACCCGATTCAGCCAGTTTTCATCAGGAGCTGACTCCCTGATCCAGCTGCTGCAAGTTTCATTCAGGAATACACGGGGATTCCCCGCCGCCACAAGCTTGAACACCATCTCTCCATGAACCAGTTCCACAACAGCATCGGGAATAATATAATGCGGGCGTTCATGACAACCTATCGATCGGCAAGGCTTGGGGTTCAGCCGAGTAATATATTCATATGCCACTTGCGCCTCCAGCGAAGTGATGCCAAGTCTGCTTGCTGTCCGTCCGGGATGAAAAGGAACCAAGGCCTCCAGCCCTGCCTGAACAATATGCTCAGCACAAGGAACAGCTGCTGGATCACGCTGGATCTGCAGCAACAAACATTCTTGCAGATTCCGTGCCCCTACACCAGGTGGATCAAGCGACTGTAACAGGTCCAACCCTGCGTTCAGTTCGCTCATACGAACTCCAAGTGCAGCCTGCACCTCTGACAGCTCGATCTTCAAGTATCCTTCATCATCAAGACATCCTGCCAAATAGACTGCCACCGTTTCCAGTCCATTCGATAGATTCATCAACCGAATTTGAGAAGCAAGGATTTGTTCCAGCGTAGGCGATGCCCCTTTGGCCTGAAGCAAGGGGTCATCGGATGTATTCCACTCCGAATGGCTTCGCCGTATAGAGCCGAGCGAGTAAACAGACTGTTCTTCCAGTTCAAGCAGCGGATTATCCGCTGCGACATCCTGCAAATAACGAATCAGTTCCTGACCGGGCAAGGTCAGCAAATGAAAGGACTGCTTCATCTCCGGCGTGATGGACAGCCGGAACCGTTGTTCCTGCACCAACTGAACACCTAACATCCGATGCCCCCCTTATGTCTTGACAGACACAATTGATTACTAGCACTATATCCATTGAACAGTAATAAGTAATATAAAAAGGGATTTGCTGGCATAATACCATACTGTTCATTCATTGTCAGCATGTCAATACAGACCTTTAGTGCCAGCAGCATTTAATATTTTTCAGATACCAGCTTCGCTTGCGTAAACAACAACAGATAATCCCTGCCGCCAGCTTTGGAATCCGTACCCGACATATTAAATCCGCCAAATGGATGCGTCCCCACCAAAGCCCCCGTACACTTACGGTTGAAATACAGATTACCCGCAAAATATTCACGTCTTGCCTGCTCCAGATGTGCCCGATTACGTGAAATAACCGCACCCGTCAAACCATAATCCGTATTGTTGGCAATTTCCAGCGCATCCTGAAATGAATCGGCTTTGATGAAAGCCAGCACCGGGCCGAAAATCTCCTCTTGCGAAATCCGGGCATGCGGTTCCACATCTGCAATAATGGTCGGCTCGACGAAAAATCCTGCTGGATCTCCGGTACCTCCCCCATGAACCAGACGTCCTTCCTCTTTGCCAATCTCGATATATTCGGTGATCTTTGCATAGGCTTTATCGTCAATGACAGGGCCCATGTAATTTCCCATTTCAAGCGGACTGCCCATCGTCAGCTTCCGCGTACGTTCGATCACCTTTTGTAATACTTCATCATATACATCCTTATGGATGATGGCACGGGAACACGCTGAACATTTTTGTCCCGAGAAACCAAAAGCCGAAGCTGTGATCGACTCGGCTGCCAGTTCCAGATCACTGTCACTGTCAACCACAATAGAATCCTTGCCACCCATCTCGGCGATCACACGTTTGATCCACTTCTGACCCGGAGCGGTGCGTGCAGCACGTTCATTGATCCGCAGACCGACATCGCGGGAACCTGTGAAACTGATAAAACGTGTCAGTGCATGATCGACAAGATAATCACCCACCTCACTGCCTGGCCCTGGCAAGAAGTTGACTACCCCATCTGGAAGACCCACTTCTTCCAGCAGTTCTACGAACTTTGCAGCGATGACCGGTGTAGTGCTTGCCGGTTTTAGCACCACCGTATTGCCTGAAACTAACGCAGCCGAGGTCATGCCTGCCATAATCGCCAGCGGGAAATTCCACGGCGGAATCACTACGCCAACACCAAGCGGAATATATGTCAGTTCATTATCTTCACCGGCGATCCGTACAAGCGGCTGCGGCTCAGTGAGTCGCTGCATTTCCCGGGCGTAAAACTCCATAAAATCAATCGCTTCTGCGGTGTCTGCATCCGCTTCTGGCCAGGTTTTGCCCGCCTCATAGACCATCCAGGCGGAGAATTCATGTTTGCGGCGACGCATGATCGCAGCCGCTTTGTAGAGATAACGGGCCCGCTCATTCGGGTCCGTATGTTTCCAGGTATGGAACGTTTCCGCAGCCGTTTGGATGGCCTTCTCGGCCAGCTCCCGATCCGCTTGATGAATCGTTCCAATCACCTGATCCTTAGCAGTCGGGTTAACGGAGGTTAACGTGCGGCTGCCGGTTACTTTTTGCCCACCGATAATCATCGGATATTCCTGTCCCAGTTCGGTTTCCACCTTACGGAGCGCTTCCTCAAAAGCTTCCCGATTCGCCTGCACCGTAAAAGCTGTAAATGGTTCGTTTACAAAAGGGATATTCATCAATGATTCCTCCTTCAGAATGTGGGTTCTACTTGCTAGATCGCTGCTCCGACTCGTGCAGCACTTACGCCTCATTCAAATATATGAAGCAAGAAGCGTGCCAACTCCGGTTGAGGGATAATCTTTTTTTTGAAAAATGAATCGTTCAACGGATATATAAAAAAAGGATATATAAAAAAACAAAAAATAATTAAGGCATTAACCGTTTGTAAAAGCTGATTCTGGCACGGTTTTTGCTAGATATGTAAATATACAATCATGAATGATTAAGGAGGAACCACGATGAGTGTCGGAACGGAACTATACCGCAAAACGTTGTTAACCGTGGCTGGCAATAAAGCTGTAGAGAACCTGTCTCTCAAATACGGCAAAAAGCTGGCTGGCAAGTTTATAGCAGGCAATACGCTGGAAGCGGCACTGGAAGAAATTCGCACCTTGAACAGCAAAGGTATTATGGCGACACTGGATCATCTGGGCGAAGGCATCACTCATCTGCGCGAAGCCGCCCTTTACAGAGATGAATACGTGAGGCTAGTCGAGGGTATAGCACATAGCGGCGTGGACTCCAATGTTTCACTTAAACCAACCCAAATGGGGCTGGCGCTTGACCCGGAAGAAGGTTATCAGAATATTCGTGCGGTTGCTGCCCGGGCGAAGGAGCATGAACTGTTCGTACGTATCGATATGGAGGACAGTCCGTTCACACAAGCAACTCTTGATATCGTAAGAAGACTGCATGCGGAAGGGCTGGATAATTCCGGTACTGTATTGCAGGCTTATCTGCATCGAACGGAAGAGGATACACGCGATATGATTCGGGAAGGCATTCGGCTGCGTCTTGTCAAAGGAGCTTACAAAGAACCTGCAACGGTCGTATATCAAAGTACAGCCGAGGTTATTCATCAGTTCAAAACGATGATTCGTCATCATCTGGATCAAGGCGTTTATACCGCTGTGGCCTCCCATGATGATCATATCATTAACTGGACCAAACAATACGCCAAGGATCGGGACATCTCTCCTGAAGCCTTTGAATTCCAGATGTTATACGGCCTTCGTATGAGTGAGCAGGAACGTCTTGCCCAGGAAGGTTATCGCATTCGTTGTTACGTCCCCTATGGCACAATGTGGTATCCATACTATACCCGCCGTCTGGCGGAGAAACCTGCGAATCTCTGGATGGTTTTGAAAAACATGTTCCGCTAGAGCTAGAATACATGTAAAAAAAGTTCTGGTCATGCCATGCAACCCCCCCCTGCAAAGCCATGCAACCCGGTTTTTCCGGTGAGCATGGCTCTTCCCTTTTTTGAGTCACACGAAAACCATAACCCTCACACGTTACCCCCATACAAAATGTATGTCTAAAAAATAAGAATACCCAAAACTAATTGTCTAAAATTTTAGACAAAACATATAAAAATATTCTCATACACAGATATTTGCACTTCATTTTACAGGTTATTCAATGTTATATAATTTAACACAACATTCAAATGAAACGCCTATAAAAAGTTAAAATTTGCAGTAATATCAACAGTTTGTATCTACTCCATTTAATGAAATCGTATACATAAAACCATTCAAAATTGTAAACCGCTTTCAAACCACCACCCGAACAAAGCATGTCAAAAAATATATACACAACAACACGAGAGCGATATAATAGTACTAATTCCAATCACTTTAATCCGTATGTTGTAATCGAGGTGATCCTGATGAGACATTTACTGCCCACTCTGAATGAACTAATACGAACAGATATGCAAATTTATGATGAATTCACTGTTCTAGAACATATCCCTCCACGCCCGCATCCGGATTCCGATGACACGGCAGCTCGCCCTATATTTGTACGTTCTGCCACGGGAAACGCTTATCTCTATTGTTCAACTCTTGCTCGATCCAGCATGCTTGCTGAGCATGGTCTGCCTTTCACATCTTCTGCTACCTCAACAGAATCCAGCTCATTTACAGTTAACCCACTCTTCTCGATCCCTGTCCCTGTGATTTCACCTTCCATGCAACTTGCACACACCATTCCGCTGTTCGCCAAGAGCCCTATTGTCATGGTCAAAAATGATCGTGACGAATGGGCCGGTTATCTCTCGGCGACTGATATTATGAATGCCCTGCTGCAAGCTCATCGGCTGATGGAAGCTTATTTGGAAACCACGCTGGAGACAGCAGGTTCTGCCCTGTCTTTAATTAATGAGGAAGCAAAGGTGGCCTACTGGACATCCGGTGCGGAGAATATTTTTTCAATTCGCAAAACCGATATCATCGGTCAGCCTGCCGCTAACTTTTTTCCACCTGAACGACTTCAATCACTCAAAACGTTGTATACCGGTGAGACCGTCTACCGCAAACAGCATCAGCCCCGACCCGATCTGTTCGCTCTGATCAATGCCCGTCCTGTCAGGCTGGACGGCCGTATTGTCGGCGCTGTCGCTGCGGAGGTGGATATCACAACCGAGATTCGCCTGCATCAGGAACTGCTGCATATGTCCTCCAAAATTCAGCATTTGGAAAAAGCCGTTGCCCGGCTTCGTCCCGAGAGCGATCCTTTTGCCCGCATCAAAGGCAGCAGTCCAATTATGAAGCAATGTCTGGAGACCATCCGCAAGATCAGCACTACTCCTGCCACCGTGCTCATTATGGGGGAAAGCGGCACGGGCAAAGAATTGTTCGCCAAAGCCATCCATGATCTGCGCGAACCAGAGACCGCCCCTTTTATTGCGATAAACTGCGGGGCTATTCCGGCCTCATTGTTCGAAAGCGAATTGTTTGGCTACGAGAAAGGTGCTTTCTCCGGTGCTGATCCCAAAGGTAAAAAGGGGAAAATCGAGTTAGCCGAGGGAGGCACTCTTTTTCTGGATGAGATCGGCGAGATGCCTTCTGAACTGCAAGTGAAATTACTTCGTGTTTTGCAGGAACGTAGTTATTTCCAAGTCGGGGGCACCCGTACCAAACAAGCCAACTGTCGAATCATTGCCGCGACCAATCAGGATCTTCCAGCCATGATTACCCGCAACCAGTTCCGGGAGGATCTCTATTATCGTCTGAATGTCATCAATCTGATTATTCCGCCACTCCGGTTGCGCAAAGAAGATATTTATGAGCTTACCCAGACCTTCCTGCAAGAGTTCTCATTGCTCTACAACCGTCATATTGAAGTCATTCCGCCAGAGGTATTCAAACGGTTATTCGAGTACGATTGGCCGGGGAATGTCCGCGAGTTGCGTAATGTGATTGAACGCCTGACCATACTGACGATGGATGGTGAGGTTAAGCCGGAATACTTGCCAGATTCGCTTACATCCGCAAAATTATATGAACACTCTGAACCGAAGCATACAGCAAACAGCCTCACGTTTGCAGATAAAGCCGGAACAGATCATCCGAACGTGCTGGAGACTCAACAAGAGAGTCACATGCCTAACCCTTTTGCAGCAGCAGCCAGGGAAACGACCGATCTCCGTGATACAGGCTCCGGGCAAGACTCGGGCACCTCCTATCAACAACAACTGGATGCTTACGAGGCTCGGCTTCTTGTTCAATATTTAGAGGCTGCCGGTGGCAACAAACGCACATTAGCAAAACAACTCGGCATCTCCAGAGCTACACTTTATAACCGTATGAAGCGGCTTGGTTTATAATAGACCCCCGCGGTGATCAACGTTTGCCTGCACAGTTGTAAAGTTACGCATCATGCAAACCTAGAAAAAGGAGACGATTCTCCCCCTTGCCGTTGTGGAGCGCTAGAACATAGAGAATTTGAGGAGAATCAGGAGAAGCGTCGAGGGCAGGATCAGCGATCGATCCAGCTCTTTGGCGACTCTAGCGATCACCACAGACGTTATTTGCCCATTTTGACGAGTTTTAAAAATCTAACGATCACCAGCGACGCTATTTAACTGAATTTCAGTTGAAAACGGGATAAAATGGACGAATGATGTAAAATAGCATCCCTACGGATCGTTAGAATTTCAATATGCCTATTTGGAGCGAAATAAGGTTTCTCCTGATCGTTGGGATTTGTGGAGGCGTCACCCATGAATTATCCGTGCCAGAAAAACCCGCAGTTACGGTTATCTGCCGTGTAACTGGGGGTTTGTTTATGAACCAATAGATTTGCTGCTCTATTTAATTCGCTGATCTATTCGATTTCGCTTCTCTATTAAATCGACTTCTATTAGATCAGCTGCACGCTTTACAATATTTTCGCCAAACGAATCAACGCTGTTCTAATATGGCGATAAAAGGTAGCCCTGCTCATGGAACATACCTGTGCTGCGGCAGTTGGATTGCCAGCATGGGCCCAGTAAGCCGCATGTAACAGCTTCTGATCCTGAGGAGACACCCCGTGTATTCTGCCCTCCAGCAGATCCAAAATATATAATTGCAGCTGGATGCCATCCTTCACCCCTGTAATCCTGTCGGCATACTCCTGCAACTCGCCCGGAGAACGAAGGTGCCCAAGCATCTTGCGCACTTCCTGATCAGACCAAATTGGGTTACCTGTCCCGGCTGCTGTCTCAGGATGAATTGGATTAGCCGGCAAGTCTGGATGCAGAAGCGACATGACCCAAGCACCGAATTGTCCACTGCGGAGATCCAGTTCCAGTACATCTGCCTGATCCTCATACCGATCACAAGCACGTGTAAATGTTCGCCGCATCTGAAAGCCGATGCTCCGCAGAAATAACTTCAGATGTGGGTTAGTGGCAACAAGAATTGCTCTTGCTCCGTCTCCCAGTAGTGATAAGCGATCCAAAACCATGTACCCGACAAGCTCTTCCCGCGTATATCCGGGAACATCATCTCTTGCCGCAGCGAGTAAAGCAAAGTGTGTATCACTTTCATCCGGGTCGTTCTGCAATTCTTCTGGCGCAAAGCATTCTTTCATTTCATTCGGAAAATATTTCAGAAGCAAAGCACTTGTCTCCCGGTGTACCAACACTGTTATGAACATCGCAATGGTCTCGCCCTGCTCATTACGCTTCAATACGATGCCCTCAGGATATCGTTGAGCCAGTTCTTCCAAAAAAGGAGCATAGTTCACAGCCTGCCAGGGCTCAACACTGTATTCACACCATTGCTCCAGCAGTTTATGCAAGGAAGACAAGTCTGTTTGTTTCATCGGCTCTAGCGGCAAAAACAAAGAATCGCGTGATACATCAGCATACTTGCGAAACTGGAGCATGGACTCCTGACAGAGCAGCAGCATCTTCCTGGCGATCTGAAGCTGCTCATGTGAATAGGCCTGTTCGTGGAGCGGCTTCAACAGCTCTGCAATCCGGATACGCATAGACTGCATGCGATACGGCTCGCGCTGCCGAAAATCCCGCATCAAATGTACTCGGGCCATGTCATGCAAAGCCAGCCCATCCGGCGCAGAACGGATGAAGGACATCCGCCTCAACATGTGATATTCTTCCGGCTTAACGGTGATACCCAATACAGCAGATAACAGTTCCTGGTTTGCTGTCTCCAGCAAAGTTAAAACTTCTACCATCGGATGCAGACGGGGCGTGGTAAGCTCAAGCAACAGCCGGGCACTGATCATATGTGATAGCTCAACCCAATCAGCTTGAGGAAGATTTCGCTCCTGATCCGCCGCTTCCACAGCAAGCGCAAGTCCTAGCGGGTGTCCATCCGTCATTCTTGTAATGATTCCAGCTATACTCGGCTTCAATGAACCGGCAGTTGCAATATACGTGGTAACCTCATCCGCTGTAAAATGCTGTAGTTGAAGCTGCACCAGTCGTTGATACAACCGCGGGTGAGTTCGCCATGCCGCTGAAAGCTCCGGACGGGAAGCAAGTATAATAAGTATCCCTCTTAGATGAAGTTTTGCAATAAAAACCTCCATAAACCAGCTCTCGAGCAATGCAAGCTCCTCATAGTTATCTACAGCAATCACGAGCCGCCTCTCCCTGGGCATGGCTTTCAACAGAGATACCAGATGAGGGCCATTGCTTGTCGGCAGTCCCAGTTCCAGCCCAAGTGTGGATATAAAATAATCCATGAACACGGAAGGGGTTGTACCACACGCCCGTCCGTCCATCCATATGGCTGTGGCTTCCCGCTCCCGAGCGATGGACAGCATTTCTGAAAGTAATGAAGACTTCCCAATCCCACCCATGCCGGTAACTGAAAATATAGTCATAGGCGCTTCTTCATTTTCAAACCACTGTTCTAGTATCATTAGTTCTCTAGCTCTACCAACGAAACGCTTCCCATCCCTGACAACCTTCTCATGTTGAGACTCACTATCTTTTCCCATATATGTCCTCCGTACTAGATACTGGTACTTTTACTGTGACTTACTTTTTTATAAAAATGAGACTATATTGAGACGCACAATCACATCTAAAATGTTAAAATCTTGTTAAAAGCCAATTTATAGTAAGAGTCAATACAGCGGCCATCTCTCTATACAACGAATATGCATACCGCTGGTTGAAATAACATAATGCAACACTCCGCTACTCACCCTGAGCAACCCTCTACACACCGTTTACCGACTTGGTTTCATGCTTCCCTTTCGTACCCTACTCCCAGCCCTATAATCAGGAAAGGCGGATTTGTGTGAAAAAACATCTCGACATCTGTCATATGAGCGGACAACTTGGTATCCATCCCCACCAGCTTCAAGCGTGGTTAAGCCTTAACGGTTTAACTGCTTCGGATCAACAATACAAACCGGATCAAAGGTCTGAGCGCGTGACATCTCCGTATCGTCTGGCAGCTCCTACCTCACTATCACTGGCACCCTCTTCCCGTCCATCCGTACGTTACCGGGGCCGTTTCTCCAGCACAGGGTCTCACCGCTTATCTCGTAGCTTAGGATGCATGCAACACATCAACAAACGATAGACGAACAGAAACCCTTCCATTCTTGCACAACTCATATCTCAAAACATTACAATCATGAGGACGGCCCATCCCCGCCTTCAATCATGGCGTTAGCAAGCAATGCCATCTCCAAACACACCCGTTTTTCCTGTTGCATATAATCCGGCCCCAGCAGTTCTTCCAGTTTCTCCAGCCGGTTATATAAGGTCTGGCGATGAACAAACAGCTGGGCAGCCGCGTCTCTTTTGCAACCAAAGTTTGCAAGATACGCGTCCAATGTTTCTATCAATCGTAACTGATGGCTCTGATCATGCTCCATAAGTACACCTAGATGATCTATCGCAAAAGCTTGCAGGAAAGAAGGCGGCATGGCTTTTAACATTTGATATATACCCATACGATCATAAAAGTGAACATGTTTCATTGGTTTGACAGACCTCGCTACCTCAATAACCTGATATGCTTCCTGCAGGCTGTCTTTCAAGCGGGTTAGTTGATTTCGAAGTTTGCCGAAACCGGCATGAATTTCGACTTGTTTTAGATTCGAGCGGGCAAAAAGCTTGATATCCTGAGTGATGCTCTCTAAAATTTGGATCAGTTGCTGCCGGGAGGAGGTTCGTGCTTCTTCCTTTGCACAGCAAAGATAGATTTGGTTATTTTTCAGCATGATGAGACTGGTCAGATGATTCTTTTTCAAAAGTGAACGGAGCAGAACCAGGATATCCTGATGATTCGTCTCCATTCGTTCCCGGCCTGTTCCCTTCGTACGATGTTCAATCTCTAAAATACCTCCCGCGAACCAGTATTGTCCCTTCACCAGCAAACGAAGCCCCATCCGTGTTCGCGCCTGCTCCTCCTGCTGAATGTGACCATTCATTAGATCCTGAATCAATTCATTCTGGTTGCGTACCATCTTCTCTTCAAGAAATTGAGAACGGAGGGTAAGCGCAGCAGCAGCTTTGGCTGTGTAATCGAGCAGTAGTTTAAGATACTCCACAGTCGCTGACGGATGCACAATCATACCTATGGCTGAAAATACTTGACCAAAACAAATCACCGGGTAACAGAGCAAGGCAGTCTCCTCATCCATATGAAACCACAGCTCGGTATCGGAATCGTTCAGATTCAGCTGTTCGACCTCCTGGCTGTACCAGCTGTAGATCGACTGCTCCATCTCCGGAGCTAGTTCAGGTACAAAGCTGCCTGCCTCCATAGACGAAATGTACACCACCGGTTTTGCCGAATAGGCATATAACAGTTCCAGCACCGCAGACATATCTGTGCTCTGCAGTGTACGCTGCTGAAGCTCACGGGAATAGGTCTCCAAGCTCTTTAACAGCTGGTGTTGGTGGTTAATAAGTAGAGAGTGGATATCTTGCGTGATCTCAACAAATCGCACGGGTTGCTCAAATACGATGAGCGGAAATTGATGCAGGTTTGCCAGTTCAATCAACGATGCGGGGATGGCATGAATGCTAGTTCCAAACTCCACACATAATCCAGCCGCTTCGCGGTTGATCAGCTGCATCAGATACGCTTCACGCCCCTCTTCCGACTTAAGCCATAAACCCGTGGTTAAAATAAGATCATGCGGGCTTACAAAAGGAGACACATTGGTGATTTCCAGCACATGAACCCAGCCCACCTGACGCTCCAATCCTTCTTGGCCTGCCGTAAGTCTTGCTTGACTAAATACCGGACGTTGCAGGATATCTCTGACAGTAAACACACGGTCATTTCGCAAAGTCGATCCCTCTTAGTGTCATTTTTTCTTACATTATAATCCATAGGCAGATGTCCTGAACAGTTAATTTCGACTAAATGTTGAGTATTCTTTCTAAAAAATAGACATCATGTAAGGTGCAAAACGACGTACTGGGTCATAAACTTGTAGTATAAGCTAACAACCAATAAATGGACGAGGTGCATGGCGATGAGAATCGGAATTCCCAAAGAAATCAAAAACAATGAAAATCGTGTAGCATTGACACCTGCCGGGGCGGCTGATTTCGCGAGAGCCGGGCATCAAGTCTTTATCGAACAAGGTGCCGGGCTTGGCAGTGGATTCATGGATCAGGAATACGAGAAGGCCGGTGCCGTAATTGTTGAAAAAGCCGCTCAGGTATGGCAGGAGGCTGAGCTCATCCTTAAAGTGAAGGAACCTCTTGCCAGTGAATATGGTTATTTCCGCCCTGGCCTGATTCTATTCACTTACCTGCACCTCGCCGCAGAGCCGGCTCTTGCTAAAGCACTGGTCGAAAAACGGGTAACCGCCCTTGCATATGAAACGTTAGAAATCGGCGGCTCTCTCCCGCTACTCACACCTATGAGTGAGGTGGCCGGACGGATGGCTGCGCAGATTGGTGCGCAGCTTCTAGAGAAAACAGAAGGCGGCAAAGGCATTCTGTTATCCGGTGTGCCTGGCGTAAGCCGCGGCAAGGTTGTCATTATTGGCGGCGGTACGGTAGGTACAAACGCCGCCAAAATTGCACTTGGCCTGGGGGCGGATGTTACGATTCTGGATCTGAATCTGAATCGGCTGCGCCAGCTGGACGATATTTTCGGTAACCAGATCCAGACGCTGGTATCCAGCCCTTCCAATATTGCGTCCGCTGTCGCTACGGCGGACCTGTTGATCTGTGCGGTGCTGATCCCGGGCGCTAAGGCGCCAACGCTTGTCAGCGAGCAGGTCGTGAAGACCATGGCACCAGGGTCGGTCATTGTGGATGTGGCGATTGACCAGGGCGGGATCGTTGAGACCATTGATCATATCACCACTCACGATGAACCCACCTATGTGAAGCATGGTGTCGTGCATTACGCGGTGGCGAACATGCCTGGCGCCGTTCCGCGCACGTCCACGGTGGCGCTGACCAACGCCACCATGCCTTATGCGTTGCAGCTGGCGAACCACGGTGCAGCCGCCGCGATTCGCGGCAGTTCGTCCATTCGCAGCGCAGTGAATGCGCTGAATGGACATATCACGTATGAGGCGGTTGCCCGCGACCTTGGGCACGCCTATGTGCCTGCAGGACAGGCGCTGGAGGATGCCGCCGCCGTCCAGTAAATCTTTCTGACGTTCCACCTGGCACCAACCGTGTCCAGCCTGTGGAACGCATAGAAGCGCAGTGCACCAAGGAGGATTCCTCCGGGCGCTGCGCTTCTTTTTTCACATAATAGGATACTCATTGGGATGAACTATGGTGGAATAGGTTACTCATTTGAATTATAGAATAGGTTATGCGCCAAGTTCGTTAAACCACGCGACAGTTATGATGCCTTCGTACACGCTTTCACCTTACCGCCTTATTTACTTCTGCTGCTCCCCGTTTTCTCTTACGCTAAACCACCCGTTCACTGCATACCTCGCGAAAGTTGCAATCCCGGCATGCCCGGTGCGAAGGCATTGGGGTGAAGTAAGACATGTCCTTAGGACGGTTGTAATACTCATCAGCCACACAGGAACGCATCTCCTCGATGTACCGTCCTACGTTCTCCTCCACTTTGCGAATGTCCTCTTCGGTTGCTTTAAACTCTTTGTGTTTCCCAGTCAACAGATACTCCACCCGAATTTCAATCTGCTCCAGCGGAACCCGGTAATGCTCTCTTACATAGGAAGCGTACAAAATTAACTGATCGGAGAAATCATCCTCCTTGCCCGTTTTCCAGTCCACAATGACAATGTTGCCGTTGTTGCGTCTGTACAATAAGTCCATTTTCACATACACACGCGTATCATGCAGCAGCATCGTATCCCATTTCTCAATCTTCAAAATCGTTGTACTCGCACGGGACAAATCTTCCCATGTCAGCGTCTGATACAGGTTGCCTACACAGGCTCCTGCACGTTCTCTGATCATTGCAATCCGGTCATTCAGTGTATCATCACCATAATAAATTTCGGACAACATCGTATAATTCTTCGGATGAAGACGCCACTGCTCGGGGTTCATCGACTCTTTGTAAGCCTGATTTAATAGATCACGTATCGTTTTCTCCAAAAAAACTTCCCTTGGCTTGGGTTTCCCCTCTTCCCTGCTCCGTACGGCCGACTCACACATCCGGTGTGCCAGATCACCAAATACCAGATACAGATTGCTCAGCTGCTTCAGACGATACAGACGTACCTGCATCTCATCCGCCGATTCTGTTTTCCAGCCGTTGTGAGCACCGTAATAATGATAATAATATTTGCGCAGGCACTCATCGAACATACTCGCCCGCGACTGCGAATAAGACCACTGCGGGTATTGTGCCATATGATAATCTGCCTTTCTGTATACCGGATCCACCTGAGCGATCCCTTCATTGCTCACAGTATATAGCCCCGGCCGTCATGCCGCAACCCGGCTTCCGTTATTTACTTCTGCGCGCAACCGTTTGAGGTACGATCCGTATCGTTTATATAGTTACATCAGGATGAAGAGAAGTCCCTTTTGATTTTTAAAAAAAGAGAGTATCCACCCAATGGCGGGCGATAGAATGCAGCGGATTACCGCGTACCTGAGATAAGGAGGGGCAACGCATATTACCGTTAAAATAATGAGATGATTTCGTTGGGCCGCCCCCATGTTACGCTAACGATCACCACAGACCTTATTTGCCCATTTTAGCGGGATTTAAAAATCTAACGATCACCAGAAACGCTATTTAGCTGGATTTCAGTTGAAAACGGGATAGAACCGACGAATGATGCGAAATAGCGTTCCTACGGATCGTTAGAATTTTAACACGACTATTTTCGGCGAAATAAGGTTTCTCCTGATCGTTAGAATTGGTGAAGGAGTTTTGGGAAACGTAGGGATACAAAGAGTTACCTGTGTAACTTGAGCTCGGGGCGCCAAATGGCCTAACGACTGCCCATCCTCACATTAGAAAGTTGAAATGGATTACGGACCGTATTAATCTATTTACATCAATACGATTTTTGTATGATTTCTATACGATTCACGATACGAAAAATATGTACAGGCATATCCAAAAGGAGGCGCCACCATGAATCAGCCGGATTGGTTCCAGGCAGAAGAAGCATTACAACAGATCCAAGTCATCGGAAGCGATCGGAATGAGCTGGTGAATATCATCGGCGAGGTAGCAGGAGTGAACTGCATTGGCATAGGTACGGATGCGGCTGTATTCTCGTATGATCATCTGCCGCAGTACGCCTTCAAAAAGTACTCGGATCATGCTTTGGATAAATTAAATAATGAAAAAC
Source organism: Paenibacillus sp. TSA_86.1 (assembly GCF_052691815.1). NCBI lineage: Bacteria > Bacillati > Bacillota > Bacilli > Caryophanales > Paenibacillaceae > Paenibacillus > Paenibacillus sp. TSA_86.1. The sequence continues at coordinate 194,800 of NZ_JBQZGE010000001.1, read as the reverse complement.
AGGTCTACACCCAGCTTCAGGGACTGCCCTATTTCCCGACGTATTATGGTAGCGGCCAAAATGTACTGGTCATCAGTTACGAACCCGGAGACACCTTGCTGGAATGTTTGGAAAAAGGAATCCCCGTCCCCGAGCAAGTCATGCTCGATGTAGACGCAGCGCGAGAAGCCGTTCGTCGCCTTGGACTAAATCCACGCGACATTCACCTCAAAAATGTACTGCTCCAGAATGGACGCGGCAAAGTACTTGACGTATCCGAGTACATTCAGGAGGGAGACGACCATCGCTGGGAGCATCTTGTATGGGCCTATCACAACATCTATCCACGTATCCAAGGCACGCCCATATCCCCTCGAATGCTGCAAACGATTAAATGGACGTATAACCAGCTCGATCAGGCCAATCTCAAAATGGAAGATCTCTCCAAGAAGGCCAATCGACTACTCTCCCGATTTCTGAAATAGACCGTTGATCGCTGGAACTACTATGTATGTATAATTGCATCCGGGTTTGGCTGACTTTCGGCTAAACCCGGTTTTTCTGTTCCCTTCTTGCTTCGTTTCTTTTCCCTCCCCCTCCCTCCTCTAACCCAATCCAACCCATCCCATTCTCTTCTCTTCTCTTCTCTTCTCTTCTCTTCCCCGTCGTCCTATCAGCACAACACCACCTCTCACCCTTCCTTCATCCCTCGTGCCTGCGAAGGTGTCATGCCCTTGTACTGCTTGAACAATTTGGTGAAATAGTTCGCATTGTCGCAGCCGACCTGGGCGGCAATCTCCGTGACCGTAAGGCTGCTGTCCTGCAGCAATCGCTGTGCTTCACTCATTCTGCATCCGTTCACGTATTCCACGAGGGTACGCCCGGTCAGCTTTTTGAACATTTTACAGAAATGATATACATTCAGTCCCACTTGGCTTGCCGCTTCACTAACAGACAACTTCTCCTGCGGATCAGCCTCAACCCGTGCAATCAACTGCTTGAACCGCTCGCGGTTAGGAAAATAAGCTCCGCCCGACCTCTCCCGCAACTGATGCGGCATAAACGTCCGGGCTAACAGGGTAAACAATGCATGCAGCTTGGATTTCACCACAAGTTGATACGCCGGAGGCTGCATCGCCATCTCTTCTACCGCCTCATTTAATAACGAATAATAGCCAGCACAAGCTGCATGCTCAGCAGCCGGTTTGACCGGAAACCTCACACTGCCTTCCAGATACGGCGCGACATACTGCTCATGCACAGGGTCATTGGCAAAATCCTGAAACAGCGCGCGATTGACCACAACCGAATCATAATGTACATCTCCCTCATCCAGAGCGTATCCGACATGCAGTGCGCCGCCCGGAATGATAATGACCTCGCCCGCTTCAGCCTCATAAGGCCGACTATCGATATGAAATACCGCTCTCCCCTTACGCATAATGATCCATTCAAAATGCTCATGCCAGTGCAGATACAAGATACACTCCTCTGTTTTCTTCGCGGCACAGCGATTTTGGAACAACTGAAATGGATGGGATTTATGATCTATACGTGTATCCTCGTGAAGCGCTTTCAAGTCCAGCATGGATTTCTTCCCCCTCACCACAAAATCCGACTAATAAAGCACAAAATTGTTTAGAGCCATCCCGTAGATGCAAGGCTATAATGAGTGTGTCACGAAGTACTATAAGCCAATATTGGAGTGAAATACAACCATGAATCCATCCATTCGTATCGGAACCCTTGTAGGCGGCCATGATGCCGTTCGGGTGATTCCGCAAATTTTGCAGCACGGCTTCGAATCTTTTAATCTGACGTTCTGGCAAACTACAGGCGATCTCGATCTCGCGGAAACTGCCAAACGTGTTCGCGACATTGTTGACGAACATGGCATCACCATTTCAGCTGTAAGTGTGTTTGGCAATCCACTCACCGGAACCGGGGATAACGCAGATACCTTAGCCAGCTGGGAACGTGTTATTGATCACGCACAGCTTTTTGGGGCAGATATCGTCTCCGGCTTTACCGGACGCTTGACCAATCAACCGATTGACGAATCGATCCCACGTTTTAAGGAAGTATTCGGCGAACTGGCACGACGGGCGGCAGACCGGGGTGTACGCATTGCTTTTGAAAATTGTGATATGGATGGAACGTGGCGGACCGGCGACTGGAATATCGCGCATAACCCGACCGCATGGGAAATGATGTTTAATGCTGTTCCTGATGAAAATGTGGGGCTGGAGTGGGAACCATGCCACCAGATGGTCAGCCTGATTGACCCGATTCCACAGCTCCGCAAATGGATGCCCAAAGTGTTCCACGTCCATGGTAAAGACGCAACAATCGCCTGGGATATTGTCAAAGAACACGGCGTACACGGCCCACATGAATTTGTCTGGCATCGTACACCGGGCTTTGGGGATAGCAACTGGACAGATATCATCACTATTTTGCGTCAGAACGGCTATCAGGGCACCATCGATATTGAAGGCTGGCATGATCCCGTCTATCGCGATGAGCTGGAAATGACCGGGCAAGTGCATGCATTAAACTATTTGAAACATTGCCGCGGCGGCAGCTTTGTGCCCAATCCGGTGTAAAGACATAACGGCATGAAGACTGGGTTACTCAATTGCCCAGAAAATACAAAATCACGTTATAATCACATGTACTACTTACATGGAACAATAACTTATAACATGGATCAATAACATCTATGCATCTATGCAAGGGAGTTGAACACATGACCTACCCTTATCGGGTTATCATCGCAGGCTGTGGAGCAATGGCAAACACCTGGGCCGACTACGCCAAAGAACGACCAGATACCGAAATTGTGGGACTCGTTGATCTCTATGAAGAAACAGCATCAGCGTTCGCCAAGCGTCACAATCTGTCCTGTCCAACCTTTACGAATATTCGCGATGCCCTTCAGGCCGTCGATGCCAACATCGTATTTGATGTGACCATCCCTTCCAGCCATTATGATATTGCGATGACCGCGCTACAGGCAGGCTGTCACGTCTTCGGCGAAAAACCGCTGGCAGAATCTTTCTCGGACTGCACGGACATTGTGCAAACCGCTCGCAGTACAGGGCGTATTCAAGCAGTCATGCAGAACCGCCGTTTTGATCCACGCATTCGCGCCTATCGGCAGCTCATCTCCAGCGGAACCATTGGACAGCCGGGATATGCAGGCGCAGATTTCTTCCTCGGGCCGCACTTTGGCGGATTCCGTGACCTTATGGACAGCCCGTTGTTGCTGGATATGGCGATACATACCTTTGATCAGGCGCGTTATATCCTTGGTGCTGACCCTGTATCGGTGTACTGTCACGAATTCAACCCTCCAGGGTCTTGGTATAAGGGGAATGCGATGGCGATATGTATTTTCGAGATGTCCGACGGGTCTGTGTTCGATTATCGGGGGTCCTGGTGTACTGAGGGCGTGCCAACATCCTGGGAAGCAAACTGGCGTGTGACAGGTGAAAAAGGAACCGCCATCTGGGATGGTCATGACAACATCTATGCTGAAGTGGTCAACACGCTCACGCTGGAGGACGATGGCAAGCCATCCTTTCTCCAGCGCGGTGAACGCATTGAAGCCGAGTTGCCGGTAATGGACAAAACCGGGCACCACGGCTGTCTGGAAGAAATGTTTGCTGCACTTGAAGAAGGACGACTGCCTGAAACGGATTGCAGCGATAACCAGTACAGCATGGCGATGGTTCTCGCTTCTCTCGAAAGTGCGCGTACCGGGCAAAAGGTAATGATTGCCGATTTGTTGAAAAAATAGATAAGCGCCATTGGATCAGCTGTTTAATGTCGCACTCATAAGGAACAATATATAATCAAAGCCCGCACCGCCACGTTCTATGGCAGTCTGGGTTTTTTATTTTTCTTTTGCACTTATCGCCTACAACATTCCCTTCTTCATCGCCTTGTACACCAGTTGCGCAAACAAACTGTTGGACCATGCGAACCATGGACGCGTAAACGTCTTCGGATCATCGGCATGAAAACCTTCATGCATATACCCCGTCCCCGCATCTGTGCTTTCCAGCACATCAATCATCGCCAGCATCTCGGCATCATTGTCTGCCGTTAACCCTTGCATGGATAACGCCATGTGCCAGATGTACCCCGGAGGCGTGTGCGGACTGCCGATGCCTTGGGCTGTTTTTCCTTCATAGTAGTACGGATTTTCTTTACTCAAAATAAATCGCCGTGTGTTCTGATACACCACATCTTCCACGGAAGCATACCCGATATAGGGAATCGACATCAGGCCTGGTGTGCCTGCATCATCCATCAGACAGACGTTGCCATAACCGTCTGTTTCATACGCATAAATTCGCCCATACACCGGATGACGATGGGTGCCATACAGGGCAATACCATGCCGGATCTCTTCCTCCAGATGTGCCATACGGCTCACCAGCTGTTCATCACGAAACACCCATTTTGCAATTTCCCCCATCTGACTTAGCGTAACTGCGGCAAACATATTCGACGGAATGTTATAGTGAAAATCACAGGCATCGTCGCTTGGACGAAAGCCCGACCAGATCATGCCCGTATAGTTTACAGGCATACCCAGTCCTTCGTTGCGGAGTGTATCGTGAGCCGGACAGTTACGCCGCATGAAACGATACGGAGATTGCTCCACATGCCGCTGCTCCGTTTCCCACAGGTGCACGATCTGCTCCATGACCTTTTTAAAACGTTCATCAAAGATGTCGGTAAGCTCGGTCTCACGCCAGTATGTATAGGCCAGCTTCATGGAGAAACACAGGGAATCCAGCTCAAACTTCCGCTCCCATACCCAAGGCGACATATCTGTCTCATCATTGGCATCCCAATGCCAGCCGTTAGCCGTTTCGTTAAAAGCATTCGCATAGATGTCTACATCCGCATAGAACGTATGCCGCTTGATCAAACCTCCGATGATACGTTGCAACTGTGCATCATGCTTCGCCAGCGGAACATAGTGGATCACTTGCTCTACCGAATCACGGAGCCACATCGCCGGAATATCCCCCGTAATGACAAAGGTTGTACCGTCCGCTAACAACTTGGTAGTCGTTTCAAGTGTGTTCGGGAAACAATTACGAAACTGCGCCAGTAACTTGGGTCTGTGCTGTAACTGCTCATCCGCTTCAGCTAATACATCCAGGACGGCTTGAGGCAATTCAAGATCTGGCATCGGAATTTTCGGTAATCTGAACTGTTCCATGGAAGAACACTCTCCGTTTCTATGTAAACTATTCATTTTATATAGAACTCTCAATAACATATTGTTATTTTTGTTATTATAAATTATAATAACGTTATTACCATGTAAGTGTACCTGTTCCATAGGAACACGTCAATTCACAAATCAACCAGTTACCCATAAAACATAAGTCATTCGACTATATACATATTACATTACGATTCACCCATCTGTTCATCAAAGGAGTAACGACATGTCTCGAAAAGTATCCATCCAAACGCTGGCTGACCAGCTTGGTTTGTCCAAATACGCCGTATCCCGTGCGCTCAGCGGTAAAACCGGTGTCAGCGAATCCACACGTACACGCGTACTGGAACTTGCCCGCGCGCTCGGTTATCGTCAGAATACACCCGGCTCGGCAATTCATGTTACCCATACGAATCAGGCAGATACATCCGAACCTCCCTTTGCCCTGATCTGTATGAATCAGCTCAATCGAGGTGAGCCTCACTATTGGCAACGTGTCCTGTCAGGCATCATCACAGGTTGTAACGAACAAGGCTGGCATCATGTTATTGTGTCGCCTTCACTGGACATACCCAGCAAGGAGATTCCCCCTGAAAAAGCAATCGCCCCTCATGTAGACTGGTCACGCTGTGCCGGGATCATCGTAATGGGTGCCTTCCCCCACACGGTACTGCAACGACTCGTACAGACTGAACGCCCGATGATTCTGGTCGATCATCAGGAGCCCTTACTGCACTGTGATACGATCAGCCATGATAATCTGGAAGCAGGAATAACCGCAGCCAGATATCTCATATCGAAACAGTGTAAACGCATTGGTTTGATTACCGATGATGGACGTGCGGCCAGTTTTGCGCAGCGCAAGATCGGGATCGAGCTGGCTTTGAATCATTTTCATATGGAAGCAAGCGAAGACGTTCGTTTTCAAACTTGGCATGTGGACTATGAGAACGGGGACTGGGTGAACAAGCTCGCTGCTATTATGAAAGACCTGCCAGCAGGAGAACGTCCTGATGCGTGGATTGGAGCGAACGACGATATTGCCTTACAGTGGATGCAGAAGCTGCAACAGATGGGATTCTCCATACCCCAGGATGGTCTGGTGATCGGAATCGACAATGTGTACACTGCGGCTACCTCTTCCCCCCCACTGACAACCGTACATCTATGCAAAGAGGAGCTGGGACAACGTGCTGTTGAGGCTTTGAAGCGCCGAATCGAACGCCCAGGCACACCAAAGGAGACGGTCATGTTATCCACCACCCTGATTCCAAGGGAGTCCGCATGAATCTGAGGTATACCCGCATGGGAAAGAGCCCTGCATTGAATTTGCAAGGCTCTTCTCTTTATAAATACTAACATGTGATTCCGCATCCGCTCTGTTTTAGAACGATACTCCCAAACTTTAAAAACAACACGTTATTGATCCCAAGGCATACTTGGATCACTCGCAAGGTTTACTTTCCAATCCACATCCCGGAAATCACGATGCACAACCGTTCGTTTTAACGTCAACTTCGTCCCCTGATCCGTTGAGAATCCATGAACAATCAGCTTCATATCATTGACAACGTACTCTTCATTCAGATTGGCTGGTTCTCGAATACCCATTACTTCAACGGGATACTCTTTCCCTGTAGGGTCCGTTGCGATCCACTGATCACCATAAAACTCATTGCGGAACAAAGCATTTCCTTCCAGAACAAGAGAAACTTTATTCCCAGATCCACCTTTTGTTTGGTCATTCGATGACTGCCCATGCTGATAATTGAAACTGCGTATATCCATCTGATCTCCAAGAGAATTAAATGAGGCAAACGTATAGAACTTAGATTCCTTACTAGCCTTATCCAGATCAACCTCCATCGTTTGTTCCTCTTTCACAGGAATCGTGTAACCGTCCAGGACAAAGCGAATATTGTCCGCATTCAGTGTTACCAAAGACGGGTCCCATGTCTCCGATAGCTTAAGTGAACCTCCCGCACTCACTTGACTCAAATCCCGATAACGGAATTTGGCCTGCCGTGCATTGGGTCTGCCTCCGTTGAAAATGCGATATTCTCCCGTGTCCATCATTGAAATATGATACAGAATATCCATATCCTTTGCCCAATCTTCTGCTGCTCTAGCGCGAAGGCCTTCGTTCAGATTCACTTCCAGATCAAGCCTTGTTCCGTTTGGCGTCTGCACCAATTGCGTCATAGCCAGTTCTAGCCCCTCCGGTGTTGTATAGTACGCATTCATCGGGGTTTCTTTGGACATCGCTTTGGCTTCGGTCATATCCAGTTTGAACTGGAAGTTCCAGTCTACGGTGACCTTTTTGTCCGTATCGGTTTTGGTATTCACATCAGAGCCATCCCCTATATTTATATGTCCAAATTCTCCACGAACAGTGACTTCATCTGGGATGTCTCGATGCAGCTGAAATACCAGTTTATTCAGAGAGCCGCTACCTTGCCTTGTATCACGAGCAAGTTCAGCAACGTCTTTACCGTTTTTATCCGTAATGTGGATACCCTCTGCTTTGGAGCCCAACAGATACATTTCTGTCCCGTCAGGTGCCGTCTGCTGCAGCATAAGTATAAGTTGAGAACCGTCTACAAGCACATCTTCAATCTTGAGTTTGTACCCCTGATCATCGATAACAATGTTCGGGTTTACAACAAGCCCCAGCGGTTGAAGCCGTTTATAGTCGTCCGCCAAATTGGCATATCTCAGAACCTCCGGGACAGGAATATTGGGCAAAGGGGGAGTATTTACGGCGTTTACAGGTGTTTGAATAGGCTCTTTCGTTGTCCGATCCCAAGCAGCCCAAGCCCCTCCTGCAATCAGTACCGCTGCCGCTGCAGCGATCCCCGTTCGATAAATCCATTTCCTCTTATGTGACTTTTTTATTTCCCACGGTACCTGCACATGAGGGTCTTCCATAGACACATGATCCAGCTTCTGCATGACTTGTAATGTGAAATCTGCATCTGGCCCCTCGCGAAACAGTTCCTCTTCCCACTTGCGATCCGGCTTCTTCTCCTGCTCATTTGTAATGGGCTTCATAAGACGATAAACCTCCTTTACGTTCCATCTGCTTTCTCAGCATTTTCTTCCCTCGATAAAGTGCATTACGTACTTGCGCGTCACTCATATCTGTAATGGTGGCAATCTCTTCATAACTTAGCTCATTCGTATATTTCAAGAGCAATACCAGACGGTATGTTTCCGGCAGCTGTTCAAGCTGACGATGGATTTCCCGCTGCATCTCCTTATGCAGCAGTCGTTTCTCAGGTGTTTCCTCGCTGACAGAATCGATCTTCTGATCGGCGGTCATCACCGGTTTCCTTTTTCGCATATGATCCCTCATGATGTTCACCGCAATGCTATACACCCAAGCCGAGAAACTGCTGCCCGCTCTCCTTGTTGGCAAATATCGGTAGATTCGAATGAATGTATCCTGCGCAAGATCCTGTGCATCCGGGTGACTCGCGCCCATTCCGCGCATGATGCCGTAGACTTTATTTTTATATCGATCCACGAGCACACTAAACAGCTGTTTATCCCCATCTATGATGCGCTGAATCAGTTCCTCCTCTGGTACCAGATGTGTCATGTAATCCCCCTTCTCTACAGCGTCCATGCATGGTTCTGTACTATATAGACGGAAGTCGTTCCCGAAACCTCTCACGATATGATCAAAAAAAGAATCCACCCTATCCGGCCATCGCCGAACGGGTGAACCCAACACAACTGAACCCTATCTTGCATTACGCCGATTTTTTCTAATCTCCAGCATTCTTCTCTGCCACAAAATCCGCAAGCTGGGCATAGATTGCCACAATCTCCTCCATCGACATCCGCACAAGTCCGCTGGAAGAAGGTGCAACGAACTCATGAATTTCTTTCACGACCGGGTCATCCTGGAATCCCCACTCTACTTTGGATCGTTTGCTGTACTGGGTGTATACGCCCTTACCGACAAAACAAGCAATATCCGGCCTGAATGTCTCCAGCTTTTTCCGCAAAATCTCACGCCCTTCCGCATACTCTTCCTTCGTAATATCCTCCATGCCTTTGGTTGGACGGGCTACAATATTGGTAAAACCATATCCAAGCTTCAGCAGCTCTCCATCCTCTGTTGCATCATACAGCCGCGGGGTCAACCCGGAACGCTCGAGAATACGCCAGAAACGGTTGCCTTTATATGCGTAATGATGGCCTGTCTCTCCTGAGGTAATGCTGGGATTGAAGCCAATAAACAAAATCGATAAGCCGGTATCCAGATGATCCGGGATCATGAGCTAACACCTCCTGAACTATTTTAACCAAACGCTCTTGTTGCTGTGTATAAAATGATATAATGATCGAAGTGTTTTCCGTAAAGAACTGAAATTTTCATGAAAAAGGAAGTTAAACCAATGATTGCAGACATCATGTTAGAAGTCGTCCTGCCCGTCTTTCTCCTGATTGCTGTCGGGTCCTGGATGCAAAAGGTGTTCAAGCTGGACTTGTATACCCTCGCCAAGATCAATTTCTATTGTATTACCCCAGCTGCCGTCTTTATGAGCATGTATCACTCGAATATGTCCGGTGAGCTGCTTGGTACGGTCACGCTTTTCTACGCCATCTATGTATTCATACTCTATATCATTGGCTCTGTGGTCGCCCGTACATTCCGCATGAATAAAGGCATGAAAGCTGCCTTCAACAATAGTATCATGCTGGATAACGCAGGAAACTACGGTCTGCCGATTAACGCACTGGTATTCCGGGGTGACCCACTCGCCTCATCCATCCAGGCACTGGTCATGTCCTTGCAGGCTCTGCTCACCTTCACTTATGGCGTTCTGTCCATCCAAGGTGCGAAGCTCAAAGGAAACTACCGCGCAGTCCTTATCGGTTTTCTGAAAATGCCTGTACCTTATGCGCTGCTGCTAGGTATTCTGTTTCAGGCTTGGAAACTGCCTCTGCCCACGTTTTTGTCCATGCCACTCACCTATGCACAGCAAAGTATGGTCGCCGTCGCACTGCTGACACTCGGGGCACAAATCGTGAAATATCCAATTCGTCTATATCGTCTTGATGTGTATATTAGCACATTTTTACGCCTGCTGATTGGCCCGGCGATTGGAATTAGCATCGTTCTGCTGCTCGGACTTGAAGGCATAGCCGCTCAGGCTCTCATTATCGCATCCGGCATGCCTACGGGGGTCAACTCTTCCATTCTCGCCGAGGAATATGACAACGAACCCGATTTTGCTGCCCAGACGGTGCTGATCTCCACATTACTTAACATTATTACCATTACCGCATTGATTTCGTATGCAAAAACGTTCTGAAAACCTAAGCTCACATCCCTAAACATGTATCCAAGACAAAGAAGTCCAAATGCAACGACACACTGCTGCGCTTGGACTTCTTCTATGTTACAACTATTAAGAGTGCTTGTCTGATGTTAACCTAATAGTCTAATAAAACCTCTTGTTAAAAGGCCTACGATCAACTATGATTCAACTGTGGTTCGATCCGGAAACTTGCCGCCTTCTCTGAACAAACATCGTACCAGCCACTGAGCCGTCCGATTGAAAAAAAAGCTGGGACTGACTCCGTCCACTTGGACAGGCTCCAGTTCCTTCACACTTTCCTTAACTTTGTTCATCTCAATGAGTCCCATCTTCCGCTCATCTGGTCCGAATCGATAAATAACCTTTTCATCGTCCTCCGTCTGTTTCACCAGCAAAATCAATGACGCCATACAGGTTACCCCCTCGTTACGTAGTGAGATTCCAATGCTATTCACTCCTTCTATAATTATCACCTAGAATAGAATGATTTCATATAGGGCTTTGGTTCGTTAGACTGATCCAATAATCCCATACTTCTCTATAAAAAAGAGGCCCTTTAGGCCTCAATCCTCATCTTGTAACATCGGTAACTTGTTTTTATTGCATGAAATAACACCATAACACCATCCGTTTATTCTGTCGAAATAGTGTTGTTATATGAATTTATTTGTATTTTTTATCATATTATGTCCTGCTGGATTAACAAGCCATGTATACCGTTCCTTATGCGTATACACTTCCCGGGCATTCACAATGGAAGGAATCACATCCTCCCCCTTATAAAAGACTCTTCCTGCCACCTTCTGAATGGGTACATGATAAGAAATGCGCAAAGCCCTCATCAGTACTGGCTCCAGTAACATTGCATAATAACTGATCTGGTTCATCTCCGCGTAATATACAATTGCAGACAATAAATCTGTAACATATCGCCCCCGGAAGGTGGACAAAATAGCCAGTTTATCGATCTCTGCCATGTGTCCCAGTTCTTCCTGAATGAGGGGATGCTCCAGAAATGGCCCGATTTTATTAATAAGACTTTCTTCGGCGTAAGGTTTGATCTCAATCGAACCAACATACTGTCCCTCCTCCGTAACCACCACATACCGTTCCAGAAATGCCTCCGAGAACTCAAACTCAAAGCCTTTCTCGTTCCAGACGGTTGTCCATACTCCATTGAACATAGCCAACTCCAATTCATTTTCTACTCGTTTAAACATGTTCTTCGCTTCCTTTCTGAGTCCTTTTATTGGAAAACTCACCAATACTATCGGTGCACAGAAAGTTGCTAATTACAAAAAAAGGAATGTAACACGGATGAAGAATCATCATCCCGTTACATTCCTTTTCGCGTTCGATTCATTGATCTTACTAAGATTTACTTCCAGACTTCCTGTACAGCGGATTGAAAAATCCGGTTTAATCCCTCGATCTCCACAGTTACATGTCCTTCGATCCCGGCAGCGATCTGCTCCACATCAGCAATCTGCCCCGTGATGTACGCTTGAATGGCCGGAAGCTGCGGCTCCATATCCAGTTCGTCTCCGGCTTTTTTCCGGCGTAGCAGATCATGAATCTCGGTATAAAGCGGTGTACCGTCTGGAATCAACGTCTCTACGAGTTCATCAAATGCCATCGGCGGCATGGTTTCATAACGTTCAATCCAGCCACAGGCCAGCAGCGGGCGCAGCACATAAAAGTATTTTTTGATCTTCACCCGCTCGCCCTGCAAGTAATCACGGAAATTGCCCTTGGCCATGTTCAGGTAGTGATACATGCATGATTTTGGTGAAAATGTCAGTGGTGACAACGCACGAATCTGCTCGGCGACACTGTACTGCTCATCGTACTGAATCGGAGACTGCAACCACTCCAGCAGCGGCGGATTGGATTTGCGGAACAACTTTAACGCTTTGCGTATATCCCATCCGTTAATATCCAGCTGGTCGCTGATTGGACGTTCGATGACATCACGCTGATCCTCTATCGACAGATACCACTCTAGCGGTCTCACATATATAAAACGTACATCATAGTCACTATCCTGCGAAGGGAATCCCCACGCCCGGCTGCCTGACTCACAGGCATAGATAATGCGAACTTGTTCCTCCTGCTCAATCTGCGCAAGCTGCTTGACAATCATCTCTCTCATCGCCTGATCTACATTACTCATCCCTGTTCTCCTCCTACTCTGCCTTCATCTAAAGTTGAATTTTCCTTACATGCTCGGCAATCGTCTCATACCCTGTTGCTGTCTCTGCGATATATGTCAGTACGGCTTCACTCCAGCCATAGATGTAAAAAGTTTGACCGTCCCGCGGCGGAACCATCGCCTGTCGGTAAGGGGTGATATCTACAATGAACGCCTGTAGGCGCGGATTCATTACACGTCGATACCGTTCTAATTCGGCATAAAATGGACTTCCTTCATTCTGCTGTTCATCCGTAATCATAATGATGCGATCCACCCTCTCTTCAGACTCCCGCAGCTCCCGGACAGGTCTTCCTGTATCCGTTCCGCCTTGTGCACGAATCCGATCTGCCTGAGTAAGTATACCCTCATCCAGCTTGGGATGCGCATCCTCAACCTGTTGATCGAATAACCAGAACAGTGAATTGCCCTCGGTTTGTTTGTACAGCGCCAGTGCAAGCACCGAACCGATACGTAAGTAGTCTCCCTGCATGGAGCCTGAGCGATCGAGGAAAATAGCCGTCCTGCCCTGCAGCCGTGGCAAATTGTGAATGGACAGTTCTACAGCCTGCTGCAACGCTTCCCGCAGTTCTGTTCGTTCAACCATCTCGTATGCTTTGACGAAGCGAAATGGCAATATTCGCGATTGACGCAGTGCCTCCGCATCGGTCAGACGGCGTGTGACGTAAGCGATATTTTTCTTTTTGGCAAAAACTCCGGCACGATCCATCGCATTCAAATGGCGCAGCAGCGCAAACATGGGCATCTGGAGCATCAAAGCTTCCCAAATCGGACGCGTTGGCTGAAGGATCGAGGTCACGACCGAATAGGGCAGTTTACCTTTTTCAATCTGGTGAAGCTGACTGGCAGGGTTACGTGTCGTTCTTAACTTGTGCAGTGCCTGCAATTGGGGAAGCTCCGCAAGACTGGTCTCATGCCCCCGCAAATAACGGAATAAGGCTTGTTGCTTCTCATCCTTCGGCTTGGGATGTGCAGTGGCAACCATGTCTCCCAGACTGTACCCACGCCCTCGTCCGTTGTATTTTATGGCCCAGTATTCGCTGATTTCGTTCAGAAACCGATTAACTTGACGCTTCACTGCACGCCCTCCCTGTCCACGCCCAATTCCTCTCAGAATCGTCAGAAAATCGGCCAGATCCGCTGGTGTCTTTACTACATGAGCAAACACTTTTGCGAACTGCTCTGGATTAATCTTGGACAATACGGCCAGCCCATACAAAGGCTGAAGCCGCATAAAGCCTTCATTCCGAGCATATACCAAAGCCTTTGCCATGAAGTTTGCGTCCAGTTCCGCCATCTCCTGATGGCTGCTCGCCGCTTCTTGCATCAGCTGTTGTTCCTCTGCATAAAACGTATTATTCATCGTATTGGTCGTCAGCATCTGAATATATTGTTCCTCTACCAATCGCTCATAAGCTACGTATCCATCATGATTATGTACTACAGATTGAGGTGTATTAAATAATGATTTGGCTCTACTCATCGCACATAACCTCCCTGCGAGTAAAATGCTGTGCTTCATCTATGTGAAACATTAGGATTATCTTCATCAACGCTTTGGGTAAAAGCTTCTGAATCTGACGTTATCGGTCAACGTTCTTCGCTGCTATACGCTGCTATAAAAGGTTTCCGAGGAAAAAGGGGGGAAGGTTTTACCCGCTCTACCGCTGAGCTACACCGCCATAACCGGCGGCGATTGGATTCGAACCAACGACCTGGTCGATTAACAGTCGAAGTAACCCTCCCAGGCGCCTCGGAAACAGATCAGCCGAGCTTTTGTAGCGCCCCGCTTCACATCCTTATTATGCAATGAAACCCTCCACCACGAACATGGTGAAAGTATGGCGACTTGGCGTGAACTAGAGTGAGTTGGATTAACTCGAATTGCAGTAACTTGGTCTGATTCGACGTGACTTTGAACGAATTCGAGCAAAATTGCCATGAAAGAAGGCGTTTATCTTGATACAATGAAAGATAATAGTTCAATCGGGAGTGAGACAGATGGCTAAAGAAAGCTTTGACAAAGAAATTCAGTTCCTGCGTATGCTGTCTCTGACCAGCGGCGCATATAACCGTCAGCAGTATGCCAAACGGCTTGGCATCTCAGTACATACTTTTGATAAAACACAGCGCAAGCTGCGAGATATTCGTCAGAGCCTGGCCAACCAACGCACAGACAGTGAAGCGGGGGCAGAGATCAACGAACTTGTTCGTTTCCAGTACGGCGAGTCGGCCGAACCGCTACTACTCTTCCTCTTTCGCGCCAAATCCATGAAAGAAACGGAAGTGGAGCGCTTGTCCGTCATTTTACATACCCTACAAGACTGCGCGCTGACCGCGATGGAATTGCTGGATGCCTGTTGCGCTGAACTGCCGGAAGAACTGGCACTACCGGATGAGAAAACAATCCGTTCGGATCTGAAGTATCTGGAGGAAGTCGGTGTCATTCGCAAAGAATCAGGCGGACGCCCCTATCGGTATGCCTTGCAACAGGATGTGCTGACGCAGCTTACACCAGAAGAGCAACTGGAGTTATACGACTTCGTTGACATTATGGCGAACACACAGGTTCCATCGGTGCAAGGATATCTATTGCGGGATAGTTTAAAAAAAGTGATTACAACAAGTTATCCGCAAGAAGAAGCGACGGAGCCATATATTTATAAATATCATTATTATTCGCGCATTCTGGACGAAGCGCATCTGTATACCTTACTTGGGGCAATTCGGCAGCGCAGACGTGTGCAGTTTCAGTATTTTTCGCCGAAGAAACCTGCCAGCTATAGCTCGCAAAATACAAATCCGAAGTTTGAGCGGGAAGCTGGCGGAAGCTGCAATCGCATCATTCCCATTGAAGTGGTGTATGATCACCAGTATGGTCGTTGGTATGTCATCGGGTATCAGAGCCGGAGCAGATTCGTGAAGTTTCGAATGGAGGGCATTACCCAGCTGGAGGAGCTTCACCCTATTGAAGAAGAGCATATGCTTGCGTTAAAAAAGGAATGGGCCGAGATTAGCCGTTACAGCTGGCTAGTTGATACAGGTCGTACCGTGACGGTGCAAGCACGCTTTTTCCATCCGAGTGACGGTATGCGCAACTTTATACTGGATCGCGTCCGCCTGCAAGGACAATGGGGTACGATTACGCCGGAGACGGATCATAGCTTTTTATATGAAATTCAGGTGAATGGTACTACAGAGATTAAACCTTGGCTGCGCAGTTTTGGCTCAAGCTGTGAGATTCTGGCTCCGCACAAGCTGCGCGAGGAAATGATCGAGGAATGGAAGGAGATTGCGGCGTATTATGAACCTGTTCGGGAAAATGTTCAACTACCAGATCATGACGAGACTGAATGAAACCGGACTGTTCACCTGGACTTCACAGGAACGGGCCTGGCTGCGAATGATGATGAAACATCCTGCGGCAGAAGAAGCACTGAGTCCGACAACATTGACGAAACTGGATAACATGCTGGACGGTGAGCAATACCTGAATCTACAGGATGATCTGACCGAAAAAGCCAAAAGCGAAGAAAGAAGTGTCTCTCACCCCTTGCTCAGGCCTTTACGGCAAATGATTTTGAACGGTGAGGGGTTTCAAATGACAGGTCGTATCCGTAACGGACGCACAAGTCAGGAACAGTTCGGCTTCCCGTATAAGCTGGAATATTCTATGGTCAAAAAGGAATGGTATGTGCTCTGGTATGCCCCGAACTTTGCCAGATTGATGTCCACCAAGCTGCATAGCATCACCAAGCTGGAGGCCAAATCCATCATACCGGAGGACGCATCGCGATACAAAGCGAGCATCGCCCTAATCACGGAAAAACGTAAAACGACGATCACGATCGAGGTCTTGCCTGAGTTCAATGCGGAGTTGTCCCGTATTCTCTATGCCTTCTCCTGCTTTGAGAGAGAGATTAAATATAACGAAGCGAACCATGTGTACCGGATTCTGCTGACGGTTCCGCGAAACGAGATTGATTACGTGTTGTCCAAGATGCGTTTTCTCGGCAAACGCGTTCGAATCATGGATCATTCCGCTCTCCAGGAGCGAATGTCCGAAACTGCCGCCAAGGTGCTGGCACGTTACGCGCAGTCTGAGTCTAAACATCCGGACCATGAAACAGCTGCGCAAGGCGATTAGCATAGAAAGTAGCTCTAGAACCGTTAGCTCAACAACTAGGCAATCTTCTCTGATAGGGTGCATTTGACCTGACCATTACTCCTTCGGCATGGAACAGATCAATCGCCTCAACTTCGTCCTTGTAGATTAATGTCATTTTGAGAGCTATATCCCTATGCTTTCCGGCTCTATGAACTACTGCTGTTGGCTGCATTCCGTCTTTTGTTAATCGCGTGCACGCCCATGACCACAGCAACCAACTCATAGGTGTCAAGATGCTCTGACTGATTATCCAACACAAACGCCCCTGAACTAAACCAACCGCTAGTTCGGCGGAAGCTTACTACAACGCGGCCCGATCCATCGGTCACATCATATTCTTGCGAAAATGCTGGAGCAGATACATCATAGATGCCACGTGAGCCCGCATCGTACTCATACTTTTTGCTAAAAAAGCTGAATCTCGCTCTTAGCAAGCCCAGATGTGTGCCATCTGCTGCGGTCACGTTCCAGCGATTCGTCAACATGCGGAATTTGCCGCTACAGACTAGCCCTGATTCATCCGAGACATCGAGTGATGATCCAAACACGCTTTTCAAATCCAGGTGTCCTGCCCGCTCCTGATCGGCATTCATAATCTCGGTATATCCGGCATTGAAAAAGTTATCTCTGAAGTACAATTGCATATCTCTTTCCCCTTCCCGTTC
This sequence comes from Paenibacillus sp. TSA_86.1, assembly GCF_052691815.1. Classification (NCBI taxonomy): domain Bacteria; kingdom Bacillati; phylum Bacillota; class Bacilli; order Caryophanales; family Paenibacillaceae; genus Paenibacillus; species Paenibacillus sp. TSA_86.1. Next base: position 177,195 of record NZ_JBQZGE010000001.1, on the reverse strand, counting down.
TTATACTGTCTAATGATGCTCACCATCTGAATCCATCTTTTATTACTCTATTCGCAGTCATTATACATAAATTTACGTATCCAAACTGGATTAGGGTGCATATATAAGGTCATTTCTGCCAAAAGAAAAAAACGGGCAGCTTCGCCGCCCGTTATATCGTTCCTGGATTCTTTTGCTCACGCAGTCATCTCAAACTTCCACTTTTTTAGTGTTCATATAGATGATTCCCCATACGAGAAGCGCGGCGAGTGCCATTTCAAACACCGTAGTTCCCCACCGCCCATCGGCCCAGATAACACCATTAGCTGAAAATGAAATGCCCGTACTTTCTTCGGTGAACTGGAACAGATCATTGGGACTGAACTTGCCTGCAAAAATAACATTTTCCAACCAGTTAAGTAGGTTAGCCAGAACAAAGAACGTAACAATCCCGATCCAAGGGCCCGTTTTCCAGCGGAACGCACCTGCGACACTAATGGAAAAGAAAATGATGATCGTCATAAACAGAACAACCCAGCCTGCAAAAAACAACGTACTCATGATTTCCGCTACACTTATTTTGACACCGATATATGCAGACAGATCAAGCCCCAGCTTCATTGTAATGTAAAGATAACCGTGGATGAAGCCTATCAACAGCAAACCCAGCCCGCAAAGTGTACCAAAAATGATAGGTGATAATACATGGGACAAGCCTGTGACCGGGATCAGCCGACGATTGTAGGAGCGGATATTGGCAGCGTAGGTTTTTATCGTCTTCACATAGATGGCTACACCTGCCCCGACATATGCCATGATGCCTAGCACATTTGCAGTGAGACCGGACGACACAAATATCATCAGACCCAGTTGAACAATAATCAGGATGACTAGCCCTGCCAGCAGCGTGTTCCAGTTTCTTCTAAAATCGTACTTCAACAATGTCATCATTCTGCATAGACCTCCTTAAACATCTCATCCACACTTTTTCCATGCTTCAGCCTGATGGTCTCAACTTCTTCATGCATGACAAGCTTGCCTTCCCGAATAAAGATCACTTCATCGAAAATACGTTCAATATCATTCACCAGATGTGTGGAAATGATCAGGCTGCTGTCTTCGTCGTAAAATTTAACGATCGCATCCAGAATCTTACCTCTGGCTACCGGGTCAACGCCGCCGATCGGCTCATCCAGCAAATACAGCCGCGCCTTGCGAGACAATGCCAGTGTTAACTGCAGTCGTTCATTCATGCCTTTGGATAGATGACTAACACGCTCATCCTCTGCAAGACTCATAAACTCCAGCATCTCCCGAGCCTTTTCTTCATCAAAATCGGCATAAAAATCGCGGTAGTACGCGATCGCATCCCGCACTTTCATCCATTTCTCGGTTAACGGACGATCCGGCATGAATGAAACCAGCGATTTCGTCTCCAGACCAACTGGCTTGCCTGTCACCTGAATGCTACCGCTAGCGGGATGCAGCAGACCGGCGACCAGCTTCATCAGTGTGCTTTTACCACTACCATTACTGCCCAACAGACCTACGATTCGTCCAGGAGCAATATGAAGTGAAACATTATTCAATGCCTGCTTACGGCCATACACCTTGTTGACCTGGTTAAATTCAAGTATGTTACCCATGTGTCTGTTCCCCTTTCCCCTGACTACCTTCTGCCAAAGCGTCCGTCACGATGGACACAATATCCTGCTCTTCAATTCCGAGTTCTTGCATTCCGGTCAGGAAACGATCCAGCAGTTCGCCAGCCATTTCTTTTTTGATCATCATGATCTTCCTCTCCTCACTTGTCACATATCTGCCCAAGCCTCGCTTCGTTTCAACCACTTCTTCACGCTCCAGCTCCTGGAACGTGCGCTGTACTGTATTGGGATTAATCTGCAACTCGGCAGCCAGTTCACGAACCGAAGGAATTTTATCTCCTGCCTTGAGGGCGCCGGTTACAATCTGTCGTTTGATGTACTGCATAATTTGCAGATAGATCGGTAAATTGTTATCAAATTCGATAGGCACGACGTTCTCGCTCCTTCCTGTATCGGTGTGTTAGTTACATAGTACACTAGTGAATTGATATTGTAAAGCCTATTATAAGTTGTCATCAGAACACAATAAAAAAACAGGTCTCAACGACCTGCCCACTTGGATTTACATGCTATTTTAAAAAAAGACCACTTCTGGCTCAGACAGCAGCTTTCTTCTATACCTCACCGCTTCAATTCTTCACTCCTTTACGACTTCCTCGGGTTCAGAACATGTATCCTGCTGTCCTTACCATGCTGCCAATGATTCATCATCATAAAATACAGTTGGTCGATCGGCAAAGTAATGCTACTCTGAGCTATACTGATCGTTGCATCAACCATATGGCTGTTCGCTGTCATTAACTTACGTTTCATTCCGTTATGACGCTCCAGAAATGCTTTCTCGCCCTGCAGTTTAACACCAATCATCTTTTGCCCCATCAGCTCATACATAAAAATATGTTGAATATCCTTCCAGGCTACCGCTCCGCCTGAGGTATATGAGGAAGAATCGACAAACCCATGTTCATTGATGACAAAGGAAGGTTCTTTGCGGATCATTTTTACCAGACTGTAGCAGAAACATATGCCAAAAAAGAGGACAGATAATAGTCCAATTACACTGGATATAATGGAAGTACCAGCGCCTGAAGATCGGTCAAACATCAGAAAAAAGCCGGCACTCACAAAAAGCGCTGCCCCTGCCGTAAGCCAAGCCATTCGTTTCCTGCTCGGATATTCCACATGCTGTTCATAAGATGTGCTCAAATGTAAAAATCCTCCTTCTTGCGATTGAACCATACGCAAATCTAAACAGGAATTGCATTCTACATTAAACCATTCTAGCTTGTCTTAAACATTTCCTCCTGATCATTCCTGCCTTCTAAAAAAACGAACGCCATTCCATTCGCCAGTTGTTGTCCTTCACTTGTCTTTCCGTTAATATAAATATAAATGGAAAGCTTAGGAAATTATTCAATCCGAATGATAGTGGGAGGATAAGTGATGAACGGAAAACGCGGCATCATCTCGGAAGATTTGCTTCAGATTACATGGGTTAATGATCCGGTTCCGTCTCCCCAAGGCGGACATCTAGTGTATGTTAGTAGACAAACGAATGAAAAACACGATGGTTATCGCTCTCACCTGAGACTGCTTCATCTGGAGACTCGGAAGGACAGGCCCTTTACTTCTGGAGAAAACGATCACTCCCCTGCCTGGTCGCCGGATGGAGCACAGCTTGCTTTTATACGCGAGGCAGATGGTAAATCTCAGGTGTGGCTGATCGCTTCGGATGGCGGAGAGGCTCAGCAGATCAGCTATCTGCAGCATGGCGTGAGTTCCTTCTTATGGGCGCCAGATGGAGGGACATTACTTGTAAAGTCTTCTGTGGACATCGATGAAAAACCAGATGAAGCTTCTCGGCAATCTTCCACCGAAGGCATCAAGGAAAATTCGCTTCCTCAGGAAGTTATCGTGGACCGGATTCGTATGAAATCCGATAGCGGTGGATTATGGAATGGAAGACGTTCTCATCTCTTTGTTATCGCGCCAATCAGCGCAGAAGCTATACCCGTAACCACAGGACACTATGATATTGGGGATTATGCCTGGTCACCGGATGGAAAACGCATCGCCTGGATCACCAAAATGCCTGAAGAGGGTGCGGATCATAGCGACTTTACGTTAACCAATCACGTGTACACATCTCGTCCCGATGGGACAGATATACAGCAATTAACTCCCGAAGGATATACCTTTTATCGGCTTAGTTATGCACCTGACGCGCAATCAATGGCCCTTCTCGCCAGCGACCATTCATACGGCAATGCTACCCTGGTGAAGCTGTATACACTTCCGATATCAGGTGGAACACCTGAATGTCTAAGTGCAGACTGGGATGTACAGCTAAACCATAGCCTTGTTGGTGATATGCGCTCCCATCTGGTCACGACAGGCCCCGTATATTCACATGACGGTTCATCCATTCTTTGTCTTGCTACGATACATGGCAGTGTACGTATAGCCAAATTCACGTTAGATGGAAGTCATGCCGATTACATTTTGCCTGATGAGTGTGAGATATATCAGTTTGCCGAGTTGCCACAAGGGCAGATCGTAGCGGCTGTTGCAGATACGCAACATCCAGGTGACTTATATCTGTACGAGCAACCAGGAGACCCTGGAATCGAATCTGTACGGCTCACCCAGAGTAACCCTCAACTGGAGCAAGACATCTGGCTGAGCACACCGGAAAATTTCTGGTTCGAATCCTCGGATGGGCTGAAGCTGCAAGGATGGGTCATGAAACCTCAGGGCATCGTTGAAGGTGTCAGGGTTCCGACCATTCTTGAAATTCATGGTGGCCCGCATATGATGTATGGTTTCACTTTTATGCATGAGTTCCAGCTCCTTGTCGCTCAGGGCTATGCTGTGATGTATATCAATCCGCGCGGTGGGCTGGGATATGGGCAGCAATTCGTCAATGCCTGTCGGGAAGATTACGGCGGAGGGGATTACCGAGACCTTATGGAATCCGTGGATTATGCTTTGTCCCAGTATGCCTTCATCGACCCATCCAGGCTGGGCGTAACCGGCGGCAGCTATGGTGGCTTCATGACAAACTGGATCGTGGGACATACGAATCGTTTCAAGGCCGCTGTTACCCAGCGCTCCATCTGCAACTGGCTATCATTCTATGGCGTAAGTGATATTGGTTATTTCTTTACGGAAGATCAGATTGGCGGCAATGCATGGGATGACACCGAGAAACTATGGAAGCATTCCCCGCTCGCTTATGTCGGTAATGTGCAGACCCCACTGCTTATTCTTCATGGGGAACAGGATCTTCGCTGCCCCATTGAGCAAGCAGAGCAATTATATGTTGCGCTGAAACGCCGCAAGCAAACGACAAGACTTGTGCGTTTCCCGGGGGCTAACCATGAGTTATCCCGCGGTGGTCATCCTCACCTGAGGGTGCGAAGGTTAGAGCATATCGTCGGATGGTTTAATGAGTATCTGTAACCCACAAAAAGCCGTTTGCCTGCAATCCTTAGGATTACAGACAAACGGCTTGTTTTAATTATAAAGTTTAGACAACATATGAACTTGCCTATTCTTCTCCCCAAATAACCGTAACTTCGTTCAGATCTTTGTTGCTCGAAGACATGTTACCTGTAATCGTCACAGCATATTTACCTTCCTCACGACCTAGAATGCTGAATTCATCAGCTTGAATATCCTCACTGTTTTGAGTCCAATTTTTGTTCTGATAATAGGTTTTGTAGGATGTACCGAGGGTCGTCAAGCTTTCTTTGGTTGTGTAGATGAGAACCACTTTTTTGTTTCCATCTACCACGTTCTCAATAAGGCTGGTCGCTTTGGCATCCTTAGGCAACGGAAAATCTGCTGGCAAGTACTTGGATTTCACTCCTGATGCTTGTGTATTCGTGCCTGTTGATGGGGAGGTTGTTCCACTGCCACCACTCGATGCACCTGAAGAGCTGGAAGAACCGATGCTTACCTTATTATTTTTAACATCATATTTCACTTCGGTATTCAATGCTTCTGCAATGGAACGAGCCGGAAGATATGTACTGCCTTGATATGTAATCGGCGCGAGCTTTTTGCCCTTGTCACCTGTCGGTGTGAATTTTTGCCCATTCACTTCGATGGCAAGCCCGTGATTCAGATATGCTTTGATTGTCTCCAGCTGTGTACCTGCGTAAACACCTGCCGATCCCGTTAATACCATGCCAAATACACCTGCTGCAATGAACCACTTTTTGTTTTTCATATTCATTCGCCTCCAAGATTCAGTTTAATAAAAAAGGATGTTACATATTTAATGAATAAACGGGTTTATGTTTTGATCGTGTTCCGGATAGATATAGTTCGCATAACAATGAGCTGTATAATTAAATCACCAAGTCTCATGTCATGTTAGCCATATCATAAGCACTCGATCGTGTGTTGTAAACGAAATCTCGCCAAATCAGGACTTGGGTCATACAAAAATAGTTTAGAAGTTGCGAAAAGTGAAGATGTATTAGATAATGATGTCTTGTTTGTAGGACGTAACAACGAATGAACCAAGGAGGACTTCTTGTTATGATAAATCACAGTATGTTTGATACACCGGTTGCCCGGTCATCTACCGGTTCGGAGAAATGGGACGGGCTGGAGAACATCTTCGGTGTGGCAGATGCACTCCCTATGTGGGTGGCCGACATGGATTTTGCCGCTCCCCCATCCGTTATTGAAGCGTTGCAGTCCCGAATGGGACACGGCATCTTTGGTTACACGTTGCGCACCGAGGCCTATCATGCCGCAGTCACGGATTGGATGCAACGCCGCCACAACTGGAAAATTAATACGGACTGGATCGTATTCACGCCAGGAATTGTGCCAGCGCTCAGCATAGCGGTGCAACAATTCACTTCACCTGGGGATGCTGTAGTCATCCAGCCCCCGGTATATCCTCCCTTTTATAATGTGGTAAAGGATCAAGGCAGAGAACTCATCACGAATCCACTGATCGAGAACCAGGGACAATATACGATGGATCTGGAACAACTCGAAACCAGCCTGCAGACGGGTAAGGTCAAAATGATGATCCTGTGCAGCCCTCACAATCCGGTTGGACGTGTATGGAGCCGCGAGGAGCTGGAAGAACTTGCTTCGCTGTGTCTAAAATATAATGTACTCATCGTATCGGATGAGATTCACGCCGATCTGGTATATGAGCGGGGAGTTCATACGCCGCTTAGTCTGATCTCGGAAGCGATCGCAGATCACAGCATTATCTGCACAGCACCAAGCAAAACGTTTAATATACCCGGATTATGCACATCCAATATCATCATTCCAAACGCCGAATTGCGGGCACATTTTGCCCAAGGTGTGGCCACCATGGGGTTATCCAGCATCAGTACACTGGGAGCTGTAGCAACCGAAGCAGCTTATACCGGCGGGGAAGACTGGCTCGATCAGTGTCTTGCTTACATTCGGGGCAATATGGAATACGTGCAGCAATTTATTGCGGCGCATCTTCCCGGTATCCAGGTACATCTGCCTGAAGCGACCTATTTGTTATGGGTCGATTTCCGTGGATTAGGTTTGACTCATGCACAATTAAGCAAGAAGCTGCTTCATGAGGCAGGACTCGCATTTAATGATGGAGTTGTATTCGGAGAAGAAAGTGCCGGATTCATGCGTATCAACGTCGCCTGTCCAAGATCCACAGTAGAAGAAGCTATGCGCAGATTACTGGTGCTGGTTAAGTAATAAACAAAGGGTGTCTCGGCAGTCACGTCATGATTGATTTTCATGACCACTGCTGCGACACCTCTTTTTCTACAACTGGCTATCTTACGATCTGTCCTTTCAGTTCCTTACTTTTATGATCCTGAATAAATTGTACGGATGACTGTAGCGCCTGCTGTGCAGCTTTAGTTCCCAGATCAAACTGGTAATCATGCCCTAACTTCTCCGTAGATGTCGGGAAAAACAAGGTTTCTGTTGTGACACCCCGACGCTTCAACACTTCTGCAAGTTCCATCGATTGTACGGTCAAAGGGTCATCATTACCAGAAGTGATGAATGCGGGCGGATACCCTGCTGTAACTTGAAGTACAGTTGACATTTCATCCAGACGTGGATCTTCTTCGTATGCCTTGCTTCCCGTATATGACCAGAGGAACGTGCGCATAAATGGAAAGCCAGTACTCTCGACGGTACGCAGATTATAAGGACCACAGAACAAAAGCGTTCCTCTTATCTTCTCAGGCTCAACCGCTGGCGTTATATTCATTTGTTTTGCCAGATTGGGATTCGTAAGCAGCGCCGCAGTCTGACTTGCAATCTGGGCACCAGCCGAATTACCGGCAAGAAACAGGTTATTCGGATCACCTTGATATTGACTGACATGATTTTTAATATAGGACAACGCCTGATTCGTTTGCATCACAGGAACAGGATACGTCGTATCTGGTGCAAGTGCGTAGTTCATGCTAACCACCACATAACCACGTTGACTCAACTGCACCGCATAATCGGCAATGTCTCCTTTATCACCCATAACCCACCCGCCGCCATGAACCCACAATATAACTGGCAATGGTTCAGTTGCCGCGGAAGGATAATAAATGTCCACCGTACTGCTACGACGACCTTCATCTGCATAGGCCACATCGGTAACCCGAGTTACCCCTTCCGATTCGTTCGTGTGTTTGCTGTTTGTGTTCGAAGAGGCAAGCTCAAGCCCGGATTTCAGCAAGAAAACCGTTATTTTAGGTGTAAACTGTGCACCGATTCCTACAAAACCTATAATCAGGATCAATAAACTGATGGGAATCCAGTAACGCTTTCGTTTCAAACCGATTCTGCCTGCACGTTTCGTCTTATGCCCTGTTTGCATCAGCCTGCACCTCGCTCTATGTTCAACGAACCTATCTTTTATAGAGATGTACGTGCCAGAAAAAATCAAGTTTCTCTTATACATTTTTCACAGGATAGATCATAAGCCTCTGACTTGCAGAATCAGGCTTCTTGATTAGGTCTGTTACGGATCTCCTGACTAACCTTGACGTAGATCACGGATACCTTTCCCTCCAACGTGTGAATGTTCTGGGTTGCAACCGACCACTTTTCAGCCGAAGAAATTAAAGAGTTCAAGGCACTTAATGCACGTGCAGGCTCACCTTTTTTCAGTATTTGTTTGAAGTTCCTCAAGGCATTCATATATCGTTCTCTGGACAAGCTGACTTGTTTCTTGGCGGTTTGAATCTGTTTTTTCACAGCATTCGTGCCATTTAACATCGTTCGCAGCCGCTTCACCTCGGTATTTTTTCGTTTACGTGCTTCAGCAAGGTTTGCTTTCCTCGTACGAATATCCTCTCGTGCCAGCTGTACCAGCGGTTTCATCGCCTCAGCCTGAGTACGAATGGCTGCACTCCACTCTTTGCTATGAAGACCCTTGGCTACAGATAATTGTTTGTTCAGCGAGCTATAGAGTCGGAACAAAGGTTCATACTGTGCTTGCGTATGCTCAAGGTTCTTCTGAAGTGCTGCCAGCTTGGCTGCGTCCGTGCCACTGATTGCTTTTCGGAGCTTCACCAACTCAGTCGCATTGGTTGTATGGAGTTGCTTGATCTTTTGTTCCCACATTTCTTTCTGTGACTTCCATTGCCCGGCACTCTCATACGACTGCTGTAAAGAACGTTTGGTCTGTGCATCCGCCTTGTTCAATACCGTGTTCCAGGCTTTCTGCGCAGTCACATTCAGTTCGATCCCCTCACCATGAACTGTGGCGTTACTGCACATCATTCCGATACCGAATGTTATAGCGAACATCAAGATCAGTCTTCGTAAAATTGAATGTCCAGCTAGCATTTTTAACCAAGACCGAATAAACAGCACCCACTTTGAATGTCTGATCCATCGGTTCTTTGATTGCTTTTCCAATGTTGAATGCTCTGCTAACAACCTCTCCCCTGCATATCCACGCATATACTTCTGCACCCCTTTTTCTCAAATTAGGATAAAATCCCCGCCGTCTCTTACTCTACATCTGTAATTAGATAAGCATTTATTACCTTTACAGTGTCCGAAGCACGCCTTCCTTGCAGTTCAAGATTCAAAGTTAGCGATCAATTCAACTAACGACAAAAAAGCACCCGTAAGTCAGGCATGTGCCTGCTCTTACGGGTGCTTCCCTCATGAGCCGTTCCATATGAGATTCAGTGAATTAACGGATCGCTTGAATCTTTACTTTTCCTAATATATTCCATAAGAATCATTTGGTCAAGCTGAAGTTATAGATCGGCCAAGATGGCTTTCATATCCTCGGTGAGATCTTCCTCTTTTAACATCATGTAGACGTTCTGGCCTTTGATAAAATTGAGTTTGATCTGATAGACAATAGCCTGTTCTGTGTAATAACCTGATCTTTGGCGCTGGAGCAGTTCGCTGATGATTTTTTTATTCTTCGTTGCGACCTTCTTTTTTCCTTTTAGATTTTCATCTATCAATTGTGAGTCAGGATAGACCAGGTTAGCTTTACCCGGGCTATCCATCTCCTGTTTGATAAACTGGGCAGAGGCAATTTCATCCTCGGATACCTGCAGCTGATCATACACCTTGTTATCCTTGAGCCATTTAATCAAACGGATATAGGTTGGTTTAATCTCATACGTTGAACTAAGATTAGGGCTATCTAATACCCGTTTAGGCGATAATTCGTCCCGATAATCCTGATAAACCTCAGCTGATGCAAATGGCTCCCAATGGGATTTTTGATCTTCATACGTTTGATCTAAAATTTCCGATTTCAGCAGAGTTTTGAATTCACGAATGAGCTGCGGGTCACTAATGTACACAGCGCGATCACTGATAAGTCTTGACCGGATACCGATACTGCGAACGTCATTGTCGAGTGCATAAGTTCCATACATGGCAGCTTTATAATCTTCGAAACTCTTCATATTCTTAAATTCTTGTTGAAAACTGGATTCTTGAACCGTATATTCTCGTGATAAAATCTTTCCACTTTTTAACTCATAGTTAATCGTGACGCTCTCTTGATCAGCTATCATCTGATTCCGTCCCCTGTCATTCAAGGTCTGACGGGCATTAACGATTTTTTGATGAAGTGCAAGGATAGCATCGATATATCCCGCAGAGTTGGAGTAGAACTGTTCATCGTCCAGCTTTATAGTCTGATTACCTACGTAAATAAACTGATCCCCGCCAATACGCACCTTGTTGACATTATCCTTGGAAGGTACATTGGCTGCATAGCCATTCCAGTCCGCGACTGGCACGTACAGGATCAGCCCGGCTGCAATTCCATATACAGCAAACCGTGGCACAAGACTACCGCTCCAGATGAGCCATGTTTTGCGTATAATCATCTCGGCTCCAATGTATCCTGCAATGCCTCCCAGGATATACCCTGCAATGCCCCATTCCTCGGGATTCCCGGGTGAAATCGATGAAAAATATGCGCCACTAAGCAACACAACCGTGAACATAAATCCAAAACGGAAAATCGGTTTTACGATCTGGAATGTTATGGCTTGCGTTGCCGATTCCACATGCCGTTTACGGTACAGCAGATACGACAGTATGATGAGAATCACCGTCAAAGCAGCATATATGCCGAGTTCACCCCAGCCGGGAATGGCATAGCTGAGGCTACTTAGGCGGGAAATTGGAGATATAGTCTCTATTTTAAATCGGAAAAAATGGTCCGGATAACCAAACAAATAACGTTTCAGATGCAGTCCAAAAACTCCCCAAAAGATTAATGGAATCAGGCTGATGCCATATACGGTAAGTCCCTGCAAAATAGACTGTCCGATACACATGCCCACCGCTACGGTCAGCGTAAACATGAACAAAGAGATCATGCTCATGGTTACGCCCCACATCCAAACAGCCGAACTATCAAAGGTGAGTGCAGGCTCACCCAGAACTGCGGAAACCCACCCGGTAACTCCAGCTGTAATCCATATGGGAACCAGTATCATCACATATCCGCTCAGCATGTTCATTGTAAGTAGATGTCTACGCTGCAGTGGCAAACTATGATACAGATCAGCCGGTGCGCCCGCTTGCATGTAACGGAACAGGAACAAGGCCATCACAACCGGCACTGTAATTGCAAAAAGCCAATGAAATTCCCCGTTCGCTCTAAACAAGCTGCCGATTACTTCTGTATTATCTCGATACTGTGTACCGATATATAGCGGAAGTGTAATTAATAAAAGAAGCAGATAAACAATACCAAGCCAGCCATGCTGCCTGAAATTTTGGTACAGGATGCCGCGGTTAAAGTATAATCGGTTGAATGTCATAACCCGCACCCTCCATTTCATAGATGAAAATTTCCTCCAATGTCAGCGGCAGCACATCCAGCAGATACGGATCATGCAGACGAAATTGTGCGGTAACATCTTCACGATGACCTTTAACAATGTACAAGGAGACACTTCCTCTTTTTTCTTCATGCAAAATATGAACTTGTTCTCTCAACGAATCAGCATGATTCGGATGACGAAAAGCTACCTGAATCTTGTGTGTGTCCGCCTTAAGGTCATCCAGGTCTTTCTGCACGATAATTTGGCCTTTGTGCATGATGGCTACATGGTCACAGAGGTCTTCAATCTCACGTAAGTTGTGAGATGAGATGATAATGGTCACCTGGCGCTCCGCGGCCTCCTGGAATAGCAGGTTTTTGATCTGCTGGCGCATGACAGGGTCGAGGCCATCAATCGGTTCATCCATAAGCAACACCTCAGGCATACAGCTGAGTCCCAGCCATACCGCAGCCTGACGGCGCATGCCCTTGGACATGCGATGAAGCTTGCGTTTTACATCTAATTTGAAGACGGCTGCCAGCTGGTTGAAACGTTCCTCATTCCAGCGTGGATAGACAGAACGGTAAAATGCCGCCATGTGAGTAATCGTAGATTGCGGAAAAAAGGTTGGGGAATCAGCCATAAAAATCGTACGGCCTTTAATATCAAGGTTTTCGTAATTTTTAGTCCCATCGATGCATACATTCCCACTGTCTTGACGATAAATGCCTGCGATTATTTTGAGGAGCGATGTTTTACCTGCCCCGTTGGAACCGAGCAATCCGTAGATCGATCCCTTATGTATGTGCATCGTTACGCCATCGACGGCCTTCTCATGTTCAAATGTTTTGATGACTTGGTTCAGCTCAATCATGAGGCACCTCCTTCTCTATACGGGCCATCGCTTCTTCGAATAAAAGAGTCATCTCCGCCTTGGTTAAACCGGAAAACGAAGCTTCGGCAATCAGTTTCACCAAAGACTCCCGAATCTCATCTTTCATAGCTTCCTTCGGATGTTCCACAGATGATGATACGAAACTTCCTTTCCCCTGCAAGGAATAGATGTAACCTTCACGCTCAAGTTCGCGGTATGCCTTCTGAATCGTGTTCGGATTCACGGTGAGTTGCGTTGATAATGACCGAACGGAAGGAAGCTGCTCATCAGGTTTCAGAATACCGTATACGATCATTTCTTTGACCTTATCCACCAGTTGCTCATAGATCGCCTTACGGCTGCGTACATCCAATTCGAACATCCCGCACCTCCTTTCTTCAATCAACTGTGTGATCTGTACTATTATTAATAATACAGTTAATACAGTTTGTCAATCTTTAACTTTATCTCCGTGCGTGAATTCGAGGATAGCAAAATTTATATCAGATCAATCAATATGATATAGTTGACATATAATGAATTTAATAAGTGAACACGTTCAGGTTATTTTCTGAACACCCCTGAGGCATGTTCCCTTTGGAACACAATTCGGTGAGAGTTTCTATAAAGTTTCTATACAAATCGCTTCTCCTTACTCGGCTTGGTGAAAATATGTTTGAAAGGTTGTTCTGCGCCTTCCCCTTCGTTATGATGAGTTAGGACGGGATCGGATGGGTTGAGTTGAGTTAGGATGGATTGAGATGGGTCGGAATGGGTTGAGTTAGGGTGGGTTAGATTAGGTTAGAATGAACTAGATTGAGTGTCAGTAGATCACTATCGTAGAAAGATTGTTCATTTTGTGATCCATCGTATTCATCTTATTGATCACTATTATTACTATTTGGGGCTGCTCAGTGCTACTCAGTCCTATTAAGTGCTACTGGGTGCTGCTCAGTGCTATTAAGTTCTTCTGCTTTTAAATAGTACCTTGTACTCGATTGCGTCTAAAATTCGTCCACTCATCGTGCACATTTGAGGATTTTGTTTATCAAAAGGTGGACACTTCTTTGAAAATAACACACCACACTCGCCAATCTACATATAGATCAAAATTAATATTTTCGATTTTTATGTCTATATATAGTGTTACAATCTTTAGCAGAGGGATATGCTCTTTAGGAGGGTAGTGTCCACTCTTTGAAAGACAAAAAGGATCTATTTGTTCGCATACAGTAGACAGTTAGAGGACAATTAATGAAGAGTAACTGAACTCCTTTGTGCACAGCCTGACTACACTTTGAAATCATTGAACGCGCACAGCCTGCTGAACTTAATCACGATATAAATGACCAGGTTAGCGGCAACGATCTTATTAAATACTTAGAAAATTGAGGTAAAGGCCTAATGAACACAACGAAAAGGACATTTTCAGATACGAATGCTTCTACACCCGGGTTCTGCACTTCCTCACGCGTGCTGATTGTAACGGCAGTGGATGCGGAAAAAGAGGCCATCCTTCGCGGTTTGGGTGAGGATGCCGCAGCACGATTTGATGTGATTGCAGCGGGCGTTGGCCCTGCCTCGGCCGCTGCCGGAACTGCCGCTGCCATAGCCTTTGCTTCAGCAGCGGCACGTGAACTGGCGCATGGCACTGCCGCGCCAGAGGAACGTGATGCGGCACAAGCATCTGCCGCATCTTCAGGGCCGGGGCCCGCTGCCGGAACCGGCATCAGATCAACAGCCTATGGGCTGGTGATCAGTGCCGGCATCGGCGGCGGGTTCCCCGGCCGGGCGGACGTCGGCTCCCTCGTGGTAGCCGACGCTATGATTGCAGCCGATCTGGGCTCGCAGACGCCAGACGGCTTTCTCTCTGTGGACGAGCTCGGATTCGGCTCGTCCCGTGTGGCGGCGGACGCGGTGCTCGCCGCGCGCCTACGCCATGAGCTGCAGCGGGCAGGGCTCGCTGTCAGCGGGGGCACTGCGGTCACCGTGTCCACGGCGACCGGAACCGCGCAGACGGCCGCGGAGCTGCTGCGCCGCGTGCCAGATGCAGTCGCCGAAGGCATGGAGGGCTTCGGCGTGGCAACAGCTGCGCAGCAGTTCGGCCTGCCGGTGCTCGAACTGCGCGGCATCTCTAACGCGGTCGGTCCACGCGACCGCGATGCCTGGCGCATCAAGGATGCCCTGGATGCGCTCCAGGCAGCAAGTTCAATTTTACGGGAGGTTATGACATCATGAATATTGCTTTTTCCCCTTGTCCTAACGATACATTTATCTTTCACGCCTGGGTACACGGACTGATTCCTGGTGCACCTGAGCTTGAAGTTCGCTATGCAGATATTGATATAACCAACGGCCTCGCTGCGAATCCAATCGGACCAGAAATTCCGGAAGTGATGAAAATCTCTTATGCAGCGCTACCCTATGTACTGAAAAACTATGCTTTGTTACCCGCTGGCGGTGCGCTGGGCAGAGGTTGTGGCCCTTTGGTTTTGACGGCAGATGGCACAACAGACCCGGCATACCTGTCTGGGCGACGGGTTGCGGTACCGAGCGAGCGCTCCACAGCCTACCTATTATTCCGTCTATGGGCCGCACAAAATGTCCCTGGCGGTGTCGGTGAAATTGTAGTTATGCCTTTTGATAAAATCATGCCTGCTGTTCGCGATGGACAGATCGATGCCGGACTGGTCATCCATGAAGCGCGTTTTACGTACCAAAACTATAATTTGCAACTGATGACAGACCTCGGCAACTGGTGGGAAAGTGACACAGGCTTGCCGATTCCGCTTGGTGCTATTATTGCCCGCCGTGATCTGGATGCTCATGCTCTGGCTGGCTGGGCTCGTGCCTCTGTGGAATACGCCTGGGCACATCCTGAAGAATCCCGAGCATACGTGATGCAACATGCACAGGAGATGGATCCCCATGTCGCCGCTCAACATATCGATCTGTACGTCAACGAATTCAGTGCAAATTTGGGCGAAGATGGATATGCCGCCATTACGGCACTGCTTGGTCGTGCAATGCAAGAAAAACTGGTTCCCGAGTTCGACCTGAACCTGTTACGGATCTGACCTCCCCATTGCAGTGCTCGGTGCTCCCTATTGGCTGGTACTGATTGGTTGGAATTGAAATGTTGTTAGTTTATTTAACTACGAGCATAGCCAAAGCTATTGCTAACCGGTTAGGGTCTGTCTTATGACAGCTGCGTATCTCTAACGATCCTGACAGAGCTTATTTGGCCCATTTTTGCACTCTGTAAATTCTAACGATCACCAGGAAGCTTATTTCGCCGAAAATGACTCTTTTTCACCTCATTCTTGTCTATTTTCGTGAAATAGCGTTCATACGGATCGTTAGAATTTCAAAACCACCAAATTGGCGTAGATAGCGTCTGTGGTGATCGTTAGATTTTTCACCGGACAATCGTGCAGAATCATCGGGTCGGGTCTAACGCGCAGCTTCATTGAGTCTAACATATGAAAAGGGCGACTCCGCACGCCACCTTTGTGACGTATTGGAGCTGCCCTTTATTAACTGGTTCGTGGGTTCTTTAGATGGTACGTTCGTTCATCGTTGGTTGGTTCGTGGGTTCATTGATGGATACGTTCGCTCGCTCGTTCGTTGGTACTTGAGTTCTTTGGTTGGTTCTTTGGTTGGTTCTTTGGTGGATACGTTAGCTCGCTCGTTGGTACTTGAGTTCTTTGGTTGGTTCTTTAGTTCGTTCCTTGGTTCTTTGGTTGGTTCGTGGGTTCTTTGGTTGGTTCGTTTTATTTGAAGTTTATTTTTTTATTACATCCTCTATATTTATTCTAGCCTCTAACAAGACCGTGCGGATCATGGATCGCAGTGCATCCAGCATCACGGGCAGTGGCAAAGATGGGGCAGATGGCTCCAGTACGGCCATTTCAGTCGATGCCGGAAAATGTACAAACCCTGCCCTCACAGGCAACTTCTGTACCCGAATGTAATCCAGTACCCGGTACATTGTGTTGTTACATATATACGTTCCCGCTGTGTTGGAGACGGTTGCTGGTATGCCTGCTGCCATCATCTCATTGACCATCGCCCGGATGGGCAAGGTGGAAAATAAACCATCCGGACTTCCATCCGCAATTGGCTCGTCTACTGGGCGCTGGCCTTGATTGTCCGCGTAAGATCGGGGCGGAATATCCTTCACATTGATCGCGATACGCTCTGGCGTGATCGCTGTTCTGCCTTTTGCCAACCCGCAAGCGATAACGACATCTGGCTGAAAAGAATTCATCTCTTCAATTAGCAAGTCTGCACATTCATCAAAATGCACAGGCAGCAGCAACGTTTTTAATACAGCACCCTCAACAACCTCATACTCTAATGCCGCCATCAACGCTCCAGTCGGATTCACCGTATCTCCGCCAAAAGGCTCAAACCCTGATATCAAAAATTTCATCACCGCTGCACCCCCTTGTTGTAATCATGACGACACTGAATTATTGCATTAGTTCCTTCCGATGATGAATTAAAAAGTATCAACCATACTTATCAGCTTCCCTAATCCATATACTTTCACAGGCCTATTCATTTACACTAACTCAATCCGCTTCAATATGCCTGATCATGGTGAGCATTATTGCTTAGATCATTTCTCAACGCGGTCCAGCGTTCTTATTCCGATCGGTAGCGCAGACCCCATTGACGGCGCACCGTATCCATTAATTTCATGATTTCCAGGGACTCGTCCAGCTGCATGGTGTTACTCTCCGTGCGGCCTTGCAGAATGCAACGTCCCGCCTCCTCCGCTTCAAACGCATACCCGATACACGTCCGATCATCCACAAACTTTTCCGGCTCGTCCTGTCCGTTGACATGTAAGTATGCTTCTTTGCCTGCGAGGAAAAAAGGCAGACGAATTCGGCCTTCCGTGCCATATATGACAGCCTCATTGTTCAGATTCAAACGAATGGCACCGTTCAGTGACGCCGAACGCCCCTCCGAATATGACAGCAATACTGAGAATTGCTCGTCCACACCCGTTTTCCCGATATGCGCTGTGCTCCATACATGCTGTGGCTGTTCACCAAAGATCATCGACGCGAAAGAGATCGGATACACTCCGGCATCCAGCAATGCACCACCGCCCAGATCGGGATTAAGCAGCCGCCCTTCCGGCTCCCAGCCAATGCGGAACCCAAAATCAGCATGAACCATCCGCACTTCACCAATGCGCCCTTCGGCAATCCAGGCCCTTGCCTGGGCAACCGGCGGCAGGAATCGTGTCCACATGCCCTCCATTAGAAAAAGCTTCCGCTCTCGCGCCGTTTCCACCAATGGCTCCAGTTGACGCGAGTTCATCACAAAGGGCTTCTCACAGAGTACCGCTTTACCCGCTTCGAGGCAGGCCATCACATTTTCCTTATGTACCGGATGAGGGGTTGCCACGTAGATGATATCCACCTCAGGATCACGCAGTAATTCATCATATGAAGCGTAAGCGCGTTCAAAACCATATTCGGCTGCAAACTTCTCCGCACTGCCTGCAGTTCGAGAACCGACCGCTGCTTTCTCCGCATTTCCGGCATGCTCCAAATCCTTGGCAAACTGGGATGCAATCCATCCCGTGCCCATAATGCCCCACCGTACCTTATCCCGTCCTGCTGTCTGTGTCATAAGTACATCCTCCCTACTACAGATTGAGTGTTACAAGGTTCATGATTCAGACCAGCCAACATGGTATCTCTCTTATTTTACCAAAAAGAAACGTTTTCGTCAGAAAAGCCTGCTTTTCTTCACCACATTTCATTTCCGCAGCAGATTTGCTAAGATGATTTGGAGACAAACCATGAGCACATGTACCCTTTAGAAGAACATATGGACCCCAATGAAAGGAAGGTACGCCATGATCACGGAGCCAAACCAAGGCCATAACCGCATACCTTCAGACGACAAGCTGACTGTGAGCCCTCGTGGCGATGTAAATCATATAAATACACAACAACTAACAACGGAGACTACTCCGAAAAAAATAAACACCGATACGTTGGCCGATATTCCACGGTCCGTATCCAAGCAAACGAATGGTCTCGCTTCTAATCATGGCCCTACACGCTTGGCTAATAGCCCTACTCACTCGACACATGCAACGGCTCGAGATGAACTTCACCAGTTCTTGAACCATGCCCTGGTTGAACTTCGACGGGTAGAGCATATTAACACACAGCAGCGCTTCCAGTGGCAGGTGGATGAACTCCCGCATCATACCTTCATCTACCTGCATCGGTTCACGGGAACGCAGATTGTGGATACCGAGCCATCCCGTGTCGTACGCAAATCGGCCTGTTTGTACCCACCCGGAACCCGTCTGGAACTTGTGTCGGATGCCGATCACGATGCCGAGCTATACATGCTTGAATTTGACCTGTTTCGAGTGACAGAGAAAACCGAAGCAAGGCGCATCTATGAACGTGAACTTCATTTACCCGTTACGGGATGGATTCAAGGTCCCTTTTACGGCATTCAACGAATCGCCTCCCAGCTGACTGAACTCGCACATCCCGATGACGAAACAGCATCCCGTGAGATCAAAACACAATTGTTACTCACCGAACTGCTCTATATGCTCTGGCCTGAAGAGCATCCGAGATCTGCCGAAGAGCAGGAACAGGAAGATCCCGAGTCCTGGCTCAAATCTACACTTCAATATGTGCAGCAGCATTATATGCATGAGATCAAGCTGGATACACTCGCTGAACTGGCGGGCATGCATCCGTCGTATTACTCCCAGCTGTTCAAAAGCCGGATGCAAAAAAATCCGACTGAATATATTACTCATCTGCGCATGAATCGGGCCAAGGAAATGCTGCTGACCTCGGATCTGCGTATTCGTGATATTGCGCGTGAGGTCGGTTACCGCGACGAGTTTTACTTCAGCAGACGTTTTCGCAACTATGCGGGTTATTCCCCAACTTCTTATGCCAAGCAGGTTCATCGCAACATTATGTCACTGTCTTATCCGTATACCGATCATCTGATGACGCTCGGCATCACCCCATGTGCTGCCCAGATACAAGGCCATCTGCCACATCTGCCTCAATCGCTGAAGCTGCCTTTTCATGCGTATGAACCTTGGGAACAGGGACGACAGGCCTTTCTCGATGTGAATCCTGAGCTGATTCTGACTAAAGATAACGCTACGGCTAAAGCAATGGAGCATATTGGTGATGTTGCGCCCATTATTACCATTCCGTGGAACCAGACCGACATGTTCGGCCATCTGGAACGAATCGCTTCGATTGTAGATCGGACTCAGGCGGCAAAAGAATGGATGGATCGACACGAACGCAAAGCAGAGCGTGCCCGTAAGAAGATCAGAGAACAGGCTGGCGGTCTGACTATAGCTGTAGGTACGTTAACAGCCAAGGGCCCCCGAATGTACAGCCACCGTAACTTCGGTCATGTATTCTACCGCACGTTACAACTCGCTGCACCTGAGCGAATTCAGGCTGAACTGCAAGGCAAAGCTCCCGGGATTGGCTTCAACTGGATGCCCTTTACCCCCGGACAATGGGACGGTCTGGAAGCCGATGTGCTTGTGCTTGCAACAGACAACCTGCATAACCCAGCAACACTGCTGCAAAAATTAAAAAATGATCCGTTATGGAATAGTCATCCCGCCGTTCGCAGCGGCCGAGTTCATCTTGTGGATTGGAACGCTTGGGTTGTCTACGCCCCATATTCCATCAACATCCAGCTCGAGGAAGCGCTCTCGATGTTGACGAACAAGCCTGTACTTTTGTAATCTAAAAAATGTCCATTTCCTAAATCTTAATTTATGCCATGTACGGGCCTGGATTAAGATTTTATAATAATCACTAATTGATAATGATAATCAATAACAACGAAAGATGTTATTTGTTATAAAGGAGTGACCCGTATCCGACATCCGGGACTACCTCAGCGTCCGTCTCATGTTAAACGATCCGCAGTCACCGTTGGTCTAATGTTTCTGTCCGCCATCGCGATCCTGCTGATCAGTATGTTTGTTGCCATCTCATTGGGGGCCAAGGGATTAACACTGGAAACGGTCTGGACTGCCGTGTTTCAATATAGCCCTTCCCTGACGTCTCATCAGATCATTCATGAATTGAGACTGCCACGAGTGCTGGCCGCCGCTATCATCGGAGCCGCTTTTGCTGTTGCTGGAGCCTTAATGCAAGGCATTACCCGCAATCCGCTGGCAGACACCGGTATCCTCGGCATTAATGCCGGAGCAACGTTTGTTGTGGCATTAAGCTTTGCCTTCTGGCCAGGATTACCTTACGGCTGGATTATGCTTTTATCGTTTATAGGAGCAGTGCTCGGCACCGTGCTCATCTTCCTGCTTGGCATGGCTGCCCCAGGGGGCCTGAGCTCCATTAGACTCACGGTGGCTGGTGCAGTGATTGCCGCTATGCTCGGTTCACTGAGCACCGGGGTCGCCATTTATTTTGACCTGAGCCAGGATCTGGCCTTCTGGTACGCGGGTGGTTTTGGAGGTATTGAATGGCGGCACCTGAAACTGATACTGCCGGTACTGCTGCTTACACTGTTGTTCACCATGCCGCTCGCCCGGCGTGTCTCGCTCATGTCTCTGGGGGAAGAGATCGCCATTAATCTCGGGATAAACCTGCGCTGGACTCGCTTTCTTGCCCTTGCTGCTGTCGTTGTACTCGCGGGGGTGTCCGTCTCCGCTGTAGGTTCGATTGGATTCGTAGGGCTGGTTATCCCTCATATGTCTCGCAAACTGGTAGGGGTAGATTATCGGCTGATCATTCCCATGTCATCCCTGCTCGGGGCCATTCTACTTGTACTCGCCGATCTCGGTGCACGAATTGTGAATCCGCCTCAGGAACTGGCCGTAGGCATCATGGTTGCTTTTGTCGGCGTACCGTTCTTCCTCTATCTGGCCCGCAAGGAAAGGAGGGCGTTGTAGTGATGAAACGGGGAATGAAATCTGTCGTCAGATTCCCTTTAGAGAAGTTCAATCAAACCTCTCGTGGCCAAAGGGCGATCATCGTCAGCATCGTTCTGCTCTGTCTTGCAGTCCTGGTGATCCTCATCAGTCTGAATACAGGTACGGTTCGTGTATCTCCTCTGGCTGTTATCCAAACCTTTCTTGGACAAGGAAGCGAACAGGATCAGATCATCCTGTTGGATTATCGCCTGCCCCGCATTCTGGTCACGGTTCTTGCCGGGGCCGGGCTGGGTATTTCAGGTGCAGCCCTGCAAGGTATTACACGTAACGCACTTGCTGACCCGGGAATTCTGGGCTTGCATGCGGGAGCCGCTTTTGGATTAATTGTCTTTGTCAGCCTGTCGTTCAGCTTGGACACCTCGGTGGCTCTGCTGATTCCGCTCTTTGCTTTTGCCGGAAGTGTGGCTGCGGCCCTGATCATTATGCTGCTGTCCTATGACAAAAACAGCGGTGTATCACCGATTAAACTTATTCTGGTCGGCATCGCTGTTGCCGCCGGATTCCATGCACTCACGCTCTATCTGTCACTGCGTCTGGACGAGGACACCTATTCCTTCGCTGCACGCTGGCTTGCAGGCAGTGTGTGGGGTCGTGACTGGGTTCATGTACAAGCTTTGCTTCCCTGGGCCGTGCTCTGTATCGCCTACATCTGGAGCCGCTCCAAAACCTTGGATGCCTTCCATCTAGGCGATGCCGCTGCCACCAGCATCGGCACACCTGTGCGTTCCCGGCGCATCCTGCTGTTGCTCTGCTCCGTGGCCTTGTCTGCGGTCAGTGTATCTATGTCTGGAGGCATCGGCTTCATCGGTCTGGCTGCCCCTCATCTGGCCCGCAGACTGGTCGGACCGATGCACCGGCACTTGATTCCGGCTGCAGGACTGATCGGCATGCTCATTCTGGTAGCCGCCGATACAGTCGGCCGGACGATATTTGCACCAAATGCTATTCCAGCGGGCGTTGTTGTCGCCGCGATTGGCGCACCTTATTTTTTATACCTGCTGGTACGAACCAAATGATTATAAAAGGCTCCATCCCAAGAATTTCGACCCATTTAGTTACATCAAAAAATCGATCCCATCCATGAGATGTTCAAGGAGAATGACAACCATGTTGAAAAAAAATCTAATGCTTATGTTAACCATCAGTTTGGTGCTGGTACTCGCAGCCTGCGGAACAACGAAAACGTCCACAACAGGATCTGGCGATTCAAACACAACTACTAACACCTCGACAGACAATTCAAAGAGTAATGCAGCTTCAGGTGAACCACGTATCGCATCCATGTCCATCCACCTGACCAATGATTTGCTTTCCCTCGGGATCACGCCTGTCGGTTCTGTCATCGGCGGGGAAGCGAAAGGTTTTCTGTCCCATGTGGCTGATCGCCTGAAAGATACGACACCACTCGGCCCGGTCAAAGACCCGGATATGGAAGCCTTGCTTGCCCTTAAACCGGATGTCATCTATCTGGATGAGGAGTTTTCCGGTAAGGATGTGACCAAATTCGAAAAAATTGCCCCTGTACATGTGTTCAATCTGGACGATGGAACATGGCGGGATCACCTGAAAGAGATTGGCAAGCTGGTCAACCGCGAGAAAGAAGCGAAGCAATATATCCAGGACTACGAGGCCGAAACGAAGGAAGTCAAATCGCTGATTCATGATCAGATCGGTGACGGCACCGTCATGGCCATTCGTGTCACAGCCAAGGAATTACGCGTATTCAGCACACGCCGTCCTATGGGCCCTATTTTATATGATGATCTTGATCTGACTCCAGCCAAAGGTATCAAAGAAATGGACACTTCCAAACCATATCAGGTCGTTTCACGTGAAGTGTTGCCGGACTATGATGCAGATGCGATCTTTGTTGTGGTCAACTCGGGCGATGAAGCACAAACGATGTTCAAGGAACTGCAAAGCAATCCGATCTGGCAGGGACTGAAAGCGGTCAAAGCAGGTCATGTGTACCCGATCGGGGCACAGCCGTGGCTTGATTATTCTTCTATCGGGAACAAGATGGCTCTGGATGAAGCAAAAGAGATGTTTTCCAAAAAATAAACCCAGCTTCGCCTACGAGTAAAAACAACAAAAAAACCTCGCTTCGGTAACGGAAGCGCGTTTGCAAGAGCACAGAGCGCATATCGCTCATGCTCCAGACTCAATCAATACAGGGATCAGACTCCGTAATAAGTCTTACCTCTGTATCTCGCGCGCGTCCTTACCCAGCTGAGGTTTTTTTATTTTACATCCGTCATACCGAGCATATTCGCTCATACTGTACATACAACAATCTCGATATTCATCTCCGCAAATGTATTCTGGATAATCACACTTACTTTCTCCCACTTCAACCTGTCCAGCCCACAACCAATTCGAGGCATAGCCAGTTGGGTAATTCCCTGCTCCAAGCAGACATCCCGCATAGACTCGACGGCCTGGGTTAATGATGAATACGTAGGTTTATTCGAAAATTTGGCTTTGGTCACAAGATTCAGTGTTCTTCCAACCGGATAACATCGCCCAATCTCCAGCGGCCCCAGCTTCGCTTGCTCCTGAAGAGCCTGTAGATCAAACCGCTCTCTGAATTGCACCGCGATTCCTTTACCCATTCTCGCATCGGCGGATATGCAGTGTGCCAGTGCGTATTGTTCCTCCAGTTCAAACAAATCCTGCTGTCTTTCATGAAATTGCATGTTAGCTCACCCTTTCTCTTCCTTGCCCTATCACATCTCACTATTGAGACTCCAAACTTCCTGTTTATTTTGCGCGCTGCAAATCAGGCGTTACAGTAACGTCCGTTCTATTACATGATGTCTACATAACATCTTGCTCTCCTACTTCCCCTGCTCAATTTATCAGAGTAAGCGCTTGAAAGTTTCCAACGTTCGCTGTCCTGCACTCCGGTCATAAATGGCAAATACGATGTGATCAAAGTAGTTCTTGTATCCTTCATCAACCAGTACATCATTAAAATACGCTGCCACCTGTGCCGGTTCATTCCGAAAAACACCACAGCCAAAGGCGCCCAGCACGATGGTTCGATGACCTTGGGTAGCTGCAACCTCCAGCACGTATCGAATGCGCTGCTTCATGACCAACCTGATCTCTTCATCCGTCGCTTCGTTCCGCTCTCTGACAACGCCTGCATTTACGGCCGGAGCGGTGATAAATGAGGTTGTGTAATATTGATCCAGCAATCGGTCAAAATCGTCCCTGATTACGGGAACCTCAGGAGAATAGATCATATGATCCGAATACAGGCAGGAACGCTGCTTACGATTGTACTCGTACATTTCTTGCATCTGTGCAATACATGGGTACAGTCCGGCTGCCCGCGCCAAGCTTTCCTCCTGAGCCTGACTTCCGCCGAGGAAACCACCGCCCGGATTTTTTGCAGATGCAAAATTCAGACAGACAACATCCGTTCTTCCTTCCTCCAGGGTCAGACGAGCTGCTGCTGCAAGTGTCGTTTCACTGGTTACTTCGATCCGCGTTGTTTTTCCATGATCTGCAATAGATTCGGTATCCTGCTGGAGTTGTCTTGATGTAGCTAACTCTCCTGTACGCCCTTCTTGACGTAGCTTTTCCCGAAGTTCAGAAAGCTCCAAAGGCCGATAGAGAACCGAATTCTGAATGGCTTGCTCCATGTCTTCCTTAATATGAACCGCACGGTCATATCCGTTTACGTACAAGCCTTCTTCCAGAATCTCCAGCGTTTGATGTGCAATACGCGAACGTCCAGAACGTGAGTTAACACGATTACCACCTGCTGATGCGTTAGACTTACGAGACTCATCCGTCTTACTATCTGAATTATTGTTTTTGTTGTAGTTATCTACATTACTCATATTGTAATCACTTCCGATCTCTTCTCTTAGACGAGTCAGAATCTCGCCAAGCCAGTTCGTTCCCCGCCATGTTTTTCGGTTACGAATACGCGGATCTTCCTCCGCCAGCCCCACACCCCAGATCCGATCATCCGGGCTCGCTTCCACGAGTGTTGTGCCACGGGTGGCAAGTAGAGCAGCCAGCAGATCTTCGTTCTGTGTAAACTTGGCCCGATTGCCTTCATAGACAATGCGCTGGCACTCGCCTTCCCATACCGTCTGGTTAAAACCTGCGACCTGTCGGCCCAGCTTTTTTTGTACCGAAGCCGAACGAGTTTTCATCATTTTGTCTGCATTGTTCTGGTCGCCAAAGAGCAGTGCTTTCTGATGCATCATATATTGCTCGGCACTTGTATACTGAATCCCGTTCACCGTGAAATCAGCCAGAAACCACTGGGAGAACGGTGAAGCTGTCCGCCAGAAATACGTAAACTTTTCCATACATATCACCTCTCTTACTTACTTACTTACTTACTTCTTGTAGAACAACGCCATGACTCGTCCTCATCCCAACTACAATGTTTCCCTCTCCGGATTTAATCGGTACAACCGGGATGGCCGATGACCGGCACTACTTGCATATTCACCCGTCTCCATCACCCAGTCTGCCATTTTGCGCCGAAATGCAGCTGCCAGCAGTTTTTTGCCGCTAATAATCTCATATACTTTCTGCAACGCCGTTAACGTAAATTTCTCCGGCATCAGATTAAACGCGATATCCGTATATTCAATTTTGGAACGTAACCGCTCCAGCGCGTAATGAATAATTTGGGCATGATCGAATGCGATCCCTTGAACATCCACTAAACTCAACTTGCTATTCCGTACTCGCCCTTCTACCTGCTCTTTGGTTTCCACAACGGCCGACAACTGTTCTGTTTCATTGCTCAAAATAAGCTGCAGCCTGCGCTCTGTCACCCGGCCACGTTCATGAATATGACGTTTCTCTTCGATGAGTTTCTGCTCTATCCGGAACCAGCTTGCGTCGCTGGCATCATCACCCGCCTGTAGCTCCAGCTCACTGCTGTCCACTAGGGCCATATAAGAGCAACTAATGACCCGTGTGCGCGGATCGCGACCTACATCTCCCCATGTGTACAGCTGCTCCAGATAGATATCGTCCAGTCCTGTCTCCGTCTGCAATTCCCGCCGGGCCGCATCCTCCAGTGATTCCTCCATGGAGACAAATCCCCCTGGCAGCGCCCACTGCCCCAAGTAGGGGTGACCGCCCCTGCGAATTAGTAGCAAACCAAGCTCCGGTTCCGCCAGCTTACGGTAATTTTCCTGTTCTTCGCTTCGGATCGTAAATACGAGCATATCCACAGTAACCGAGGGATGTTCGTAATCTCCGGCATCATAGGTTTTTAAAAACTCTTCTTCGCTAATGTTGACTGGGTCAAGCGCTTTGTCTCCATGAGACATGATTCATGCACCTCATTCTGTTATTAACATTTTGTTATTAACAAATAGTTAATAACAATGTAGCACAACTGTAGTGAGCAGGTCAAATCTTCCATAAGGCCCAAAAGCCGCCGCCTTTGCTCTATACCTTCAGAGCAAGGACAACGGCCAAAATACTCATTTTCATATTATATAGATGGATATCGCAGTGTAGTTCTCAGAGTCAACAAAATCTTCCTTAAAATACGCTATCTGTTACGTAGTATATTTTCTGCCCATTCTTTTTGTTTCCAGGATCGGCCACAATCAGAAAATAAACGTTCCCGTTCTTCGTCTGTACACCCTCGATCTCATGTTTTCCGACATTCGTTATTTTTACAAGAGACTGATACGTGCCTGAACTTGAGATTTTAGCCATCTGAGGCGTATCTCCTTCTGCCCCACCAGATGTAAATATTTGAGTCTTACCCAGCAAGTCTACCCCTTGGAAAGAACCATTTGGCCGAATAATTCCGCTACCCGACTGTGTAAAACTGGAGACTGCTGCTTTAATTGCCGCAGGGCTGTCCATGCGAACCTGCTTGTTCTGATCAAGCAACCTGTTTAATGCAGCCGTATCATACACAGACCAGACTACCTTATCCGTGTTTGACTTTCCGCCTTCCCTCGTCTGAATCCGGAACACGGTGTAGTTGCTGTTGCCACCGCCATCTACTCGATACGTTGTTCCCTGCTTCGAACCCTTTTTATTTGCATAGTTCATATAAGTAAACCGATGAAGATCGGTATAGTCTACAGTTTTACCAGCCGAATATTGAAGTCTCGCTACCTGAAGGGACCAGACATTATCAGATGATGAATCCGCTTTGGAACTAAAATAAAAATAGTTCGATCCGTTATACGTATACATGTCCAACGTCTGGCAATGCCCGCTGTTTGTAATCGTCATATGATCCACGTATTCGGCATTATTACCTTTGATTAGTAGTCTGGAAAGTTGACATGTCGTATTCACCCGCTGCGTTACGTATACGTACTTGTCTGCTATATAAGCTTTCTGCACCACCCGGTCAAACTTGAGTCCTTTGAGGTTATAAGCTAGTTTGGCTGATGCATTTACGGTTTTTCCTGGAGAAGCTGCAAGAGCCGGGACAACGGACAACATAAATAGCATTACTGCCAGAAAAGCAGCTACGATCGTTTTCCACTTCATCGTTGTAAGGTTGAGAGATTGTTTTTTAATCACACTGATGCCTCCTTTTTGACTTAAATCTGCAATACATACGATAAACTAGCTTGCCTCTGAGATTATACTGGATTCAATAGATAATACCATATTTTCCAAATTACGAATCATTAAAATGCGAATCACAAATGACCACTTCCCCATAAACCTGATGTACCTTAAAATTTAATACTTCTTTTTAGTACATATGTGTTATATTGTTTTTAATTCATATGTGCCAAAAAAAGGAGGACTTCATGAAACGGATTGCCTTACTGGACATCCTTCGAGGTTTTGCCATTATCGGGACCTTGGGAACCAACATCTGGATTTTTGCTTATCTTGGTGATCTGAACCTTGTATTCGGCAACGCTCTTGAACCGTGGTGGAATTCAGGAGATCGTTTGATACAGACCACCATGCTTATCTTGGTGAATGGAAAATTTCTAGGTATGCTCACTCTGCTGTTTGGAGCCGGCATGGAATTAAAACGTCAAAAAGCCGTTCGTGAAGGCTATGCATGGCCCGGTGTATACATCTGGTCATGCGCACTGTTGCTGCTGGACGGATTGCTGCACTACACTCTCGTCATGGAATATGATGTGCTGATGAGTTATGCCATCACAGGGATGATTGTTTCCCTCATCATTCATCGCTCCAGACGCTTTGTGCTGACGATGCTGGGAATCGCGGGGAGCATACATGTAATCGGAGTGACAGGAATTACAGCCCTGCTGGCATTCGAGTCCGGTTCATCCTTCAACGGTATGAATACCATTACACAGCTGTACACTTCCGGAACGTGGTGGGAGCAAGTCATGTTTCGTTTGAACAACTTCGGATTTTTCCGTGCAGAATCGATTGCCATCATCCCGCTGAATATCTTTTTATTTCTGCTGGGAGCGTTGTTTATGCGGACAGGGATATTCTCCAACGATGAGTCTGGACGCCTCAAACGTCGGAAACTGATGATTACCGGGCTTGCGGCAGGCATTCCCCTGAACCTGCTCCTGCTTGTTCCCGGAGGGATTATGGATATTTGGGTACGCTATATCAGCGCTCCTGTACTTACACTGGGTTATCTCGGAATGATCGCCTGCTTTTTGGAAAAAGGCTTTCTCCCCAAGCTGTTTGAGCGTTTTGGTGAGATTGGCAAGATGGCACTGAGCTGTTACATTGCACAAAATATCATCGCTTCTGTGATCTTCTATGGATGGGGGCTTGGCCTGGGCGGACGCCCCTCTTCCCTGTTTATTTTGTTGATGTGGCTTGTCATATGTCTGTTCTTAATGCTTTTCTCCCACCTCTGGCTACGCAAATATCAACTAGGGCCAGTCGAATGGTTGTGGCGCAAGTTATCGATCTCCCCTTCTCCCAGACCAAGAGACACGTCACATGATACGTCACTATAAATAGGCTAAGACGCGAATAAGGGCTGCCCGGATCGCCATCGATGATTGATCATAATCAATGACCGATGGATATCCGCAGGACAGCCCTTCTTTATTCCATATGGATAACATCCCCAGCAAGACTGATTCCCCCTTTTTGCGCTGGTCTGGCATATAACACTTACAATTTATCCGTCTCAACAGGCAGCTGTAAGGTGAAGGTGGAACCTGCGCCCATCTCACTTTGTACGGTAATTTTACCGTTATGATCCTGAACAATTTTTTGACAAAGCGCAAGACCCAGTCCCGTGCCTTCCTCTTTTGTCGTAAAAAACGGGTTAAAAATCTCGGTTAACGAACTCTCGGGAATTCCGCTGCCCGTATCCGCTATTGAGATTAATACCTTGTCCCCTTCTTGCATCATGTACATATGTACCTCGCCGGGGTCTGACATCGCTTCAAATGCATTACGAATCAGATTGATTAGAACTTGTACAATTTTATCCCGATCCATGTTCACATAAACCGACTCATCCTTCACATGAAGTGTAATCCGATGCCCTCTTGAGGCAGCATCCGATTCGGTCAACGACATGACCCGCTCCAGGCAATGTGCCAGCTTCTCCGGTTTCATATGATGGACTTGTGGCTTGGAAAATTGCAAAAACTCCCCCGTTAAATCGGTGACTCTGGTTACCTCGCTCATAATAACTTCATACCACGGTGCAATATTGAAGGCTTGCCCGCGCGACAGCTGCAAAAACCCCCGAATCGCAGTAAGTGGGTTTCGTATCTCATGCGCCATGCCTGCAGCAAGCTCACCTACAGCTCGCAGTCTCTCGGAACGAAATACTTCCTCTTCATTTTTAATCCACTGGCTGCGCTGCTGTTGGATCAGCTGATCTTCCGCTGTCGTCATGAATTGCTGCAAGGTTTGTGATAGTTTCGGATAACGAGATATGCTATAACTTACTTGCAATCCCTGCAGCTGATTGGACAGCAAAGAGGATATCCGCTCTTCGATATGGCGTATTTGCGGCAACACCACAGCGAATCGGTCACCTGCATACCTTGATACACCATAAGCTTCGGGAAACTGATCGGTGATCTTTGTTCCGATCCCCTTAATGACTGCGCACCAGGGATCATCTGATCCTTTCTTATATCCACTGAAATTATTGACATTCAAAAGAACCAAGAGGAAAGATCGTTCTTCCTCCAGCGTCCGATGAAGCACCTTCATATATCCTTCATAATTCAGCAATCCTGTAAGCGGATCATGAAGGGTAAGAAATTGATTTTTTTTCCGGAGTTTCTGTTTCTCGGACTCACTGTTCATGAGCGTATGGTATAGAACGATAACCACTACCGAGGTCAGCAGATCAAATAAAGACACCAGTAAAGTGTAAGCATCCGTTGGAACATAAGACAGTCGTATGATCGTATACTGGAGCATGAGCAGCAGTGAAATCGGCAAGCTCTGTATTATTTGCTGTTTGTTCTGAATCATTGAAATAATAAGCATATAATAGAGCAA
Source organism: Paenibacillus sp. TSA_86.1 (assembly GCF_052691815.1). Lineage (NCBI taxonomy): Bacteria > Bacillati > Bacillota > Bacilli > Caryophanales > Paenibacillaceae > Paenibacillus > Paenibacillus sp. TSA_86.1. The sequence goes on along the minus strand of NZ_JBQZGE010000001.1, from coordinate 146,001 downwards.
ATTACACCAGTTCAATTGACTGAAATAATGAAATGCACCGAGGATCAACCATTGTATCATTCTTAAAAATGGATAACGTCGCTCTCCCCATATACTCATGATCAGCAAAATACCTGTAAGCATCATCAAGACCGGATGCGCTGTTTGTCCCAATATAATTGAGGATACAATGACAAGCAGGCAACCTAGTGGGAATATCACCATCTTCATTGTGTAACTTAGCAAACAGCCTCGCCCCCTTAGACAAAAGTCACACTAATAACATATTCACAAATATTATATCGATTATGATTAGCTGATGTTGTCGATTATTGGAAGCTGATAAAATTCGCAAGGATGTATAATTTTTAAAAAGAACAGGGCATATGAAGCAATTGTAATATAAAAACGTGCATATCAGCATTGCAGCTCCTATTCATTGAAATGTATACTTCCTCGTAAAATATACAAAGCCAGCTCTCTACCGTGTGAGGGCTGGCTTCTTTGCTGCTTTTCCATATAAGTGATATCACTCTGGAAGAAAATAGATGATGATCTGTATTATTTCTTAGCCATATATTTGCGAATATCAAATGCCACGGCTGCAACAATAATTAATCCTTTGATAATCAGCTGCCAGTAAGGACTTACCCCGATAAAGGTGAGACCGTAGTTGATAACGCCGAAGATCAGCACCCCCGCCATGACGCCAGGTACGGTTCCAATACCTCCAGCCGTGGATACACCGCCAACAACACATGCAGCAATGGCATCCAGTTCGTACATATTCCCATAATTGTTTGTTGCTCCGCCGGTACGAGCTGCTTCCAGTACGCCTCCCAGCCCGTAGAGTCCCCCGGCAATTGCATATAGCGCAATCAAGTTCCGAGCGACATGAATGCCCGATACGTGGGCGGCCTGAATGTTTCCGCCAATGGCATACATATTTTTACCCAGACGTGTTTTGTTAAACACAACCCAGCAGATCAGCGCAACGCCGATGGCAATCAGCACAATATAGGGAATCGAATATCCTCCACCGAGATCAATGTAACCTGAACCTATCGTGGTAAAATCCGATCTAAGCCCGCCGATCGGCTGTGACTGGTTCGGCTCTGTATCAAAATAGATTGAGTTCAGTCCGTACACAGCCACCATCGTGCCGAGCGTTGCGATAAAAGGCGGCACATGCAGCTTGGCGACGATAATACCATTCACTAATCCAACAAGCACCCCGGCTATAATACCGATCAGGATCGGCAACCCCACCCATAATTGTGGAAGATCCGGAAAAAATCGATTGGCATACGTATCAATCTGTAACATAGAGGCCGATACAACGGCTGTTAGACCAACGACACGACCGGCAGAAAGATCAACGCCTCCCGTTACCAGAATGAAGGCCGCCCCTAGTGCGATAATGGCACGAGTGGAGGATTGCTGCAGAATGTCCCGCAAGGTGGAAAAAGCGAGAAAGTTCGGATCGGCAATGGCGATGCCGATGACAAGCAGGATCAGCACGATAAAAATAGCACGCTGCGTTACATACTGCTTCACTTGATGAACAAGGGTTGTATTCATTTGTGTTCCTCCTGACCAGCCATCCGCTGCTGCGCGGCCAGCCTCATAATATGCTGCTCCGTAGCCTCGGCTCCGTCTACAATACCGGTGAGGCGCCCTTCGCTCATGACCATGATGCGATCTGACATCCCCAGCAGTTCAGGCATCTCCGAGCTGATCATGATAATACTTTTGCCTTGCCGGGCCAGTTCAGTAATGATTGTATAGATTTCGAACTTGGCTCCTACGTCAATTCCGCGGGTTGGTTCATCAAGCAACAGAATTTCCGGGTTAGTCAAGAGCCAGCGGGCTAACAGCACCTTCTGCTGATTTCCTCCAGAAAGGTTTCGAATCAAGGTGTTAACAGAAGGCGTTTTGGTTCTAAACTTCTGCGTCTGCTCTCGTGCCTCTTCTCGCCCCTTCTTCTCGTCAAGCAACCCCAACCGATTTTGGTAGCGACCCAGGCTTGCAATAATGGTATTCTCATAGACCGACAACACGGGGAAAATCCCGGTCACTCGTCGTTCTTCGGTCAACAACGCTATGTTATGACGTTTGGCTGCTGAAGGCGAGTTAATCTTGACCTTGCGCCCATGAATAGAGATCGTGCCTGAAGCGAGTCCACGCAAACCGAACAAGGACTCCATCAGCTCCGTCCGCTGTGCGCCAACCAAACCGCCAATGCCAAGCACCTCCCCTTTGCGTAAATGAAAGGTGACATCCCGGAACGAATTCGGCTGATTGGATGTCAGCCCCTCTGCCTGAAGAATGACCTCGCCAGGTACATTGAGCCGTTCCGGGAATCGTTCGCTCAGATCACGCCCAACCATTCGGGTAATGATCAGATCTGTCGTCAGATCCGCTGCATCCCAGGTACCTACGACCAAACCATCTCGCATAATGGTCACTTCATCGGAAATCGTCAAAATTTCCTCCATCTTGTGCGAGATATAGATGATCGACACGCCGCGGCTTCGCAACTTGTTGATGATCGTAAACAGTTGCTCTACTTCTTTACCTGTCAGGGATGAGGTAGGTTCATCCATCACAATGACTTTGGAGTGGAAGGATACCGCTTTCGCAATCTCCATCGATTGAATCTTGGATACAGACAACGTTCCGGCAAGCGCCTTCGGATCAATATCCAGATTCAAATCCTGGAACAGTGCGAGCGTATCGGTATACATCCGTTTCTCATCGACCAACAGGCCTTTCATCGGAAAACGCCCCAACCATATATTTTCCATCACTGGACGGTGCGGAACCGGATTAAGTTCCTGATGAATCATGGATATGCCATGCTGTAGCGCGGCCTTGGAATGGGGAATCTCTACATCCTTTCCATCCATGCGAACCGAGCCAGCATCGGGACGATACATCCCGAACAAACATTTCATCAAGGTTGACTTACCCGCTCCATTCTCGCCCATCAACGCATGAACGGTTCCCGGCTTCACTTTCAGTGTAACTTCGCTGAGTGCCTGCACGCCGGGGAATGCTTTGGAAATCCCGTTCATCTCCAGCAGATAAGGTGACTGCATCTCGTATCTTCCCCTTTCATCTGACCGGCAAAAAAGGGACGCTGCCCGGGTGACATACGTCCCTCTCTGCTGCTGTTATTGGGCGTCGGCAATGTTGTCTTTCGTAATTTTTTTGTAGGCAATCCAGACATATTTTCCGTCCGTAATATCAAATTTCGTATTTTCTTTGGTTGGTGTCTCACCTTTGGCAAGAACAGCAGCCAGTGCGACCGTTGCCGCTCCCTGGTTCTTGGCATCATTCAGCACCGTGCCCAGCATCGTACCATCCTGCAAAGCCTGAATCGCTGGAGCTGTAGCATCCACACCTACGACGGGCATTGATTTGCCATCCTTGAAGTAACCTGCTGCCTTCAATGCCTCAATCGCACCGAGAGCCATGTCATCATTATTCGCCAGCACCGCTTCAATTTTGTCGCCATGAGAAGCAAGGAATGCCTGCATTTTCTCTTGTCCTTTGACCCGATCCCACATCGCCGTATCTTCAGCCAGCGCTTCAACCTCAATGCCGGCATCTTGAATCGCCTGAACGGAATATTTGGTGCGCAGCTCGGCATCCTGATGACCCGGTTCACCTTTCAACATAACGTATTGCAGCTTGCCGTCGCCGTTTTTATCTGCTTCCGGATGAGCTTTCCAGTAATCCACGATCAATTGACCGGAAATCGTACCCGACTCTTCTGCTTTGGCACCAACGTAATACACTTTATCCCACTTGTTCATGTCTTCTGCTACAGGCTCACGATTCAGGAATACCACTGGAATGTTCGCCGCTTTAGCCTTATCGATAATGACACCTGCTGCTGTACGGTCTACCGGATTCACCGCCATGGCATTGTATTTTTTGGACACAAACAGGTCCACTTTCTCGTTCTGGGTCGGCTGTGCATTCTGACTGTCTACGATATCAAGGGTAGCGATCCCCTCTGCTGCCGCAGTCATCGCGTTCCGTACTCCCGTCATAAACGTATCGTCAAACTTATAGATGGCAACCCCGATTTTCGGATTTTCAGCCTGCGTTCCGGCTTCTGCCTTCGTTCCACTGTCGGTCCCTGCGCTGCCGCTTTCACCGGTGCTGTTCCCCCCGTTGCTGCACCCTGCCGCAACAGCCATACATACCGTAAGCATCAATGTCATCCACGTTTTCTTTTTCATTCTTAATGACCTCCCCCAAGTTCATTCGGCTTTACCGATGTCTTTATTATGAAAGGGTTTACATTATTTTCGAATACAATATCTTCATCTGTTCTATCGAAATCCTCATCAGTTCTATTGCACAAATGGAAATAACAGCTTCTGGTTATCCATCCAGAACATATTGTCTGTACTAACCACCTTGGTCTCCAGGATAACTCGGGTCTGCACATGTTCCCGTTCCAGTTTGGCAAGGGCTTGATTAAGCCCTAAGTATCCGGCGCTGTACCCGTTCTGTACAATCAATCGTTGAAAAACACCTTCCTGCAGCTGCTCCAATTGCTGCTGCTCGCTACCAAACCCCACAATGCTGATCGGCCTGTCATCCTTGCGCCGATGCAGTTCATCCGCTGCCCCGAGCGAGGCCGGCTCTTGAAGAGCAATCAATCCGGTTAGCTCATGCTGATCCAGTAGTTGCTTTACCGCTTGCCAGCAAGCATCCCGGTTGTTGCATACTGATTTGGGGATGATTTTGATGCCTGGATAGTTTTGCAACGCTTCCTTGATCCCCTGCTCCCGGAGAACCAAGCCTGCATTCAGCGCATCCGGACCCACTAAAGCAATCTGACCGTGCCCCTGCAACAATTCTGCCATCGCCTGACCAGCCTGACGACCTGCTTCGAGATTGTCCATTGAGATGACACTGGTGATGCCTCTAACAGGGAACTCATCATTCAGCACAATAACGGGCACGATACCTCCATCCGTTCTTGCTGTCTCTGCTTCGCGAATGATATCGCCAAGCGCATCTTCACTTAGCGGATCGACGAGCAGCGCTGTTGCCCCTTGTTTCAGTGCGAGAGCCGCTGCCTGAACCTGCGCCTGCTCACGCTCACTGCGAGTGAAATCACGGTCAACAGCAACCGCTGTGTTCGCAGGTGGCGGACTTATCACATAGTCCGCATTGGAAGAGGTGTGCGAAGCGGAATCCACCGGATACGCTTCAACGGTGATCAGCCGTGCGCCGCGCTCTTTGGCGGCAGCCTCGGCTCCCAGGCGGATCGCTTCGGCGAGTTCTCCGGTGCCCGCAGGCGTAATGAGCGCAATGCGCGGCGGCGGCGCCGGTTGATCCGCTTCCTCTATGCCGCAGGCAGCGCATAATAACAGGCAGCAGGCTGATGCTGTCTGGAACAAGGCCCGGAACGGCCGAAATTCCGGGGATACCGGAAGAGTTGCCTGGCTTTTTTTGGCCAATACACGGCGTGCGCTCTTGATCTGGTTATTGATTTCGCCACTAGTTTCGTTACTTTCGCTACTGATGTTGTTGCTGGTTTCGCTACAGTCCTTCATTCATCCCGTCCCCCTTCTGCTCTGCCTGAACAGGAATCCGAATCCATACGGTTGTTCCTTCCTCCAGCTCGCTGGCGAATTCAAGCCCATATCCCTCGCCATAATAGTGCCGGATGCGATCATGTACATTGCGTACAGCGACACCCGAACCTGCTCCGCTTTTCACCACCGGACGACCGCTGAGCAATCCCGCGAGCTGTTCCTCCGACATGCCTACACCGTTATCCGTAATGCGGAACAGAATGACGTGCTCTTCACGCTGCACATCAATCTCAATGTTTCCCTCATCCATGTGGTATTCGATGCCATGCACAATTGCATTTTCGATCAACGGCTGCAGAATTAACTTCACGGTCAGGCAGTCCAGCAGCTCCTCATCCGCATGAATGGTGAAGGTGAACTTGTGTTTGAATCGCATCTGCTGAATGGTCAGGTAGTGGCGGGCGTGCTCCAGTTCTTCCCTGATGGTAATAATGGTTTTGCCTTGACTGAGACTGATGCGGAACAACCGGGAAAGCGACGTAATCATCGTGATGACTTCATCATTACGGCTCATGCCCACCATACGCACAACCGAATTCAGCGTATTGTAGAGAAAATGTGGATTAATCTGAGCCTGCAACGCCTCCAGCTCCAGACGGCGTTTCTGCTCCTGTTCATGGATGATCTCATCCATCAGGTTACGGATTTTGTTCACCATGAGATTAAACCTGCGCGCCAGACGCTCGACCTCAAGCGGCCCCGTTGTCGGTAGCTCCACGTTGAAATCTCCACGCTCCACGGCCTTCATTTTGCGTTCCATCCGCCGGATGGGACGAGTCAGACTGGAGGAGAGGAACAGGGACACCACAATGACAAGCACCAGCACAATGATCAGCACACGAATCAGATAGCCATTCACTTCCTGACGTGTCGTCATAATCTCGTCCAGATAAGCCACGCCGACGATTTTCCAGCCAATATTCGCCACCGACTTTACCGTGTTCAGCCTTTTCTGCCCATCAGCCTCGTCTTCGTAACTGCCCGTAGCTACCAACGCCTGCTCGATATTTTCTGTTTTCAACCCCATATACATGAGTTGTTGTTGCGGATGGTACACAATGTTGCCTGCACTCTCATCAATAATGTAGACGTAACCCCGTTGCCCCAGGCTGACCCGACTGCTCAGTTCATCCATTTGCTTGAAATTGATATCGACCAGCAAAATGACTTGCTGCTCCTTCCCCCGCTGTTTAATGGTGATACCTTTGCTCATCGAAACGACCCACTTATAAGGGCCAGCATACATATTCTGAATATGCGGTAAGGAAAAGCTCAGGTGATTGGGTACACGCAATGCAGATTGAAACCATCCTTGCTGGGTGACATGAGCGCTGCGTTTCAACGCGGCGGCAGGTCTGTTCTTGAGCAGTTGTCCATCCGCATCCAGTAGCGTAATGGAAATGATATCTTCCCGGCTGCTAAGCAAGGTATCCAGCTGTTTATCCACCTGCTCTGCTTCCCATGTTCCGTCCCGCAACATATGTTCCTCAATGGCACGATACAGATGGGACATGCTTCGCACGTAATCCTCCAGGTTATAACTGACCTGATCCACAATCTGTCTTGTGGATAGCTCTGCACTGCGCTCGGCAGCTTGCGTGAACTTGTCATGTAGCAATATCGCCATAATTGTGAGAACCAGTACAATGAAGATGGAGAAAGACCACGTAATAATAGAACGTATACTGCTGACCTTGGACGAGCGCAGATACAGACGGAGTTTGGCTCCAACCGATTTCATTCGTGTGGTTAACGTGCTCCAGCTCATTGAAGGGAACCTTCCGGGGACGCAGCAGCCTGTTTACGATACTCTTTGGGCGAGACCCCGATATGTTTTTTAAAACAAAAGCTGAAATAGTTAGGCTCGGCAAAACCCACCTTCTCGGCAATTTCAAACGACTTCAGCTCCGTGGAGCGAAGCAGTTCTCTTGCCTCATCCATACGAATCTGCATCAGATACTGCAGGAAGGTGAGCTGCACTTCTTTTTTGAAAATGCTGCAAAAATAACCGGAACTGATATGTAGATGTGCGCATACCTTCTGAATGGACAGATCCGGATCGGCATAATATTTTTTCGTAAACGTAAGTGCCTGTTCCACGATATCCTTGTAAACGTGCTGGCGTCCGCTAGATATCCGCTGCTGTACAAGCAGACAAACTTCGCTCACCTTATGCTGTGCCTCAGACAGACCCGGCAGTCGGAACAAATCCGTATACAACTGGAATCCAGCGCCGAATATATCCTCCATCTCTTCACCCGAGGCCTGCGCAGCCTTCCATACCGTCGTTAATACTTCGATCAAGTACAGCTGAATATCACTTCTCCCATGCTCCACCGTAATTTCCCGGAAAATGATCTGTAGCCCTTCTTCCAGCTCTGCCTGCGTTCCAGCCTTCAAACAGCGGGTTAATGTCTGTTGTTTCAATTCATCAAAACGCAGCTTTCCTGCGGCCTGACGCTCTACATCGGCAATGTAGATCAGGGAATCCGTTCCGGGTACAAGCCGGTAATCCAGCGCCAGCATTGCATCTTCATAGGCATGTTTCACATCGGGAAGGGTGTTCACAAAACGACTCGACCCAATGGTTACTGGAACACGTAAATAGTGGCGGATGCTGCGCACCACATTTTCCAGCGCCTGCTGCTGCAGCTTCTCTGCCTCTCCGATTGCCTCTGACTCACCCAGCGGTTCCACGTAGAGTAATACAACACTCTCCTGATGCATAAAAGCATATCCTGCTTGGTGATCTGTCCAGACTTCCGCGGCTATATTAAGAGCAGCAAACAGCTTCAGTTCCGGATCTTCCGATGGATGCAGCGTCAGAATCGATATACCATAACGTTTACCTTTCAGTTCCAGTCCGCACTGGCTTGCCCGGCTTAAAATGTAGGAAGAGGATTTCTGGCGATGCAGCAAAGTCGCGATCAAATCAGCCTGTAATAAAGGCATGCTGGTGCGATAGTGTTCACGCAGTTGCTGTACGTCCTCCCGTTCCGCAATCTCAGCCTCCATCTGGGCACGTATTCTGGTGAGCAGTTCGGTAAGATGCCCTGCCGAGAATGGCTTCAGCAAATATTCATCCACACTAAGTGAAACCGCCTGACGAGCGTAATCAAATTCATCATATCCTGTTAAAATAACAACCTTCACCAATGGATTCCGCTCTCTCAATCTTCGTGCCAGTTCCAAACCATCCATAAATGGCATGCTGATGTCAGTGATCACAATGTCCGGCTCCACTCGCTCTGCCATCTCCAGAGCCTCACGCCCATTCTCTGCCAGACCCGTAATCCGCAGATCCAGTGCCTCCCAATCTACTTCAACAACCAATCCTTCACGCACATCTTCCTCATCATCCACGAGCAGGACCCGATACATCGTATGATTCCTCCCTTATATATAAAGGCTGTTACCCCTGGTCATTAACCGATCTCATTAAGCTCAAGGTTCCAACATAATATACAATAAAACTCTGTTTATGTAATCGCTTTCTTTTTCGGACAAAAATCCAGCCTTTTTCTGAACCTTTTTATGCGATCTGGCAAGGGATTGCGCTTTCAATGAACATATTTTTTTTAGAAAATACATTCATAAATTGACTTATATTGGCACGCGTGTTATGATGATATAGATCGATACATTAGTGGACTTTAAGTCTTCGGTTTAACCGCCGGATGAGCATTAATCAGAATTGAATCCCGCTCATACCAATGGTCGTACAAAACTTATTATTTTTGGAGGAATCACATGCAAACAGGTACAGTAAAATGGTTCAACGCGGACAAAGGATTTGGCTTCATCGAAACTGAAGAAGGAACAGACGTATTCGTTCACTTCAGCGCCATTCAAGGTGAGGGTTACAAATCGTTGGACGAAGGACAACGTGTAGAGTTTGAAGTAACTCAAGGTAACCGTGGACCACAAGCTGAGAACGTTACTAAACTGTAATTGATACGAGGGCTGCCTCTGGCAGCTCTTTATTTTGCCCATTTATATCCATCACAAGAAAAGAGGTTTTTATTCCAACAGATCATTGTAAAGAAACAGAGCACGTTGTATTTTCCACGGTTGACGACATCATTAACTTCTACTCACCTCAGCAAACGAGCACAGAAAGCTCCGAAGCTCACTCGCGTCCTACACATCCGGTAGATCCATCCATACACAAGGATCACAAGACCGAACGTTAACCACGATATGACAGCAACCTATCCGACATAAGCAGAAACAGAAGGCCCTGAACCGCTTGAACGGTACAGGGCCTATTTATATCCTTATTTTACATAACCGTTCCGAATCCGCAAAAACGACCGCCTGCGTGCGATCCTCCAGCTGTATCTTCTGCAAAATGCGATGTACATGCGTTTTCACCGTGCTTTCACCGATGAACAGCTTCCGGGCAATCTCCTCATTGCCATCTCCTGCAGCACTTCAAGCTCACGCCCGTGAACGCGTCTGTAAGCGGCGAAGGCTGCTCACCGTTCTCCTCGTTACATGGTGAATTCACGGTTGAGTTGCCTCTTTCTTCGTCTGGGGATCCTGTTTTTGTCGACCTTACCGCTAAACCAATGACCTTGGCCGCTACCGCAGTTCTGTAAATGGCTTCTCCGCGACGAGCAGCTCTGACCGCATCAATTAATTCTTCCGGTGCGGCGTCCTTGAGTAAATAACCTACGGCTCCGGCACGTATTCCCTGGTAGACATAATCCTCCTGATCAAACGTAGTCAGAATAACGACCTTGCATTCAGGCAGCACATCCAGTAACGCTTGTGTCGCCTCCAGTCCGTCACCATCCTCCATCTGCACATCCATAAATACAACGTGTTGCTTGAGTTCTGCCGCGAGCCGTACGGCTTCCCCACTTTCTCTCATTGGGCTGCTCTTACTTCTCTGTTAACGGCTCCATGTAAGAACAGTATAACCAGCCAGAAGCCAATGAAAGTCCACCCGTGGGCGGACTTCATGTCATTTCGCTTCAATCCGCAGATTGATATGGGACAAAGTTATGGTGGTGATTACGTTATACGTTATATTTTAAAAGGTTTCAGGGATGCCTGCAGTTCTGCCGAAACGTCAGACAGCATCGCTGCAGACTCCTTGATCTGCTCTACAGACTTGAGCTGCTCTTGTGTAGACCCTGCGGCAAGCTGAGCGTTGGCACTAGCTGTCTGTGCATGACGTGCAATCTCGTTCACCGATGCCACAATCTGCTCTACGCCTGCGGACATCTCTTCGCTGGTCGCTGCCATATCTTCAATCTCCGTGGCAATGCGCAGGTTCGTATCCCGAATCAGGGTAAAACTCTGCTCTGTCTCTTGTGTGAGCCGCAGTCCTTCCCGTACTTCATGCTTCACTTGGGCCATAGCCGCCAAGGATTGCTGCATGTCCTGTTCCATTGCACCAACAAGCGCTTCAATCTGGTTGGATGATTGTCCAGCCTGTTCTGCGAGCTTGCGCACTTCAGTGGAAACAACGGCGAAGCCTCTCCCGTGTTCTCCTGCTCTCGCCGCCTCAATAGAAGCATTGAGTGCGAGAAGATTCGTTTGACCCGCAATCTCATGAATGGCAGAGACCATCTGACCGATCTGGGCAGATTTCTCCTCCAACATGCGAATCACTTCGTCCGTTGCACTGACAGAAGTTTCAATCGCTGCCATCTGTCCCACCGTTAGCTGTACGGCCCGCCCTCCGGTATCCGCTTGCTGACGTGAGTACACTGCTGCATCTGCGATGCTGGAAGCTCTGTCTGCTATGCGCTGTACGCCAATAGCCACCTCTTCCATCGCCTGCAAGTTCTCTTCCGTGCTTTACGGTTTGACTCTCCGCTCCCCGTGCGACCTGTTCGACAGAAGCAGCAATCTGCTCAGATACACTTGCTGTCTGGTCTGCGATCTCCAGTAACAGTCCGGTCGAATGACCTGCTTTGTCCGCTGCGTCTAACCCACCTTGAATAATGCCTTGCAAGCTGCTTCTCATCTCATTGTAGCCTGCGCCAAGCATACCAATCTCGTCTCGCACCTGATCCACCACCGGCTGTGTGAAGTCTCCGGTACCCGCACGTTTGATGGCAAGTGAGACGCGGTTAATCCTTGCTCTCACTCCACGGACGTACCAGACGATTAGCACAATCGCAATCAGCATCGCAATGCCGACTACGATCAGGAAGGTTTTAAGAAAGGAAGAGATAATTACATCAATTAACGATTGAGATGCCCCGACATAGAAAATACCGATGATCTCCCCGGATGCATTTTTGATGGGTTCATAGGCTGTCTGTGTTTTCTGGCCAACAACAACAGCTTCCCCAAAGTACTTTTCTCCCTGCTGCAAAACGGTCTTAGCTACCTGCTCGGACACCTTCGTGCCCACCGCGCGTTTTCCGTCAGTCATCACATTGGTAGCAATCCGTTCATCTCCGCGAAAGATCGTCACGGTATCTCCTGACGCATTGCCGATTTCATCCACCAGGTCGAAATTTTCCTCCAGCAATGCATCTCCTTTGTATAACTTTCCATCTTGAATGGCCCAGTCCCCCGGGTATTTGTATGAAATGATGTGATTCGCCATCTCCAAGTCCCGTTTCGCTTTTTCCGTGGCAAATGTCTTAATGCCATTCCTCATCTCCATGATGACGCTGACCGCCACAGCCGAGGAGAATATGATAAAAATGCCGATCACGATCAAACTGATTTTAGTACCGATACTCATGCTACGCATGTGTGTGAGCCACCCTTTTCACGATTAAATTGTCTTGATCTCGGGCAGATTGGGTTCTGCTTAGAGATTTCACATATAGACTTATCGGCGGTGCTATGCACATTTTTTATAACCCTTCTGTGACATTGATCACAAAATTTTTAAATTATTAACTAGTCGTTTACGCATTCTCCGTAATTGTGTCAAAAGATGTATCAGGCTGGGAGAATAGCAATACAGATTACCTGCCATATGTCCTGAAATTGCAGATAACAATACTGTGATTAAACTTGTGATATGCATTGCTCAAATTATATGAAACTTTTTACGTAAAATAACGAAAATAATTCAAAAGTTCCGGTTCATAAGTCCTATTTTACTTGGAAAATCTAACAAATATATGTCGAAACAACGATATAACAGAGGAGTAGAACTTACCTGGAGTTCATATACGTGAAGAACAAAATCCCAATCTCGTTTAGTAACCGTAATTGTCTTAACCGTAGAAACAACGACAACTCTTACAGAAATTGATGATAGTCTTTCCAACTTGAAAGCAATACAACATGCAGCGTATACGACATCCAGGTGAAGTCCTTTTTAATTTTACAGAAGGAGTGAACTACCTTGTTTAAAAAGCTTCGCTGGAGTACCATGCCATTTTTCGCCAAAAATCTGGTGATTTCATTCGGGAGCATCGCTCTCATTGGAATTATTCTGATCACTGCAGCTTATCAGTTGCAAAAAAATATCTTAATCAAGCAACTGCAGGAGCAAGCCGAGATTACAACATTGAAATGGTCCAAGGATCTAGACACAAGTCAGGTCGAACAAGCCACATCCGAGAAGAGTTATTCCGATACATATCAGAGTAAACTGCGGGATTATCTGGATTCCATCCACACCTTTAATCCTAACATCGCGCAAGCTTACATTTTCGGTTCACAGCTGGATCAGGAGAAGAGCGCTCCGATCTATGCGATTCCAACCAGTCTGGTCGAGCCATTTGAGAAAGATAAGTATCTACCTGGTACGAACTACCCGCTATCTCCCCAGATTGAGCACGGTCTTGATGAGATGAATGCAAGTAGCGGCCCAGCATTTAGTGATTTTTATACGGATGCTTTCGGTACCTGGACGACACTGATATATCCGATCAAAAAGGCAGATGGTTCCATCTACGCAGCTCTGTACTTTGATGTTGACGCAAGTGCCGTTCCCAAAGGGTTGAATAAATTGCTTATGTATGGCCTGATGTTTCTGGTCGGATTCCTGATTCTGTTCATGGTACTGCAATTTATTTTGTTGAAGAGAACCATGCGCCCGATTCGCGACCTCATGAAAGGGATTGAGGAAGTAAGCACTGGCGACCTGAACGTCACAATTCGCACAGGACGCGATGATCTTGGGGTCATTAACGAGAAGTTTAATACAATGATTGAGCGTTTCAATACCACTCTTTACAAAGTAAAAAATACGTCTCGTCACCTATCGAATTCGTCCCGAGAACTGCTGGATATTTCAGCGAAAAACAACGATAATATTCAATCCATCAGCACCAACATTCGTGAGATCTCTACAGGTCTGGTGTCTCAGGACAAAGCAACCGTGGAAAGTGCACGCGCCATGACCGAGATGTCTACCGTGGTGCAGAACATTGCCGGAAGCTCGGCCGAGGTAGCCGACGAAGCACTCAGCATGGAGCAGCGTTCGAACAACGGACATGAAATTATGCAGCAAGTTATTGACCAGATGGGTCTGATCTCAAGCGCCGTGCAGAACACCTACGCTTCCATTCAATCCTTGGAGAACCGTTCCAATGAGATTAGCAGTATTGTGGGCATCATTACGGATATCGCTGGTCAAACGAACCTACTCGCCCTGAATGCTTCCATCGAAGCGGCACGTGTTGGAGAGGAAGGTCGAGGGTTCGCAGTCGTGGCTGGAGAAGTACGTAAACTGGCCGAGCAGTCCCAAGAGTCCGCAACGCAGATTCGCGCGCTGATCGATGAGATTCAGCGAGATATTGGACAATCGGCAGACGCGATGGAACGGGGTTCAGAAGAAGTGCAAAAAGGCCTCAACGTTACACGGGAAACAGGTACGTTCTTCGAAGATATCTTGACAGCTACAAACAAAGTAGCGAACCAAATTCAGGACATCTCCAGTTCCACCGAGGAAATCTCGGCGAGCACGCAAGAAATGTCCGCAACCGCAGACGAGCTGTCCGCAAGTGTCAGCAAAGCCGCCAGCAGCACCAAACACATTGAGCACTCGATCGCAGAACAGGAAACCTCCATGGCTGCCATCGTCAGCGCATCAGATGAATTAGCCGAAGTATCGGAGCAGCTACAAGAACTCATCTCCTTCTTTAAGGTGAAAGAGGCTTAGGCTGAGCAGTTTGAGATGGCGGGCATAGCCCGGATGTGAGAAGTGCGGAAGTACAGAAGTATGCTGTAAGTATAGAATGAGCGGAACCTACAGATTGTTCGGGATTTGTGAAGTGCGTGAATTGCATAGGAACCAGTAGTTGGAATTCTGCGGAATTGCAGGAAAATCAGAAGTACTGATTATAGGCGCTATGCGCCATAGCAGTAAAACCAACCCAGGCTTGAGTGTTTGTACACTCAAGCCTGTTTTTTTAGTGTGTGCTAAGTGTGCGGAGAAAAGTAGGTAGTATGAGGAACAGTGGGATGGTGAAATGGTGGGGTCGTGGAATGGTGGGATGTGATTACATTCTAACGATCTCAGGAAGCGCTACTTGCCTACTTTTCTGCTTCATAAAATTCTAACGATCCTCAGAAACCTTATTTACTCCAAAGCCCCCACTTTTCATCGTTTTGTGCTGAGTTTCTTCCAAATAAGGTCTGTGGAGATCGTTAGGATTAGAAAAGGTCATAAAACGACCAAATAAGCTCTCCTGTGATCGTTAGCGCTTGTCCGAGACTATTCCATCGCATCAGCTATACCGCGCAAGGTGCTCCTAACATCCTCCACACTCCGATAAGCTCCAGCAATCTTCACCAGCTTCCAATTATTTTGCTGCTTCAAATAATGCAACGTCACCGCACTAGGCAGTAAGCACACTCGCTCATCTCCCATTTCAAACCACTCCAGCTTCATCCCCGCTTTTGCCGCAAATTGTTGAACACGTTCCACTGTCTCCAGTGTATCTAACTTAGAAGTACCTGAATCTGAATGCAAATCTATTTCTGGCGTTACTCCTACGCTGTTTTCTACTTCGTCCCAAACATCCACACTATCGAACAAGTAACTTCCGTCCATCTGGAATGTCATATTCACCGTGTACCCGTCATAATCAAAGCTGATTACTTCCAATTTTTCCGCTTCCACACTCCACACCTCATCCGCCTGTGCTCTGACCTTCTCCAGTGTGATCTGAACATTTATGGGTAAACAAGGCGTTATCTTCCCTCTTTGCACATACTGCTCCAAAGAAATCGTACCGATGCGTTGCTTCATGTGCTCGTTATTCATCGTCTATTCGTCAGCACCTTTCGAAGTATGTAATGGACTTAGCAAGAGTTAGATTCTCAGCGTAATAAACCTGTAGTTTTTTATACTATCGATATTGGTCTTCGTTACTAAGTTAAATTCTATCCACGTACTCCGTACGGAGTGGGACCAAAGTGAGCTACCCGGATCAATGGAGCTGGCAGAGAATATAATGCATTATCAGAAAGTTGGTTCCACCCCGACAATTTACCGGAAGAAGCCGAAGAAAATTGTCTCACTTACATTTAATTATACCGCTTCGTTGATTGCACTAGGTCAGATCCCCCATATAGGTGCTGTTGCTAGCTGGATGAAGGATCGTTTTCAAGAACAAGGAATGGATCAATTTGAACAGCGGGGCGAGCACGAATTTATTCCCAATCTGGATCTCATTGCAGACGCCCATCCAGATCTCATTGTCGGTCATGCACCACACGCCAACCTAGATAAGCTGCGGCAGATTGCACCTACAATCCTGCTACCTTTCGAAGAACTTGACTGGCAAGAACAATTGCTGAGACTTGGGCAAATAACCGGGCTCGAAACTAACGCCAGACAAGGGCTAACCCATTACGGTCATACATATTTGCCCACCTCTATCTTTATCTATCTTTACTCATCATCAGCTTGCTCTACTCTTCTATAGAAATGAACAAACAAAGACGCTCGGTCAGGTGCAATATCCTGTCTGGGCGCCTTGTTTTATGGTGTAGCTCTTTTATTTCAGGTATCCTTTGGATTTCCAATATCGCTTCGCAAAGGATTCAACAGCATAGGGTAGTTCCCCATCCAACAAATCCTGATTCGCTTGCATCAGCTCTTTGCGTCCACGTTCCAGCAATTGAACGGCATGTAGTAATTGGGGACCACCTACATAATGAAGTTCAAGCAACAACGGCTCTTCCTCATCCTCTTCCTCCTGAGCCGAGTATTCAATTAACACAATCTCCGTGCCGTCCGCATGCTGGTGTAACGTATAGAAGTATTTCTCAACCTTTGTCTCCCCTTGTGTATCCGTATACTCTCTACCAATACGCAGCATAGCTGGCTGGGGAACATCATTATACATTTGACCTGCTTGTCGAAATGCAAAGTAGAAGTCTTCAATCCACAACCCATGCCGGTCATCATCATAATAATCGTCATACGGCTCCGCGATAGGCAACGCTAATAAATCACGAATACGTTGCGGCGAAATCAAGGTGCGGACATACTGGTAATTCGATACGGACTGCAGCAAGGTATCCCATCCACGGTTGCTTAACTGCTGAATATCCGAAGGGGAGTCTTCCGTAAATACGCTCCATTCGGAGTTCTCACTGTTCACATAACGATACGCGCCTGAGATCATCCAGACAGGAGTGCGCGCTTGCTCGGCAAGTTCATTAGGAGAGCCTGAAGCTTGGTCTGCTGGCTCTATTTTGAGCAACAATGCACAGCCGTGGTCGTCTTGAAAATACAGACTCCGGAAATAGCCTTCGGTATACTCATCCCCGTAGACAGAACCTCGGCAAAACTGTCCATCCACCCAAAACTCATAGCTGTTCAGCAACTCACCCTCCGCTCTTACAGGTAATAATGAAGGGTGGGTAAGACGCTCAATGTTCTCAGCGGTGAACTGACGATCTTCGAAGCAATCCGGTACATCTGGCGCTAGTTCTGCGGCATAAATATACTCTCGTTTAATGATAGGCTGTCCCTGCTGTAGCCTCTTTATCATCTCTTCTCGCCATGGAAACGGCTCTTCTGTATCTTCGTCAATTACACACTCGGGAACAAATAACTCCAGCATGTCAAAGCCTTGCCATGGTCCGAGATCCTCCCACTCTTCAAGCTGACGCTTCACTTTCCGCTGTCCTTGGATCTGAATTCCATATTGCTCTGTACTTACTAGCAGCCCACCTTCTACGTTACCTCTCACCGTCAATTCTCCATGGTTGTAATCTCCCCAGAACATATCCTCCACATAAAGATTACCTGTAATATATATTTCCTGCCCTCCCACGAGCATATAAAGCGTTGTAAGATCACCAAGCACAACCAGGTTAGAAGAGGCCGCGTCGGATCCTGTGTTTCCAATATAACGATCAACGATCAGATTTCCCTCCACCATAATTAAAAAAGGCCCCTCATCCAGCAACAGCTCATTGATATGAAGATCACCTGAATGTAGCCGTACTTCCTCGGCATCAAACTCACCATCATGTGCTTCATTCTGTGTATACATCCAGCTCTCGTGAGGCAACCTCGTTTTGATATCGGCAAAAGTAACCTTTTGACCTATGTGATGTATGGACATGTCCTGACACTCCTCATCGGTTGATATATGGATAACATCTTCAAAACTTCTAATCTTCAAAGCTGCGAATCGATTGGCAGCATGACTACCCAATTTAATTATACTAGAGGAAATTGAGTTGGGCTTTCTGCTGATTGCATTAGCAGCGATAAGCAGCGCAAAGTTAATCAAACAAGTTCACATTTCAATCCACAAGACTCCATACAGAGTGCGACAACCTGTTTGTCTCCAGCAACTCCGCTCAGGACTGATTTCAATCCACACACTCCATACGGAGTGCGACATTGACATCTTTGATGCTGCTGTATTTGCTGCTATATTTCAATCCACGCACTCCATACGGAGTGCGACACGGTTATGTCTTCCAGATCGTAACAATATTCAAAATTTCAATCCACGCACTCCATACGGAGTTCGACGTGCCTGCTGCATTTGATGGATGCGTGTTTCTAAAATTTCAATCCACGCACTCCATACGGAGTGCGACGATACTACAATCACAAAATTCCCTGTTAGATTAGCATTTCAATCCACGCACTCCATACGGAGTGCGACCGCGAAAAAATACGTATAGTACGTTCCTACACGTTACAAAATTACGTTTTTCACTACTATTCTATTTGTTACCGCCAATGAATTCAATCTTTTTCCAGTATATCGTTGCCAAAAGGCATCAAAACGCCCTGTTTCACTACTTTCAAGGTGCGAATCTCCCGGGGTTTTCATGTGAGCTTCACATTCGCACCCGCATAAATCCCTTTCTGTCTCTGCCTATTCTTCCATCCCTTCTCCTCCTGCCTTCACGACTCCCCCCATCAACTATGACAAAGATCACATCCAACCTCATGCACAAGTGCTACATTAATTTACGACCAACTGACCAAAACGGTAAACTGGTCAATTGTAATTATGTTTTACCCGCTTCACCTATTACGCATGTCAGACCCCAAGGAGGTGTATAGCTGTGAAAACGATAGATCGAAGGCAACAAGTGATGGACTCTGCCGAGAAATCCTTTGCCCTGTTTGGCTACAAAGCCACAACGATGGAGCAAGTGGCGAGACTGGCCAATGTGGGCAAAGGCACGATCTATACCTTTTTCGAGAACAAAGAAGAATTGTTTGATGAGATCCTGCGCTCCATTATTGCAGATATGAAACAGATCACGGAGCAGACGGTGAAGGATGAGAACTCTTTTCTGGATAACGTGCATCAGAGTATGGACTCTTTGCTCGAATATCGGGAGGAGCATGAGTTGCTGATCAAGCTTTTTCAGGAGGTAAACGAATTTGGAACACCTCAAGCAAAGGAAGGTTTGCAAAAGGTAGAGAAAGCCATCCTCGAATACCTCGAGCGTCAGGTTAGCCGAGCCATGGAATTACAGCAGATTCGGACAGACGATCCCAAGCTGGTTTCGTTTGTATTAATGAAGCTGTACGTCAGTCTAACATCCGATTGGAACAAAACGCATCCTACTCTTCACAAAGATCAGATCAAGGCTTTTGTCGGCCTCTTTCTCCAGAACGGGTTATCTCCCACCTAGAGAAATGCCCGCAGACGCACACATACCATACTAAAAAGATAGAATCCATGGATTAGCGTAAGATAGGGAGAGAACATCATGAAATCATTTCGTGTATTTGGGCAGGATCTGAAATCCGCCTTCAAAAAACCAAAAGTATGGATTCCAATTCTCGTTGTGTTGTTCATTCCCGTGCTATATAGCGGACTGTTCCTGAACGCCTTCTGGGACCCATATGGCAAAATGAATGAATTACCTGTAGCCGTGGTCAACACGGATCGGGGTGCAGTTTATAATGACAAATCGCTTGAAGTCGGTCAGAATCTGGTCGATGAGCTGAAAAAAAGCAATGATTTTAACTGGCAATTCGTCACTCGCGAACAGGCAGAACAAGGTATGAAAGACAACAAATATTATATGACGATCGTCGTTCCAGAGGACTTTTCTGCCAAAGCAACCACACTGATGGATGCACATCCCGCTCCGGCAGAGCTGATCTACGAGCCCAACGAAGGCTACAACTTCCTTGCAGGTCAGATCGGCGGCACGGCGGTCAAACAGATTCGCTCCAAAGTCTCTGCCAAAGTCACAGAATCATATACCGAAACCCTGCTGGATAAGGTCGAGAAAATCTCGGACGGTTTGGCGGATGCCGGAGATGGCGCAGGTAAAATTCATGATGGAGCAAGCAAACTGGACGAAGGGGCGGCTACGTTAAAAGAAAACCTCGCGAAACTGGCTGACGGTGCAGGCAAGCTGCAAACCGGCGCCGTTTCGTTAAAAGAAGGAACCGCTAGCCTTGCCAAAGGCACAGGTGAACTTCACAGTGGCGCGAGCACACTATCTAGTGGACTCGCTCAATTGGCTGCCGCCGGCACCAAGCTGGGTGACGGCGCAACCCAGGCTGCAGCTGGCAGCAAACAACTGCATGCCGGCATCCAAGCTGCGCAAGAAGGCGCGTCCAAACTGGACGCCGGACTCGCAGCTACCGAACAAGGCAGTGCCAAGCTTACCGCCGGACTGCAAACTTCCGTGGAAGGCAGCGGCAAAGTCAGCGAAGGCGCCAAAGCGGTCGCCCAAGGTCTGGCTCAATTAGCCAAGTCCAGTCCTGAACTGGCAGCCAGCCCTGCTGTTCAACAGCTGCTTGCAGCAAGTCAGGCTGTAGCCGCTGGCAGTGAACAGGTGTATCAAGGCGGACAGCAACTTGTTGCCGGAAGCCAGCAACTGCAAGCTGCACAGCAACAATTGCATCAAGGCAGCAGCCAGTTAGTTCAAGGTGAACAACAACTGGTACAAGGCGCAGCACAGTTGTCTGATGGACAAGAAAAACTTACTGCCGGGCTCAACCAATTCAACGCCAAGTTAAATGAAGCCGCCTCTGGCGGTGCCAAACTGGCAGCAGGTTCAGAGCAACTGAAGGCTGGAGCAGGAAAATTGTTGTCCGGCGTAAGCCAGCTGGAAGGTGGGGTTTCTACCCTTACGGACGGTTCTCATAAACTGGCTGAAGGTGCAGGTAAGCTACAAGAAGGCACGTTCAAGTTAACCGGCGGTTCCGGTGAACTTGCCACCAAATTGAATGACGCAGCGCAGCAAACGAGCAGTGTCAAAAAGACGGATGAATTGGTTACGATGTATGCCGAACCTGTTCATGTCGATGAACACAAATTAAACGAAGTGCCTAATTACGGCACAGGTTTCTCGCCTTACTTCCTCTCACTCGGGTTATTTGTCGGTGCGTTGATTGCAACGCTGGTTGTGCCAACACGTGGCAGCAGTGTGAGTGAGGCAAGTGGTTGGAATCGGTTTGTCAGCAAAACCCTTGCGTTCACGATTATGAGTGGCATTCAATCGTTGCTCGCTTCCGGACTGGTTCTATACGGCCTTGGCCTGAAGGTACAGAGTGTGCCGTTATTCCTTTTGTTCAGTTTTGCGACGAGTCTGAGCTTTATGTACATCATTCAGGCACTGGTAACTTGGCTCGAGAATCCGGGACGCTTCATTGCCATCCTGCTGTTGATCTTCCAACTCACTACCAGCGCAGGAACGTTCCCACTGGAACTTATTCCGAACTGGCTGAAAGTGTTCAACCCATGGTTGCCAATGACGTACTCCGTAACGGGATACAAAGCGGTGATCTCAAGCGGACAATTTGGCGTCGCCTGGGATCAGATCGGCATTCTGTGCATCTTCGCTGTTCTCGGCCTGGTTGGCACGTTAACGTATTTCCTGAGACGTGGAACGGCCCAAAACGAAAGTCTTAGCAGTGAAGCTGTGTTTCAGGCTTAGGGCAGGCGAGAGATTAGCTTTGTTATAAAACTTAGATAACATGTTGGATTTCATATAAATATCAACATTGTATCCAACAAACTGTTATAGAAATGTAAAAGGCATATCCTTTATGTCAGACTTGCTGTGATGAAGCAAGTCGGGACAATGGATATGCCTTTTTGAATTTTGCTTTTTTAAAAAAATAAAATAACCTTTGCCAGCTTTAAGTTATATGTAAAAAGATTCTATACTTATCATCTGGCTCTCACAACATATTCTTCAACAAACTCTAGGAACTCTGCTTGCATGGAACCGAGCGTAAGCATTTTTTGGATGATACTAAATCGATAATGTATACCATGAGACTGGAATGACCAGATTGATGCAAACGAAACTCCGGATTTGAGTCGCTGTTGCTCCAGATCTGAAAGTGGTATTTGAACCATTTGAACAACTTTGGAAGAAAATACGTTGAGGAACAAAATTTTAAGCGTATCATGATTGATCAGCAATATAGCTCGACTTGTCGTTGAGGAAATCGCTTGTGATGTGACATAACAGGCCAGCATATTTGCTTCTTTGTAAGGTTCGATTAGTCGATTTATTAATTTTCTAGTGATAAGTAGCATATTGATCGTACTCCTAATATATAAAATACACCCTCAGTCAAAACTATAACACTAAAGACTGCATGAACCAACTAGCTCACAGTTTTATCAAAAATGGTGGTGCGTGTCTCTCGGGAAAATCATATGAAATCGAGGTTTCTCCCACCGATCTCTCTATGAGGAAAGATTAGTTCTATAATGCACACTAGTGTGGTCGATCTCCGGTTTGCCAGATTCTAACGATCACCAGTGACGCTATTTCACCCTTTTTAGTCATTTCAAAAATCTAACGATCACCGGAAACCTTATTTACTTGGAATTCACCAATTTACGCTACATTTTGAGGGTTTTAGCCTAAATAGCGCTTGTGGTGATCGTTAGATTTTCAAAGCTCGCTGAAATGATAAAATAAGCTTCTGTGTGATCGTTAGCGTGTTAGGTGCAGGTGGAACACGGAAAATCCCTGAAACTTCAATCCACACACTCCATACGGAATGCGACCAAAAAAACACAAGTAGGAGTTGATTGAATTGGCAATTTCAATCCTCGCACTCCGTACGGAGTGCGACAGCGAAAAAACACGTGATAAAAGCATAGTTCGTATACTTTATTACGTGTTCTCGTTTAATTCATCTATTAATTAGCTTCATCTTAATATAGAACCGATAATATATCCAAGATACTTTGCCAAAAGGGTTCAACTTAGCCTCTTCACAGGTGCGAATCCCCCAGGGATTTCATGGGAGCTTGGCATTCGCACCTGTCTACCTGTTTTCAATCCCCCTCCACCATTAGCCTTCCAGATCGACCCGTTGCAGAAACGTCTGGGTACGTGCAAGCTTTGGTGCGCCAAAGATTTGTTCAGGCGGGCCTTGTTCGGCAATCTCGCCATTGTCCATAAAGAAGACACGATCCGCAACATCCCGGGCAAAACTCATCTCATGCGTGACAATCATCATCGTCATGTTTTCCTGTGCCAATTGCTTGATAACGCGAAGCACTTCTCCCGTCAGCTCCGGGTCGAGAGCCGAAGTCGGCTCGTCAAAGAGCAGGATATCCGGCTGCATCATCAAAGCGCGGGCAATCGCTACGCGTTGCTTCTGTCCACCGGACAGGTTGGCCGGAAAGGCATCGGCCTTGTCCGATAGTCCCACTTTGGCAAGTAACTCCATGCTCCTGCTGCGGATCGCCTTGGCGCTCTCTTTTTTCAACGTCTTCGGTGCGAGCTCCAGGTTAGCCTGTACAGTCAGATGCGGGAACAAGTTAAAATGCTGAAACACCATGCCCATACGATCCGTAATCTTCCGAATCTCGGCAGCACCTACGTACCGACCATCATCCGCCAGCGACTGATCCTGAATGCGAATCGTTCCGCCCGTAACATCCTCCAAGTGGATCAGGCTGCGCAGCATTGTGCTTTTCCCCGAACCCGAAGGCCCGATGACCGCAATGACTTCGCCTGGCGCCACGTTAAAAGACACCTGTTTCAACACATCCAGTGTGCCAAATGATTTTTTCAACTGATTTACTTCTATACTATAGGTCATATGCAGACAGTCCTTTGATTGAACAGATTTGATTTATTCATACGAAAAGCGCTTCTCCAGAGCCTTGAATAACAAGGTAAGCACCAGAGTCATAAGCAAATACATAATCGCCGCTACGAAAAATGGAATGAGTTGCAAATCCCGATTCACGGCAGCTTGCGCATAGTAGAGCAACTCAGGAACAGCCACGGCATAGAGCAATGCCGTATCTTTAATTAAAGTAATCGCCTCATTCGCTGTGGCCGGCAGTACCACCCGAACCATCTGTGGAATGATGACTTTCGTCATCGCCTGCCACTTCGTCAGGCCTAGCACTTTGGCCGCTTCATGCTGACCTTTATCAATGGATAATAATCCGCCCCGGAAGATTTCTGCGAAATATGCTGCGTAGTTCAACACAAAAGCTATTCCCGCAGCTACGATTCGTTCAAACACCAGGTACTCTCCAATGACCGGTAGCAACGGCAATCCAAAGCAGAAAAACAAAATTTGTAAAAGCAATGGTGTCCCACGCATCACATAAACGTACATGTGGGCAATCCATGCCAAAGGTTTAAATCTGCTCCTCATCGCAAGTGTGACAATAAACCCAAGCGGTACGGACAAAATGATTGCAACCAGAAACATGATGACCGTTGTCTGTGCACCCTCAAGCATCGGTTTTAAAATGGTCAATAGATAGTCCCAACTCATATTAAGTCTCCTCTAATCTGTTAACCCCGCATTCCTCGGAAGCATATCGCTCCAGCGTGGAATACGGGGTCACTGTTTTCGCGAGTGTTATCTCTACATACGAGAAAGCTCACATCGTTATATATCAGGTGAATTCCACCTGTATCATTCCAAATTCACAAATTCATTTCAAAATGATCAAAGATCATTTTTCCATAACTCGTCTTTTACTTCTTACTTCAGAACCTTGTCTTCACCCAGCCACTGCGTTGAAATCTTCGCTGCTGTGCCATCTGCATTCAGTTCATCCAGTGCTTTTTGCAGCTGGTTCAGGAGCTCTTCATTGCCTTTTTTGATCCCGATGCCATATTGCTCTGGCGCCAGTGATTCATCCAGCAGTTTGAAGGTTCCTTCTTCCTTCGACATATAATATCTTGCAACCACTTCATCAATGATGACTGCATCCAGACGTTTTGTTTTCAGATCTGTCAGAGCAAGTACATTATCTTTGAATTCGGATGCTTTCACTTTATCCTTCAGAGGACTTGCCGCCAGCGCATCTGCCGCTGAGGACAGTGCCTGTAATCCAACACTTTTCCCGTCAAGCTCGTCCAGCTTGGTAATCGGGGAGTCTGCAAGTGTAATCGCAACCTGACTGTTTTCCAGATAAGGCTTGGTGAAAAGCACTTTCTCTTTGCGCTCGTCCGTAATGGTATATCCGTTCCAGATCATATCGATTCGGCCGCTGTTCAGCTCTGACTCTTTGGAAGACCAGTCGATTGGCTGGAAAGTCACCTTTTTACCCATTTTCTCCGCTGCTGCACGGGCATAATC
This sequence comes from Paenibacillus sp. TSA_86.1, assembly GCF_052691815.1. Classification (NCBI taxonomy): domain Bacteria; kingdom Bacillati; phylum Bacillota; class Bacilli; order Caryophanales; family Paenibacillaceae; genus Paenibacillus; species Paenibacillus sp. TSA_86.1. The sequence continues at coordinate 120,432 of NZ_JBQZGE010000001.1, read as the reverse complement.
AATATCAAACCCGACAATCTCATTCTTCTCATCCCGGAATCCCATTGGAGCAAACTTATCATCGATCCCTACAATGATCGTATTCTCGTCTTTACTTGCCGAGCTGGTACACCCAGCCATAATGATCATGCATATGCTAATGAATAATAGTAGAATTGCTTTCTTTCTCATCTCTAGAACCCCTCCATGTCTATGTCCAAGCCCAAACGCTTTAGTTCGTTACCACGTTATCAGAGACTTATAATAACATAGCATGAGAGAAGAGTCGAGTATCTTGCCCATATTCCGGTGAATTTATCCCTCAGAGTTGTCAACAATTTGTGAAAATGAAGCCGGCGCCTGATTAAGTTTTACCTTCTATCAAATTAATATGCACAACGAATGAACGTATAATAATAGTATTTCCAAGAAAATTATTATAATTTTTTCCAAAAAAGGTATGCAAGAGTGTTTTCATATGGTAAATTATAGATGAAATATAGAAAAATTAGTTGGAGGTTGCTGAATGAAATTATCACGTATTACCACAAAAGTTGCGTCCGGTGCCCTTGCTTTAAGTTTATTGCTTTCTGTTTCTCCAGTGCTCGCTTCAGATGCTCCAAGCCTTACTGCTAATCAACTTGAAGTAATTGAAGCCGCAAACAATGGTGTACTAAGCGAGGTACAAACTGTTAATAACGATGGTGTTTACTCACTCGCAGCAACCAACAGAGCTTACACAGTAAAGTTTACTAGAGGAAGCTTCTTAGCTTGGTCTGACGCAGTAGTAGATTGGACTTCTAATGGTAATCAAATTAATTCAAGTAGTGGTACTCAAGATGCAGGATATGTGTTCCCTAACATAGTAAGAAAAGGAGGAATAACTAAACAGAGTTCTTCTGCTGCTTCTTACCATATCTATCTCTCTAAAACTACCATTGGTGCCGGTGTTGTATCTCCTTGGGGAGATGTAACCGTCTACGAATCAGATTATTCTGACTACATCAAGGTTAATAAGGACGGAACAGCTACTAACTACTAAAATACTTATAACAACTGAAAACAACGACCACAAAAATGGTCGTTGTTTTCAGTTACTAGAGGTGAAAATCATGATAACTATTTCTAACTTGTCAAAAGAATACAAAAAAAGGGTTATTTTCAATAATTTAAACTTAGAAATTCCAGAAAATAAAATCACATTTATCTCTGGGCCTAATGGTTCTGGAAAAAGCACTCTACTAAAATGTCTTTTGAATCTCGAAGATTACACTGGGGAAATTAGATATGATAATTGTCATTTTGAAGAGGTACGACAAGATGTAATGGTTGTATATGATAATAGCCCACTCTATCACAATTTAACCGGGTCTCAGAATTTAGAATTGTTAACCAACCATTCTTTTAAGAATATAAATGAGAATAATCATGATATACTTATGCCTCATTTTCTTAAACCAGAAATTTTAAAAAGCAAAGTAAAAAACTATTCTCTAGGGCAAAAAAAAAAATTAAGCCTAATGAGAGTCCTGCTAACTAAACCGAAATACTTATTTCTTGATGAAGCTTCAAATGGATTAGATCACGAAGCTCTCTTAGATCTTAAATCTCTTTTGAGAAAGTTGTCAGTAGCTACCACCATTATAGTAATAGGGCACCATTTTGAATATTATACTTCTATAATTGACAATCTTATTTTGATGAATGATCAATCCGCGATCCAAATTAAGGATTTCGAACTTCAAGAGGGGGAAGGATTGAATGACATCTACGAACGTTATATTAAATAGAACAAAAAAGGAATTAAAATATCAATGGTATTCTCGAATTATATGGATCACTATGATTATTTCAGTTTTCATCTCTTTATTGAATATATATGGTTTAAAATCGAAGGCTGAGAGTTCTTACGATCTATACGTTAGAACCTATAATTTGTATAAAGAAGAAGGCATGAATGTTGATAAAATGCTTGATATGCCTATAAATATCAGCGGCACTGGCACTGAACAAGAAGTTGTAGATAACCCTGTTCGCCTACGTTTGGAAGAAGCAGTGACTTCGATAAATCATCTTACTATAAATTCAATTGTTACAAATACATTAGAATGGATGACTTTTGTTTTCTTTCCATTAATTTTCGCTATTTATTCTATATTTATAGCTTCTTATGACTATAAATATAAAACAGTGAGTATTAAAGCCACACTAACAGCTCCATCACAATTAATCACCTCAAAAATACTTTCTATTTTCTTAGGAGTCTTGGTTATTTTTATTATTACTTTAATTTCTTCATTAATTACAGGATTTTTTTTCTATAACCAGATAATTTCTGGAATCGAAGAGCAAACTTTAACAAGATTTGATAATGCTATTCTTCCAAATAACCTTACCCTTCAAATTTTATTTAGCTTACTAGTCAGTCTTATATTTGCATCAATTGGTTTTTTCATGGGGATATTATTTAAGTCAGCTCTTCTTCCCGTTATTTTATTTTTTGTATACGATTTTATAATTCCTGTACTTGGGAAATACGATTTACGTAACTTAATCTCTGCAATAGCTCATGATATCTTCGAATTTAAGGGAAGGTTTCAATTGTTCAAACCTACACCTGTTTCAGAAGTGACTTCTTTTATAATTCTAATTATTGTTTTTGCCCTATCTATTTTTTTATCTTATGCTAGCTTTAATAAGCAAAGTAAGTACTACACGTAAATTCAATTAAACCGCTACCTGACAAGCGAATACAAAATATCATCCACTTGTCAGGTAGCTACTTATCTAAAAAACAATTCGTTCCCTCACTCACTACTGCTGTACCTTCTCGCGATCCTTGCCTTTGTCCGACTCGCCCGCATTTTTGTTGGCGGCTTCCCGGTCTTGCTGCATCTCTTCTACCGTTTTGACCTTCAGACGCGCAGCGCCTTCGTATGCCTTGGTTGGAATAAGGTCTCCCGTAGCAAGTCTAGCTTCTGCAGCTGCAATGGCATCGCCATACTGCGGCAGCCACTGTGCCTGCGCAACCAGCATCTCATCGACCATCTGCCAGATTTCCTTCGGATTGCAGACCGCACCCACCAGTGGGTCCATCATAAAAGCCTGGCGCAGCAGTTTATCGTCCCCATGCACGGCCGCCTCCACCGCAAGGCGCTGCACAGATATGCTTACGTTACATACCGCTGCAGGACCGAGTGGCAGATCACCGATATGCGGAATCGAGATGCCGTTGCGATCCACATAACCCGGTGCTTCAATTATGGCATCGTCCGGCAAGTTCGAGATGACTCCGTTGTTCACCGTGTTAAAATGACCACGATACACACGTCCTGTCTCCAGACTTTCTATGATATAGGAGCCATGCTCCTCGCCACGTTTCTCCGGTATATATTGCATCGGGTCATCCTTCATCCAGTTCGGGAAATCTGTCTCGAACCAGTTGCGTCCCTCGGTACACACGCGCAGATATCCACCTGTTTCCCCGTTAATCCAGCTTTCCATGTCAATCCAGTCGTTGATTTCTTCAGGACGTTTGCGATACCATGGCACATATTCACTCAAATGACCATTCGATTCGGTACTGTAATATCCAAAACGCCGCAGCATATCAATCCGTACCTTCTCGGTGCGGCTGTACTCCGGGTGCTTCTCAAAGGCTTCAAGCAAGTCGCCCGTGAGATCCTTGCCCTCATGCGACGCTTGAATGTACCACGTTTGATGATTGATGCCTGCACAGACAATATGCACTTCACTCTTTTGCAGTCCGTACACTTCCGCAATCTGTTGATGTCCATGCTGAACCCCGTGACACAGCCCGATCGTCCGCACACCACCGTACTTGTTGCACGCCCATGTCATCATCGCCATTGGATTGGAGTAGTTGAGGAGTATTACATCCGGCGCACTCTGTTCGCGAATATCTTTGCAAATGTCCAGCATCTCGGCAATCCCGCGCTGTCCATACATAATACCGCCTGCACACAGCGTATCCCCAACACATTGATCCACCCCGTATTTCAGCGGAATATCGACATCGGTTGCAAAAGCTTCCAGTCCTCCCACACGAATCGTACACAGGACATACTTCGCATCCTTCAAAGCTTCTCTTCGATTCGTCGTGGGTTGGATCTGAATATTTAATCCGTTCTCGCGGATATCCCGCTGGCACAGCTCGGTTACCATGTCCAGATTATGCTGATTAATATCACAGAATGCGATCTCAATGTTATTGAACTCCGGTACGGTGAGCAGGTCACGCAACAATCCTCTTGTAAATCCAATGCTTCCCGCCCCAATGAACGCCACTTTAAACGACATGTACATGTCCTCCCGCAATCCGAACCTTCCGGCTTCGGTTAATGACTTGCTTCATGGTTTCATTGTAGCAATGGAGAGAAGGAGAGCGTTATCAAAATCATGACCTGTTTCCGAGTAAGGTGTCAAAAATCCTAACTTATATCTTCTTGTATCTTCTGATTTCTTCTTGTTCCCTCTTACACGTTCATACCTGCTAACGATGAAACTGGCACGCCTCTGCTACAACTGACCGTAGCTAATGAGTTGAATCCCCTGTTCTGTCACATATTTCTTTAACGCCGGATTGACCAATACAGCCAGATCATGTTCCCGTTCATCCACCAGAGATGAGATGTTGCGTAATTCTTCATCCGCATACCCCGGATGTCCAGCAATCTCAACGATGTATTCCGTATCCTTATACTGATCCAGCACCCCTCGCAACCATGATTCCTGCAATGAAGGCATAGCTGGATCACCACATAATGTATCCGTAGAGCGGATCCCTGCTTCCACAAGCTTCCCCTTCAACTCGTTAGATAAGATGTCATCTCTTCTCATGGGAACGTTATACTCCCGAGCCAGATCCATGACCAAGTCAAGCATTTGCGCATCTTTAACACTCACCCCATGATGGGTATCCAGATGATTCAACGTCAATCCGGAAGCCAAAAACTTCTCTATTTGTGCCTTCAGCTCGGCGCGTACTTCCCCAGGATCATAGGATGCAGGAATAAGCCCAGGTTTTCGATAGAAATGACCTGACTCGTCGACGATACTCTGAACAGCGGATGCTTCCAGCACCGGAGCCATGAATGTCAGATTCAAATGAACGCCCATAGCCGTGATGCCTGCTTCAAGAGCCATGACACTACTCTTCTCAAAATGTACCGAATTCACCAACGCCGAGGTATCTGTAATCAGACCCTGTTTCATCCCATGAAGGATGCCTTCGCTTACTCTCATGGTGATGCCATAATCATCTGCATTCACAATCAGCTTCATTTTTCTCCTCCCCTTCTCGTCTCCACTTAGGATCGGACAGATAACAGTTCCTCTTGGACAGCAACCGTCCCTTCTGACAGCAACGGCGTAATGACACGGAATTGATCGGAGTTCGTTACGACAATCGGAGTCGTCAACTTAAAGCCTTCGTTCCGGATCTGATCCAGATCAAATTCAATCAGTACCTCCCCCTTACGGATTCGGTCACCTTGCTGAACCTTCTGTGTAAAACACTTCCCTTTTAATCTCACAGTATCTATGCCGATATGCATGAGAATTTCGACGCCTTCATCCGAAGTAACCGCAATGGCATGTGTGCTTTTCATCGTTACGGAAACAACGCCATCTACCGGGGACACCAGCTGACCTTTGGACGGAATGATCGCTACGCCTTTACCCATCGACTCCGAGGAAAACACGACATCCTCCACGTCATGAAGCGGAATTACTTTACCTTCGAGCGGACTTGTAATCACGCTTTCCAACACTGCGTTCGTTTCAATTCCGGCAGCGTTTTGTTCCATTTTCCCCGTAGATGATCCAGATACTGAGTGCTGGTTACTTTCACTTTCACTTTTTCCTTCAACTGGGTTATTATCGTCTTTTTGTACCTTAGGATCTTCTCCAATCTGATCATTTTTCTTACTCTCGTAACCAAACAGCACCACACACAAGGCTCCGCCCGCAATGGCAGTCAACACGCCGATAATGTAGTACAACATCGGACTTTGTGCCGGCAGAGTGAACACATTGAGGAAGAAATTGAACACAACCAACTTCACGCCGAGATAACCCATCAGACCGCCGCCAATGGCTCCAGCGGCTACCAGATAAATGAGTGTTTTGCGGTAACGCAGAATGATACCATACAGGATAGGTTCGGTAACCCCCGACAAAATTGCGGACAGGAAGGATGAGCCGCTTAAAGCTTTGAGATCTTTATCCTTTGTTTTCAGGAATACCCCGAGACCAATACCCATGGAAGCCGCTACCGATGTTGCCGCAAGAGGTGCAATGAGATCTCCCCCGGCGCTCAGGTTCCCCATAATAATAGGCACCGTCGCCCAGTGTAATCCAAGCAATACAAGAAATGACCAGGTCCCCCCCAGAATAATACCTGCGATGACAGAGTTGCTGTTAATCAGGAAATTAACGATATCCCCAATCCACTGGCCTACATATTGCCCGAATGGACCAATCAACATGGCCGTGAGCGGTACCATAATGACAAGCGAGAAGAACGGAACTGCAAACAGCTGCACATTTTTGTGCATGATTTTCTTCAGAAACTTTTCCAAGACCGCATAGATGCTAACGGCGATAAACATCGGAAAGACCGACGAAGCATAGTTCATTAACGATACGGGGATCCCGAGAAAATGAGTGGTGCTTCCTGCTGCTGTCAAAGCCGTAAAATTCGGTTCCATCAATGCAGCCCCGATTGCGGCTGCCACATAAGAATTCACATTTAGAACTTTCGCAATCGTGATGCCGAGCAGAATCGGCAGGAAATAAAAGATCGAGTTCCCCGCTGCGGCCAATATAGCATAGGTTCCACTATCCACTGCAATCCAGCCTAGTCTTTCAAGAACAATTAACAGAGCCTTGACCAGGCCTGCTCCGGCAAATACCGGGATTAATGGCGTTAGACTTCCCGATATCAGACCAAATATGGCTGAGCGGATGCTCTTGTTTTCTTTCTCTGAGCTTCCACCGGACCCTGCTCCATCGAATTCCCCTTCGGCAACGATATGTTTGTACACCTCGGAAACGTCATTACCCACCACAACCTGAAATTGGCCACCGCTTTCAACCACCTTCAGGATGCCTGCTGTGTTTTCGAGCGTGTCTGCATCGGCCTTCCGATTATCGTTCAAGACAAATCTTAAACGGGTAGCGCAGTGCGTCAAAGATTGAATATTTTCCTTTCCTCCAACGCGGTCTACAATGTTTTGTGCTAATTTGAGATGATCCATGTTGTTTGTTCCCCCCATACATTTGTTAATTCCTACAGTTCACGTCTTGGCTTCATCATTTCGGATAACATATTACGATGACAAAATAAAAACCTGAACTGAAGCTCGTCTACTGACCTTAGTCAATACACAAGCCTCCGTTCAGGTTTCGCCTGCCGAACAGTCACAATCCCTTCATATCTAGTTGTATTAGCATTTCTTCATTCTTCCGCCACATCATACTCACGGTTCGTGACCCGGTGAATGTGAATCATGAAATACACCATCTCTTCATTCGTTGTTTTCTTCTCGTAGTTAATCTCCAGGTAGTTTCTAATCTTTTTGGCGCACGCATACGATTCAGGATACTTGTCCTTTACATGATCATACAAAGAATCTCTCTCTTCTGGAATCAACTCATCATGCAGAATTCGGTAAGCAAAATACCGCAGATGTGTGAGGAAGCGACTGTAATTAATCGAGCTTTCGTCCAGTTTAATTCCAAAATGATATTTCACAATATTCGCCAAATCATTAACAATCTTAGTCATCTGATAGGTTTGTTTCATATCCTGCCCACGCTGCTGTGCATTGACAAAATGCAGGGCAATGGAACCGGCCTCATCCTCCGGCAGTTTCACACCTGTTTTCTGTTCAATAATGTTTAGCGCATTCAGGGCAACTTCATACTCGGCTGCATAGAACTTTTTGATCTCCCATAGCAAAGCATTCTTGACAATAATGCCTTCTGGAAACCTTCTTATCGCGAAGCTGATATGGTCCGTCAGGGTGATGTAGATGTTGTCACTGAATTTGAGGGCAAGCTGTTGTTCGGCGTATTCAATAATTTCATTCGATAACTCCAGGTGTTCGGTTGGAATCTCACCTATCAGACCCATCAGTTTATCAGACGTTGCTTTTTCAACCACAAACTTTTTCTCTACTTGTGAGAAATCAACCACATCACTGTTATGTTTGTTATACCCGATCCCTTTTCCCATCACGATCATTTCGTCCCCGTTATCATCCGTCAGTAAAATCACGTTGTTATTAAAGATTTTCCTTATTTTCATCTGCATCACCCCCAACTCATCACATGCTTACTTCATTACTATTCCATAAAAACTTTAGAAAAATCTCCCATAAAAAAAACCTAAATTGAAGCAGCAACATGTACATCTCATGTCTACTACGAACAATTTAGGTATCGCCTGCCGAACAGTCACAATCCTGAATATATGCAATTTAACCACTATATTATCAACAAATGTGTTACTTCTGAACAAAGGATATCATGAATACCCTTTCAGTTCAACATTTAGTTTCTACCCTGTCTTATCAGCCTCAGGCGTTGTGACTACTCCGATTCCTCCGGGTAACTCCACTCTATTCGCTCCATGGAACCCCTGTATTGTACAGGTGTCTTACCCGTATACTTTTTGAAAAGCATATGAAAATACTGCCGACTCCCCACACCCACATAGTTTGAAATTTCGGAGATGGGAATATTGGTCTGTTGTAACAACATCTTGGCCTTCTCCATCCGCAGCATCGTGAGATAGTCAGTGGGTGTCCACTGCATATAATTACGGAAAATGCGGTGCAAATATCCTGGATGTAAATTGACTGCGGCCGCAATATCCTTCATCTGAATATTGCGGTCCATATTGTGATGCATGAATTCAATCGTACGTTTTACATACAGTTCTGTCTGATCCAATGTGCTTCGTTCCATCTCGCCTCGCAGCCTCGCAATCCGGACGAGTAACTGGATGAAAAGCGTACGCACCAGCGTTCCCTGCTCCAGGGAGGTCAGATTTCGGGCTTCACGATGAAGTGTACGCTGATCCAGTTCAAGCACCAGACTTTTCATCGTGTGATACACTTCTTCCGGGTCAGGCAATACGAGATAAGGCGTGGCATGGGTCACAAAATGATGAACTGCCTCCTCCTCCAGCGCGAGCTGCCTTAAGGTAAGTTGTCCAGATGTAGTGCGTGCAAAACCGAATTCGACATTAAGCATCCGGCACGGCACACCATCCTGGACTAACAGGCGATGGGGAACCCCGGCATCCAGCAGGATGAACTGTCCTTTTTTCAACACCGCCTGTTCTGAGCTTCCATCTGCCATCATCACATCCACTCGGCACATGCCCGTAATGATGTACATAATTTCCGTGGAATCATGGGTGTGATAGGCCATCTCATAATCATGCCATTGTTTATAATAATAAGCGAAAAAACGCGGTCCCCAGTCTTCTGTCCGAAGGCGTTCCTGAAAAAGACTGCCTGAAAAGGATTGTGTCTGATCCATCCCCATCCTCATAACCTCCCTTCAAGCACTATATGGAGTGCGGCCGATTGGCTTTAGATTTCAACGATTCGGTACTGATCTCCATCCATAACAATGACTTGGGAGTTCGTTATAGGCACAAGAGGTAATGTCGACTGATACTTATCCATAACTTGTGCTGCCGACTCTACAAATGGGGCACAACCCACATGTGGTACGGGGTAGAAATCAATAGAATGCAGTCCTTCGTAGCTAGACAAGTCTGGTGCTACCGCGCAATCATCCATAGCCTTCACATAGGCGATATCAGGGGCGAGGATGATGGAACCTGCTGACTCCCCGATATATATTTTCCCTGCCTGGATGTGAGCTTGTATGTACTTCTCTGCTCCACTTCTGCGAAGCTCCTGTAATAGAAAAAAGGTGTTGCCACCCGACACGTAGATCAAGTCACTTTGTTGCAGCTTCGTTGCTACCTCTTCAGAAGTTGCCGTAGATACTTCTAATTCTTCTACGATAAGTCCGTATTTCTCAAGCGCCTGTTTACCCGCATGTACATAAGCATCATATGGTTCAGGTACAGCAGCAGTCGGAATAAAGGTGACGCTTCTTCCTGCTAACGTCTCTCCCAGTGTGTTCAATAAGCTTGATGTCTCTTCAAAAGAAGCGGACAAAAACAATTTTTTCATCTTCATGACCTCCGAGTCTTATTTAGGTAATCGTTGAAAGATCAGATGGTACCTGAACGTATTGCAGTGTTACAAAAGTACATATACACTAATCATGTTCTCGTCATGATAGGGTAGTTCGGAAATCCCTATAGGCTACTATTATATAATTTTCATCCTGTCAGCTCCAAATCCATCGTTAAAGGAGATTTCATATCATGAGTACAACCTTTTATCTGGTCAGACATGGTGTCAAAAAAAGTGATATTGGCGACGTGCCACTTACATCCGAAGGTAGCCGTCAGGCTCAATTGACCGCCAGACACTTCGCAAACGCTCCATATCCTATCCACCGGATCGTCGCGAGTCCACTTCGCCGAGCTCAAGAAACCGCCGAAGCGATTGCTTCCCTTACCGGGTCTGACGTTGCAGAAGATGCGCGCTTGCGCGAACGCGCGAATTGGGGCGATGATCCAGAGCAGACTTTTGAACAATTCGTCTCCTTATGGGATCAGTGTACAGCAGATCCAGAGTTCATTCCACATGTTGGTGATTCCGCCAAACAGGCAGGTACACGCCTGGCCTCTTTGCTTGACGAGCTGGCTACGCAGGCGCCACCCGGCAGTCATATTGTTTTGGCTACACATGGCGGTCTGATTACCGATTTCCTGGTGCAGACCTTTTCCGAGCAAGAACTGAACAGATGGCATCCGAATTTCCTGGTTGAGCAGAAACGCCTCGTTCCCGAGTGCTCCATCACCAAGTTGATGGTTCAGAATGGTCAATATACGCTGGAATCATTCGCTTCCGCAACTCACTTGATCGAAGATGTGGAGAAGTAGTCTAACGTACTAATTAACGTGGTATGTAACGTAATAATTAACGTAACACGTAACGTGATATGTAACGTGGTATGTGATGTGATATGTAATATATTATTTGATAAGCATCTAACCATACACATCAAAAAAGCTCTGGAATGTCCCTCCGTTATCATACACAGGAGAGAATCCCAGAGCTATATGCAGTTAGCTTACATCATTCTCTTTCTATCTCTAAGCTGACAGTCTATTTATTCCCTTTGCCTTTTCCCGGGGTATAGAAGTTTGGCAGTGTTACCTTCGACCAATCGATATCAGATGCCATGTAGAAGGATGGATAGGAAGGCTGATTATACCCGCTGTTCTGTCCGGCAATACCTACACGGTACATCGCGTCATGCATCAGCGTATACAGCTTGCGGTCCGTCTTCTCGGTGCTTAGATAGATACGGATGGCTGAACTATCCGCCGTACGCACCAACATTTCTTCACGCCAGTCTCCGAATACATCTGCAACCAGCGAAGGAGTGCCTTTGGTATGGTTATTGGTTAAGGTTCCCGTTGCGGTCAACAACGTGCCACGTTTCCAGTCTTTGATCGTAGGGGTGACATCGATGGCCCCGTCTACGATTTGGGTAGTCATGTCGGCAGCCCAGCGAATGCTCATATTGGTTCCGGGTGTCTGATCACTTATTTTTTCACCCTGTGCCGTCCATAATCCGACAGCCCATGTCTCCAGCCCGCGCCGGGTTGGATCCACATCTCCGACCATACCGCGTCCGGTATCTTTACCCGTATATCCGCCATAGATCACTTCTCCGGTCTTCGCATCACGCAGAGAATATCCATACGGTGCCCAAGGTCCACCCTCATGCACCATAAAGATCTCCAGTCCCGGGCGATCCGGGTCAATATCCGCGACATGCAGCGCATCCCCGTGGCCCAGACGGGCAATCGTTCCCGGTGCAGCACTCTCAGGCGGCATTACATCTGTGGAACTGTACAGCACACTGCCATCGTGGTCAATTGTCGCGGAGCCGTAAATAATCTCGTGTTTGCCATCACCGTCCACATCAGCCACACTGAAATAGTGCGCACCCTGCGTTGTAATTGAACCATATTGCGGATCTGTGCCATCCACACCGTGCGGCCCGTCGTTAAACGGATTTTTCATCGGTGTCCAGCCGCTATCCACGTACCATTCCTTTTTCAGCTTTTTGCCATCCCAGTTGTAAGCTGCCATGGTGGAACGAGTATAATATCCGCGTGCAAAAATTGCAGACGGTTTCTTGCCGTCCAGATATGCAACACCCGCCAGGAAACGGTCTACCCGGTTTGCCGGTTCAATGCGTGCCATCGCATAATCGCCCCACATCAGGCCGTCATCATGGCGTTCCGGTTCATAGCGGACGGTTTGCAATTCTTTTCCCGACTTGCCTTCAAATACGGTAATATACTCCGGCCCATCGACAATAAAACCTTCGAACTTGCGAAGTTCGTTACGAGCGCTCCGCTGCGGTGCGTATACATCTATAAAATAGTCGGCCAGACTTTCCGCGTCCTGCTGGGATAACGGATAGCTGTACTTCTTCTCGATCCCAAACGCCTCTTCCAATGTCGCAGGCCATTTTCCTTTCACAACCTCTTCGTGTTTATGCCAGTTCCGGAACATATCGACCACATGATTGTAGTACCCCTCTGCACTGAGGCGATAGTCGTCTTCGTGTGTCACCCCTGCCTTGCGGTCTTCCTTCGGCAACGTGATGTACTTCTGCGAGGTTGGTTTGCCCTTTTTGTTGTATTTGATGATTTGCGTACCCGGAGCAGTCTTAAACATCAGTTCAGCCTTGCCATCTCCATCAAAATCATAGACAAGCATCTGCGTATAATGCGCTCCCGCACGAATGTTAACCCCGAGATCGATCCGGTATAACAGTTGTCCGTCCAACGTATAACAATCGACGTAAGTGTTACCCGTGTATCCTTTTTGCGATACGTCCTTGGCGTTGGATGGGTCCCATTTCACAAAAAACTCGTACTGACCGTCCCCGTCCACATCACCGACACTCATGTCATTGGCACTGTAGGTGTACGTTTCACCCGCAGGCGTTACACCGTCAGCCGGCTTTTGCAAAGGAATATCAACATAGCCGTTCGCCCAAGGTTTGACGGATGCGCTGCGTTTGCTTTCTTTACCTTTGCTATTCACAGCGGCAACTTCGTAACGAGAAGATGTCGTGCCTGTGGTGTCCACATAGTTGGTGCTGTCTGTGACCGTTGCGATCCTTTTGCCATCCCGATATACGTTGAAATCCGTCCCGGTCAGCCCTTTGTCGCTGTACCCTGTTGCCTCATCCCCAAGTAATCTCCAGCTTAGAAAAACACCTTCCGACGTTGAAGCTGCTACCAGCCCCCGATCCAGCTTCTCTAGTTGAATGCCCTTTCCGTGGCTGCCTCCCTTGTCTTTGGCATGCATCTCCACTTCCATCACACCACTCCCCTGAGATGGGGATTGAGATTGGGAAGCATCCGCTCCGCTGATTCCGGCGGTTCCACTCAGAATCAAAGCCAAACTGAGTGCAGAGGACAGTACTTTGGCCCCAAGAGGCAAGTGTGGTCGTTTGGCTCGTTGGCTACTGCTAATTTTAGTAGAGGTACCTTGTATTGATTTTAAGTTCATCAACCTTCACTCTCCCTGGTTAGAATGGGTATGGATACTTCTACTTGAACATGTTGATGGTCTGGTCTGGTCAGTTTCGTGTTCATGTTAAGGTCAGGTTCATACATCAAAGGAAAAATGGTTACGCTTACATAATGAAGCGAAATGAAATTTAAGAAAGAATTTAGTTGGCCTGACGTAATTCTTTCTCCAGTTCCTCCGATCCCCCTTCCACTTACTTCACTCACTTCACTTACTTTACTTACTTCTTAGCAAGCGTTACCGTCCATCGGGTACTATTATAGACATCCTCGCTGCCTAACCATAGGCAAATATCCGTCCAAAACGATCAATATTCAGTGTATCTCTGTCAAAGTGTATAACGATGAATGATGAAAAATGAACCGTTCTCAAAGTCTTATCAGTATAGCTCATTCTTCCAAACCTTCGGATAACACTCCAAGCTCATCTATCCAATTTCACTTTTTCAACAAGCTGGCTGCTACCCAAAATTTCTAACGATCTCCACGGAGCTTATTCAGTCGTTTTAAGCCACAATTGAATTCTAACGATCACCAGTAACCTTATTTCCCTCCAAACCAGGCAAATTACATTAAAGTCACCGAAATTCATCACAATAGCGTCGCTACGGATCGTTAGAATGTATTCATGCCTCTTTTTCGCCAAATAAGCCCCCCTGTGATCGTTAGACAAAAACAGAGCTGCCCCCGGTCAATGGATGACCAAGAAACAGCCCTGTTTAGATAAGTTGTGTGTAGACTCACACGTACCTTAGCATCAAATGATGATATTAAGGCTCAATTCCCCATACAAGGCTACCGCCTTGATAAAGTGTGACTTTGTCCCAATCCTGATAAGACGTTTTGGTTGGATCATAGGAATAGTCATTGCTCTCGTCAAAGTTGGACCAATCCGTTTTGAACATGCGAAGCTGAATATCTCCAGACTGCCCACCCGCAGCAATGCTTCCCGCGCCGGACTTGAAGCTCAGCTCGACATATCCATCCCCAAAGGTACGCTCGATGTTAGCTGCGCCAACCACGGCCCAGTCAATAGAGGAATCCATTGCCGCTGTACCTTCTTTGGTGAAATAATAACGAAGTTTCAGATCGCTCAGATTCACTGCGGTGCTGCCCAGGTTTTTGATGTTGAACAACGGTCTGATCTGGTTATCCGTTGCATTGGTATCCCCTGCACGATATTGCACCACCAGATCACTTGTTGGTACAACTACAGCCGCTGGTGTCGCAGAAGCTACAGTTGAATTAGCACTTTGCCCAGCTGCATTCACAGCACTCACCACATAATAGTAAGTTGTGCCATTCGTCAGCGAACTGTTGGTATACGACGTTGCAGTTACATTGGAAGCTACCGTCGTGAATGGGCCTGCTGCCGTCAGTGCACGTTTTACATTATAACTGGTTGCACCTGCCGAGGCTGTCCATGACAGGCTCACCTGCGCGTTGCCAGCTGTTGCTGTCAAGGCCGTTGGCGCCGCAGGAGCTGTCGCAACTGCTGCCGGTGTCGCCATAGCAGATGCGGAGTTCACACTCTCGCCTGCTGCATTACTTGCTGTCACGACATAATGGTACGTTGTACCATTCGTCAATCCAGTGTTCGTGTAAGTTGTTCCGCTGACATTGGCAGCAACCGTTACAAATGGACCGGATGCCGTCAGCGCACGTTTTACCGTATAACTTGTCGCACCTGTCGAAGCCGCCCATGTCAACGTCACTTGAGCATTGCCGGCGGCAGCTGTTACTGTAGCCGGTGCTGCCGGTGCTGTATTTCCGCCTGGAGGGTTACCTCCACCATTCTCAGAAAGTACAGGGAACGAGTTCTTTACCAGCGCTACAAACTGATCATGGAACCAGTGACCTGATACTGGCGCGTTAGGCAGTGCACCTGTCAGCACTCCATCTTTCGTTGTAAACGTTGGATCACACATCCGGTCGAAGCCTTTACCTTCATTGTTCGGAATTTCGGAACTGGAACCATCGGATTCACCTGGAGGTTTCACCCATACATAGGCATCCAGATGCGCTGGTCCTGGAGCAGCCTTCGGTGCTTCACCGATACCTGCTCCGCTCGCATTACACCAGTTACCCCGGTGCTCCCGGCGATCCACACGACCGGAGTTCACATAATCATTGATGTTGCTGCCCGTAGCAGTGGCTGGACGATTCACCCCGCCCCATCCGTTACGGCTGGTATCAATGAGGAAACCTGTGCTCGCTGGCCATCCTGCTTGTACGAAATCAGAATACAACTTGGCTGTGAAATCGGTCTCGTCAAAATACGGATTCCATTCATAGAACTTGGCCGAACGGATCGGTTGACCACCGATGTTCAGATCCGGGTTGGACAGATTCGGTTCAGCGAGCGGTGTTGTATTGGCTGTATTGGTAATAAATCCGTCCGCACTGCTCAGTCCTCCCAGCGTATCACCTACCACATCGGTATACAGAGCTACCGCTCCAGAACGGTTGTTATCCCAACCGAGCCAGCCGGAGTGACCGATATCCAGATAGTTGTATACGTTTGGAATGGCGTGCAGCTTGTCCAACGTATATTTAATACCAGCTTCATAGATCCCGCTTGCAGCCGCTTGACCACAAGCAGGTGTGCTGAGGTTGGTTACCAGGTTAGGCAGACTATCTGGCTCAATAACAGCGATAATGCGAATGTCCTGGTATTTTGGATCAGCAAAAATATCTGCAATTACGTCAATGTAATCCGTTTTATACGTCTGCAATGCCGCCTGGGTTAAAGGAAGCTCCCCGTTAGATGCAAGGGCATGGCAGTCCCGACCCGGCAAGTTGTAGATAACGAAAGACGCCGTAATAGGTACGCCTGGCTTCTTCTGAGCAAGCACTGCATCGAGATGCTCTTCCACGCTCTTGCGGCCAGCGTTCTCGGCCCCGCCGTAGATGGCTGCAATACGGTCAATCCATACCGCTGTAGGATAGGATTTTACCGTTTCCATCTTTGCTTTCAGCGAAGCATCACTGGTAATGGCGATAGAGGTATCCACCAGTGCAGAGTAGTCCTCATTGAGATAAGCCGTGGCGCCAACAAACGGATTGTTCACATGCGCCTCCGCTGCCTGTGTCACACCTGGAGACATGCCAGGGAAAATCCCTGCTGCAAGCAGCGCAGCTGCCATCATTTGTTTTACACCTTTGCGCAGCAGCTTCTGGCCTCTTGATTTCATTTTCAATGTTTTCTTCATAGTTCCACCTTTCCCTTAGATAAGATTGGACTCGACTCATGTCTGTTCCTCTGTGTAGAAGCAGGATGCATGGCACAAAGTGCATGAAAGAATGTGTGGTGTTACGGTCACCTCCATAGGCAAAATAGCTTGAGTTAAAGAGAGAATAAACGTCGGGTGTGTTGGTAGAATTGCTGTGTGAGCGTGTGTGGGGGTCAAATCATGAGAGTATACGTGGTGGCGTAGTTGATCCATGTTCTTGGGATTGAAGAGTGAAGAAAATGTTGAGTCCATAACGAACCTTGCCGTAAGCGCTTACGAACTAAACTTTGAAAAAATCTTCATCTCACGATGGCTGTCTCTTCACCTCCTTATAGTGTGATTATACGACATGTAAATATTACTGTAAATTGAATTATATAAATTAAATTATATTTTTTTCCACATGAAAAGAAGGATTTCTCTCCCCTCCCGCCACAACAGAGAAAAGGCCCATTACGGTATAAACCGCAATGAACCTTATGTAAGGGCGACTCTATTGAATAACAACAACATCCCCCGGCTTCAAGCCGCTAACAACCTCGGTTTTATCCCCTGACTCCATACCTGTTTTAATCGTATGCTGCTCCGTCTGCCCGTTTCCTTTATCCAGTAACACGTAAGGTTCGGGCTGATCACGCATAATGGCAAGGCTGGATACGACCGTCACTTTGTCCTTGCGCATGGTTTCAATGTCTCCTTCCAGACTGACACCACCGTACATGCGAGCGTCCGGCTTCAGATCAATGACCACATCAAACTGAGAGGCCTGCTTCAGATCGGTATCCGAGCTTTTCCGGGCAAACTTGGACACCTTGCTTACGGTTCCCGTAAATTTCAGATCCTTCTGCGCACTCATCCGCACCTGTACCGGCATGCCGGCCTTCAGTCTGAACATCTCTTCCTCACCAACAATGGTCATGAATTTCATCTTGCCGGTATTGGTGATAGAGCCGATGAGCTGTCCTTCCGTAACTGCCCGTGTTTTGCTCTCCTGATCGTTCAACTGAAAAATCCCCGTGGTCCCGGCATACACCACCGCTTTGCTCATCACGTCCTGTTTCTTGCGTATTTCCTGCTCTTTGAGAACCAACGCTTTCTGACTCAGTTCGTTCGCGAGACGTTTGCTCTCCCGATCTGCAAAAGCCTTTTTGCGCTCCTCCTCCGTTACACCTAACGTTTCGGTCATGCCGGCCTGATTGATACTAATCTGATTCATCTCCACATCCAAGCGAGCTTTGTCCAGATCACTCTGCATCTGACTGACCTCTGTCTGTAGTGCCGACGTATCCAGCGTGAACAGGATGTTTCCCTTCTTCACTTGCTCCCCGTTCTTGACATGCCACTGTTTAATGTTGGAAGTATATGGGGCAAATACGTCCGTCTGCTCGGTATATACCGATTTCCCTTTTACTAGTATCGTTTGTGTCATCGTCTCCTGCGTTACATCAAAGGTGATGGGCGGTGGAGCTTCAACCGGGGCTTCGGGCTGGGGCTTGTATTTCTCGTACGCCCAATACCCTGCACCTGCCATAAGTACAACGGTAATGATGATGCTGATCCATTTCTTCATGCGTTATATTCCCTTTCACTGATAAGTTTGAGTCTGAACATAGTTCTGAAGTTCCGCTCGCTTGTCTCTCGCGATCACATCGATTTAATGACGCTCAGTGCATTCGTACGAGACGCACTGATTGCCGGATAGATACCGGATACCACACCGACAAGCACGGCAAAAATAATGCCCATCGGCAGTGCCGACTGTTGAATAATGACCGTCATCGGCCCGCCTGCCTGTTCTGCCATCTGATTCGCGAGCAGCTGGTTCACCCCTCCAAGCGCGGCAAACGCAATACCTACACCCGCCACACCGCCAATGAATCCCAGCATGGCTGCTTCCACTATAAACATCTGACGGATCTGCCACAGATTGGCGCCAAGTACCTTCATAACCCCAATCTGCTTGCGCCGCTGATGCGTGGACATGATCATTGCCACAATAATGGACAGTGACGCCAGCACCATAATAAAACCGCCAATACCAATGGCTGCTTTCTGATACATCGCAAGCTGTCCAGCCATGGCCTCTTCCTGAAAGAGATTACTTTGCGTATTTAATGTCAGCTTTTTGATCTGTTCTTCAACCTGAGCCACATGCCGCTTGTTGTCCACCTTCACCAAAGCGGAGTTAAGACGTTTGAGCGCCGGGCTGTCCGCTTGTTGCAGTCCAAGTTCATCCTGCAGGGCTCGCGCCGTATCCAGCGGAACATATACTTTTTTGTCACCCTGTGCACTCATATCATCCATATTGGCAGGTTTAATCAATTCCCCCGATACACGAATGGTTCCACTCATCTTGGTCTTTCTGCCATTCGTAAAATCCTCATACCGAAATTGAATGCGCTGCTGCATCAGTTGATCCTGTTTCATCATCATCTCGTTGTATTGTTGCAAAAGATCATTGTTATACGGATCGGAATTCAGCTGTTCAAACAACTTCTGCGTCACTTTCTGATCGATAAATCCATAGGTGGCGCCATAATTCACAACGGCAATTCGGCCGTTGCCAGCACCGCTGCCTTGTGAATACTTGTATCCAAAACCGTTCAGTGTCCCCATTTCCGTTCCGATTACTTCCACATAGGAGCTGCGTCCATCGGGAAGCACCATGTCCAGTGCATCCAGCTTTAACATCGGAGCTACGGCAACGACATGTGGAAGCCGCTGTATAATTCGAATTTTTTCCATGGTCAGCGCGCCGCGTTCAAACTTGCTTTTCGTGCCTCCGCTGCCATTCCCCGTTTTGATCCCCTCGTTCGGGCTGATCGTAATTTCGTCCATCTTGTAGTTATCGTTCAACGTTTTTTCGCTATATGTCTGCACCGACTGACCCACACTCAGGGCAATAATCATCGCTGCCGATCCAATCGACAGACCGACCATACAGAGCAATGTGACCACTTTACGCCGAATGATCTGCCCCCAGGCCATGCGCACTACGTCCCGTATTCTCACTGTTCCTCTCCTTTTGCCTTATCTCATACACTCTGCAACCGGGCAGACTGTTCAACCAGTTTCCCCTGCTGCAACGTCAGAACGACCTGCATCTGTTCCGCTACCTCACTTTCGTGTGTCACAATGACAAAGGTCGTTTTCATCTCTCTGTTCAGCTGCTGCAAAATGGAAAGGATCTCTTCCTCGGTCTCGGTATCCAGATTGCCCGTCGGTTCATCTGCGAAGATGACCGAAGGCTCCGTAATGAGCGAGCGGGCGATACTGACCCGTTGCTGCTGACCGCCCGATAACTGGGAAGGAAAGAGGTTGGCCTTCTCACCCAGCCCCACCTGCTCCAGCAGGCGTAACGCCTTTTCTTTGCGTTTGGATGGTCTGATCCCCATAAATACCAAAGGCAACTCTACATTTTCCCGGATGGTCAGATTGGACAACAGCTCGTAGGATTGAAAAATAAAACCAATATGGCTACGCCGGAACTCCGCCAGACGATTCTCGCTGAAACGCACAATATCCTGTCCTGCGATCCAGATCTTGCCTTGCGTTGGCTTCATCAGTCCAGCCATCAGATTCAGCAGCGTGGACTTGCCTGAACCCGAACTGCCCAGCAGAGCAACCATCTGCCCCTCTTGAATCGTCAGATTAATATCTTGTAGCACCGGAACATCGCCCTGTGCATTGCGGAAGGCATGGGATACATGTTCAACTTGAAGCATTCGTGCTTGTCTTCCTTTCTGTTTCCTGATTATGTATTTCTGTGTAACATGCAATTAATTATAGTGTGAAGATGTATCGTGGCAGGACGAAGTTGTAAACAACTTGTAACATGTCAACACAAAAAGCCCTGCGGCAGAGCGTATAACGCTTGCCTGCAGAGCCCGTATTTTTTATCCACCACCTAGGGCGTGTCTTGAAACCTACTGAAGTGCATCTTTTACCCCTTTTTCGCCCCCTGCTACGTCACTTCCCCTTGACGTGCCCCGGCACGCCTGCGGGAAACTTCCTGGCTTGGAACGAAAATTCGGCAAAATTGGCTTTCTTCAGCGTTTTCAGACACGCCCTAATTACCACGCTTTGAAGCTAAAACGATACAACTCGCTTTTGCTGGTGGTGCTACTCGCCAGGAACAGTTCCTCCTCAAACCACTTCAGTTTAATAAAATGGTTGATATTCCGGTAGATGACAGTATCAGAGGACAGGTTCTGATCGTTCAGGAAGGCGATATGAAGCTCATTTTTCTGGTTCTCCAACGTATTCACATAGGCAATTCGGGATTCGTCAGCACTCAGATCAAAATTCCAGAATGTGCCCTTAGCCAGCAAACTGAGCTTTTTCTTCTCCGCCTGATATCGATACAGCCCCTGTACTTGGTTCACTTCTCCTTGAAAAATCATATCCCCGTTTTTCAACAGGTGATATTGCTGAATATCCTTCAATTGCAAATAGAGAGATACATCAGGGTTCTTCTCCAGCGAGACACGATAGACGGCAAAATCATCTTTGTGCATGACCAGAACATACGCCTGCTTCATATTCTGACTGATTTCGAAACTGTCGATGACGATATAATTCTTGCCCGTTTGATCCTCATGTGTCTCAACGCCGGCTTTCTTCATCATCGCCTCATCGGAAAACAGGATCTGTTCCTTGCCCGTTTTCAAATCGGTCTGGATGAACCCACGCTCATCATGACTTATAGACATATCGTTACTGAGCAACTGTCTGTAATAGGCGTTTTCCTTGCCCAGTTTGCTTCGTTCACCACTCTTCATATCGTACATAAAGGACGTGCGCTGGGCTTGACCCGAACGATACTGAGCATATACCAGCTTGGTTCGATCCGGGCTCAGTACAACGCCAAAATCAGTGTTGTTGCTGATCTCTTTCACCTGGTTATCATCCAGATGCAGTTTCAACAGCCGCAGTCCCGAGAATGAATGTTCTGTGCTGTTTACAACGATCGTATTCCGATCAGCGATATCAAAATCATAGATTACGAAATCATTCGGAATCTTTGTCGCCGATTCAATCTGGATGGTACTGCTCGCGGGTGGTGCCAGACGACTGTTGAATTGCTCGCCAGGCAAAATCACAGTACGCGGTTTGAGCTGACCCATGCTGAACAGGCTGCCAATCCCGAATATGCCACCAACAAAAGCAATGAGCAGTCCGGACAGCATCAGCTTATCGCGATGTTTACGCCAGAAGCCGGTATATTTCATGTGTTTCGATCCCCCGGCAGGCGGATATGGACTTGTGTCCCTTCCCGCATGATGCTTCTCATCTCCACTGTTCCTCCATGACGCTCCACAATGTTTTTCACAATGGACAGCCCCAGACCGGCGCTGCCTTTTTCGACACGGTTCATGCCCTTGTCTTGATAAAAGGGTTCAAACACATGATTCAGGGCTTCCGCACCAATCCCCTCTCCCTGATCTCGAATCAAGATGGCAATGAACTGCTCTTCCCGCGAGGACTGCACTTCAATGATCGAATTCACATCACTATACTTGACGGAGTTATCCAGCAGGTTCAGGAATACCTCTTTCAACTTGTCTCGATCTCCCTGCACATACAGCTCTTCTTCAAGCTCATAATGAATGCCGATATTGTACTTGCCTGCCTTGATGGACATGTCCTCACATGCTTCGCGGATAATCTCCGAGACGTCAACCCGTTCGAACCGGTAGTTCTCAATAACCGCCGAGGAGACCGAGACTTCCAGAATATCCGCAACCATCGTATTCAGACGCTGGCTTTCCTTGATAATATAATTCATGCCCTTATCGAAAAAATCCGGGTCTGTGAATCCATTATCCCGCAAAATCTGAGCATAGCCCAGAATGGTCGTCAGTGGTGTTTTTAATTCATGTGTCACATTGTCAAAAAAAACCTTGCTTCGTGCCTGCACTTGTTTCACTTCGTCCCGTTCTCGCTCAATGACATCAATCTGCTCCCGTACCCGGTCAATCATGACCGTGAAACTCGCCGCCAGTTCACCAATCTCATCCTTCGTTGCAATCTGAATATCGGCGTTCAGACTGCCTTGCGCTACTTCGGCAGAACGTTTCGTCAGCACACGAATGGGCTGTGTAATTTTCCGGGAAATAAAAATCGAAGCAATGAACACAAACACAAATATCGTTGCTGCAAACAGCTTGATCGTATCCTGAAAACGCATATTGCGCTGGTACAGGTCGGTATAATCCTTTTCAAGTTGCACAATGCCAACGAGTTGCTGGTCACTCTGTATCGGGAAAGACAGGCTTGCCATGACCCGTCCTTGATCAACTTTTGTCGTATAGGCAATTCGGGATTGCATCGCTTCCCTCAAATCTTCTATGTCGGTGTGTTTAACCCCTTTTCCTGCACTGGTACTGGAGCTATAGGTGGAGGCATCGGGGCGATAGAGTGTAATTTTCCCGCCTACAGCAGAACCGATCTGCTCTTCCAATTCCCGACTGCCAGCCTCAAGCGAATCTTTGCTGATGCGTTTGTTATGGATGAGAAAATACTGATTCAGCGCGATATCCAGATTTTTTTTGGATTGCACCATATCCTCTCCCACTTCACGATACATATTCTCTTGAGCGACCTTGTTGGACAGGATCAGCAGTGCAGAGAATCCAATAAAAACGATGACCGAGAACAGCACCACCATTTTGAACTGAATGGTCCATTTCATGTCTGCACCTGAATATTCAGTTTGTACCCTACGCCAAATACCGTTTCAATCATCGATATGCCTTGATCGCCACTATCCAGCTTTTTACGGATACGCTGAACATGGATGTCCACGGTACGGGTGTCTCCTGCAAAATCAAATCCCCACACTTTGTCCAGCAGCTCCGAACGTGTATGTACTTTGCGGTGGTGGTTCACAAGAAAGAGCAGCAGATCATACTCCTTGTTGGTGAGCCCTGCCCGTTCTCCATCCTTCCACACTTCGCGCTCATCCTTACGAATCTCGATATGTTTGCCTAACCTCACGACTTCGTAAGACTGATTCTCCAGCGTTTCGCTGATGAGGTCAATTCTGCGGAAAATAGCCCGGATGCGGGCAACCACTTCGCGGATATCAAAAGGTTTTGTAATATAATCGTCTGCCCCCAGCTCCATGCCAAGCACTTTGTCCAGCATATCTGACTTCGCGGTGATCATGATTACCGGGATTTTGGAGTTCACAGACAACTGTCTGCACACATCAAATCCACTCATATCCGGCAGCATCAGATCCAGCAGAATCAGATCAGGCCTCGACTCCCGCAGAAGATTCAGCCCTTCCCTGCCCGAACCCGCCTCTTTGATCTCGAACCCTTCCTTGCGAAGGGAATAGGACAATATATCGCGAATGGACTCTTCATCCTCGATGATTAATATCTCTTTTGGTCTCATAATACATTCGTAATCTCCCTGCTCTATGAATTTCATCTGCCTATATTTTGTATCCCAAGTTGTCTGCTTGAACAGAGGAAATCAAGAAATGTTACAACTCCGATACAACTCTGAACCTTTTGGAAACAACATCCCGCTATACTTGCATTAACAGAACGCCAAACGGACCCGAACTAAGGCTTGATCCATATCCAAGGGGGATTCACATCTTATGAACCACTCACAGATCAATGATGCTTACATTAACTATAAATCAGAAATCACCAGGTATCTATCCCAAATTGTCAAACAGCCGCAAGATGCGGAAGACTTGGCGCAGGATTGTTTTATTCGTCTCATGAACGTGACTGTACCCATTCCCGAAGAGCGGATTCTCTATTATCTCAAACGCATCGCTCGTAACCTCGCTATGGACAGTTTTCGCAGACGTACCCGGACCTTACGCCGTGACAGCCGGCTGGAGACGCCCACACACCATGTTGATACGCCTCAGATGGAGATTAATGAAGGAGTTAACGAAATCGTCTCCCATATCCACAACACCGAACATCGCAAAATTTTGGAGCTGCGCCTGATTCATGGGTATTCGATTAAAGAAACCGCCCAGATGGTGAACCGCAGTGAAGGTATGATCAAATCTTCCGTTTTCCACGCCGTCAATCGTATTCGTGCCAAAGTCATCTCGTAGAGATGGCTTTTTTACTTTAGTGTTGTACACCTTGCTTTCTGGCTGTACTTCGTGATTGAACTCTGTTATTTGTGCTAGGTGTTCACCTCTTCTGTCCAGACCTCGTAAGTTTCAATTCCGTATGTTATTCCTCTCTGTATTCTTTCATTTTCTATCCACAACATTATTATTTCCATTCTTGTAACAACGAATAATCCAAATGACCTATTCATATGCCGAAATACCTAATTTTACAAAGTTCGATCTAATTTTTACATTTTGTTATGACTATGTGAGATTTTCATGTGGTAGAATATGGACGAACTTATGAATCAACTAGGGTGTGTTTTTCAAGACACGCTCCAATTTGGGGGAGGGATTTGGTTGGGTACATTGAAACGTTTGCGGGGAGTTTGGTTAAAATCACTCCTGGCATTAGCCGTGGCTTTGCCACTTCAGGTTGGATTATGGAACAGCGATGCTTCGGTTCATGCGGAAGGACCGACAGATCCGGCTCCATTCATTCAAGCCAAGGTCGTTAACGAGAATGCTGGCAAAAAAGTACTGTTCGACAATTCGCACGGTCAGACTGCCGGAGCAGCGGACTGGGTTATTGATGGTGGCTTCTCGGATTTCGGTAATGCTCTGGCGAACGACGGTTATTATGTGAAAGAACTGCGCAAAACGACACCTTTTACCTATGATGATCTGAAAGAATACAACGTATTTGTGATTGCTGAACCTCAAATCCCTTTCAAAACGTCTGAACAGGCGGCATTAAAACAATATGTGGAATCCGGCGGCAGCATCTTCTTCATTGGAGATCACTACAATGCAGACCGTAACAAAAACCGCTGGGATGGCTCGGAAGTTATCAACGGATACCGCCGGGGTGCATATCAAGACCCAACCAAAGGCATGAGTGCAGATGAGCGCAACTCCGCAGCCATGCAAGATGTAACCAGCACAGACTGGTTGTCCGATAACTTCGGCATACGTTTCCGTTATAACGCACTTGGCGATATTAACGCCAATATCATCGTGCCAGCAGATCAATCATTTGGTATTACCGAAGGCGTATCTGCTGTAGCGATGCATGCAGGTTCCACACTGGCAATCACCGATCCGGAAAAAGCCAAAGGTATCGTGTACCTGCCAAAAACCAATGCCAAATGGAATAACGCTGTGGACCAAGGTGTATACAATGGCGGTGGCATTGAAGAAGGTCCATATGTTGCTGTATCCAAACTGGGTGCAGGTAAAGCGGCCTTCATCGGTGACTCTTCCCCTGTGGAAGATGCATCCCCGAAATATTTGCGTGAAGAAACAGGTACACGCAAAACGACATATGACGGTTTCAAAGAAGTCGATGATGCTGTATTGCTCGTGAATACGGTAAACTGGCTGGCTACACAAGAAAACTATACTAAACTGTCCGAAGTAAACGGCCTCACATTGGATACAGCTACAGCGCTGTTACCATTCGAAGAGCCAGCGGCTTCCACTGAACCGCAAGCTGAACCTTGGGCTGCACCTGCGGCCGGATACAAGTGGTATGATCGTTCCACGTTCAAGCCAGGCTCGTATGGCGGCCCTGCATCCAGTGCTAACGCAGCGTACAGCTTCGTGAAGCAAGATACATTGCCTAATGCCGAAGACTTCCAGATTCGTGTTGTAGTTGAGAATATGCCACCGAACACAACGGTTACCGGCTACAGCGCAGGGATCTATCTGACAGGTGGAACACAGGTAGCTATGATCCAGAACGATAGTGGAACATGGCCAACTTCAT
Source organism: Paenibacillus sp. TSA_86.1 (assembly GCF_052691815.1). Lineage (NCBI taxonomy): Bacteria > Bacillati > Bacillota > Bacilli > Caryophanales > Paenibacillaceae > Paenibacillus > Paenibacillus sp. TSA_86.1. Next base: position 93,616 of record NZ_JBQZGE010000001.1, on the reverse strand, counting down.
ACGGATACAGCTCGGCGTTTAGCGTAACATCCGACAGCAAAGGTCGGGCAATCAAGGATCTGAACGTTCGCATCAAACCAGGCACGAATGGCAATGCCAGCCTGCGTCTGCGTCTGAACGGCAGCAACCTGATTACCAATGCGGTAAGCATCGCTAACGTACCTGCACAGCCACTGCCAGAAGAACAAGGGCCAATTCCAGCAGCCATCAGTGTTGCCGAAGCACGCACCAAAGCGGTGGGCACTACAGTAACCGTTGAAGGTGTAGTAACAACCAAACCGGGTTCTTTTGGCGGACAAGCCTTCTATCTTCAGGATGATACAGCCGGAATCTATGTGTTCCAGCACACGAGTGGCTTCAATGTAGGTGACAAAGTGAAAGTGACTGCACCAACAACAATCTATAACAGTGAGTTCGAGTTAACCGATGTGGTTGCGATTGAGAAAACAGGAACCGCTTCTGTTCCAGCTCCAGCGCTAGTTACAGCCATCAGTGATGCCAACCAAGGTCAACTCGTTCAATTGAAAAATGTAACGGTACAGAATATCATCAGCGCTACGCCTGCCGGTTCATTTGAATTTGATGCGGTAGCTGCTGACGGCACAAGTACACATGTGCGTGTGGATACGCGTACCGGTGTAAGTGAGACGACTTTCCCTTATGCTGCTGGTGATAAGCTTGATATCACAGGCATTTCAGCTATTTTCAAAGACGTATTTCAATTGAAACCAAGAAGCTTGGATGACGTTGTTGCTTCAGAAGAACAAGGTGGAGGCGAAAACCCTTCTACTCCAGCCGAAGGAGCGCCGGGTAAACCGGTGCTTTCTTCCAATAACGGACATACCACCGGGCTGTCTGATGGTTCATTCAACGTTAGCATGAATCTGTGGTGGGGCGAAAATGCAACCGAGTATAAGCTCTATGAGAACGGTGTCCTTGTAGATACGCAAAAGTTAACATCGGCTTCTCCTTCTTCCCAGTTTGCAAAAACAGCGATTAAAGACAAAGCTAACGGAACCTATACGTATGTTGCCGAGTTGATCAACGACAAAGGCGCTACTCGCAGTGACGAGTTGACGGTTCTCATTGCGAATGCTGCTCCAGGTAAAGCCATATTGTCTCAAAACAACTGGGACGGCGATGGCAACTACACCGTAACGATGAACCTCTGGTGGGGAACCAACGCAACTGAGTATCGTCTGTATGAAAATGACGTGCTGATCGATACGCAAGCCTTGAACGCTGCTACACCATCTGCTCAAACGGCGAAAACCGATCTGAGTGGTCGTGCGAACGGATCGTACACGTACCGTGCCGAGCTTGTGAATGCCGCAGGTGTGACCAGCACGGAAACGGTTACGGTACAAGTGAACAAAGCAGCATTGCCTTTGGCGAGCTAGTTTCGAAGTAAGAGTAAGAGTGAAAGAAAGTAAGCATAGGAATAGAATCAGAGTAGGCGCAAGCGCGGAAATAAAAAACCACGAAAATAGAAATTTATGCAATAACTTAGTCTAACGAGTATTGTAACTTATGTAGAAAAAATGTTTTTACGTAGATAGAAAGCAACACGTAAGCAGAAGCAGAAATGTAAATAGTAACGACGATAGTAGTCTAAGCTAATCAGTAACGTCAGCAATAGCGAAAAACCGAAACCAATCCGGTCGCCAGGAAACAGGCCGCGGTGGTCTCGGTTTTTTGCTTTTTTATTTCAGTTTTTCGATTTTACGGTTTTGCAGTTTTGCAGTTTTGCGGTTTTATTGCTGGCATGCCATTACTCCCTCGACCCCTCTACTCCCTCAGCGCTAACGATCATGAGAGAGCTTATTTGCCCCTTTTTGCCTCGTTTAAAATTCTAACGATCACCAGCGACGCTATTTGGCTATTTTTCAGTGTTTTGAGGGGGAAATCGGGCTAAATACAACAAATAGCGTCTGTGCGGATCGTTAGAATTTTAATAAAGGCTTTTTAGGCTAAATAAGGCTTCTGGTGATCGTTAGCGATTCGAGCCAGGTTCGAAAGTACCTTCCCCTCCTCAATTCATGAGGGTTAGCTAACCTACTTGTATATATTCTCTACACGATCCTTAAACGTAGCGTAAATCAACTCATCTCAGTCGAGGTTTCTCATAACCGTCCCTTACAAAAAGAATACTGTTCCACACCGCACAACAGGCCGCTAAGGCCAAGATACCCATGACAAAAACCAGATTCATCTGCGTGAGTGAATAACTGCTGCCTGTGAAAATAATGAGAATCGCACTGAGTCCGATATTTTCCCGGTTATGTTTTTTAAACTTCTGAAAGATCATTCGATACAGCAAGATTAGGACCATAAACATGGTCCATATCAAATAAAATTTATCCATGGGATCGGTTACCTCCTCATCAAAAGTTCTGCTCTCTTCACCTTTTAAAAGTTATCTTATGAAGCTCTACACCAAACTCAATTATGTACATTTCGACTTGTCCTACGGTAATATTCATCCGGCAACCGACTTTTCAATCCCATTCGATTTCCCTAGCAATTTTTATAAGTTCTATCTCCAGCAATATCTATTAATCTCGGGCATCTTCTACAATTATAACACAGGCATCTCCAAGTTTTTGCCAACTATATCTTTCCCTACGAGTTTACAAACCATATAAATCCGAGTATCCACGATGCAACAAACAGATAGACGATAATTTCGATAAACACATATTGTTCTTTTCGCTTCATCAAATATATCTCCATAACAAACGGGAGCAGTGCTTTTTTTAGGAGAAAATAATATGTAAAGTTGATTCTGATTCTTAAATTCAGCTATCTACAATAAAATTCATCACTACAACTTACTTCTTTGCCCTTATCAATTACAATGGAGACATGATTGACATCCGCTTTGTCTTTAATAATTAGCCTAACGTCTGTCTCAAATGACATCCTGGCTAGTGGCTTAATCTCGTTTTTTTGTAAATCTCCTTCCGTTGTCATATTCATATAGACAACCGTTCGAATTGCAGCATCATGGGTTCGTCTTTCACTTACTTTTTGATCTATAACAAATGGCAGATGGTTACGATCAATAACTTGTTGAACTTGACTCTGAATCTCCAATTGGACATGTTTCGAAGGCGTTCTAAAGAAGTCTTCAATTGCGCTTTGGTTTGGAATTACTATAAAATACATTACAACAGATGCTATAAAAGAAACGATAATGGTTCCAATTATTCCTGACTTCTCCTTCTTGTTAAGTACATACACCGCGACAACAAACGGAAGAAGTGTTAATACAAGATACAAGAGAGTATGACTTGCTGGAGGAACGTCAAAGATAATGAGGCCTCCGTCTCCGGATAACATCAATAGTATTATTAAATAGGCAAAAAGCCATCCTCCTCCAATACTCAATATCGATGCAATAATAGGTAAAATAATTCTCAAAATGAAATTCACCTCCTTCTCATATTAAAATCGGAATAACTTACAAATAATTGAATAGAGACTTGAACAAATTGTAAATATATTTTCACTACTTATTTTATCTGAAATATAAGGAATTATTAACACATAGGCTAGATTTAGAGCCTGTTTATTTTAAACCAACAAAAAAGACTACCTAATGCCGCAACATCCAGCAAAAGATAGCCTTTTTTCCTACCACTTTATTTCTTACCTACACCAGCTTCTTCCGAATATACCCCGAGATCAGGTCAATAATCGTGATCATCACGATAATGCCGAGCAGGATAATGCCGACACGCGGCCAGTTGCGTGTGCTGAGTGCAAAGATCAGCGGTGTACCGATACCACCCGCGCCGATTACGCCGAGGATCGTGGCAGAACGGACATTAATTTCGAACCGATACAACGTATAGTTCAGGAATCCCGGAATAACCTGCGGCAAGATGGCAAACCAGAGCTGCTGCATCCGGGTCGCTCCGGAAGCTAGTAACGCTTCGGACGGGCCGTAGTCAATATTTTCAACTTCATCTGCATACAGTTTACCCAGCATACCGATCGAGTGTAGTCCAAGGGCTAACACCCCTGCGAATGATCCGGGACCTACAGCCTTAATGAACAAGAGTGCCATAATAATCTCGGGAAATGTACGGATGAAACTAAGCATCATTTTACCCGCTCCCGAAATCGCTCGATGTCCACTCATATTCCGTGCAGACCAGAAAGCAAACGGGATACAGAGCACAGCAGAGATTACCGTACCCAGCACGGAAATCGCGAGTGTATCCAGCAGTCCGCGCAGCAAATCCTCGCCTTCAGGCAAATAGACAAAATTCCAGTCGGGCGAGAAAATGCCCGCGATAATAGCTTTCATAATCTGTCCGGCAGTTTCCTTGAATCCGGTAAAGGGTACGCCCGCAAGAGCCCACGCATAGATCAGAATTAACAGCAGAATGATAAGCCAGCGCAGCGGATTTTTCCGTTGTTTAGGCCTTGGCCGAATACGGCTCGCTTCCTTTTTCATCATAACAATTTCTCCCGCAGCTTAGTGCTCACATAGTCGATAATCAGAACGATGGCCAGTGTGAAAATAATAATGGTATTCGTCTTGTCATACTCCAGGAATCCGAGTGTCGCTTCGTAATAAAGTCCAATTCCTCCAGCTCCAACGAGTCCAAGAATGGCTGCCGCACGTACATTAATTTCGAATGCATACAACACATAAGACGTAAACTGTGCAGCAATTTGAGGAACAACCCCGTACACAATTAGCTGCATTCGGTTCATACCCACAGCCGTCATCGCTTCAAGCGGTCCTTTGTCGATCGTCTCCAGCGTTTCATACGTGAGCTTGGCGATTAGTCCCACCGAGAATACAGCCAGCGCGAAAATACCCGGAATCGGCCCCAGCCCAAAGACAGCAACGAACAACGCCGCCAGCAGCAAATCGGGGACCGTACGAATCAAGTTCAGCAGAAAACGTGCCGGATAATAGATCCAGCGGCTCGGCGCAAGATTACCTGCACAGATAATCGAGATGGGAATCGCAAAAATGGCACCGATGGTTGTTCCCAATAAAGCCATGCGAATCGTCTCCAGCATGCCCTGAACGATATTGTCGAAATAACTCCAGCGTGGCGGAAACATCTCCTTCAGCAGCTTCCACATCTCCGGTCCACCTGTGAACAGTTCGGCAAAGCTCGCATCCGTTTGCTTCGCACTCGCCCACAAGAGCAACCCAATGATAACTAGCGTGAGCACATGTTTGGTTTTCCCCGGTGGTTTGGGGCGATTTACAATCTGCTTCGGGCTGGAGCCAGGTTCCATCCCCGCGCCTGAGCGCCCTTCATGTTCAAGTGAAACGTTGGTTTGTCCCTTCATACCAGCACTTCTTCCTGCTCATGCGCAGCCTGCTTGTCCAGCAATTCATCGGCCAGAATCGGTCTGCCGTAAATTTCAGCAAAACGCTCATCCGTCGCTTCTTCCACCGGACCATCAAATACAACCTCTCCTGCTCGCAAGCCAACAATACGTGTCGCATACTCTCTCGCCAGATCAATAAAGTGCAAATTAACAATCGTAGTAATCCCGAGATCCTGATTAATCCGTTTGAGGTCATCCATCACCTGTTTCGTTGTCAGCGGATCAAGTGAAGCCACCGGTTCATCGGCCAAAATGATTTTTGCTTCCTGAGCGAGTACACGGGCAATCGCCACACGCTGTTGCTGTCCACCAGACAACTGATCTGCACGGGAATACGCCTTCTCGGAGATATTCACTCGGTCCAGTGCATCAAAGGCCAGCTCGACATCCTCTTTTGGAAAACGACCCAAAATGGTACGAAGTGTGGAATGATACCCCACCCGACCAGCCAGTACATTGCGTAGCACGCTGGATCGTTTCACCAGATTGAAGCTCTGGAAGATCATGCCGATATCCCGGCGGATCATACGCAGGCGCTTGCCTTGTGCCTTCGTGATGGAGCTACCGTTAATCAAAATTTCACCTTCACTAATATCATGCAGCCGGTTGATCGACCGCAGCAGCGTAGACTTGCCTGCACCAGACAAACCGACTACAGCGATAAATTCTCCCTGCTTAAATTTCAAATTTATGTTATCGAGGCCTTTCGTGCCGTTAGCATACGTTTTGGTCACGTTGTGAAGCTCAATCATCGCGTTAATCCTTCTTTCATCCATAATATTTATCGATATATGTTGAACCCAAGGATGATTTACACAGGCACTTCGATGACAGAATGATGTGTAAATTAAAAGTTCAACTTATATCGTTTTCACTGCTTCTATATAAATTTAACTATTCATTTACACTTGAACGGAGAGGACAGAAAAAACCTGAAAAAGCGGAGCGTTCGCCTTTATCACCGGATTTCCCCTTTTAAAAAAGGGATCAAAAAATCTGGGGATAACAGCGATTGGAAGGTTATTCTGTCATCGGAGTGGATTGTGTAAAATCTTTAGTTCAGCTTATATAGCAGAAACTTATAATAACGGCACAAGCCAGAACAGCGTCAATTACGCTGAACTGGCCTGCTCACTGTACAAAAGTCATGAATTGCTAGTTGGAACGAAAAACTACTCGGTTTTCACTTTCTCGTTATACTGGCGAACGATATCAAACTTGCTGTCATCGGACTCCACATAACCTTCGTGTGTGTAGATTTCTTTGATGATCTTGTGACCTTCCGTATCTTTACCGATATCGATGAAGGCTTGTTTGATCTTCGCTGTCCAATCTGCATTCATGTCCGTACGAACGGCAATCGTATCGTTAGGAATAGGCTCAGTGAAAGCAAGAACGCGTGTGTCTTTGAACACATTCGGGTAGTCTTTGGAAACCGTGTTACGGGCATCCTGGAAAATAGCTGCTGCATCTACGTCACCGTTAAGCACGGCAAGAACACCTTGGTCGTGGCCTTTAATGGTTACAGGCTGTACGTCTTTCAACGGATCGATACCGCGATCCAGCAACAAGGCTGCAGGCCATACATAACCAGCGGAAGACGTTACGTTCTGGTAAGCAATTTTCTTGCCTTTCAGATCCTCAACCGATTGGATCGGGGAGTCTTTTTTCACAATAATCATGGATTTATACGAATCTGCCAGTTGATCTGTCGGAGCGCCAGTCTCATCATTCACGCCGAAACGTTGTGCTTGCAAAATAACTTGTGCTGCTCCTTTTTCTTTCGCAAGAACATAAGCCGTCGGAGGCAGGAAACCTACATCTACTTTTTTGGAAGACATCGCTTCAATAATCGTGTTGTAGTCCGTGGATACGCTGACTTTTACCGGGATGCCGAGCTTGTCGCCAAGCAGTTTCTCCAGCGGTTTTGCTTTTGCTTCAAGGGTGTCTGCATTCTGGGAAGGAACGAATTGCACTGTCAGTTCCGTAGGTACATAACCTTCAGCGGTTTTGTCTTTCTCTGCTGTGTCGGTTGATGTGCCGGACGCGCCCGAATTGGCTTCAGCGCCGTTGGACGGATTGGATGTAGCATTAGACCCACAAGCACTCAGGAACAGAACCAAAATCAACAATGGTAAAAATAAAGCAGACTTCTTCAATCGAACACCCTCCAAAAGTTTTTCTAATTTTCAATACTTGTCTACTATAATTGGCAAATATTCGCGTGATGTGAAACGAAATTTGGAGTTTTGTAAAGTTTCCTGGGAGGCTGTCAACGTGACATTCTTCTGTTAAAATAGGCTCATTATGGTTGATGAATTAAGAGGAAATACGCTCGGATTAAGGCTTAACGTCCGTTATTCAGGCTAGTTCTTCTGCTTCTTTCTACGGATTATGCCATATATCTAAACTTATATATTAGAGGAGATTGTAAAATGACACGCATTCCCCCTACGACAAACTTCGATATTCTGTTCACCAGTGACCTTCACGGAGCAATTCGCCCGATCCATTACAATACGAATGCTTATCGTCATGCCGGTCTTGCCCTGCTCGCTTCTCTGATTCGGCAGGAACGTGAACGTTCGCCTGAATTACTGCTGGTGGATAATGGAGACTTGCTTCAAGGCTCCCCTCTGGCTTCTTATGCGGCTTCTCATGGCTCTAAAGCGCAGACTCATCCTTTTATTCACGTGTTAAATGAGCTAGGATACGATGCGGCAGTGATGGGCAATCATGAGTTTAACTATGGTCAGGAGTTACTGCGCGGAGCGGTGGAAGGTTCCTGCTTTCCTTGGCTGTCTGCCAATATTGCAGCACTGCCGCTTGCCCCTGACGTAGCAGGTATTCCTGCTTTTGGCGAACCGTATATGATCAAGACTCTCTCTTCTGGTGTAAAAATCGCGTTGCTCGGTGCCACCACTCATTACATCCCCAACTGGGAGCATCCGAAAAATATTGAAGGACTGCACTTCCTGAATGCGCTTGACACTATTCGTGCGTGGGTGAAGTATATACGGGAATATGAACAGCCTGATGTGCTGGTGGTCAGTTATCATGGGGGATTTGAATGTGATCTGGAGACGGGAGAAGCTGCCGAGCGCTTAACTGGAGAAAATCAGGCGTACGAAATCTGCCGAGAGATTGAAGGCATCGACGTACTACTGACGGGTCATCAGCATCGCCAGTTGACTGCCGAAATTCATGGGGTCACCGTGATTCAGCCAGGGTTTAATGGCAGTGGATTAGGTCATGTGTCTGTGCAGCTCCAACAATCACCTGACGGCAAGTGTTTAGTGGCGGACAAACAAGCGCGCTTGTTGCTTTTAGATGAACATCCTGATCTCAAGCCTGATCCTGTTGTAATGAAGCTGACGGATGAACTTGAAGCTTCGGCACAAACCTGGCTGGATCAGCCGATTGGCGAAGTCGCCGGGGACGGGGATCTATCGATCTCCAGTGCCACACAGCTGCGGCTGCAGGCGCATCCTTTTATTGATTTTGTACATCAGGTGCAGATGGAAGCAACAGGGGCCCAGCTTTCCAATACGGCGATGCTTAGCGAAGAAGCTCGTGGATTCGGTAACCAAATTACGGTGCGGGATGTGTTATCGAACTTCATTTATCCCAACACCCTGACTGTGCTTGAACTCAGCGGGAAAGATATTCGGGAGGCTTTGGAGCAGACGGCACGTTATTTCGAACTGGACGCATCCGGAGACGTGATCGTTAACCCGGCGTATATGCAGCCCAAGCCTCAACACTACAACTACGACATGTGGGCGGGCATCGATTATGAACTGAACATTTCCCGGCCTGTGGGCAGCAGGGTTGTCAAGCTGGAACGTGAAGGAAAGCCGCTGGGGATGGATGAGAAGTACTCCGTGGTGATGAACAGTTACCGCGCGGCAGGCGGTGGAGATTATGCGATGTATCCGGGCAAAAAGGTACTGCACGAAGGCGCTACGGATATGGCTGCACTCGTCGAAGATTTCATTCGCAGACATCAGCCGTTACAAGTGCGGGAAGTGCATAACTGGAAGGTGACCAACTGAAGGTTGGATTGAGGGAACACGAGAAATTAACGAGTGCATGAACCAACGAGTACATGAAAAAGGACGGATCCGGGTTGACCGGTTTCGCCCTTTTTCTTTTTATAATTTTATAGAACAGAGACCATGGATTCACGGGTAGGATTACCATCTCTCTATTAAAACAGGGAATCTGAGAGAAGCAGTACAATCAGAAAAGCGACTGCCCAGACCAGAAACAAATTCGCAGTTCCGGTAGCCCATTTACTTTTGCCCGAATGATAAAATGCCCAGCATAAGAAGGAAGCTAACACACCAATGGGATACGTAGCCATAAGGATTGCCGCTATCGTATCTAACAATGGGTGTGCACCAGACTCCCGATAGGCATATAAATATACACTCATGATCAGTACAACCGGATAGGGCAAAAGGGTTATTCCATAAATCGCATTGAAGAATATAAGGCGATATGCAAGTTTAGGATTTTTCAAACCAGATGAACAACCTCCTTGTGAACAATAACTCATTTCAGTATATCCATCTGTTCTCATCACGTCATGGTAACCTTTTCCATTAATTCAGGAGTATAGATCCTGTACATCTCCTTTCAAACAGCAACCTGTTTGTGCATTCTATTCATACGTCTGTAGTGGTACGCGAACAGGATGAGTCCCAGCATACTTGTAATGATCTCCGTTATAGTCATAGACCAGATAATACCTGTAAGACCAAAAGACTTGTGGAAAATGATAATCACCGGGATAAACAGCGTGCCCTGACATATCGCCATGATATTAGTCGGGATGCCTTCTCCCGCTGCTTTGAAAATGCCTGTAAACAGTCCTGTTAATCCGGTAAACAGAGCGGAGATCAACATCGCCACCAGAATCGAACCTCCAGCTTCCAGTACAGCTACATCCTTAGAGAATAACCGAATGACAGGTTCCTTGAACATATAAACGATGCCTATGAAAAGAACACCAATACCGATGATATATAACGAGGCCTGCTTATACGTGGCTTTTAAACGAGCAAACTTCTGACTCGCGAAACTGTGTGCGACCAGTGGGATAATCCCCATAAAGATACCCATTGCAAGAAACTCGGGAAGCTGTACAACCCGTAAAGCAATACCAAATCCAGCGACTACACTTTCTCCATAGATCATCGCGTAATGATTCAGTAGCAGCGTAGATACAATCAGAAAAGAGGTCTGCAGCAGCTCGGAAACCCCAATTTTAAATACTTCCATCTGGTCTTTGACCGGCAGTTTCCAATGTCCCAGAAACCCTATCAAATTCTCGCTGCGGCGGGACAAAAACCAAACATAATAGGCTGCTGAACAAGCATTGGCTAATACGATCGATAACGCGGCCCCAATCACATGCCAATTGAGTACCAGAATCAATAGCACATCCAGAACGATGCTGGCTGCAATGCTGATAAACATGCCGATCATGGACTCTTTTGAGGCGCCTTCCGACCGAACGAGCTGTTCCAGCGCAAAATTAAGAATAACGATAGCCCCTCCGCCCAGAAGTGTAATGGCATATTGACTTGTGTACTCATACACAGCCTGATCCGCTCCCAGTCCCTGAACAATGGGCGAGATAAACAACCAGGCGATCAAGGCAATCAACAGACCAATGCCCAAGCTCGAATAAAAGGAATACCCTGCGACTCGTTTCGCTTTTTCCTTCTCCCCCGTTGCCGCTAATCGTGTAATAAAAGTGCCACCGCCTACCCCGAACATATTGCCAAAAGCCATTAATACCGTAAAGATCGGCAATCCCAGCGTAATGGCGCTAAACATGCCTGTATCATGTACCAGACCGATAAAAAATGCATTGATAAGGTTGTATAACGTTCCCGCGGACATACCCAGCATCATCGGAATGGACAGATGCATAATTGACTTGTGGACAGGTGCTTTGTCCAGATAATAGGAGTTGGAATATTTTTCTTTCATGGTAACTCTCCACCTTTCTTAACTCTTTAACAATTAGATTTCTAAGTATTTAATCAAAAAACAAGCTTAATTCATAACCATCTGCAAAGACAGATACAACTTGATATATTTACTTTCAAAATCACATTTACAACTATACTCACAATTACACCTGCATTTACTATTTAATTAATAGAACATTAACAGTTCGATTTCTAAGTTTTAAGATGTGAGCAGTTCATCCTACCTGCTCTATATATCCCCAGTTACGTAATCCACTTATAAACTCTGATTAACCTTGGTTAGCAAATGCATCAATGTTGCCTGTTCTTCATCCGTCAAGCTTTTCACAATCTCGTTCTCTACGGCGGCAAACATCTTCCCAACATCATGAATCACCTGTTCACCCTTCGGCAGCACGTACAGATTCTTTTGCCGCTCATTATTCGCAGGAATTTTGCGAACGATATAACCGTTTTTCTCCAGTCCTTTTAACATGCTTGTAATCGTTGCGTCTCTGCGATTGAATGCGTCTGCCAGATTTTTCTGAATTAATCCTTCATCCTGATGCTCATAGATATATCCAATGATTCTTCCTTGTTGTGCATTCAATCCCAGTTCGTTGACCTGATCGTCAGCTTTACGTTTGATTTTAATGCCAATGGTTTGGAACAAATCTGAATACGGTGTGTTTTCGCGCATGAATCTTCCCCTCCTGTTCTGCTTATATTTACGTTTATTTCATTACTGGTTTTTGATGGTTTGTTCTGGTTACCAATCACTTTCACTTCGAATCAAACCCTAAATGTTAGATATCTAAGTGTTAGCAAACTAAATATACATCTGTGACTACCACGCTGTCAATAGTTGATCTCTTTTTCCTTCCTGCACATCGTAAAAGAAGGATTGAAGACTCATTCCGGCCCCAATCCTTCTACGGTTACATCGCTATATTAAATTGCACTACAGATTTTTAAACAAACCACTCCGATGACATGTAAATGAATACTTCAACTTAAATAGCCCGGTCTTCGTGGCCGTCTATGCACCGGAAGGACATGTAGATTCTCTAATCCTTCCTGTTTCGCTCTCCTGCTTCATGCCACCTTACACTCTATTGTGCTTTCTTCCGTAGCTGGCTGTTATACAGCTCACTATAGAATCCGCCTTGCTTCAGCAGTTCATCGTGTGATCCCTGCTCCAGCAGTTGACCGTCCTTCAACACCAGAATCCGGTCGGCCTGACGAATCGTGTTCAGCCTGTGGGCAATGACAAAGCTGGTGCGGCCATGCATCAGACGTTCCAGACCCTCCTGAATTTTGATCTCTGTCACCGTGTCAATGCTGCTGGTTGCCTCATCCAGTACCAGAATGGATGGATCAGCCAGGATAGCCCGGGCGATGGCAAGCAGTTGCTTCTGCCCTTGGCTAATGCCGCTCCCATCTGCCTGAAGTACCCGTTCATAACCGTTCTTCATCCGCATAATAAAGGAATGTGCATTGGCCAGCTTGGAGGCGATCTCCACTTCTTCATCGGTTGCATCCAGACGTCCGAACCGGATATTTTCCCGGATCGTTCCCTGGAACAAAAATGAATCCTGCAACACAAAAGCCATGTGTGACCGCAGATTTTCCCGCCGAATGGTTGCCACCTTGTGCCCATCCACCGTAATCGTTCCACTTGTCGGATCATAAAAGCGCGACAAGAGCTGGATCAGCGTTGTTTTCCCCGCTCCTGTTGGTCCGACCAACGCGATCATCTCGCCCGGTTTCGCTTCAAAGCTAATGCCGCGCAGAATATCACGCCCCTCATCATATCCAAACGACACCTTGTCGAACCGGACGTTGCCCTGCATGTTATCCAGGGCAATCGCCGTCCCTTCATCCTTCGCCTCCTCATCCTCATCCAGCACCTCGAACACCCGTTCAGCCCCTGCCATGGCAGACAATAGCGTGTTCCACTGATTCGCCAGATCGTTCAACGGACGTGTGAATTGACGCGCATATTCCACAAAAATAATGATGACCCCAACGGTAACGGAGCCTTGAATCGCTAAAATACCACCGATGCCTGCGACAATGGCAAAGCTCAAGTTGTTGAGTGAGTTCATTAATTTCGGAATAAAACCGGAAATCGTCTGCGCCCAGAATGCAGAAATCCGAATACGCATATTACGCTGCTGGAAGCCACGAATGACCCGTTCTTCCTGTGAAAATGCCTTGATAATCTTTTGTCCGGACAACGTTTCCTCAATATAACCGTTGAGTTCACCCAGATTACGCTGCCGCTCTTTGAACAGTGGACCCGTTCTACGGGTAATCCACCGCATCCCCAGAGCCATCAGAGGTACAACGATAAATGTGAGCAATGTCAGCAGCGGACTGAGCCATAACATCACACCTAATGTGCCGATTAAGGTTAACACACTCGAAAAAATCTGAATCGCCGAGCTGTTCAGTGTACTGCTGACATTTTCAATATCGTTAGTGACCCGGCTCATAATCTCTCCCTGCTGACGTTTGCCAAAGAACGGAATCGGCAGCTTATGCAGATGAGCGAACAGATCATAGCGCATACGAAATACGGTCTCCTGTGCAATCTCAATCATCCAAATATTTTGCAGCCAGGATGTGAGGGAGAAGAGGACATACACCGCCGCCAGTCCAAGCAGAAACCAGGTCCAGCTTGAACTGGTCGCTTCTCCCGCTATAAATTGGTCAATGGCTATCCCGACCATATAAGGCCCAAGCAGAGCCAGAGCAGAACTGGCAAATACCATTAACAGCACAAGCGAAAGCTTGACCTTGCGGCGTGAGAGGTAACTCCAGATTCGTCCGAGCGTGCCTGACCAGTTCTTGGCTCTTGCTTTCGGTTTACCCTGCCCCCCTGAACGGAGTGACTCGGAATCCAGAACAGGCCGTGGCTGACGGAAAGGCTCAATGAATGCTTTGAACATACTGTGCGCCCTCCCCATATTGTGATTCATGGATTCGGCGGTATAGCTCCGACGTTTCCATCAAGTCTTCATGTTTCCCCTGACCAATGAGTCGTCCATCATCCAGGAGCAGAATCAGATCTGCCGAAGTGGTTGAACTGATCTTCTGCGTAATAATAAACGTTGTACAAGAAAGCTCCTCAAGTGCATTCAGCAGTCGGCCTTCGGTAGCTACATCCAGCGCACTTGTGCTGTCATCGAGAATAAGAATGCTCGGACGACGTACCAATGCTCTCGCAATGGAGAGACGTTGCTTTTGTCCACCTGAGAGGTTGACGCCCCTTTGACCAAGCAACGTATCATATCCATTCGGCAGCTGCTCGATGGTCTCATGAATCTGAGCCCGCTTGGCCGCTTCCACAATCTCTTCCATCGTGGCATCTTCCCGTCCCCAAGCAATGTTCTCCCGCACGGAGCCTGTAAACAGAACAACTTCCTGAGGAACGTAACCGATCGCTTGACGAAGGGTCGGCAGATCGAGCCTGGACGCGTCCGCAGCATCAATGCGTACCTCACCCTGTTCTTCCGTATAAAGGCGTGGAATGAGCTGCACCAGAGAGGATTTTCCGGATCCGGTTGCCCCCATAATGGCAATTCGCTCGCCTGCTTTTGCCGAGAAGGAGATATCCTCCAGCACTTTAATCTCACTATTGGGATAACTGAAACCTACGTTACGGAACTCGACTTCACCTTGCACAACGCGCCGCTCCTGCACGGTCTTCGCGGAACCTTCACTGCCTGCATGATTCAACGAACGTGTGATATCTGCGTTCCTTGTAGGAATCTCCTGATCTCTCCGTCCTGTATGGTCCGTCTCGGACGTATCCTCGGTTTCGAACACTTCATTCAGACGCTGTGCTGAAGCGCTTGCCCGTGAAAATGTCACCAAAATCCATGAAAGTGCCGATAGCGCTCCAATGGTTCGCAGCAAATAGTTAATGACGGCGACGACTTCACCAACGGTTGCCGAACTTGAAACGATCTCTCCCCGTCCAAACCAAAGCACAGCGATGATACATCCGTTCATCATCAGCAGCATGAACGGCATCGTTGTCTCCGTCAGACGCAGCGCGGCGATCGTACCTTTCATCAGCTTGCCGCTGAAGCTGGCAAAGCGTTCAATCTCGTGGCCCATCCGTACAAACACACGGATTAGCCGGATGCCTGTCAGATTCTCCTGGATGACACCGTTCACGGCATCCAGTCTGCGCTGCACATTGCGGAACAGCAGCGCTGCCTTTTTGATCATCCAGATCACAACAACGAGCAGCACCGGCACCATAACAACGAGCAGTAGTCCCAGTCTCGGACTCACCACCAGAGCCATGATCATACTGCCGATGACCACCAGCGGAACACGGGTCATGAACCGCAGGCTCATGAAGACCGTATCCTGTACCTGAGTCACATCCCCTGTTAAGCGGGTGATTAGCGATGATGTCGCAAACCGATTAAACACAGCGTAGGAAAACGTTTGCATCTTGTCGTACAACTTCTCTCTCAGATCGTATCCAAATCCCAGACTCGCATGAGAGGCAAAGAAAGAACTTGCAATCCCGGCGGCAAACGCAATGACCGCACTGCCAACCAACACGCCACCCCACATCCAAACGACGGTCAGGTCTCCCTGCTGGATGCCATTATCAATGATTTTGGAGATCAGATAAGGCTGAGCCAGCTCCACTGTTAATTCAATCAGCATCATGACTAACGCTGCAATGGCGGCGACCCGGTACTTCTTCAAGTGAACGAACAGCTTGAGCATTCCCATTCCTCCGGCCCGGAGCACGTTACTGGCGATACTGCATCACATTCACACCATCTGCTCCGTTATTCTCTTTCCTTAAAGCTATGTAAAATTTCACGTAACCAATACGACTATTATATCGCATTTTTCTTTTACACACCGTTACGTTCTTCTCATTCTTAGTATTAACCTCAAATTTTAACCTGAAATCGACTACACGGGAACTTGCTCTCTGTTCAAAATAAAATACCCAAGGCAGCGTCGCCCGTTGCCTGGGCATCCTTTTACAGCTGTCTCAACGCGGTGCCCACATGCTCACGGCGCTCTTTCACATACGTGCGGATCTTCTCGGGTTCATTCAGAAAGACGTTGATCGGCCACTTCATATAAGGATCATTCCTCACATCTTCCTTGATCTCATCGTGCAATCGGTATACCAGCGGCATCACTCTCTTTTCCGTAAATGCATGATCCAGATGATGCTGCATCAACTTCTTATACTGCTCTCGGAACGTACGAAATGCCAGCAGCCGGCTTGTAAGCTTGTTATACCCCTGAATGCGAACCAAATTCGGATTTACCTTGGTACCGTAACAGTTTCTCCCCCAAGTCCCTTCATAGTCCCAAGGTAGAATGCCATACTTTCGACTTTTCGCTTTTTCGTACCATGTATAGTTTTGGTGAAATCCGTCAAAGTTGCCTGTCAGCACAGCCCCGCTCAACCAGCGCAGATAGTTATGGGTATCCACCCTTAATTGTAAAAAACGAAACAGATCCATTTTGGATTTACCATTTAATTGTTGAATAAACCTGCGCAGCCTTTGGCGATCCTCCGTATTCCCCCGGATCAGGCTGTATCCGGACAACAGGTCGGTTCCTGAATCGGATGATCCCGATGACAGTGCAAAACTGGCGTTATCGTTGACGGCATAGAAAATACTCCGGACAGGCGTTCTCCTTTGGCGAAAAAAAGAGGATTTCACCCCTTCGATTCGTAGATACACTCCTGCGAGCTGACCATTGAGATACAGTACACAGTGACGCGTAGAAGGTGAAGGTACCCGAATGGATTCGAAAAAGCGAAACGAAAGTGCATTCCGCAGCAGTGAAGGATCATCATATTCGGCATTAAAGTGAAACGTACGGCTGGACGTACGAATCTCAAATGATTTTTTCACATAGGCCCGCGTATGTCCTCCCCGGTACCGAATTCGAATGGGAAGCTGCTTGCCGTCCATCTGCATCGTGCCGTTCACAAACGTTTCTGACCATATGTTCGATGTTAATTGCTGGTATTCATTCGCAGATACATGGATGTGGTAGACAGGTAGAGTCATTTCCATCCGCCTTTCGGTCACCTGTGGGATTAGCCCGTAGGCTGTTACATCATCCTATGCACAGATACATCAGG
Organism: Paenibacillus sp. TSA_86.1; assembly: GCF_052691815.1. Classification (NCBI taxonomy): domain Bacteria; kingdom Bacillati; phylum Bacillota; class Bacilli; order Caryophanales; family Paenibacillaceae; genus Paenibacillus; species Paenibacillus sp. TSA_86.1. The sequence continues at coordinate 76,117 of NZ_JBQZGE010000001.1, read as the reverse complement.
CCGTAAGGGCGAATGTACAGCCTATTTATGGAACCATATGTAAATTCATATATAAGATTGCGGAGAAGTACGTAACACAAATCTATAAATTACCATTTTTATCATAGATTACTGCCAATTTTACTATATAAATAGTTGTCTGCTGTCTCCCCTGATGTTACGGACACATATGATTAAACTACAGACAGACTCCAATGACGAGTGCTAGGGATTCAAACAACAACCGTCAACGGCCTATCTGAACTTATATCACGGAAGGGGCAAAATACAATGTCTATGAACGGTCATGGAATGAGAGGTTTGGTTGGAAGAGAAGTTAAGATTAATCGTGGGGGACCCGATGCAATGCAAGGCACACTGATGGATGTACGCTGGGACTACATGGCTGTGGACTGCAAGGAAGGTATTGTGTATGTGAGTGATTCTCATGTTAAAAGTATTACCGACACAGGTCGTTCCGGTGGAGCCAGAGGATCCATGGGGAATCCGATTCCAGCGAACACATTTCTTGGAGTTATGCAGGCACTGCGCTTCCGTCCTGTACAGATCAACCGGGGAGGTCCGGAAAAAGTGGAAGGCATCCTGGCCGATGCCAACCAGAATCAATTAATTCTGACTTTGAAAAATCAGGAAATCATCCGTATTCCTCTGCAACACGTAAAATCCGTTTCTCTGGTTCGCGGAAGCAGCAACAACAATAATAGTGGCAGTAACAACAACGGCAAAAACACAAGCCAAGGCAACAAAACACAAAATACGCAATCCGGCGGCAATCGTTCCCAAGGGAATCGCAGTGGAGGCAACCAGGCTTGCGGAAACAAATCTCAGGGAAATAAATCACAAGGGAATAAATCGAACAACAACAAGTCACGTGGCAATCAGTCTCACGGGAATAAATCGGGTGGAAACAACAAATCACGGGGAAATCAATCTCGCGGGAATAAGTCTGGTGGCAAACGGTAATTCAAGTCTGATCAGAAGCTAAGTTACTGCCAGTTTAAAGGGGGGAATGATCATGCTGATCTTTATCGCAATCGTCTTGACAGGTGTGCCTTTGTATTGGCTCGTTACGCCGGGAAGGCCCACTTCGACTCATGAACATCTGAAACAGTCTTCACAAGGACTTCTCCCCCTGGGAGGTGAATCACAGTAAATGCCTGATTACCAGTTGTGGTTGACCTTCGGGGTATTTATTATCACGGTTATCTTCCTGATGTGGCGGCCTGGCGGATTAAATGAATCCATACCGACTTCGCTTGGCGCGCTGCTTCTTATCCTGACCGGAGTAAGCAGTTTGGGACATATCCTGGGCATTTTCGAAATTGTATCCGGTGCAGCGATTACAATTCTCTCCACCATTGTCATGTCCATTATTCTGGACAGCATCGGCTTTTTTCGCTGGATCGCTGTGAACATGATTGAAAAGGCACGAGGCTCCGGCCTTCGATTGTTCTGGCTAATTGTATTACTCTGTTTCCTCATGACCATCTTCTTCAACAATGACGGCAGCATTCTGATCACGACCCCCATCATCATTCGAATCTGTTCCATGTTACGTCTGAAAATTCATCAGCAGCTACCCTACCTCATCTCCGGTGCACTCATTGCTACGGCTTCCAGTGCTCCCATCGGACTCAGTAATCTGGCTAACCTGATCGCCTTGAAGATGGTGGGATTAAATCTGAATACCTATACTCAGATGATGTTTGTACCCTCCATGGTCGGAATTATCGCCATGACTTTCCTGCTGCTCTACTATTTTCGCAGAAGCATACCCAAAGGTATTCATCAGTTCCCCGTATCCATGCAAAATTCGTCTGGAGCAGGTTATCATCCACTACAGACAACCGAATCCGAATCGGATCACTCCAAAAACAATGTAGACTGGTGGTTGTTCCGTGTCTGTATCGGGATCGTTGTATTGATTCGGGCAGGTTACTTTCTCGCTGAGCAATTCGGTATACACATGGAGATTGTCGCCATCACCGGAGTTGTTCTGATGCTTGCTGTACGGTGGTATCGTACACGATCCGGACTGAAAGATGTCGTCACACAGACGCCGTGGCATATTCTTCTCTTTGCCTTCAGCATCTATATCATTGTGGACAGTCTGCACCGAGCCGGCATGACAACATGGATTACCGAATTCACAGGTCCAATCGCCGAAAAAGGAAATGCCAGTCTGATTGCTGTATCCGGGTTACTGCTTACGGTGTTATCTAATTTGTTCAACAATCTGCCTTCGGTCATGATCGGAACATTCGCTGTTACTGACCTTCATCTGAGTGAAACCCAGATGCATCTGGCATACCTCGCCAACATTCTGGGGAGTGACATTGGAGCGTTATTAACCCCCATAGGTACACTTGCCACCTTAATTTGGATGTATATATTACGGACCCATCATATTCGAGTCTCATGGAAACAGTATATGAAAGTAACCTTCATTGTGATACCCATAAGTTTAATTATTAGCTTATTTTCCTTATATATCTGGGTGACTATGCTATTTTGAGAGGAGGTATACTGTGAAATCTGCAACGATTTGGTTAGGTAAAATAGTTGAGTTTGAACTGTCCGGCTGTAAGCTGCCCATTCAGGGGGAGGTTATTGACGCAGGCGAAGATATGATGGTTGTGTATGGAAATCAACGCTACATTTATGTGCCACTCCATCATCTTCAAACGATGCGGTTTATGAAATCAGAAGAAAATTCCAATCATGTGGACGTGCCTGCACCAGATCCGGAAATGGACCATGACAATATCTCTTATCGAAAAGTACTGATGAATGCTCGCGGCAAATTTAGTGAAATTTCCATCGGTGGACGAACGCTGCATGGTTATATTACCGGCATCATGAATGATTATTTTATCTTCTACTCTCCTTTGCACCAATCCGTCTATGTTTCCATCCATCATCTGAAATATATCATTCCCTCTCCCTCTAACAGCAGACCATTTGCGATGGATCATCAACATTTCCCAATACAGCCATCTTCGATCTCACTCTCCCGTACACTTGATCAACAGCTGCTCAAAATGGCAGGAGAACTCGTCATCTTGAACTTGGGTTACAAACCTGAACAGACCGGCTTGCTCAAAAATATAAACAACAAGTTGCTAGAAGTTATTGATGCAGAAGGTAGTGCCCGGTTCATGCACCTCAGCCATATCCAAACGATTCATTTACCTTAATGGTTAACATGTAACGCAAACAGAGATATTCCGGAGGCTGACACGGCAGTCCGGAATATCCCTGTTTCTTAGATTTTTTTGCTGAATCTGACTGTGGCTATGATTTTGACTATGAGTTTGATTATGAGTTTGATTATGAGTTTGACCATGAATATATTCGAAAATGACTGACTCAGCACCCTGACAGCTCACTATTTATTACACTACTCATCTACTCGCATCTTTACTTGTTTTCTGTATCCTGGGATTGAATTAATTAGCTATACAATCGTCTATTTAATCCCTTTAGCTTTCGCCATATGCTCGGCCCGGATCTGATGGTCCGTTGAATTCACGGTGTTCAACATGTTCCAAATCGCCTGAGTGTCCTGCTCTTGATACAACGTTTCGGGAAGCTCGCTCTCAAGTCGCTCAGTCTTGCGCTGAATGGTCTCGACCAATTCATGATCGTAAATAATCATTTCATCGGAGTTGACGTACCTTACGGCTGGATCAACACTGATACGACAACGGTTCGTGAACGTCACCATGGAGACAAGCCGAACGCGCTTGTAATCTCCAAGATGAGCCTGAATGGCTTCAACATGAGCACGGTGCTGCATGAGCGGATTATACATTTTGACACGGCTGCTGCTCACCGACCAATTCGCCTCCCGGCGTCCACCGCGAATCTCTCCAGTGGTCAGGTTCCGGGTTTCGATGACAAAGATCGCCCGCGGCCCAATCACCACATGATCAATCTGAGAATATCCCGAACGTGACTTCGGATTGGAAACCAGCAGATCATTCAACACTTTATATTCACTGGGCAAACCAACCAGAAGTTCGGCGGTCGTTGGCTCTTGGGGCGTACTGATCCAATCGGGTTCGGACTTCTTCTTTTTGCGCCGACTACGGACCAGACGTGGAGGAATAGCTGTAGCCGTCGGCAAAGCCGAAGCTGCAACAGAATCGGTAAGCGGGCTCACAAGCTCTGGCTGGGTCTTGAACAGAGACCAAATTTTCTTGAACATAGGTAAGCTCCGTTCTAATTGGAATGGTGTATAAGTTATGGATTATGAATTATGAATTATGTAGATGCTTAATACCGTTTATCATGTAAACTTCTATACCTTATGTCGGATAAAGTCGAACAAAAATAAAGAGACTTTCATTAAATTCACGGATTCGTTAAATGTGCACGACAGTATATACCCCAACCTGCGACTTTAGACACACTTCAAAATTACATAAAGTTCATATCAAATCCGTATCAGGTTCACTTCAATTCCAATATATAAAGAAAAAGCAGCATCCCCTTTTTCCTAAGTCAAAGAGTCCGCTGCTGTCTTCCCATGTTCATCTTCTAAGCCTGGAGATAGTACGTGTACAGCACTTGTGTACCTTTCTCGTCCAAGCCGTTCTTCGATATTTCCTGATAGAGCGATTCCGCCAGAGCCAGTCCAGGCGTGTTCATGCCCATCGCTTGAGCAGATTCCAGTGCAATGCCCATGTCTTTGATAAAATGTTTCACATAGAATCCAGGCTCATAGTCGCCTGCGATCATGCGCGGACCCAGGTTGCTGAGGGACCAGCTTCCGGCTGCACCGGTCGCAATACTCTTCAGCACATTCTCCGCGTCCAGTCCCGACGTCTTGGCATAGGCGAGTGCTTCGCATACGCCGAGCATGCCAGAGGCGATGGCAATCTGGTTGCACATTTTGGTATGTTGCCCGGCGCCCGGCTTGCCTTGCAGCACAATGTTCGTGCCCATCTGCTCCAAAATCGGACGCACCGCTTCATAAGCTTCTGCATCACCACCAACCATAATGGACAGCCTACCGTCCCTTGCGCCGATATCGCCGCCGGATACAGGCGCGTCCAGTGCATGTAAACCTTTGGCTGTCGCAGCTTCTGCGATGCGCGCAGCCAGCAGCGGACTGGAGGTAGTCATGTCAATCAGGATTGAACCTGGTTTGGCATGAGCAACAAGCCCGCCTTCTCCGAGATAGATCTCCTCTACATCTTTCGGATATCCCACCATGGTGATGATGACATCACAAGCGGCAGCCAGTTCCGCAGGCGTTTCATGCCAGACAGCCCCTTCCTTCACGAGCGCTTCTGCCTTGGCGGCAGTGCGCGTGTATACATGAAGCGGATACCCTGCACGCTGAATGTGACCAGCCATGCTTTTGCCCATAACGCCCGTTCCAATAAAGCCTACTTTAATCTCTTCAGGTGATTTTGCTGATTGTGTCATTGCAAGTTTCCTCCCTGTTTCTTGAGTGATATAGTGTGACATTAAGTGCTACATGGTGTTTTTCAGTTATGCATATTGAGATTGAGTGCTACATGGTGAGATCAAGTGCCGCATGGTGAGATTGAGTGCTATATGGTGAGAGCGAGTGTTACATAGTGAGATCCAGTGTTACATAGTGAGATTGTGCGCCACATAGTGAGATTAAGTGTTACATAGTGAGATTGTGCGCCACATAGTGAGATTAAGTGTTACAAGTGCTTGTCCATAGTTCTGTGAAGCGGAAGCGGATGTGGATGCTGAGTCGAGTGTGAATGAGGATATATTTCTCTAACGATCACCAAGAACGCTATTGGAGTAATATCCCACCTTTTTATATTCTAACGATCTCAGGAAACCTTATTTCGGAGAATTGCTTCAAAAATGGGCGTTAATCTTATATTTCCAGCAAAATAAGGCTCCTGGTGATCGTTAGAATTCCAGAACCCCCCATTTTGCTTAAATAAGCTCATCTGAGATCGTTAGAATATTTAAGTGGTGAGAAAGTGGCACCTCAACCTACAATTCGATTCAAAATTTACTCCTAAACTCTAAATCCTCCCCAGTAATACTCACCCTGCATAGCCTGATGGATAGCTCATTCCTATTCCATAAGCTTGATCCCTAACTTATTCCTTATAGTCGATATCGTACACTCGTTACCTCTTACTTCACTTTTCACAGCTTATACTTCATCCCTTGATCTATACCTTATATCGTATATGTTATAGCTTTCTTTCCCCTCCGTCCATCTCGGGCTGCTTTTTCTGTGTAAAAAACTGAAAAACGAATCATTATCTCATAGTCTGTACAATCTAACCAAAACGCATTGCAATGGGAGGGTATGGACATGGAGCGGAAAAGAGGTCAGATCACCATCTGGTTAGCCATCTCATTATTTTGCTCAGTGCCAGACGGATTTGTCACGTCTTGTTTTTCTCGCCATTCTGGATGTGACCGAGAGGGAAAGATGGCTTTCTGTTCTCGCTGTAGTCTCAATGTTCATGCCGTTTCTGGACATAAGGAAGAAGCCCTTCTGCTGATAACAAAACATGTTCAGCAGGAGGGCTTCTAGACATCATTTCTTTCAGCGTAGATATAGGTATAAAGGTAGTTCATTAAAAATAAAGCTCTCCACCCGGACATGCAACATCGTTGCCATCAAGATTTGGGGCGTAGACGCTGCACCTGTTCCAGAAACCAACCGATTATTACCGCGAAAGATACGCCAAACAGTAAAATCGAGAAGTTGTAGTACAGCGTATTCGTATATTGGTTCAACCAGCCAAAACGATACACTGCCGATTCCGGGTCGTGTGTATAACCGTTAAGCTGTACGCGCAGGTCTTCAAAGATATAGATCTCCCAGAAGACAGACAATACACACAACGCTGCGGCAACAACACTGATCACCGCATTGCCCCATCTCCCCCAGTACTCACGTTGGTCGTAAAACCACCATTTTGTGACATACACTGTCCAGACACATAAGATCAGAAAAGTAAGCACAGATGGAAATAAAGCAATAATGCCCAGATTGCCATTCCCAGATACCCCTTTGCCCATTTCATGCTTAATGGTCATTCCATCTACGGCAAAAACCATAAGCACGTTCCATAATAAAAAAATGAGGTACGGCTTGTTAATTCGTTTCATCATCTTCACGTTATCCCCTCCTCTGCCGGCTTACTTCCGAATAATAGTTCATGATCAGCAACCGCGTAGTCAGAATCATGAGCTGTGGGATAAACACAAAGGCTATATACACCAGAATGATCAACCACAGATGACCTTCAAAATTTTCAGCACCAAACGACGGCTTTGGACGCTCCACAAAGTACCACCATATCGGAATAGCAACAACCCATGTTAGTATCGTCGAAGCCAGCATATCCTTGACGTCACTCCAGAGAAAGCAAAATATAGCCGCAAATACGATCGGAACAATCCAGGAGTTTAAGATAGGGCCCCAGCTCTGAAAAAAGAAAATGATGGCAGGATATAGCAGGATACTCGCCCCGCGCCAGATTGTATTTTTATAAATCGTCATATTTATGTTCCCTCCTTGCTTAACCTGTGTTGACATCGATGCCCAGCCTTGTTACTTCCTCATCAATCCGAGAATAGGGATGTATCCTTTAAAAATCAGGCATGTTTTTGGAAAAAACAGCTCATACTACCTTCAGGAAATTTTTGAAGGAGTGACCATATGAGTTTAAAACGTATAGCAACGATTGGAGTAATCCTGGTATGTACATCCTTGATTTGGGGATGCGGGAACGGGAATAATAATAGCAACCATTCGGCAACGGACCAGTCAGGCCAGAATGAACAGATCCAAGGCTGGGGAGATCCCAAACGGTTAGAAGCTTCTCACCTTGAAGCTCTGGAACGTATGGAGAAAGATCATATCCATCGTATGGTCTCGCTGAGCGTTAACACCGATGGTGATCAGGTCATGACAACGCTGGAACGTTCAGGTCAAAAACTGGAAGAGATGAGACCGCTCGCCGAGATGCTTCAATATGAGGGCCACCCTGCTTTGCTGCAACGCATTCAGGAGATGTCAGGGGATATCGAAGGCTCCAAAAATGCTGTCACCGAAATGAAAAACAATCCGTCGTCCGGAAAAATTAAAATCCAATCTGCGAAGACGGATGCCCTTCACCATATCAGCAGTTTTCGCGACTACCATGAATATGTACACGGTCAGGTCAAGGCGATGAATAAACAAGACTAAAAATTTTTGAAAAATGTGACCTGTTGCCATCTAGAACAGTTAGTCCCGGAGAGCATCACTCTGCCGTTTCTAACTGTTTTTTTATGTTGCGTTTGAAGTACAAACCGCTGTTGTACCAAAAGAACTTTAAGATAAGAAAATCAAGTAAACAAGCTATTAAACATTAAGAGATTCTAAAATTCACAACAGGAAGTTGATACTGGAAATAAGGCTGAAAAAGCAAGCTTGGTTTATTCCAAAGAACCCTATGCTATTGACGTTGTTTTTACAGAGCATAAGTTCATCCCTACGGACCTGTATCACACAAGCTTAGTACCTGTGAGATCAAATCATTCCACCCAAAGAGATACCCATACAAATAAACAGAAAAAAACAACAGGTGCCAGCGCTCCAGTAGCCACCCAGATCCATAACTTCACTGGTCTAGCGTCACTCCAATACGCCTTGATCCCATTCAAACGTCCATTGCGCCAGTTGGCGAACTTTAGCTGACGAATCATTCGCTGCATCACTTCCTGCCGTTCTTTCCCTTGCGGCACATCTTCCAGCGCACAACGCAGTTCTTCGTATAAACGAGCCTCTTCCTGAATGGTCTTTCCGTTCGATGTATTCACTAGTTCTCCTCCTCAATACAATGCTTTCCACTACATTAAATAACACTGTAAAAGACGACCAAGTTTGCTGTTTTACTAAACATTCTATCACATCCTAGGCAATCGGCTTACAAATTCAGGATTGAAATCCCGTTTACATTATCATACATTTATATTATTCCAAATTCATAATTTAACCTAGCTAGTATGAAACAAAGACCAACATTCATCTACGAAACGGAGGAACGAATGAAGATCCGATCCAAATCTACGACACATAACTACTCCAAACTGTTCAGTGCTTTTTCCCTTACTTTTTTAGGAGATGGATTAACGCTTGCTGCTGTACCTTGGCTAGTCTCCACCCTGACAACGGATACGTTGTATGCATCGATTACGATGACAGCCTTGCGGCTGCCCTGGCTTATTTTCAGCTTGCCGGTAGGCGTACTCATTGACCGATATTCACGCAAACATATGCTGGTCGGAGCCAGCTTTACCCGTATGATATTCCTTTTGTTCCTAACGATATGTATCTGGGGAGGCTGGATTAGCATACCACTGCTTGCCTTGTTTATGTTTGGGATTGGCCTCAGCCGAGTTGTCTTTGACAGCACGGTACAGACCATTATTCCTCAGATTGTGGAGGAGAAAAAGCTGGAAAAAGCCAACGGCCAATTTACGGCTGGTCAGCTGATCACCAGTGATATTCTGGGCGTAGCGTTAGGCGGATTTATTATTACGATGCATATCGTCTACCCTTTTGCCATCGACACCGTAACGGCTATCATCTCACTGCTACTCATTATGGGTCTGCGAGGTAGCTTCAAGCCTGCGACGAAATCCAAAGAATCGCAAGCACAAGAGGCATCAGAGGGAGCTGCGGAACAAACGACTCCGGATGGATCGGAGCAGAAAACCCGTCCGATGAAAAATTGGAGACGTGAGATGTGGTCCGGCATTCAGTATGTGTTTCAAGATCGTTTTCTTCGCGGTCTGGCCATCTTGTCGGTAACGATTACGTTAATGTTCTCCATGATTCTGGTGACTCAAATTTTCTTTGTACGTGAAGTATTACAGCTGGAAGCGTATGCATTTGGAATTCTTATCTCGATTGCGACCATCGGTAGCATCCTGGGTAGTCAGGCTGTGGCGTATATGCGGAAACGCTGGAGTTCCAAACAACTCATTCTGCTCTCCATCCTGTCGATGGGTCTGCTCTATGGAGGCGTTGGTTTGACGTCCAATGCCTATGTGGTGGGTGGTCTGTATTTCTGTGCAGCCTTCTTCATTGTTGTCTATAACGTGGTCCGTTCATCGATCCTGCAGCGCTCCGTCCCTAATGAATTACTGGGGCGTGTAGGCAGTGTGTTCCGTTTCCTGTCTTTTGGCATCAGTGCGATTGGCACGTTGCTAGGCGGATTACTCGTTCGTGTGAGCGAAGGCTTTTTTGACCGCCTGTTCTCGCTGCAACTGCCTTATCTATTACTAAGTGGGGTCTACATCGTAGCCTGCTTCCTGTTTGCCTCCAAAATGCGTAATGTGCCTGAGAATTGAGTACAGCATTCGTCAATATAAAGATATCGTCAATTCGATTCCTGCGAAAGCAGTGACTATCTCAAAATTTCTGCATGAGGCTATTGGTGAATCTCAGTCTAAAATAAAAAGCGGACTCGGAAGGAATATCCTACCCGAGTCCGCTTTTATTTTATTCTGTCTTTTTATAGCTATAACCAGCCTGATTAATTCAATTCCGCATTCAAGCAGATCGAACCGTGCTGGCGTACGTTAACGACAATAACTGGCGTGTCCAGCATACCGTGCATCCAGTTCATGTACTCTTCTGCCTTGTCGTTGGGCACAATCGCCAGAATAACACCTGCGAATCCACCACCATGCACACGACATGCGCCATCACCAAGGTTGCTCAGGTAGTTCTCGGTCAAGGCAAGCGCCACGGAAATCTCTTGTTCACGGGAAGCCCCGCCTTGATACACGTTCTGCAACCATTTCCATGAAGAGTTACCCGATGCAGTGATCAGTGACAAGAAATCAGCAAAACGTCCTTCACGCAATGCGGATACCTGTCCATCCACACGTTTGTTCTCAGCCAGGAAGTGCAATGCACGTAACACCGCACGGTCTCCGGCTGCTTCACGAATTGCAGGCAATTTGGCATAAATATCTTCTTCTGAAATCTCACGAACATACTCAGCGCCAAGTGCTTTCGCAACGGCTTTCATCTCGTTAGGCACTGAAGCATAATCTTCTGTCAGGTCGGCATGGTTGCCACCTGTATTCACGATGACCAAGGAATATCCGTTCTCTTGGAAATTCCACTCCACAGGCTCAATCACAGGTTCAGCCGGATTAGCAAAATCAATCGAGATCAGACCGCCGTATGCACAAGCCATCTGATCCAGCAGGCCGGACGGTTTGTTCCAGTAGTGATTTTCCGCATATTGTCCGATTTTTGCCAGCGTAACGACATCCAGCTTGCCATCGTTATAGAAATGGTTCAGGATCGTACAGATCAACATTTCGAAGGATGCAGAAGAACTGACACCCGAAGCCGCAAATACGTTACTGGAGATATCCGCTTTGAATCCACCAATGTTGAATCCAAGCTCTACAAAGCCCGCAGCCATACCACGAATCAATCCGGTAGTACCATCATCTTCTGCGTTAGGTTTCAAGTCCGCAAGGTTGATGACATACTTTTTGTCGTATCCCTCGGAGTAGAACGTAATTACGTTGTCCCCTGTCGGTACAGCCACGGCAATCGTGTCCAGCGTAATGCTTCCCGCGAGCACTTTACCATGGTTATGATCCGTATGATTACCGCCGATCTCACTGCGGCCCGGGGAACTGAATAGATGCATATGCTCCTGCTCACCGAAATGCTCGCGAAACGAAGCATCCAGCTTCTCGTAACGGGCACCCTGCTCCTCTACATGCTGTGGTCCGTACATTTGCGCAAGCAAAGCCTGTCCCTGTGCTGATTGAATGAGTTCTGTTACCTGTGTGGTCATCTCTATTCCTCCCATTTCATATGCAAGCGGCATGTAACCGCTATCCCTTATGTCGTCTAAAATCCTTCATCGGATTAGCCATCCCCATTATCTCAGCTTCTGAGCCGAAAAGGTAGGGCAGAATTGAAATTTTGGAAGCGTTTTTTGAAACATGTGTCCATTTGGGAAAATGCGTTATCCCTAACTTGAACGAGATTATGGAATATGAATCTTGATGGTGTATTTTCTTCCATATTTTCGTTGAAAAGGAGTGGTAATATACGTACTGATTACAGGAATTTATTTGAGTAATATACATACTGATGTGCTTTAGTCTTTTGGGTTGCATATCTGGTCTGTTCTGATCTTATTTTGTTTTGTTTTGTTGATTTTTTTGCCCGCCTGAAAAAAGAAAAAACCTTTAAGACTTATGCTCCGTTGTGGGAGCATGTCTTCAAAGGTAAGGTTCGGATGGGTCGGACTTCCTTCCATGAACAGTCTGCAAACATCGTTGTGGACATGAAGCTATTGGATGCTCGACATTTGCGCTGAGATGGACACGTTCCCCTCTTTTACAATAACCTCGTTGAAAAAAGGTTCAAAGAATGAAGCAGGCACATAGGTTATGCCTTTTCTGGATTGAACGGGCACAGGCAATTCTACATCCTGAGTCAGATTGATGACTTTCAGTTTACCCGTAAACTTAGCTAGCGTGTTACCTTCCTTCACGATAACGGATTGAATGCTGTCTTCTACACGAGTCGCTTTATCCGCTGCGATCCAGCTAACCTTGTATCCCAAAGACTCTGCCGTAGCGCGCAAAGGCACCAAAACCGTCCCCTTTTGCTCGAAAGGCATCAGTTCGGGCTTACTGGTCTGTATCTCTTTGCCGTTCACGGTTAAGGTGTATTCTGGTGTGGACGCAGCTGCACTGACTTTGGTAGCTGAAGCATATAGCGCACCGGCTACGGTGACAACGCATAGTGCGGTAGCAAACAGTATCCATTTTTTCATAGCAATCTCATCCCTTCTGTTTCAATTGATAACCTGTCTATCGTGGTAAACGTGATCAAAACAGGTTTAGTTTCATAGAAAAATATCTAATGATCCAGAACAGCCAGGATACTGGACTACTCATCAGATTCAAGATCCATATCGCAAGAAAAGCTTATCCGCTTCAATAAGATGAAGTAATGATAAGCTTTTCTTTGTTTATTTTAGCTTTACCACCTATTTCACAAGGGATGCAGAACCAGATGTAGGATTATTCGCTTTCTGCCGTTTAACCTCATCAAGATATTGGGTGAATCGGGATTCTCCAGAGTAGCTTAGAAATAACCATTCCAACGCTCGTGTCATTCCGATATAGAAACGAGACACTTCACGTTCATCGACTTCATCTTCTTTCCCCGCTTTGCGAGGCATTGTCTCAATCGAGATGATAAACACGGCTCTGAAATCCAGTCCCTTTGCACTGTCAATCGTTAATACTTTGATACTGTCCTCTTCGCGATTAAAATTCTTCTTGGACTGATCATCCCGCGTTACCCAATTATACGTCAGACTGTTATCGTCCAGAGTTTTTCCCAATTCTTCAATAATATTTACTTGATTGGATTCCTGTACCCTGTACAAAATGGCAATATCCTTCAGAGCAAATGATTTTTCACGACGTAAATAGTCTATGGATTTAGAAACAAACTCCATTTCAAGTTTTGTACTCTTACTTCGATAGATCAGAGGTTCAGGACCTCTGCGTTTCGTGAACTGAGGAGGAATAATCTCAATCGCATCAGCACCGGTATGAATAACTTTCTGCTGTAACTTGGACTGATCTTTATAGAAATCCCAGGCAAACTGCACAATCTGTGCCGTATTCCGGTAATTAATCGTTAAAATCTTGGAACGGCCACGGAAGTCTAATCCTGTATCCTGCGCCAGGCTATTTTTACGTTTGAAGATGGTTTGTGCCCGGTCCTCTACGAGTAACAACGACTGCGTCTCATCATTAAGGCATAAGCTCACCAGCCTCAGCCAATCTGCATCAAAGTCCTGTCCCTCATCAATCAGAATGGCATCATACTTCGGTAATTCTTGTTGCCCCTGTTCCACCTTTTCCAGCAAATCGGGCAGTTTCCTGTCTATGATTCGAAACTGCTGTCCAAGCCACGAGTGGAACGTTTTCACCTGAATATTAGATTGGAGCTCGGAAGACGTAGTCTGTGCTGCAAAATCAAATAAATCCTCAGGCTCCGCCAACTTCTGTACAATGGCCTGTTTTAGATACTGTGACAAGGTTGAACCATAGCAAAGTACAAGGATATTCCAGTCTGGATGCTCCTTAGCGAGCATGCTTGCACGACTGACAAGAACGAGCGTTTTACCACTACCGGCAACACCGCGAATCAAACGATGCTTATCCCCAACCTGCTTCGACATCTTCTCCTGATGTAGGTCCATCGTCTTAATATTATGCAAGGATAACAGGAGCTGATCCTGATGAGGCACAACTTCTTTGCGCTCCGCACTGATTCGCACTTCAGGAAACAGATGGTAGCGGATCGCCTGTATATCTTCATGTGTCAAGCTATAACGATTCCGAGTAGGAACCGTGAACATATGTAGTAATTTCTCAATCAATATCTCTGCCGAGAAATCTTCATCATCTGGGTCCATTTCTTCTCTAGTCAGTACAAACAAGGGATCGATTACACTGTATAGGTCCATGTGTAGAAAATCTTGCTGCTTCAAACGACTGAATACCACACCGTAGCCGTAATTGAATTTTAAATATCCTGGTGTTCCCTCTTTGATCAGATTCTTATCCTTCTTCAACTGGTCTGTAATCAAAAAAGCATAATCCCTCGCTTGCTTCAAAGGGCTTCGGGCAGTGACCAACTCACCTGCTGTATTACGAAGCGTCCATTCATCCCGATTCACTTGATGCAACGTGCCTTTGGTATAATCCTTCACTTCCAGTACCAGCAATCCTAAATCAGGTCCGATAATGACAAAATCCGGTCTTCTCCCGCGAATTTCAGGTTCATAATAAATGATATATTCTTCAGGCAGATGTTTCTTTAACGTCTCAAATAATAGTCGTTCTCCTGCTGTCGCCTTCTTCGGAATTACTTCTGGTACTGTATTCGCCATGCCAATCGCTCCTAATTCTAATGATCTAAACTTGCTATAATTTCATTATCCACTAGTCCACCACAATTTTCCACATTTAAAATTCGCAGTTGTGCAAAGGTACAGATTAAATTCATTCTTTTTTCCTGAATCTTTTGTAGTAATGTATCTCATAATCGCATATTAGGTTTCTTAATAACTATATTTATGTTAAGGTTTACCAATCCATCCATCAGATCACAGCCTTAGACAGATAGAAGCACTATGAAAAAAAGAGGTGACACTACATGCAAACCAAAAATGAAAGGCTCCCCTCACTCTTTTTACTTATATACATGGTTCTATTACTTATCAGTTACAGCATGTATGTTATTTGGGAGAATACACGGTTAAGCCATGCTCAACAGTGGCTTTCTGAGACGAACATTACACAAAACGGTGTTGACTCCATTAGCCAGAATGGAAGATGGACAACGCTCTCAGAATCGATGTTCCTCGTAATATTTGTGATCGCAATGATTGTTGTCATGCTTCGCTATCAAAAGAAGCCCACAAACCAATTTTTCATTGGGAATGCAGCACTGTTTGTTGGAATTGCAGTCGTTAGTTATGTCATTTCACTTATGAGCTCTATGCCTATTGGTAATTTAATCCAACCTATAATTGTACCTGTCTTCATACTCGTCGCCCTTTATATTTATCGGTTATGGAAAACAAGATATGAAAAATAGAAACCAGACTACATACACTAAACGGTGTGTGGTCTGGTTTTTATTTAAATGGTCTATTGTAGTTTCTATTGGTGATTCTAATCCCATCTGAAGATAAAGCCATACTATGATTTCGAAGTGAAGAGAAACTATCCCCGCTCAAAATACGCATGCAACCGATACAGACATATTTCCCGTGTCCAGCGATATAACACTGCTCTTTCCTCTGAGTTATGCATCTCTATATTCAACGAGAATACGCCATCTTCGAACCACGTCATACTTCCCTTTGCCCCGCTCCACTTAGACATGGGCATGTCAATGATTAGCTTCTTAATCTCCTTTGCCGTCAGGTACGTATAAAAAAATTCACAAGCTTGTCAGTGGCTTGGAACTGCTTATGCTTCTTACTATGCTGGAGATTGGCCGCTGTATTCATTCCATCCATCTTTACTGCTCTATAGTAAATCTCATTATCTTCCACTGCAATATAATCATTTGTCTCTACATTTTTTACTTTAAATAATTTCGTCCCTTTTTTATATTTGTTGGAGAACAGATTGGGTAATTTATCACTCTCATTTGTAGAGTGTTTTTTAATTGTTCCAATTTCGATTTCCACATCGGTTGTAGGAACAGTGTCAGTTGTCACCTTGTAAACTCCCTTTTCCCAAGTTACGACATCAAATGCCCAACTTTGAAGTTCATTATGCCCTGAGTTTGAGCATGCCACAAGTAACAACATGGAAGTCAGAATGAATACAAAAGTCCTTCTCATAAAAATCCTCCCACTACAAAATAATGTTATATCATAATCCGGAAAATTATCATTATGCCAGAAGTATAGTCGTAGGATATTTAAAAGCTTAGAATAAGAACCTCCAAATTCTGTTACCTATAAGAAGTTCGGGTTCTCATAACACCAATCAGACAGATTAGAAGTTTTCAAAGCTTTATCGAGATCAGACAATGTATACACCCAATCTTCCTCTATCCAAACTATCATCTGTGTGTATCTCGTAAGAAAATGATACAGAAAGGTCAGCGTGACCTCTTCATTTTGATAAACCTCATCAATAATAAGCGTGTTAAAGTATACCTGCCCATCCTCTCTCCATTTCAGCTCTCTGTATTGATGTAGAGCAGGTTCATCGTACACGTCGACTCTGATCGTATTATTTACCTTGCCAAGGCCTGACTCTTCTTGGTTTGAAAGTGAAATCCCTAAGACAGAATGTTTCATGTTCTGTTCTGAATCTACATCTTGAATTCCATCAATGAAGTGCAGGTTTGATTCCAGACAGACTTGTCGTATATCTTCCACCAAACAATCTATGGGTATATTGCTGTTCTCTTCTACCAATACAAAAGCCGATGCCATTATTTCAGTACCTCCAAACAAAACAGCCCATTACTCCTCTATTAAAAGTGAAATGGGCTTCTTATAATTATTATTTATTTGTTAAACACGATATTCCCCTGTTCACTTTCAAAAACTTTATTCTCATATATCTGCCAGCACCAATGATAATCTCCATCATGATCATCGATCAAAAAATATCCTGTTACATCTTGAATGTTAGCCATCTCAGAAAGCTGCTTTTTCATAAAATCAAGATGATACTCTCTGAAATCTGCCCCATAAAATACATAAGCTGTCCAGTTAATTTGCTTCTCCGGGAATGTCCAGCCCAACTGGTAAAGTGCCAATTTATCTTCATCTAGTAAACCTTCATTAGAACTCGCTGTGAAGTCATCCCTTATCTTTTTCACTTCGTTAACTGTATGCTCATCACACTCCAGCCAACCTCTAACAGATACATACTTCCCCATGTCCAAACTCCTTTGGGCAGTAAAGATCACTCGTCCAAACCACTCAGGTTAAGTTTGCGGAGATTGAAGTGAAATTTCGTGTAGTCAGCTCAATCTCTCAATATCTCTATCCATTTAAACATTTCAACTTTTAACGGTTCATCACATTGTTTAAGAGCCTCTTCTAACAAGTCTTCAAAGACTTCTTTACGACTTAAAGTTGTCAACCACTTATCTATTTCAATATCCTTCAATCCTGGTGGCAACTCTTCAAAATCGCTCCACCATTCCTCTACTGCAAGCAGTAACCACTCATTTTCGGTATACAGTTTAGTTGAATTCTGATCCCATAACTTTAAAAATGCACTGAAGTACTGCACCCAATTGAGCATCTTGTATATAACGTGTACGCTGAGCATAACGAATTGCACTTTGTGCCAAAAGAATTTCCCCTACTCACTAATTTGGTATGGTAGGTGGATAGAGTTGTTTATGCTCCAGCTCGAACCATTGCTCAATATGGTTGCATAATAGAGGAATATCTTGAATCGCCAGCTCACAGATTTCCTTATACGATGCTTGAAGCACTTCTTCGAGTTCCAAATTCGCCTGATATGCCTCCGTTTGTTTTGCATAATATACATCGGCGGGCTCAATAATATAATTTTTGTTTTTAGATACAGGACTTTCATGGATTATCCATTTCAGGCTACCTTTAAACTGCTCAATACACGGCTTTAACTGTTCATAAACCTGATCGGCATTGTGGAATCTAAAATAAAAACCCGCAGGTTGCTCATAGATCCGATTTGAATTGTACATCTCTGTCCTATTCCATTCGTAAGATCCCAATTTGGCCAATGTATAAGCCATGAGTTCCTCTGGTAATAACTCTTCTTTTTCCTTTAGATAAATACTCTTTGACATAATATTCACCTCACTTAAGAGTACGTTTACTTACTACAATATCACCAGTGTTATGTCTGCTAACTGAGTCCATATATTCCTTTATAGGCACAGGATCATTAGTTAGACGAGGATCATAAATATACTTACCATCAGAATAAACGGTATGGTAAACATATGATTTCATTTCTCCATATTCTTTTACTTGGATATCCTTCAATTCTGTCCTAGATTTAATTGTGAATATCTCACCTTTTCCACCTGCTGCTTGAGCTAAATCGTCTGCAATCTCTGAACAATCGTAGGCCAGCTCTTTTTTATAAAATTTTGACCTCGATTGTATTGTATTCAGAACTGCTGAATTACCAATTCCGGTAATCGAATCTTGAGATAATTTTGTCCCATGTTCAGACGCGGATCTCCGAATAGAAGAGGATCTATCACTCATACTATTTAACTTAGACTTTGTGAAGGCAAGTCCCTCTTTCGGAACTTTATAGCCCCTATTATACATCCCCATAAAAGCCATCGCGATCTTACCGATTTGTAAACTTGCGATAGAAACTCCTGCTTGCCACGGGGGTATAGATGCTCCAGTAATAGGATGACGGCCTTCTTCAAAAGCCTTAATTTGTTCATCATATATATCTCCGTCACTTGACTCCGGTTGCTTAGGTCCAGCTCTCATTTCTTCATAAGTGCCACCATTTTCCCAATACTTAACAAACTCTTTTTGCCCTGGCATTCCATCTTCAGCTTCACTGGCAGGCATGTAAACACCAAACAATGGATTATATACCATTCTCGGTTCCTTTTCGAGATCACCAGTATCACGATTGTTCATAATGCCGACAGCAATCTGCCCTGCAACTGTTCCCGTACCCACCTGTTCCTGATCTGCTTGTTGAAACCTCTCAGCAATTGCCTTGAGATCTTGAGAGGAATTCACCATACTTTCCAATGTACGATCCAGTACAGGACGAGATTGCTGAAAATCATAGAAAAACCGTTCTTGCGTTGCTCCAGCCCACTGAGACTCGATGAAACCGATCCGTGCGGTCAGGTCACTTCGTATGGACTCCAGCTGTTGTCTTCCCTGCTCAATCTGTTTAGATACATGAAGTAGTTGCTCTGGTGTTACTTTAATTGTACTCATAGGGTTCTCTCCGAAAAAATAAGATTTAACTATGTTAGCAGAAGTACAAGATACATACATCCGTCCAATATCCTGATTTTCCCTTATTATAAAAAGTTTCCTTTAAGTATCTGTACTCTTTGAGTCCTATTTTCAAAAAATCTGACCACTTTACATAACACATTTAATCAATAGTTTATTTCAATTCTATATCATTCTTAAGTCGATTCTCTAACTCCTCTAGTATTTCTTCTGTTCGTTGAAGCAGCTTCTCGATGTTGTTTGGTTTTAGCGTCCGATCCTGGTCAAACTCTTCTATGGAAGACATATGTTGAATCGTACCGATGAACAAAGCAATATCCAGTCCAGGCTCAGTATCCGTATGCACTATATGCAAAATCTCATTCATAGTAAGCTCCTTCGGTGGATGTACTACATGATGCTTTTGGATATATAATCCCTTGACCATGGAAGCTAGCGCCCAATCGCAGAGGATGAGACAAGCTTGGAATTGATTGTGACTATGCATAATGTTAGCAAGTTTGATGTGATGATTAGAAAGTTTCTGATATTCAATTGCCTCAGTCTTTAAGCGAGATGAACTATCATTCAGGCCAATAGCAAATTCTTCATTCTGCCGATTCGTGTAGGAGTAAACGTAACTCATATCGATCAACTCCTCAATATATTAGTTTAGAAATCACAATACATTGAACACCCTGTTATGATTTTTTGTTATTTTGGACAAGATATAACTGAAATATTACTACATAGTAGTTTTTATTACAAATAACTTATTTTCTATTGATTAAATAACCATGGTTCTTTCTCTACACTTCTAATTAAAGAGAGGTGTTCATATGTCTGAACTTTTGGAACTGGTGGGCGCGAGGATCAGAGATCTAAGAAAGTCTAAAGGACTTTCTCAAGAGGTATTAGCTGAAAGTGCGGGATTTAATCCGAGTTACATTGGTTTTATCGAAAGAGCAGAACGAAACATATCATTGAAAAATCTAGAGAAGATTGCTGCTGCCCTAGATGTCGGCGTATACGAACTGTTTACATATGTTAAAGAGCGTGAAGAGCTTTCACATTATGATGAAAATATTGTTAAGATTATTTCTCTTCTAAGAACCCACGAACCTAAGCACACTCTGATGGTGCTTAATGTCATTACGGAAATCTTCGATACTTACGATAAAAACTAACATAACGAGGTACATCGATCCAAGAAGATCGAATGTACCTCGTTATTTCATTATGTCTTCATCTTTTATTCACGTAATTACGTACTATATTTACTTTATTATGTAATTTAGACATTGAACATTCGTTCGTATTACGATAAAATCAATATACATTCTACGTTATTACGTACGTAAAACAGGAGGATGCCTATGAATTTTAGTTATAGTTTTCCAGCAATTCGCGGGATTCAAGCTGGAAGAGATTTTTATACAGTAATGTGTCCATTGAAATTAATACCCAGGATATTCCTTTTTGATGAAGAGGAAATTCCGGCCGATCACCGTGCACAACGCTTAATGAATAAATCAAGAATTCCGGATATTACAAACTATATTCTTGAGAATCCTAAAGATTATATTTTCTCTTCGTTAACTGCATCAGTAAACGGCGAGCTAATTTTCCAGTCACAATCGGAAGAGTTTAAGGATCTTGGTTATTTAAATATTTCTTTAGATGCTCAATTTCTCATTAATGACGGTCAACATAGACGAGCAGCTATTGAAGAAGCTCTCAAAATCTCACCTGAACTTGGTGATGAGACAATTTCTGTAGTTTTCTTTCACGATCTTGGACTGGTACGCTCCCAGCAAATGTTTTCGGATCTGAACCGTCATGCGGTAAACACTACGTCTTCGATCGGAATTTTATATGATCATCGAGATCAACTATCCTTGATTACCAAAAGTCTAATTAATGAAATCCCTTTGTTAGAACGTTATACAGATCGTGAAAAAGTTTCTTTGTCTAAAAATTCTCCAAAATTATTTGCACTGAATCACATATTTAATACAATATGTAGGCTTTTAGGAAAACGTAAAGGTGAGTTGATTTCGGAACCGGAGAAGAAATTCGTATCCGATTTTTGGGCTCTTCTTTGTGTTTCTATTAATGAATGGCAAGATGTATTTAATAAGCGAACCTCTCCAAGAGATCTTCGTGTTGGCTCCGTTGTCGCCCATGGTGTATTTCTAGAAGCTGTTGGTATAGTCGGTCACTATCTTTATCGTTATCATGCAGGTGAATGGGATTCATATGTTAAAAAGTTCTCAAAAATTGACTGGAGTCGAGATAATAAAGTGGATTGGCTAGGGCGAGCTTACGGACAAACTGGACGTATCAATAAGACTAATGAGACCATTCAATTGACTGCTAATCTTATAAAAATCAAACTTGGTCTCCCCCTCACAGAAGCCGAGCAGAAAATTGAAAATAAAATAAAAGAAGGTATATCTGCTGATGTTTAATATATTTGATACAGGAACAAAGTTTATAGAAGCCAAAGAACTTGTTAAAGAAGTCTATTTATCTGATGAACGGCCGTGGGTCGTCGGATTCAGTGGAGGAAAAGATTCAACAGCGGTTGTACAGCTGGTTTTCCAAGCCTTGACCGAATTGGAACCTTCTCTTCTGAAGAAAAAGGTATACGTTATTTCATCCGATACGCAAGTAGAAACACCTCTAATTATTGACAAAATCACTAGAACTCTTGGACGCATACAAAACAAAGCACTTGCAATAGGTTTGCCTATCGAAACTCACAAAGTACGTCCAAAAGTTGAACAAACGTTTTGGGCCTCTATTATCGGAAAAGGGTATCCTACTCCTCGTCAAAAATTCAGATGGTGCACAGATCGCTTGAAAATCGAACCTGCAAACCGTTTTATTTTGGATAAGGTAGATCAGTTTGGTGAAGTCGTTATGCTACTAGGAGTACGCGATTCAGAAAGTTCTACAAGAGCAGGAGTAATGCAATCTCATACTATAGAAGGTTCAAATTTAATGCGTCATTCTACTCTTCGTAATGCATTTGTTTTTGCACCGATCCGCTCCTACAATCTAGATGATGTATGGGAATTTTTATTGCAGCATGAGTCACCTTGGGGCGATGACAATAATGAGTTACTTCAACTCTATCAAGATTCAAGTAGTGAATGCCCCCTCATCGTAGATAAAGAGGTTAAAGAAAGTGCAGGATCTTGCGGCAATAGCCGTTTTGGTTGCTGGACTTGTACAGTTGTTAGTGAGGATAAGGCTTTAAGTGGGTTTATTAACAATGGCGTGGACTGGTTACGACCTTTATATGATTTCAGAAACTTCCTAGTTCAAATCAGAGAGGATCGTACCAAAAGACAAAAACATCGTATGAATGGCGAAGTCTATTTAACGAACAATTTAGGCGGTATAGATCCTGAAGATCTGAGTAATCCAAGAATCTACAAATCTGAAATCAAACATTTCATTGAAGAAAACAAAATCGATCTTGCCTCAGTTGAAGAATTGGATGTTTTAATTTTTGATGATTCAAATCCAGATGCTCCTCCAAAACGCTTTGGTGTTGGTCCTTTTACAATGAAAGCACGTGAAGAAATCCTAAGAAAGCTATTGCAAACTCAGGAAGAAATACGCCGCTTGCATGATCCTAATGTCGAACTGATTACATTTGAAGAACTTAAGGCGATTCGTAAATACTGGCATGATGACTTACAGTGGGAAGATCGACTTCCACTAATTGTTGAAGAAGAAACAGGCATTTCCTACGACTGGCATCAAAATGATCGTCCTGTTTTCAAAGAAGATCAGGTTACTGATCTTGAATCTCTCTGTCAAGAAGAAGGGGTCAATCTTAATTTGCTTAAAGAGTTAATATCTGTTGAAAAAGAATATTCAGGTGTGAAGGTTAGAAGAGGTTTATTCCAGGCATTTGATAAAACACTCAGACAAGATTTCTTACATTTATAAAGGTGGATTAAAAATCAATGCACATTCAAAAACTGGCTCTTCGAAATATAGGAGCTTACCATGGAGAGCTTAATAAATTTGATTTTCGTACAACAACTAACCGTAATGTAATTCTACTTGGCGGTAAAAATGGCGCTGGTAAAACAACAATATTAGAATCTTTAAGAATCGTTTTGTTTGGTTCAATGGCATATGGTTTTGTTACAGAAAATGAACCCTACTATCGTAAAATTAGAACATTGCTCAATCGTAAAGCAATTAATGAAAATGTAAATGATGAATTTCAAATTACTCTCGATTACAGTTCTACTGAGGATTTCGAATTGCATGAATATTCATTAGTAAGAAGCTGGCGAATAAAGAATGATCGTATTCGTGAGAGTTTTTCAGTAAAAAGAGACAATCAATTTTTAACAGCACAACAGACTTCTGATTTTCAGAGTCGTTTAAGGGAAGAAATGCCTCCAAAATTGTTCGAACTTTGTCTTTTTGATGGTGAAGATATATCACGGATCGTTTCAGAAGAAAAAATTCCAGAATACTTGAAAGAGTCAGGTAAAATCCTCTTTAATCTTGATCTCTTTGTGAATCTTGAAAAAGATCTGAACACATATCGAATGCAATATGCTCAGCAAAATGCTAGTGCAGCGGAAGAAGTTGCTCAGTATGAAAGACTTGAGAATGAAATTAGGCAGCTCCAAGAGACCATTGAAGAAAAGCAGCTACTTTCAATTTCATATGAAGAAGAGATCAACAATCTGAATCATGTAATTAAACAAGATAAAAAAGATTTTGAGACTCACGGGGGCTTATTACAAGAAAAAAGACAAGAAATCGTTTCACGGATCAATGTGATTGAAAACAAACGCAAAGCAAATTCAGAACATGTTCGCCATTTTGTTTCTTCCTTTCTTCCCTTTTTTATAGCAAGAAAACAGCTCCAACAAGTGGATCATCAGTTAAATGCAGAAAAACAATATGAGTCATATGAGTATGCTGCGAAGACGCTTAAACAAGACAAACTAACTTCACTTCTGACTAGTACTCTTGGACAAACTAAAGAAATTGAAAGTTCCGAAATGAAGTCCATTTTTGAAGGTATCCTGGATTTAATCAAACCGATTCAAACGGAATTAATACATCGTGCATCTTTTGAGCAACGTAGCGAGATTCATAATTTGAATAAACAACTTGAAGCTCTTAATATCACCGATTATGTTAACCGTTTTGATGAAAACGCCCTGCTGTTAAAAGAGTTTCAAGAACTAAGGACTAAATTGGAAACCAATGATCAGGCCAGCGAATTTAAACAACTTCTTGAACGTATTGAGAAAAAAACAAAATTATCTGAACAACACAAGATATTAGTTGAACAGCTTGGATCGGAAATTCATAATCTCACAGAAACCTTGCACACTAAGCTGTCTCAAAAAGATAAAGTAGAAGAAAAGATTAGAGAATATCATAAATCAGAAAAGTCATATGAAATGACCGAGAAATTATTGACAGTTAGTCAACGTTTCAGAGAACGGCAATGGCGTAAAAAACTTGATGATGTAGCTAATGAAACAGTACGTATGATTGACGTACTGTTCCGAAAGAAAGGTCTTATCAAACGAATTCATATTGATCACACTTCTTTCGAATTAAAGCTGTATAACTTAAAGAATCAGGAAATCTCAAAAGAGCGGTTATCTGCTGGTGAAAAAGAAATGCTCATGCTTACTGTAATACTAGCAATGTTCAGGGTATCCGGCTGGAAGCTGCCTTTTGTGTTCGATACACTCATGGGGAGATTGGATCAAGACCACAAAAAGTCACTTATTCAACATTTTATTCCTCGTTGTGGAGAACAAGTCCTTATGTTTACAACGGACTCTGAAATAACGTCAGAACAGTTTCCTGTGATTGAAGAAATTACGGCACGTTGTTACACCTTAGAATATGATGCCTCTAAGGAAAGTGCAGTTATCATGAAAGACCGCTACTTTGATATTATTAGAGAGGCGGTACAATAATTATGAATTTTACTTTAAAAACATCAAAATACGCTAAAGAAATTCTTACGCAGCTTCATGCTTCTACTGGAATCACACCTAATATCTTAATCCGGTATGCTGTTGCTTTATCCCTAAGAAACACTACTGAGATTGTGCCTATTACAAAGGACTTTACAGACGGTTTAGTGTTGAATAGAAGTACCGTTACTGGTGAATTTGACTATGCCTTCCGTGCGATGATCACTCAGGCTGCTGGCTTCGAATTGACAGATGAGGAGTTTTTCCCTCCTTATTTTAATGCTCATTTAGAACGTGGTATACGCATGTTGGCTTCAGAGTATAAAACAGCAGGAAATTATGAAAAATTTATTCGTAATTTGTTATCCTAACGAAAGTAGTGATCCTAATGCTATATCTCGACAATAGCGCTACAACAAAGATCCATCCTGAGGTTTTGGAAGCAATGCTCCCTTATCTCCAAGAGGAGTTTGGTAATCCCTCCAGCAAGTTTTACTCCTTGGCGGAGAATGCTAAAAAAGCGGTGGCTACTGCAAGAGAACAAGTTGCTCAACTTTTAGGGTGTGATCCGGACGAGGTTGTATTCACAAGTGGGGCTACTGAAAGTAACAATATGATTATTAAGGGCGTAGCTGATTATTATAGTCATAAAAACAATTCTTCTAAATATTTGTTAACTTCTGCTGCTGAGCATCCTTCTGTACTCGAAACAATAGAGTTTCTCGGTGAACGTGGGTACAAAACGAAATTCCTTGAAGTGGATAGTTTTGCAAGAGTTAATGTTCAGAATGTTACTGAAACAGTTACTAAGATCAAGCCTCTGCTTACTTCATTTATGTGGGGAAATAATGAGATTGGTTCGTTAAATCCAATTAACGAACTTTCCGAATTTTTTGAATCTAATAATTTTTTCTTCCATACTGATGCAACTCAGGTCATAGGTAAAGTACCTGTTAATTTGCGGAAGCATAGTGGGATTCGTTTCCTTTCTATGTCAGCACATAAAATAGGCGGCCCCAAAGGAATAGGAGCCGCCATCATACGGAAACAGTCGAAAGAGATTTTCACTCGTCTTACCCCTCTTCTACATGGAGGAGGACAGGAGAATAACTATCGAAGTGGAACTCTTGCTGTTCACAACATTGTTGGACTAGGCAAAGCTGCTGAGCTAGCTTCTCAGCATTTAGAGAAAAACTCAAAGCGTCTAAATCAATTGGAAACTTATCTAGTTGATATTCTAAGAACTAATCTAGGAGACAAGATTAGTTTTAACAGTGACGTTCACGATAAAATCCCAGGATTAATTAGCCTTCAATTTATCGGTGTAAACAATGAGTTGTTGCTAAAGAAACTGTCTAGCTTCATCGCACTTTCTTCTGGTTCAGCTTGCAGTTCGAGTAAACCGAGTCACGTACTGAGCACTGCTGGAAAATCGTTAGAAGAGATAAGACAAACTATTAGGATCACGTTAAGCGCTGAGATACATGAAAAAGAATTAGATCTGTTTAGGGAGATAAAATAAGAGACAAGTGGGGGATACGACTAGATGGCATATAGTTTAGAAGATATTTTTGTAGTGGCTGTTTCCTCTAGAGCACTTTTTGATCTAACAGAAGAGAATAGAATCTTTCAGTTAGAAGGCTTAGAAAAATACTCTAGCCATCAGTTGGAGCATGAGAGTAAAACCTTAAAACCTGGTATTGCATTCAGTCTAGTAAAAGCACTCCTACATCTTAACAAGCACTCTGAGAGCAAAAGATTAATAGAGGTAGTTGTTATGTCTAGAAACAATGCTGATACCTCACTTAGAATTTTCAATTCTATTCAAAACTATGAGCTTGATATTACTCGTGCAGCATTAACTAGTGGTAGGCCCTTAGCCACATATCTTGAAGCCTTTAAAGTCGACTTGTTTCTATCGGCGGATGAAATAGACGTGCAAGATGCTGTAAATGCCGGGGTGGCTGCGGGACTCGTTTTTGAATCTGAAAGCTCCTACGATGAAGACAAAACAGATACAATAAAAATAGCTTTTGATGGAGATGCTGTTCTATTTTCAGATGAATCCGAAAAAATATATCAATCTAAAGGTCTTGATGCTTTTATTGAACACGAAAAACTAAATGTTGATATCCCTTTACCTGAAGGACCATTTGCAAAAATGTTAAAACACTTATCTTTTATACAGAAACAATTCCCTGCAGAATCAAATCCAATTAGAACTGCTCTAGTCACTGCAAGAAATTCTCCAGCTCATGAACGTGTAATTCTCACTCTTAGAGCTTGGGGAGTCAGAATAGATGAGGCTTTTTTCCTAGGTGGCATTTCAAAAGGAAGTGTCTTGAAAGCATTTGGAGCCCATATTTTCTTTGATGATCAAGAAACACATCTTAACAATTCTGCTAAGGTAGTTCCATCTTTTAAAGTTTTACCTAAACAACAAAAATCGTCTAATGAATAAACATAAATCGCTGTCCATTTGCTGGACAGCGATTTATGTTTATTCATTTAATTTTGGAAGTGAACAGTATAAAAATAGAATCATTACTTTAATAATATCTCCATATATTAAGTGCCTCTTGCGCCATTAATGTTTGTCTATTATTTATAGAAGCAAAGTCCCAATGAGTTTGAGCAGCTGAAATATCTCGAGGATAAGAAAGTCCTGAAGCATTGTAAAGTGTAAGTTTTACTGAAAAATCTTTATTGCTCACTTGTTGATTAATATCACTTTCGAGTATAACCATATTACCTATGCGATAAACAAAGTCGCTATATTCTGGATTGTTTCTGACATGCCCCCATTCATGAAGTCTGCTTGTTCTTTTAGATGGTTTCTTAGGCATAATATGCTCTATGTGTTGGGCGGGTCCATGAGGTAAGGGTATAACTCCTGTCATCCTTTTTTTCTCAAGTTCATTTAGCACATAAAAAGCAAGCGAATTTGTTTTTGTTGAGAAATCTCTAAAATGTCTTACAAAATTCGCATTACTTGTTAACAGCAGCATATAGGTACATAATGAATCAATATCCACAATTTTTTTATGTTCCGGTATACTTTGTAACTCTGCTTGTGATAACTTACTCAGATCTAACGGATTCCTTAAAGCTCTAGACATTAAACCAACTTCACGTTCTAAGTCAGCAACAGAATTTTTAGCAATTGTGAAATATCTGAAACAAAAAACAAGAGTTGCATTAACTATTCTTTCGAAATCTATGGAGTTATGATTATACTTCACTGCACCAGTTAATAACAAAGGTATACTATGAGAAATATCAAGATGCTTAAAACCATCTAATTTATGGGTAATAGCATCATTCCAATAAGTCGCACCAATCAAGTTGACTCTCGCATACCAATCTGCTTCTGAAAACAATGAATCTAAATATTCTGCTGCATCATTATTGTTTAAATACTCCGTAACTGCACCAAATAGCTCTACCTTTTTCACAGGCCCAATTTTAGACGCGTAATGAAATCTAATATACTCAGTAAGGTCTTCGTTTTCTATACATTCAATTATTGAATCCCACTTCTCTTTAATAATACTTCTTTGTAACATTGGAACTCTTTTAAAAAGTTCATTTTTTATGATATCTGAATCCGTTAGATCTTTTCCTCTATTATTAAGTGTTCCAAAAATTGTATATGCTGTCTCACTCTCTTTAACAACAATTTGTAAAATCAAAAATAATCTAGTTATAGTCAGTACAAAACAAAGCAGTTTATTATGGAGTTCTTGTTGATCTAGAGTTTCTGGTAACTCTTCACGTATTTTCTTCACGAAATAACTATGAGCCATCTTTAATCTGTATATTGCTGTATTATTACTTCCTATAGGATGTAATTGAATATATTGGTCTCTTTCTGCTTCAGAATTTTTAAGAAGTATATAATCTCGATAAAAATCATTAATAGTAGAGTCTAATTCAAACTTTTGGACAAAGGGTTCTCCATATTGGCTTCTCTGTACCAGTGGAGTTAGAATAGCTCTAATCCCAGCCTGAGCATGCATATCTCCAATTCGACTTGCTTCTTCTAGGAGACATTTCAACAGAATACTGACTGTTGTTAATCTTTGTTGACCATCTGTGATTTCATATCTGCTACCATTAGGACTTTCAGTTACTAATATAGTTCCAAAGAAATGCGGTTTATGATCTGGTTTAATTAGATGATTGTCATCAAATGAATCTTTCACTACTTTCTGAAAGTCTTCCCAAAGATGTTGAAGCTCGTTGTGAGTCCAGGCAAAATTACGCTGATAATCCGGTACAATAAATGTAATATTTTGAGAAAAAAGACTTCTTATATTATGTTCTTCTGCTCCAAAAAAATCTCTAGGTTCAATCATAAAAAAACTCCTTCACTTTGTGACTCGAAGACCAAAATTAGCGGTTGACTCATTAGTTTTAAGAAAAATCTATCTATAATTGTTAATATACATATTGCCCAAGTGAGCTCTTGCACATTTTTCATCCTAATACTATCAACCACTAATTATAAGGTGGAGCCTATTTTTTTGCTATAGCTTTCATTTCTGATTTCGAATATACAGAAAAACTAAAGATTCAACTCCCAGAACGCCTTATCCCGCATCGAAATCGGCTGTCCTGAACCAGCCTTTACGATACTATAATGCTTCTGCAACGATTTAATCCTACTCATGATATTATCTTCTTCTGATTTACTCTGCGTGCTGAAAACCATTCTAATCTCCTTCGCAGACAATTCAGACACATTATGCACAATCCAGGTCAAAATGTAATTCGCATAGTCATTATCAGAAGTTGAGAAATGGCTTAAGAATTGCGTAGATAGGATTGTGCCAACACCATACTCTCTCCCCTCCTTCAGAATCTTTTTAATCGAAGTGAAGTCTTTACTGAGGAAATTATCCGCCTCATCAACCAAGATCATTCGCGTAATTTCACGATAAGCTCCATCAATTGCACTGTGTCCAAACATTTGCATTTGGTTGTAGAAGACATCGAGTGTAATGGATACTACGAGGTTTTGAATACTCTCACTGTATCCAGACAGATTAATTACCGTGATCCCATCAATCATGTCGAACAATGAGACGGTTTTGGAGGAATCTGTTTCAAACACTTCGGTTTCATATAGCTCTTTCAGTGCCGCATACAGAGAATCAATTTTAGAGTTTTCTTTACTAGCATAAAGTTCGTATATATCACTCATCGTTGGAGCTGGTAAATCCCAAGTCGTAGAATCCCCTTTAATAATGCCTTTATTAGCGTATGCTTCCATCATTAAATCCTTCAATGTTATTGCTTGAACTTGTCCAAGATTGAAAGACCTTACAATTGTGTCTGTTAGAGAGTTACTTGTATGAAGAGGCAGCAACGGTTTAATAGGCTCTGCCATGTATAAAGACAAGGGATTAAACGGTAAATGAAATAGATTATATACCTTCGCATTTGTCTTTTCAGTAAAATCAGGCTTTATATAATCACCTTTATAGTCAAAAATCAAAATACCAATAGGAGTTTGATTCACGTTGTCACAGCTATTACGACTTAACTGCGTAATCAATGATTTCGTGAATTGAGTTTTGCCTGTTCCCATCGTTCCAATAATTCCTGTGTTCGTGTGCATAATTTTATCCGTTGAAGTAGGGAACCATTTCACTTCTTCTTTAGAAGTTGCATTATGTCCAAACAAGACTTCTAGTGGTTTTGCCGGGGCCTGTAAATCTACAGTTCTCTGAGACTTATCATTTATTTCATCTATTGAATTCTCATCAGATCTAAGCATAGTCGCTGCTACTTCATACATTCCCACTTCATAATGTCCGCTATTCTCAGCAACAAGTAGTGTCGATTCCTCAATATCTTGTGCTATTTCAAAACGTTTGGAAGGATCATATAAATTACTCAGTAATTGCTCAGGAGACAAATCCCCTTGATCGCTCTGTATATATTCCTTCATCTCTTCAACACTTTTGAGTATGAATTCATATCCACTTTGTTCGGGGTAGTCATAGACCATAACATCGTCGTTCATTTTAATATCCGTAAACACGACATCCTTTTTAAATGAAATTACAGCACCTTGGCCAATATACTGATCCAATGTATTTACAATCCTGTATTTATCATTAAGAAGATACTCACGAACATCACTTTCCGTAATTTTACTCCATGATTGTTCAGACCACACCGAATAAAGCTTCATTTTCTCTGCACTTGCAATTGCTAATTGCATAAAGAAATTACGATATAATACGGCTTGGAAACTCTTTTCATCACCAGTTAAAAACTCCATTAATAACTGCTTAGTTTCTTTTACTTGTTTTACCGCTTTCTCTTGCACGTTAGCACCGTTATGTCCTATCTTAACCTCAATAGGGTAAAAGTGAACAAACATCTCCTGATCAGAAGGTTCAATCCCAATTAATAACAGGTCATCACTGTATGAACCAAATTTCCCTAGTTTTTTAGCAGAAAATAAACCTTCAGATTGTCTTAATCCAGTCCCACCTGAGATTCTAAGAATTTCTTCCATTGAGATAGGAATCCATATAATATTGCTGTGTGCATAAGCAGCAAGGGATAGTTTTACTGCTGAAAGAATACTAATCTTTTCCTTTGGAAAATAGTTCTTCTGAGCCAACAATCGAAGCAACCAATTCCCATTAATAGCATTGAAAAAATTAATGATTGGAGGTAACACATGATCGTCTACATACAACCTCTGATGACCAAGGAATTCTTTAATTAAGCGTTGATATTGTTTTGATCGTCTGGTCACCGTGATCGCATCAAACCCACTCGAGGATGTATATTGATCACTGTAATGAATAACAAGCAGCTCTTTTTGAGCATCACTGTTCTTGAAGAAACTCAGATCTACTTTAGGCTCAATAAAAGTAACCCAATGGGCGGAATCGTAGACTTGATCTAATTGCTGTTTATGATCAGCAGAGATTGCAGTAACAATATTTATATCCTCTTGATAATTATCAAGAGTTCGGGCAACCCTCAGTAATGAATTCAACTTCGGTACCATTTTCAATAGCGGAGCTTCTTGTATTGGATAATATCTCGTTCCGAATCCCGTTTTATAATCTTCGTTGATGAATACAGAAGGAACACCTGAAACAAGACCGAATAATGAAACTCCAGTAATAATTTCCGCAGCATTGCTAGTAGCGATCTGTTCAATTTTATTCATCTGATAGAAAGTAACGTGACTGTACTCGTAATGATTAGTATCCGAACTTTTAGAATAAAACTTCACTTTATCTCGGAAAACATTCAATAATTCTTCAGCATGATATCCATCCAATTCCAATCGAAGATTGAACTGTTTGGCAATCTCTTCTGCATCTGTATATTGTGACATCTCCTCAAATACATTGTTGATACCTTTTTCAGCATAGATGTGAATTTCAATAGGTAGAAGATTCCCTTTTTCCAAATTATCTTTAAGTTGCTTCTTGTAGTATTCAAAAAGACCTTGAAGAATTTCCTGACAGTCCCCCATATTAATAGTATTAATTTTGAGGGGAGCACGACGATCTAATTCAAAAAGATATCCGAAATGGCCAGTAAACTCTTCGATTTTTTCTTGAACCAATTTACTTACAAATGTTTTGGATGACTCGAATCTTGGTAAACTTTGATCCAAGTAAGAAGCCCACTCATATGAATCCATCATTTCAATTGCCTTGTATAGTTTGGAATTGAAATTAACATAAGGCAATAAATTCGTTGGTCTCATGGAATGCAGCAATTCATCATTTATTAACTCATCACCCACCACTTCATTTAATTGTAATTGGTACGCCAAATGAAGAGGATGTAATGGTGTAAGTAGCCACTCTGGATTTATATGACTTTTCTGAATAGTTCCAATTAAAACAAGGTCTCTTTGGATCTGGTTTAATGACTGACCGTTTTGTAATTGTTCAAGCTCCTGTAAATACACATCTATATAGTTACGGGCTAGTGCAGTATAATCTGCATCAAAATAAGCTAAACTCGGGAGTAAACCGTTAGACCTGAAGTATCGCAATAAATCGCAGTATGCCTCTTTTAACGGTTCAGAAACTGAGATCGATTGAGGAACAATCTCTCCTAAGCTATCTTCTAGAAAAAACAAATGATTGGTTTCTAAAAGTTTTCGTTCCCTCTCTAAATTACGCTTGAATTCTCCTTGAGCATAAGTCTCTCTCGTTCCTTGTACAATCTTCATCTTCTCATTCTCTATGCGATAGATGAAGTGTTCTTGCTTTTCACGCTTTAGCTTCCACACACTAAAACCACCAATCGGAACAGGACGTTCAACTAAATCCTGCACAGCAAATGGAATGCCTGTGTGAGGAAGTTTAATATTAAAATAAATCATTTCTTCATCACTATTATTTTCATCATTACGAGATACTTCTAATTCCTGGTCCTCAGAAATGTCAAATGTGCTATGAGATTCTGTTAAATTAACTTTGGTGATTTCTGATGCATCTTTATTGAAAAACCAACGTTCCGCATCTGAATTAATTAAAAGATACGAACTTTTGGATTTTGATAACGTAATGGCATAAGCCGTTTGTATCGACTGAAGAAACTTGGGCTGAGTCTCAACCACTGTAATTCTAAATTCATAAGCTGGAGATACCTCTGTTTTGTATTTCACACCGTAAAATGTAGTTTGTCCAACTTCATGCTTTAAGCGTACGCGAATCTTTTTACCTGCTTGTTCCGCCAGTATTGAATGTTTAATTTTAGTTTCATTGATATACTGATTTTTGATAAAATCATTAAATGTAAATTCTAACGTGATATCTTCTTCTTGATCAGGATTGAACACGATAATGTTTCGTTTACGTTGCTTACTCTTGGTTTCGCCATCGGCCCTCTCCCAATACTCTAATCCTTCCAAAGTCAATTTCTTACCAGCCTCTACATACTCTAGACCTTTTCCTTCTAATTTTTTTTGATTCGATCTTCGTACTGAACCAAAATCAACATCCTGCCATGTCTCTGACTCCGATAAAATCTTAACCCCTTGATCATCAAAGTACCGCTCTAGACTGACCTCAGCAGAACCATATTGATGGGCAATTTCAACGTCACTATAAAGAGAATGATTTTCCTTTAGTCTTTCTTTAATTTCCTTAGGAGTTCTAGGGGTATTAAAAAGTTCGGCATCATAAAAAAGTCCAAAGTTTTTATATTCATGCTTTTCTAATTTCTCATTGTTCAGCACAGTAAGTATATTTTCGTAGTCAAATAAGTTCACTCTCTCATGAAGTCCTTGTTGGGCTTTCATTGACTCAATGGAGAAGTTAAGAACTTGTTTCTCTTCTGAGGATAGATTCGTTTGCTTCATCATTTCTTGCAAATCTTTTTCAATTGAATCAATATGAAAAGGCATACCTTCTTTTGCAAATGAAGTCATTCCTTGAACCAAACTATCTAAGTTTGAATTGTGGATTAAAAGCATAGCCAGATCTTCAAAATGTTCTTCATGTATGCCAACTTTATTCCTTAATGTTGTAAGAAAGTCTGGAGTGGTCTCCTCAATATTTGATGCGATTAATACCTTGGTTTGATCATAATCTAAAGTTTGAGATTGATAAAATCCATCCTCCGTTGGCATTGAGAACGGACTAACTCGATTCATACCCTTAATTTGATTTACTAGATTTACTACTTGTTCTTCACGTTCAAATTGAATATGATATTTTTCTCCTGCCTGAATATTAACGTCACTTAAAAAACGTTCCACGAGTTGAGCAAGATAACTATAAAAATGCTTTGACATAAATAGCATCCCCACTATCACTTTTTTTCTCTAGCAAATTCAACTTCTCGAAATACTCAATGATTGAAACCTGAGTATCCCTATCATAGATAATTCCTCTTACTTCGAATTGTTCAAATAGCTTCTTCAATCTGATTTTATGCTCATCTTTAATGATGA
This sequence comes from Paenibacillus sp. TSA_86.1, assembly GCF_052691815.1. Lineage (NCBI taxonomy): Bacteria > Bacillati > Bacillota > Bacilli > Caryophanales > Paenibacillaceae > Paenibacillus > Paenibacillus sp. TSA_86.1. Next base: position 40,649 of record NZ_JBQZGE010000001.1, on the reverse strand, counting down.
TTTTAGTCAGGAATAATAAATAATCTGTATCCAGAATTAACATTTTTCCAGATCTCCCCCTAGATTTGAGGAATGTTCTCTGACAAAAATGTGTAAACCACATCTTATATTCGTTATACGGTTTGGATCGAAATGAATTATTGAACTGGTATTCAATCATTTGAAATAATATAGATAATTTATTTAACACAGGTAGGTCATATGTTTCGAGATTTAAGCTCATTTGACTCCACTTCACATCGGATAGCCCCTCACGATATTGCTCTATCACCTTGTCTACAGCTTCTTCGATTGCAAGAATTTCTTCATTTGTTCCTGTGCGAAGTACTTCAGCAATTTCTTGATAAGAAAGTACCTCCTCTACTCCCTCCACTGAAATATTAAGCATTTTATGAAAATTTACATGTGTAAACATTCGATTAATCGATCTTTCAATGTTTTTCCATCCGTATTCGTAACTAACTCTGGTTTTCGATAATCTTTCTTCTTCTTCAAATGTAAAATAAATAGGCACTATACTCTTCTCGTATTTGGCAAACAAAGCTTCATTTCTACGTAACATTTGAGTAATATAGAAAAAATAATAGTAAGATAGAAGTTTCTCAAATTGTTGAGTAAACAAATCCTGTTTCGTAGAAAGCCATTCAAAATCAACAGCAAATAATTCCGATATTTCTGGTAATAACACCGCATACTTAGGGGATTGTAACTCCTCACTCTTCAACACTGGTAGAGCTTTGAATATTAACGAACTCATCAAATCATCCGTCTGATGTTCTTCATTACTAATTTCCCATGCAGCGTTTCCATTCCATAAAACCGCAAAGAGAAACTCAGCCAACTTTCTGTTCTCGTTCTCAACCGTATTGATGTAATAAAGCGTCTGAGGATGGAATAAGAATAGTTGGTTGTTTTCGTCAATGAATAAAGTTCTAATCATTTGCTTGAATTCGTTTTTTTGATTTATATCTTTGAAATCAATAGATTTTAATACGGCTTCAACTAGTTGTTCGGGATTCGCTTCTGAGGACATTTTTTTTTGCCCCACCAGACGCAAAAACTCGCCTACAACTTCCTTAAGGTTAAATTGCATATCTTTAAATTTTGTATTGTAAGGTAAGAGTTCAACAGGAATTTTAGGATTATGCCTGATGGAAGAATCAAATTTGAACTTGTCTATAATGGTTTCTAAATCCAACTTAAACTCCATATTTTCACATCTCCGTATATGAATATTGGTCGAATAAATCATCGTAAGTCAGTCGATAACGCTGAGACTTACCGAACTTCTTGCTTTCAAAAATAAGCTCATTTTTGTCGTTCCCTATACTACTCAACTGATCTATGAATTCAACAAACTTGATATATTGGAATTTGTCCTTTTTATTCGGGCGATAACCGTTTTTGATTCGAATCAACAAAGAATATAATGAGAAATCGATGTCTATTTCAACGGGTGCTCCACCCTTAGGTCTGAAGGCAATCGTTAACATCGGCAAAAACTTCATTAAGACATCTTCTGCTCTAGCCTCTACTCGTTCAAGCGCAGGTTCAATCTCAAGTTTTTGTAAAGCATAATAGTGCGTCTGCGGTTGTCCAATCTGAACATAAATAAGTCCGCCATAGCCTTCACCATTCCATTTATAGATCGCATCACGAACGTCCTCTCTGTAAAGCTTGGATAACATACTCCATGATCTTCTATTCCAATGAAACAAGTAATTCATATATTGATCATAGTCCTGATCTTTAAACGAATCGTGTTGTTCCCTGGGAACCAAATAGTATAAATATACAAATAACTTAATTAACTCATTTCTGAAAGAAACGCTCTTTTTGTCCTCATCTTTCCATGGAGAATGTGGAACAAGAGATTTAGCAAAATATGGTGCTCTATTTACATCAATATATTGACTAAATAAATATGCCCCGTCCTTTCTAGACTTAAAATCAATTAGGTGCTGGTCAAGCAACTCTGTGCGATATTGCGTAGGATTAATATGATTTATAGCTTGATGTATAGCAGATGCATCCTCACGATCAAATAGTTGGAAAGGCAACAAACATGACGTGTAAGATTGAAAATCTTGATTTATGATTAATTCCATCAATTTCTCATGCTCTATGTTATCCATTGAAGAAGGAACTATAATATTGTATATAAAATCAAGCAGTGCCCGAGTAGAAATAATTAGTTTTTCTTTTACCATCGCTCGAATCAATAAATCAATGATTTTGTCCTGGATATCATCATATTGTAACAACTCATAATTTTGAAGAATTGGATTTTTCAAAGCTATTTCGGGATAATTATCTTTTTCTCTGAGATAAGCCTTGTAGAAAGGGTTTTGTTCTGTATTTTGAGTAATTCTTTGTAGAATCCCCTTAATGTAACTAGAGCGAGGACCATGTTCTGTTAGCTCATACATGTGATAATCACTGAAATTCACATATTTGAAAATGTGATCATCCTGAGACACTTCCTCTGTAATCACAGACTCCATAATTCTCTTTGCATGTACAAATTCTCTGAGCCGAGTGAACTCCCGCCCTTCCTCTGCATCAATAAAGTTATTAAGAGCACCTAGATTGATGGCTAAGACAATGGTTATATTTGAACCCTTTCCAATTTCATGATCTGAAAATGGCTTTAATATCTCAGCCAACGTTTCAATTGAAGTTTTCCGAGGAGAAAAACTCTCTGTTGCATCATTATGTAAATAAAACTTTGCTGGGTCCGCTAAAAAATCATATTTATCTTTTAAGTACGATAAGATATGTGATTTCCCATCACCCACTCCACCACACACCAATATTAACTGTGGTTCATTAGTTTGATTGGCATTAATAATAAAGTTTTCAAGTTCCTTTTCTACTGGCCTTTGAACGTGCATATATCTTTTAAATTCACTGAATCCTTCAAGATTTTCTACAGCCTCCTTCGAAGACTGTTTACAGCGCTTCAGAACATCAATGAAATGAATATTCGTAGACATGCCCCATCCTCCAAAACACTTATTAAAATCAACAAAAAAAGACATAGTTCCCCAATAGGAACCATGTCTGTCACCATACGCTGTTTGCTGTGTAATAGACCATGCTTTGGTCCCGCATACATGAAGTTGAAAAAGAATTACGGCTCAGTGCCATTTTGCGAAATCATAAATCAACAATAAACGACTTTTAATAGGATAAATATACCACACTTATGGTTCTTAAGGTATGAAATTAAGATTTATAGGTATTATTTCCAAGAGGCCTATATTGCTTCAAGTATGATTAGAACATTAAGATCAGTGTAACATAGTGGTTTTACGACAGTACTGATCCTCAAACAATACACTTATTCGCCACCGCCACCATCTTCGCTGGCATCTCTTCCCGCAGTCGCCATACAAAGCTCATGGGTTTGTTCCCTTCATGACTCACGTAATCCGCTTCACCCAGGAAGACAAATGGAGACGTATAACCATTCTCCTCCTTGTACTCCCGCACGAACAGTGCGATACGATTCCCCGTCTCCCGGTGATGAATATAACGCTGCGCCGTAGCCGTATGCTCCGACACCCTGCTCTGAGTCTGCCAGTGGAACAAGCGCTCGTTGATCGCATAATCCTCATACAGCGTGGAAGGAGAAAAGTCTTTGTCCGATTTGTTCAGTGTAATGAAGAAAATATCGGTCTGTTCATCGGCAAAATATTTGACGCCTTCGCGGAAGGTTGGCGATTGCTCGACATTCCAGTAGCCGAAGGCGGCGAGCACTTGGTCGATGGAGTACATACAGTGGATATCCAGTGGACAAGTGTACGGGAACGCATGGCTTTTATCCACAAATCGCAGGTGAGCCAAGTTATATTTGAAAATATCCACAAGTTCGGCCCGGAATGCTGCGCAAGACAGGACGCGTGTAACCCCTTCTTGAATGCTGCTTAGCCCCAGCTTCTCCGGTGCAGCCCGGTGGAAGGTGTAATAGAACATGATCAACATGCGCTGTTCATCAGCGTTTGTGGGCTCTTTGCCTTTTTCAATATAGTCGATCAGGAAATTCAACCAGCTTCGGGAATTAATCGTCAGCACAGATGGCAATCTGCGGATATATTCCTCTTGCTCATCCTCTACTGGCTCGGTTAGCCCCGCTTCGGCCAACAGCCCGCGGAAATACCTTTTGCCCGAACGACCACCATATAGTTCAACTAGTGTCATCCCGTGATGCTCTACAAAATGAGCGAGCGTCAGCGGCAGTCCAGTGTCCTGCTGGAACGTTTGCAGTTTCTGGATCAGTGCTCTGCGATTACGGCTCATCTGTTTCAGATTACGCATAACGTAATCCTTGGCCTGTTTTTCCAACTGAATAAACGTGCCACGAGGCAGATTCGAAAAGCCGTTCTCGACGTAATACGAGATGGAATGTTTGGTCGCGCCGATCAGGGCGCGGAATTTATCCTGGTATCTGTACTCCTGATGCGCTTGCCCGATGAAGTCGAGCACGGTCAGGCACTCTTTGCCTTCTGCCATCCGTAGTCCACGACCGAGTTGTTGCAGGAATACGGTTAAACTTTCGGTCGGACGCAGGAACAAAATCGTATTCACCTCAGGGATATCCACACCCTCATTGTACAGATCGACAACAAAAATCAGGCGCAGTTCTCCGTTCACCAGTTTTCCTTTTGCAGAATGACGCTCCTGTTCACTTGAACCGCCATGCAAAGCTATAGATGGAATACCAGCTTCGTTGAAAACTTTAGCCATATACAGCGCATGATCCACCCCTACACAAAATCCTAATCCTTTAACATCATCCAGGTCGGTGACGTATCGGTTCAGACTTTGCATGATCTGATTGGCACGGATTTTGTTATGGGTGTAGAGCTTCTCCAGTTCGTTCAGATCGTAGCCTTTACGTGACCATTTCACCTGAGACAGATCAACGGTATCCGTGACACCGAAATATTGAAACGGGCTAAGCAGCTTGCGGTCGATGGCATCCGTCAGACGGATCTCGGCGGCAATCGTATGATCGAAGTAGGCTGTAATATCTTTGCCATCCATACGTTCAGGCGTTGCTGTAAGTCCAAGCAGAATTTGTGGCTCGTAGTGAGACAACAGTTTCTGGTAGGAAGGTGCAGCAGCGTGGTGGAATTCATCCACAATGATATAGTCGTAATAGTCTGGGCTGGTTATGTCCGTTAACTTCATGGAGTTCAGACTCTGTATGCTGACAAACAGATGCTCCAGCGCCTCTGCGCGGTGACTCCCGACGTGTAACTCGCCAAAGTTCATGTCCTTCAAGATATACCGGAACGTGTCGCGGCTTTGCTTCAAAATCTCCTCCCGATGGGCGACAAAAAGAAGCTTGGCTCCCGCGCGGCTTGCGCGGAATCGCTTGTAATCAAAGGCAGAGATGACCGTTTTGCCAACGCCTGTGGCGGCGACGATCAGGTTACGGTTTCGTCCATACAGCGTGCGCTCGGCGTCAAGCTGTTCCAGTACTTCCTTTTGATAATCGTAGGGCTGGATGTCGAGGTGGAACTGTCCGGATGGGTCTTTTTTGCGGTTCAGGGCTGCTCTCAGCTGTGCCTCATGCTCCTGATCCTCAGGGATATACCTCGTAAATTCGCGGTCATTCCAGTAACTCTCGAAGGTCGCTTCGATCTTGCGCAGCACATCCAGGGAATCCTTCTCGGTCACCTTGAGATTCCACTCCATGCCACTGGTCAGAGCCGGGTTGGACAGGTTCGAAGAGCCGACATAAGCGGTGGTGAATCCCGTATCGCGGTGGAAAATATACGTTTTGGCATGCAGTCGCGTAACTTTGGTATCGTACGAAATCTGGATTTCGATGTTCGGTAATTTGCTAAGTTCGGTAATCGCCTTGAGGTCGGTAGCTTCCATATAGGTGGTCGTGATGATCCGTAGTTTGCCCCCACCTGATGTGAATTGCTGAAGTTGCTCCAGCAGCAGGCGAAGCCCGCTGAATTTGATAAAAGACACCAGCCAATCGATCCGGTCGGCGGTCACGATCTCTTTTTGCAATTCCAGAAGCATACTTGGTTCAGACTTGGCACCTGTGAATAACGAGCTTTGGGCAATTGGCGTATCCGGACGAATGATTTTGGTATCCCGAATGGCACGAATGCTGTTCAGCTTGGAATACACATGAGTCAGCACCTCCCCCTGCTCATCCAGTTGCAAGTCGTTATACTCCTCTTCCCCCAACGTGCCTTTCAGGGTTGCAATAATCTCATTGCAGGTTCGTATCTGCTCTAATACAGCCATTTTATCTTCCGTCTGTTCCCGTACAATCTCGAGCGCTCGCCGTGTCACCGCTGCCAAATACGTAGATAGTAGTTTACGCGCTTCCTCCGCATCCAGCTTCTCAGTCCCAATGTGATACACATCGGGGTCGAGCGCCGAAATCTCTTGTCTGGTGATGGTGTTGATAAGCTGTTCATATATACCTTGTTTCATGAATGTACCTCGCGCAGGTTAGGATGGTTGTGGATATGTAGTTGTGATCCATGATATTTCTTGGTATTGGTAAATATGGTCTCTACTCTATTATCGTCCAGCACGTGAGAATTTTCATTAGTTGTTTGGATGGAATAGCAAAATGCACCTCTACTTGTGGTATGGTAACATACTATATTACTATTTATTCGAAGGTTAGAAGTTAAACCAAGTATCACGGAAAAACGATACAAGGAGGATTAAAATGGTAACCAAAGTTATTTATTTATTTCTGTTATCTACTGTCATATTGTTTAGCATAGTTGGCTGTACAATAGAAACTAGCGCAACTCAAGAAATGGCTCAAACTTTAATGAAAGAGGACAAAAATAGTGATCTATTTTTAATCGAGTCGATTCTCTATAAAAAGGTCAAAACCGTTAACGAAACAGAATTTAAATCTGTAAACACTACTCCATATGGTCAAATATCTATGAACTATAAAAAAAATAAAAAGTTTCAATCCGGTATGGCTTCTGTGTTGCCTCCAGGCACAAAATTGTATCGTTCAATAGAACATCCTGAGTATGTATATTCCAGTGAAGAAAGCGGATATACAATGTATCAGTCTGTTCCTGAAGGCTAATCCAAATTTGTTGGATTTGTGGACCTTGTCATGCAATGAAGTATGCACAATCGCAAGCTGAATTCGTATTGAGCAAAAAAATGACTCCTATCAAAGATAGAAGCCACACATTAGTTTTCAAAAATCACTTCAAGCAATCCTTATGACACTACAAATTGTACGACAATTGGAGTACCATCATTTAATGCATCTCCACCGGGGATTGTAAGTGTAGTGGTGGTAACTGAGGATGTGTCAGCTGTTTGCATAAGGCCATTAACGTAGAGATTGTAGTAATTGAACGTGCCTGGAAAAGCTGTTGCGGCTGTACCTGCATCGTCCGTAAAAGCAGTCGCAGCAATTGCAAATGTTGCTCCGGTTCCTGTTCCATCCCCTATAGTCGCAGCGAATCTTAAACTGTTCTGAAATGGTGTAACAAGTGGCATGTTTCTCACCTCCTACCTGACATAGTATATGTAGTAGATTTGAGAGTAGTGAAGGCAGAGAGATGAGATGATATAACCATTTTCAATTATTTAGGATTACCGCTGTTAATTGAACGATCTCAATGATAACTGGTGTTTCAGCAAACAGGACACCGCTTTGAGACGGAATAAATAAATCATCTGCAGTTAACACATACGAATTGCCAGGTTGTACGATTCCATTAATATAAAGATTGTAGTAACTCGTCATGCCGATTCCTGCAAATTGAGATATACTTCCTCCCTCATCATTAACAAATTCACCAGCAGCAACTGTAACCGAGTTCGACAAATCCAAATCCGTGTCAGGGAAATAAAAGTAGCGGTCGGATGTAGGAATGATCTGAATTCCGGGGACACTGCCCGGTGGGCCTTGCTCACCCTGAGGCCCTGTTGGTCCCTGCACTCCGGGAGGCCCCTGCTCACCAGCCACACCCTGAGGACCAACCGGACCTTGAACTCCCGGACTTCCCGGTTCGCCCTGTTCGCCACGTGGGCCAGCAAGTCCCTGCACTCCAGGGGGGCCCTGCTCACCTGCGACACCTTGAGGGCCGACCGGACCTTGAACTCCCGTGCTTCCCGGTTCGCCTTGTTCACCACGAGGACCAGCAGGTCCCTGCACTCCAGAGGGGCCTTGCTCACCTGCGACACCTTGAGGGCCAATCAGGCCATGGGCTCCCGAACTTCCTAGTTCACCGCGTTCGCCGCGAGGACCAGCGACACCTTGTGCTCCTGAACTGCCTGCTTCACCCTGCTCACCCCGAGGGCCTGCCAAGCCTTGGGAACCTTGTTGTGAGATCAGTCCCTGCGCTGTAGGCAGACTGACTGTTTTGGTTTCCTCCATTTTAGCTGGGTCCAAATCAATAATGAGCTTAGAACAGGCGGAATTAACATCGCTTCTTTCAGGGAAAGCAATATTTCTGTGTCTGCGGGATACTTTCTTTTGTCTCATGCGCTGCTTGTAAGCACATCTTTTTCTTCCCAAAGCTTTACGTATGGCATATCGTTTCTTACGTTTTCTCGGAATATTGTTACAGCGTTTCGTTGAAGAGTGTCTCTTTCTTACTGAGTGAAGAGTCGTTTTCACCTTGTTCGTATGCTTCAAAGTCGCCACACTCCTTAGGCCGGTAAACACAGTATATATGCCCTATACTATGTCTTCAGCACATGCGGAGAGTGTGCGAATAACTATGACCACAGCCCAATAAAAAAGAACTACAAGCTTCTGCTATAGTCCTCCATTTCACATCCATACCCTTATTTTCTTTAATTGTATCTGGGATTCAACGCATCTCTCCAAACGTCATCTTCCACGAAATCAACATTTTTCTCCTTAAAATAAGATCGTGTCTCTTGCTCCAGATCATATAGTATCCGAGGCCAGTCCTTCTCTTCGATCACTGTCGTTTCAAAATCTCCGACGATATTCAACCACCGCTGATTTAACTCCTGGTAGTCCTGTATTCTGGTCTTAAGTTTTGGAGATACCGTACGATTGGTTTGATCCAACGGATCGAACGTCATATGCATTTGATGAAGTGTACGTGGCCATATGTCCTCTACTCCCAAATCGTTTATGAATAGTGGTGCGGGTTTTACAAGCCAACTGCTTTCCTGACCAAAACTGAGATTCATCAAGTTATACTTATCAATAATCTGTGACATAGCTCTGAGATTATAATGAAGCTGACGTGCCTGCTCTCCGTCCTCAACCATCTCGTTTATGATTTTGCCATCCTCCAGTATGAGGTTAAAAATACGATCATTAGTGATGATCGCACTGTTCATATCAACCATATCTTGACGGATATTCGAGGTTAGGTACTGTTCATACATTCTTTTTTCTTTGTAGAAACTGTAGGTTATAACAAGCAAGATCACAAACGCAAGGCAACAGCCGATCTTGAAAATTAGTTTTCTAAAGATCATGGCGAGATATTCTCCTTCGATTTTATAGTAAGAAGCACCTCTACGTTTATGGGGTAGAAGTGCCTTAAGTCTTTCATAGTTTTAGTTGTAAGATTTCATCTAAATCATTCTCGGGCCCATGTAACACCAACTGTTATTGTATGATTTTTTTATCCTTTTAAGATCAGGCAAAGTGTAGAACCACTCTTCCTCAATCCATACCTTCGAATCAGGAAACTCACTTAGAAAGGCAAGTAAGACTTGAAACAATAAATCTTCATTATCATCGAAATCATCAGAAACTATTGCTTTAAAATACTCATTTTGCATATTGTCCCAGTCAAAAGTCACGAACTGAAAATCATATGGTTCGTCATATAAACTAAAACTGATCGTTCTTGAGTAATGTTCCTTAAATGGCTTGTCACTGATGTATATTCGAGTATATTTTAATACTCCTTCAATGTCATATTTTTCGTCGTCACTGTCGAAAAACAAAGCTTCTTCTGTACAAAAGGTTTTAATTCTATTCAATAGATTATATGCCGGAGTGCTTTTTTTACATTTAAATACGATAAAAGATGAAATACTCATACATTCTCCATCCTCTTAACTCAAATCACTTTTTCACTACACCACTTAGGATTATAAGGTCTTTGACGTAGTCTTAAGATATCATCAGCCGTGTAGTGCCACTCGGCATCATCAAACCACAAGTAATCTTCTGGATTATCTTTAAAGTACTCTACTACAAACTTGTGAATGAATTCATACTCATGATTGATATTCACAATATCCAATGCCCAAAAATAATCCGTTGATTGAGTGAGCCACGTGAAACTATCATATGAACTTTCAACAACCTTGTTTGCGTTAAACGTAAAGTACCTAATTGTATCTTCATCTTCGGAACTCAACAGAGTCTCCTCGTCTACTTCGGATAGTGTGCCTTCCATTAGAAGACTTAGCACCGCTAGCTGATATCCCCTTGTCTAGGCTGCATCTATTCCTTGACCGCGTATAAAACAATATATTTACCTCTAACAAAGATAGACAAGCTTTCTTTGTCACCTTCAATAAAAAGGTTACACTGTGGATTATTAATCTTATTTTTGACAGTCAAAAATGAGGATTCCGTTACATTTCTAGCTTGAGAGCTCTTTTTCAATATAAGGATAATTAAGGATACTCAGCAGGCTTGGAGTAAAATATTTAGTTTGATACTTATCTAACCGATTATTGACCGTTAAAGAACCATTTTCCATTCTAAGTAACTGAGTGGAACCATCTTCTAATAATAATAGGTTCCCTTCCGTATCCTTCATAAGTTTACTAATCACTTTGAACAAATGGCCGATACCATCATTAAAAGTACGACCAAACAATTGAATTCTAATGCATACATTCAAAACCAGATTATAATGTTTTTGAACAAACGTGATATCAGAAATATCCTCAATCTCAATGAAAAATGTGAAAAATCTACAGCCAACTACGATTTCATCTTCGTTAATTTGGAGTGAACTGTTCTCCTTAACCGTTTCAGTAACATATTGATTAATCAATTCACCTAATGATTTACGGTCAAGCTTAGTTTGTAAAAATAACTCGTAATCCATCCATTAATCCTCCCCAAATACCCTAGTTATATTACCGTCTTTAACAAATAAAACTTCTTTTAAATTTTTCAGATCCCCATTTGGATTAGCTTTTCTAATAATGCCTTGAGTAATTTCACTAACTAGTTCAGTTGGAAATTCATCCAGATTAACAACAATTCTTTCAGCTTGAGTTTTAGTTTTCTTTGCTATGTTTCGAAGAATATTATCTACATTTGCATCGTTCATAGGAGAATAACAGTCAAAAACCTTCCCTTGTATTAAAAAGTCAGGATTGGAGTTTGCTTTAACTCCATATCCATTCCCACCATCTATTTCGTCTAACATTTTTATTTCATAACCTTTATCAGCTAAGAAGTTAGCTGTTTCATTTTGTTTTTTTATCCCGTGGGAATCACCTACACCGTAATTCCCCGTTGGCTTACTTCCTTTTGGTAGTGAAGGCTCTGTCAGATCTCCATGACCTACGCTACCTTTTTCCGTCTCCTTCTTACCTCCCCCACCTCCACCCGATTCATGACGTTCCTTTGGGTGTAAGGCTCTGCCGAAGATAAAATAAGAGAGGGCTTGGCCGACCATCGCACCTTTAACATAACCTGACTCGTCCTCATCGAGTTGCTTCTTCTTCTCATCCACAAACTGCTCGATGTCAGATCTTGCCGTTCCTGTGCCCCAAGCCGCATCCCAAGCAAATGCAAGTCCACGTCCAACATCGACTGCCTTACCTATAGTCATTGCATAAGCCAAACTGCCTAGTGTGCTTAACGGATTATAGATGAGTGCTTCGGCTGTCTCGCCCATACCTGTAACTGTGTCACCAATGGCTTTGTCCACTGCTCCAGTGAAAAAACTTGGTTTCAACTCATTGGGGATGTACAGAGCCACCTCACCTGTGCTGTCTGTCGTCCTGAAATTATTTGCAATGAAGGTAAACTCCTTCTGAATATTATCCAGCATGCCGAGTGTTGACGGGAAAACATGCTTGACCTCCATGAAATCCCAGAAGAACTTTTCTTGCGTAACCCCCGACCATTCGGATTGTAGCATATTAAGAGATTTATCCAGTTCACGAACCATTCGGTCCAAATCCAATTTACATTGCTGAACATAACGTGCCTTGGCATCCAATTCATCGGGGTGTACCTGAATCCGCAACATGCCGTTTTCACCACCAAACCTGTTCATAGTCGTTATACCTAAATTTTAACAAATGGAATTTATCTTTGGAATTGAACAGAAGGATCATTTTCTCCCTCAAAGATTCAGTAATTAGGTAACTACTCTAGTCAGCCAAGCTTGCACATGTACGCATACCCTATCTAATTTGATGTATTATTAGGCTCCCATATGAAGAACAGGCGTTCAGCGGAGGCATCATTTCAATCCATGATAATTAATCTCCACCACCGCCCGAGTCCCCGCCTCCGCCGGAATCCCGGCTGTCTGATCCGTGATGATGACCGTCCCCGCTGTAGCTATCCGTATTGACCGAAGTGTGACCGCTGCTTCCACCCGAATCAGGGAATATCGTGGCAAAGACATAATTGGTGCGATCAAACGGAAACTCTGCCGCAAACATCGGCCTGAATATGCCTCGCAGATGCAAAGCTAGCACCAATAGAGGTGTATGTTTTACTGTTGTTGATCCAGGTACACTGTTATCTGATGCAGGTTCACGATCCGCAAGGCGTCTGAGCTCTGGATCATGGTGTTGCTGTAACACAGACCAATCTGTTTTGCGTACGCATCGTGATCCAATGCCCAGCACCAGAGCGGTCTGAATGATCTGTTCCAACACTTCTGGCGACTCACTCAGGCGCTCGACTGGAATGCCCTTTCTGTATCGTTTACGCCAGTGACGCATAGAGGCCTCCCAATCCCTCTCAGATGGAGCCACTTCTCTAGCAGGCAAGAACAGACGAACAAAAATAGACAGAAATATAATACTGTATAGCGATGAAGTAAACGCTGAATTGCCGTTGATCGCCACGGTGAGGCTGATCATTAATCCTACACAAGCCGCTTGATAGAGCAAATGCACATGAATTTTCCGAATAACCAAAGACCAGATTACTACCGTAACTACCAGACCTATCACGCCCGGCACAGACACACGATCTACAAAACACACGATACCTGTAAGGAGCATCAGAATAGGAAACATGACATAGACAAGCAATCGCAAAAGCAACGGCGTTCGAATCAACTGTCCCCAGTCTCTCGTCTCCACGACTTGTTCCTTCCACGACTGAACGCCTTCGCTCAGCGCCTTTTCTTTAAGCCGGTAGTACTTCATGGCTTCTCTCCGCTTGCTTTCCCCTTCGCTTGGTCCGGCCAAAGCATCGAGTCTCAGCCGTTGTTTACCGAAACCATAGGTAGAGAATAGCCATTGTAGCAGACCCTGTTCATCCGGCGAACTGTTAGCAACCGAGGATTCCACACTGTACTCCAATGTTGTTTTGGGTCTAAGTTGAGGATTGCTTTCCCCTGGATCATTCCGATATCGTCCTTTGGTTTTCACAACTCGCATCGACAATATGCCTTTACGAATTAACTGGAACATGGTCGCCTGCGTGTCCTTCAACTTCAGCCTGCCCTTGCTCCGCAAATAGGCGAGAAACAGTGGGTCTGCTTGCTCCACTTCTTCGTCTGTGAAAGGTCCCTTGCTCAAGCGAGCCCTCACCCACAGCAGTAATTGAACAACAATGATACCCAGAAGCACCCACATGATCCCTTCCATAAACTGTTTCAACCATGCCTCCTGCAAGATCGGGGCCAGCTGTCTCTGGACAAGAACCGAATGATAGAACTGAGATGAAGCTTGCCAATCTGTTAGTACATCTCTCATGTGATGACCCCTTTCATAGGAAAAAATAAAACTTCGGCAATCTACCCTACTCTATATAAACCTGTTCATATCCCAAAAGAATCCCACCAGAGCACCCTTTTTTATCGCTGCGCCTTTCAGTGTTCATTCTTAAACATTCATCATTCATGTTTCATAATTCATCATTCGTAACTCTTATCTTCCTTCTACATCTTTGGAAAGTAGAAACTATTTTGCTTCTCACAACCGGTTAAAACGTACACTGATTCTCCTCGCTCCATTTTGGTCAGTTCCACTCCCTTGCAAGTATTCGTCATGATCTCTTCTCTGGAGCCATACTTATCTCTTGTGGCATCATAGGTGGATTGAAACAGCGTACCGTCATAGATTAGCTCATGGATGATGGGATCGCCTTCAATCGTATACATGGTGACCCGGACATGATCCGGTTGATTCTGTTTCACATTTTGCATAAAAGACTCCCACTTATCTCGGTTTCGCATCTCTCCGTGCAGGAAGACAACATCTCCACTTTCTTCTGCTTGCTCCGCCTTATGCGGCTCAACTATAGCAGGAAAAGGATTTTTCTTCTCTACCGGATCGACAGTCTGCTGCGGATCATTCGAACTACACCCTGTTACAAGTACAGTTGCTAAACATAACATAATTAAATATTTTCCCATTGCAATCACCTCATATGTACAACGTGACCTGGACTGGATAAGTTACATTTTTTGAAAGAGAGTATACGGAGTGACCCACATTCCCTGAGATTTTTCATGAGAACTCTCTCCATTTGGCGTAACTTTCATCCTTGTTCATACGTTTATTTAATATCACATCCATTTTTACCATACCTTTCAAAAAAGAGGCGATCTCATGAATTTAGATAGTCAGATCAATCATGTAACAACAGAACAAGCAGGATCCTCTTCATCGCGAGTAAAGCCAGTTCCACAAAGCCAATCGTTCCGCCGCGTCGGTAAAGTCATGATTTCAGCTGGAGTTGTCTCTAGTCTGATCTTGGGTTCGCTCCCTTCGGTGTCCACTACATATGCATCCAATGACAAGCAAACTTCCACAGGAAGCGTTCCGGATCGTACAGTGTCGGTACTCTCTCTCGCCTCTCCTTCCAAACCCTCTGTGACTTCGAATACAACTCAGAAACTCCACTACACAGAAGTAGCAGGTGGTTACTATTACACGGTGGCGTTAAGAAGTGACGGTTCTGTCTGGGCATGGGGCCGAAATCTGTTAGGAGAGCTTGGGATCAGCGACACGGTAAGGTATCGCCATACATTCAGTCCTGTCCGTATTCCGCACTTATCCGCTGTCACAGCCCTCTCTACTTCCGGTGAAGGGTACAGTGTAGCCGTTCAAGCAGATGGAACCGTCTGGCAGTGGGGAGCTGGCAGAACGCCCAGCCAAGTTCCTGGAATCACTAATGCTACACGTGTGACCGCAGGACCCTTCACAAGCGTAGCCCTTCTTCGGAATGGGACCGTTCAATCCTGGCAGAAACCATCTCCGAAACTCCCAGGCACCTCAAACGAGGATGCCACACGGAAGCCTATCCTGTACCCGATTCATGGATTAAAAGACGTAGTGCAAACCACGCTCTCCGGTAACGATGGATATGCACTCAAGAAAGACGGCTCCGTCTGGACATGGAAAGAAGCGGATGGATCTGACCGTAAGCCTTCCAAAGCAAAGCTGATTAAAGGTCTAAGCAAAATTACGTTCATCACGAGTAATGGCGGGGATCTGCTCGCCCTCGATTCGGAAAGTAGAGTCTGGCGACTGAGTTTACAAGGAAAAGCAAAATGGATTCCATATCATCATGAACTCCAAGTGAAGACGTTGGATGCTAACACGAATTATGTACTTCTGGTGACTACAAAAGGCGAGGTATACAGCTTCGGGAACACCGTAACAGGCAAACAAGGGAAAATAAAGCAGTTATCGGATATCAAAGATGTGTCTGCCGGGTACTACCATAGTCTTGCACTTTCCTCCGATGCAAACGTCTGGGGATGGGGTGGTGACAAATATCAGGAGGCAGGTGCGCCGGCTACATCTTCGGGAGGCATGGTGTACATCCCTGTTCAAGCTAAGCTAGGTACAGATATCTATGTGAATGGCAAGTTACTACAATCCGTATATCCTGCAGTAGAAACGAGCGGAACGCTCCAACTTCCGATCAAAACGATTGCGTTAGCACTTGGAGCCGAATTCCAGGTGCATTCAGCGGAGGGATTCATAAGTCACTATACATTAAAATATAATGATCGGATCATTGCGATCAAGCCGAATGAACTGCAATACACGGTATCCACCTTGAATAAGCTTCATTCGCAAGAAGAGCAGGTTGGAACAATGAGCGAGCCCACCAGCATCTATTCGGGGGCTACCACAGCACCTTATGACATGTTGCGGGGGCTTGGGCTGGACGTAACCTGGGATAGTAACACCGCCAAAGTAACGATTGATGAAGTGAAATGACGGAAGATAATACCCTCACATAGACAAATTAATTAACACTTGTAGCAAGCTTAGACAGCTAAGCATACACACGAACTGAAAAAATCCTCCCGAAATCAGTAGCTGTTAAGAAGCAGCATCTGAGATTTGAGGAGGATTTTTGTATCTATTTATGCAAGAGGCGGTTTCTGATATAAACTTGTATTTTTCGTACGTTTCCTTGTGCATGGTACTTAGGTGTATGTGCTCTTCCTTATTTACTTCTCAAACCGGAACCAGCCAAAGTCAAACTGACTACCTGGCAGAAAAATAAAAGTTACCTTTTGCTCCCCGTATACCGGTTCTAATTCAAATGTCCGTTCCTCGTACCATACGGATTGAGTAAACTCCACCAGTTGGTTGCTCTGCCCGTCCGCACCCGAGAAGCGGATATGAATCGTGTTTTTATCTATCGCTGAAGCGCCATAGATCACTAGTTTGGATGCTCCTACACTCGTGAAATCCATCTGCTCAAACTCCAGTGATACGTTGTTCCCGATGCCTTCCACACGGCTATTTTCAATCGTAAATGTATCTCCATATAGATGATCGCAAGACGCAGCTGTATTGGTTTCAAAGGCTCTGCTTTGCGGTTCAAATGAAAAGCCCTTAATATGAATCTTCTGTTTCAGCACAAAGCAGATCGACGTAATGCCGCTGAGTCGTTTGGACAGACGATACGTCTCCTCCTGGTATACATTCCATATCGATTCCTTGTCGTACACGACATCGGCAATCATCACACTGCCCTCTTCACCCGGCATGCCTTCCCAGATTTGAATGAAATATGTTTCACTCGACAGCGCAAAAATGGGAATCGTGATCGTATCCGAGCCGTATGGGCCGAAGTCGATATTGCGGAAGCCCACATGAGTTTCGCTGTCCCTGCTGGTAGCTACGCCACGTTCATTACCGTTGCCCACATCACCTTTGGTATAGTCGTACAGACCACCTGAGATAAATCCATATGGATCTTTGTAGGCTGTACCCAAACCTTCTGCCTTGAACTCCAGTTGGGAGATGAGTTTGGGTTTGTCTGTACCGTTGTTGCTGGTTGCACGCAGGCGGAACGCCCCGTCGCCCATAGCTGATACTCTGACCACATGCCTTTTCTCGTCCAAGTCTATACTCTGTGAACCTGGCTCGTCGCCCGTTCCAGAAGTGATCACTTCCACCTTGGCAATATTGGACACGATACCAGCATCATTTACAACAGACCATTGCACATCCCGATAAGTGGTATTTTCCGGGTACAGTTTGGCTGTAACCATCACTTCCGGGTTAGAGGCATCAAGGATCTGTCCCGATTCACTGATGATTTCAATTTTCCGCAGAGGGGTTTCCTGAGCGTGACCCGTCAGTACCGGACGCTTTTCATTTTTCATGAAGACAGGTTTTGCATCCACTGTTATGGATTCGCGCCCCTCATCCGCTACCTTAGATTCGAATGTAGCTGTTGCTCCTTCTAACCCTTCCGAAGACACTTCGACCTGGATTGTTCCTGCCTCATTCGTCGATCCAATAATCGCCATCAGCTTACCGCTGAACAATCTTCTGCTAAGCCCTTTATACGGGTCATAGTCCGTGCTATCCCCGTTATCCAGACCGAGCAAACGTCCCGCACCAGACACCGTCACCTGCACACGATTATTGGCATTGTGTACCGGATGGCCTGCTTCGTCTTCCACTGTAATCTCTACATAAACGAGGTCTTTTCCGTTAGCCTGCAACTCCTGACGATCTGTCGACAGGCACACTTTCTTCGCATCGGTAAAAGAACGCTGTACATCGGTGGCAATCACCGTACCATGCTCATCGTAAGCAATGGCCTTCAGCTCACCTTCTTCAAAAGGTATTTTCCACCAGCCGGACAACTGGGTTCCATGAGCATGGTCGATATCATACGTGCCGATGGTTTCACCATTGAGCTGCAATTCAATTTTGGGCGCGTTACTGCACACACGTACATCAATGATCTGACCAGGGCTAAAATCCCAGTACGGGAATAGATGCACCATTGGATTTTTTTTATAATCCGTCCAGGCAGCTTGATAGATGTAATAAGAGTCTTTCGGGAACGTGGCTGTGTCCAGCTGTCCAAAATACGAATTTTTCGTATGATACGGCGTCGGTTCGCCAATATAGTCAAACCCTGTCCAAAGGAATTGCCCCAAGGAAAACGGATGATCGCGCTCAGCTATAATGCAATACTCCGGCGATTTCGCTCCCCAACTGGTCGTACTGTTTCCGAGTGCCGAGCACTGCTCGTCATCATCATCCAGAACGGGTTGTTCATAAGGGAAGTGATAAATACCACGGCTTTGCACAACTGAAGAGGTCTCACTACCATAGATAATCCAGTCCGGATGCTCGGCATGATGCTGGTCATAATATTTTTCCGCATAGTTGTAGCCAGCCAGCTTCACGATATCCGCACATTTCTGAGCATTTTCCCAAGGCATGTAGTTCGAACCAATCGTCACCCGTGCGTTTCCTTTCGGATCAAATTCCTGCACATACTCCATCAGCATGCGCGTCACTTCCTGCCCACGCTCATCCGCATGGGTATCATAGATTTCGTTCCCGATACTCCACATGATCAGACTGACGTGATTCCGATCACGTCTCACCCAACTTCTTACGTCGGCATGTGCCCACTCGGTGAAAAATCTGGCATAGTCATACGGCGTCTTCGCCCGTTCCCACATATCAAATGCTTCGGACACCACCAGCATGCCCATCTCATCGGCCAGTTCCATGAACTCTTTCGCCGGCATGTTATGCGCGGTTCGAATCGCGTTGACTCCCATCTTTTTCAGCAAAACAAACCTTCTTCTCAGCGCTGCCACATTAAACGCAGACCCTAATGCGCCGAGATCATGGTGTTCGCAGACACCATTCAATTTCATTTTGACACCGTTGAGATAGAAGCCTTCGCTGGCATCCAGTCTGACCTGTTTGAACCCGATTCGCTGTGGAACAGACTCGATAAGCTCCTCATGTTGCTCTCCCGAGATCAGACGTAGTTCTGTTACGAGATCATATAAGTGGGGAACATCCGGGCTCCATAGGTTGGGATTGAGCACCCTAAGCTGCTGGCTATTCAAGTATCTATTCTCATGTACCTCTGCATTTGTATGTGTTGTTAACTCATCGCGTTCATCTGCATCTACCTTTGCCAGAATCTCCGCTTGAGAAGATGCGATAACCTCGCCATTGTACCAAAGCGTGTGAACCAACCGCGCACGTTTATTTTGCTCCAGAGACAACTCCGTATCTACTTCGACCTGCCATCCATCCGGCTGCTGCTGCATCGAGACATAGATTCCATCGGTCATAATATGATTACGGCTCCTTGTTCTCAGCCATACATTCCGATAGATACCCGCCCCGGAATACCATCTGCTATTCGGACTCTGATGCACAACTTTAACCAGAATTTCATTATCGCCATCAACCAAAGCATCCGTAATTTCATGCTCAAACGCAGAGTATCCATATTTCCACTCCCCAACGAGCTGTCCATTCACGTACACGGTCGAATCCATATACACCCCGTCAAAACACAAAAGCACCTGTTGCTCATCCTTCGTATATTCAAACGTTTTGCGATACCATCCAATACTATTCTCATATAAATCCAATGTATCGTAGATCAGCCAGTCGTGGGGAAGCTCAACCGCCTCAAAAGAAAGCTTAGTAAGATCGGTCAGGCCATTAGCATTCATAAGATTAGTAGTACGAGTAAAATTAACAGTACTAGCAAGATTAGAAGTACTAGCAAGATTAGAAGTGCCAGGAAGATCAGCAGTATCCGTATGGCCAGTAAGATTCGCAGAATCAGGAGGATGAGGAGTATCCGTAGAGTTAGGAAGATTAGGAGTATCACTAAAATCAGTACAATCCGTATGAGTACGATCCGTACGATCAGTCAACATGGAAACGCTTAGATCACTTTTTGCAAATTGCCATCCATCATTAAAAAGTCTCTTCTCATTCATACCATATCTCACTCTCTTCTGGTTGATTAGTTACTACGTTTCAGTCGATTTCATTCATTTTACGAAAACCTTTTCGTTATGATGTAGAAAGTATATCACATAATAGAAATAATGCACTGTTTATGCTAATTTACTCTATACACCAAACTTACATTTATGTAATTAACCAGATATTGAAGTGAACGTTTTCATACAACGTATTAATTACTTTCCACATTAACCTAAGGTCACTTTCGACATCAACCTAATGTCACCCTCCACAACGAAGCCAACATCAAAAAAGGCGACCCGACAATCGGGTCACCACTTACGAATACTCGTATAATACCAGAAGGACTGTTCTCTTCAGATCACCCTAACTATTAAGCTTCCCCTATTCTACCTGCACACTTTTCTAACGATCACCAGAGACGCTATTTGGGCAAAAACACACCGTTTTATGTTCTAACGATCTCAGGAAACCCTATTTTGAGTAAACGATGCGAAAATAGGTGTTAATCATGTGTTTTTGGCGATATAAGCTTCCTGGTGATCGTTAGAATTCCAGAGAACCCCATTTCGCTCAAATAAGCTCATCTGAGATCGTTAGAATTTTTCTGGTATCGGAGGAACACTTTACGCCCCACTTTTTGACCAAAACTTTATAAGGAAAACCTTACACCTACACCCTCAATCCAAATATGAACCTAAACACTCAACCTCATCCTTGAACCTGGACACTTAAGCCCGCCCATCAACCTTAACTCCTAAGCCAAAACTTCAAACCTAGCCTTCGAATCTAAACTACAAACTTAACCTACAAATCTAAATGTACCCCACATACCTATCCCTTATAAAAAGGGTTCCACCCTTGGCCTTTGCCCGATGGCATCGCGCCTGGCACCCCGTCCGCCTCAAGCAGCGGACGGACAACTAACTTCACAGGCCACGCCTCGCTCTCGAAGATCACGTGCTCCAGCGTGGCCCGATCCGTCTCGGGAAGCTGCACCTGGTGCAACGCCTCCCGCCAGGCCTGCTCCGTGATCTCCCAGAACTTCGTTTCCGGGATGTTGTACACTTCGCTCATCGCCTCCATGATCGCAGCCAGATTCACCTGCGTCCCAAGGGACTGCACATAAAAAATCAGCTTCTGGATCGTCTCATTATAGAGACTGTTCGAATACCCCGGACGAATATGATATCCCGGATCAGCAATTCCGTGCTTGTCCAGATACGGCTGATGCAAACGCACAGAGTCATGATCCCGGAATAATAGTCCCTTCACCTGATTATGCTCCAACACCAGACAGCAGTTCTGGCCATGAATCTCGGGCACAACCCCGATCTTGAACAGACGCATGACCACATCATAGAATGTAGCGGCGATATCCCCATAGAACGCCAGAACATCTTCTGCACTCAAATCCTTGTCCGAGATCTCGGTCAGCAAATGATGCCCGTCCAGATTGACGCCAAGTGCAGCCATGGGAACAATCTTGTAGACATCATCCAGCAGCTCGGCAGGATAGACACGGATCTGCGCCGCCAGATGCCGGGGGTGATCATCGAACAGTCCCATCGACTCCGGCATAAAGCCCCACCAATTTTGCTCCTCACACATGTACACCTTGTCTTTCAACGTCTCGTCACAAGACACTGCCTGCCTCAACATCTTCTCTCCCACAAGTCCATTGAGCAGCTTAACCACCGGAAGATAACGCGCGGCGCCAAGTGAAAGCACACTTACAGGCAGCTTTAGCATAAGCGCAGACTCGGCGGTTTGAGACATCGACCGCAAGGAAGATGTGGCGAATACGTCGCCAATCTGTACATCCAGCACCACAATGCTACCCTCTACGATTTCTTTCGTGAACCGTGGCAAAATAACATGTTCCAGCTGCCACGGATGCACCGGCATAGGTAAGTACTCATCCATCGACAAGCCTCTGCGTTGGAACTCGGCCTGAACTTCCTCACGCTGCGCATCATATAACATATTTAGAATAGACAAGCCGTCCTCACATCCCTGCTGCACAGCATTCCGTCTGATCGCCACCCAGCGCAGCCGGATCGTCTTCCCGAACTCGGCTGCATATTCCGTGACATCTTCAGCACTGAATCCAATCTTTGCTTTGGAAGAAGGATGGAACGGGCGATCCCGGAGTGCAGCAATACGCTCGCTTTTCACAAACCATTCATACGCAGACTTCGGCTCATAAGCAGACAACGGCTGAACCTGATTCCATCCAAGTTCATATTGCTCCACAGCCACATCTAAGCTTGCCAGAAAATCTGCCACACCAGGCTGCGCATAGGCATCCTCCGACAATGCCCGCTGCAACACCGCACGCCCAACGGACGCCGGAGTATCCAGCAGTGTGCAGCTCCCATCCGAATTCTGTTGATAGATGGGTGACCCTTGAACCCACTGGATACCCTGCCTTACCCCGTTTTCAACCAGACAAAGTACACCTTCCGCATGCAACCCCAAACGGAAAGCCAACGTAGCAGTCGGCGTTTCTCCAGAAGAGTTAACCTTATTGAAGTTATAATCACTGAGGTTATTTCCACTAGAGTTCTTCTCCGTAGGGTTACTCTCACTGAAATTATCCTGCGTAGAGTTACGCTCATTGGAGTAGTACTCACTCTTGTTCTGCTCATCGACAATGTGACCGTGTATATATTTCTTTGCGCTACCCTTGTCCCACCCGGCCTCATACCCTTGATATAACTGTCGAAGCTGCGCAGGTGCAGTAGCAAAATCAACAAACGAATGACCTTGCAGCGGAAGCAGCTGCTCTGCCAGCAGGCTATTCATCAGATCAGATAATATCTTTTGTTCAGCGGTTTGCCGACTGGAACGTTGCATTAGCGTTGACATGTTCATCGCCCTCCGTCAAATAGTGGAATGCCGGGTGCGGATGCCCCAGGAAATCATGATGCGAGATCGTCCAGGCGTACGCACCTGATTTTTCAAACACAATCACATCGCCCACACTTAACCGCTCAATCTCTGCATCGGAATGCATGCGATCCTTCGGCGTACATAGTTCACCTACGATATGAACTCGTTCTTCTCGAACCTCTGGTCTTGCAAATCCATGCGTCCAACGATCTGTATATACAATCTGAAAAGGATGATTATGCCCCCAGGATGCAGGTAACCGATGATGATGTGTGCCTCCCCGCAAAATGGCAAACATCTGTCCGTGCGAACGTTTGATATCCGTCACCTCGGTTACGTAATAACCGTGATCTGCTACCAACAAGCGGCCTGATTCAAAAAACAACTCTGCACCGCGCGAAGCAAAACGCTTTCCGGCTTCACTTTGCTGCAAAAGCGAAGTGAACAAAGGCCAGTCGAAGCCGGGACTACCGTCATACGTCACACCAAACCCACCGCCTGCATTCACCACTTCTACCTGCAAGTTATATTGCTGTTGCCAGTGCTCTACCTTTTGCAAATACAGCTCGATCATCTCGGCATGCAGTCTGGCATCCATATTGTTGGACAGGGAATGGAAATGGAATCCGCATAACCGAACCGCCCCCTTACCTTCCACACGAATCAGCTCAATTGCTTCCTCAACCGCCTCCTCATCGATTCCAAAGGGACTCGGCCCGCCTCCCATTACAATTTTAGTTCGTGGCAATGTGTTACTTCTCAAGTTGATGCGAAACAGCACACGAACTTCGGGCTCCTGTTTCCCTCTCAACTGCCCTTGCCCTTGCTCCACTTGCGATTTCGCTTCTGCTTGCCCCTGTTCCTCTCCCTCCCCACCTTGCCCTTGCCTATGTTCTCTTCCATCCTCTATTCCTTGTTCTCGCGCTTTGACAATCGCAATGATACGGCGCAATTCCAGCAGACTCTCCACATGGATATAACTCACGTGATGCTCTATTGCCAGCTTCAGCTCGCTTTCCTTCTTGCCCGGGCCACCAAACAGGATAGGAACTTCACGGCTCACCGCCCGAACCTTCATCAGCTCGCCAATGGACGCCACCTCAAAGCCTTTTACCAAAGGAAGCAGCGCTTCAATAATGTGCGGATCGGGGTTGGCTTTAATTGCATAGAACAACTGCGTATGTGCTGGCATCGTTTGCAGCATTGCGCGCACTTGCTCCTGAATCCCTGCCAGATCGTAGATGTATGCACATATCGGCTCATGTGTGTCACGTTGAATCCCGTCCAGCACTTGTTGAACACTCGCTTTCATGTCTGTTCACCTGCATTTCTGTAGTCATTCCGCTTTTGGGCGTAGGCTCGAAAGGCCGTATTGCGGTCATCTCCAAGCACATAGATGTGTACATTACGTTCACGCCAGACGGCCATGTCTTCCATTCCTCTGGTGACCGTCGCATAAGGTATGCCAGACCGCTGCGCAGTCTCATGCAATACGTTTAACGCCTCCCTCACATCCGGGTGATCCGTCTGCCATGGCACACCCAGCGATTGCGATAAGTCCGCAGCACCTTCAAGCACAAAGCTCACCTGTGGATGAGATAAAATCTCCGGGCTTTGCCTTACACCCTTCATGCTTTCGATCATTGGCACGATCATCACCTGCGCATTGGCCTCTGCAATGTATTCAGTCAGCGGGAATTTACCGAATACACCGGGTCGTCCACTGTTCAGACTACGCATGCCGAGCGGATGATAATAGGCATGATGCACAGCTTCCTTCACTTGCGCCAACGTCTCCACATGGGGAATGACGATCCCCTGCGCTCCGCAGTCCAGCACCTTCAGAATCTCGGTCCGTTCGATCTTTGATATCCGTACGAGTGGTGTGAGGCCAACCCCTTCGGCTGCTCGTATCAACTCTTCTACGGACTCCATGGATGTTGCTGTATGCTCCAGATCAATGATGACAAAGTCATAGTCTGCATGACCAATCATCTCGATGATGATCGGATGCGGAATGGAAACAAATAGGCCAAATACCTGCTGTTTGCGAGCAATTTTCTCTTTGAGCGAGTTCATCTTCATCGGTTTGCAGCCTTCTGTTCAAGTTCTTCCCTCTGCTCGTGTTCACCCTTCTGTTCAAGCGCGTCCTTTGCCAGTTTGAGCGGATTACTTGCCTTGCGGAAATACAATTCCCCATCCCCATATAGCCGCCGCTTCGTCATCTCTTCGATCAAGGCATCCTCTGCCAGCAGGTCAAACATGTCAAACCGCTTCGCATACTCGGGGTGTTGCCGCTGATAATCCAGAATTACACCAGCGCACAGCTGCCAGAAAGTCTCTTCGGACAGGCCAAACCGCTCCAGTGACAAGGCAACATCGGTCATGCAGATAAAAAAGAACGCATCGTACGTATAGTCGCGTACCTCCGACACGTCGCTGGCATAGATGAACGAATACCGATTGAATTTGCGGTGGGTTTCCGGTTCAGGATGCAGCTTCGGCGCCCGTTCCGGGTGCAGCAACTGATCCGGCACGTAACGGACGCCATCATGCAAATCTTTGATGATGAACCGTTTGGGCAGATCATTTTCCAGCACCAAAATGATATTCTGGGCATGCGATTCAAGTGCAATCCCGTGCGCATACAAGAGATGAATCATTGGCAACGTGAGTGTACGCACCAGCGCCTCTCCCCATAGCTGAACACCATGACGCTCAATGGCATCTTGTATAAAAGGAACTCCGTTCCGCTGCACCAGCATAAGTGCATTCAGCGGCCATGCCGTCTCACCTTTCTTCAGGTGTACGGATACATTTTCCCGCCAGATTGCACCCAGGGTGCCGTAAGCGCGGCCGTACTGAGTGACAGGTAACGTTTCGTAACGGAACGAGAGACCCATGATTTCTTTTAAAATGGCAAACTGCTCCTGCTGCAACAGCTCATCCTCTCTCACCAGTTGATCCAGCCAGTCACTGATCAGAGGTGCATTTTGCGTTGTATGCTGGGCAAGAATACGTGTGCTTGAGGTGTTCGTTATGCTCAGAGCCAGCTTGATGTATGGTGCCACTGGGTTATTTCGATTCGAGAGGGAACGAATGGACTGCTGCGCACGATAAGAGGAAGCCGAAGAACCAAGATAAATGATGTCTCCATCCATGATCTGCTTCGCATATATGGACTCCACTGCGTGCTCCCACTGCCATGGATGAATCGGGATGAATATGTAGGAATCGATATGCATTGCGTCTGTTTTGTCCGAAATAATCTGGTGGAAATGCTGCAAATCTTCCTCCGTCAGATGCTGTTCCAGCAGTGCTGCCGAGTCATAACCGCCGGATACGGCCGTTTGAACCATTTCTTTTCGCGCCGCAACCCAGATAAGCAGAACGTCTGCATTGAACTCGGGGCCATAAGCGAGATTGTCTTGCAGCGAAAACCCCAGTCTGGACTTGTAACTCGGATGGTATAAATGGCCGTCCGTCATGTGACTTTCAAGCGCATCATAGTGCCGATCTTGTACAGGAATGTGGAGAGGTAACCTTGCCCGGCACTGACTGTCTTTGGCCATCGTTTCTTGCAGCTCCTGAACAAACGCCGTCAGTTTCGCACCCTTCAAGCGGTTCAACACCATTTCCTCCAGAAAGAGATCCAGATCCGTGCAGGCACTGCCTTCACGCTTAATCGACCCGATCTTCACCTTCACGCGGCCAAATGAAAACTTACGCACTGCTTCACACGTATACACCACCGATTCCCCTGACGCAGTAATGCCGCTGGTAGACCACTTACTACCGTTTTCCTCACGATCCAGAATGCCCTCAAACCACATCGCTTCCAGTACCTGCCGTATGATTCGCTCTTGAACTTCCACGTATACGGGGACTCCGCCGTCATTAGAGACTTTGTTTACCTTCTTCTCGTCTGCCTCAGTTGCGATTTCTTCGAATCTCACGTGCTTCACTCCCTAAACGTTTCATGACGTTACCTACCGGCACATAAGCCGGGGTCTG
Source organism: Paenibacillus sp. TSA_86.1 (assembly GCF_052691815.1). Lineage (NCBI taxonomy): Bacteria > Bacillati > Bacillota > Bacilli > Caryophanales > Paenibacillaceae > Paenibacillus > Paenibacillus sp. TSA_86.1. The sequence goes on along the minus strand of NZ_JBQZGE010000001.1, from coordinate 13,319 downwards.
ACTAATGCCCGTGAGACAACTCACCAGATTTTGTTTGGCTAGAAAAGCGTCTGCGGTCAGCAAATGCTCCACATATGCGTTACCTGTTCGTGTCCATTCTTCTTCGAGTACCTCTCGCACCTGCGCCCAGAAGTACTCCTCCGGCACGCTCACATCCCGGGCCAGCACATGAATTAACGAGCCCAGATGATTCACGATAAAATAATACGAGGTTCGCGCCCACGCCTTCTCACGCGGATAAAATAACAACTCGGACACTTCCGAAGTTTCTATCGGCTCATGCCTCTGTTCTGGCTGTAAACGCTGATCCGTCTTCTGTTCCCCGGGCGGCCCACCAACCATTTGCTCGTCTACACTAACTCCTTCCAGATCACGCACGATAAAAGCAACCGGCATGCCCTGCTCCAGGGTCACCAATGTGTTTTGCAAATGGGCTTCAAAATGAATGCCTTTCTCTCCAGCCGCTCTTACAAGCGGCAACAACGAGCAGGTTAGATAGCGTGACAGCCATTGCTCGACCTTGTCACGATCAACGACATCGGCATCATCCTGTCTACCACACAGCATAGTCACTAAGCGGGATGGTGCCCCAGGCCATGGCGACTCGACCAGACTGGACAATACATAGGTACTCGCAGGGTCGAACTCGATTGGACGATAGGCGATCGTGAACAGACTTGTCAGATCTTCATCATTCTCGAACCTACATGTCGCTACACCTGTCTCATACGCAATGTGGGTCTTTGGCTCCGCATCAAAACATCCTTGCTGCCACACATATGTGGATGCATCCATTGTCCGCCTCATCTGCTCGGCGCTGTTGGTGCGAATCATGTTGGTAATCTGCATATTCAGCGACAACTTGATATTGCAGTTCCAGGTCGGTACATACACCGTGCGTACCGAAGAGGTCGGGTAGGCGAGCGGCCCTGCGCTGCCTAGTAACAGTAACTTCTCTTCACGGATATAGGACTGTACCTCGTCCAGACGTGAGATGTATGCATATTGCCATGGATGGACAGGCAACAGTCCATACATGCCCAGCTTATCTTTGGACACAGGCCAGTCCTGGCTTGCCAAAAGTTCGTGCAGATTGATTTGATGTGAATGCGGCACCCATTCCTCTGCATACACATCCTGCCTTACGGCGATGTAACAGAGCTGAAAAGAGGTTCGAAGTTCTGGACTGTATCGCTGCACATCCGAGGCAGTAAAACCTCTGGAGTTTTTTGGAAAAGGATGAAATGGATGACCGTACAACAGGGATTGTTCAGAGGTAATATAGTCATATATCCCGAGACCAGACGCCTGCTCCAGGTACAATGTGAGGTTAGCGACGCTGTTCTCCACTTTTTGAATAAAATCACGAACGCGTTCGGTTCCCCGATCTGGATCTCCGCCAATTTCAGATGAAATCCATCGCACCAAATCCCGGCTATACACGGTTTGCCCGTTACGGTTCATACTGAGATATTCATGCTCGCCCATAGCGGAGTAATAAGAAAGTAACCCCATCACACATACACCGCTGGTTGGAAAAGTGATCGTATACGTCAGCGTATCCGGGTTAAGCTGAATCTGTTCTGCTCTTTCCGGCCCAAGCTCACGGATATAACAGTTCAGCAGCAGCTTGCAGGAATGTTCATCGGCCTGTTGCTCCGCCTTGGACCGGAGTTTGTTTTCCATTTTGAACAATGAAGCCAACCTTCTTTCGAGTTATAAGTAAGACCAGAGGTAACGTCAGTAGAATAGCGCAGCCAAGACCTACGCAGATTTCTTTAATGGCTCCCCATTTTGCCAGTTCAACCGCACTGCCATGCCCGGCCAGCCATTGCCAGCGCATATCGTAATACAGCGTCATGCCCATCACCGCAAACGATGAAGCCAGTCGTTCAATTGTTGTGGACAGCACCGATCCTTCATGCAAGTCTTCATCAGGTAACGCCTGCAGACCTATAGCAGAAATGCTCATACCAGAAAGCCCCACACCAACTCCCCGGCACGCCATCAGCACCCCGATGATCCATATAGACGCCCCCATAGGCAAAAATGCAAAGGACAGAATGGATACGGACACCAGCAACGTGCCCCAAGCGATATACTGAAGGGAGCGCCCCCGGTCTAACAGGTTGCCTCCAATCCACATGAACAGACTGGTGGAGATCGAAAGCGGAATGAACAAGGCACCGGAAAGCGCCGGAGATAATTGAAAGACTTCCTGAAACAGCAGTGGCAACGTAAAAATCACGCCAAACATCACACAATCCTGAATCGTGGAGATCAGAACGGTAAGGGAAAAAACACCTTTTCTTCGCAGCAATGAGTAACGGATGAGCGGCTCATCACGTGAATTTTCAACCTGGATAAAACGAACAAGCAACACCACGCCAATGGCAATCAGTGTCCAGGGTATCCATGAATCTACTGCGGGACTGGCATACAACTGTACGCCCAGACTCAGTGCACCAACTGCACCAACAAGCCGTATAACACTGGATGGATGCCACGTTTTCCTGCGAGCCGGAATATAAGCTTGAATCACGCGTCCACAACCCATTAGCGAAAAAAGTGCCAACGGCACGTTCAGCCAGAACAGCATCTCCAGCCGTCCATACTGAATGATAAACCCACCAAGGGTTGGCCCAGCCGCAGGAGCAAGCATCAGCAGCAGCCCCCACGCACCTGTAATGCGCCCACGAACCTCCGGGCCGTAAACATCAAACAGCAACACAAGGGATAAAGGAATCATCAAACCGGCTGCGACACCATGCATGAACCTTACAAGCAGCAGCACTTCAATGAAAGAATGGAGCAAAGCCCCGAGCACAGAAAATACCCCGTAGATGCAAATGCCCAGCATGTACGTTCGCTTGCGTCCCAGCCGATCTACGATCAGGGAAGCCAGCGGCATCGTTAATGTCATGGCGAGCATATACAGGGCAATGATCCAGCCGCCCGCTGTAGTGGATATGTCATAATATTCGATGAAATATGGAAGCAGCAGGTTAAACGCACTGTTGGTAAGCACAAGCGTGAAAGCCCCTAGTAGAATGGACAGTAAAACCGCATGCCGCCGAAGCAGCGATACATTCATCATACCGCTTCCATTAATGCAATAGCTTCCGATACCGACCGTTCAAAGATCGCCAGTACCTCGCCCGCTTGCTTCTCCGTAATATTCAGCGGCGGCAGGAAACGCACAACCGCAGAATGACGTCCGCCAACTTCTACAATGAGTCCGTTGCGGAAACATTGCTGCTGAATGACGGAAGCCAGTTCACCATGCTGCAGATAATGTCCCATACGATCTTTGCCGCCTTGCGGATTGACCACTTCAACACCGATCATCAGCCCACGTCCGCGAACGTCACCGATTTCGGCAAAACGACCTTTCATTGCATGGAGCCGTGCCATGAATTGCTCACCGCGCTGATGCACATTCTGCATCACATGATGCTCCTTGATATAACGTAACGTGGCGAGACCTGCGGCCATGGCTAGCTGATTGCCACGAAATGTGCCTGTATGCGCACCCGGATTCCACTGATCCAGCTCTTCCTTATAGATCACAACAGACATGGGAAGGCTGCCGCCTACGGCTTTGGAGCAAATGATGACATCGGGCACGATACCCGCGTGTTCAAACGAAAACATACACCCCGTCCGACCAATTCCCGTCTGCACTTCATCAATAATCAGAGGAATGTTACGTTCTGCCGTGATTCGGCGCAACTCCTTCAACCACTCAATATCCGCTGGAATCGCACCACCCTCGCCCTGTACCGTTTCCACGATCACACCGCATGGCGCTGCTATTCCGCTCTCGCAATCATCCAGCAAGTTTTCAATGTACTGTGCACTTAAGCGGGCGGTCATGCCTTCACCAACTCCAAATGGACAGCGGTATTCGTACGGAAAAGGCAGGAAATGTACATCCGGTAGCAAGCTTTGCAACTGTTCCTTTTTACTCAGATTTCCGCTCATGGACATCGTTGCTTGGGTTGAACCGTGGTACCCACCTTGGAAAGCCAAAATGGATTTGCCGCCTGTTGCATGTTTTACCAGCTTGACCGCTGCTTCGACCGCATCGGCTCCGGTTGGGCCACAGAACTGAATTTTGGATGTATCCCGCATCTCTTCGGGCAATAAAGAGAACAGCTCCTGCATAAACGAAAGTTTCAGCGGTGTAGCCAAATCCAGTGTATGTAAAGGGATCTGCTGATCCAGCACGTCGCGAATGGCGCTAACGACCGTCTCATGGTTATGCCCAAGTGCCAATGTTCCCGCACCCGCGAGACAATCGTAATATTCACGGCCTTCCGTATCCGTAATCTTGATGCCTTGAGCTTTGCTGATGACAAGCGGGAAATGCCGGGGATACGCTCGTGCATTGGACTCCTTTTCGTTTTGCAGCTTCAGGTATTCCGTCTGTACCTCTACTGACATAACTCTCTAACGCCCCTTATTATCGATTCAGGCCATAAAATGCCTGTATATTCGTTATTAACTCCATTCCGTATCGAAACAAGTGCCTATTACGCGCCAGTCACTAGCTCTGAAATAGATATTCCAGATATTGACGCACAACATCCCTGCTCGTTCCGCCATACGGATACACGTGGTGTGTCAGATCCGGCAACGCGTTAACTTCCAGAATGCCTCCCTGTGCAGCCGTAATAGGCACTCGAATATCCTTACAACGAACATCTATTCCTGCAACGTCAATCTGAAGCGCTTGGGCTGCCTGTATCATCATGCGGACATTGTCAGGGTGAATGTCATCCGTACAATCCCGGTAGAATTCACTAATCTTCCCGGCTGCCGAATTACGGAGGTCATACAGTTCAATTTCTTGACCTACGGGAGGTATGTCATTCCAACCAACACCTTGCTTACGCAACGTATCCAGCAAACGTGTGTTTTCAACAGATTCGAGATCAATTGCAGGAAAAGCTTCGTACATACCGATCTCTGTGTCTTCCATTCGGCTTTCGTTCAGGATTTCAATGAGTTCGCGTACAGACGAATTACCATCGCCAGTCACATAAACAGGTCGGTATTGGTTAATTGCCGCTACCTGATCGTTGATAATCAGCACCCGGTAGTCGGTTCCAATGACATATTGCTGCAGTAGTATGTTACTTCCATATTGGGCTGCGAGGTCTATCGCCGTTTCCAGTTCAGCACAGGTACGTACATCTAGCGTAACTCCCTGGCTGCTGCTCGCATCCAATGGTTTGACTACGATGGAATGGTGCTGATTGAGAAAATGCTCTGCCTCTTCTCCCATAGCAGCCACGACAATATGCGAAGGGACTGGCATCCCCTGCTCTTGCAGGATCAGATTACATGCCTGTTTATTTTTGGCAAGCAGTCCGGCGATCAGCGGTAAGCGGTGGGTTCTTGTCTTGTTAATGATGATCTGCTTGTGCTCAAGGGACAATCTAAGAAAATCCTCACAGCTCTCCACCAGCAACTCGCAATGGATGCCCATCTTGTTAGCTTTGTTCAGAATCAAACGGTTCTGTAAATTATCAAAACCTTTTGGAAATATGGAACTTCTGGAACGGAGCAAATTCATATCCGACCTTCCTATCGGTTGATTTTATTGATAATGATTATCAGTATCACACAAAATCTATTTTATGGTAATTGCTGATAGGTTGTCAATATAAAACTTTTAAGGGAAAAATAGTTTGAATTTCTGTGGAGAGGTGCTCTTGAACCGTACATCAAGGTCGTTAGAAGGCATAACAAACCCGGCAAGCGAAGAATTACAAATCCTCTGCTTGCCTGATTCGTTATCCCATAAAGATAGAAAGATGTAACTAAGGGGTGATTTCGGGGGATGGATGACTATGAAACGGCCTTTCATCAAGCATTCATTAAGCCAGTTGTGTATAACGTTGCTGTTCTCCGTTCAACTTCCTGCCTCTTCCGTGCGGAATACAGGTCGGCGTGCCGAATAACGGATCTACTGCAATCTCACACTCCATCTGAAAAACGCAACGCACGAGGTCACGAGTGATAATATCCTCCGGTTTCCCCTCTGCATAGATCGACTTGTTGTGTACCGCCACAATATGATGTGCATAACGACACGCCAGATTCAGGTCGTGAAGCACCATCACGATTGTGCGCCCTTCCCGTTCATTTAATTCAAACAGCAGATCCAGAATATCGATCTGATGTGTCATATCCAGATACGTCGTAGGCTCGTCCAATATTAATGTTTCCGTGCCTTGTGCCAAGGTCATGGCGATCCATGCGCGCTGACGCTGACCACCAGATAGTGCATCAACAGGCCGATCCGCCAGTGCCGTCAGATGTGTGGATGCAAGAGCAAACTCGACCATGCGCTCATCCTCACGTGACCACTGTTTAAGCCATGTCTGGTGAGGATAACGCCCTTGGCGAACCAGCTGATTTACGGTCAAACCTTCCGGTGCCGTTGGGCCTTGGGGCAAAATGGACATACGTCTTGAAATTTCTTTAGTGGGTAGCTTCGCAATCTCTTCACCATCCAGTAATACGGTGCCCGAACTGGACTTCAGCAGTCTTGCCATCGTACGAAGCAGCGTTGATTTGCCGCAGCCATTACTACCGATCAGAACTGTAATCTCTCCCTTGGGGATCGTCAGATTCAGATTTTCTATAATCGGATCTGCTCCATAGGAGATGGTAAGCTCCTTGGCTTCCAGAATACTCACAGCACTCTCCTCCTCAATAGTGGTTTCGATTCTTAAATAATAGATACAGGAAAAACGGTGCACCGATACCTGCGGTGAATACACCGGCTGGCACATCCAGCGGCAGGAACGCCGTTCGGGCAATGAGATCAGCTACACAGACCAGTAACGCACCAATGAATCCGGATACCAGTAGCATACTGCCGAACATCCGACCTACCAGCTTTCGCGCGATATGCGGAGCAATCAGACCGACAAAGCCAATCGTGCCAGCGACTGAAACAGCGATTCCGGCGAGAAGCACACTGCACAATAGCAGGATAGATCGATGCCACTGCACCGTAACGCCCAGCCCTGTAGCAAGGTCGTCTCCGAACTCCTGCGCATTTAGACTGCGGGCAAACCACATGGCGAGAGGCACAACAATCAAAATGACGGGGAGTATGGTTCGGATATCCGTCCATGTTGCCCCATAGATGCTGCCTGTTAGCCAGATATAGGCCTGACTCGCCGTATAGAACGGGCTTAGAATCAACATAAAGGTTGTGCCTGCCCCCGTTATAGCCGATACGCCGATTCCAATCAGCACAAGCCGGATTGGACTGACTCCTTTTTTCCAAGCAAGGATATAAATGATGAGTGCCGTTACCATCGCACCGATAACAGCGAAAAGCGGCAGCAGTTTGATACTAACCGTTCCGCCCAACAACGTCACAAATCCTACGGCAGCTACCGCTGCACCCCCCGTTATGCCGATGACGTCGGGTGAAGCAAGTGGATTACGAATAATGCCCTGTAACAGTGCACCCGACATCCCAAGTGCTGCCCCAACAAGCAGAGATAACAATACACGTGGAAGCCTAAGTGTCAGCACGACGAAATCATGCTCTCCTGCGTTCAGTCCGAAGATGGTGCGAATAACATCCAGTGGAGAAATAAAGTCACTGCCCATACTTGTTCCAACCACTCCTGCCGCCAAGAACAGGAATAGGCATACGGCGATAACCATCATGGACTTGCGCTCGACTTGCATGGAGACGGTGTCCTTTTTATTGCGGTAGGTCAGCATCTTCTTCATATCTTCGTCACCCCCTTGCGGGCGATATAGATGAAGAATGGACCGCCGATCAGGGCCGTCATGACACCGAGCGGAAGCTCCTCCGGCATAATCACCAGCCTTGCTACGACATCGGCCGACATCAACAGAATCGCCCCACCCACGAAGCAATAAGGGATAAGCCAGCGATAGTCATTGCCTACAAAAGCACGCATGATATGCGGTACAACGAGTCCGACCAAACCGATAGAACCAGCGACCGCGACGGAGCCCCCTGCCAGTAACACCGTAACGATTCCCATCATTCCTTTGACCAGAAGCACGTTCTGTCCCATACCTTTGGCAATGTCATCCCCTGTTAATAACAGGTTGATGGCTCTACCCATGAATAGCGATACCAGTGCAGCAGCTGCCATATAAGGTAGAACCGGATACAACATCTCCAGCGTTCGTCCACTTACCGAACCGGCAAGCCAGAACAATACATCCTGCAGCCCTGTTCCATCCAGGACAAGAATCGCTTGAGTAAAGGAGGCAAACAAAGCCGAAATAGCAGTGCCTGCTAGTACAATTTTGATTGGGGTCAGACCATCACGTCCAAGTGAACCCAAACCATATACAATCGCTGCCGATATCGCCGCTCCCGCAAATCCAAACCACATCATCGTAGTCAAGGAAGATACGGATAGTACAACAACAGCAATAACAATAAAGAAAATCGCCCCCGCATTAATCCCGAACACACTTGGGGATGCCAGCGGATTACGTGTCAGTGCCTGCATCAGTCCACCTGCAACAGCCAAGCTTGCACCTACAACAGCCGCAATAACCGTGCGTGGCAATCGTTCCGTCAGTAACACCACATGTCCTACCGACGTTTCATCATAGGAATGGTACGCATCCCACAACATATGGAACGTAATCGGTGTGCGTCCCAGAATCATGCTGGCGGTTGCTGAGAGAAGCATAAGAATGAATAAGCCAACCAACCCGGATATTTTCGCACTTGCCTTGGTAAAAAGGGGAAACATACGCTCACTCTTTCATCTGTAATCTGTAAATTGAAACAGGACCTGCCTGCCCATACACTTCGCTCACGAAAGTTCTGGTGCATGGCAGATCCTGCTCCTATTATTTAGTCAGGTTGAACTGCTTGTATAGATCATCCAGCATCATGTTGGCCGATGTGTATCCGCCTGCCATGTTCCAGGCCACTTCATCCACCTGAACCAACTGGTTGTTTTTCACAGCGTCAAGGTTATTCCAGAGTGGACTGCTTGTCCAATCTTTGTAGTTTTTCTCAATTGCAGCTGTATCCGTGCCTGAATTAAAGTTAAAGATCATGTCTGCATTCATATCCGGAATCGCCTCTTTGGATGTCAGTTCAACACCCCATTTATCTGCATCATGTCCTGCAGGTCTTGTAAAACCAAGTTCCTTCAGAATTTTACCTGCATATCCCATGTAGAAAATACGAACCTGATCCGCTCTAAAGTTCGTGATGGTTGCTTCAATCGGCAGACGGTTACCCATCTTCTCTTTGAAATCCGCCACGCGAGTCTCCCAATCAGCAAGCAGTTTACTCGCTTCCTCTGTTTTGTTCATGGCTTCCCCTGCAAGCTTCAACGTTTCTTTCCAATCGAACAACGTTTCGGTCACGACCGTTGGTGCGATCTGGGACAACTGCTCATAGATTTCTTCGTGTCTGATTTTGGTTGCAATAATGAGGTCAGGCTTCAGCTTGTTGATCTCTTCCAGATTGGGCTGCGGTTCTTGACCCACTTGTGGTACACCGTCCAAGTCTTTACGCAGATATTCATAAACGGGCTGCTGAACCCATGATTCAACGACACCCGCCGGTTTCACGCCAAGTGCTACCACAACATCATTCGCACCTTGGAACAGTGTCACGATTCGTTGCGGAGTTCCCGTGATTTTTGTTTCTCCCATGGCATGTTTGATCACCCGAGTCTCGTCTGCTGCTTTGGCAGTAGTGTCCCCCTCCGTGCTGCCTTCAGTACTCTTGCCGCTTGTTGCTGAGCTTGCTGTATTTGTCGTATCTGCACTTCCCCCTGAAGCACATCCAGCCAGCAACGAAATCATAAGAATGAGCGCTGCATAAATAGTTAACTTTTTGTTAAATCCAAACATGGAACTTTCTCCCCTTTTCTCCCTAAATGATATTGAATCTCATTATCAATTGTATTGTAATGGAGTTGGGTAATTTAGACAAGCATTTATTTGGAAAAGATTTTCACGTCGTAATTCATCTTCATTCTTCTTAAAAAGGCCGCTGTAAAGCAATTTTCAGGTGAATACATATAATATGAATCGATATTATTAAATGTTGTGTAACCATTAATGTCAATTGTCCCCTACTCCTTATTGGAAAAATATTACTTTATCCCTCCTTCTATTTCATCATGTGATAGCATGCAAGCGTATTAATATTTATTCGTTCAAACTTATATCTATGAATAACTCGACCATACTCTGTCCTTTTTGAACTTAGAGTCGGCCCATTTAACCCTAATTTTATTTCTAAATTATTCCTGTAATTGGAACTCTTCTTATGTTAGATTATCCCTTGGATAAAATCACATATATAAAGACAGGGGACGGGTATTATGAAAAAACATTGGATTCTTTCGATCCTGATGAGTATGGTGTTAATCGGCGGCGTAGTTCTTCCAACAGGGCATTATACTGCAGCAGCGGATAATTCCACTGTGATCTCGGATGAGGCAAACACGGAAGAGACAATCAACCAGGAGGAACAGGAGCTTACGGCAGATGACCAAGATTTTCTGGATTATTTGGATGCCTTGGAAGCAGCGGGGGTTTATGAAAAGAAAGCAATGGACGCCATAGGCGGAAACACATACATCACCTCCTCCAATCGTAAATCTTTCTTTCTGACGTTAAACAACACAGCTATTCCAAATTACACGAAATATGTTTCCATGCTGAAGCAGATCAAACCGGAGAATACGGAGTTGAAAAAAGTCCATAACAAATTGATTAAAGGTAGCTACGCACAGCTGGAAGGTTATCAATTGTTCAAAAAGGCTGTGTCCAAAACAACAATAAACCGCACGTTTCTCAAGCAGGGTAATGACAAGATTGCTGTGGGTAAAAAGAGCATCGAGCAGTACATCAAAGAAGCCAAAACATACGGTGAACAACTGGGATTCCAGATGTAGTGTGCTCAGCCTCATCATAAATTGATAATTAAGGAAAAAAAGTGTTTTCTTTTGTAAAAATAATTCGTATAATAGCCGTATAATCAAAAGGCTATGCTGCCGAAAGGTACAACCTCGTGAACTTGGGAGGTTGTACCTTTTTTTGCGTTTTTTTACGGCATTTCTCTGGCCTTATCTTGCATTTATTTATGTGCCAAGGAGTGATTTTCATGATTTTAGAAGCGATTTATCATCGTCCCAAACTGAACTGGTCTTATGCGTATAATCGCACAACCATGCATCTCCGTCTGCGATCCAAACGTGGGGATTTGGATGCCGTCATTGCTATTACAGGAGATAAATATGCTTGGGATCGGACGATCACGCATATTCCGATGCGTATTTTCGCCCGGGATGACATGTTTGACTACTGGGAGGCCGAGACATCTCCGCCCTTCCGCAGACTACGTTATGCCTTCCAGCTTATCCAGGGGGAAGATTCTGTGTGGATGACAGAGCGAGGATTTGAACAGACACTGCCGGAGCATCCGCTGGAAATGTTTGATTTTCCATTCATGAATCCGGTCGATATTTTTGAACCGCCTGCATGGGTTAAGGATGCTGTTTTTTATCAGATTTTTCCCGAACGTTTTGCGAATGGTGACCCTTCTCTGACGCCAGCCAATGCTGAACCTTGGGGTGGCACGCCTACACCGACCAACTTCTTTGGCGGAGACCTGCAAGGCGTGATGGATCATCTGGATCATCTTAGTGAACTCGGAATTACAGCGATCTATTTCTGTCCACTCTTTGAAGCCACAACCAACCATAAATACAATACCGCCGATTACTTGAGGGTTGATCCTCAGTTTGGTACAAATGAACAATTAAGAACGCTTGTGGATGCGTGTCATGCTCGTGGTATACGAGTCGTCCTAGATGCCGTGTTCAATCATTCGGGAAGAGAGTTTCCTCCTTTTGTCGATGTGATGAAACATGGTGCGGCTTCCCCTTATGCAGACTGGTTCTACATCAAGGATTGGCCACCGCGTGTAGAGGATGGCATTCCGACCTACGAAACCTTTGCCTTTGAGCCACTCATGCCCAAGCTGAATACGGAACACCCGGACGTCAAAACCTATCTCCTGGAAGCTGCACGCTACTGGATCGAGGAGATGGATATTGACGGCTGGCGGCTGGATGTGGCCAATGAGGTGGATCACCAATTCTGGCGTGAGTTCAGGCAGACGGTCAAAGCGATCAAACCCGATGCTTATCTGCTCGGTGAGATCTGGCATGATTCATTGATGTGGCTGCAAGGAGACCAGTTCGATGCCGTCATGAATTACCCTTTTACCAACTCCGTACTCGATTACACCGTGCATGGCAAGCTGGATGGACTCGGATTTGCCAACGAGATTGGCAAATTGCTTGCATCGTACTCACAACCGGTTACTGAAGCAGCATTTAACCTGCTCGGTAGCCATGATACGCCGCGGTTACTGACGTTATGTGATGGAGATATACGTAAAATGAAATTGGCCGTAACGTTGCTTTTCTCTTATCCGGGTGCACCTTGCATCTATTATGGGGATGAGGTTGGGTTGGACGGTGGATATGATCCGGGTTGCCGTAAATGTATGGAATGGGATGTGAAGAAGCAAAACCGCGAGCTGCTTGAGTTTTTCACTCGAACGATTGAGTTACGCAAGAAACATCCAGCTATGCGCAGTGCGGGGTTAAAGATTGTTTATGCCACAGCAGGCGACTCGTGCCTTGCGATGGAACGTGTGGATTCGGGGAGTGGAGAACGTGTGCTGCTGGTGCTCAATGCCAGTGACGAGCCTCGAAAACTGGAACTTGGGTGGGGAGATCATAACGTCTGGCGTGACTTGTTCACCTCTGCCCCGGTTGAAGCAAGACAGAACAAGTTAACTCTGGATCTCGCACCATATGGCTTCTCATTGTTGCAGCTTGAGGCGAAGCAGCCAGCGAAAGCTTAATCTAGGTCATAAGGCTATTCTGGTGTCTTCTATTAATCTTGCTGTGCACTTAACTAACAACAAGCTGTGAGTCATCTCATGCTTCCCTTTTCTATACTGGATAATAAAAGCTGGATCTCGAAGGGCCGGAACATGAAGGGGTAGATTCCGAGGGCTGAACGTGAAATCACGTACAGCCCTTTTTTTATATATATTTTTGATAAAAAAACACAACATTTACGTCTGAATCATCGCCATGTACTGTGTCCCTCTATCTTGTCTGTCTTGTCTGTCTTGTCTGTCTCTGTCTGTCTCTCCCTCCCTCATACTGCTTCCTAACTCTAACGATCACAGCTTTAAAGCCCCCTAATCCAATTGGACACTTTAACTCACCTCAGATACACTAAAT